>JBMOKT010000026.1:0-121091 GCA_049323895.1 Bacillota bacterium | reverse complement strand
AACACGGGGTAGTTAAAGTGGAAATAAAACAATGAAAGAGGAAAAAGTAAAGAAAAAATAGTTAAAGAGAAAAAGGTATGAAGTAGGAAATTGGAGCTTCAAAAAGTTGGGAGTATTTTGAAGCATCAAAATATTAGATATTTTTCTTAGCTGTGTTCTTAGCTGTTCCACTATTTTGTTCTTACACTATCCCACCAAAATATAACTAACTTTAGCTTAAGATTGGAGAGGGAAACATGGAGCCAGCGGTTTTTGATCGTATGCCTCCGCAAAATCAAGAAGCAGAACAAGCGGTTCTAGCTGCCATGATGCTTGAGCGGGATGCAATCTATGAAGCAGTACAAATATTAAAGGATGAGGATTTTTACCGGGATTCTCATGGTATCCTTTACCGCACTATTGTCCAACTAGCGGAAAAAGGTGACCCCGTTGACTTGATAACCATTACTGAAAGTTTAAGGAAAAGCGGCGAACTAGATAAGGTGGGCGGGGTAGGCTATATTGTTGAGGTGGCTAATTCCATCGGTACTTCCGCAAATATAGTCCATTACGCTCAAATGGTAAAAGAAAAGGCGCTTCTCCGTACTTTAATTAAGATATCCAATAATATTGTAAACCGGGGATACGAGGGTGGCGAAGAGCCTGAGATGCTCTTGGATGATGCCGAAAGAATGATTTTGGAGATATCCCAGGGTCGTTCCAGGAGTGGTTTAATTCCCATTAGTGAAGTTATAGAGAGCACTATAGAAAAACTGGAATTTTTACATAACAAAAAGAGTGAAATAACAGGTTTGACTTCTGGGTTTAAAGATTTGGACAGTTTTACTTCAGGCTGGCAAGGTTCTGATTTAATAATTGTTGCTGCCCGTCCTGCCATGGGAAAAACTTCTTTTTGTCTAAATATAGCACAAAATGCTGCAGCCAAGGCTGATGTGCCCGTAGCTATTTTTAGCCTGGAGATGTCCAGGGAGCAGCTGGTGCAAAGGATGATATCCTCTACGGCGGAAATTGACCAACAGAAAATCCGTACCGGGCGCTTATATGAGAAGGAATGGATTGCCCTGACTAATGCTATTGGACCCATGGCTGAAACTAAGATTTATATCGACGATACCCCCGCAATCTCCGTAAGGGAAATAAGGGCAAAAACCAGGAGATTAAAAGCCGAAAAAGGATTGGGTTTAATTGTAATAGACTATCTTCAGTTAATGTCCGGAGGCAGACGCTCTGAAAGTCGTCAGCAGGAAATCTCGGAAATTTCTCGTTCCTTAAAAGCATTAGCCAGGGAATTGGACGTGCCGATTATAGCTTTATCCCAGTTGAGCCGGGCGGTTGAGCAAAGCAATGATAAAAAGCCAAGCCTTAGCCATTTGCGTGAGTCAGGAGCCTTAGAGCAGGACGCTGATATTGTTATGTTTATCTATCGTGACGAATACTATAATCCTGAGTCGGAAAAACTGGGGATAGCTGAAATAATAATTGCTAAACATAGGAATGGTCCCGTTGGTAGTGTAGAGTTATCCTTCCGTAAGGAATTTACTAAATTTGGGGATTTGTTTAAAATGGACGCGGGCTACTAAGCACAGGGCATTAATGTCTGTGCTTTTTTGCAACCGCCATTATTATATTATTTTGAACAAACACGAATATTTATTAAATTTGTATTAAAATTATTCGGATTAAACTTGACCCATGGAGTTATTATTGGTAAAATAACATTGGTTTCAAATGCAAATCCAAACATAGTTTAAAATGGAGGAATGTACAGGAGCGAAACTCAAGTAGATAACTTTCTAAAGTTTCTATTTGGGTATTTTTGTGTGCATAAATCATTTAAGGAGGTTTACCATGGCTAAGAATTATGATGTATTGATAATTGGTGCTGGTCCTGCAGGAATTTTTACAGCCTTGGAGTTAAATAAAAAGAATAAGGATTTAAAAATATTAATTATTGACAAAGGACGTACCATTGAAAAAAGAACATGCCCAGAAAGAACTCAGGGTTACTGCAGCAAATGCTCCGTATGTGGAATTACTTCAGGTTGGAGTGGTGCCGGTGCATTTTCCGATGGTAAGCTATCCCTTTCTCCCCAAGTAGGCGGGAGATTGACCGAGTATATGTCTGAAGAGGAAGCACAAAGCTTGGTTAATTATGCTGACCAGTATTATTTGAAATTTGGGGCCAGGGATGTAGTCTTTGGGCTAAATAACCAAAGGGTTGAAGATATTGCATATGAAGCTTCCAAGCATGCTATACAATTAATCGCTTGTCCTGTTAGACATTTAGGAACAGAACATGCTTATACAGTTCTAAAAGCAATGTATGAGTTTTTGGAAAAAGAATCGAACATAGAATTTTGGGAATTAACCAAGGCTGAGGAATTAATTGTTGAAGACAACAAAATCAAAGGTGCAATACTTTCAAATAAGGGTAACAAGGTAGAAATTTCAGCAGGTTTCGTTGTGGCTGCCCCAGGCAGGGGAGGGGCGGAATGGTTAAAAGAACAAACTGATAAACATAATATTAGTACAGAGAATAACGAGGTAGATATCGGGGTAAGGGTAGAGGTCCCCAATTCTATAATAGATCATTTAACAAAAGACCTTTATGAAGCCAAACTGGTATACTATTCTGATACCTTTGACAACCGGGTACGTTCCTTTTGCATGAACCCGGGAGGGGTTGTTTCCGGTGAGCACTACGAAGGTGATGTGGCAGTAGTAAACGGTCATAGCTATGCTGACCCTAAGCTCAAAACCCAAAATACAAATTTTGCTTTGCTGGTCTCCACCCGCTTTACCCAACCCTTTAATCAGCCTATTGAATATGGAAAATATGTTGCCCGTTTAGCCAATATGCTGACTGGTGGAGGAATAATGGTACAAAGGTTAGGGGATTTACTGAAGGGTAGGAGAACAGATTATGATCGGCTAAAAAAATCTACTACAATACCTACCTTGAAAAGTGCTGTACCAGGCGACCTAAGTTATGTGCTTCCCGAGAGGTATTTAACATCAATTACTGAAACCCTAAGAGCCTTTGATAAAATTGCCCCAGGCATGTACAGCAGAAACACATTATTATACGGAGTAGAAGTCAAGTTTTATTCTTCCAAGGTAAAGGTGAATAATAACTTTGAAACACAAATACAAAATTTATATACAATAGGTGATGGTGCAGGTATTACTCGAGGCCTGATGCAGGCATCGGTTACAGGGATAGTAGTAGCACGTGATATACTGAATAAGTAATTACATTTATTTACTAGTCACTAGCCACCTAGTCACTAGTCACTAATTAATTGAGGTGATAATTATGCCGTCGGTTGTTTTAATAGGTGCCCAATGGGGAGATGAAGGAAAAGGGAAAATAACAGATTATTTAGCACAACGGGCAGACGTAGTTGTAAGATACCAGGGAGGAAACAATGCTGGTCATACTGTAGTAGTTGGCGATCAGGAATTCAAGCTGCACCTGATTCCTTCGGGTATTTTATATCCGGGAACCATATGTGTTATCGGAAATGGTGTGGTAGTGGACCCTAAAGTCCTTGTTAAGGAACTGGATTATCTTAAATCAAGGAATATAAATATCAATAATCTAAGGATAAGTGACAGGGCCCACCTTATTATGCCTTATCATGTTAGGTTAGACGAACTGGAAGAAGAGCGCAAAGGTGCAAACAAAATCGGAACAACCCGTAAAGGAATAGGTCCTGCTTATATGGATAAAGCAGCCCGAGTAGGAATAAGAATTGTTGACCTGTTGGATAAAGAAGAGTTTTCCGAAAAGCTGAGGGCTAACCTTCAGAGCAAAAACAACCTGCTGGAGCGGGTTTATGAAGCTCCGGGATTTGATTTCCAAGAAATTTATGATGAATATCTGGGGTATATAGAAAAAATCAAGCATTTAGTTGCCGATACCTCGGTAATAATCCATGATGCCCTTGATGCAGGGGAAAATGTCTTATTTGAAGGGGCACAAGGGACACTTCTTGACCTAGACCATGGTACATTCCCGTATGTTACTTCTTCTCATCCTGTAGCCGGCGCTGCTTGTATAGGGGCTGGAGTTGGTCCTACAGATATCAGTAAAGTAATTGGTGTTGTTAAAGCATATACAACAAGGGTGGGGGAAGGACCTTTCCCGACTGAGCTTACAGGTGATATGGGTGACTTAATCCGCAAGATTGGTCATGAGTTTGGTACTACTACCGGCAGACCCCGCCGTTGCGGCTGGCTGGATTGTGTAATATTACGTTATGCAGCCAGGGTCAGCGGCTTGGACAGCATTGCCATAACTAAACTTGATGTGTTGGACAGTATCGAGAAAATCAAAATTTGCGTAGGCTACAAATACAATGGCAGTGAATTAAAGGATTTTCCTTCCAGCTTAAAAGTCTTGGCCCAGTGTCAGCCTGTTTATGAAGAAATGGACGGCTGGCTGGAGGATACCACCAATGCTCGCAGCTATGAAGAACTGCCGGAGAAAGCTAGGGAGTATATACAGCGGATAACGGAATTAATTGGTGTCAAAACGGCAATTATAGCCGTGGGTCCTAAGAGGGAACAGACTATTATTGTAGACACTATTTTTGAAGAACGTTAAAATTAATACACTCTATATTGACTTCAATTGTGAATATACTTAAAATAAACCTATAATTATAAACCATGAAGGTTTAATTTTTACTTGTCTTAAAGTATATGAAACTAACAATAAAGTCATAAGCTTAAGTAGACCATGAAGGTTGGCGTGACCGCCTTTGTGGTCTTATTTTGTTTTGTAAAGGGTGGGTGTCATGATGGAGATAAAATTACAAAAACTACAGGAATGGTTTGCAAGTAAAAATGGTGTTTTAGTAGCCTTTTCTGGAGGAGTGGATAGTGCCTTGCTTTTGAAAGTAGCAAAGGATGTTCTAGGGTCAAAGGTACTGGCGGTTACCGCCAACTCACCCTTAAATACACCCGAAGAGAAAGAGGGTGCTGTACAATTGGCAAAAACACTAGGAGTGGAGCATCTGGTAGTAGATTTAAATGATTTGGAAAACCCTCTGGTTCGCAGTAATCCGGAAGACCGCTGCTATCACTGCAAAAAAGCAAGGTTTGAAAAAATTATTGAGTTAGCTCAGCTAAAGGAATTACAAGCTATAGTAGAAGGCTCCAATCTGGATGATTTAAATGATTACAGGCCTGGTCTTAAGGCTGTTAAGGAATTGGGTATATGCAGTCCTTTAGAGGAAGTAGGATTAAATAAAAGGGAAATAAGGTCTATCGCCCGAGAATTGGGTTTGCCCGTCTGGGATAAGCCTTCAGAACCCTGCCTGGCAACCAGGATACCTTTTAATACAGAGCTGACGGTGGATAAACTAAACCGTGTTTATATGGCAGAGAAATATATAAAAGAAACATTTGATTTAAGGGTTGTCAGGGTACGTGACCATGATGGCTTGGCAAGAATTGAAGTTGAAGAAGGCAAAATCGGTCAGTTAGCATCAGAGCATGATAAAATAAGCCTTGCCTTTTTTGAGTTGGGCTATAAATTTACAACTCTCGACCTAAAAGGGTATCACACAGGAAGCATGAATAAGATAGGGAGGAAAGAGTAATGCAGGAAAAGGATTTAAGGCAGCTGTTGGAACAGTATAAAACCGGTAAGGTTTCAATAGATGAAGCAGTGAGGGAACTAAAAGACCTGCCCTTTAAAGATTTAGGTTTTGCTAAAGTAGATTTGCATCGGGAACTGCGGCAAAACCATCCGGAAGTTGTGTTTTGCCAAGGCAAAACGCCCCAGCAGGTCAAAGAAATTATGAATGTTCTTGCCCAGCGCAGCAAAAATATCTTGGCAACCAGAGCTGATGAGGAGGCATATCAAGCTGTTAAAGAGATTTTCCCTAATGCTGTTTATAATAAGCTGGCCCGTACCATCCTGGTCAACCAGGAAACAGTCATTACCGGTAAGGGTACAATTTTAGTTGTTAGTGCAGGGACAGCCGACCTCCCTGTTGCTGAAGAAGCGGTAGTAACAGCAGAAGCCTTTGGCAATAAGGTAGAGAAGGTTTATGATGTGGGCGTAGCTGGATTGCACAGGCTTCTGGCTCAGTTGGACAAACTGAACCAGGCACGTGTTATAATTGTGGTGGCAGGTATGGAGGGCGCCCTGGCCAGTGTGGTGGGAGGCTTAGTTAGTGTGCCTGTGGTGGCTGTTCCTACAAGTGTAGGATATGGAGCAAGCTTTAATGGCCTTAGTGCATTATTGACTATGCTTAATAGCTGTGCTGCCGGAGTAGGGGTAGTCAATATTGATAACGGATTTGGTGCCGCCCGCTTAGCCAGCGCCATAAATGCAATATAAGTCACTTGCCACTAGCCACTTGACCCTTAATTTAACCCATTAGCTTAAGGAAAGGATTGAGATAGATTGACCACAGCATATTTTAATTGTTCATCAGGAATTAGCGGTAACATGATTTTAGGTTCTTTTATAGATGCGGGATTGGAAGTTGAGGATTTAAGAGCAATGCTGCAAAGCCTGCCCATTAGTGGTTATGAGATAGTGGTCACAGATGTAATTAAAAAGGGAATAAGTGCAAAACACCTGGATGTTAAGCTTACGGAAAAACAGCCCTGCAGGCATTTGCACCATATAAGGGCGATTATTGAACAGGGTCATATTCCATCCCAAGTAAAAGAATTATCATTAAAAATTTTTCATAAACTAGCCGAAGCTGAAGCAAAGGTCCACGGTACTACCCCGGAAAAAATTCATTTTCATGAGGTAGGTGCTGTGGATGCTGTAGTGGATATAGTAGGTGCTGCATATGGAGTTTATAGATTAGGAATTAAACGGGTTTACTGCTCGCCCTTAAACACTGGGAAAGGGACCGTTAAGTGTGCCCATGGTTTTATGCCTATCCCGGCACCGGCTACAGCTGAACTACTAAGAGGTGCTGTTACCTATTCCAATGAAATTACAGGGGAACTGGTTACACCAACTGGTGCAGCAGTTATTACTGCCCTTACCAGCAATTTTGGTGGACAGCCTTTAATGAAAATTGAAAAGGTCTCATATGGCGCTGGAACGTGGGATTTGAACATTCCCAATGTATTGAGATTGACACTAGGGCAGGAAAACACTAATGAAAACACCGACCAATCTATGGTTATAGAAACAAACATTGATGATATGAACCCGGAATTCTATGATTATCTTATGGAACGCTTATTTGCAGCAGGTGCCGTGGATGTATATTTCACACCGGTTCAAATGAAAAAAAACCGCCCTGGGACACTGGTCTCGGTAACGAGTAATCTTATTGACCATAGTCCCCTGATAGATATTTTAATGCGGGAAACAACCAGTCTGGGATTGCGCATGTACCCTGCACAGAGGGTAAAACTTATTAAGGAATATCAGAAGGTGCAAACGCCATGGGGAGAAATGACCGTAAAAATTGGGAGCCATAATGGGCAAATCTATAATCTGAAACCAGAGTATGAAGATTGTAAAAAGGCAGCAAGGGAAACGGGCTTACCGATTAAGGAGATATGGCAAAAGACATTAGATGCTTTTAAAAGAGAAGATAAGTAATTACCCAAATATTACCCTTGACATTGAGGTCTATCCCTAGTAGAATATACAAATGTGAGACGAAAAAATGAGCCATTAGCTCAGTCGGTAGAGCACCTGACTTTTAATCAGGGTGTCCCGCGTTCGAGTCGCGGATGGCTCACCAGAAGGAAATCAGAGGTCGGAGGTCAAAAGTCGTGGCAGGCTTGTGACCTCGGCTTTCGAAGATTTCAACACTAGTGGGCTGGCAAGTATTTCAAAAGTACTAGCAAAAAGAAGTCGGTTGTCTGAAATCAGAAGTCGGAAAAACCTGACCTCTGCTTTTGACACTAACTTGAAGCTTGGCATTTGCTTGGCTACCATTCTTTTACTAGTCACTATTAAAACTAGTCACTAGTCACTAATTTTGGCGCGTTGGAGAAGCGGCTTAACTCACCAGCCTTTCACGCTGGCATCCACGGGTTCGAATCCCGTACGCGTCACCAACAGCAGAAGTCGGTCGTCGGAATTCGGAAGTCGGAAAACAATCTGACTTCTAAGCTCCGATATCTGACCTCCGTTAGGGGCGATTAGCTCAGCTGGGAGAGCACCTGCCTTACAAGCAGGGGGTCGGCAGTTCGATCCTGTCATCGCCCACCATCAAAAAGAAGTCGGTCGTCGGAAATCAGAAGTCGGAAAAACCTGACCTCTGCTTTGACACTAACTTGAAGCTTGGCATTTCATGAATGATTGGCTACCATTCTTTTACTAGTCACTATTAAAACTAGTCACTAATTTTGGCGCGTTGGAGAAGCGGCTTAACTCACCAGCCTTTCACGCTGGCATCCACGGGTTCGAATCCCGTACGCGTCACCATTTCAAGAAGCAAAAGGACAGAAGCAGGAAGTTTAGTAATCTTGCCTCCTGCGTCATGCATCCTGCCTCATGAACTGGAGCTGTGGTGTAGCGGTTAACATGTCGGCCTGTCACGCCGAAGACCGCGGGTTCGATTCCCGTCAGCTCCGCCATATGCCTCGATAGCTCAGTCGGTAGAGCAGAGGACTGAAAATCCTCGTGTCGGTGGTTCGATTCCGCCTCGAGGCACCATTAAAAAATCAGCTGTATAATGCAGCTGATTTTTTTTATAACACCAGGAAAAAATTAATTTTTTAGTTGTGGATAACTAATCAACTAGCCACTAAACGTCGCAGGCGGTTTTTTGTTATAAGGGAGTATAACTTTTACAAGGTAATAAGTATAAGTGCAACATCGGCTTCCGCAGTCACGAAAGGCTTGGCGCAAGCCGTGTTGTTCTAACTAAGGAAAATATTTAATGACTAAAAAGCAATCCTCCTTGCTAAAAAACAAAAATGGATTTAAAATATAGAATATAGTCATTGCAAATTAAAACCAGCGGATGTAGCTCAATTGGTAGAGTATCGGCTTCCCAAGCCGAGGGTTGCGGGTTCGAGCCCCGTCATCCGCTCCAAAAAAATATTGAATTTAAAGGCTTCCTTATGACGGGGAGCCTTTTTGACAACATTTTGACAACGACCAACATAAATGTTTATAGATGTAAAAGTATTCTATGATAGTGTGTTAGTTACGAATTGTTTTTTTAAACTGATAGCTGACAGGAGAATAACTTAATGAATAGACTTTTAAAACTTAAAGAGGCTCGGGAGATTTTGAATGTTAGCGAGGCAACAATGTATACCATTGTTGCTAAAAGGGAACAAAATGGTTTTCCATGCTTAAAGGTTGGTGGATGCTGGAGAGTAATCAGAAGAACAGCTTGAAGAGTGGGTTAACTCATTAGCATTATAGGGACAACAAAAAGGTAGAAATTAAGCCATGGGATTCCCGGAAGAAAGTTAAAACAAAATTAAAATTATAATAGGATAAACAGAGCCCCAGAGAATATATCGAAGTTCCTCTGAGTTTTTTATTTTTTCGACAAAATACAACAAAGGGTTTTTTAAAATTTATGTAGAATAAATATTTGTTTTTAATTAATAGGGGATAATATAATTAAATTGTTTTACATTTGCTTTTAGTGTCTTTGGGAGGTTCCTAAATTGAAAAAGGTCTATAATAATCCGCCGTTAGTAGAGGTTATATTTGAAATTGAACTTGAAAATAACAACTGGGACCCAGCTGTACCTGGTATAATTTATTCTAATCTAAAAGATACATTCCCTAATAGGAAGGAAGGAAGCCATAATACCATAAGAATATCTAGCGATAATCCGACCCCAGAAATAGTCAGAACTTCTATCGCAAAGTTTAGCACAGAAGATGAAAGCACTTTTGTCCAGGTGGGCCCTGACCTATTAATGATAAATAAAATAAAAAACTATACAGTATGGGAAGAATACTTTGAACTTATAAAAAAGACAATAGAGGTATATTTTAAAGAGTTATCACCTATCAAAATAAATAAAATAAGCTTAAAGTACTTAAATCAAATAAACATTGGGGAAGAAAACCTTAAGATTGAAGATTATTTTAATTTTCGTCCAAATATCGAAGCGAAAATTACCGAGGAGATAAGCTCCTTCATAGTGGGTATAAAAATACCATACAATGAAAGCGAAGATATTCTAAAACTGGTATTAAATAATACTAAACCTAATAAGCCTAATGAAACATCATTTATATTGGAATTAGAGTATTATAGTAATGCAATTGATAAAGTAGAGAATCTTACAGAATGGTTAGGAAAGGCAAATAAGATAATAAAAGAGAAGTTCGAAGCTTGTATTACGGATAAATCACGAAGTTTATTTGGGGAGGTTAACGAATATGATGATAATCACATCTAATCAGATTGACCTTCATAATAACTCGAAACTAAATTGGGGCTTTAATGAAATTCCTAAAATAAATAGTAAGTTTTTTGATTTCCACCTACCTCATTCAACACTTGGTCATTTAGTTGATGTAGAATATTTGGATTGGCAAGATTATGGTAATTCTATTATAAAAAATAAAATTTATGATATTGATTTGTTAGAAAGAATTTATTCATTTACTGCCCCTGAAGATATTAGAAATTTTCTAGAAACTAATGATTTTTTAATACCAGTTTTATTCGAAAATTTTGTTAATGCTAAATTGTACTTTAGAAAATATGAAAGACTAACCATCTCAAAAATAAATGATCCGGACATGCAGAGCCAGGAAAAATTGGTTGTTAAAATTTTACTTGAATGTGAGCCAGAAGAGGCATTGGACTACTTGAAGCAGTTAAAGATATTTGACGAGGAATGGTGGCTCAAAAAGATACATTTAACAAAAAGCAAGCTTTGTATAGACTTGGAGTTTGTATGAGTTTTCATTGGGATAAGTATATCGCTTTAGCTGAAGAATTATACAATACTAAATCTAAATCCGACGAAGATTTATGCTTATAGAAGCGAAGCAACGTACAGCGATAAGCAGAGCTTATTATGGAGCATTTTGCGTTGCAAGAGATTTTATAGTTGAAAATAACTTAACCACCATACCTAATAACGCGGAAGCACATCTAAAGGTAAAAGAATTTTATAAAGATAGTGAAGATGTTAACTATAAGAAGGTTGGAGCAAATTTAGATAGATTACGAATAAATAGAAATGATGCAGATTATAAAAACACTTATACTAATATAAATAAACTTGAGTGTTTAAAAAACATATTATATGCGAATGAAATAATGGAAGTATTAAGTAAAACTTCTTAAGTAGAATTCCTTGGTCATAGCCAGGGATTTTTTGTCCCATTTTTACTTATAACCTGACTTTCGAAGCAAAATTAAATAAAAAGGCCCGCAACCATTGCAAATCAATGGCTGGCGGGCTTTTTATTTGTGCAAAAAGTTATAGTGCAAAAGAGGACCTTTTTGACAATGCCAAAATATTTTTTATTTCTTTCAGTGTGAGGAATTCTTTTGAAAAATCCACGTCCAAAGCCTCCTTTATCGCCAAAGATATTTCATCAACATAATCGAAGATGTAGAGGTTTTTATCGACCCTAGTGCATTTTATCCTGCGCAGGCTTTCGATGATATGGTTTGCGGAATACTTGCCGCCTAGTTTGTGCTGGACAATCCTAATGATGGTGAGTGCCATAAAGCAAATAAGAAAATGCGATTCAATGCGGTCTTGCCTGGAAAGGTAAACAGGCCTGGTTTTCAAGTCACTTTTTGTGATTTTGAAAAATTCTTCAATCCGCCAAAGCCCACGGTAGATATCGATAATTTCCTGGTCGGATTTATCAAGTTCACTCGTTACAATGGCATAGTAGCCATCAAACTTTTCTTCTTCACGCAGCTTTTCTTTATCAAATATGGGTTTCTTTTTTAATGTAATGATTTCGCCAGTTTCTTTATCATATTCGCGATTCTTAACATATTTGGCGGCACCATAAGAAGTGGCCCTGTTATACTTCCCAGAATCGTTTACAAGTTCCATGGCTTTAAGTAAAGCAGGTTCTCTTTCTGCTTTAGCGCGTCGGTCATAGTCTCTTGAATAAAAAATGATCTGCTTTTCATCGATGGTTTTTTCATGGGTTTGTTATTGTTGCCAATGACACTGATCTCTCTTGGATTTTTTATTGGCAACTTTTGCGTTCAATAAATAATACAAGATTTGACTACGAAGTAAAAATGGCCTTAAATAACAAATTAAAAAATAATAACTGGGAAAAGACCTTGTTTGCTTTTTTAAAGGAGTCAGTAAAACAACAGCTTTACAAAGAAGTGTGCAAAGGTGGGAGCCATTCTAACCCTGAAGTATAAATATTTTAAATATATATAGTTGCTGCTAATACACATAAAAAATATCACGTTTAAAAGAATCAATCGAAAAAACAAAACTTTAAAACCCTTGATTTTACAATTTGTAAACTAAAAAATGCAAAATTAACGAAAGGTAACGAAAACACCTAATTTGTAGGGAATTAACATCGTTCCATTTAAATATTGTAAATCAAGGTCTCCCGAGTTTGTGGAAGCTTTTTGCTATAATTAATCAAAATATAATTTTGATTAAAAAGTTTTGAGAGGTGTCCGCTCCATATTTATACTGTAAAGCAAGACCTCCCGGGTGGTGTATCGAAAGAAAAAAGACAGGTTCAATTACCCTTAATATACATAGTCTTTAAGCAAAATATTGTTAACTTATATCCATCATGATATAATTTTAATGTTAATGGTTAAAAAGAAGGAGGGTTAGTCAAATGGAAAAGCAGGTACATATTAAAACTATAAACAGCCAAAAACTCCAGCAGACCTTAAAAACAGGTGGTTGCGGTGAATGCCAAACATCCTGCCAATCAGCTTGCAAAACTTCCTGCACTGTAGGAAATCAGGTTTGTAAAAACAGCTAGAATAGACCCGAAGGGTCTAGTTTTTTTTATCGTTTAGGAAAAAATAAATTTTTAGTTGTGGATAACTAGCCCAGTACAGCTTTTTAATGTGTTTTACTAGCCACTAACAACTAGCCACTAGCCACTAAACGCCGCAGGCGGTTTTTTATATGCGTAAGCCGTGTTTTCTAATAGTAAAAATTTATGCAGGATTGTATCACTATAACATAATATGTTAATATATAAAAGGATGAGATGAGTGGAAAAATTAATATTTAACAATATTCATATGTTTTCTTTTGATGAACTTATAATTTTAATGGACATAAGCAGCGGCTCCGTTCATATAATAGATCAGCCTACTGGACACTATTTGGATGTTTTAAAAGAAAAGGGTGGTCAGTGGGAGGAAGCGGACAAGGCATTACAGGCAAAATACGAGGATCATATTCTTCTGGAAGTAAAAAAAGAACTGCAGGAGTTGATAAAGCAAGGACTTCTTTTCACCCCGGATATTACCTCTGCAGATTACCAGCCTGACACTAGTCCCATCGTTAAGGCCCTCTGCCTGCATATTGCCCATGATTGCAATCTAAGATGCGGCTATTGTTTTGCTGGGACAGGTGCCTTTGGTGGGGATAGGTCGCTAATGGACTTGGAAACGGGCAAAAGGGCTATTGACTATCTGCTTCAAGCTTCTCAAAATCGTAAGCATATTGAAATAGATTTTTTTGGAGGTGAACCCCTCCTAAACTTTCAGGTAGTCAAGGAATTGGTTCTCTATGGTAATCAAAAGGCACATGAAAAAGGAAAAATAATTAAATTTACGTTAACGACAAACGGTGTACTTCTCACAAGAGAGGTACAGGATTTTTTAAATAATAACAATATGAGCGTTGTATTGAGTCTTGACGGACGCAAGGAAACAAATGACAAGATGCGTCCCTTTTCAGGGGGAGCGGGTTCTTATGATTTAATTAAGGATAAACTGGTGGAGTTTGTAAACAGCAGAAACCACCAGGATTACTATGTTCGGGGCACCTTTACCAGGCATAACCTCGATTTTGCCGAGGATGTCAAACATTTACGAGAACTGGGCTTTAGAGAAATTTCCGTTGAACCTGTTGTTGCTGCCTCTAACATGAATTATGCCCTGCAGGAAGACGACCTGCCATTTTTAAAGGAGCAGTATGAAAGCTTAACAAGGTATTTCTGGAATTGCGAAAAACAAGGAGAAGAATTTAACTTTTTTCACTTTAATGTCAATTTAGAACAGGGACCTTGTTTGCCTAAAAGGCTTTCTGGTTGTGGGGCGGGTCATGAATACCTGGCAGTCAGTCCCCAGGGGGATTTATACCCCTGCCACCAATTTGTGGGCAGGGAGGAATATAAGCTGGGTAATGTTGAGGACGGAGTAATAAGGAAGGACTTATGCAGTTCCTTTCAAAAAAGCCATGTTTTAAACAAAGATGAATGTATGTCCTGCTGGGCACGGTATTTCTGCAGTGGTGGATGTCATGCCAATAACTTGTCCTATGGAGGTTCTTTGCTTCAGCCTTATAAGCAGGGCTGTGAATTGCAGAAAAAAAGACTGGAATGTGCAATTTATTTACAGGCATTAAAGTTTCTGGATGACCGGGACCAGTGAAAAACGATTGGTTGCGCGAAGGTAAAGGTAGCTTATAAGATACTCTGTAAGTCAGGTAAAGGGATTTTGTTATTAAGGCTAAAGGCAGAAGATTAATTATTTATTTCCTGCTTCTTGCTTCCTGCCTCTTGCCTCTTGAAAGTGAGGTAAGGATAATGGTTGATGCTTTGACAAACCTAATTCATAGTGGTTCAATATGGGCAATTGTTCTTACTTTCTTTGTAGGTATAGTAACCAGCTTTAACCCTTGTCTTTTATCGATGCTTCCCCTACTTATCGGATATATTGGTGGTTACAGCGCAAAAAGTAAGGTTAAAGGGTTGATTATGTCTTTTTCCTTTGTGATGGGATTATCAATTACTTTTTCTCTAATGGGTTTAATTGCTGCCTCTTTGGGACTGGTCTTTGGCCAGGGAATTGGCAGTTTTTGGCCTTATTTGACAGGTATTATTGCCCTTATTATGGGTTTGAATTTATTAGAGGTATTTAACTTGAATTTCCCCGGACTTAAATCAACTACGAAAATAGTAGGTGGATACCATGGTGCATTTTTATTGGGTTTAGCCTTTGGATTTGTTGCTTCGCCCTGTGCTACCCCCGTTTTAGCAGTACTATTGACTTTTACTGCCTCTACAGGAAAGCCCCTTTATGGCGGGGCGGCACTATTTGCATATGGGTTAGGGCAGGGCGTTCCCCTGATTTTAATTGGCACCTTCACCTCTATGGTAAAAGGCTTAGATAGGGTAAAACCATGGGGTGATAAAATTAAAAAAATAAGCGGAATTATTATGGTAATATTTGGAATATACCTGCTGATAAATGCATAAACATTAAAATAAAGCCCTTGCTGGTATGGATCTATCCTTATTATTGTCTCTTGTTTTTTGGTTTCGAGATATGGACAAGCATTCCATATGGATAAAAATGCATATAATGTATAATAAAGGGGAATAATTTCTACATGTAAGGGCAATTTGCCCCATTACATAACTGAAAGAACTGTGATATAATGGTTTTGCTTTATAGGTTGTCCAGAGCATGCCAGAAAGGCAGGTGAAGACTTCTGCAGATTCAGAATTATAGATATCTGCAGGATAGTGATGTCAGAGATTATTAATCGGTTGGAGATTAAAGGGAGTAAATTTAAATTTATTTTAATATTTGGTGTTATCACACTTTTAATTGCTTCAGGTCTTATGTTTGCTTTCACTCCTAATAAAGGTATAGCTGTGAAGGTAGATAGTAAACAGCTGGGTATTATTGAAAATGAGACCTTCTTAACTGAGGCTTTAGAAGAATTAAAAGCTGAAAAGGCACAGGAATTAAGACTCAGCCTAAAAGATGCTGTTAACAGTGTCGAAGTAGATAATGTTGAGGGATATAAGGGAGAGCCTTTAACTAAGGAGGCTTTAAAAGCCGCCCTTAAACCACACATGGAATGGTTTATTGATGCAACTGCAATAAGTATTAATGGTGAGCCTAGAATTTATCTTGCGTCTGCCAGCCAGGGCGAGGAAGTTATCAACAAGCTTAAAGAAGAATATCTAAAAGACTTAGAAGGCAAGGAAATTCTGTCAACTGAATTTGAGGAAGATGTAAAAGTTGAGGCGGTACAGGCAAAGCTGTCCCAACTGGTTGCACCTGACCGGGCAATTGACTTGATTATAAACGGTACCGACAAAATTGAAACATATAAGGTTAAAAAGGGTGATACACTGTGGGACATTGCCCATGGCAATAACATGACCGTAAATGAGTTAAAGGAAGCTAATCCTGAGCTAACTAAGGAAGTCTTGTCCATTGGGCAGGAATTAAAGCTGGTTAAAACAGATCCAATGGTGCATGTGGTTTCCACTGTTAAGTATACTCAGGAGGAAAAGATTCCTTTTGATACTAAATACATAAGCTCCTCGGATTTATGGAGAGGGCAAAACCAGGTTAAAGAACCAGGCAAGAGCGGTAAACAGCAGGTAACATATGAGGTAGTTCAAAAGAATGGTGTTGAAATCAATAGGAATGTTCTGGATAAAATTGTCCTGGAAGAACCTAAAACTAAGGTTGTATACCAAGGAACAAAGTTAATGGTTGCTTCCCGGGGCGGTGGTGGAAACGGTGAGTTGGCTTGGCCCCTCAGAGGACGCATAACATCAGGATATGGTTGGCGGAGATTAGGATTTCATACCGGATTGGATATTGATGGGCTCACAGGTGACCCCATATTTGCCGCTGAAAGCGGAGTGGTTTTAACAGCAGGATGGAATGGTAATTATGGATATTCAATAGATATTGACCATGGTGACGGTCTTATGACCAGATATGCACATCTATCAAAAATGGATGTACGCACTGGGCAAAAGGTTAAAAGAGGGGATCTAATAGGTCGGGTAGGTAATACAGGACGCAGTACAGGCTCCCACCTTCACTTCGAGGTAAGGGTAAATGGAAATCACCTAAATCCTATTAAGTATTTAGATTAACTAAGCACAGGCTAAGCCTGTGCTTTTTTACTGTTTAGGAAAATTAGGAAAAAATAAATTTTTAGTTGTGGATAACTAGCCACTAGCCACTAAACGCCGCAGGCGGTTTTTTACGGATTGACTATTGACGGAAAATAATTTGAAATTATTTTCCCAGGTGTAGGGTTTTTCAATACTTCAACCCATGTTATACTATGGGTACAAGCATTGTGTGGGGGGTTAAGAAATGTATGATGTAATGATAATTGGCGGTGGTCCGGCTGGGATGACCGCAGGGATTTATGCAGCCCGCGCTGGATATAAAACAATTATTTTTGAAACAGGGGCACCAGGAGGACAGGCAAGTACTACCGAAACCATAGAAAACTACCCTGGTTTTCCCGGTGGAGTTTCAGGTCCCGAGCTGATGATGAAGTTTTATGAACAAACTGTAAACTTTGGCGTGGAAATGAAATTTCATAATATTACTTCCCTGGAATTAAATAATCCTCTTAAGAAGGTATTTACCGATGATAAAGTTTTCGAAGGAAAGGCGGTAGTTATTGCCTCCGGTGCCAGACCAAAAGTACTGGGAGTCTCTGGTGAAGCTAAATACAGGGGTCGGGGAGTCTCCTATTGTGCCACTTGTGACGGATTCTTCTTTAAGGACCAAGAGGTAGCCGTAATAGGGGGTGGAGACACTGCAGTGGAAGAGGCCATATACCTGGCGAAAATTTGCTCCAAGGTAACGATTATCCATCGGAGAGATAGCCTACGCGCCGCGCAAATACTGCAAAAAAGGGCAATGGATAATCCAAAAATCCATTTTGTGTGGGATAGTGTTGTAGATGAGATTTTAGGTGATGACAAACTAAAAGGCTTAGTTTTGCACAATGTGAAAACTCAAGAAAAGAAGACTTTAAAAGCAGATGGAGTTTTTGTATTTGTTGGTTACATTCCCAATAGTGATTATTTACCCAGCCTTTTACAGCTGGATGAGAGAGGATATGTAATAACAAAGGAAGATTTAGCAACTAACATTCCCGGAGTATTTGCTGTGGGAGATGTACGGCAAAAAGACCTCAGGCAGGTTGCTACTGCTGTAGGGGATGGTGCCCAGGTAATTACTTCATTAGACAGATATTTTGCTTAATGGGGGGTAAAGGCGTTGAAAAAGACAAGGAAAAATGAAGGAATTAAAAAAATAGGGCTGATAATTCTAGTGACGGTGCTGGCCTTAGGTCTCTTGCTGCCTTCCTTTATGAGCCTGCTGTGGGGTTTCGGCTATTAATATGCAAATATTACTACTTGTCTAATCTTGTCTTTATTTGTATAATTATTAATGCATTGAAACATTATTCCTTCAGTGCCGACGTAGCTCAATTGGCAGAGCAGCTGACTTGTAATCAGCAGGTTGCGGGTTCGAGTCCCATCGTCGGCTCCACAGAAAGCCTTTAGAGATTTTTCTTCTCTAAGGGCTTTCTTATTTTTTAGCTAGCTAACAACTTACCACTAGACCTTGATGCAATACTTGCAGCAACGACCAACGATAGTAGCATGCAAATTGCCAAATCCCTATTCGTGTTAATCGGTGTGGTCCGAAGGACCCCGTGGTTTCAAATATTTTCATAACAACTGCTATATTGGAATAATTTAGACTATAGGTATGGCGCCGTTTCCATGTTATACTAGTAGTCTCGCTATTTTGTCAAAGGCTCGGTCCAAGCCGTGTTTTCTAATAATTTTACGAATAGACGATAGACGAGTTGACGAAAAGACGAAAAAGGGGTGAGATAAGTGCAGTTAATTATAAATAATAAGTCCGTAATTGCAATTATATTAATAATCTTATTTATATTTGTAATTTTGCCTGACAGTTGGGGTAAAGTAAGGTTTCAGGCTTATAAAATTCTCCGCACTATGTCCAGGATTCACATGGACTATATAACCAGGGACTTTGATATAGTAAAAAACGATAATGTAAGTATTAAATACAAATCCAATAATAGAGAAAGTGCCATACTAGTTGCAAACACTACAAGGGAAATAATTGGGCCTGTCAATACCTTGCTGGGAGGCTATTCCCACAGCGAATCTGTTCCTATCATTCTTTATCCAACTATGGATGAACTAAATAAAAGTTTTGGCTGGGAGGGGGATAAAAGCCCCATGGGTGTTTATTGGATGGGCACCATCAGGGTCCTTGCTCCTGAAGCTTGGATAGGAGAAGAAGAGCAGAAGGAAACAATTTTTAGAAATATGGGTCCTATGGCTCATGAATATGCCCATCTGGTGGTTGATTATAAGACAAACGGCAACTATACCCGTTGGTTTACCGAGGGTGTAGCACAGTATCTGGAAAAAGAAATAACAGGTTTTACTCTGGATGAGCCAGATAATAGCTCAAAGGAAAATATATACCCTTTTTCTTTCCTGGACAGGGATTTTGATGAACAGCAAAACCAAGAGCTCGCCTACTGGCAGTCATTAATTGCGGTTGAATACCTGACTGAAAACTATGGCTCTGATATTATAAAAAATATGTTAGTCCCTTTAGGTCAAGGACAGGACTTCTCTAATGTTATTAAAAACTTTACTGGGATGGACTTGACTACCTTTGAGGGGAAAGTTAAAGAATATGCGAAAACAAAGTAATCAAAGCGCCTTCACGACTGTGAGGCGTTTTTTTTTTGAATTCAAAGCTAATAATAAGGAAACACTACTTGTATAAATTATTGCTAGGGGGAAAGAAAATGACCAAGGACGACAAAATTAAAGCCCAGATAGAGAATCTTTTAAAAAGCGAAATGTATTTAGTTTCCGCATTGGGAATTAATGTTGAAGTAGAAAAAGGCTATGTAAAGCTGCAAGGAATAGTGGATACATTGGCGGAGGGTGAATACGCTGCAGATCTTATTAAAAAAATACCTTCTGTCAAAGGGGTAGATAATGGATTAACCGTTGCTATGGATAACTTTGATACCGATGAGCACTTAACTGATTTAGTTATGGAAAGGCTGCACGGCGAACCCGATTTAGATATTAAAAAAATTGGAGCTGAATGCCACAAAGGTGTGGTCATTCTAAGAGGGCAGGCATCTTCCTTAGGTGAGATTGAACTTGCCAGAGAGTTGGCAGCACAAGTACCTGGTGTACGGGAAGTAAAAACCTTGGTTAAATTTACTGAAGAAGCAAAAGAAACTGTAGAATCTAACATTGTAAACGCGGTAGAGGTAGGTTTTGCAGCTTCTGAGATAGTTGAAGCGGAAGACGTATTGACCAGCTGTACTAAGGGTATTGTTACCTTGGAAGGCACTGTAGATACTAATGAGCAGAAGGAAGCAGCAGAATCTATTGCCAAAACTATTCCCGGGGTCAGAAAGGTTATTAATAAACTGGATAGTAGGCATGAAACACAGGATCAGGATGCCCATTTAACCAACGTGCTGCGTAAAGCCTTAAATACAGACCCACGAGTAAGCCCGGCCCAGGTTAAGGCATATGTATTGGATGGTACAGCTTATTTGAGCGGAAAGGTATATGGTATAGATGCCAAAAAAGCAGCAGAAGAGGTAGCCAGGAAGATGAAGGGTATTAAACAGGTTATGAACGATGTGACAGTGGCCTATCATTAATGTCGATAAATAAATTAAAGGATAGCTATTTTAGTGGGGGTGCTTTAAAATGCCCCCATTAAATTTTAGTCCCAATCCAAAAGTCTTCAAAATTCATATTTTAACCGGCATGACTTTTTTCAGACAACATTATATAATAATGAATTAAAGGAAGATAAATTTTATTCCTAATTTATTATTGGATGTGACACAATGAGGATTTGTTCGTTTGCCAGCGGCAGCAGTGGGAATTGCTATTATATCGGCAGTGAGGAGAAAAACATTTTAATTGACGCTGGAATCAGTGGTAAAAGGATAGTTGAGGGTCTGTCCCAAATGGACCTGGAGGGTGATGAAATAGATGCAATTTTTGTGACCCACGAACACATAGACCATATTCAGAGCTTAGGAGTATTGGCCCGTAAGTTTAAGACTCCAATTTATGCTTCGAGAGGTACATGGCGGGGTATGGAAAATAAAATAGGAACAGTAGACCAAGATTTATGCCATACTCTACATAGTAAGGGTTCGCTTGAAATTGGGGATATTAACATAGAATGGTTTCCTACTTCCCATGATGCCAATGAGTCAATAGGGTTTTTGATAGAAAATCAAAATAAATTTATAGGTTTGGCAACAGATACGGGTAGAATAAGCAAAGAAATGGGTAATATTTTAAATAACATAGAAATGTTGATTTTAGAGGCAAACCATGACGAGGCAATGCTTTTAGGAGGCAGTTATCCTGCTTATTTAAAAAGGCGTATCAGCGGAAATAACGGTCATTTGTCCAACAGGGCTGCTGGACAGGCCCTCCTGGATGTTATTGGGGAAAAAACTAAATCAGTCCTCTTAGCCCATCTTAGTCAAGAAAATAATTTGCCAGGCTTAGCCTTAAAAACCGTAAAAGATATTTTACTGGAAAATGGTATTGATTTTAATTTTAATATTGATGTTGCACCACGGAGTCAAGCAGGGAGCTGTATCAAAGTATAATTATTAATTATTCAAGTAATTGTACATAGATATATGTAGTAAGGAGGTTTTGTTAAGTTATGAGCTATTTTGATTATGAAGAGTATGGCAAACGCCCTAGTAAACTTAGTTATTTCCTTGTTGCTTTGGTAGCTGCAATAATCGGCGGAGTAGTATCATTGTATTTGGCACCTGTTATATTAGGCACCAACCCCTTTGGTGCAAGCCCACCGGGTTTGAACCAGCCTAATCTCCCTAATATTCCTCAAGGTAATTTAGATGTTTCCCCGGTTGTAGCTATTGCCGAACAGGTGGGACCAACAGTGGTAGGTATCAGCAACAGAGGGAGAGTTCAGGATTTTTTTGGCAGGTCCAGTGTCCAAGAAAGAGGCAGCGGGTCAGGAGTTATTATTGATGCCAAAGGTTATATTGTCACAAACTACCATGTAATTGAAGGGGCTGCTGAAGTAATTGTCAGTCTAGCTGATGGTCGCAAGGTAGAAGCTGAAGTCATAGGGTCAGATCCCCGTACTGATTTAGCTGTTATAAAAGTTACCGCTCGAAATTTGCCTGTGGCTGTATTAGGGGATTCAACCAAGATAAAGACCGGGGAATTGGTTGTTGCTATTGGAAACCCATTAGGAATTGAATTTGCCAGGTCTGTTACAGTTGGTGTAGTCAGTGCAACTGATAGAACATTGACCATTGGGGACAGGCAGTTTAGGCTCATACAGACTGACGCTGCTATTAATCCCGGCAACAGCGGTGGTGCACTGGTCAATAGCCAGGGGCAGATAATTGGTATTAATAGTGCCAAGCTTGTTATTCAAGGTGTGGAAGGTATGGGTTTTGCTATACCAATAAGTGATGCCAAGCCCATCATCAATGAATTAATTGAAAAGGGTTACGTCAGCAGACCATACCTGGGTATTGCCGGAACTGTTATTGATGAAATTACAGCCAAACAAATGGGAGTACCTCAAGGTATATTGGTTCGTCAAATTGTAGCCAGAGGACCTGCTCACCAGGCAGGAATGTTGGAAATGGATATTATCAACGCCGTGGATGGACAGGAAGTTAAGAACTTTAATGATTTGACTAAAATATTGGAGAAGCATAAGCCCGGAGATAAGGTAACCGTAACTGTTCACAGGGAAGGTCGTAAGCAGGAATTACCTTTAGTACTGGGTGAAATGCCTCGAGATTAATACTTTTGGGTAATATTTTTGGTCAGTGAGCGAGTGGGCGAGACAAAACTTGGTCAATACAGGGCGTCTGGTGTGAATATACTGTACCAGACGTCGTGCTTTTTTATCGTTAGGAAAAAATAAATTTTTAGTTGTGGATAACTAGCCACTAGCCACTAAACGCCGCAGGCGGTTTTTTATATTGGCTTTTCGAGCAAAGCTAACGACGACTAGACGAAATGACGATTAGATGACAGACGGGAACAAATAGCCTACAGCTATTTGTTCAATTCCCCTTGACATACAACAGATTACGTAATATATTACATATATAGGTAACATATTACGTAATAATTAATTGGGATATAGGGGGTACAAGATTGGATCTAATAGATAAGCAAAAATTTATCTTTGGCAGCATTTTTCTCCTGGCAAATAAATTGCAGGTTCTAGGAGATCAATATCTCGAGAAGGATGAAATTACGACTAAACAGTGGTTTTTAAATACTATGATAAGCCAGTTTCGTGATAAGCCGCCAACCTTAAGTGAAGTAGCAGAGTTAATGGGCAGTTCCCGGCAAAATGTAAAGCAGTTGGCCCTGAAGCTGGAGGAAAAAAAGTTTTTAAAAATAGAAAAAGATGAAGACGATGCAAGGGCGCTAAGACTGCGATTAACCGAAAAAAGCCATAGCTTTTGGCGAGAGCGTGAGGAACAGGATGAACAGTATTTAAGAGACCTTTTTAAGGATCTTAGTGAAGAAGAAATTAATATAATATCCAGGGGTTTTCAGAAGCTACATGAGAGTATAGCAAATAAAGAAAGAGGCCTTTAAAAAGAAAGGAGTTTTTTAAATGTCAATTGTCATACTGGATGCGATGGTAAATGATACCGCCGTATCCAATATTGCTAAAGAGATAATGGGAGAACTAAGAGGCGAGAAAACCCTCTTTAATTTAAAAGATATGAACATTTTGCCCTGCAGGTCATGTGGAGGATGTTCCTTTAAATCACCGGGGAAATGTGTTGTGCAGGATGAGATGCATGGGATAATGGGAGCCATAGCCAAATGCCATACCATAATAATGGTAACGCCTATCAGGTTTGGTGGTTATCCTTCAATCTTAAAAAAAGCGGTAGACAAATTTATGAATCTCTGTCTGCCAACATACACTGTCCAGGATGGACATCTTTTACATCCCCCCCGTTACGGGAATAAGGCTTTAATAGTTATAGGGATTTCTAATGGTAAAAGGGAACAAGAAATTAGTTTCACTAAATTAGTGGAAAATAATGCATTGAACCTCCAGTATGCTTCTAAAGCGGTTATTCTCAAGGAGACCGATGATTTGGAGGCAATAAAGGAAAGAATAAGTAATGTTTTGAAGGAGGTCTGTTAAATGAGTGGGAAAAAGCTTCTTCTTCTTAATGGCAGCCCCAGAAAAAAGGGAACGTCTTTTAGTTTTGCCAGGACAATACAGAAACTTGCAGTAGAGTCAGGAAGTACTGTTGAGATAGTACATATTATTGACTACTATGACGGGAAGGAAAAATTAGATGAATTGCAGAGGATGATTGTGGAGAGTGACATAATGGGCATAATTGCCCCTATTTACTCCGATACCCTTCCTTTCTTTAATATATGGCTCTTGGAAAAGCTGGCTGATGAGCGGGGCGAAATATTAAAAGGCAAGGGTCTTTTTGCTCTTGGTCAGTGTGGATTCCCCGATGTGACAAGGGTAGAGCCTTTGCTCAATGCCTGTGAATTCTTTGCCGGGGAAACAGGGATGCACTGGTATGGAGGGCTCGCCTATGGGGGAGGACCTTTAATAAATGGAGCCCTCCTGGAGGACCTTGGTAAAAAGGGTGAGAAAATCACCCTGGGACTAAGACTTGCTTTGGAAAATATTATTGGCGGGGAGCAAATACCTGCCCAATCCCAAGAAATTCTAACTGTAAAAATACCCAAGATTCTAAACCGTCCATTGGCAGCATTTTTAAACTATAATACTAAAAAGCTTGCCCGTAAAAATGGCAATGCAGATTATGCGAGAAAAGCCTATTTGTAATACGTAATGACCAGTAGCTAATGGTCAATAGTTATATTATGTTTCTTTGTAACTAGCTGTAGACACCTTTAGCTACTGGTATGAAAATTTGATTATAATCATAACGGTAAGTAATTAGTAATAAGACTTTTAATTATCCGTTTTATAAAAGGAATTTAGAAATTTCCGCAGAATTAGGTATTAAATTTAATTATTAAGGGTGGACAAGTTGTTATTAAACAAAAATGAAATCATGGAATATATTAATCTATATAAATTAATAACGCCTATTAAGGACAAACGTTTACAATCATGTAGTTATGATTTAAGCCTCGGTGATGAATATTATGTTTATAATAAAAAACATGGTAATCAACCAGTTGTAAGCCCAATTTCTAAATATGAGAGCATTTGCATTCCCCAGAATGGGGTATGTTTTATAATTACAGAAGAAACTTTAAATATGCCTTATGATGTATCAGGGCAAATATCACTTTCTTTTGGTTTGATAAAAAAAGGAGTAATGTTGTCAAATCAACCTCCAATTGATCCTGGATATAACGGGAAAATAGTTGCCTTGTTACATAATTTATCTAGTGAACCGGTTTATATTCAAAAAGGTAAACATGTTCTTACAATCGTATTTTATAAAGTCAACGAAACGACAGGCTATGAGGGCAGCTACCAACATTTAGAATCTATAAAAAGGTATATTGATGCACCAGTTAAAAGTTCGCTATTTCAATTGTCTAACGAAATTACTTCCATGAAGCGAACAGCAGAAAGTTTTAATAGATTTTTAATCACAATAATTTTAATAATTCTTGGAATATTGACAATTAACCCATTTTTTTTAAATGAGGAAAGTATAAAATCAGACATTAAAAAAGAATTATTAAAAGAGTTGACAACGACTAGAATGTTTTAATTAATATAAAGTAATATTAATTAAAAACTGTTTTTTATATATTAGGAAAAAACTTTATTCAACTATTTTAGATTAGGGGGGACTGAGGATGACAATATCGAAATATGATGTAGCTGTTGTTGGATCGGGACCTTCTGGTTTATTTGCAGTAGATACGTTATTAAGAGCAAATCCTAATATTAAGATAATTGTTTTTGAAAAAGGGAATGAAGTTGGAAAAAGAGTTTGTCCAGCTATTGAAGGTGAATGTGCCAACTGTAATGTATGTAATATGGTTAGTGGTGCAGGTGGTGCAGGATTATTTTCAGATGGCAAATTAGTACTAGATTTAAATAGTGGCGGACATCTAGATATAATAGAATCGAATCAATATAATAAGAAAAAACTTGTCAATTATATTGAAAACTTGCTGCTTAAATTTGATGGCAAATCAGTCAAATACAAGTCTTTAAGCAAAGAAGAGTATATTAAATACAGCGACTTTTTAAAGCAATACGGTTTGAATTTTAAATATTATCAGGTTCGCCATATAGGCTCTTATAATTTGAAAAATATAATTAATAACTTCATTACCCATTTAAAACAAAATAAAAATATATACTTTATGTTCAATACTGAAGTTGAAAATATTTTTCCATTTAATAACAATTTTTTAATAAACTATGAGAAAAACAAATATATAAAAGCGAAAAAGGTTATTGTTGCCGCCGGCAAAGTAGGTTCTGACTGGGTTGAAAAAACACTAAGCTCTATAGGGTGTAAATTTGAAGACAACCAGTTTTATTTTGGAGTTCGTGTTGAATCAAGAAAAGAAGCGATATCTGACTTATTTAAATTTTCCTTAGACCCAAAGTTTTCAAGAGTGTACGAAGATGGGTCAAAAATAAAGGTTCATTGTGCTTGTCGTGAAGGGAAAATAGCAATATTGAACTATAATAGTAATGCTTTAGTTGGAGGGCATACTATTTTTACAAGTAAAAATAATAATGTTGGCGAAGTACCCCATAGTAGTAATTTTAACGTTTTAATGTCTATTAATCCTAATAAATATCTTAACCCGGAAAAAATTTTAAATAGATTTAAAAAACATTCAAATAACAAATTGTTTGTACAGCTTTTAGGGGATTTTATAGATAATAAAAAATCAGATTCTTATGGAGTGGTAAAGCCTACAAATGAAAGAATACTTACTTTTGGCAATATAAGAGAACTAACAGAAGATATACATTTTTTCCCGGATAAGTTCCTAAATTTTATTTCACGTCTAAATAAGATAGTACCTGGTATTGTAGATAGAGACAATTTACTATATGCTCCAGCAATTGAATGGTGGATGAGTAAAATAATTGTAGACCAAAAGATGCAAACTTCTGTACCAGGTTTATTTGCTGTTGGTGATGGTGCTGGTCTTAGCCAAGGTATTGTTCATTCTGCGGCTACTGGAATAATTGCTGCAAAACAAATATTAAAAGAGTATAATGAGGAGATTCATATAAACGATGAAATTGAAGAGAGACTTTTATACGAGAGATACACTAACTGTTGCTAGAGAATTGCTGGGAAAATATTTAATTCATAAGTCTACCGAAGGGAAAACTATAGGCAAAATTGTTGAAGTAGAAGCTTACATTGGACCTAACGACGCAGCTTCTCACGCATTTGAATCATTAAAAAGCAAGCGAACAGAAATACAATTTGGAATTGGTGGTTATGCATATATTTATTTTATTTATGGCATGTACTATTGTTTTAATGTTGTTACAAATATTGAAGAAAGACCCGAGGTAGTACTAGTTAGAGCGATTGAACCTATTGAAGGGATAGAACTAATGAAAATGCGTAGAAAAACAACTAAAATATTAAATTTATGTAACGGACCTGGTAAACTTACAATTGCAATGGGAATATCAAAAGAGCATTACGGAATAGACTTATGTGGAGATACGATTTATTTAGAAGAAGGTGAAAAAATACAACAAAAAGATATACTAGAGACAGTTAGAATAAATATAGATTATGCGGGTGAGGCAAAACACTATCCTTGGCGTTATATTATTAAAAATAATAGATTTGTATCCGTGTTAAAATGAAAACAGCTTTGAATTTTTTTGATATAATATTTACCCGTTTAACTATTTGCTTAATTGTTCTAGTAAATAAAATCGAAAATGACGATAATTTGATTCAATTGGACTGGTCAACATTTGGGCTGGTCCTTTTTATTTGAGAAAAGTGACTGGTTACTGATGACTAGTATTTATAAGTTTGATAGTATGATAGTGGAAGAGTGAAAGAGTAAAGGGTAAAAGAGTATTTTTGGTTTTTTGCGTAATTGTCAGACGCAATAGAATGATCATGAAGTACAGCAGACGCAAAGTATTGCTTCGGAGTAAGTCAGACCCTTAAAATAGTGTAGGAATAAGTCAGGCTAACCAAATAAATTCAGAGTGAATCCGACCCATTAAATTGTTAAGGGGCAAAAGATGAATATTAAAATAATTGCCGTAGGAAAATTGAAAGAGAAGTATCTTAAAGAAGGTATTGTAGAATACCTGAAAAGGCTGCAGTCCTATGCTAAGGTAGAAATAATAGAAGTAGCAGATGAGAAGGAGCCAGCTAACGCCTCCCCGGTCGACGAAGATATAGTTAAAGAAAAGGAAGCAGAGCGGATTTCAAAGCATATAAAACAAGATACATATCTAATTTGTTTAGCTATTGACGGCAAACAGCTTTCTTCAGAAGAACTGGCTGGCAAGCTGGATAAGCTGGCATTGGAAGGTAAAAGTGACATAACCATGGTTATCGGAGGGTCCCTGGGTTTAAGCCAAAGTGTTATCAGTCGGGCGGACTTTAAACTATCCTTTTCTAAGATGACTTTCCCCCACCAGCTAATGCGGCTGATTTTATTGGAACAGCTCTACCGAGCCTTTAGGATTATTAAGGGTGAACCGTACCACAAGTGACGGCGGCCATTATATCCGAGATAAAATTCAATTTTACAGCCTTAGAATCCATTTCTGAGGTTTTTACTTACCTTCAAACGCATGTAACCAGAATGAAAGACAAGCCAGCATAATATCCGCCTACTGGCTGTGCCTATAGCGGCATCCTGCCCCTAGCCCCTGTAATTAAAAGCTTTCAAGGGGTATTGTTAACCCATCAATCCTTGAACCATCGTCGGCACTTTCTTCATATAAAAACAAGGTAAGCTGACCGTATTGGCGTAAGCTTTCCTTAGGAATATTGATATCAATTTTAAATATCCCCCAATTTGGGGCGCTTGTACTGGCGGTACGGCATTTGTCGTTGTCAAATAACAAAAAAGGGTATAATAAATACATGCTAGGAGGGAGTAAAAATGAAAGAAATATTTACAAGAAGAAGTATTAGAAAGTATAAAGACCAGCCTGTAGACCAGGGGAAAATACAGCAAATGCTGCGGGCCGCTATGTACGCGCCGTCTGCTGGAAATGAACAGCCCTGGCATTTTATTATTATAAAGGACCGAAAAAAACTTAATGCCATTACTGAATTTCATCCCTTTACACA
Organism: Bacillota bacterium; assembly: GCA_049323895.1. Taxonomy (GTDB): domain Bacteria; phylum Bacillota; class Peptococcia; order Peptococcales; family BICA1-8; genus JBMOKT01. The sequence goes on along the minus strand of JBMOKT010000026.1, from coordinate 91,790 downwards.
AATGTTAAAGGAAGCTCCAGTTGCAATAGTGCCCTGTGCCGATATTAGTAATGTTAAGTATGAAGGTTTATTTTGGATCCAAGACATGTCCGCAGCTATACAAAACATTCTTTTACAGGGGGAGGCCTTGGGACTTGGCACTTGCTGGTGTGGGGTATATCCAAAGGATGAACTGGTTGAAAAAGTATCAAAATTATTAAATCTTCCAGAAAAGATTATACCAGTAGCCATCATTGCTGTAGGACATCCAGCTGAAAAAAGAGAGATAGCGGAAAGATATAATGCAGACAGAGTGCATAATGAAGTTTGGTAGAGGTGGCTATATTCTCTGATTCCAATACTTTTAAGAGGTTGAAGTTTAATCGTAGAAGCATAGGGCAACGGAATAGGTTTATTGTTCCACTTTAATAGGAAAAAAAGCAAAGTCACGATACCTTGCAACAATCTTTGATAGAAGACGGGAATTGGGTCTTCAAAAATAAATAAAGGGCTATTGCACAACATGCGGAATCAAGGGGGTTAATTGTGAGTAATTACAGATTTGCTTATAATGAAAAAGCCTATGACTTAAGTGAAGAAAATTGTAGTTATCTAATAAATGATGAGGAGTATCCAGTTGAAGGTATTGAAGTTTCTCATATTTTAGAGCTACTTAATCAAGGGGAAGAGGTGGTGTTTGATCTTAAATATTATGGCCAGCCCTGTCAAAATTGCCTGGCGGGTAAAGAGGAAAAGGCAAAGCACTTCAAGTTTTTAGAATATCACTTCTATATTTTTACGAAAAAAGGTGAGTATGTAATAAGCAGTTTATCTAAAGAGTACGCCAGTACATCCTTTACTAGATTAATAAAGAATCGGAAGATTGATAAAAGTTTTATTGTAAGTGTAATAGTATGTATCAACTGTGGTGAGTATTCAATAGAAATTGAGCAGTGTGACGTTTAGCCCTAAAGGAGAAGCAACACTTATAGATACCTTGGATGCTTTACCACAAATAACTGCGCATATAAAATGTTGGAGAAATAAAAATAGATATAAAGCAGAAAAAGGGAGTATATGGGTATGGATAAAGATGGAGGAGAATATGGACTTTTCCATTGGATAGCACCAATTTATGGTCTCTTTTACAGTTATCAAAAGAGGCACTATAATGCAATTTTAGATAAGATGAAAAACAAAGTGGATTTGTCTCTATTCAATACTATTATCGATACTGGCTGCGGTACTGGAGCCTTATGTTCTGTCCTTAATCAAAGGGGGCTTAAGGTTACCGGAGTAGAGCAAGTACAAAAAATGCTTGATATAGCTAGCAAAAAAGAGGGAAATAAGAACATAAATTTTATTCAAGCAAATATACTTGAAGGTATACCTGTAGAAGATAAAAGCTTTAATGTCTCTATTGCTTCTTTTGTGGCACATGGGTTGAAGGAAAATGAGAGAAAAATTATGTATAAAGAAATGCGCAGGATAACAAAAGATTTGGTGATAATTTACGATTATAATAAGCAAAGGTATATCCCAATAGATATAGTAGAATGGCTTGAGGGCGGAGATTATTTTAATTTCATAGAAAAAGCCTATACGGAGATGAAGGAAAGTTTTGATGATGTCCAAGTAATAAATGTAAGTACTTGGGCATCTTGGTATATTGGAGTGCCTACAAAATGACGGCGGTTTTTTTATTAGACGTGTAACACCAACAGGTTTATTAAGGAGGGCTCCCTTTGATGAAGAATCAGAAGGAGCCCTCCTTATTTGACGCGTAGTATCACAATCTTTAAGATTTTTTTAAATTAGACAATGAAATACTATGCTATACTAAATTTGCCTTAAATTAGATTGCAGGATCTATCTGAATGAGAAAAATTATTTTTCTTGCACTAATACTAGGGTTATCCTTAATAATTCTAGCAGGCTGTGGTTCTTCACAAAAAAGTGCAGAAGAGCTAAAAGCAGAAATAAAGGCGGAGCTTAAAGCTGAGATGGAAGCACAAAAAAACACCACAACTGATGCAAAGAATCCTGCGGGTGACACTTCCAATTTTGGGGTTCGTGATGGGATACTGGCTTACACGCCATTGAATGGTGATGAAACAGTTAAGTTGGATTTTAATGACAGAATAAAGGCAGTGGGCTATAATAAAGAAGGGGCAAATTACGAAGATTTAAGCAAAGGATGGCTGAAAAATCCAGCTTATCAAGAGCATACTATAGAATATAGCGTAGCCTTTTTTGGTGAGGGATGGATGAAGCTAATTACACATTCAAGTATGTCTGCGGATCCAGTAATTACGGATTTTAACTATCTTAAGGATCACATGATATACATAAAAAGTAGTTTTCCCCATGATGGGTCATCAGATATTATTGAGTTGATAGATTCTGCGGGTAAGAAACATCAAATTGTAGTGGAAGATTTACAAGGTAATATGCGGCTGATACTGGTTGAAAAAGAATAAAAGGTATTACGAGATGGGGAGTATTATAAAATCGTATACAAGGATAGGGGTATATGAACTATGAGGAGATGGGTCTTTTTAAGAAGCAGAATTTACCATGGATGATATGAGGGATTAATCTGAGTACGATGTGATACTAATAAAATAAACTATTTGAGGCTAAGGTCCTGATTTAGCTATCGATAACCTGTATTAAGACTAGGAGGAACTTTCTGATGAGAAAAGTTTCTCCTCTTCTTTTATCTTTAGAATACTGTATAATTTTAGTAGACAGGGGAAAAAAATGTGTATATACGATTAAGGTATAGCTTAGTTAGCCAATTCAATAAAGATGGAATGTGTGAAATAAGTATTGAGGACAATTTTAACAATATTAAAAATGTATACTTGAAAGGAAAAGATCAAGAGGATATTAAATTAATCTGGAGCAGATAAGCTCCTTATAACTTTTTTTCGGAGAAAGTGCTAAGTTAAAAAGGGATAAAATGTTCTAATCATTGCAGGAAATCTTTAAGAAAAACAGTAATACCTTTATGACTAAATAACTATAACAGTATTAATAAGACGAATAATTGTTTTGGAAGGAGGGAGGTCCTAGATGGGTATAAAGGAGAAGATTAGCCCTAAGCAGTTCATTCTTCCTATTGTGTTTTTTGTTATTTTTTTAGGGATTGCCCTTTCCACTTGGCTTTCTACGGGATATATATTTTATCTGTTTAATTTCGGCTACATCGGTTTTTCTATCTGTTTTGCCATGGTGCTGGATATTGTTCTGCCCAGAAAACATAAGCCATGGGGCAGAAGAGTTTCCCAGCTTTTAGTTGGATGTTATATGCTTATTTTCCTGGGAGTCTTCGGCAGGGAAAATATGCAGATAGAGGGATTCTTTATGTACGTGCTGCTGGGGCTTTTTGCGGCTGCAGCGATGCATTATGTTATTGCCAAGATTGTTGGTCCTTTGGTTTTTGGGCGGGCCTGGTGTGGTTACGCCTGCTGGACGGCAATGATTTTGGACTTACTGCCTTATAAGATACCTAAAGGGGGCAGGCTTAGGTATTATGGTCTTTTAAGATATCTTCATTTTTTCCTTTCCTTGGGGCTGATTCTTATTATCTGGTTTATATTTGAGCGTCGCCCTGTCTACCAATCTGTTGAAGAACTCTACTGGTTAACGGCAGGCAATTTAATCTATTATGCCGTGGGTATTGCTTTGGCTTTTAAGCTGCAGGATAATAGAGCTTTTTGTAAATATGCTTGCCCTATCCCCGTCCTGCAGAAAATCGGCTCCAGGTTTTCTTTGATGAAGGTGAAAATCAATAAAGATAAATGCAATTTTTGCGGTGTGTGTGAAAAGGTTTGCCCTATGAATGTAAAGCTGTTGGATTATAAAGAACTCGACAAGCGTGTACTGTCTACTGAATGCATAATTTGCAGCACCTGCATAAATAGTTGTCCTAAAAGAGCAATTAGCATTACCTTTGGCTTAGACGCAGGTTTGGCAGAACGGTTAGATTTTGTTGATAGAGGCAGCACAATAATTAACCCAACCTTTAAAGGTTAACCGTGCCATTCTTGGTACGGTTTTTTTATAGATAACAATTTGAAAATATATTATTATATAACCATATATATTATTTAAAAGATGTTTATTCTCCGTGGAGGTGCTGATATGTCAGCCTTTGTAATAGATAATCTCTGCCGTGGATGCCAGCGGTGCGTTGATGCCTGCCCAAACAGGGCAATTAGTGTGTTTGCCCGTTTGGCTGTTGTTAATGCTGATAAATGTGTAGAGTGTGAAGAATGTATGCAGGTATGCATGCATGGAGCAATTACCTTCCGTTCTGAAAATCTGAATCAATTAACTAATCAACTACAGGAAATTGAAGCAAAATTGGCAGATTTAAAAGCTCGCAAACCTGCCCATTCTACCAAACCTGAATTTTTTGCACAACTGGAAGAACTGGAGGAGCAAAGGGATAAGCTGAAGCTTCAGATTGAAAAATTATAAAAAAAACAAAAGCTCCTTAGCATAATAAATTGAGTTTTTTATTCATCGACAAAAGCTAACTAGGATACCGAAAATTTATAACCTACTCCCTTGACGGTATGTATAAATAAGGGATTTATAGGGTTTTTTTCAATCTTCTTTCTAATATTACTTATATGTACCATAATGGTCCGGTTATCTCCATAGCTTTCAGTTTCCCAAACCATATTAAATAATTCCTCGCTGCTAAATACCTTATTTGGGTTTCGAGCTAATACTGCCAGTAGTTGAAACTCTTTGGGGGATAGAATTATGGGCTGACCGTTCACTTCAACAGAATGACCTGGTAAGTCAATAGTTAGCCCAGAATACTTTATAATTGTATTTGCGGTGTCTTTATAAGTATTCTGCAGCATACGGCTTCGGCGCAAATGGGCTTTAACCCTTGCCAGCAATTCCACCGCTTCAAATGGTTTGCTCATGTAATCATCTCCACCTGCAGTCAGACCCATGGATTTATCTAATGGTGCACCTTTGCAGCTGAGAAAAATTATTGGAGTATTTGAATTTTTGCGTATTTCCTGGCAGACCTCAATACCATCTAATCCAGGCAGCATCATATCCAGGATAATTAAATGGGGATCGCAGTTGAAGGCCTTTAATATGGCTTGGTTACCATCTAAGGCTGAAATAACACAATATCCTTCCTTTTCTAAGTACAATTTAATAACCTCTCTGATATCTTCGTCATCATCTACAACTAGTATAGTTTCTCCTGCCACAGTAACCCTCCCGTTATAAACAGCATAGTTGAAATCGTAGGCAATTAGAAAGCATTATATGCTTAAAGTTATTTAAAAATTATTTTAAGGTTTATTAAGGTTGCCTTAAGCCACAAAATAATAGAATGGTAGTAAAATACAATTATTAAATTATTCGTCATTTATCGACTAAATCCTTTTAGCAGGGAGGGCTAGGTGTGCTGGTTTTAGGGAGAAGACCAGGAGAGTATGTAGTAATTGGTGATGATATCAAGGTAAAGGTAATCAAAAGTGATGACGGGCAGCTGAGGCTGGCAATTGAGGCTCCTAAAGATGTAAATATCATCAGAGGGGAATTAAGTAGTAAAATCAAAGAAAATAAAGAGTAAGCATAGTAAAACCTTTGCTGGGATAGGCAAAGGTTTTTTTATACTTATAGGAAAGCAAAATTTTACAAGGTAATAAGTATAAGTGCAACATCGGCTTCCGCAGTCGCCAAAGGCTCGGCGCAAGCCGTGTTTTTCTAATAATAATTTGTATAAAAACACTAAATTATCTTAGAAATCAAACGATTATAAGAAAATAAACAATTATTTTAAATTAAATAATCAGGGACGATTCGCAACTTCCACATATTTTCCGCAGGACGCGGAAAATGGATGATTATACGGATTGTCTTTTTTATTTCATAAGAACAAGGACGGTTTAATTTGCCTTAATCCACCCTGCAGGAGGCAAGGGGGGTTGGCTGATTAAACCGTCCTTTTTATTTTTTAAGACAAAAACAAGGAGGTTTCAACACTATGTTGGTATTGGGTAGGAAGCCCGGGGAGTATGTACTTATCGGGGACAAGATTATGGTGAAGGTTGTTAGAAGTGCCGAAGGAGATTTGCGCCTTGCTATTGACGCTCCCCAAGATATCAAAATTGTTCGAGGGGAGATCTTTGAAAGGGAAATGAGTCATAAAAAACATGGGTAAGCTACTCTAAAATTTTCTTATCTGGATAATAAGCCAAGTGGCCATAGGCTTGTTATAAATAAAACTTAGTGGAAAAGGAAGTCCACTACAAAAATAACAAGGAGGTAATTTTAGTGAGAATTAATCACAATATCGCAGCGTTAAATACTTTGCGTCAATTAGGTTCCAATGGTGTTGCAACTTCTAGGAATCTGGAGAGATTGTCATCAGGTTTGCGCATAAATCGTGCTGGTGATGATGCAGCGGGCTTGGCGATCAGTGAAAAAATGAGGGCTCAAATAAGAGGTTTGGACCAGGCAGCTAGAAATTCACAGGATGGAATCTCCTTACTGCAGACAGCAGAAGGTGCATTGAATGAAGCCCACAGCATTCTGCAAAGAATGCGGGAATTAGCTGTACAGGCAGCAAATGATACTAATGTTACTGTAGACCGTGGAGAAATCCAAAAGGAAATTAATCAGCTTACTTCTGAGCTTAACAGAATTGGTAATACAACTGAGTACAACAATATGAAGCTGTTGAATGGCAATGTATCTCAGAATGCCAGTTCTAAGGCAGTTGATTCATGGAACACAGGTGCAACAACATTAAATAATCTAGATGTCCAAGCACTTACTACAACCCTTAATGCAGATACCTACGAGATTGAAATTGCAGATGCTACCACAAATTCTAAATCTATAAGTGCTTTTGTAGCTTCTGGAAGTATAACTGATGTTAATATTACTTCAGGATCGTCACTTCCAGCCGGAACCTATGGTATTGACCTGTCGGTAAGCCACCAAATAGCCAGTATCACAAGCCAATCTAGAGATAATGGTGTAACAGCTCTCCACATAGCAGATAATTCAACTATGTCTGGTGCAAAAACCTTAACAGTAACCCGTTCAGATTCCATATCCGGCTTTGCAGCGGGTGGTTCAGGAATTACCGGCGTAACCATTGCATCTACTGATGCAGCCGGAGTAACAGGCAGCTATACTATTTCGAGTAATTCATATGTTGGAAACTATGTTGCTGCCGGTGGTGCAGGTGAATTAGCAGCTCCCACAGGCAATCAAATCACATTTACATCAGATGCCGATGCTAATCTAGTTGCCGGCGCTGGTTACCAAATCAAGTACGTGGAAGAAGATGGAGTTAATAATACCTATTCGGCACAACTTTTTGCAGCTGATGGAGTAACTGCTATTTCCGAAAAGGTATTACTTGATAATAACATTCAGACTTATGATTTTTATGTAGATAATGGTGGTCCTGGTGCAGGAGCAAAAATGAACGTCCGTTTAACAACGGTTGCTGACGTAAATTCTGCTTTGGAGACAGCTACTGCAGATGGGCTTCATGAAAAGTTTGATGTAAATACAACATTAACTCTTAAACAAGGTGGCAGCACCGTAGATACAGCTAATGTTGTAGCCGGAGCCGCTGGCGGTACTGTAACATTATCCCATGGAAGTACTGATTTTGCAGTTGCCCATGGTGGTGGTGGTACTTTAGTTGCAGGTACCAACGCATCCTTTAATATAAATAATTCTCTTAGTGCTACCATTGATGGCGGAAGCACTAATGTAAGCTTTACCGCGGGTCAGTCCGGTATTGATATGGGTAACGGTCTTACCTTTGATGCGGGTGCATTGTCTGCCTTTGCCGCAGATGCTGCAGAAAATACAACATTTACTGTAGGTCTTGCTGATCAGTACAAGGCTACACTGGTAAACAATCTTGGGGTAGCAGTAGGTGGTGTACAGGAATTATTTGTTGAAAATGGAGGAAGCTATAATTTTGGTAATGGCGTTACCTTTGATGTAGGTGTTGCAGCGGATGCAACAACTAACTTTACTGTAGGAAATACCACAACTACCGTTACAAATGCAACCCTAAGAATCCAAGGTGGAGCAGATGTTGCTACTTTGGCGGATATTAATAACAATTCTACCTTAAACTTCGGCAATGGTCTTTCCGTTCAAATAGGGGCTTTGACTAATGGAACATCTTCCTTTGATATTGTAGGAAGTACAACAGATGCCTCCTTAAAGCTTCAGGTGGGTGCTAACAGCCAGCAAAGCATGGCAATTTCCGTAAATGATATGCGGGCTGCTTCCCTTAAGCTTTCGGTTAGTGAGGCCAATTACAATGCTGGGACAACAACTGTAACAGCTAATAATGGTACCTCTGCAACTTATGTTGCTTTAAGCTCTGGTGATGGAAATGTAACTGATGGTACTACTAATACTTACTCAGAGACCTCCTTAGATGTCTCGAATTACACAAATGCCACTGCGGCCATTAGTGTTATTCAAGATGCTATAGAAACTGTTTCAGCGGAGCGCTCAAAGCTGGGTGCATATCAGAATAGATTAGAACACACTATAAACAACCTGGGTACATCCAGTGAAAACCTGACTGCATCTGAATCCCGTGTCCGTGACGTTGATATGGCCAAAGAAATGATGGAGTTCACTAAGAACAACATACTTTCTCAAGCCGCCCAAGCTATGCTGGCTCAAGCTAATCAACAGCCACAAGGTGTACTTCAGTTATTAAGATAACTAAAAACAAAAAGTCAGAAATATAAAAAAGATTAAAGGGACTCCAATTGCCGGAGTCCCTTATTATTTTGTGCGCCCTGGGACAAACCTGTTGGTAAAGTCTGATACCACTGTTAAACAACATAGACCACCTAAACCTGTTAGTTTTCTTTGTATCAAATTTACACTATAATAAACAGGATGATATCAGTAGCAAGGAAGGTTTTAACATGAGCATTATTTCTATTGAAAACATTACAAAAACATATGGAGAGAAAGTATTATTTAATAATATTTCTTTTACCATTTCAGAAAAACAGCGCATTGGCTTAATTGGTATCAATGGGACAGGCAAGTCGACTTTACTAAGGATAATAGCCGGTATTGAGAACGGTGAAGAGGGAAAAATTCTTCACGCCAACAGGTTCCATATTGAGTATTTACCCCAATACCCTGTTTTTATCGAAGAGTTAACTGTTCTGGAGCAAATATACTATGGGGATACCCCTTTAATGAAGGTATTAAGGGACTATGAACGGGCAGTCAGCCAATTGGAGACTGATTCTAACAATATTGAGAAACAGAAGGAGCTTTCCCAATTACAGCAGAAAATGGACCAGGTAAATGGCTGGGAATTAAGTACAATTGCTAAAACAGTGTTAACCCGTCTAGGCATAACAAATTTTGACCAGTTTGTAAGTGAATTATCCGGTGGGCAAAAAAAGAGGGTAGCAATAGCCAAAGCACTGATTCAGCCAGCTGATTTACTGATATTAGATGAGCCTACCAACCATCTGGATAATGAAATAATTGAGTGGCTGGAAGAGTTTCTAGGCCAGTACAAAGGGGCGATTCTGGTCGTGACTCATGACAGGTATTTTTTGAACCGGGTCACTAATCGTATCTTGGAGCTGGATAAAGGAAATCTCTATAGCTATGAAGGGAATTATGAAGCTTTTCTAGCAGCTAAAGCAGAGCGTGAAGCAAGGGAAATTGCCGGTGAGCGCAAGAGGGAAAACCTGCTGCGCAGGGAACTTGCTTGGCTTAGGAGGGGGGCTAGGGCACGGACTACTAAGCAAAAGGCAAGAATACAAAGAATTCAGGAAATTGAAGCTGCAAAGGTTGACATTGCCTTGGGGAAAGTTGATATAGCCATTGGATCCAACCGTTTGGGTAAGAAAGTTCTGGAAATAGAGGATATTTCCAAGACCTATGGTGATGAAGTTTTAATTAAAGATTTCAGCTATCTGGTAATACCTGACGACCGGCTGGGTATCATAGGACTTAATGGCACAGGGAAAACCACCCTGCTCAATATAATGGCGGGACGTATTATGCCCGATAAGGGCAATGTAGAAATCGGTCAGACAGTCAAGATAGGATATTATACCCAGGATTATATAGATATGGACGCTAACCAAAGGGTTATTGAGTATATCAGAGAAGGTGCAGAAATAGTTAAAACTGCGGATGGACAATTAATAACTGCCGAACAAATGCTGGAGCGGTTTTTGTTCTCCCGGGGTATGCAGTGGACATATATCGGCAAACTTTCTGGCGGGGAAAGAAGGCGTTTGTACCTATTGCGAATACTAATGGAAGAACCCAATGTACTGTTTCTAGATGAACCTACCAATGACTTGGATACCCAAACCTTAACCATTTTGGAAGATTATTTGGATAGCTTCCCCGGCGTCGTTATTACCGTATCCCATGACCGTTTTTTCCTGGACAGGGTAGTTGATAATTTAATAGTCTTTGAGGGGGATGGAGTTATTCGCCCCTTTTTAGGAAGCTATAGTGAGTATTTGGAAATTAGAAAACAGGCAAAAGCAGATAAAGCTGCTGCTGAAGAAAAGAAAAGTGACCAGAGTGTACCAAAAAAAGAGCGTCCCCGTAAGCTTTCCTTTAAGGAACAGCGGGAATGGGAGGAAATAGAGGGTAAGATTGCTGCATTAGAAGAGCTAAACAGGCAGCTGGCAGAGAAAATTAACGGGGCAGGGGGTGATTTTGTCAATTTACAAAAGCTTTGCTCTGAGAAGGAACAAGCAGAGTGTGATTTAGAGCAAGCTATAGAGAGATGGACTGAATTGTCCCTTTTGATAGAGGAAATTGAAAAAAATAAATAAGAATATAAATAGGTAGAGATAAGAAAAATAGTTTTATACTTATCATTATAACTTTTACAAGGTAATAAGTATAAGTGCAACATCGGCTTCCGCAGTCGCCAAGCTTCGGCGTAAGCCGTGTTTTCTAAGAGTAGTCCTGCAAGGTAGTAGATGAAAAGAAAGTGGTGATGTTTTGGATAATTTCTCAGCTTTGGGAGTTGAAACCCATCTGGTTGATGCTTTAAGGGACCAGGGAATTATAAAACCCACTCCTATACAGGAAAAGGTTATACCATTGGTGCTTAATAAACAGGACGTAATAGCCCAGGCCCAAACGGGGACAGGTAAGACCTTTGCTTTTGTGCTTCCCATTTTGGAAATGATAAATCCCCAAAGGGATGATATTCAAGCCTTGATTGTTACCCCGACCCGAGAATTGGCATTGCAGATTACTGGGGAAATTAAGAAAATGATAAAGAATATCGACAGAATTAATGTTTTAGCTGTCTATGGCGGACAAGATGTTGAACGACAGATGAAAAAGTTGAAAGGCGGCAGACAGATCGTTGTAGCTACACCCGGTCGCCTTTTAGACCACCTGCGTCGGGAGACTGTTTCCCTGGGCAAGGTTTCCATGCTGGTACTTGATGAGGCAGACCAAATGCTGCACATGGGGTTTTTATCGGAGGTAGAAGAAATAATAAATAAGACACCCTCCAAAAGGCAGACTATGCTTTTTTCCGCTACCATGCCTCAGCAGATTAAGTCACTGGCAGCTAACTATATGCGAAACCCCCAGGAAGTGCGGATAAAGGGAACTCAAATTACTCTAGAGGAAATAAAACAAATTGTTGTAGAAACCAGCGACAGGGCAAAACAGGAAACTCTGATGAAAATGCTGGATGAACATCAGCCTTACTTAGCTCTGATTTTCTGCCGTACAAAAATCCGTGCTGCAAAGCTAAATGCAGCTTTACAGGAAAAGGGTTATGACTCTGATGAACTCCACGGAGATTTATCCCAGGCTAAAAGGGAACAGGTGATGAAAAGATTCAGGGAGGCAAAGATCCAGTACTTAGTAGCGACTGATGTTGCTGCCCGTGGTTTAGATGTAGAAGGTGTTACCCATATCTATAACTACGATATTCCCCATGATGTAGAAAGCTATATCCACCGCATAGGACGTACAGGCAGAGCGGGCGGTGAAGGACTCGCCGTGACCTTTGCGGCACCCAAGGACCGCAAATACCTGGAATTAATAGAAAAAGGCATCAAGCTGACCTTAAAGAAAATTGGGACATCTTCTTCCAGAAGGGTGGAGGAAAGACCGGTTGGTGAGAAAAAATATAATCGGGAGAAGCAGGAAAAAAATAGATTTAAATCCCGGGGAGAAAAAGTGAACACAAGCAGAAGTAAAGAATCTCCCCGAGAAAGACCCAATGGTAGAAAAAGTGGTCAGGGTGTACCCAAAGGAAGGGCGAAATCAGTTAGGGGAAATAGAGGTAGTAACTAAAGTCTGGCATCTGCTCAAGGGTTAACTTATTGGGATGCATCACATGAATGTCAATTCAAGCTGACGTATCTGCACCAAGGACATATTTTAGGGATGCATCAAACTACATTTTATTTTTGGATTTGAGATCGCCACAGAAATAGGAACTGGGACCCATGTCCCCGAATAAACGCGATGACATGGGTTGAAAAATTTGCGAGGGCTACAGCCTGTAGCAATCTCGTTTTGGTTTCAATGAAATTTTCATATAAAGCAGGGGCGGTTTCCATGCCGCCCCTTACAAATGGAATATATCTTTTTCTGTAGCTACTGTAGTTACTGTAGTCACTGTAGTTACTAAAACTTTAAATCATTAAAAGTTTTATGCCAGCTCCAAATACTCATCATAAGTCATTCGCTTATCAATTAAGCCTAGAGGGGTAATCTCCATTATCCTATTGGCAATGGTTTGAATAAACTGGTGGTCATGGGAGGCAAACAGTATATTGCTTTTGTATTCCACCAAACCATTATTTAAAGCTGTAATGGATTCCAGATCAAGATGGTTGGTAGGCTGGTCTAGAATTAGAAGGTTGCCGTTGCTTAACATCATTTTAGATAGCATGCACCTCACCCGTTCTCCCCCTGAAAGCACCTTAAGCTGTTTAATTGCTTCTTCCCCGGAAAATAGCATTCTGCCAAGAAAGCCCCGTAAATAGCTTTCCGATTTTTCCTCAGAAAACTGCCTGAGCCAATCTACCAAATTTAATTCATTTTCATTAAAGAAATGGGAATTATCCTTAGGGAAATATGCCTTGTTAATTGTTACTCCCCATTTATAATGACCGCTGTCTGCCTCCATTTCACCTGTTAGGATTTTAAAGAGGGTGGTATTAACAATCTCGTTGGCACCAACAAAGGCAATCTTATCACCTTTGGTTACAGTAAAACTAATGTTGTTGAGGATCCTTTCCCCATCAACAGTTTTGCATAGTCCCTCAACAGTCAGGATATCATTACCAGGCTCTCTCTCGGGCTTAAAGCCCACATAGGGGTATTTTCTATTTGAAGGCTCAATGTCATCAAGGGTAATTTTATCCAGCATTTTTTTACGGGAGGTTGCCTGCTTGGATTTAGAGGCATTGGCACTAAAGCGGGCTATAAACTCCTGCAGCTGCTTTATCTTTTCTTCCTTTTTCTTGTTCTGATCCCGCATCATTTGCAGGGCTAATTGGCTGGACTCATACCAGAAATCATAGTTCCCAACATACAGCTTAATTTTGCCATAGTCCACATCTGCCATATGGGTACAAACCTTGTTTAAAAAGTGCCTATCGTGGGATACCACTATTACTGTGCCTTCAAAGTTAATTAAAAACTCCTCCAGCCAGCTGATAGATTTAATATCAAGGTGGTTGGTAGGTTCATCCAGGATGAGAATCCCCGGTTTGCCAAAGAGAGCTTGAGCTAGCAAAACTTTGACCTTTTGGGCACCCTGCAAGTCGGACATTTTTTTGTCATGCAAATCGGTATCAATGCCTAGACCCTGCAGCAGGGAAGAGGCATCAGACTCAGCTTCCCAGCCTCCCAATTCGGCAAATTCGCATTCAAGCTCAGCAGCTTTCATGCCATCTTCGTCGGAAAGGTCAGGTTTGGCATATATTTCATCTTTTTCTTTGCTGATCTGAAAAAGCCTGGGGTTACCCATAATAACCGTTTCTAGGACCAAATTTTCATCATATCGGTAATGGTCCTGTTTTAAAATGGATATTCTGGTATCAGGTGCAATTATAACTTCACCGGTATTTGCTTCAATTTCTCCCGATAATATTTTCAAAAACGTACTCTTGCCGGCTCCATTGGCGCCGATAACACCATAGCAATTCCCCGGAGTAAATTTAAGGTTAACATCTTCGAAAAGTTTCCTATCTCCATATCGTAAGCTGACGTTTGTTACTGTTATCACTTCATTACCTGCCTCTACTAATTTTGTTTGTTTAAGTTCCGATATATTATACCATAAAGTCAAACTTCAACTGAATTATTTTCGTTGTGAAAAAGTATAAATAGGAGTAGCAATTTGTTGTATTTTAATAAGGAAAATTGAAGGAATTTGTCGAATCTATGTCGTAACAAACACTAATAAAGCAGTTTTTACACCAAAAGTTACCAACCTATTGGGTAATTTTGGTGTTAGCTTTTTATTTTTTATGGAGGGATCTCATATTGAGGAGTGAGTTATATGGAATATGGAGCCAAAATACTTTTAGTGGACGATGAAATTAAGGTCATCAATTCCTTAAAGCGCGTCCTCAAAAAAGATGAATATGAAATATTAACTGCGACAACTTCAGAAGAAGCAATAGACATATTAAATAATAATAAACTGGATATGATTATTTGTGACCATAATATGCCCAATATGTTGGGAACGGATATTCTTAAATATTCAAAAAAAATTTTACCGGAGGCTGTACGGATACTTATTACAGGTTCTTCTGATATAGATGTGGCGATTTCTGCAATAAATGAAGGAAGTATCTATTATTACTTTCGAAAACCCTGGAAAAATGAAGAGATTACCAAAGTTGTTGCGAGATGCCTTGAATATCATCGGGAACAAGAGGGACAAAAGGCCTTGTTTGAGATTATGGGTTACAGCAGAGAGCATTTACTGGGGGTAGCCGATAAATTAAGAACTGTTAGTAATTTTTTACTTGAGCCCCATATAGAACTTAGTAATACTGAACAAGGTGGACATTTCCCTAAAAAGAAGAATGAGCGTAAAAATATTAAAATTTCAATCAGGGAAGATGACAATATCATTCTTATAAATACTACAGAAATAACCTATCTAACTGCAGGCGACGGTGATGTCTTTGTTGTTACCCAAAAAGGAAAGCATAGAAGCACCCAATCTTTAAATACCTGGGAGAAAAGGCTGAAAGAAAGTAGTTTTTTCCGTTGCCATAGAAGTTATATCGTAAATATTGACCAAATCGAGAAAATAAGTCCTTGGTTTAATGGGACATATAATCTAAAACTGAAAAATATGAAAGAAAACATTCCAGTAAGCAGAAGCTGTACAAAAAAGTTAAAAGAGTGGTTCGGGCTATGAGGAACAGACATCCAATTAGGCTCACTATTCCGAATATTATAAAATATATCCGGGAAGCAGAAGATGCAGACACAATCAGTCACTATGAAAATGTGATGGTAAGCACTTATATGACAACATTACTATATTTTGGAACAATAGCTACCATTATCGTCCAATTTTTTTTTAAGTCGCAGAACTTAAAGGAAAGCGTATTTGACAGCTTATTTTTTTTGTTCGTAGCCATCGCCTTTGAGGTCATTATTAGGGCAGACTTAAAAACAAATCTTGTTACTCTAGTTATTTCAGGACTTTCTGCCCTGACCTTCTTTTTTATTGTGATTAGGTTTTATGATCTTATTGGTGGTACTGTGTGGATAGTTGCCTTTATTCAGCTTATATTGGCTATGATACCAATTACAAGGGTGATGTTATATTCTCTTATACTCACTTATTTAATCGTAGGCTTTTATATAGTATTCTTTCAAGCATCCTTTAGGATTTCTGAGCTGAACAATGTATTACAGATATTTTTGTTTGCTGCACTTTGTATCATAGCTGCAGCTGTTCATAAAGTTAATAAAAACCGATACCATAAGGCAGAACTATATCTCCAGGAGGCTCTGATAAAGAAGGAAGAGATTACTGCTTTATATGAACAAATTGCAGCCTCTGAAGAGGAAGCAAAAGCGACCCTGGACCAGTTAAGAAAAACCCAAGAGCAGTTGATTCAACAAGAAAAGCTGGCAGGTATCGGTCAGTTGGCTGCCGGAGTAGCCCATGAAATAAACAATCCACTGGGTTATATTTCAAGTAATTTTGAAACATCTCGAGATTATTTTAACTACTATAAAAAAACACTTCAGACCTATAGAAATTTTATTCACTTTTTGCCTCATATTTCTGCAAAAAAGCTGGACGCAAAAATTCAAGAGATTAAAGAATTAGAAGAAGACCAACTTGATTTTATTTCCTCCGACTTGGAGGATTTGTTTAACGATATTGAAGATGGTTTAAAAAGAATCAGCGAAATTGTCATGGGGCTTAAAACCTTTTCCAGGGTAGAGCAGAACGATCAGTTTGAGGATTACGATCTGAATAGTGGTATTAGAAATACTCTGCTTATAGCCAGAAATGAAATAAAACACCATGCAAGGGTTGTAGAAATTCTGGGAGACATTCCAATGATTCAAGCTAAGGGCAGCCAGATAAACCAAGTACTTTTAAACATTATTTTAAATGCTGCCTATGCAGTAAAAGACAAGTCAGAAAATTTAGGGGCAATTATAGTTTCCACAGAAAGATTGAATGATTACGTACGATGTGAAATAGAAGATAATGGGTCAGGTATTGAAGAAAAAAATATCAGTAAAATCTTTGATCCTTTTTTCACTACAAAGCCTATTGGTCGGGGTACAGGATTGGGCCTTAGTATTGCCTATGATATTGTGGTTAATAAGCATGGCGGGGAAATCTCTGTGGAAAGCGAAGCAGGAGGATACACAAAATTTATTATTAAGCTGCCCATAAAGCAGCTGAAAATTGAGATAGGTGAAAAGTTATGAATCAAGAAACCATTTTGTTTGTGGATGATGAACTGCAAATCTTACGGTCCTTGAAGAGGTTGTTTGTAAACAGCCAATATCAAGTTTTGACAGCAGAAAGTGGTACACAAGCTCTGGAGATTTTAAGGCAAAACAAAATTGACCTTCTTGTAACAGACATTAAAATGCCAGGGATGGACGGGTATCAGCTATTAAAAAAGGTAAAAGACAATTATCCATCCACCATTAGACTAGTCTTAAGTGGAAATATTGATGGACCAACATTATTGAAAATTCAAGAGAGTTGTCTGGTCAAGCTTTACCTTTTTAAGCCCTGGCAGAATCAAGAACTTCTAAGAATTATCGAAAGTATATTCAGTGTTGAGAAAAAATTAAAAGACAAAAATTTACTTGAAGTAATTAATAATATAGATTTCCTGCCCTCACCTGACGATGTTTATTTTAAATTTAATGAACTAATTGAGCAGGAGGCTGATATGAAACAGATATCCTCGGTAATAGAAAGTGATCCTTCCATTACCGCGAAAGTTTTGCAAGTAGCTAATTCCGCATTATATGGTCTGAAAACGGGGTCAGTCAGACAAGCACTAACTTATTTAGGATTATTTAATGTAAAGAATATAGTATTAAGTGCCAGTCTATATAAAGGATTAGACGGGATAAGAAATCCCTCTCTGCATAAGGGTTTTAATACACTCTGGGACCATGCAGTCATGACAAATAAAATACTAGCTTTTTTGTACCAAAGGTTATTAAATAAAAAAATACCTGAAACCTCAGCCATGGCAGGCTTGCTGCATGATATAGGAAAAGTAGTTTTACTGAGTAAATATAGTGAAAAGTATATGAAAATAGAAAAGGCAAGACCTGCTAATAAGCCTAATGGCTGTTTGTATGAGTGGATAGATAATTTTGAGTTTTCTCATTCTGAGATTGGGGGCTACCTCCTGTATTGGTGGGAGCTGCCTTATTCTATCGTTGAATCTGCGCTGTTTAACCACAACCCCATGGATAAGAGAGTAATAAACAAGGAATTGGTTTCTTTGGTACATATTGCTGATATCTGTTCTTGTCATTTCATATGTAAAGGGGTATCTAAAGAAATCCACCCTGAGGTTTTAAACCTTTTTAATATAACCAAAGAGGAGATTAATAATCTTGTTATAGAGATGGGGTCAATGGACAAATAGAAAATAAAATTTAAATATGCCATTCATAGTAAGAAAACAACCTTTCAGGTTGTTTTTTCTGCGTTTTACGACAAAATTCCCACAAAGATGAGGTTTATCCTTATCATTAATAATAAAAAGCAAAGGATTAGTACTCATACTCTAAGGAGAAGAAAAAAGATGTCTTGCATTGGTGTTACTACTTTAACCCCCAAAAATATATATAATGTGGTTGTTTATTTTGAAGTCAGCTGTGAAATAGAGAATGTAATGGCTTTTGCAATTATTAGTAAGCTAAAAAAAATTGCTGATATTATAGAATTTTATCCCGATATTGCTGAGAACAGCTGGAGTACTGAAATCATAAGAAAAGAGGGTTTGAAAATAAAGTTCAAGACAGATTGCAGTTTAGAAGAATTACGGAACTTTTTTACAAAAACTATTCAATTAGGAGAATTTGAGATTGGACAAAGGAGTGAGGGAGAAAATGACAAAGGTATTGATTGTTGATGATGCAGCATTTATGCGTATGACATTAAGAAAAATTTTCGAAAAAAATGGGTTTGAAGTAGTAGGTGAAGCAGAGAATGGTGCTAAAGGTGTTGAGAAATATAAAGAACTTCAACCCGATGTAGTGACCTTGGATATCACAATGCCTGAAAAGGATGGTATTGCTGCTTTAAAAGAGATCAATGCTTACCAGCCTAAAGCAAAAGTTATCATGGTCTCGGCTATGGGGCAAGAATCAATGGTTAAGGAGGCTCTAATAAACGGAGCTAAGACATTTATTGTGAAGCCCTTTAAAGAAGACTATGTGATTGAAACGGTAACAAAAATTGCCTCACTGTCATAGAAAGGAGGGAGGCAAATGGCAGACTCTTTTGGTAATGAAACAATGATAGATATGTTTTATTTCGAAACATCCCAATACTTAGCAGAGCTTGAACAATCCATTATTTGTTGTGAAAAATCCAGTTCTTTTTGCCAATCTACGATTAATGAAGTGTTTAGGATTATGCATAATATCAAAAGTTCTTCTGCTATGATGATGCTCAATAATATTTCTGCCTTGGCCCATGCCATAGAAGATCTTTTCTTCTTCCTGCGGGAACAAAAGCCTCAGTATACCGACTACTCCGTCCTTTCCGACCTTATATTAGAGGGTGTTGATTTTATTAAGGTGGAACTGGAAAAAGTCAAAAATGGTGATCAGGCAGACGGTGAGTCAGCTCAATTAATTGCAAATATCAAGAACTTTCTGTCAACCTTGAAACAAAGTAATTTGGAGAGGCCGCTGGAAGAATCCCACGAACCGGATACCCAGTCGCTCCATAGCTCTGTAGGTACTAATGAAATAACCCCTGTGCCAAATACCTTTCAGGCAGTAATTCATTTTGTTGAAGGTTGCCAAATGGAAAATATGAGAGCTTTTGGAGTTATACGGGACCTCGAAGAAATTGCCTGGGAAACTTCGTATTATCCAATAGATATTATGGAAAATGATAATAGTATCCAGGTTATCAGAGAACAGGGGTTCAAAATTACACTAAAGACTGATCGTTCATACAGTGAAGTCTTGGACTACTTAAACCATACCCTATTTATTAAGAATTTGGAATTGGTGGAGATTCAAGATACAGGTAATTGCAACCAACTAGATAACGCTGAGAAAGTTCCGGAAGCACAGAAGAAAGGTAATGATCTGCATAATGGAAAAGACACCCACTCCGCTGCCGGTCAGAGTCTGATTAGTGTCAATATCAATAAATTGGACAAGCTTATGGATTTGGTAGGTGAAATGGTGATAGCCGAGGCTATGGTCACCCAGAACCCTGAGTTAAAGGGGCTTGATTTGGATAACTTCAGAAAAGCTGCCCGGCAGTTAAGAAAGATAACCAGTGAAGTACAGGATGTGGTCATGTCCATTAGAATGGTGCCTTTGACTACAACATTCTTGAAGATGAACCGGATTGTCAGGGATATGAATAAGAAGCTTAACAAAGTAGTTGAACTGGAGTTGGTAGGTGAAGAAACAGAAGTAGATAAAAATATTATCGATCACATAGCCGACCCACTGATGCACTTAGTACGTAATGCTATTGACCACGGAATAGAAACGCCGGAGGAAAGACAACAGACGGGGAAATTTGGACCAGCCAAAGTTACTATTGAAGCTAAAAATGCTGGAAGTGATGTTTTAATTATAGTCAAAGACAATGGAAGAGGACTAAATAAGGAAAAAATCCTTAAGCGGGCCCAGGTAAACGCACTTCTTAATAAGCCGAAAAATGAAATGAGCGATCAGGAAATATATAATCTTATATTCCTCCCGGGTTTTTCAACGAAAGATGATATCACGGAGTTTTCGGGCAGAGGTGTCGGGATGGATGTTGTTACAAAAAATATTGAATCGGTGGGAGGTTCCGTTTCGGTAGATAGTAGTGAGGGTATTGGAACTGCCGTTATCATAAAAATTCCCCTGACTCTGGCAATCATAGATGGAATGAATATCAATGTGGGAAATTCCAAATATACAATACCCACCATCTCTATCAAAGAATCCTTTAGGCCGCAAAAGTCTGATATTATAACTGATCCCGATGGTAACGAAATGATTATGGTAAGAGGTCAGTGTTATCCCTTACTTCGCTTGCATGAAGTGTATGGTGTAAAGACAGATATTACGGAGTTTACAGATGGCATTCTAATTATGGTAGAAGAGGATGAGAATAGGATTTGCTTATTTGCCGATAAGCTATTAGGACAGCAGCAGGTAGTGGTAAAAGCTCTGCCCGCTTATTTTGGTAATACCAAAAGAGTAAGGGGGTTGGCGGGATGCACTCTTCTGGGTGATGGAAGTATTAGTTTGATTCTTGATATTGCAGGCCTTATAGGTAATAGGTGAAAGGAGATGTATGTATGACGAATGTCCAAGCCCAAGAACTATTTGAGCAGGAAGAAGATACGCAAAAGGGCAAATTTTTGACCTTTTCCATAGGTAGAGAGTCCTATGGTATTGAGATAAAATATGTAACAGAAATCATAGGGCTACAACCAGTAACTGAGATTCCGGAGCTTCCCGAATATATCCGCGGGATAATAAATTTGCGGGGAAAAATTATTCCAGTTATGGACGTGCGACTGCGGTTCAAAAAGGAGTTTAGAGAATATAACGACAGAACCTGTGTAGTGGTAATTGACATTAAGGAACTATCAATTGGACTTATTGTAGATAGTGTATCAGAGGTTCTGGCTATTCCCGAAAGTGAAATTGTATTTCCACCTGAAGTGAATAAAACAGGGAATAAGTATATAAAAGGAATTGGTAAAGTGGGCAGTGAGGTTAAGCTTATATTAGATTGCGAAAAGCTTCTTAATGATGATGAGGCCGAAAAAATAAATATAATGATATAAAAAATTGTAAATAAATAACTGGAATAGATTGGAGGAAAAAGTGATGAATTGGTTTTATAATATGAAATTAGCAACAAAATTAGTGTCTAGTTTTATTCTTGTGGCAATTATTGCTGGTATGGTAGGTGCGGTGGGGATGATAAATATTAGATCAGTAGATGATAATGGTACATTAATGTATACAAATATGACTGTGCCTCTTTCCTATTCGGCAGAAATGGCTAAGCTCTTTCAAAGAATACGTGTTAATACACGGGATATGATACTTGAGGATAGCGAAGAGGGTATTCAAGCCAGATACGACACCATATTATTAATAACGGAAGAAATCAACAAACTTTCTAATGATTTTGAAAAGCTGATTCTTTCAGATAGAATGCGAGAAGCCTTTGATGATTTTTTGGCAACCAGGCAGGAATTTCGTTCTTATCTGGATGAACTATTAAAATTATCTTTAGCTAATGAAGATGAAAAAGCTTTTGCCCTAATAAAAGGGGACATGCGTAAAGCAGCTGATGCTCAAAGGGATGCAATTGATAATTTAGTAGCTATAAAGGTTTCTGATGCTAAAGCTACCGCAGAGAAAAATGACAGGATTGCAAACCAGGCTATGATGATAATGGGAATATTTGTTGGTATCGGAATGGCTGTTGCCATAGGTTTAGGAATTTTCTTATCCCGTATTATTAGTAAGCCTATTAAACAGGTAGTAGAGGCTTCGGAGAAAATAGCCAGTGGAGATTTAAATGTAGAATTAAAAATCAATACCAAAGATGAAGTAGGTATGCTAGCTCAGGCCTTTAGGCAAATGGCAGAAAACACTAATGAAGTGTTAACCAACATCAACTCTGCCGCCGAACAAGTTGCGTCCGGGTTCAAGCAGGTTTCCGATTCTAGTATTGCTTTATCCCAGGGTGCTGCTGAACAGGCAAGCTCTATTGAGGAATTAACCGCTTCAATCGAAGAGATCTCGGCTCAAACCAAGAAGAATGCGGAGAATGCCAATCAGGCGAATAATCTATCAGAAAAAGCTAAGGATAATGCTGCCCAGGGTAATGAGCGGATGAAGGAAATGTTAAAGGCTATGGACGAGATAAATGTGTCCTCAAGTAATATATCGAAGATTATTAAAGTTATTGATGAGATTGCCTTCCAGACCAACATTCTTGCTTTAAATGCCGCTGTTGAAGCCGCGAGGGCCGGGCAGCATGGCAAAGGGTTTGCGGTGGTGGCGGAGGAAGTTAGAAATCTTGCAGCAAGGTCTGCCAAGGCAGCAAGTGAGACCACGGATATGATTGAGGGATCTATCAAGAAGGTTGAAGGTGGTACCAAAATAGCTAATGAAACAGCGGTTGCTCTGAACCAAATTGTTGAGGATGTAGCCAGAGCCGCTTCTCTTGTTAACGATATCGCCATGGCCTCCAATGAGCAGGCAACAGGTATTAGCCAAATTAATCAAGGTATTATGCAGGTTTCCCAGGTTGTACAAACCAACTCGGCAACTTCTGAAGAAGCTGCCGCTGCCAGTGAAGAACTTTCCTCCCAGGCGGAACTTTTAAAAGAGCAAGTTGACAGATTTAAACTTAAAAAGGGTGGCTATTCCGCTAATAAAGTGGGTAATGAGATTAATCGAGAGGTCTTAGAGATGCTGGAAAGTATGAAGGATAAGAAAAAAGTTAAGGACATTAATTTGGCTGAAAATGAAGCAGCAGCCACAAAAACTAAGATTTCACTAGGTGATAAGGAGTTCGGAAAGTATTAATAATTAATTTATTAAACGGGGGAGAGTTATAAAGCTCTCCCCCCCTAAGGCGGGGAGTTCTGTGATTGCCATAAGTGAAAAAGAATTTTTTCAACTGGCAGATTATATTAAATCATATTATGGGATTAATTTAAAGGCTGAAAAACAGGCACTGGTAATTGGAAGATTGCATAATGTTTTGCTGCAAAATAATCTTAGCA
Source organism: Bacillota bacterium (assembly GCA_049323895.1). Taxonomy (GTDB): domain Bacteria; phylum Bacillota; class Peptococcia; order Peptococcales; family BICA1-8; genus JBMOKT01. The sequence continues at coordinate 68,265 of JBMOKT010000026.1, read as the reverse complement.
GTTTTTCTGATTATTTTGAGTATATTACCGCCGATAGGACTGGTGAGGCGGTTAGAACCTTAATTAATAAAATCACTACAAATCATACCTTCTTTATGCGTGAAGCAGAACATTTTTATTATTTTCGGGATAGAGTATTGCCGAACCTGGCAAAGTCCGGCAGGGAAAAAGATTTAAGAATATGGAGTGCAGGGTGTTCCACAGGTCAAGAACCTAGTACTCTGGCTATGATTATAGATGAATTTTTTGGAAAAGAAAAAGCACTATGGGATACAAAAATTTTGGCTACGGACATTTCTGATAGGGCTCTGGATATTGCTAAAAAGGGTATTTATGAAAAACAAAGTATAGTAAATCTGCCTCCTGCATGGAAACTAAATTATTTTAAGAAGTTGGATAATGAAAAGTACGTTCTTACTGAAAAAATCAGAAATGAACTTGTTTACCGGCAATTTAACCTGATGGAAGAACGTTTCCCCTTCAAGAGAAAATTTCATGTGATATTTTGCAGGAATGTCATGATTTATTTTGACAATAAGACCAAAGCGGAATTAGTCAATAAGTTTTATGAGATGACTGAACCGGGAGGTTATCTGTTTATTGGCCATTCCGAATCATTGAACCGTGAGCTGACAAAGTACAAATATATCTCTCCGGCCCTATACAGAAAGGAATAGATGTATGAATCGAAAGAAAATAAGAGTTTTAGTTGTTGATGATTCCTTGGTTTTTAGAGAGGTCCTGGCTCTAGGGATTTCTTCCGATCCAGCTATTGAAGTAGTGGCTAAAGCCGTCGATCCTTTTGATGCCCGGGACAAGATATTGGAATACAGACCCGATGTAATGACCTGTGACATAGAAATGCCTAAGATGAATGGGATTGAGTTTATAAAAAGGCTCTTACCTCAGTACCCCTTGCCGATCATTGTAGTCAGTACAGTAAGTGAAGCAGTATTTGATGCCATGAATGCCGGTGCAGTTGAATTTGTTACTAAGCCTGATATTCAGTCAAGTAATAGCGTAGAGAGGTTTATTAACGATTTAATTGCCAAAATTAAAATCGCAGCTAATGCTAATGTAGAAAATACCAAAGCAACAATACCTTCAGTAATTGAAAAAAGCCATAACGATCCCCGGCGCATTATAGCAATTGGAGCATCGACAGGTGGAACGGAGGCTATTTCCAGCATACTAAAGGCACTGCCAGAGGCTGCACCTGGTATCATAATTGTTCAGCATATTCCACCGGTTTTTTCAAAAATGTTTGCCGAGAGGCTTAACTCTTCAACAAGGCTCAGGGTGAAGGAAGCCCAAACAGGGGATTATTTAGAGCAGGGCGGCGTTTTAATTGCGCCTGGTGATCAGCATATCAAAATTAGGAAAATCGGTGATAGATTTAAGATAGAATGTTTTTCAGGAGATAAGGTTAACGGTCATCGCCCTTCAGTAGATGTTCTTTTTGAGTCGGTAGCAAAAGAAGCCGCAAATAAAGCAATTGGCATTATTCTCACGGGCATGGGCTATGATGGAGCAAAAGGGCTCTTGGCAATGAGGCGAAAAGGGGCCAGGACAATTGGTCAGGATGAAAAGTCATCGGTTGTCTACGGAATGCCAAAAGTTGCCTTTGAATTAAAGGCGGTAGAAAAGCAGGTCCCGTTAGAGTCTATACCTAAAATAATATTTTCTATGTTAAAAGCGTAGGTGAATAAACATGGGTTATGCAGAAATTTATCGTGGTTATGAATACCAGAACAGAGTTAAGAAGGAGCATTTTTATGTTGTTAGAAGGAATTATTACCATACTGTAAAGGTAATAAAAGATGTTTTCAATGATTTATCGGCAGGTAAGGAATTAGACTATAAAAAGGTCTTGGATTTATCGGAATCAATCTACAGTTGTTCTGATTGTGGCTCTTGTTACATTAGAATAATAACTGAACTGAAGGAGTTATCTGATTATACTTATATCCATTCCATTAATACCGCCTTTTATTCCATGCTTATCGGAAAATGGCTGGGCTTTCCCGGCACTGATATTAAGAAAGTCATTCAAAGCGGTCTATTACATGATATTGGCAAAGCCAAGATTCCTGATAAGGTATTAAATAAAAAGGGAGTACTAAATAAAGATGAAATGGAGATAATGCAAAGACATCCTATTATAGGATATGAAATGCTAAACCATATTAAAGACATTGATACTAATATCAAACGTGCGGTACTATTACATCACATGCGGCTTGATGGTTCAGGCTATCCTCTGGATAGTAATGCTGACTGCATAGGGATAATTACAAGGATTGTGGCAGTTGCCGATGTCTTTGATGCCATGACCTCCGACAGGGTTTATAAGAAACGGGTCACACCTCTTGAGGCTTTTGAGATGTTTAAAACTGATGGGATAAGACTATTTGACCAGAATATAGTGAATGTCTTTTTGGACAATTTACCCGCTTATTTACCTCGTCGGGGGAAATTTTGAAGAAGCAAGGAAGCAAGGGAAGGAAGCAAGGGGGAGTAACCGTCCCCTTGCTTCCTTATTTTTAGATGGTAAAATTGTAACAATAAAGTAGTGGTGATAAATATACCCTGTGGAAACTAGAGAAAAGAACGAAAGTGGAATATACTACATAATGATGATAAAATATTTAGAAATGGTCGGTGCATAATGACCAAGGAATTTTAATGAGGGGATTAAAATGGGTAAAAAATTAGTATTAGCTGAAAAGCCTTCAGTTGGGCGGGACTTAGCCCGGGTTCTAGGCTGTACGCAAAAAGGCAATGGATATTTAGAAGGAGAAAAATATATAGTTACCTGGGCTCTAGGTCATTTAGTTACCCTGGCGGACCCCGAGGAATATGACAATAAATATAAAACCTGGAGTTTAGAGGATTTACCGTTATTACCATCTCCCTTAAAGCTTGTTGTAATCAGACAAAGCGGCAAGCAGTTTCAAGCTGTTAAAGGACTGATTAACCGCAAGGATGTGGATGGGATAATTATTGCCACCGATGCCGGTAGGGAGGGCGAGCTGGTAGGCCGCTGGATTTTGGAGAAATGCCAAGTTAAGAAGCCTATTAAAAGACTGTGGATTTCATCTGTTACCGATAAGGCTATTAAAGAAGGCTTTAGTAAGCTAAAAGACGGCAAGGAATATGAAAACCTTTATGCCTCAGCAGTAGCCAGAGCTGAGGCTGACTGGCTTGTGGGCATCAATGCCACCCGGGCCTTGACATGCAAGTTTAATGCCCAGCTTTCCTGCGGCCGGGTCCAGACCCCTACCTTGGCCATAATCGCCAAAAGGGAAGAGGAAATTAGAAGCTTTAAGCCCAAGACTTTTTATGGTATTACTGCTATGAGCGATAAACTAAAGCTAACTTGGCAGGATACCCAAACTAAAGAGACCAGAATTTTTGACAAGGCCCAATGTGATAGGATATTAGCTGCTGTTGAAAAAAAGAAAGAGGCCAAGGTTATCGAAGTCAACAAGGCCTATAAGAAAAGCTTTGCCCCACAGCTTTATGACCTTACGGAACTGCAACGGGATGCCAATAAGATTTTCGGTTTTTCCGCCAAGGAAACCCTCTCCCATATGCAAAGGCTTTATGAAAACCATAAGGTTTTAACCTACCCAAGGACCGATTCCCGCTATATTTCTCAGGATTTGGTCGATACTTTACCCGAACGGGTTAAAGCCTGTGGTGTGGGACCTTATAGTGCCCTAGCGGCCAAGATAATGAGAGGCCCCATCAGGGTCAATCAGAACTTTGTAGATAACACTAAAGTCTCAGACCACCATGCTATTATACCGACAGAACAAAAGGTATTCTTAAGTGCCTTAAGTGACAAGGAAAGAAAAATATATGATTTGGTTGTCAAACGGTTTTTAGCGGTTTTATATCCTCCGTTTGAGTATGAGCAGACAACTATTAAGGCAAAATTAGGGGAAGAGGTATTTACTGCCAAGGGGAAAACTATTATTTCCTTAGGTTGGAAGGAAGTCTACCAAGGGGAATTGGAGGATAATGAAAAAGAAGGGGAAATCCCCGAGCAGATTTTACCACAGGTCAATAAGGGAGATATACTGCCTATATCTAAAATACTCCAAACTAAAGGAGAAACAAAACCTCAGGCACCTTTTAATGAAGGTACTTTGCTCTCAGCCATGGAGAATCCTGCCAAGTATATGGCAGGGGAAGATAAGGATTTAATTAAAACCCTGGGCGAAACTGGGGGCCTCGGCACAGTGGCTACTAGGGCAGACATTATTGAAAAACTGTTTAATACCTTTTTAATTGAAAAGAAAGGAAAGGATATCTTTATAACCTCTAAAGGCAAGCAGCTCTTGGAGCTAGTCCCTGATGATTTAAAGTCCCCGGCGTTAACCGGGGAGTGGGAGCAGAAATTAGGCTCAATAGCCAAGGGAAATCTTAGTAAACAAGCTTTTATTAATGAAATGAGAGAATATGCAAAAGAGGTTGTCAAAGAGATAAAAAATAGTCAGGAAACCTTTAAACATGATAACCGCACCAGAAGCAAATGTCCCGAGTGCGGCAAGTACCTCTTAGAGGTCAATGGCAAAAAGGGAAAAATGCTGATTTGTGAGGATAGGGAATGCCGTCACCGAAAAGGTGTTGCCAAGGTAACGAATGCCAGATGTCCTGAGTGCCGCAAAAAGCTGGAGCTAAGGGGCGAAGGAGAGGGACAAATATTTGTCTGCCAATGCGGCTATCGGGAAAGGCTGTCGGTTTTTAACGAGCGAAGGAAAAAGGAAGGCGGCGGCAAGGTAGCTAAAAAGGACGTGGCAAAATATATGAAAGAACAGAAAAAAGCAGATGATGGACCCATAAATACGGCTTTAGCTGATGCACTGGCTAAGCTGAAACTTGATAAAAATTAGTAAAAAGGAGGGCATTTCCCCGTAGGAAAACCCCCTCAAGCATAAATCAATAATGTCAAGGTAGCACATCAAGACAAAATTGACATTCATCGAGCACGTCCTCTAAGTTAGACATCTATGGTGACATATTTTTACCACTGTCACTTAAAGCCGTTGGCTTTTAGTGACATCTTACATTCCCATATACATTCTCGGGATGCAAATAACTTGTCCGGGATAAATTAAATTGGGATTGACAATTTGGGGATTGGCAGCAATTAACGTCTGCAAACTAACATTAAATCTTATGGCAATATAGTACAAAGAGTCGCCGGGTTGGACAATATAAGGAAAACCTCCGGGGCAGGAAACTTGAACAGGTATGCAGATGACCTGACCAGGGAAAATTAAATTAGGATTGGTTATCTGGGGATTTGCCATTATCAATGCCTGCAGACTGATATGGAACCTCCTGGAAATGGTATAAAGAGTATCTCCTGGTTGCACTATATAATGAATTCCCCGGCAGGAATAAAAAAAGGACCCAAAGAACACAAGTATCACTCCTTTGATTTAGATTTAGGGAATACCCTTAATTTATAATATGATTCAAAATAGATTGCAGCTAAAGCTACCTCCGGCTTTGGTTGCAGAAACACACTGTTTATACATAATTATTTAATTTATCAAGATATGGATATTGAGCAGTTTTTTGTTTGTAGCATCTTTGAAATATTTGAATAAAATAATACAATTCTTTTTACATACTTATATTTAAGAATATAACTTTTACAAGGTAATAAGTATAAGTGCAACATCGGCTTCCGCAGTCGCTAAAGGCTCGGCGCAAGCCGTGTTTTTCTAAATTAATTTCCCTGTTTTCTAATACACACAAGTTTTTCAAAAAACTTGCAAAGGGTGGCAAACTATAGTATAATTACATCCGGTGTTAAAAAGAAAAGTAATGATTAAACATTCTTTAGGCCTCTAGGTACAGGAAGTTTGATGTTACTTCCCCTTTTTGATTCAATTAATTTTTTAGGAGGCCTTTAAAATGAAAGGTACAGTTAAATGGTTTAATGCAGAAAAAGGTTTTGGTTTTATTGAGAGCGAGCAAGGTGGAGATGTTTTTGTTCACTTCTCAGCCATTCAAAGCCAAGGATTCAAGTCTTTGGATGAAGGACAAAAAGTAGAATTTGACGTTGTAGAAGGCAATCGTGGTCCACAAGCGGCTAACGTTGTTAGACTATAAGATAGAATTGTACGCACAAAAAGCACTTCCCTAGCGGGAAGTGCTTTTTCATGTCAAGAATCAGCCATAGGACGCGCATGCAATGCTTGCACCATCAAACTATCCACACAATCACTATTCCACTACTATCGGCTATTAGTCATTGACCATTGACCCATTCTAATCACCAGTCACTTACTCTACTAGCCTACTAGCCACTAACAACTAGCCACTAATTTGGTACAATTTTTGCTTTGACTTCTGAAACCCGCCAAGCTAAAATTATATAGTCAATTTATAAAAAGTAGGGAGATAACGATGAGTGTATTAAATGTAGAAAATGTCACCCATGGTTTTGGCTCTAGAAAAATATTTGAGGATGTATCCTTTCGGCTCTTAAAAGGCGAACATGTGGGCTTGATAGGTGCCAATGGCGAAGGCAAATCAACCTTTTTGAATATTATTACGGGAGAGTTAATGCCTGATGCCGGAAAGGTGGAATGGTCCAACAGGGTTACCGTTGGTTATCTGGATCAGCATACTGTTTTGACCAAGGGGAAAACAATCAGAGATATACTAAGGGATGCTTTTAAAGGCATGTTTGCCTTGGAAGCGGAGATGTTAGAATTATATAATAAGATGGGTGAAGCTTCCGAAGATGAGCTTAACAAGATGATGGAGGATGTCGGGGAGATTCAAACCATACTGGAAAACAACGGCTTTTATACCATAGATGCCAAAATTGAAGAAGTTGCCAATGGTTTGGGTTTGGGTGAAATAGGACTTGACAAAGATGTGGCCGATTTAAGCGGGGGTCAAAGGACTAAAGTTCTTTTGACAAAGCTTCTGTTAGAAAGCCCCACCATATTAATCCTTGATGAACCTACAAATTATTTGGATGAAGGGCATATTGAATGGTTAAAGAAATACCTTATTGATTATGAAAACAGTTTTATCTTAGTAACCCATGATATTCCCTTCCTTAATGAGGTAGTCAATGTAATCTATCATGTTGAAAATACCAGCCTTACCAGATACACAGGGAATTATGATTTATTCCAGGAACTGCACGGCATTAAGAAAAAACAGGAACTACATGCTTATGAAAAACAGCAAAAAGAAGTGGAGCGTCTGGAGGATTTTATAGCTCGAAACAAAGCTCGTATTTCTACTACGGGCAGGGCTAAGAGCAGGCAAAAACAATTAGACAAAATGGAACTCCTGGAAAAGCCCAAAGAGAAGATAAAGCCTTTTTTCTCCTTTATGGAGGCTAGGACACCCAGCAGAATTCTATTTGAGGCCGTTGATTTGGTATTAGGCTATAATGAGCCCTTGACAAAACCCTTAACAATGACGTTGGAGCGGGGTCAGAAAATAGCAGTTAAAGGGGTTAATGGACTTGGCAAATCCACTTTGTTAAAAACCCTTTTAGGCAAAATACCTCCGGTAACAGGTAGGATTATTCTAGGTGACAACCTTTATCCCGGCTATTTTGAACAGGAAAGCAGCAGGAATAATTCCAACACTGCCCTGGAAGAGATTTGGAATGAATATCCCGGCTTGAGTAACTTTGAGGTGCGTCAGGCACTGGCTAAATGCGGATTAACCAATGAAAATATAACTAATAAGATGATGGTTTTAAGCGGTGGGGAAAATGCCAAGGTCAGGTTATGCAAGCTGATGTTAAAGGAAATAAACTGGCTTGTACTGGACGAACCTACTAACCATTTGGATGTAGATGCTAAAGACGAATTAAAGAAAGCCCTCAAGGAATTCAAAGGAACGGTACTTTTAGTTTCCCATGAACCGGAATTCTATATGGATTGGATTACCGATGTTTGGAATCTGGAAGACTGGACAACAAAGATAGTGTAAAGAAAAATAGACCCTTGACGGGGTCTATTTTTCTTCCAGGTATTTTATTAATGGAGTTTTAACTAGAGCTAAGATTACTAAATAAGCAATGACTAAACCAATGACAAATTGCACAATGTTCCAGGGGATGCTAAATATGGGGACAATAAAGCTGCCATACATAAAACCTGCAGCAAAATAATAACCGGTAACCATCCACAGCCCAGCTACCAGCATACCCAGCAGTTGGTCAACTGTAAACATTTTCTTATTAATACGGCTAAGATAAATAGAAAGTAAAATAATTGATAAGGGGATTAATACTGCTGCCCAAAACAGCTGACCCTGTACCTTCTGACTTAACAGCAACAGTTCTTCTATTGTAGTAATTCCATCAATTTCACCAATCAAATGGGTGGAGTTTTGTGTGATATTATTAGCGATTACTTTTTGCAAAAAACTGATTAGTCCAAACCATATAAAAGCCATAGTTAAGCTTAGCATAATCTTGGTTTGGCTATCCCGCTCCATAGCGTCTTTGGCAATCCAACCCACTAAAGCACCCATTAAAGTTTTAATAATCAGTGTCGGTATTGCCCAATTAGCATAGCCTCCTAAGACATCGGCCAGTGCCGAACCAACTCCTCCCGCTATTGCACCATATTTCCAACCTAGAAGAATAGCAGCAATAAAAATCATACTGTCTCCGGCATGAATATAACCTTGGGTAAAGGGAATTGGAATTTTAACACTAAAGGTAGTTACGAAAACAAGGGCAATCATTAGCCCGCCAAATGTTAATTTTTTACTTTGACTCATCTGGATTCCTCCCACTAGTCCTATAATCATTAGTTTTCCTTAAGCTTAGTTTAAGTATTTATGAAATGTCGGACGTCCATATTTCCACTCTTTCTTTGCTAAGGATAAATATGATTGTTTGATTTAAAACTTATTAGTATAATATTAAAAAAGTGACCATCTGAAAAGTGACAGTTTTTAATTTTTTAACCAGGTCAGGAGGTGTTGATTGATGCTGGAATTTTCCTTGGCACTTACTAAAGATGCTGGAGTACCTATTTACCTCCAGCTCTATGAGTATATTAAAAAAGAAATAACCCACGGCAGAATAGAGCCATATACAAAGCTGCCTTCAATCAGGCAGCTCTCCATTGCCCTAAAGTTGAGTAAAACAACGGTGGAAGCTTCATATCAGCAACTGCATTTAGAGGGGTATATTTCCAGTGAGCCTAAAATTGGTTATTTCGTTAATAAGATTGCAGATCATAGTTTTTATGGAAGGGATGGATTTAATCTTGCCCATAAAAAAACTTTAAATACTCCTGTAAAGCAGGAATATGATTTTCGCAACGATCACATTGACCAGGATAGCTTTGATTTCCAAATATGGAAGAGATACCTGAACAAAGCAATAAACCAAGAAAACAGCCGTTTTCTTACCTATGGCTCCCACCAGGGTGAGTTGGAATTAAGAATAGAATTAGCAAAATATCTCCATCATTCCAGAGGAGTCATATGTACACCCCAACAACTGGTAATTGGATCGGGTGTACAAACACTACTGGGAATTTTATGTGGGCTTCTCAAGGAGGACTGCACCCAGATTGGCTTCGAGGATCCGGGTTTTAAACAAGCCCGTCATATTTTTAAAGACTATGGTTTTACCCTTATTCCGATTAAACTTGAGGAGGACGGCATAAACATAAGTCTTCTTGAAGAAAGCAGGGCCGACTTAGTCTATGTCAGCCCTTCCCATCAATTTCCCACGGGTTCTGTTATGCCTATTAATAAAAGGATTCAGCTCTTAAACTGGGCCAAAAGGAATAAAAGGCTGATAATTGAGGATGATTATGACAGTGAATTAAGATATACAGGTAGACCAATACCTTCCTTGCAAGGGCTAAGCGAGGGCTCCAATGTTGTTTATCTTGGCACATTCTCTAAAATACTTCTTCCCTCCATAAGGATAAGTTACATGGTCTTGCCGGAGAAGCTTATCGGTATATATGAGGGGAACAAGAGGAAATACAACCAGACTTCCTCTCAGATTGAACAAATTGCTCTTTCCCTTTTTATGCAGGAAGGCATGCTGGAAAGACATATTAGGAGGCTGCGCAAGATTTATGCGCATAAAAACCAATTGCTGATAGATGCTATCAAAAAGCTGATGGGAGATAGGGTAGGGTTATCTGGGGTGGAGACAGGGCTGCATATTCTGCTAGAGGTTAAAACCCTGCAGCCGCCTGAGGAAATTGCTCAGTTGGCAGAACAGGTTGGAGTAAAAGTAATTCCGATAAGTAATTATTTTATTGAGGATTCTCCTCATAGATATCCCTTAGTGCTGCTTTCCTACGGGGGGATACCTATAGGGCATATCGAACCAGCTATAAAATTATTAAACCAGGTCTGGTTTAATAATGGTTAAAATAGGTAAAATATGCAAAATGGTAAATAATTGACCTTGACAGTTCAATTAAGGATAGTGCATAATGAGATGAAAATCTAAAAATAAATCTTTGGTAGAGGTGCGGGTATTATGAGTACTATCCGGAGCCGGCAGGCATTGAAGGAATAGGAAAGGAATAATCGCCGAAGCAAAAGTCAGAGCGGCTGCTTTTGCTGGGTTTGCAGTGAATAACTGCAAAACTGTCACCCATATAGGGGTGGAGCGCTATTCGTATAACTAAGGTGAAAGGAAAAGAGCTTTTGCCCTAAGACGGTTAACGGTTGTGTGCTCACAGCCGTTTTTTTATTATTTTTATTATCTACTAAACATTGACGAGGAGGATTATCGTGGCACAAAAAAAATTACCCTTTACAAAAGAACAAATAGAACAAATTGTAGTCCAATATGGAACCCCTTTTCATATTTATGATGAAAAAGCCATTAGAGAAAACGCAAGAAAGCTGACACAGGCTTTTGCTTGGGCGCCAGGTTTCAAAGAATATTTTGCCGTCAAGGCAGCCCCCAACCCCTATCTCTTAAAAACATTAAAAGAAGAGGGCTTTGGTGGTGACTGCAGTTCCATGGCTGAGTTAATATTAGCGGAAAAAGTGGGTATTGTTGGTGATAATATAATGTTTACCTCCAATGATACACCTCCCCAAGAGTTTGTAAAAGCCAAGGAGTTAGGGGCTATTATAAATTTAGATGATATCACCCACATTGATTTCCTGGAAAAGCATGCAGGAATACCTGAAATAATTTGTTTCAGATATAATCCTGGTTCATTACGGGGCGGCGGTAATGCCATTATTGGGACCCCGGAAGATGCCAAGTATGGTCTTACAAAAGAACAGCTTTTTGAAGCCTATAAAATTATGCAGTCCAAAGGTGTAAAAAGGTTTGGTATCCATACCATGATTATTTCTAATGAGCTGGACCCCAATTACTTTATCGAAACAGCTAAAATGATGTTTGACTTAATGGTTGAATTAAATCAGAAGCTGGGAATTAAATTTGAATTTGTTAATTTTGGCGGCGGTATTGGCATTCCTTATCGTCCTAATCAGGAACCTGTTGATTACCAGATTATCGGCGAAGGTGTCAAGAAGCTTTATGAGGAGAAGATAGCTGCCAATGGATTAGCACCTTTGAGGCTAGCCTTGGAGTGTGGACGGGTAATTACCGGACCTTATGGATATCTGGTAACAAAGGCTATTCACAAGAAAGAAATATATAAAAATTACATCGGTGTTGATGCCAGCATGGCTGACCTAATGCGTCCCGGCATGTATGGAGCCTATCACCACCTAACTGTTGTCGGCAAGGAAGGGCAGCCCCATGACCAGGTGTATGATGTAGCAGGCAGCCTATGTGAGAACTGTGATAAATTTGCCGTAAACAGAAGTTTGCCCAAAATAGACATGGGAGATATCTTGGTTATCCATGATACCGGTGCCCACGGTCATGCCATGGGCTTTAACTACAATGGAAAGCTTCGTTCCGCGGAGCTTCTGCTAAAAGAAGACGGCAGTGTGGAACTGATAAGAAGGGCTGAAACTTTAGAAGATTATTTTGCAACCTTAGATTTTTCTAAACTTTAAAAAACCGCCTGCGGCGTTTAGTGGCTAGTAAAACACATTAAAAAGCTGTGCTGGGCTAGTTATCCACAACTAAAAATTTATTTTTTCGATAAACGATAAAAAAACGGGCTATGCCCGTTTTTTTATCTGCCACGGTGACACGTATTTTCTAGCCACCAGCCACTAACAACTAGCCACTAATAAGTATATTGCCTTTGCCCTTTGTGGTATACTTTTAGGAGATAAAAGAGAAGGGAATTTGAGACGAAATGGAAAAAATCAAACTAATAGCAACAGCTGCCTTTGGATTAGAGGCAGTAGTAGCCCATGAGGTAAAGCAGATGGGTTATGAGGATGTTGAAGTAGAAAACGGCAAAGTAACCTTTACCGGTGACTTAAGTGACTTGGTTCGTTGTAATTTATGGCTGCGGACTGCCGATCGAATACGTTTGAAAATAGCTGAATTTGAAGCCACAACCTTTGATGAATTATTTGAAAAAACTAAAGCCCTGCCCTGGGCTGACTGGATACCTAAGGACGGAAACTTCCCCGTGGAGGGGAAATCTATTAAATCTAAGCTGTTCAGTGTATCTGATTGCCAGGCTATTGCTAAAAAAGCAGTTGTAGAAAGTTTAAAGAAATCTTATAAAGCAGATTGGTTTACTGAAACAGGTCCCCTGTATAAAATCGAAGTTGCTTTGCTCAAGGACGTAGTAACTCTAACTATTGATACCAGTGGACCGGGATTACATAAAAGAGGTTATCGGGAATGGATTGGTGCGGCACCACTTAAGGAAACTTTGGCAGCGGCTTTAATTCAGTTAAGCTACTGGAATCCTGACCGCATTCTGGCTGACCCCTTATGCGGCTCGGGTACAATACCAATTGAAGCAGCACTAATTGGGTTAAACATGGCACCGGGAATGAATAGAACCTTTGCCTGTGAACAGTGGCCCATCATCCCCCGGGAAATATGGCGTCAGGCAAGGGCAGAGACCCATGATTTAGCCCAGTATGACCGTAAGTTGAATATAATTGGCACCGATGAAGATGAAGAAATACTAAAGGTTGCCAGGAGAAATGCTAAGGAAGCGGGGGTGGAGGACCAGATTCACTTTCAAAAGATGCCCCTCTCTGAGTGGAGAAGCTCCAGGAAATATGGTGTGATGATATCCAATCCCCCTTATGGTGAACGGCTGGGTGAATTAAAAAAGGTGGAAGAACTTTACCGGCAGATGGGCAAATTGTATCGGGAATATGAAACATGGTCCTTTTATTTCATTACCTCCCATAAAGATTTCGAGAGAATATATGGACAAAAGGCCAACAAAAGGAGGAAGCTTTTCAACGGAAATATTGAAACCCAATACTATCAATATTTCGGACCCAAACCCCCCAGACCATAGTTCCGTGGTATACGGGGATCATGTAAGATTTAATTTTCCAGACTATACATCAAAAAACTCGCCGCAAGGCGAGTTTTCTAATTATAATTAAAATTTGAAGCTAACAACTAGTATTTTACTAGCCACTAAACCCGAGGGTTTTCTTACTTTCCAATAAATAATTGGGTAAACATCTTTCCGTAAGGACCACCGTCAATAATACCAATACCAACATGGGTAAAATTGGAACTAAGGATATTTTTCCGGTGCCCTTCACTGTTCATAAGATTGGTATGAGCCGTAGAAACACTAGGGGCTCCTGCTAAATTCTCACCGGCGGTTCTATAAGTCACGCCATTAGCTTTCATCATATCGAAAGGACTTCCATAGGTAGGAGAAGTATGGCTGAAATAATTATTTGTAATCATATCTTGGCTCTTCATCCGAGCCAGTTTTACCAACTGCATATCAATTTGCAGGGGTTGAAGACCATTAGCGGCCCTTTCCTTATTTACCAAATCCAGCATTAGTTTTTCATCAGCAGAAATTCCTGATACCGGTGCAGGTGCAGGTGCAGGTGCAGGTGCAGGTTGGGGTGCAGGTGTCGGCTGTGGTTGTGGCTTTGGTTGAGGCTGAGGAACCGGCTGCTGTACGGGAGGAGTGTACTTGTAATAATTGTAATAATAGGGCTGGTAGTAATATTTCTGAGGAGCGTAGTAATTAGAATAACTATAGTTGCTGTAACGGTTTTGGTAGGTAGGGTAATAAGAATAGCCGTAAGCAAAGGCCATGGTGGAAAACAACAATAAGAAGACAACCGCTAGAACAAGTGAAAGCTTAAACTTTCTTACATTTTTGTTCATCTTAAATTCCTCCATTTTGAAAACAATTTTTAAAAATTATTCGAAATCATAATATCACAAGACAACTTGCAAATCTGCAGGTAAGTTGTGGTTTTAATAGGGCAACTAAGGATGGGTTGAGATAATATAACCTTTAAGAGAAAAAATGGCAGGATTTTTACTAAAAGAAAGCGAAAAGAAATATAAACTTGATTTATGTATATTGGAGGAGGATGTTCATGCGTAATAAGGAAATGTTATTAATCCCCGGACCGACACCTGTTGTGGATGAGATTTATGATGCCCTGGCCAGTGAGACCAGAGCCCATACAGACCCCCGTTTTGTGGAAACCTTTAAGCAAGGCATCAAGCTGACTAAGGAGATGTTCAACACCGACGGTCAGGTTTTTGTTTTTGCTGGTTCTGGTACTTTGGCCATGGAAATGGCAATAGTTAATACAGTGGCCCCTGGTGAGAAGCTTCTGGTGATTAGCCATGGATATTTTGGCGACCGTTTTATCCAATTAGCTAAGGCTTTTGGCATTGAAGTTGAAGCTATCCAGGCTCCTTGGGGAGTCCATGTAGACCCTCAACTGGTAGAAGCTAAACTGGCTGAGGGCGGTTTTAAAGCAGCTACCGTTACCCACGTTGATACTTCAACCGGGGTTGTAGCTAACCTAGAGATGCTGGTTCCTGTTGTGAAGAAGGCAGGTGCTTTGTTTATCCTTGATGGCGTCTGTGCTACAGCTGCCGTTGAAGAGGATATGAATAAAGCGTATAGTGATGAAGATTACAAAATTGATGCAGTATTGACCGGATCTCAAAAGGCTATAGGGGTTCCCCCTGGGTTGGGTATTGTTGCCTTTGGACCAAAAGCCCTGGCTGCCAGAGCAAAAATGGAGAAGATTCCGGCTTATTACTGTGATATATATAATTGGCAGCCTATTATGGAGAATCCCGGCAAATATTATGCTACTCCTCCAGTCAACATGATTTATGCTTATACTAAAGGTATGGAAATGGTTATGGCGGAAGGCCTAGAAAAAAGGTACGCCAGACATAAAGCATTAGGTAAAGCTGTCAGAGCGGCTTTACGTGTATATGGTATGACAGCTTTAGCTCAAGAAGACGTAGCCGCACCAACCCTGAGCTGCATACTTTATCCCGAAGGCGTTGATGATGCTGCATTCCGTAAAGCATTGGCCGATAAGGGTTTAATCCTTGCCGGTGCTTTAGCCGCATTAGCTGGCAAAGCCTTCCGTATTGGTCATATGGGAAATGCCACTGAAGAAATGTTTATTAAAGCATTAACATTAATCGGTGAAACATTGCAGGAAATGGGCTTTGCTGCAGATGTAGAAGGTGCCCTTGCCCAATTTTCAAAAGTGTACAAAGGGTAAGGTGTATTTTCCCTAAATATGGGTTATAATTATTTTAGATTGAGGCAGTGCTGCTTGATGCACTGCCTTTTAAAGTTTGATGTTGTCAGAAACAGGGGGTAAAAATGAAACCTTTGCAGTTTGTTTTTATCATAGGATTGTTTTTCTTTATCTATGGTTCTATCAATTATTATATAGGACTGCGGGGTTGGCAGGCTTTCGGCGGTGTCTTTATTTATAGAAGGTTTTACTGGATTGTTTTTTGGTTTATAGCCTGTGGTTTTATTTTAGCGAGGCTGGGGGAGCGTTTTATCGGCAGCTTTGGGGGAAAGTACTTGTCCCTTATTGGGGGTTACTGGCTGGCAGCCATGTACTATCTTTTTTTTATACTGTTATTTATTGACGGGCTGCGCGTATTAAACAAATGGCTAAACATTATACCCGGGTTAAAATCTTATAACCCTACTGTTACAGGAGCAATAATTCTGGGGATGGTTTTTTTGTTGCTGATTTATGGCACCTGGAATGCCCGTCATACTGTAATAAACCATTATGAGGTAGACATTAACAAAGGGAGCAATAATCTAACCGGCTTAAAGATTGCCATGGTTTCCGATATACATTTAGGAAGAATAGTCGACAACAAAAGATTATTAGAGATGGTAGAAAAAATAAATGAACTGAATCCTGACGTTGTTCTTTTTGCCGGAGATATTGTTGATGAAGATGTGAACGTTTTTGTAGAGGAAAAAATGACAGAGACCCTTAAGCTTTTAACCCCCAAGTACGGCAGCTTTGCAGCTTTAGGTAACCATGAATATATTGGCGGACATGCTGAGGACATTGTTCGACACCTTGAGGAAGCAGGGGTTCATGTTCTTCGGGACAGTTGGGCAAAGGTAGCTGATAGTGTTTATATCGTTGGGCGTGATGAACAGTCCAGGCATAACTTTGCAGGAGGGAGGCGCAAACCTCTTGAGGAGGTATTAGCTGATGTTGATAAGTCGCTGCCTATTATTCTGCTGGATCATCAGCCCCGAGATTTAGACCAGGGGGTAAAAGCTGGGGTTGATTTGCAGTTTTCCGGTCATACCCATCGTGGACAATTTTTCCCCAATAATCTGGTTACTGATAGGATTTTTGAAGTTGATTGGGGATATCTAAAAAAGGAGAACCTGCAGGTTATTGTTTCTTCCGGCTTCGGAACGTGGGGCCCGCCTATACGCATCGGCAACAAATCGGAAATAGTTGAAGTTTTTGTTTCTTTTTTTAAGGGTAAGTAAAAGGGGGAGGGGTGATTATGCATTCTGAACTTAATTGGACAACGGATGACGGCTTAAAAATTTTTTCCCAGTTTTGGCAGCCCCAGGGGGAAACTAAAGGGGTTATTAACCTGGTTCATGGGCTGGGGGAACACAGCGGACGCTATGAAACCTATGCCAAAAAATTAGCAGATGCCGGATATGTTTTTTTTGCCTTTGACTTGCGGGGTTCCGGCAAATCTGGGGGTAAAAGGGGGCATGTACCCGCCTATAAATTTTTTCTCAATGACATCCACCAATTTTTACAAGAATCTCACAAAAGGTTTCCCTATAAACCTCAATTTTTATATGGACATAGTCTGGGCGGAAATTTGGCATTGAATTACTGCATGCGGAGAAATTATGAATTACAAGGGTTAATAGTAACCAGTCCCTGGCTTAAATTAGCATTGAAACCTTCTCTTTTTAAAATCTTATTAGGTCAAGGGGTAGACTTGGTATGGCCTTCTTTCTCTCAGCATAATGGAATAAGCGCCCATGCCCTTTCCCATGACCCCCAAATAGTAGAAAGCTATGCCAATGACCCCCTTGTTCATAATAGAATCTCAACCCGGCTGTTTTTTGAAGCCCACAGGGCAGCCAATTGGACCTTGGAACATAGCCAAGATTTACGGATCCCTTTGCTGCTCATGCATGGAACAGAAGATGGGATTACCTCATATGAGGGAAGCAAAGAATTTGCAGCGGGTGTAAAGGGTGAATGTACTCTTAAGCTCTGGGAGGGGCAATACCACGAACTGCATAATGAGTATGTAAAAGAGGAGGTTTTTCAAGAAATATTGGGATGGCTGGAGATACACCTATAGGAGTGAGTGAAAATTAAGGATATTTACAGAAAGGGGAACATTTCCTTTCGGAGTTTAATACCCTGTAGATAAGATAAATCTAATGGGGTGTTGAAATGGATAGGGATGGCATCATTAAATGGATTGAGGGTTATTGCCGTTTAAAGATGGCAAAAGAAAATAATAAAGAACTAGATGATTTAAGCAAGCTGCTTACTAATTCTATCAGGAATTTACCCTTGGGTGACAATACCATGGTAGATATTGTAGAGGAGCAGATACTAAAAATACAGGATAAAATTGAGTTTGAAAAAAAAGTCATGCAAGAGTCCGCAAATAGCCTTTTGAAAGGTCTGGACCAACATGAAAATGAGGTATATGGAATTATTGGTTCGGAGATGAAGGAAGTTATTGAAACCTATTCCAATGCCCAGGATAACCTGGAAGAGCTGTTGGGCAAATTGATGTGCCTTTATGACTTAAGTGATGTTTTAATTGGAATTCTGCCTGCAGAAAGCAATTTGCACTTTAGAACATATAAATCTAAATTCTATTTAAACTAAAGGAACCGGCATCCCGGTTCCCTTATTATATACTCAGTTATCCGTGTCCATCTGTCCTGAAAAAAGTGACTAGTGACTGGTGAGTAGTGACTAGTAAAAATAAGTATTAAATCAGTGTTTATCTGTGTGTGACGAAGTCACCCGTGGCCAAACTTTAATTATCTACTGGTGATGCTTGCGTCATGTGGGTCTGTGGCTAAATAAACAACTGCATATCTGACTCTAGTGCATTCTGCAAATAGGTCTTAGCATCCACTATCTCTAATTCAGGAATAAACTCTTCCTTCTTAAAACCCATTATTTCCACTGAAAGCTTGCATCCGTAAAATTTGATTCCTTTATGCTGTGCACCTTTCAGAAATGCTTCTAAGGGAGGTGCGTTGTCATCTTCCATCATCTCCAAAAGCATTGTTTTTCCCAGACCGCTGAAATTCATTTTGGAAAGGGGCATTTCCTGGGGACCTTTTGGAGTCATAGCACCAAACATTTTTTCGTAAGCTGTTTTATCTTCCATGGTGGCTTTTTCGGGGTCACGGAGTAAAAATAACCCCCAAAAAGCAAAAAACATGGTAACGTCTACATCCATTTCCCGGGCAGTATTAGCCAAAATTAAAGCAGCTAGTGCTTTATCATAATCACCGCTAAACATTAACAGGTTCATTTTTTTAGCCAAAGTTTTTCCCCCTGTATATGTGACTTAAGAATATTTTGGCTTAAAGAGAGCCTGAATATCCATAATTATTAAAACTATTTTTTAGGTCGATGGGAACAAGGGGGGCAGTATTTTGAAATTTATTAAAAAAATATTTTTTGTTTTCTGCTATTGCAGCTAAGATTTCAGATAACTTATCAATTTCATCGTAGGTATTGTATAGCCCAAAACTTATTCGTACCATCCCGGGATGGGGCAGGGAAGGATTTTGCATGTATTTTGCTATATCCTCCTGGCTTACTTCCAACAATCTTTGAACATAGGGGTTAGCACAAAAACAGCCATTACGAACGGCAATACCCGCCTGTTGGGAAAGTATTTCAGCAACTAATGCATGTTCCAAGTCCTTAATATTAAAGGTTAGAAGGCTGACCCGGTCCTTGCAATTTACAGTGCTGCCATAGATATGCAAATCTTTTATTTTTTTTAGCTTGCGCAGAGCATACTCTGACAGGCTGCGCTCATAACGTTCAATGTTTTCCATGCCGATTTTTTTAAGTACATTTATTCCTTCAACTAAAGCAGCCACTCCCAAAACATTTGGGGTTCCAGCTTCATCCCTTTCGGGGGCGTCTGCCCAACTGATATAATCATGGGTCACCATCTTTATTGTTCCACCCCCCATATACTCCGGTTCACCTTTACTAAAGGTCTCTTTGGGGCCAATTAAGACACCAATCCCAAAGGGGGCGTACATTTTGTGGGCGGAAAAGGTCAAATAATCAATATGCTCCAAGGAGTCAGCAGTTCCTACTTTAAGAAGGCTGTGGGGGACAAGTTGTGCCCCATCCACTAAAATTTTTGCGCCGTACTGGTGGGCTAAAACAGCAATTGTATAAATGTCATTAATATAGCCGGTCACATTTGAAGCCCCTGTTACTGCTACTAATTTTACCTTACCTTTGTATTTTTTGAGCTTATATTCCAAGTCATCTAAAGAAAGCCTTCCCGCCGAATCAATGTCAATATAGTCCAGTTTGTATTTGTTTCGCCAGGGGAGGTCATTAGAATGGTGCTCCATCACTGTTGACAGTACAACTGCGTTTTTCATGTCATCAAATAAACGGTAGGATAATTTATTAATAGCCTCAGTTGTATTCTTAACGTAAATTACACTCTTTTCATCCAGACTTGCACCCACAAATTCTGCAACAATCTCTCGGGAATGGTCATAGAAGTCTGAAGATAGATGGGACTTATAGCCCTTCCCTCTATGAATGGAAGAATACCAGGGGGCGTAGTTAACTACTGCATTTAACACTGAACGAAAAGGTGGGGTTGAAGCAGCATTGTCAAAATTAATTGCCTTAACTTCTTTTCCCCCTTGTATGGGTATTTTTGTATCAGCACCCACCACAAGACTACGGTAATTAGGACGGAAAACGGTAAGATTCATACTTTCACCACCTATATAATAAGTATAATTATTTAATATTCAACAGCGGCAAAAGTGTGAAAAAAATCCTTAAGAAATTAGAAAACACGGCTTACGTCGAGCCTTTAGCTACTACGAAAGCCGATGTTGCACTTATACTTATTACCTTTTTTTCTCCAATTGGTTAATGATTCTCATGCGGCAATTGCGCAAATGGTTGATTAACAGTTCCTTAATTTCGGCAACGTCTTTCCGATAGAGGGCATCAATGAGAACACAATGCTCATTAAATTCCTCCATAATGCAGCAGGAATCTTCCCAGGCATTAATCATGCTCTGGTATCGCTGAATTTTTTCCAGGTAGTTGATTATTAGTTTGCGAAGGGTTTGGTTCTCACTGTATTCCAATAGTTTATCGTGTATCAGTTTATTACTAGCCAGGAATGTCTCCAGATCACCTTGGGCAACCTTTTCCCTTGACTTTGTAAAGAATTCCTTAAGATAATCAATTTCTTCAACTGTTATATGTTTTAAAGCCATACAAACAGCCTCAGGTTCAAGTAGTTCCCTGATATGGAATATTTCCTTGGCCTCAGTCTCCGTTAAGTTGTAAACAAAGGTACCCTTATAAGGGATCATTTCAATATATTGGTCATGCTCCAGCAAGACCAATGCCTCTCTAAGCGGGGTACGGCTCAGACCCAGGTCTTTGGCCAACTGTTCCTCTACTAAGACCTGACCAGGCTTTAAAACACCTGACATAATTGCGTTTTTTATAATATCGTAAGCTTGCTCCCTCAAAGTAGAAGCTTTTCTGTTAATTTTCCCTATACTCAAATTGGACACCCTCTTTTTAAAGATAATCTTATTCTACAATATTTTTTTAAAATTGAGAAATATTTAAAAAGAAAAACATTATGGTTAAACAAATATTTAGAGGATTTTTGTTAATCAATGTCTAAAAATGAAACAAACAATTATAGATGGCGAAGGTGTTGATAATGTTAGAAGAATTAATTGAGCGTAATAAACAAAAGCTTACTAGTACAAAGCTGCAAAATGAGCTTTTGAAGACAAAGGCTAGATACCTGGAGAACGAACATGTATTTAATAGTTTATTTGACAATAACCATATAGTAATGCTTCTTATTGAACCTGAAACAGGTGAAATAATAGAAGCTAATTCTAAAGCTTGCAAGTTTTATGGTTTCAGTAAGGAAGAAATAAAAAGAAAAAAAATTACTGATTTTAATATTATGGAAAAAGAGCTTGTTTTTAAGGAAATGGAAAATGCCCGTAAGGAAGAAAGAAATTATTTTCTATTCCAGCATCAGGCAACAGGAGGCGAAATCAGGGACGTTGAGGTTTTTAGCGGTCCTATCAGAATAAAAGGCAAACAATTATTATACTCCATAGTGATTGATATTACCGAGCGGGTGGAAGCACAAAAAAAGGCTTTAGAATATTCAATGCTCCTGGAGGGTGTACTGCGGGGCGTGCCGGATATAATTGGTGTCCATACACCAAACCACACCAATATTTTTTATAATCGTGCAGGGTATGAATTCTTTAAAACTGATCACGAACAAGCTAAGGGCAAGAAGTGTTTTCAAATGCTCGGGCGTAATAAGCATTGTGATGTTTGCGGAGTAATCAGAGCCAGACAAAGCAAGAAAATGGAGATTATAGAAAAATACATCCCAGAGATTGATAGGCATATGGACTGCCGGTATAATCCGATCCTGGATGAAAAGGGGGAGGTAGTATTAATAATTGAGCAGTTGCGGGATATTACAGAGCAGAAAAAAGCGGCGGAGGCTCTAATGCGCAGTGAAGAGCGTTACCGTAACCTGTTTGATCTATCCCCTGATGGAACTGGGGTCCTAAGTGAAGGCAATATCATTATTGTTAACAATAAATTAACAAATCTTCTAGGTGCAAAAGATTCTAAGGAGATAATTGGTCAGTCCATATTTGATTTTATTCATAAAGACCATAGACAGGCTGCCGCTGAGAGAATTAAAAGAGTTACCACACATGGGGCAACAAATGCTTTGAAAGATTTTAAGTTTATCAGGTTGGACGGCAAAACAATAGATGTCGAGGTGGCTTCGGCCCCCTTCAGCTATCAAGGCAATCCTGCAGTGCAGTTTGTTGTCAGGGATATAACGGAAAGAAAAAGACAAATGGAGAGGGCTGCTTTAATTCAAAAACAGAGGTTAGATACTAAGTTTCCTTTGGTTGATAAAGCTGAGTTGGAAATAATTTATGCACCAGCCGATGAAATCAGCGGCGATTTATTCCAATTTTACAAACCCAATGAGCATACGGTAGTGGGAATATTATTTGATATTAGCGGCAAAGGTATATCGGCTGCCTTGTCCAGTTCGGCCTTACGGGTACTGTTTTATGATATTGCTTCGGAAACATCCGACTCTATGGAAATTGTAAATAAGTTAAATAAAGAAATTACTAAATACCTGGGTGAGGAATACGTTGCTGCTTGCTGCTTCAGCTTTGATTTCAACAAAATGGAGGTCAAGATAGCTGGTGCCGGGATTAATACATTTATTCACCACCATAAAGGCTATTACTGCATGGAACAAATTGTTAAAGGACCCTTTTTAGGAATGTTGGATGTTAATCTCTTTGACCATAAGGAGCTTTCCTTGGAG
Source organism: Bacillota bacterium (assembly GCA_049323895.1). Taxonomy (GTDB): domain Bacteria; phylum Bacillota; class Peptococcia; order Peptococcales; family BICA1-8; genus JBMOKT01. Next base: position 45,218 of record JBMOKT010000026.1, on the reverse strand, counting down.
CGGGGAGACAAATTTTATTTCTATACTGATGGGTTAGAAGGTATATTGTCAAACCGTGAAATCTTGGAGCAATTCAGCCAAATGGAAACCCTTTATATGCAGAAGGAATTCATAAGGGGAATTTTATACAGTAAAGGGGAGCTTGAGGACGACAGCACCCTCTTAGCAATTGAAATAAAATAGTTTACCGAAAGATAGCTGGTAATTACAACGGGATTTAGATAGAATTAACTTATAAAAACCTTTCCGGGGAGGCTAAAATGGACTCACCTCATCAGGAAAAAGACCCTTACGCAGGGATATATGGCTTAGATAATTTAGCAGAACGTATTAGTGAAATTTTAAAATGCCCCGTTACTATCGAGGATGCTAACCACCGATTGCTTGCCTACAGCACCCATGATGAAAGGACGGATCAGGCTAGAATTGCCACTATTATCGGTCGGCGGGTTCCGGAAAAGGTTATTAACAGCCTGTGGCGGGAAGGGGTCATCCCCTATCTGCTAAACAGCGATGAACCTATTCGTATTAAGTCAATAAATGAGGTTGGCTTAGGGGATAGAATAGCTGTTTCCATCAGAAAAAACAATGAGATCCTGGGATTCATTTATGCCCTGGAAGTTGATTACCAGTTGCAAGATAAGGATTTTCTTTATTTGTGTAAGGCTGCCCAGGCTGTTAAAAATCATCTGTTAAGTTACAATTCAAAACGCAATGAGAAAGAAGAAGGCTACCAGGAGTTTTTTTGGCAACTATTAACCGGTCATCTCCATGATGATGAGGAAATTATTAAAAGGTTTGAAAGTCTGCATATCATTCCACCCGATGAAAGTGCTGTTCTTGTCTTTAAGTTTCCAAGCAAAATTGATTTAAAGACAGAAAAGAATATCAACTATATTCTTAAAACTACACAACGGGTAAAGGTTATTTTCCATACCTTGGATGTTAATAAATTAATACTTTTAGCCTCTCCCCAATCCCCTGAGAAAGTTAGCAGTTCCTTTGATAAATTTATTAAGGCTTTTATTCAGCAAATGGAGGAACGTTTTGCAGTCAGAGAGGTAACGGGTGGATACAGTGTAATTTATGGTAATTGGGAAAGGTTTGAAAAAATCTACAAAGAGGCCCTAAATCTCTTAGAAATAAAAGAAAGACTGCCTGTGGAAACAAAAAATACTTTTTGCTATCAAGAGCTTGGTATCTATCAGTTCTTGCCCCTTTTACTGGAACAAAGAAGAAGTGATAATTATGAAAATTATCACTTAAAGCTGCTGGTCCAATATGATGAACGCCATAACACTGAGCTTTACAATACCCTTGAAGCATATCTGGAAAATGATTGCAATATCAACCAGACAGCTAAAAACCTGCATATTCACGCCAATACCCTTAACTATAGATTGAAAAGAATCAGTGAGATTGCTGCAATTAACCTTGCCGACTATAATCAAAAAATAACCCTTTTTGTGCATATGAAACTTAACAAGCTTTTGTAATACTTTTGTGAATTTTCACAAAAGTATTTATTTTTTTTCATTTTTTCCCACGAAGAATTATAAATTCCTATCAATTATACTTTTATCATAAGGATATTAACTAAGTTGTGGAAATAAACTAAGAAAAATCAATATTTAAGGGGGTTTATAATGTTAATAGGTATTCCAAAGGAAATAAAGAATAACGAGAACAGAGTTGCTATTACACCTGCCGGGGTAACTGCATTTATCAAAGCAGGTCATCAGGTTATTGTAGAAAACAATGCAGGGGTAGGCAGCGGAATTACAAATGAAGATTATATTGCTGCTGGTGCCAAGATAATTGATGGTGCGGCAGAAGTATGGTCCCAAGCTGAAATGATTATGAAGGTAAAAGAACCCCTTGCCTCGGAATATGGATATTTTAGGGAAGGACTAGTACTCTTTACATATCTGCACCTGGCTCCCGAGCCGGAACTAACCCAAGCTTTAATGGAGAAAAAAGTCTTAGCTATTGCTTATGAAACTGTACAGCTAGATAACGGCAGCCTGCCTTTGCTTACTCCTATGAGTGAGGTTGCTGGGAGAATGGCAATCCAGGTAGGGGCACAATTTTTGGAGAAGCCTAAAGGTGGCAAAGGTGTACTTTTAGGCGGTGTTCCAGGTGTACAGCCCGCCAAGGTAGCTATTATCGGCGGCGGCATTGTTGGTACCAACGCGGCCAAAATGGCAGTGGGGATGGGTGCCGACGTTACCATAATCGAAAGAAGCATAGACAGGATGCGTTATCTCGATGATATATTCGGATCAAAAATAAAAACAATTATGTCCAACAGCTTTAATATTGCTGAAACGGTACAAGAGGCTGATTTAGTAGTGGGTGCTGTACTTATTCCCGGGGCTAAAGCACCTCATTTGGTGACCGAGGAAATGGTTAAAACCATGAAGCCAGGATCAGTTATTGTTGATGTTGCTATTGATCAGGGTGGCTCTGTTGAAACAATTGACAGGGTAACCACCCATAGTAACCCTGTTTTTGAGAAACATGGAGTAGTACATTATTCTGTTGCCAATATGCCTGGTGCTGTACCTCGCACCTCGACCTTTGCCCTTACCAATGCTACTCTGCCTTATGCACTTGAAATAGCTAATAAAGGTGGAGTCAAGGCTGTTAAAGAAAACAAGGCTCTTAAACTAGGTGTAAATGTTGCCAATGGTTATGTAACCTATGAAGCTGTAGCAGTTAGTTTAGGACATGAATATGTGCCGGCAGAGAAAGCCCTAGGATTCTAATTAGAATTCCTCTTTTTAAGGTAAACTTAAAAAGAGTTTAAATCCCTTAAGGAACCGTATCCTTAAGGGATTTGTTTTTTTAGTATCTTAACAAGGGGAAACCAGTAAATTTCAATGTATTTTAGCTATTTAAGGAAAAATTAGCAGAAAATTAGGATTAGATAATTATCTCATCTACAAATATAATTAACATATTGTATAAAAGTGGAGGGGATTATTGTGCAATGGAAAAGGAATCTCTGGGTATTATCAGCAGCTGTATTTATTGCTAATGTTTCCTTTACTTTGACCTTCCCTTTTTTGCCAAAGTTTATTGAGCTGTTAGGTGTCAAGGAAAACCTCTCCCTTTGGTCCGGGATAATGATTTCCATTACCTTTCTTACCTATGCCGTCATGGCTCCTATCTGGGGCTCATTTGCCGATAAATATGGAAAAAGGAACATGCTTTTGAGGTCAGGTTTGGGTATTGCAATTTCCTATGTGTTGATGGGAGTGGCCGTAAATCACTGGCAATTATTTTTTTTGCGTGGTTTAAATGGCCTTTTAGCCGGTTTTATTCCGGCGGCTATAATCCTGGTAGCTACCAATACACCCGAGTTTGAAATAGGCTACGCCCTGGGTATGCTGAACACTTTTATTGCTCTGGGTTCTATACTTGGCCCCTTTGTAGGGGGGAGCTTAGTTCACTATGCAGGGATACGGATAACCTATTTTATTTCAGCAGCTCTATTATGCCTGGCGACTGTATTAGCTGTTTTAGGGACTAAGGAAAATGTTATTAAACCGCAGGGGAATACAATACTTTGGCAGGAGTTAAAAAACATTGCACATAATAAAGTACTGATGGTGTATTTTTTCTGCATGGTTATTCTGCAGACTGCTATCTATATGATTCAGCCTATCCTGCCTATCAGAATTTCTGAATTAACAAGCCAAAATACGGATTTTCTAACAGGACTTGTTTTTTCCATTATGGGAGTATCTTTGGCTATAGGGTCACCCCTAGTATCAAAGATAAGGCGGGTTCCATACAATAACATCTTGCTGTGGGGTTTATTGCTGTGCAGTTTGTTTAGTATTGGACAGGGGCTTACATATTCAATATCTATTTTGATACTGATGCGTTTTGGTTTTGGTTTTGCCAATGCGGTAGTAAATGTCAGCGGGAATGTTTTGATTACCAAAAGTGCCAGTGAAGAAATGCGGGGAAGGGTTTTTGGGGCACTAAATGCTTTGACAGCTTTGGGGTCTGTTTTGGGTCCCTTATTAGGGGGTTTGTTAGGTGAAAGATTCGGAACAGCCAGTGCCTTTCATGGAAGTGCCGTCTTGTTTATTATGGCAGGGATTTCCCTATGGTATATGAAAAATAATATTATAAAACCTATGTAGAGAGGGTCGGGCTATGGTAGAAAATTCTTTAAATAGACTAAAGGAAAATATATCCAAGGCAGTAGTGGGATATGAGGATGTTATTGATTTATTAATGGTAGGTTTGCTGGCAAATGGTCATGTGCTGATAGAAGATGTACCGGGTTTAGGAAAAACTTTACTTGCAAAATCCCTGGCTGTTTCTTTAGGCTGCAAGTTTAAAAGGATTCAGTTTACTCCTGATTTAACACCAACGGATGTAACTGGGTTTTATATTTTTGACAAAGGCACTAATGAATTTGTTTTTAGAAATGGACCTATTTTAACAAATATTCTCTTAGCAGATGAAATTAACCGTGCTGTTCCCCGTACCCAATCCAGCCTTTTAGAAGCCATGGAGGAATGGCAGATTACGGTGGATGGTCAGACAATAGTCTTACCAAAGCCCTTTATTGTATTAGCCACCCAAAATCCAATTGACTTAGAAGGGACTTTTGTGCTACCTGAGGCTCAACTCGACCGCTTTTTATTGAGAATAAATTTAGGATACCCCTTTGAGGAAAATGAATTGAAAATTTTAGAGACCCATGGAAAGGAAAACCCCTTAGCTAGCATGAAGCCGGTAATCGGATTGGAAGAAATATTAAGATGGCAGGAACTAAGAGGTGAGGTTGTATCTCACCGGTCAATTTTAAAATATATAGTAGAAATTGTGCGGGAAACCCGCAGTCATAAGGCTGTTGCTTTAGGTGCAAGCCCCAGGGCGTCACTGGCTTTGTTTAAGGCTGCACAGGCTTTGGCCCTGATTACAGGAAGGGATTTTTTGATTCCCGATGATGTTAAAAAACTAGTTAAGCCTGTCTTAGCCCATAGGCTTGTTTTGAAAAAGGCGGATTTATTAAGGGGAATCGATGGGGAAATGATACTAGAGGAAATTTTAACTAAGGTTCCTGTACCATTGGCAGAGGGTGAGGAGTCTAGTGGAAAATAATAATGCTGTTGGTTCCTCTATTTCTATTTTTTCATTGGGGGTTATTCGGCTCTCCTTGTTTATTATATTGGTGATTTTATTGCGTTTTGCTCTATGGTTGCCTGCCATATTGATTTCTTTGCTATTAGTTGCAGTTGAAGGGGCTTTGTGGTGGAGTAAAATGGGTTTTAAAAATTTAGCAGTGGAAAACACCCTCTTCCCCCTGCGGATTTTTCCTAATGAAGAAACAATATTTAAGATAACAATCAGAAACCCTAAAAGGCTTCCGGCTATAATCACCTGGGAGCAGCAGCTGCCGCAAGACTTATTGCCGCTGGACAACGAAACTGAAAAAATCGCTGAGACGGTTACCCTAATGTCACAGGAAAGTTATGGACTTACTAGGAGGATTTCCGCTTCAAAGCGGGGTTTTTATGAATTTCCTTCATCATATCTAATCTCCAGTGATGGGCTGGGACTTTTCCATCAGGAAAGGGAGGAAAGCAGCCCCGGCAATCTTATTGTATATCCAAGAATAATTCCCCTGCCCCAATTAAATATTAATCCTTCTGATTTTATCGGCGAAAAGCGGGATAAAAGGATAATCCTGCCTGACCCTGTTAAAATTATGGGATTAAGGGAATATACTGCAGATATGCCCGCTAGACTAATTAACTGGAAAGCAAGCGTTCATAAGGACACCCTTTTGGCTAGGACATTGGAGCCCTCAGCTGACCATAAGATATACATTATGATAGATGTTTTCTATTTCCATGATTTGCTAGACAAGGATGGGTTTGAGAAGGCTTTATCAGTTGCAGCATCTCTGGTAGTATGGGCAGATGAAAACAATATCCCCTTTGGACTTTTGGTTAATGGAGTGCAGAAAGGACAGGAAGGGGCAGCAGCCTTACAGGTAGGGAGTGGTATAGGCCATCTGCTCCAAGCTTTGGAGAAATTGGCCCGCTTGACCTTCACCCCGTGGGGATCCATTGAGGAATTGTTGCAGCTGGAGGGTATCAGCTTTTCTTACGGCACCACCTGTGTCACCATCGGCAGAGAAATGGAAAAGGGGATTGTGCCCGGAATAGGTCGTGTTTACCATTACCGTTTGGAGGGGGTGGTGTGTAATGAATAAGAAGATGCTCTTAGGTTTGTTAGCATTAATGGTAGAGGTTTCTTATTTATATCCCCTTTATTACCTTGCAGCCTTTGCAGGGAAAACATCGCTAAACTCAGTAATTAGCTTTGAAAAAATTTTGGTTATCTCATTGGTAGTTTTGGTTATTAACTCCTTGCTTTCAAAAAAAAGTTTCCGCCTAATAACTATAATACTTTTGAATATTCTTGTCCTGTTTTTCATGGAAGGTTACTTACTAAAAAGCAGTTTCTTCCCCCAGTACAACATATTTCTGGCAATTATCCAAATTCCGGAGCAAGATTTACTGTTGTTGTTCCAGACTTTAACTCTAGGGTTTTTCGTATTCTGGGTTTGGTTGAGAGCCATAATCAATTCCCATAAAGGCGGGGATTATTCATCGGCTGTTAATAGGTTAGAGGTTAGTGTTGCCTTGGTGTTTGTGGTTCTATTGATAGTAGAACTGGCAGCTATCCGGCTGCCCCAAGTTAGCCTTTACCTCCTGTTATGTATTGGCGCTAATTTTGCCTGTCTATCATTAAGCAACAATGGCATAAAGTCAACTCCATGGCTGGGTTTTGGTTATACATTGGTTTTTCTTATTCCTACCTTTTTGGCAATAACTTATTTTAAAGAGGTAATGTATTCCTCTTCCCATGTATTATTTAACTTTTTTTCTCCCTTGGCTGTATTCTTTAAGGATTTGTTAGCGGCTATTTTTAAATTCCTGCTGCAGCGGGGGAACTATCTACCCCCCACAGGGACAATAGATTCTGGACAAAATACAACAGTTGGGGAAGGGGTAAATTTAGATATATCGACCGGGAATAGTATTATTCTGGAGAAAATAATGTGGGTCTTTAGTATGATAATTTTGATTTCCTTTCTGATTATGTGTGTTATCCTGCTCGGGAAGCTATTGCAAAAGCTGATGAAAAGGAAAAAACCCATTGCCAACCAACGAGAAAATTCAATTCTCAATTACTTGTGGAGGATTCTTAGTAAGTTAAAGGATAGCTTGATGAGAACCTTCCTAACAATCCAATACCTGCTGCCTAACAAATATTCGGTTTTGAAAGCCTACCATGCCATGTTAATGTGGGGAAGGTATAGAAACCTCCCCAGACATCCCTGGGAGACGCCTTCCGAATACTATCTGAGGTTAGCGGCAGTATTCCCACAATACAATCTGCATTTAAAAAGAATAACCGATTGCTATTTAGAATTTAGATATGGTTTTAAGGAAGTTTCCGCTGATGGCATAAATGAGTTGAAGAACGCTGTATTTGGGCTGTATTTTCCAGCAATAAAAAAATCCAAGGGCTAAGAAAAATGCCGCCTTGGATTTTTTAGCGTTTAGGAAAAATAAATTTTTAGTTGTAGATAACTAGCCCAGTACAGCTTTTTTAATGTGTTTACTAGCCACTAACAACTAGTCACTAAACACTAAAAGCCGCAGGCGGCTTTTTATAACGAATAGGTTTAGTGTCGGGAAACAGTTTGGTGGGAATTATTTTTACGCAGAAACAATTCTCTGGCCCTTTGTGAATCTACTATTTCTCCAATTTCTTTAAAACCTAACTCCTTTAATGTTTTAATAACGTTCATATTATCAAAGGGAGTCATAATAAGAGAATCCTCGCCAAATTCATTGGCCAGCTTTGTAGCCTTGTTTACGTCAATCAAGGTTCTGGGGCCGCCTACACATCCACCTGGACAGCCCATCCCTTCAATAAAATTCTCCTCTATTTTAATGCCTTTTGCCAAATCCTCCAGAATGGCCTTACACTCTTTAACACCATCTACCCTCTTCGATTTAAATTTAATAAGTCTTTTGGGGGCAATCCTATTTACTACCGTTTTGACAGAAAAACTTACACCTCCAGTGCGGGCATATACCCGACCGGCAAATGAAGCCTGGTCTTTTTCATCACCAGGAAGCTCTCCAAGGTTAATATCAATGGCTTTAAAGATTTCCTCCAACTCTTTAAAGGTAACGACAAAATCAATAGCACCCTCCAGCCTGAGGTCTTTAGCTTCAGCTTTTTTTGCCAGACAAGGAGATATAAAGACAACCTTGGCATTGGGATAAAGGGCTTTTAATACCCGACCGGAGGCAATCATTGGGGAGACCGAAGGGGACATATGGGCGAATAAAGCCGGATATTGTTTTTCTGTAAAGTTAATCCAAACAGGGCAGCAGCAGCTCGTCAAAAAAAAGTCACCCTGAGTTTTGACAAGGCTATCGAATTCATAGGCTTCCCTGATAGTTAAAATGTCAGCGAATAAAGCAACCTCTACCATATCCTGAAAACCCATCATACGAAATGCTGTCCTTAATTGCCCTAAAGAAATTTTTTCTCCAAACTGCCCTGCAATAGAGGGGGCAACAGCTGCAAAAACAGGAGTACTATTATCCTTGAGAAGATGTATTAAAGGGATAAACTCAACCTTTTCCGCTATTGCACCAAAGGAACAGACAGCAATGCACTGACCGCAGCTTAAACACTGATTGTCAATTATTTGAGGACCTTCCTGCCTACGGTACATATGGGCTTCATATTTACATGAGTCCTGACAAGGTACATTTTCCCCTTCACCATGGCAATGGGCACAAAACCCTGAAATTTTGCTCACTACGGGACCCTGTATGTGACCAAAATTTTTTAAGCTTTCAATTTCATTAGTGAATTTCTCTTCTCCTCTGGGATTAAGCCCAATCAAGAGACGCATATGGTCCCGGAGAAAGGTTATCTCCCGCTCCGAATAACCATACTTCTCCTGCATGGATCTTAAAATTTCTTCCAAATCATTGGTATTTAGTTCTTCAAACCAAGCTTTTTTAATTAACTGGCGAAATATTTCTGCACGTTTTTCTGTAAAGCTGTTAAATTTCTCCCGCATAACATCTACCTCCCCTGAAACTAGGAATACATAAATAGGTTATCCAATCAAATGCCACACAATGGGGATGAGATATCTTGCGGCAAAGTAGAGCAGTGCAATTAGTCCCAAAAACCAAAACAAATACCTATAGCCGGTTCTTGTTGTTTCCATTAAAATCACTCCAATAAAATATTTAAATTACTTAATAGGTTTTTGTACTTTAGTTTATTTTTCCAAGTATCCAATAATTTATTATAATCTCAAGAAATTTTTTGCCTTAACAGTGATGGGAGATTGTTTTACCAAAAAGTAGGAATAATTTACGAATGGCGTTAAAAACTACATAAAGAGAAATACAAAGGGGGAAAGTACATGAAAGTTTCCTTATTTATAACCTGTATCTGCGATAATTTCTATCCAGGGGTTGGTGAGGCAATGGTCCAGGTGTTAAGAAGGCAGGGGGTAGAGGTTGATTTCCCTTATGAACAGACCTGCTGTGGGCAGCCTGCCTTTAATACTGGTTATTGGGACGATGCAAGGGAGGTTGCTAAAACAGTAATAGACTCCTTTAAAACCAGCAAATATGTAGTAGCTCCCTCTGGATCTTGTGTTGCCATGATTAGAGAATACTATCCCCTTCTTTTTGAGAAGGATTCTGTATATGCCAAGGCGGCTAAAGACTTAACGAAGAAAATATATGATTTTAGTGAGTTTTTATCTGAAGTTGTAAAAGTAAACCAAATAAAATGTGTTTTTCCCCATAAAGTAACCTTTCATCCCTCCTGCCATGGCAGCCGTTTACTGGGGCTGACCCCTATCGTCAACAAGATTTTAGCAATGGTAGAGGGGATAGAAGTGGTTGAGCTTCCCCATTCCGGACAGTGCTGCGGCTTTGGTGGTACCTTCTCAGTAAAAATGCCTGAAATATCAAAGGCTATGGTTGACGAAAAAGTTGACCAGATTTTAAAAACCGGCGCCGAGTATGTGGTAGGGATAGACATGGGTTGCTTGATGAATATCGGAGGGCGTTTGCAAAAAGAGGGCTTAGAGGTAAAAACTATTCATATAGCCCAACTTTTAAGTGAGGGGATGAAGTGATGGCTTACCAGAAACCAACTAGGCATTTGCGGGAAAGGGCGGTAGAAAAGTTAGGACAGGAAGAAGAAAGAAACAACATTCGCCGGGCTGTCGACCGCCTTGCTGCAAATAAAGAAAAAGCCGCCAGTGAACTTGGTAATTGGGATGATTGGCGGGAGAGGGGCAAGGAAATCCGTAAGCATGTTGTTAATAATCTGGATTATTATCTTAAACAGTTAACGGAAAACCTTATTAAAAACGGTGCAAAGGTTCATTTTGCCAATGAAGCAAAGGATGCTTCCCGCATAACCGCAGATATATGCCAAAGACATCAGGCAAAAATGGTTGTTAAATCAAAATCCATGGTTTCCGAGGAAATTCATCTTAATGACAAGCTGATTGAGATGGGTATAGAGGTGGTAGAGACCGATTTAGCAGAATATATTTTGCAACTGGCAGATGAAGCACCCTCTCATATAATTGTACCTTCAATGCATAAAAACAGGTATCAGATTGCCCAGCTTTTTTCTAAAGAAGCAGGGGAAACGCTAAGTTCTGATACCCCCACCTTAACTGCATTTTCCCGCAAGGTTTTGAGAAAAAAGTTTCTTACGGCAGATGTAGGAGTTACAGGGTGTAATTTTGCCATCGCAGAAACTGGTTCCCTGGCTTTGGTAACTAATGAAGGCAATGCCCGGATGTGTAATACCTATCCTAAGGTTCATATTGCAATTATGGGAATGGAGAGGATAGTACCTGCTTTTGAGGATTTTGAAGCATTGTTAACCTTGCTGCCCCGTAGCGCAACAGGGCAAAAGATAACCAGCTATGTTTCGGTAATCAATGGTCCTAGAAAAGGGGATGATTTAGATGGTCCCGATGAACTGCATGTAATTATTTTAGATAATGGAAGGTCGCGGATGTTGGCAGACAGTGAATTCAGACAGGCTCTTCATTGTATCCGCTGCGGAGCCTGTTTTAATATCTGCCCCGTATACCGCCAAATTGGGGGACATTCCTATGGTTCCGTTTATGGAGGACCTATTGGTTCTGTGATAACCCCCCTTTTGGAGGATGACTTGGATTTTTGGGGAGAACTGCCTTATGCCTCAACCCTATGTGCAGCTTGCAGCAGTGTCTGTGCCGTTAAGATACCATTACATGATTTGCTTCTCAAGCTGCGTCATAGGAAAGTAGCAGCAGGACATACACCAGCTATGGAAAGGGTAACTTTTAGACTTTGGAAAAACCTTTTCCAAAAACCCGGCAGGTATCGCTTGGCCATGCATTCAGCCGCCATATTCCAAAAGCCTTTAGTACGTTCGGGATATATAAAAATTGGTCCCCCTCCTTTGTCAGCATGGACCAATTCCCGTTATTTCCCAGCGGCTGCCAAAAAAAGCTTCAGGCAGCTTTGGCAAGAACAATCTGAAAATAAAAGGTGATAAAATTGGAAAAGCCAATAGAAAAAAATTTTATAGACCATATTGCAAATGCTCTTGGGCGCAAAGAAACTCTATCTAAAACCCCAAATCGAATGAAGGATGAGGTTGGACCACCTGTGTTTTGGAGTGAACAGGAAAAATTGCACGGCAAAGGGTTAGAGTTGTTTAAATCCAACCTGGAAGCATTAACAGGCAGGGCAGAGGTGGTAAAAACAAAGGAGGAAGTATGGTCTAAACTCAGGGAATGGCTTGATGAATTAAAGGCTTCTGCTATCATTTGTTGGGATCACAAGGAGTTATTGGAACTAACACAGGTAGAAAAAATGGGAGTAGCTGTAAAGCTCTGGAACACTGACAGCAGTTCCTCGGACCTAATTGAATTTGCGGCCGAAGCTGACGTGGGTTTGACTTGGGCTGACTATGCCATTGCTTATACCGGCAGTATTGTTGTTTTTTCCGGACCGAAACAGGGGAGGACCGTCAGCCTGCTTCCTCCGACCCATATTGCGGTCTTACGGAAAGAAATGATAGTCCCCACTATGGGAACGGTAATAAGAAAAATAAAAGAACTATCCGGAACAGAACAGATGCCCTCATCAATTAATTTCATTACTGGTCCAAGCCGTTCGGCAGATATTGAAATGGATTTAAGTATTGGAGTACATGGTCCCTATAGGGTTTGGGTAATAGTGTTGGACAGCTCATTAAAATAGAAATAAAATAAGTTCGAAAGGAGTTGTTTGCTGTGAAAGTAGGAGTAATTCATGCTACCACAACCGCTGTAGAGCCGATAGAGAAGGCGTTTAGGGAGGTTTTCCCTCAGGCTAAATTGCTGCACTTTATGGATACGGGGCTGCTCCCCATGATTCAAGAAGCCAAAGGTTTAAGTCCAGAAATAATTAACCGTTTTACCCTGCTAGTGAATTTAGCTTCCCAGTCCAAAGTCGACTGTATTCAGCTGACCTGCTCTGCCTTTAATAATGTAACGGAAATCCTCCAGCCCCTTTATTCCAAGAAGCTTTTCCGTTCCGATGAAGCAATGCTGGATCAAGTTTTAGCCTATAACCACATTGGTCTTATATCAACTGTGGAGGAAACTCCACCGGCATTGCTTAGTTACCTCAGGCAAAAGAATCCCCACATAAAGGTAGAATCACTGGTCAATACCCAAGCAATTGACCTGCTGTTTAAGGGGAAAATTGCAGAACATGACCAATTAGTTTCTGAAATGATGAGTCAACTAGAGGGGACGGTTGAGGCAATAGTTTTATCCCAGTACAGTATGGCCCATATGACAGAGAAATTAAACTGCAGTATTCCCGTACTAACCGGACCAAAGGCTTCGGCTGAACGGATACGTGATTACTTAGCTAAATAGTTTCTGCTAATTGTTTCTTCTCCTCCTAAACCTGGAAAATAGGTTAAGCTGCTTACTTCTTGTCCAAGAAACAATTACATAGATAGTTGCAAAGCCCGCTGCCAGTGCGATTAAATATAATAAATAGTCCATAAAATCCACACTCCTTATTAATATAGGAATTTTTTATACTTTTATATATTATGTGAGGGAAATTGATTAATTATTATTTTTATACTAATGTAAGTTTACTAAGTTATTAGTTTTAACTTTTGGATAATAACTTAGTTGGTTACAAATAATATTAAATACTAAATAATAAAAGGGGGTAAAATTTTTGGATAAAGAACATGCGAAAAGAATTGCCGCCTCACCGGTAATGGCTAATGTAACCTATAATGGAACTCCTGTTTATATTGAAAATGTTGAAGATAATGGTCAAGCCTTAATCTACCCTTTAGACCAGCCTCAAAATAAACAAAAAGTTAATGTAAACAGTTTAGTAGACCACTAAAAAAACCCCACCTTAGTCATTCACACTAAGGTGGGGTTTTCGGCTAATAGTCGATAGTCAATAGTCAATGGGTTTTATAATTTTTTTACTAGCCACTTACTTATTATGTAAATACTCCTCCAGGGTCAGTCCATTTTCCATAATTTCTCCAGCACTTTCCACGCCAACATATCGAAGATGCCAGGGCTCATATTGATAGCCCGTTATTTCAGTCTTGTCCTTGGGATATCTAATAATAAAACCAAACAAATGGGCATTCTCTTTTACCCAAATACCCTCCGGAGTTTCCCCGAATTTCTCTACCAGCCGGTAGTTTACTGAAGCACAGCTGACATCCATAGCGAGCCCTGTTTGGTGTTCGCTCTGTCCGGGAACAGCACTAAAGGTATTTGCCTTTTTAAAACCAACCCTTTTTACGTTTTCCAGGAATATGGATTTTTGTCTCTCATAGGAACGAAAGCCTGAAACGGCAACAATCTCATGACCATTTTCGGCAGCATTTTCTACTAACTTTTCCAAGGCCAGGGCCGCTTCCATTCTCATATTTTGCTTTTGGTCATCACCAGCGAAAGAAAAAGCAACATTAGGTTTCGTAAGGTCTTGGGGCAGATATGTAGAGGGCAGGTTGTTTTCCTTATTAACCAGAACCAATATGTTTTCCGAATCATTAACTATCTTCTTGCCTGTATCATTGATTAATTTTAAGACCTCTTCATAACTCAAGTCGGTGTTAACCTCGCTTTGTTCCCTTTCCACCTGTTCAACATCGGACGCAGTTTCTTGGGGTAAACTTACTTCAATAACCTCTCCTTGTGGAGTACCAACTGCCTCAGGTTCAATTATATTACTTAGTACTTCCTCTTGTCCGAAACTTAGGGCGCTTATAAATACAATAAAAACTAATATTAATGCTACTAAGATTTTCCTCACAACAACATACCCTTTCCAAAAACGAGATTTCTTGATGTATTTCGACAGATAAGGAAGTATCTCCTTTATTGAAAGGAAAAGAATTTTGTCAAAGCAGTTTGTGAGGATTGACTAATATTTTACTTTTAATTTTAGCCCTTTTAATTATAATAAGGGATGTATATATTTTTAAAATCGGTGGTACTGTTTATGTTTATCTATGTATTTTCTATAGTGCTCATTGTGATTTCCAATGTAATGTACAATGTTTCTCAAAAATCCACACCCAATAATATCAATCCCTTTACAGCTTTGTTGATGACATACATCACTGCGGCGGTGTTAACCATAATACTTTCATTCTTTTACAAAGCAGATAAAGGGTTTATCCAGTCCTTCAGTCAGCTCAACTGGACCAGTATTGTGCTGGGAGTTGCCATAGTAGGCTTGGAATTTGGCTATTTGCTTGCCTATCGGGCAGGGTGGGATATTAGTGTCGGATCACTGGTTGCAAATATTGCCTTGGCACTTATGCTGATTCCCATAGGCGTATTTTTTTACCAGGAAACATTCAGCCTTAATAAAGTTCTGGGAATTGTCCTTTGCATAATTGGATTAATATTTATTAATAGGTAATACTATAGACATTTAACCAATGTCTTTTCAAAATGGTGAATATATGGATTACAAAAGGACCCGCAAGTATATAATTGTCATTTTTGTAATAATGCAATTATATATAACAGGGTTATTCTGGACCGAAGGAAATTTCAGTTTATTTTTAGGTGCAGCGGGGATTTTATCTATCTATCTGACCTGGTCATATTATGAACAAAGGCTGGGGATTTATTATGCAAATTATATCAGGGTATTAGTTTCGACAACTATAATTTTGCACCATTTCGCAGGGGAATACTTGGGGGAGTATAAGAGTAATCCAAACTTTGATATTGCCTTGCATTTTTTCGGCACCTTTTCTTTTACCTTGCTTTTTTATTCTGTAATAAACAAGTTGGCATTTCCAAAATATAAAGAGCCTATCATAAAGCTGATTTTTATCTTCTGCCTGGGAATTAGCCTAGGGGTCTTTTTTGAGTTGTTGGAATTTGCTATAGATATGGTTGCTAACACCGACCACCAGCCCAGCCTTAAAGATACAAACCTGGATTTAATATTTGATACATTGGGTGCATTTTTTGCGGGAATATACCTGACCTATCTGCAGTATGACAATAAAGAGCATATTTAGTATGGTTCCACAAATAATGACATTTTCGGGTTCCTTTATGGGTTATCATTGGCAGTAATATAAAAACCCCACTCTATGGTGGGATTTTTTAATTTGTTTTACTAGCCAACTAACAACTAGCCACTAGCCACTAAACGCCGCAGGCGGTTTTTTTCACTATTCGTTTAAGTCTTTCCGTTCGGCTGTTACAAGATAAATTACATTTTCACCTAAGTTTGTGGCGTGGTCAGCTATCCGTTCTAAATATCTGCTGACAAACATAAGATGGGTTCCTTGTTTGATGTTTTTAGGGTTCTCCAGCATATAGGTTAATAATTCCCTAATTATTTGGGCATGTAATGCATCAACCACATCATCTTTTGCTGCCAGTGACTCAGCCATTACTATATCCTCATTTATATATGAGTCCAAGGCTTCCTTAAGCATTTGCTGTGCAATCTCCGCCATGCGGGGAATATCAATCAGAGGCTTAATAAGGGGTTCGTTTCCTATTCTTAAAGTAGTTTTGGCAATGTCTACGGCATTATCTCCAATTCTCTCCAAGTCGGTTATTATTTTAAAACCGGCAGCAATCCGCCGTAAGTCTTTTGCCATGGGTTGCTGGGTTGCAATAAGTTTTAAAATTCTTTCTTCAATCTCCAGTTCCAAGGCATCAATGATATCATCTTGGTCAACCACTTTTTGGGCCAGAGCCATGTCTTGTTTTACCAGTGAAGTAACCGAAGAACTAATTAATTCCTCCACCAGGCTGCCCATTTTTAAGATTTCCTTTTCTAATCCATCCAGTGCGTTTTGATAGTTGATTCTTGTCATTTTAATTCCCCCTTATCAACCAAACCTGCCGGTGATATAATCCTCTGTTCTCTTATCCTTAGGCTTGGTAAAAATGTTTTCTGTTTTATCATATTCTATCAGTTCGCCGTTTAGGAAAAAAGCCGTACTGTCAGATATCCTGGCTGCTTGCTGCATGTTATGGGTTACTATAACAATAGTGTATTGCTGTTTGAGTTCCTGGACCAGTTCTTCGATTCTTAAGGTTGAAATAGGATCAAGGGCCGAGGCCGGTTCATCCATTAATAAAATGTCCGGCTCAACAGCTAAGGCGCGGGCAATGCACAGTCTCTGCTGTTGTCCCCCCGAAAGACTCATTCCCGAATGGTTTAAGCGGTCTTTAACTTCATCCCACAAGGCTGCCCTGCGCAGACTTTTTTCTACGGCCTCATCCAATATCTTTTTATTATTAACGCCATTTAATTTTAAGCCTGAAGCCACATTATTATAGATAGTCATAGTGGGAAACGGGTTGGGTTTTTGAAAAACCATACCAATCTTACGGCGTATTTCTACAGGATCTACCTGGCTGCTATAAATATCTGTATTATTTATCAATATTTTGCCTGTCACCTTAGCTCCTGGGACAACCTCATGCATTCTATTTAAACAACGAATAAAAGTCGACTTTCCGCAGCCCGAGGGGCCAATAATGGCAGTAACTTTATTCTTGTATATTGCCAAATTAATTCCTTTTAAGGTTTGCAGTGAACCATACCATGCCTTTACATCAGCAGTATTAATAATTATTTCCATTTCTCTCACCCCATTTTTTCTTAATTAAGTTTATTACCACGGGTAGCCAACCTGGCAAATATGCTGAAAATCAGAACCATTATAATTAGAAGCAATGACCCTGCCCAAGCCTTTTTGTGCCATTCCTCAAATGGAGAAATTGCATAGGTGAAAATCTGTAAAGGCAGCGCACTGATAGGCTGATCTAGTTTGGTGCTCCAAAAGTGATTGCCGAAAGCAGTCAGTAACAGAGGTGCTGTTTCTCCCGCTACCCTGGCAATACCCAGCATAATGGTAGTAATAATGCCTTTGATGGCCGTCGGCAGGACAATGCTGACAATTACCCGCCACTTCCGCATGCCAAGGGCTAATCCCGCTTCTCTTAAAGAATCAGGGACCATTTTCAGCATTCCTTCTGTTCCCCGGATAACGATGGGAATAAGCATAATTCCCAAGGCTGCACCACCGGCCAAAGCTGAAAATGACTTCATAGGCAAAACAATTACTAAATAGGCAAAGATACCTACTACAATGGAGGGTATACCAAGCAAGCTGTCAGCCACAAACCTTACAGCAGAGGGGAAAAGACCGGTCTGTTGGTATTCAGACAGGTATATGGCTGTTAAAACACCAACAGGAATTCCGACTATTGCCGCCAAAGAAACTAAGATAAGGGTCCCGACTAAGGCATTGCCCATACCACCGCCGGGCTCCCCGACAGGTGCAGGTAAATTGGTTAAGAATTGCAGATTCAAGGTCTTAATACCCGAAACACCAATATGGGTTAGAATGCTAAAAAGGGGTATTAAAGCTAAAAAAGCACAAAACAGCATAGAGGCAAGCATAATATAATTAATTATTTTTCTTGATTTATAGCGTTTGGTGTATTGGTTTTGCAGCGTACTCATTGCCTAATACCTCCTTTCGGTCCGCGAGCTACTGACCAGATAAAGAACCGGGCCAAGCCATTCATGACAAAGGTAACAAGAAATAACAGTAAACCAATTTCAATCAAGGCTGACAAGTAAATGTCATCTGTGGCTTCTGTGAATTCATTGGCAATTACCGCTGCCATAGAGTGGGCGGGGGCAAAAAGGGATGCTTTTATTTCCGGGCGGTTCCCGATTACCATAGTTACTGCCATTGTTTCACCTAGGGCACGACCCAAACCCAGAATGATACCGCCAAGAATTCCTGATTTAGCATAAGGCAGGATGGCGTACTTAATAACTTCCCATTTAGTAGCCCCCAGGGCCAAAGCCCCTTCCCGCTGCAGTGTTGGAACAGAGCTGATAATATCTCGAGAAATGGAAGTAATAATAGGAATAATCATAATGGCCAGAATTACTCCTGCTGAAAGCATGCCTATGCCTAAAGGAGGTCCGCTGAATAAGGGAATCCAGCCCAACATATCTCCTAAGGGTTTTTGAATATACTGCCTAATAAATGGTACAAAAACGAAAATTCCCCACAATCCATAAATAACACTGGGTATAGCCGCCAATAGTTCCACCAAAAATCCAACAGGTGTGCTAAGCCAGGGCGGAGCTATTTCCGTTAAATATAAGGCAATACCGACACTAACCGGTGTTGCAATGAGAAGGGCAATCAGGGAAGAGACAATGGTTCCATAGATATATGCACCTGCCCCAAATTCACCCTGGACAGGGTCCCATTCCATACTGGTTATAAACCTCCAACCAAACTTATCCATGGATAAAGTTGACTGCATATACAGCTTAAAAATAATAAAGGCCAGCAAAACAATAACTGCAAAAGATGCAGTGAGAGTCAATGCTTTAAAGAGGCTATCCAAAGGGATATTCCTTATTTTATCCTCACCCTTATGATTACGGGAGGTTTTTATTAGATTCTTGTCCAAATTACGCAACTCCTTCCACCATTCCCTTAAAGCACTCTAAGGAACACCCCCAAAGGAATGTTCCCCAAAGCACTTAGTCTGTCAAACGATCTGTATCTTAAATTTTTATTTAATTGCTTTTAAATTCTCATCATTCAACTTTGCAATTTCCTCTGGAATTGGAGCATAGTGTAAGTCACTGGCATATTTCTGACCGTCACGGTACATCCATTTTACAAGTTTTAATAATTCTTCTTTCATTAATTGATCTTCGTATTTTTCGTTCAAGAGAATCCAGGAGAAGCCTACGATACCGTATGCATCTTTTCCAGCAGGTTCTACAATTGATATTCTTGTATCTTGAGGCATTTCTGCAATAGCTCCTGCGGCAGCAGCACTAGCAGCTTCTAAGGATGGATTGGTAAAATCACCTTCTTTGTTGCGAAGCTTAGCATATGTCAGTTTATTAGTAGTAGCGTAGGCCAATTCAACATAACCGATGGAACCAGGAAGTTGTTTAACCTGACCTGCAACACCTTCATTTCCTTTACCGCCTATGCCTGCAGGGAATTTAACAGATTTGCCTGCACCAATTTGTTCTTTCCACTGGCTGCTTACTTTGGACAAGTAGTCGGTAAAGATAGAGGTTGTACCACTTCCGTCAGAACGAAAGACTGGAGTAATATCAACATTAGGTAACTTAAGATTTGCATTATCGGCAGCAATTTTGGGATCATTCCATTTTTTGATTTTTCCCAGGTAAATATCTGTTAATGTTTCCTGAGTTAATTTTAATCCTGAATCAATTCCCTCCAGGTTGTACACAATGGCCACAGCACCAATTGTCATGGGAATATGAACTACACCGTTTTTGATTTTACCCATTTCATCTTCATTTAGGAAAGCATCGGATGCACCAAAGTTTACTGTTCCTTCTATCATTTGCTTAACACCACCGCCGGAACCGATGGACTGGTAGTTAACTTTAATATTAGGGTTAAGCTTGTTGTATTCTGAAAACATTTTAGAGTAAAGCGGGTAAGGGAATGTTGCGCCTGCTCCGTTTATTGTTAAGTCTTTTGCTTGTTCTTTTACTTCCTGCTTCGGCTCTTCTTGTTTGACCTCTTCTTTTTTTCCACAACCTACAACGATTAGAGATAAGGCTAAGATAAGTACTAATGCCACCAGACTTGCTTTTCTGAACATTTAGTGTCCCTCCTCGAATTTTTGAACTTCTTTACATGTTATAAGTTAACACACCTATGTAAACATCCAGTTATCCAATTGTTAAGTTTATGTTAAATTGCATGGCGCCTTTTTCAATTATGTTAAAAATGTGATAAGCTAAATTTAGTTATTGTAAGATGTGAATAATTATGCCCATATTAGTTAGCTTTTATCAGAAGTAAATAAAACGCAATTAATGTCTTAGGATACATAAGAAAAAGGAAGGTGTCTGCCTTGAATAAAATTTTAGTTGTAGAAGATGATCCTAACATTAGAGAACTTTTGCAATACAACTTAATTAAAGAAGGATTTGAAGTAAAAACAGCTGCAGATGGACAAAAAGGATTGGAAGAAATTGAAACCAAATGGCCTGATTTAGTAATTTTGGACCTAATGATTCCTTACCGTGACGGTTTAGAAATCTGCAGGATTATGCGCAGCAAAAAAGAGCTGACCCATATACCTGTAATCATATTAACCGCTAAAGGGGAAGAGATTGACCGGGTTCTTGGGTTAGAAATGGGGGCGGATGATTATGTAACTAAGCCTTTTAGTACCCGGGAAATTATAGCCAGGGTCAAGGCTCTTTTCCGTCGTGTAAACGTTGCGGACAAGCTCGAAGAAGAGGTCATCCATAGGGGGGAACTTACCATTAACATAGAAAATCATGAAGTACTATTGGGAGATAAGAAAGTTGATTTAACCCATAAAGAATTTCAATTACTTAACTTGTTAGCTTCCCGCCCCGGCAAAGTATTTACCCGGGATTACCTTTTAGAGCAGGTCTGGGGATATGAGTACCTGGGCGACAGCAGGACGGTCGATGTCCATATAAGGCATTTGCGCCAGAAGCTAGAGGATAGTTTGATTGAGACCATTAGGGGAGTTGGATATAAGTTTAGTGATTAAGTAATTAGTGAAGTAGGAGGAGCTATAAAATGAAATTAAGAATTAGGACTAAGCTATTATTAACCTACTTATTGCTGATTATCATCGCACTGTCTATCCTGGCACTTGCAGTTTTAGGCCCATTGCAGAACTATTATCTGCAGCAAGTGGAGACAGAACTTATAAAAAATGCCCGGTTAATTTCCCGTATAATTGAAGAGAATTTACGGGAAGAAAATTATGCACAATTGGATAAGAGTATAAAAGACCTGGGAGAACAGATTGATTCCAGGATTACCGTGATAAAAAAGACCGGTGAAGTCATAGGGGAAACCCATAAATCCATCCTGCATATGGAAAATCATGCTGACCGGCCCGAATTTCAGGAGGCACTTCAAGGGCAAATTGGTACAGCTACCAGGTTTAGTACCACTATGGATACTACCCATCTTTATGCCGCTCTTCCTTATATAGAGCAGGGGAAAGTGGAAGCAGTAATCAGAACGTCCCTGCCTATTTTAGGTATTGAAGAAACTTATGCATTACTGCGGGAAACCATATTGTTAGGTGGGTTGTTTGCTACACTAATAGCCCTTTTTTTAAGTGTTTGGCTGGCCCGGACCTTTACAAAACCCATTGAAGAGATTAGCAAAACAGCCAATAACATCTCCAAAGGGGATTTAGAAGAAAAGGTTTTTATTGCCTCAAATGACGAGTTGGCTTTATTAGGACAGAGCATTAATGAAATGACCGCTGCCCTTAAAAACAAAATTAATGAAGTGACAACAGGAAAACAAAGGCTGGAGGCAATTCTCAGCCATATGGCCAGTGGAGTAATTGTAATTGATAATACTGGTATAATCCAGGGCGTCAATCCTCAGGCTGAAAGAATATTTGGTTTCAAAGAAAAGGATGTTTTAGGTCGTCCATATCATAGGGTAATCAGGAATTTTAATATTTTAGATAATATTGACCAGGTAATGCATAATCAAAGCCATTACCATACATCTTATGAATTTTCCATCCTGCACCCTGAAAAACACATACTTAAAGCTTATGCTGCTCCGGTAGTATATCAAAATAAAATTGAACAGGTAGTAATCGTTTTTCACGATATTACTGTTTTGCGTCATCTGGAAAAGATGAAAACTGATTTTGTAGCCAATGCCTCCCATGAACTGCGTACTCCTGTTGCTTCCATTAAAGGTTTTGCAGAAACACTGCTGGATGGGGCACTAGAGGATAGGGAAGTTGCAGAAAGATTTATAAGGATTATTAATAACGAGGCAGAACGCCTAACCATGCTTATAAATGACCTTTTGGATTTGTCGCGGATTGAGAGTAAAAGTACAGCTATAGAAAAATCACCCACAGATATTAAGCAATTATTACGAGAATCTATTGAGTACCTGTCAAGCCAAGCACAAGAAAAAGGCATTGCTGTTTCCCTGGAAGAAAATGAACAACTGCCGCCGTTATGGGCAAACCAGGAAATGCTGCGCAGAGCGTTCCTTAATTTAATTGATAACGGCATCAAGTATACCCACCAGGGAGGACAAATAAAAATAGGTGCTCATAAAGAGAAAGGTCACCTCTTGGTTAGGTTCTCAGATTCCGGGGTAGGTATTCCTAAAGAGGATCTGCCAAGGATATTTGAAAGGTTTTTCCGGGTGGATAAAGCCCGAAGCCAGGATATAAAAGGAACAGGGCTAGGTCTTAGTATAGTAAAACATATAATTGAGCAGCACCGTGGCTCCATTCATGTACAAAGTGAATTAGGCAAAGGGACAAACTTTACCATAACCTTACCTTTGTAGCACAAAGATTTTTTCCTTAAAAATAATGGCAGCAGGCAATGCCTTGCTGCCATTATTTTATTTATCGTTTAGCCGTAAAAAATAAATTTTTAGTTCTGGATAACTAGCTACTAGCCACTAAACGCCGCAGGCGGTTTTTTAACAGTAATTTAACAAACCCTTAATTAAACGAAAAATTCAAAGGGCTAGAATAAAATTACTGAAGGGAGAGGTAAAAGGTGGAAATATCTGATGAAAAAAAACACTTGCTCGAGCAGCTTAAAAAAATAATATCTAATGGAGAAATACGTACTGTATATCAACCCATTGTTTCCTTAAAAGACGGAAGTATTCTGGGCTATGAAGCTTTGAGCAGGGGACCTATAGGCTCCTCCCTGGAGTCTCCCCTAAAGCTCTTTAGCACAGCCATGGAAAATAATATGGTTTGGGAGTTGGAATTATTATGCCGGATAAAAGCCCTGGAACGTTCTAAAAACACCTTAAATGGCCATCTGCTGTTTCTCAATGTGGATCCACGCATAATAAATGATGATAAGTTTCGTAAAGGTTTTACCCGAGATTTTTTAAAGAAATATAATATAGACCCCAATAATATAATTTTTGAAATCACCGAAAAAAGTGCCATTGATGATTTTAAAAATTTCCGAAAGGTATTAAATAATTATTTAGACCAGGGATATAAAATAGCTATTGACGATACTGGTTCAGGTTATTCGGGATTAAAAATGTTGGCGGAAACATGCCCCCAATATATAAAAATTGATATGGATTTAATCCGGGATATAGATAAGGATTTTTTAAAACAAGCACTTTTGAAGACATTTCATCAATTTGCGTCAATGACAAACATGAGTATAATTGCAGAAGGAATTGAGACTGAGGAAGAGTTAAAGATATTAGTAGATATTGGCATAGATTATGGTCAAGGTTATTTAATCCAAAGTCCGGCTGAAGGTTTTTTGAAGATTTCACCGCTGGCTAAAGAAATTATTAGAACTAAAAATCAGGAGAGAAACCGCTTATATTTTGTTTCCCCTACAACCTTGCCTATTGGTGAAATAGCAAGATTTGAGGCACCAATCTCTGCCAATACAACAGGGCAGGAAGTGGATCACATTTTCAGAAATAATCTCACTATCCACGGGATTCCCATAGTTGACGGAAGTAATAAACCCATTGGTTTAATAACCCGAAACAAGTTTTATACATATCTTTCCGGTCAATATGGCTATGCTTTGTATAAAGTAAGACCTATTGATATTATTAAAGACTCCAATCCTTTAATCCTGGATTATTACACTCCGCTGGACCAAGTTTCTTGGATTAGTGTGACCAGAAGCGGAGAGCAGCTTTATGACAACATCATTATTACCAGGAAACACAGCTATTTTGGAATAATTACTATGAAGGACTTGCTGGTTAACACTACAAAGCTGGAATTAAATATTGCCAAACATTCTAACCCTCTTACAGGCTTGCCGGGGAATTTATTAATAGAAGAAAGACTTAAAGAGACTATAAAGTATGAATCGTATGCCGTTGTCTATATAGACCTGGATAATTTTAAATCCTATAATGATGTCTATGGATTTGAAAATGGTGACCAATTGCTGCGAACAACGGCCTCCATTCTTTCTCAACAATTAACTGCAGTTTGTTCTAGTAATAGTTCTTTTTTAGGACATATTGGTGGAGACGATTTTTTAATTATCACTAATAAAGACAAGGTTGAACTGCTTTGCAAGTCAATAATAGCAAGTTTTGAAAGGGAAAAGGGCAGATTTTATTCTGAACAAGACAAAAGAAATGGTTTTATCTTAGCTAAAAACAGAGAAGGCCTTTTTAAGAAAATTCCGTTGTTAACAATATCTTTAGCCGTTGTATCAGGTACTAATAAATATAAAAACATTTCCCACCTTACAGAAAAGATGTCAGAGATAAAAGAAAGATGCAAGGAAGAAAACAGGAGTTGTTATTTTATACTTTCAGAAGAAGGGTATAAATAAAAATAAAAGGAAGAAAGTACAAGTGCAAGTGTTTAAAAAACTATGTTTTAATTTTACTGCTTTTTAATTTTACTATAACACTTCCTTAACTTTGATATTTTATAGTAAAGATAAATAAACTACTTGTTAGGGGAGATTGCGGTGCTAATCCAATCCCATATCTTTATAGCCAGAAAAATTACCAGCTATTCCGGTAATTTCAACT
This sequence comes from Bacillota bacterium, assembly GCA_049323895.1. GTDB lineage: Bacteria > Bacillota > Peptococcia > Peptococcales > BICA1-8 > JBMOKT01. The sequence goes on along the minus strand of JBMOKT010000026.1, from coordinate 19,967 downwards.
ATAACCTTTTTTATTTAGGAAATATTGCCCCTGATTTTATAGATTTTTATCAAAATGCCAAACATGAATTTAAATATGCCTCACGCCATATTTTAAATGAGATACATTTATTGGAGAACACCACGGATATAAATGTAATAAGTTTTAAAATGGGGGTTATCACCCACTATTTGACCGACTTTTTTTGTAAAGCCCATAATTGTGACAAACTGCTTAATAATTTGTGGGACCATTTTCAGTACGAGTCGCTGTTGCATCGGGTGCTTATTTCCATGAAAAACGAGATTAAGGTTAATAAAAAAGTTTATGATGTAGAAGAGTTTCTCAGGGAAAGATATGAAAATTACCTAACGCAAGAGCCTTCAGTAGTTTTGGATATAGTGTATTCTATGGAAGTATGCCAATGTATAGTCAATTATATTTTGCAGAATTACAGTAAGGAAAAAAACAAACAAATAGCATAAATGTTCCCCACCACTCCCTTTTAGATAGAGGGGTGCCATATCGGCACCCCTCATTTTATGCCCCAAAAGGCAAGCGGGGACGGTTCTTGCTTGCCTTGCCTTGGAAGGTTTTTGTCTTTAATAATCTTGGAAGGTTAAATTGAAGAGTGTATAATAACTTAATAGATGAAATTTATTTTGTAATAAAGGAGAAATTATTAATGTCTACATACACCCTAAAAGATCTCAATAATAAGAATATTGGGGCAGGAATAGCTTCGGGATTGGTCGCTATTACAGGTACTCCGTTACTTATTTTAGAAGCAGCCACGAAGGGGAATTTTTCCACGGAACAGACAATTCATTGGATGCTTGCGGTTTATATTTTGGGAGGTATTTTTGGCATTATAATGCCTTTATATTATCGTATACCCATTGTTGGTGCCCACTCCATTACCGGGGTTGCCTTTCTCGCTACTGTAACAGCCAAGTTTACCTATAATGAGCTTATCGGAGCATATATATTATCTGGTGTTATTATGCTGTTTATTGGGTATATGGGTGCTTTTTCGAAGTTAATTAACTATGTACCTAAACAAATTCTTGCAGCAATGCTGGCAGGAATGATTTTAAAGTATATGGTTAATTTTATAGTTGCCATTAATCAATTGCCGTTAATTGGTGGTATATCCTTGATTTCTTTTTTTATTTTTAATAAGTGGATTAAGCGAATCCCCCCCATTGTGGGCGCTATCACGATAGGATTTATCCTACTACTGTTAACCCAACCCCTTTCGGGGAGTAATTTTATATCTTCTTTTGTTTTTCCCAGGGTCCAATACCCTCACGTAAGCTTTTTAAGCTTTCTTTCTGTTTCTTTACCCTTGGCATTGCTCATATTAAGCAATGATATAGCAGTTGGTCTTGGGGCTCTTGAACAAAATGAGTACAATCCACCTGTAAACCGTATAGTATTCTTCAGTGGAGTCTTTTCAATAATTACTGCATTTTTAGGTGGGCAGTCTGCCAACATTGCAGGGATGATGTCGGCGATTTGCTCAGATGAAGAAGCTGGAGCCAAGGAAAAAAGATATATGGGCGCAGTGGTATCGGGAAGTATGCTACTCCTATTTGGATTATTTTCCTGGAAGCTGGTTCCCTATATTCAGGCTTTGCCGGAACAATTTGTTTCTATGCTCATTGGTTTTGTTCTTATTGGGGTATTCAGCAACAGCCTAAACGTTAGTTTTTCCAGACCAACAATGAAAATGAGTGCTGCCTTTGCTTTTGTTATCGCCATATCCAATATCAATGTTTTAAATATTGGAGCTCCCGTGTGGTCCCTATTAATTGGGACGGTCATAGCCCACAAAATAGAACTATAACAAGCACTCGCGAAAGCACGAAAACAAGCCGAGAGGGTTCTTGCTTGCCCATTCAATTAGAAGTAAAAAGGGATAAAGTTAGAATATTTGGAAAAAAGTATTGCCAATTGGAAATTAGTAATATAAAATATATCCAAACATATGTTCGGAGCAAGGCTATATTTTTAAATAGAAAAAAAAGAAACGGAGGGAAAGAATGGCAGCGGAAAAAGATAAAATACTAAAAGCAAAGGAAATCCTACTCAAAATTGCCAGTGGAACGAATCCAGTAAATGGGGAACAAATCCAAGAAGAAAGTTTCTTGCATGATCCTAGAATCATAAGATGTTTCTATTTTGTTGCGGAAATATTAGATAAATCTGCTAGAGGTGAATATGCTGTTCAAAAGCCCCCAATTTTTACGATAACTCAGGAAGAAAAGGAAAAAATTAAATTGCCAGAGGGTAAAATAGGTATTAATGAATTTGCAAAATGCGTTAATAATGTTCTTGATTTAAGCCGGAGCAAAAAACTTACTGGTGTTGTATTGAATAAGCAGCTAAAAAAGATGGGAATCTTAGGAGAGGAAATTTTACCAGATGGTAAGACAAAAACTGTATTAAATAGTCATTCCCCCGAGTATGGAATTGAATCAGAAACAAGAGAATTTAATGGAAATCTTTACGAAAAAATTGTATTTAATGAAAAAGGCAAGAATTTTTTGCTTAATAATCTGGAAAGCATTATGGAGATACAAGATTTAGCTGAGAGTGATTAATTAACTAATAATAAAAAATTTGGAGGTGGATGAAATGGCGGAAATAAACTTTGAAATTAAGGAAGGTCTAGGGATAATTTCAGAGGGATCAAAGGGATGGTTTAAGGAGTTGAACTTAATAAGCTGGAATAACAGGGAAGCAAAATATGACTTGCGTGACTGGTCACCCAACCACGAGAAAATGGGTAAAGGAATAACATTATCAATATCCGAACTAAAAAAACTTAAAGAATTGTTAAATAAAATGGAAATTTAAAATAACTATTATTGTTCAACAGGAACCTATAACTAGTATGTAGAAATAAGTTCAAACAATTACCAGTTTGGGTGGGAGGTAGTACGAAAATGGAGAATGAAAGATTCCAGAACCTTGTTCTAGAGCATATGGCAAGATTAACCCAGGAAATTACCGCTATTAATATAGAAATAAGGGAAATTAGAAGTGAAATAGCTGAGATTAAAGGAGAAATAGCTGAGATTAAAGGAGAAATAGCTGAGATTAAAGGAGAAATAGCTGAGATTAAAGGAGAAATAGCTGAGATTAAAAATGACATCTCTAAAATAAAGTTTAAAATTGAAAATGACATCGAACCAAAAATTGCTGTATTATTTGACGGTCAACAAGTGCATACTGCCCAGTTAACTCGTATTGAGGAAAAGGTCAGCCAGCATGAGGAATTTATAATTAAAAGAATTAAATAAGAGCCACTTTTCGCTAAATGATTGAATACTTATAGCATGGACAAAGGTCCATGTTTTTTGTTGTTTGCGAGGCATGTAATGAGCCAAAACGCATGGTTTTGAAAAAAATAATGACTTTTGGTAAAGTAGTACCTGGAGGTGAGGTAATGCAAAGAATAGAATTACGCAGGGAAATTTTCAAGTCTGATGCAGAAAAAATTATAAATTGGTTGGAAGACAAAGAAATAAATGAGCACTTAAATGAAAGCCAAAACGTAAATGAAAATATAAGAAAAACTATTTATAGAGTCAATATGCCTATTTTGACCCACATCTTTAATAAGGAAGGCACCTTTTTTATGGTTACTACTCCCAATAAGGGACCAATTGGTTTTTTACGATTAGTACCAAAAAATTTTCATACTGAAATGGTCGTGGTCATAGGAGACAAAAAAGAATGGGGGAAAGGCTTTGGCTTTAAGGCTGTTCTAGAAGGGTTGAAACATGCGTTTTTTAAATGGCGGGAAGATAAAGTTGTGGCAAAGATAAGCCATAAAAATGAACGATCCAAAAGAGTTTTTAAAAAAGCAGGATTTATATATGATAAAGAACTACCAGCAGAAACGCAATATTCTATCTCCATAAATAAATTTCTCGAGGCAATTAACTAGGATTCAACTCGGCAATAAATAGGATGTTTGGAGGCAAGACAAGAACCGTCCCGGCTTGCCATTATTCGCTTCCTTCCATCCCATTTATAGGGAGCTTTTTGCCATTAGTATTGTGTGTATCGGGGAATAAAGAAGCATCACCAATTTTAGATACAATTAATGCTGTAAAAATCCCTAATGTTGCATGGTCAATAAAACTAAGAATAGGGGAAAGGGGTCTCTTAGTTTTAATTGGCAATCCTATTCGTGCAACTAACCCATATACAAATAACCATGCCGAAGAACTTATTCCTAGTCCCTTTAATATTGCTTTATCCCTACCAGTGATTGAAAGAAGATAGGTAATTAAAACACCAATCAATGCAATTCCTGTATGATTAGCTATTGAACCCACGATTCGGGCTTTGCTGTTATTAATATTTCGGGGTGGAAGAAATAAACTGCTAGCAAGTTGCCCATATTTAAAATCTGTTAATGCTAATCTGTATTCTAAAGCATTTAATAATCTACCTGGTATTCCACCAATAATACCTGATATTATTCCTAGGAAAATGCGATCTGAAATTTTTTTCATAAATATACTCCAATACTAAGCATTAGATAATATTTTATTATTTATATTTTGTAATTTGTTATCCTAATTTATGTTGTGCCGCGTCAATTAACAAAATTTACTATCAGAGTTTTTTGATGTTTTTGACCGGGCTTTAAATAGTGCGCATTATAAGGGATTCTGCAATATTCCATTGTAATTTAAAACTACAAAAGCCAGAGCATCTGCTCTGGCTTCTTCCTATCCAAATAAAACATCTTAGTATTCATATACTCCTGTAAATCCTCTATGCTTCAGCAAAGTACTGGACAACCTTCCTTTCCTGTAAAAACGTAAAAGACCTTTAACACATGGGGCGTCGGTAAAACCCTTAAGATATAGAACCAAATAAGATACCAAGGGCATAGTAAAAACCAAAGACTGTATTTGTGTCGGCAGTAAGCTTCATGGCCGGCATCATCTCAATAGGCAATTTTTTTCCTTTAAACTTAACAATAGCCTGATGTGCTTTAGGTATGCTAAATAAAGCTAATAAAGACCATAACGGCAGGTAATTTGTCAATACCAGATAAAGAACCCATAAATAACTAAATATAAACATGCCGGTCAGCACCTCAATGGCTTTCTCCCTGCCGACTAGAATAGCCAAGGTTCTGCGCCCTTTTTCTTGGTCCTTATCCAGGTCTCGAATATTATTGGCCATCAGAATTGCACCTATTAGTACAGCAAGAGGGATAGATACTAAGAGTACGTTCAATGTAACAGTTCCAGTATGAATGAAATAAGAGATTAGGGTAATCAACACACCCATAAAAAGTCCAGCAAATATCTCGCCAAAAGGTGTATAAGCTATAGGATAGGGACCTCCTGTATAAAGGTAGCCTACAGCCATGGATACAGCCCCTATAAGGGCAATCCACCAGGTTGTTTTATAACATATATATAAACCTAATAGTCCTGAAATAGAATATAAGATAAGACCTAAAGCAAGCACCGTTTTTGGTTTGATTCCTTCCCGTACAATTGCTCCCCCGATTCCTACAGATTCCTCTGAATCCAGGCCCCTTTTGAAATCATAATATTCATTAAAAATATTTGTAGCAATTTGGATAAGCATCGAGGCTGTAAGCATAGCTGCCAGAAGAGGATAATTTAAAGAGCTCTTCTGATAGGACAAGGCTGTACCAACGAATACAGGAATAAATGAAGCAGTTAAGGTGTGGGGTCTGGTTAGTTCCCACCAGATATGCCATTTGTTCTTCATATTTATGTCTCCTCTGAAAATTAATAAAGTTTCCTTAATTAGTTTAAAAAACCATTATTAAAGTGTCAATTTATTTGGTAAGGTATAATTGTATATATTTAAATTATTAATGTGAGAGGAGATAAACTGTTGAAAAATTATCTTAAAATTTCAGCTATTATTTTATTAATGGTTATTTTTATTACAAGCTGTGGTAACCAAAAACCTGCTGTGAATAATGACAAAGTATTAAAAATTGGGGTATTGCTTATTGATGATAGTTTGCCGTTTTTTGTAGCTGAACAAGAAAAAATCTTTGAAAAAAATAATGTTAAAGTAGAATTAATACCATTTAACAGTGCTCGGGAAAAGGACATGGCCCTGGAAGCAGGAGAAATAGATGGAGTTTTAACAGATATGGTAGTGACGGCTCTTTTGAACAAGGGAGGTACTGATGTTAAAGTTGTAGCATTATCTTTGGGAGCTGCTCCACAGGAGGGAAGGTTTGTTATTCTTTCTTCACCCCAAAGCAATATTACCAAACCTGAAGACCTAAAGGGTATACCAATTGCCATATCCAATAATACCATTATCCATTATTTAGCAGAAACCATGCCTTTAGAGGTAGGTTTGAAAAGGGAAGATATAAAAACACTGAGTATTCCCGATCTCAAGCTGCGTTTTGAGGCATTGCTTGCAGGTAAAGATGTACAAGCTGCTTTATTACCCGATCCTTTAGCAGCCCTGGCTGAAAAACTAGGAGCTAAACCAATAATTGATGATACCACACTATTAACTAATTTATCTCAGTCGGTGATTGTTTTCCGAGGGGAAGTAATAAAGGACCATAAAGAAAAGGTTGCTTCGATACTTCAAGCCTTTAAAGAGGCTAGTGCAGAATTTATGAATAATCCCGATAAGTATCAGGACTTAAGAATGGAAAAAACCCGGGTCCCTGAACCATTGAGGGGCAGCTATCCTACTCCCGTCTATTCTCCATTAAAGGTACCCTCACCAGAAATGGTAGAAAGAATCATGAAGTGGATGGAAGAGAAGAAGCTCTTAGATGAACCATATTCATATGAACAAATAGTTGATAATTCATTAATAGAATAGATATTTCTATTAAAAAACACATAATGTACACAGTCCTATCATTGTTTCTTCAAAAATTTTCGATAACCTATGATAAATTGTAAATTTTTAAGAGGGAGTGTTAAAGTTGGGGTTGTGGAATAGGGTAAAAAATATTTTTAGTGCAAAGTTGGAGAAAAGGCTTGATGCCCTGGAAGACCCAAAAGAAATGCTGGATTACAGTATAATTCAAATGGAAAAGAGTTTAAGCGAGATAACGAAGAATGCTTTAGAAATAGGGACTGCTAAAAAAAGACTGGAAATGCAAAGAGATTACAATGTTGCAAACTCAAAAGAATATGAAGATTCAGCTAAAAAGGCTTTGGAATTTGGACAAGAGGACTTGGCAAAAGAAGCTTTATTAAAAAAGAGTAGCGAAGAACAACAGGCACTAAGGCTAAACACACAAATCGACTCCCTTACAAGAAGCATGGAGTCAATTGCTAAGAGTAAAAAGGAACTTCAGCATAAGACTGAACTTTATCGTGCTAAAAAAGAGGAATTAAAGGCCATATATGATGCTTCCAAGGCACAAATTAAGGTTAAAGAGGTAATGACAACTCTTGGTTATGATTCAAAAAATATTTATGAGACATTTAATAGAGTTGAAAATAAAATCCAAAACACTAAGGCGAAAGTATATGCCCTAGAAGAGCTTAGTAATATTGGGATAATAGATGAAATACAATTGAAAGACCAAAATGATAGTTATATGTATTTATCTGAACATGAAACACAGAGAGCGATAGAAGAAGAAATAGCTAAATTAAAGGCAGAAATAAAATAAATAAGATAAAAAAGGTGAGCTACATGAAGTTATAGTTAAATTGTTCATAAAAATCTAAAGATTAAGCCACACTTTAATCAATATTTTTCTATATTATCAAGATGAAAACTGATAAGGCATGTTCATGTTTTTATAATGAATATAATTTATTAAAGTGTGGGTGGTGGATTTAAGTTGAGTTCTGTTTTAATATATAAAATAAATGTTTTAAGACAAGAGCTTGATAATTTGTACCAAGCCAAAGGTAATTTCCAAGACCAAGAGGTATTAAAAAAGAGTATCGAATTGGATAAGTTAATTATTGAATTTTTAAAAGAGAGTGAATTAGCACCTCCCTTAAAATAGAAGCGAAGAGCTAGCTCTTCGCTTTTACTATTGAATTCAAAAACTAGGTTAAAAAACATTATGGACTCGGATTAATTTGAACTAAGATACGCAAAAATATCATAAATTCATCACATTTTAATAATACATTAGACACTATTATACGGTATTATCCATTATAACAGTTAACAAAGTATATTTTAGGAGGAGTTAGGTTGAGCCATAACAAGAAACATGGTGCATTTCATGGATTATTAATGTTAATATGCTGTTTAGCTCCAATTTTGATTTTAGTATTGTTTGCCCCACAGCTAAAAAATCTTGCTGCTGGAGGAACCAATCTTTCCTGGCTTATTCTTCTGTTATGTCCGATAATGCATATAGGTATGATGTTCTTTATGAAAGATAAAGGCGGCAGCTGCCACGGACATGGCTCTGAGACTAAAAAACTAAAAGAAACAAATAGCCTGCAAAACGAGCAGTAAAATATACTGTTTTAAGCCATTTTAACCCCCTTACGATACCGTTGATAGCCACAGCGGTATCTTATTTTATATTGAAAAGTTCAAAGATTAGACACAGATGGTTCATACTTCATTCAAATTTGTTGTTTAATATATTGAAAAAGGGTTGGAAGGTGATATGATTTGAAGTTTATCAGGAAAGTATAATTGTGAGCCATGTTAATTTTTTATACTATGTAGTCTGAGCGGAAAGGATGAATTTTAATGGAAAAAAGCAGTTTAAAAATAAAAGGAATGACCTGTGCTGCCTGTGCAGCCAAAATAGAGAAAAAACTCAATGCATTATCGGGAGTAGACAAGGCGACGGTAAATTTTGCAACAGAAAAAGCTTCATTAACATATTATAGTTCGGTTGTCTCAGTTACTGAGTTAAAGGCAGTAATAGAAAAGCTGGGTTATAAAGCTGAAGTTGCAGATGACAAGGTGGATGTTGATAAAGAAAAAGAATCAAGGGAAAAGGAAATTAAGAAGCAGAAAATGTATTTTATCTTTTCGGCAATTCTTTCTTTACCTTTAGCATTATTTATGTTTGCTGAGCTGTTTAAATGGACCTGGGTACCAGAAATTATTTTCAATAAGTATTTCCAATTAATTCTAGCAACACCTATTCAATTTATAGCCGGTGCGCAGTTTTATAAGGATTCTTATTATGCTTTGAAGAATAAAAGTGCAAATATGGCAGTGTTAGTAGCCTTAGGAACAACTGCAGCCTACTTATTCAGCGTAGTGGTTACCTTTTGGGGGCACCAAATTGGAGAAATGCACGTTTACTATGAAACCTCGGCCATAATTATTACCTTGATTATCTTAGGTAAGCTTTTAGAAGCGATTGCCAAGGGTAAGACCTCTGAAGCTATTAAAAAGCTGATGGGTTTGCAGGCTAAAACAGCCAGGGTAATAAGGGAAGGTAAAGAATATGATATTCCTATTGAAGAGGTCGAAGTTGGGGAATTAATAGTAGTAAGACCCGGGGAGAAGGTACCTGTAGACGGGATAATCAGGGAAGGATATTCCGCATTAGATGAGTCTATGTTAACCGGTGAAAGTATTCCTGTAGATAAAAAAGCAGGGGACCAGGTTATCGGAGCAACTATTAATAAACATGGAACCTTTAAATTTGAAGCAACTAAGGTAGGTAGAGATACAGCTTTAGCCCAGATTATTAAAGTAGTGGAAGATGCACAAGGTTCTAAGGCTCCCATTCAAAGAATGGCTGATATTATCTCATCTTATTTTGTTCCTGCGGTTATTGTAATTGCAGTAATCACAATAGGTGTATGGTATTTTGTAGTTGAACCTGGTAATTTCACCAGAGCACTAATTAATTTTACCGCCGTACTGGTTATTGCTTGCCCGTGTGCTTTGGGTTTAGCAACGCCTACATCTATCATGGTAGGTACCGGTAAAGGTGCCGAGAACGGAATTTTGATTAAAGGCGGTGAACATTTAGAAAATGCCCATAAGCTGGATACGGTTGTTTTAGATAAGACAGGTACAATTACAAAAGGAAAGCCCGAAGTAACTGATATTTATAGCATAAATGCTTTAGCAGAAAACGATATTCTAAGGATTGCAGCCATAACGGAGAAGGGTTCCGAGCATCCACTAGGTGAAGCGATAGTTATTAAAGGAAAAGAAGTATTCGGTGAATTACCGGACCCAGATGAATTTACTGCCATACCTGGTCATGGTGTGGAGGCAGTTGTAGATGGGAAAAAGGTCTTATTAGGGACCAGAAAACTAATGCGGGAAAGAAAAATATCTATTGAGCAAATTGAAGAAAAAATGAGTGAATTTGAGGACCAAGGAAAGACTGCAATGCTTATGGCCGTAGATAATTCAATCGCTGCAATCATAGCTGTAGCAGACACTATTAAAGAAACATCTTTAGAGGCAATCAAAGCACTTAAAGACATGAATATAGATGTTGTCATGATAACTGGTGATAACAAACGAACTGCGAGGGCCATTGCAGAGCAGGTAGGCATTACCCATGTTTTAGCCGAAGTTTTGCCTGAGGATAAAGCCAATGAAGTAGCAAAATTAAAAGCACAAGGTAAAAAAGTGGGTATGGTTGGGGATGGTATTAATGATGCCCCTGCCTTGGCAACAGCTGATGTTGGAATGGCCATTGGCACCGGAACAGATGTAGCTATGGAAGCAGCCGATATAACTCTGATGTCAGGAGACCTAAGGGGTATCCCTGCAAGCATTAAGTTAAGCAGAGCAACCATGCGTAACATCAAGCAAAATCTATTTTGGGCATTAATTTACAACACACTAGGAATACCTGTGGCTGCGTTAGGTTTATTAAATCCTGTTATTGCAGGCGGAGCTATGGCCTTTAGTTCTGTCTCAGTTGTAACTAATGCTTTGAGATTAAAAAGATGGAAGTATAAAAAATAAAAAGGAGAGATTTTTATGGAAGAAAAAGTTTTGAAGGTAAATGGGATGTCCTGCAACCATTGCAAGAAGTCTATTGAAAATGCTTTGAAGGAAATTGGAGTAAGCGTAGCAGTCAACCTTGAGACAAAAAGTGTAGATGTGAAATATGACAAAGACAAGGTTAGTTTGGAAAAAGTGATTTCAGAAATTGAAGATCAGGGGTATGAAGTAGAAAAATAATCTAATGTTCATAAATTGTTCAAATATTTACCCTAGATTGGTCAAAATCTCCTGTTAATATAAAATCACACCAAATAAAGGAGGTTTTTGATTATGAAAAAAGCAACAATAATTTTAATTGGCGGTTTATTACTTATCGCTTTAGCAGGAACTGCTATTGCAGAGACTGCCCCAGCACCCCAAGTTCCTGTACCAAATGGACCAAACCAAGAGTTTTATCAGCAAATGTGGAATTTCTGTCATGGTCAAAATGGTATGATGAATGGGTATTATGGTAATGGTGCAGCCCCACAAGGCTTTGGCGGCATGATGGGTGGATACGGATACGGTCCAATGATGGGTTGGTAGTTAAAAAGAGTAGCTTCATAGCTACTCTTTTTGCTATCAACATTTGTTGGGGGCACTCCAAATCCAAGAGGCAAAAAACAAGATACAAGAGACAAGAAATAAAATATTTTCCTGTATCTTGTCTCCGGTCTCCTGCTTCCTGTACGAGGTCTGTCCCCTTCCGTTGAAATCAGTCAAGAATATGCAAATACCAACTCAGAAGCAATACAATCGGAGAAATCTGTTAATCTCCCTGGTAATCATAAAAGAGTAGGAGGGGTAACGTGAAAAAGTTTTTATATGTGAGCATATTTATTGTATCAACAGTAGCTATGTTGTATATAATGCACCCTGGTTCATTCCAATTTTAATAAATGACAAATTTAAGGAATGGTGTATTATAAATTTCTACTATAATTTAATTGAAGTAATTAGGGGATGATTAATCAGAATCATCCCCTAAATATTATATTCCGAAATAAAAAACTAAGAGTATTTGTTTATCAGTTAAATTGATGAAGTTCTAACTCAATTTGGCTAACTATTAAAATACAACCTCATCTACAATAGGTTCAGCTTTTTGAGAATTATCACCTTGGGATGTAATATAAATTACAGTTTTGTTGGGCAGGCAGACAATGCTTTGCCCAACAGCTTTTATTTTGCCTGTTTCAACACAAATCTTTCTTGGGCAGAAAACGGTCTCATCGTTTACCCAAACCTCTCCATCTTTTATTGCAAGCTCAATGTACTTGTTTTCTGGAAATTTAATTTGAAAAAGTTGTTCTTCCAAATCGATAGTATCGTAGTAGGCACCATCTACCTCAATAACCAACTTTTTTAAATCAGTTTCTTCCCAAAAGTTATCTACAAGAAGCCAAGATAGTCCTGAGATAATAAGCAGAAATACTATTATTAACGCATCACCTTTTTTCATAAAACATCACCCATCAGTAAGTAAGGGCCAATAAATGGTCCCTAATGACAACTCTTCTTCTCACTTTCACCTTTTTCTTTATCTTTGTTCTGGTGATGACTGTGTCCTCCACAACACCCTCCATTTCTCATCATGAAGAAAAACAGAGCACCAACTATGAGAAACGGCAGTAGATTATTTAAATATTCCATAATTTCAACCTCCTTTTAAAAAGAGTATATCTAGGAAATTTGTATTAATTTTTATTAAAGCTTGAAGTTTTTGTGAAATTTAAATAATTAATAATAAACAATAAATACATAAGGCTGCCTAATAGGAGGGACCAGCTATAGCCAAAGACCATCGCAATCATTAAGGCTAAAATAGAACCCAAAACAGATGTCCAACCGTTTATTCCCCACATTAATGGAATAAGCTCCTTATAATTGTTATTTTCAAGCAATCTTAAACCATAGGGAAAGGGTATTCCTAAAGCAAATCCAAGTGGAGCTAAAGTAATAACAGTAATTAATATTTTAAACTCAAGTGGATAGCCCTGCCAGTAAGTAAATACCTTGGGTAGAATAGTTGAGATTATCAGGGAATATGCTGCTGCGAAACCAGCTGGAATTATGGGTGATAATTTTTTAAAACGGGAAGCAAGTAAGCTGCCAATTCCTCCGCTTGTTAATAATACGGTAATTATTATGCTAAAGGTTAGTGTAGGGTGCCCGATAAACAGTACAAACTTTTGCAAAAGAGGTATTTCAATTAACATAAATCCTAGACCTAGCAGGATAAAATAGTAAGAATAATGCTTACTATCTTGCCCTAAAAGCTTAGTGCGGTAAGGAAGTAATGCCCTTCCACCAAAAAAGAAGACTGTTGCAAATACAAACCATATTGTAATCGGAACCTTTTTGCCAATAGAATTATAAAAGAATGGTGAATTATCTGTAACGACCCAGTCGCTTATGTCTCTCAACAGTAAAGAACGGTCACTCTGAAGATAGGGTAGATGAAGAATATCGTGCTTACCTAAAGCAGCCATAGCTTTCAATTCTATAGATTCCTCTTCAGTAAAGGGGGCATTTTTTACTATCAGAAGAGGATAATAAACTCCTGAATGGTGTTCAACATCTGCACTATTACTGCTTATATATGCTATTGAATTAATAGCATCTTCTCTAGATAATCCATTCTTCTCTAAAGTACTAATTATTGTCATTACTGCTTTTTGCAAATCATTTTTCCCATGAAGAACAAGAGCCAGTCTGCCATTAGGTTTTAAATGGTTAAGGTATTGACTAAAGGCTTCCTTGGTATAAATGTAATTCTCAGAAAGTGCATAACCTAGGGTTTCTGAGGCTTGTGTCATGACCATAGAAAGATAAATGACGTCATATTTACTTGTATCAGTTGATATAAAGCTTCTGCCATCCTCGACAAGGGTCTTAGTTCCCGGCAAATCATAGATATTACCGTTAAAATCGGCATACTTCCGTGCCGCTTCAATAGTGCCCTTATTGATTTCAACGGCAGTAATATCTTCTATACCTGCATAACGGGCTAATAATAAATCCATTCCACCGCCTGGTCCGATTAGAAGAGCATTGGTATTAATACCCTGGGTAAATGCCAGATAGCCAATTTCTTGTTGAAGATAATTTAGACTTTTTAGATCACCATTAAAGGGCATCATTTTAGAGACTGCACTTCCGTCAACTAAAACTAATTTTTCCCTTCTATCAGTAGTTTCGATAACATCTGTTCTGGCAAAGGAGTTCCAAGTAGTAAATACTGACTTGGGATTTTTTAATGCGCTCAGAGTTTTGGCACCACCGGAATATGCTGTAAAGTCAGCTATCACATTATCTATATATTGACCTGAGATAATGGTCAGAGCTAAAAGTGTTAATATTCCAAAGGTTTTTAATAATAATTTATCCTTTGATGAAATTAAAAGGAAAGCGGTAAAACCTATCATTGACAAAAGTAATACTGAAGTTAGAGGGCTGAAACTGTCTAACAGCTTAATAATCAATATACTTCCAATTCCTGAGCCAACCAGATCTGCAAAATATATTAGAAGACTTTTATCTGGGAATCTATAAAAGGCTTCAGATAGAAACATACCACCTAAAATAAAAGGTACTGCACCTAACAAGAGATATATCAGAAAAGCTGTTGAGAAAAATGGAGTTTTATAAATAACCAAGGTTACTGCAATAGTACTTAATCCAAATAATAATGAGCTTCTTTCCAAAATATTATACTTATTAAAGCCATAGATCTCTCTATTACCAGTTCTGATTTTGTAGACCCAGATACCGCCTAATCCTAAAGATAATATAGCAATGGATACCGCCAGGAAAACAAAATGGTAAAACATTAGTGCAGAAAATAATCTGGTAAGAGTGATTTCAAACATGAATAAGGATAATGATATTAAAAATACAGCCAATAGTATTGTTTTTTTCAATTTATAGTTCCTCCTTTTACCCCTGAACCAAATAGAATATTGCCAAAGAGGAAATAATGGATAGAAATACTATTATAACTACTTGAGTTATTTGCTTGATTGATATGGGTTCCTCAGCTTTAATATCAAGGGATTGATGCTTTATTAAATATTGTCTTAAAATTAAGCCTGCAGCAAAAAGTGCAATACTTAGAAGGTGAGATACACTCAAAAATCCCCATACTGTAGGATTATCCCTAAATAGCTCTACTAAACTTCTTATTACAGGGAAGAACAATAAATAGTTAACTAAGAGCTGACCGTCATATTTAATATTTATACGCCTTAACCATAGGTAACCAAAAAGTATATAATCTAGTGTAAATTCATAGACCTGGGCAGGATGGAGAACCGAGCTATTAATCTTTATTCCCCAGAAGAAAGGCTCAGACATAGGTATACCAAATACATCACAGCCAATTCTTCCGATAGCCTGGCCCAAAATTAATGCTGGAACTACCGCATCTGCAGCCTTCCAAATTTGCAGGCGTTTCTCCTTGGCATAAAGCAGCCCCGTTAACACTCCTCCAATTATCCCTCCGTGGATAGACAATCCACCGGAATTAATAAAAAAGATTTCTATCGGGTTGGCCAAATAGTATAAGGGATCATAAAAGGCAATATAGCCCAATCTTGCTCCAATAATTCCGCTTAATATGGTATATAGAACTAAATTTGACAATATTTCTTCATCTAATCCTTTTCTTTTACCCTCTTTAAGGGCCACAAAATAACCAATTAGTATCCCTAGCGCAATCATTACCCCAAAGAAGTGAATAGAAAAAGGACCTACAGAAAACAGTGTCTTCATGATTTACCTCCCATAATATTAGAAATCTGTAAAACGAAATAATTTGAAACCTTAACTCAATCTTAGCCTTAACCTTAACCCAGCGAAGCGAGAGCTAAAATCAGCTGTTTTTCCCATTCTACAAGACTAAAAAATTAAAAGGAATAGACTTCACAAATTCTACACAAATTGTTGCCAATTAGGACAAATTTAGCTTATAAGTTCACAATTTACACAAAATTAGTTCAAAACTTAAACAAATTAGCACTATATAATTCATATATTCAGTAAAACATCGGCGGGAAGGGAGAGGGTGATTAGTGTTTGATAAATATAGTATCGGTAGTAGTAGTACTGGGCTTTCTGGGTGCCTTTATTGCAGGAATGGCAGGGATTGGTGGAGCAATAATAATGGTTCCATTATTATACTTTGTTCCTCCTATTTTAGGATTTGAACAATTAAGCATGCAGACTGTAGCAGGAATGACAATTGTACAGGTCTTAATTGCCACGGGAACGGCTGCCCTTGTACACAGAGCAAATAATTATATAGACAAAGAGCTAGTAAAGTGGATGGGTACAACTATAATACTAGCCTCATTTATTGGGGGATTGACATCAAAATATGTTACTGAATCTGTAATGCAACAAATATTTGCTGCACTTGCCCTTATAGCAGCAGTAATGATGTTTATACCTAAAAAGGATAGAAATGAAAATATGCAGGTTAATTTCAACAAAGTATTAGCAGTTGTTTGTACTTTCATCGTTGGGGTGCTAGCAGGGATGATAGGAGCAGGCGGGGCTTTTCTCCTTGTTCCCATAATGCTTTATATTCTAAACATTCCCTTGAGAATAACGGTTGGAAGCTCACTGGCAATAGTTTTTTTCTCTTCTTTAGCTGGCTTTTTAGGTAAAGTTTATACCGACCAGATTGTATGGAATCTTGCTGCTGCAATTGTTATAGGTGCTATACCGGGGGCATATTTTGGAGGAAAAGTAAGTAAGCACATACCGGCTAAATTATTAAAAGGTTTTTTAGCATTTTTAATAAGCGGAACTGCCCTAAAGATGTGGATTAGTATTTTTAACTAATGGAGGATGAAAAGCATGAAAAAAAGGATAATTATTCTGCTGGCAATTTTAGTTTTAGCTTTTGTAGTGGTAGGCTGCAGTAGTAGGAATAAAGATAAAGAGGTGCAAGCTCAAGAACAAAATGAACAGGCAATAAATGATAATAAAAATGATACTGAAAATAATTTTGAAGTAGTAGAAAAACAAGAAATCGGTCAAATAGATGCCAATGTAAAAGAAAAAACAAATGAAGAACAAAAGACAGCGCAGAATAAAGAGATTATAAAAAATACTAAAAGGACTCTTAATCCCAGAGAGCTAGAACGTTATAATGACGAAGGCGATATTCAAATGGGAATTATATTTGCGAATCCTTTAGGACAAGGAAAGAAAGGCTACTTAACCTTTGTAGTGCAAATGGACAATCATTCCTATAATCTTGATGAGTATGACTTGAGTAAATATGCAACTCTTATTGATGATAAGGGTAATAGCCCCCAAGGAGATGCAAAATGGGAAATATACAGTGGTGGAGGGCATCATGTAATAAATTACTTGCTATTTCCCGATAATGGTTTTATCACCCCGGATACAAAGTATGTAAAATTAATTATTAAAGATTTTATTGATCTGCCGGTGCGGGAATTTGTTTGGGAAAAAGAATTTTTAGGCATGTAAGTTTTTATACAAGGCAAAGTTCATGAAAAGTTCACAAATTATCCATAGCTATAACAAGAATATGTTCTATATTAATAATAAATCAACAAAGAAGAGGTGTTTAACATGATGTATGGAATCGGAATGGGTTTCGGTATGATCCTTTGGTGGTCTTTAATTATCGGAGGAATTGCTTTCGTTGTATACAGTTTCGGTAGTGGTAAAAAGGGTTCTTCTAAAAATAATCAGCCAACTGATATATTAAAGGAACGTTTTGCTAAAGGAGAGTTAACTGAAGAAGAATATGAGCAAAAGAAACAAATTTTGCTGAAATGACTTATTTAACAATAATTGTCTTAAAAAGGAGAATTCTAAAGAAACAAGACGCTATTCGGAAATAATCCGGTAGCGTCTTTTTGTTTCAATCAAAAAGTGAACTATCATTAAAAAATGCCACGAATATATATTTCGGTTTGCTAAGAGGAAGTATTATTCTTTTTGAGCTGTTACAGCCACAAGTTTATTAGCCCCTCCGCTGAATGCTGTTTTAATTCTGGTAGATAATAATCAATAGGAGGAAATTTTAGAATACCTCAAACAACTAAAACCAAAGGGTCAAAGTGCTTTAGGAGATGTACATGTACTATTAATAGGGGAAATGTCTGAATACATTGCGTATATTGCTACAGGTAACGTTTTTTTAAAAAAGTCACAGAAAGTTCATATTTATTACAAAGATATGTCAAAATTTTAGTTTAAAGTTAACTTAATAACAGAGGGGGGAGTGAGTGGAAAACACTATCGTAATAGTTGAGCCAAATACATAAAAATATAAAAAAGGTGGAGAAAAAATGAAAAAATATATTTTTTTGTTAGTAGCGATTTTAGCTTTAGGCGTCTTATTAACAGGTTGCAGTAAGGCAAACCAAAACCAAAATATGATGATGAATCCTCAAAATATGAATGAATATATGAATCAAAATCCTCAAGGTATGGTTGAAATGATGTCAGCAACAGATAATAGACAAGCTATGATGAAAATAATGTCATCTCCCGATTTACGACCCATGATGATTGAAATGATGCATACTCCGGAAATGCAGGCTCAAATGATTGAGATAATGAATGATGAGGCAGTTCAGCAGGATATGATAAAAATCATGAGTGACAGTAAGATGGTAGAATTTATGAAGGATATGATGTCAAGTCCAAATATGCAAGGACAAATGATCGAAATTATGGGTAGTGAACAAGTTTATGATGATATGTTAAAAATTATGTCTGATCCTGAGCTACAGGATACAATGATCAAGATTATGGAAGACCCACAGATGATGAATGTAATTTCAGGGTTAAAAGTAACGAATTAAATGTGTGGTTGTTATATAAAAGTGAAACAATAAATAATAAGGCATTGTCTTAACTTTAAAGTTTTACCTAAGAGATCCCAAACCACCTTGTAAAGTTAAATCGGGGAGGTTTGGATCTTTTTTTATAAGAAGACAATATCGTACTATCTTACAATCTAAAGTTCATAGAAATTTCACAGATTATCCATAGCGATAACAAGAATATATCTTATATTAATTGTAAATCAATTAAAAATGAGGTGTTAAACATGATGCATTGGGGATATGGATATGGAATGGGGTTTGGAATGCTTTTATGGTGGGCTGTGATCATTATAGGAATAGGTTTAGCTATATATGGTCTAATAAGTTTATTTAGAGGGCAGCAGTCTGGTAAAAAGGGATTTGTCAATGATAATAGGCCATTAGAGATATTAAAGAAACGTTTTGCTAATGGCGAGTTAAGTGAAGAAGAATATGAACAAAAGAAGCAAATTCTGTTAAAATAGTATTAATTGCGAGAGTTGTGTTATTTCAGGTTTCTGGAGGTGTTAGATAAGATGGGTATGCCAAGAGTTTTGGTAGTAGATGATGAGGAAGGTATTAGAGATTTAGTTTCTATGTATCTTGAAAAAGAAGGATTAGAGATAGATTTAGCTATAGATGGACAGGCTGCACTCTCAAAAATAGAAAAAAAAGAGTATGATTTATTTATTGTAGATGTAATGATGCCTAAACTAGATGGTTTTGGACTGGTTAGGGAAATTCGAAGGTTTACTGATAAGCCTGTTATTATGCTAACGGCAAAAGGCGAGGAATATGAACGTGTTCTTGGCTTCGAGTTGGGTTGTGATGATTATGTAGTTAAGCCATTTAGTCCTAGGGAATTGGTTCATAGGGTAAAGGTTCTTTTGAAAAGAACACTTAATGTTGATACTAATGAACAAAACATAATCAAGTTTCCCCGCTTAACAATTGATAAAATGGCACGAATGGCTAAAATTGATGATAATGAGGTTGTTTTAACACCCAAAGAGTTTGAATTGCTATATTATTTAGCCAAAAGTCCAGGGCGAGTTTATACCCGTGAACAAATATTAGAGAATGTTTGGGGATATGACTATTTTGGGGATTTAAGGACTGTGGATACCCATGTTAAGAAACTAAGGGAAAAATTAGGGAGAGATAATGGTCCCGACTATATTA
>JBMOKT010000025.1:64941-67973 GCA_049323895.1 Bacillota bacterium | reverse complement strand
AAAACCAAAGGCTATACCTCGTTAGCCCTATGGCAGGAAAAAATACATAGAATCGGCATGGATATAGCTGCCATGGACGGCTATTACAAAGAATATCAAAAATCTCTAATCCGGCTGTGCGACATGATTTCGGAAAAGCCACCGGAGATACTCAAACAAGAATTTTCGCAGGGTATTTCTACCCATCCTGAACATATTCGGAATAATTTGGAAGAAGCAAAAGGGACGGTTCCTTTTGCTTCGTGGCATCCAAAAAACATGCTATAATCATAATGAGGTGAGAAAAATGGTTAGTCAGGCAAGAAAGATAAGTCCGACAAATTATTATCATATTATGATGAGGGGAACAATCGGGAAAAGATATTTGTCAAGGATGAGCAAAAAAGATACTTTATAGAGTTACTTAAAAAATTAATAAATGAAGAGCCTATCGAAATTATTGCCTATTGTCTAATGGATAATCATGTGCATTTAATTGTAAAAGGGGAAATCTCCAACTTATCCAGGGCAATAAAAAGATTGAATATTAGTTATGCCATGAAATTTAATAAGAAAGCAGATAGAGTGGGTCATGTGTTTCAAGATAGATATAGAAGTGAAGTAATTGTAGATGAGCCTTATTTATTACATGTAACTAGATATGTACATAATAATCCTATAAAAGCAGGGATAGCAAGTCACCCCTGGGGGTACAGATGGAGCAGCTATCAAGAATATACTAATGGATAATCCAATATTGTCAATGCACAACAAAAAGAATTTATTATGGATTACTTTTCCTCCAAATCCTTCGATTTGAAGAATTCCATCAAGAAGATGATTACAATGAATATTTGGAAACCCAAGAAGATATAGAATACAACCGTAAACGAGCAGCCGATAATATAATAGCAAATTACTGTATATCCAAAGGGGTTACCGGGGAGAAAGAAATTCTTGAAAATCCGGAAAACCTTAAGGGACTAATAAAGGAATTGTTAGAAGGCACCCGTCTTAGCCATTGGCAAATTGCTGGAATACTGGGAATAGGTAATAATATTGTCCATAGAGTCAGTATTGAAGAATAGAGAAAGCAAAAGGAACCGTCCCCAATGCTTCCCCCCAATGCTTCCCACGGTGGAAATCACTCCGGCAGAGGCTGTGGCATATGAGGATGGTATCCTCGCCGCCATTGCAAAAGAGAAGATTATGCTGTTGTATTTTACGAATAATAAGCATATAATAATAACAGCAGAAAGGAGTTGTTATTTATGCCGAATATTAAGCCAATATCTGATTTGCGCAATTACAACGAGGTTTTACGCGATGTCGCCGCCGGTGAGCCTGTTTTCTTAACTAAGAACGGTAGAGGACGGTATGCACTGATTGATATTACTGATTACGAAAAAGCGCAGGCAACGATCAAGCTGCTTGCTGAGCTCAACAAAGGCCGCAAATCTGGAGAGGAAAAGGGATGGCTTTCTCACGAGGACGTGAAAGCGCATTTCAAAGAAAAAGAAGATGCATAAACTTCGTTATTCTCTCGAGGCTCTAAACGACCTCAACGAGATATGGGAATATATCTATAATGAACTACAAAATCCCGCCGCAGCTCAAAAAACTGTGGCGGGCATTTTGGATGCCCTTGAAAAGCTGCGCGATTTTCCCGAAATAGGATCTCTTTTGTCCTCGATTACAGGGATTGAAAGTGATTATCGGCATCTCGTTTGCGGAAATTACATAACATTTTACCGCATAGACAGAACGAATGTGTTTATCGACCGTATCTTATACGGCAGACGTGATTATCTGCGTATTTTGTTTGACAGCTTACCGGAGGAGTAATATTCACACAATATAGTGCGCCGCCAAGGCCCCACCAAGCTCAATGGGCATTATTTTATACACTCAAGGCACGTTGAGAGTATAGTTCTGATGACAAATAAGTGGTTTGTAGGGCAAACAAGGCGGGTTAACCACTATATGTAGTGGTTTGGGAGCAAAAAATGAGCAAAAAACCTGCTATACTATCAGTAGATGAAGTGAAGACTTATAAGCCTGCCCCCAGGGTCTATGAGTTAGTCACTGAAAAGTTCGGTGTATCTTCACAAGAAGTGCTGTTTCATTCTTCCAACGCCTGGGATGTAGCTGGTGCAGCCAGCTTTGGATTTAATGTGGCTTGGATAAACCGTTTTAACAACACAAAGGAAACCCTGCCTTTTGGGCCTCACTTAGAACTTAAGTCACTTGACAGGCTGCCTGAGTTTTTACGATAGACATTTGCATTTTCATATTGAATAAAGCTGATAGAGTGGTTATAAGGCTTGCGGTCGATTTTTATATTTACAATAGATGTAATATGTTAAACAATTAATAGTGTACAAGCATGAGAAAGGATGATGGTATGATACTCGGAATAAGTGGAAGCGGTAGAAAAAATGGTGTTACTAGTGATTCAGTTAAAGCCGTATTAGAGGTTTCAGGTTTGGAATATGAATTTATTTCACTTTCCGGAAAAAAGATAGGCGGTTGTATCAGTTGTGTACAGTGCGCATCAGATAATATATGCAAAGTAAAGGACGATTGGATAGAAATAGGAGACAAAATGCTTAAAGCAGATGCCATAGTATTTGGTGCGCCTAACTATTATGGAATGATAAATGCTCTCGGGCACGCATGCATGGAGAGAACCTACAGTTTCAGGCATCAGGAGAGGTTCAGCCTTGCAGGTAAACTTGGAGTAATAGTGAGCACATCCTATGATGGAGATAATGCTGTCCAATCATATATAGAAAAGATGATGCTTCAAAATAAAATGGTAATAGTTGAATCAGTCTTTGCAAGAGGGTATTCGCAATGCTATACCTGTGGATTTGGACATGACTGCGCCGTAGGGAAAGTTGTAAGACAACACGGTTTTTTAGATAGGATTGAAGAGGAACACCTACCTCCTTGTTTTGGTAAGCAGGAAGATGCAAAAAAACAGACCTACAAAGCTGGCAAAATATTAGGGTCAATTTTGAAGAATAGAAGAAAACAAACTGGTTAGTACA
>JBMOKT010000025.1:0-64841 GCA_049323895.1 Bacillota bacterium | reverse complement strand
AGGATTGAAGAGGAACACCTACCTCCTTGTTTTGGTAAGCAGGAAGATGCAAAAAAACAGACCTACAAAGCTGGCAAAATATTAGGGTCAATTTTGAAGAATAGAAGAAAACAAACTGGTTAGTACAAAAAGCAATTACCCATTTTGCTTTTAGGAATGGGCCAGTAGAAGACATGCATGCCAACAATCAACTTTCAGAAAATGAGATGAAAGTATTGAATAAATATATGGTTAATCGAATAGCAGGTCTGCTTACGGCTATAGCGGATAATAATTGGTTACAATTAGAGCTTTTATTTGATTACTATAAACTTTTTGGAACTGGGTGGGATAAAGCTGAACCGGAAATGGAAGAAATCAATTCAGCATTTCAAAACGCTATTGAATATGGATTTCGATAGTTAACAATTTTTCGTTTAGTTAAAAGGTGCTGAAATCATGAGGTGACTATATGAGGATTAATAGCAAAGATGGAGGTTTTATAGATGAAACTTGCTAATGAATGCTGTTGTGGATGCAATACAAAAAATACAGACATGGTCAAGGTAGATAAGTGCTCCGTCTGTGATAACGAAGGAATATCTGTTAGCAAGATAACGGTTGAACATTTAGTGGCAGACGACTACCGAAAGACCGTTGAAGGAGATGGATATTGGATTTGTATGAATGAGGACTGTAATGTTGTATATTACAATACCGATATTGGAATAAAATTCTTGAAAGACCAGGTCAGTGTTCCTATTTGGTTCAAAAAAGATGCAAATCCTAAGTATGCCTGCTATTGCAGCAAAGTCACAGAAAAGCAGGTAATTGAAGCAGTAGTGAAGAATGGGGCACAAACGGTTAAAGAAGTGAATGCCATTACTGGAGCGATGAAAAACTCTAATTGCAAAGAGAAAAATCCGCTTGGCGTTTGCTGCCATAAAATTATTCAGGAAGCTATTGATAAAGGACTGGTCATGAAATAATTCAGTCGATAGCTAGCCTTCATGTAGGTGATATTATGGAAAACGAAACTCCTAAATTTAAGATCACGGAATTCCTGCTGCCCGTCAGTCGGTGAATAGGGTTGCCACATACAAAATTATACTTGACGGGACTGGGAAATTTTTTTATATTAAAAGTATACAAAGAAGGTATACTTTTAATATAAAACTATACCAATATAGTATAATATTTTAAGGGAAGGAGTGGATAAATAAACTCTGGGTTTACATATTAAATTTTAAAATGCACAGGCTAGTTTTTGAAAAATAAATTAGACTCGAGGAGGAAAATTTTTATGGAACTCAATTTAATAACTGAAAATCAACTTGGGGCAGCCAAAGGAACCGCTGTCGAAGAAGATGTAAGAGCAAATTTTAATGGTGAGAATAGTGAAGTAGGCTGGTATTTGGCAGTAGCCCGTCAGGCTCAAAGGGAAGGCTATCCGGAAATTGCTGAAGTTTTAAAAACTATCGCCTGGGAAGAAGCTCTGCATGCTGCCCGTTTTGGAGAATTAAATGGAGAGATTTCTATAAGTACTAAGGAAAACTTAGAAAAGGCTTTACAAGGTGAACAAAAATCTAACCAGATGAAAAAGCAATCGGCTAAAGTGGCCAAGGAAAACAATCTGGATGAGGTCCATGATGCTTTCGATGAAGCTGCTAAAGATGAAGCTCGTCATGCGCAAGCTTTAAAAGGTTTGTTAGGGCGTTATTTTAAATAAGTCCATTTATATTAACTTGATAAGAGGCATAAATTTTTAGCAATTGTGTCTCTTTTTTAGGTCTTGACGGATATTTTTTTTTCAAATATAGTGGAAATGAAATTGCACCATTACAGTATACATTCAAAAAGGAGAATCATAATGCAGCTTACTCAAGCCACAGATTATGCTTTTCGGGCCGTCCTGTACCTAACAAGAGTTCCTTCTGAGGAGTTTATCAATGCCCAGCTTATAGCGGAAAAAGAAGAGATTCCTATGCGCTTCTTACTAAAAATCATGCGATCCTTAATAAAAGCGGGGATTGTCAAATCTCACCGTGGAGTGGGTGGCGGTTACAGCTTAAATAAAACGCCCCGGGAAATAACTTTACTGGATGTTGTCGAAGCGGTTGAAGGTCCGGTTGTTGTTAACCGTTGTCTGATTAGTCCACAATATTGCAGTAAAAATTGGTCTAGCCAATGTGCTATTCACCGGGCCCTCTTTGATATCCAAAATGGTTTGGTAAATCAATTGGCGAAATATAATTTTTGGGAGATTGCCAAAAATATAAGGTAATTATCAAGAATATTATTAAAAATATATTATTTTTTTCACCTATACTATACTAAATTGGTATACTATAACGTAAAGTATACTGATAAGGTATAGTTAGATAGTAACCGGGAAAGGAGGGAGTAGTTTAAACTTTTTTCCGGCAGGAAAATTAAAGGGAGGTTAAGTTTATGGATGCTTTGATTTTGGCAAGGTGGCAGTTTGCTGTAACAACAGTCTATCACTTTTTATTTGTACCTTTAACCCTGGGACTTTCCATTCTTGTTGCAATTATGGAAACGATTTATGTTAAGACCGGCAATGAAGCTTATCGGAAAATGACTAAATTTTGGGGAAAACTTTTTCTAATTAATTTTGCTATGGGGGTTGTTACGGGTATTGTGCAGGAGTTTCAGTTCGGCATGAACTGGTCAGGTTATTCCCGTTTTGTAGGGGATATCTTTGGTGCACCTTTAGCTATTGAGGCTTTAGCCGCATTTTTCATTGAATCTACATTTATCGGCTTGTGGGTATTTGGCTGGGATAAACTTTCCAAACTGCAGCATGCCGCTTGTATTTGGCTGGTGGCATTTGCTACAAACCTTTCTGCCTTCTGGATTTTGGCAGCCAACTCTTTTATGCAGGAGCCGGTAGGGTACATAATTAATAATGGGCGGGCGGAAATGGTTGACTTTTTTGCCCTATTAACAAATCCCCATGTTTTGTACCAGTTTCCCCATACAGTCTTAGCAGGTTATGCAACAGCCGGTTTTTTTGTTATGGGTATCAGTGCTTATCATCTTTTAAAGAAAAACCATCTTGATTTTTTTAAACGTTCCTTTAAGCTGGGTCTGATTATGGGGACCATCACTGTTCTGTTAGTCAGTACTGTAGGTCATTACCAAGGACAGTATCTGCTTAATTCTCAACCGATGAAAATGGCGGCAGCGGAAGCCCATTGGGAAACTGCCGATCCTGCTGATTTTGCCTTAATAGCTCTGATAGATGAAAAGGCTCAAACCAATAATCTGGAGATAAAAATACCGGGCTTACTCAGCTTTCTTTCTCACAATTCTTTTAACGGTGAAGTAAAAGGTATCAAAGAGCTTCAGTCGGTATATGAAGAAAAGTATGGTTCGGGAAACTACATCCCCCCTGTTGCCGTTACTTATTGGAGTTTTCGAATAATGATAGGTGCTGGAATACTTATGATCTTGCTGGCTTTATTCGGTATCCGGCAGATGAAAAATGGCCGCTTGGAAAATACCGGCTGGTATCTTAAGGCTATGATTGGGGCTATTGCCCTGCCTTACCTAGCCAATTCAACGGGCTGGCTGGTGGCAGAAATTGGTCGACAGCCCTGGATTGTCTATGGACTGCAAAGGGTAGAAGAAGCTGTTTCACCTTCTGTATCAGCGGGAGCGGTACTTACCACCTTAATTGGGTTTACTGTCATTTATTCCCTTTTAGCAGCGGCTGATGTTTACTTGTTAACTAAGTATGCCCGGATAATGCCGGGTGAAGCTTCCGGTGATCAAGCTGCAGAAATTCCTAAGGAGGTATCATTATGGACCTAAATATTTTATGGTTTATCCTGGTTAGCGTATTATTTATCGGTTTCTATTTTTTAGAGGGATTTGATTATGGCGTAGGTATTCTGCTGCCGTTTTTAGGAAGGGATGATCTTGAACGGCGGTTGATTATAAACAGCATCGGTCCTTTTTGGGACGGAAACGAGGTCTGGATGCTTACCGCCGGGGGAGCTTTATTTGCTGCTTTTCCCAATTGGTATGCCACCCTTTTCAGTGGTTTTTATTTAGCCCTCTTTCTAATTTTGGCGGCGTTGATTGTCCGGGGTATTGCCTTTGAATTCCGCAGCAAGGACGAGAGCTTAACCTGGCGCAGCTTATGGGACTGGATGATCTTCTTTGGCAGTTTGTTGCCCGCTCTTCTCTGGGGAGTTGCTATGGCTAACCTGATTAAAGGTGTTCCTATTGACAGCAGGATGGAATATGTTGGAACTTTTTTTGACCTTTTATCACCATATACTTTAGTGGGAGGATTAGCGGTACTCTTCTTATTTATGCTCCATGGCAATTTGTTTCTTTCCCTGAAATTAGAGGGCGCATTATTGGAGCGCAGTAATAAATTAGCAGTAAAATTAGCCGTTATTACCATTCCCGTTTTTCTGCTCTTTGTGCTCTTAAGCTATCTGCAAACCGATTTGTTTAAAAATGCCGCCGGAATAGTACAGATAACTGCCGTTATCACTTTAACTTTAGCATATACATTTTTCCGTGCAGGCAAAAATGGCAGATCATTTATATTTACCGGGTTGACTATTGCCCTCTATACCATAAGTATATTTTGGGGACTATTTCCCAGGGTTATGGTTTCCAGCCTTAATCCCGAATGGAGTTTGAATATTTATAATGCTTCATCAAGTCCGTATACTTTGAAGATTATGACCATCATAGCTTTAACCTTGGTTCCGGTGATTCTTTTATATCAGGCTTGGACGTACTGGGTTTTCCGGCAAAGGGTAAATGTTAAAAATCTTGAATATTAGCAGTGTGTTTCAGAGGAAATGTTCACTTTTAGTAAAATGATTGGGGGAAAATTATGCTCAATAAACGGCTTTTAAAAGAGGCTGGGAGTTCCAGATTTTTATTGGCATCAACCATAATAATTAGTACATTTGCCGGTTTTTTAACTGTCCTTCAGGCCGGTTATTTCTCCCGAATCATAAATGATGTGTTTCTAGGGGGCCAGGATCTAGTTCAGGTCCGGCCCCTGCTTTTTATCCTTTTAGGAGTAATAATTATAAGGGCCGTTTTTTTGTGGATAAGTGAAATGACCGCCTATTTTGCCGCAGCCCGTATAAAATTCTCGATGCGCAAGGAACTTTTAGCCCACCTGTATCTCTTAGGACCCCTTTATGTCAAAGGCAGGCAAACCGGAGAACTTGTCAATCTCTTAAGTGAAGGCATTGAAGCTTTGGAAGCCTATTTTGCCCGATACCTTCCCCAGCTTGTTTTGGCTGCCCTTATCCCCCTGGTAATACTGGGATTTATTTTTCCTTTGGATATTCTTTCCGGACTTATTCTTCTTTGTACTGCACCTTTAATTCCCCTTTTTATGATCCTGATAGGAAAATGGGCGGAAGCAGTTACTCAAAAACAGTGGGATGTCCTAAACAGGATGAATGCTCACTTTTTTGATGTATTAAAGGGGCTTGCAACATTAAAGCTATTTGGTCGGGAAATGTTTCAAAAAGAAATTATCTCTCTTGTCAGCAATCGTTTTCGGAAAACAACATTGGAAGTTTTAAGGATAGCATTTCTTTCGACTTTAACATTAGAATTGATAGCTACCTTAAGTACTGCTATAGTAGCGGTTTCACTAGGCTTACGATTAGTCTACGGCAAGGTTTCTTTTGAAGAGGCATTTTTTATTATTCTTTTAGCGCCGGAGTTCTATTTGCCTTTAAGAAATTTAGGCAGCCAGTATCATGCAGGGATTTCAGCCGTCAGTGCGGCTTTAGATATGTTTCGGATTTTAGATGAGCCTTTATGGGCAGGAAGTGAAGCAAAAAGGCTTTTGCCACCTAAAGCTACTCGATTAGAGATAAGTTTTCAAAATGTTTATTATTGCTATGACCAAGGTGCCAGAAGTGCTCTGGAAGGGGTTTCTTTCGAGATTTGCCACGGGGAAACAGTAGCTTTGATAGGCCCCAGTGGTGGGGGAAAAAGTACGATAACCAACTTATTATTAGGTTTTACCGAGCCTGACCGAGGTCAAATTCTTATAAACGATATCCCGCTCAATAGAATCAGAAGAGAGGATTTATACACTTTGATAGCTTATGTCCCCCAGAAACCTTACCTATTTCAAGGTACAATATTGGACAATATTCGCTTAGCCAATCCTGTTGCTTCATTGGAGGAGGTTAAAAGAGCAGCAGAATTAGCTAATGCACACCGGTTTATTGAGGATTTACCCCAGGGTTATGATACATCGGTTGGAGAAGGGGGAGCGGGTTTAAGCGGGGGGCAGATCCAGCGCTTAGCCATTGCCAGAGCGTTTTTGAAGAATGCTCCTCTGATAATCCTGGATGAAGCCACTGCCGGGCTGGATCCTGAAAATGAAACTGAGGTACAGGAGGCCTTGGGAAATTTGTTGAAAAATCGCAGTGTATTGGTTATTGCCCATAATTTGTGGAGTGTTTATAAATCGGACCGGATTTTAGTCTTAGATAAGGGGAAAATTGTTGAAGCCGGCAGCCACCAAGAATTGAGCAAAAAAAAGGGAGTATATTATTCCCTTGTTGCCGCTTTGGAGGTCTAAGATGATAAATTTTCTAAATCTAATGAAATTGTTGGTTCCTTACCGGAAGCTGATTTTTTTAGGTGTTGTGCTGGGCTTTTTGACGGTAGGCAGTAATATAGGACTTTTGGCGGTTTCGGCTGTACTAATTTCCAGTGCTGCTTTACATCCTCCCGTACTTGACCTATTGACTCTAGTTGTGGGGGTGCGGTTTTTTGGAATTTCCCGGGCGGTTCTTCGCTACTTAGAACGATATTTAACCCATGATGTAACTTTTCGCATTCTTAGTAATATCCGGGTTTGGTTTTACAGTAAATTGGAGCCCTTGGCTCCTGCCCTGCTGATGCATTATCAGAGCGGAGATTTATTAAGCCGGATAGTGGGGGATGTGGATACCCTAAAGTTTTTTTATCTGAGGGTTTTAGTCCCCTCACTGGTATTTTTTATGGTTTTAGGGACAGGGTTTTTGTTATTGCTCTGGTTCTATTGGCCCCTGGCGATAGTTTTTTCATTCTTCTTTCTCCTGGCAGGAGTGGGTATTCCTTCAGCAATAAAAGGCTTGATTAGAGATACAGGAAGAAAGATAGCAGAAACAAAAGGGGAGCTTAATGGAATTTTAGCCGAGAGTATGCAGGGTATGGCTGAGATAATTGCCTTTGGGAGGGATAAAGAACAGCAGTTTAAGACAAACGAGATAAGCAGTAAATTAATAAAACTACAGGACAAGACAGCCAATTTCCAAGCCCTTTCTTCAGCCTTAGTTAATCTGAGCATGAATCTAGCTATGTGCTTCAGCCTGGTTCTGGCTATTCCCTTAGTTGCCCGTAATGAACTGAATGGTATTTACCTGGCTATGCTGCCCTTAGCTGTGCTGGCTGGTTTTGAAGCCGTACAACCTGCCCCTTTGGTATTTCAGTATTTCCAAGAAAGTTTAAAGGCGGCAGGAAGGCTTTTGGACATCGTTAACATGGAACCTGTTGTCATAGATACTGTCGAGAGCAGCCCGCCGTATTCGGAAAGACCCGCCATTACTATCAATGGTCTCTGTTTCCGGTATTCTCCAAAGGATCGCCGGATTTTAAACGGTCTGAATTTTGAAGTGCCGGGGGGAGAAAGGTTGGCTCTCGTAGGTCCCAGTGGTTCCGGCAAAAGCACCCTGATTAATTTACTGCTAAGGTTTTGGGACTATGAAGAGGGATATATCGGCATAAACGGACAGGAAATTAAATCTTATAATTCTCAGGATTTGCGCAGGTTAGTAGGTGTAGTGACCCAAGATACTTACTTATTTAATGCAACAATCAGAGAAAATTTACTGCTTGCCAATTCAAAAGCAACCGAAGAGCAGATGATGGAGGCTGCCCGGAGGGCTAAAATACATGAGTTTATTATAGGTTTACCTGATGGCTATGAAACATCTGTAGGTATGGGGGGATTTAAACTTTCCGGAGGTCAGAGACAGCGTCTGGCTGTGGCCAGAGTGCTTTTAAAAGATGCACCAATCTTAATACTGGATGAGGCTACCGTAGGATTAGATGCGGTAACCGAGAAAGAACTGATGGAGGAAATTATGCTTTTAGCTCAAGCTAAAACCACATTAGTGGTTACCCATCGTTTAACTGGGCTTAACAATATGGACAGAATTTTAGTTTTAGACCAAGGAAAAGTGGTGGAGCAGGGAAAACATGAAGAATTGCTATTAAAGAGAGGGCGTTACTTTCAAATGTGGAATTTGCAAAGGCAGGTTTTAAACCAAGAACTTTAGTTTTCTCTATGGGGTATAGTCCAGATATCATCTGGTCATTGACCACGGCGACGGTTTTATTACCCTCTACAGAAATAAATCCTCTTTATGAGTTTTTCAAATATGAAACGGAAAATACATGGCAAAAAGCGCTGGCTCTCGCCAATGGTGTGAAGCAGGAACGCAAAGGCTTATCAGATTTTATTCAGGGTATGTAGCTTACAGAATAATACGGAAACAGAGTCATCTCGAAAGAGATGGCTTTTTTTGTTTCACAAAAAGCCAAAAGGAGGTAAGGAAAAGTGTTAAAAACCAAAGCTGTCTTTGAAAGAAAGACCGATGATTTTCAGCCCAGGGATTGTGTAATTAAAAAAGTAATTGAGCCTATGTCTTGGGAGTATGATGAATTTTCTTGACAATTCCAAATTAGATGCTGGTGCAAGCTGAATTGCATTGTCTAAACTTTCCCGAGTAAAAGATACTTGATTTGGTTCAAGTTACTGCCACTTTTTGAAATATGCTGGAGGCAGCACCATTGAGCGTTAACACCAGACTAACACCAGAAATAAGGTTTGATTAATGCTACTAAGTCAAGGCATTTTACTCGGTCATCAATTTCAGTGCGTGCTGTTAATATGAAAATTTTGATATAGAAAACCATAATGGCCATGTAATCAGAGTTTTTTGTTTAGACGGAAAAAACGCCACCTCAGTTCTAACCAATAAGATACAAATAAAGAAAGCATGTATTGCGCTTTCTTTATTTAGAGTCCTTCCTATCTAAAGATTTAAAATACGCCAGAACCACTTCATTAATAAATTGTATTGCTGCTGATCCCTTATCTGATAAAATAGTCTTAAGTTTGTTAATCTCAAGATTTTTTTTATCATCAGGGGAGATCAGCAACATATCAGGACTGACATTTAGGCCTTCAGCGATTTTGGTCAACAAATCTAACGAGGGATTTTTTTTGCCTCTTTCCAGATAACCTATATATGAACCACTTACACCGACAAGTTTAGCTAGTTCTACTTGGGTAATATTGCTTTTTAGACGAAGGGTGCGAATATTTTGTCCTACTATTTGTCGAATTTTTAGCATTTCTGTCACCTCCACTTTTATTATAAAGGGAGATTGAACAATTGCCATTAACTGAAGGTCCAAAATGTGAGTACTCTACCAAACTACAGGTCCAAAAAACTATTGAATTGGATGGTAAATAGTGTTAAAATACATTAAAAGAAAATTTGTGACATAATATGACAATATTACCAGTGGATTAATCTTGTACTTAATAAAAAAACTCGTATTTATGAAAATTTAAGAAAAAGGCAAAGCATTCGAAAGGGTGTGACGCAAAGCCATGGGTCTAAAGCGGGAAATGCACTGCCACGATCGCCAGGTTGCCGGAGGACTTCAAACAGACCCTAACCGGGACTAAGTATCTCTGGTAAAGGGTTTTTATTTATTATTATATTTATTGATCTCCCATGGTTATTTTTTCTTAAGGTGGGTGATACAGAGGTGGTAGTGAAGAAACTATCCGAAATACAAAAGATCATTCTCAAAGTCAGTCTTTAATAGTAAAAATATTAAATTGCTTCAGGAAGAGGTAGATTTGGTAGTGAAATTAATTTCTAAAATAAACAAAATGGAGGAATTTAAAGGATGAACAAGAGCGATTTAGTGGCTGCCGTGGCAGAAAAAACGGGTATGACTCAAAAGGATACAACCAGAATTATCAATGCATTTACAGAGGTCATATCGGAAGCTATGAAAGAAAGAAATGAAATACGGCTTGTAGGCTTTGGCACCTTTAAGGTTCGGAGCCGGGCTGCCAGGGCTGGAAGGAACCCTATGACGGGAGAACTGATAGAGATTTTGGCAAAAGAAGTGCCGGTTTTTGTCCCAGGAAAAAAACTAAAACAAATACTTATGCCTTGATTAGAACAAGCCTGTTAGTAAGGCTGGATTATGATAGTAATG
Organism: Bacillota bacterium; assembly: GCA_049323895.1. Taxonomy (GTDB): domain Bacteria; phylum Bacillota; class Peptococcia; order Peptococcales; family BICA1-8; genus JBMOKT01. Next base: position 54,545 of record JBMOKT010000025.1, on the reverse strand, counting down.
CCAAATCAGCCTGTTATAAAGAAGGCTGTTCCGGATTTACATATATGGAGGTGATTTAGCGGCACATCAGGCATTTTAAGAGGGTATAAATCTGATTGATACCACAGCATTCAACGGCTTGATTAAAGATATTTTCCGGTATGATCCCGCTTTGTTTGTGCATAGACTGGGAGTTGCAATATTGCATTGCAGATTGCTGTTTCATTAGAAATACACGAACAAATGGAGCTGCTGACCCATGGTGCCATTCTTCACGATTTAGGCAAAACCTCTATAGCCAAATCTGTATTGTATAAGCAAGGCACCTTAACCAAAGAGGAAAAGGAAATAATCAAATTGCATACGGTGATAGGAGCGCAAATATTAGAGAAAGAGGGTTTTCCCAAAGAACTGCAGGAGATAGTCCTTTACCACCATGAATACTGGGATGGTAATGGGTACCTTGGGTTGACCGGGGAAAACATACCTTTTCTTGCCCAAATTATCTCCTTGGCGGATGCTATGGATGCCATGATCAGTAACCGTACTTACCGTGCAGTTCTTTCTCCATTAGAAGTTTTTTCGGAAATCCAGAATTGCTGTGGCAGCCAGTTTTCCCCGGGTTTAGTGCAAAATCTAAAACAATCTCAGTTCTGGCCAATTGGTGACAGTTGTAGTGAGAAGGTATCCAGCGTAATGGTCTGGGAAAGCCAATGGCTGAAATGTTTAGCAGATGTGTTTGATGACCTGCACCATCCTCTGCTGCTGATACAGATCCAAAAATAATTTTCTTAGGCGAAAGCTACTTGTAATGAGTGATATAGTTAAATTAAGCCATACCAAAACACCCCAACGCTTTTTTGACTGTTGCATGGGTGTTTTTCTGTATAACATCATAATTGCAAAATATTTAAGGACTGTTTCAGTAAGTACGGAAACTGTAATTATTTTACCGTTTTTTTATCTAACGATTTAAAATAAGCAGTTGCTACCTCATTGATAAATATTATCTCCTCCGGTTTCTTGTCAGAAAGCAGGCTGAGAAGTTTTTTCAGCTCTTGGTTTTTTTCCCCTTTCGGTGATGTTAATAAAACTTCCGGCTCAACTTGGAGCACATCAGCTATTTTCGCAAGCAATTCGAGTGAAGGGCTTTTGGCACCCCTTTCCAGGTAGCCTATGTAAGAACCACTGATGTCCAGTTTTTCAGCCAGCAATTCCTGTGTGAACCCCTGAGTTTGTCTGAAAAGCCTGATATTTTGGCCCACTATTTGTCGAATATTTGACATTTATGTCACCTCCCCCTTTAACAGTACTATTGTACAAGTAGATACCAGGACATCTTAGTGACTGTAAGTCCAAAAATATCTTGAACAACTATACCTATAGTGTTACAATAAAAATTAATACTAGTTTGACAATATACGACAGTTTTTAGACAATAGTGTTTTTGTTACAGATATTTATTTCAAAGAGAGATTAGAATTAAAAAATTTTATTACCAAATATTAGTGAAAAATGTCTGAAAAAGCAGGAAAAAATCTAAAAATATCGAAAAAAACACTTATATGCTTTAAATCCTGAATAGTGACAATTTGATATTCTGTTAAAGGGCAAAGCACCCGAAAGGGTGTGACGCAAAGCCATGGGTCTAAAGCAGGGATTGCCAAGACTGCCAGGCTGCCGGAGAGACTGTATATGACCCTGATCACTGACGATAACATTTCTTCGGTAAAGGGGTTTTTTTGCATATTTCCCCAGTCTGAGCAGGATGCAGTTTTAATTTTTTAAAACTTAGAATACGGGGGTTTTATATGCAGCCAGAATCAGATAATTTCCAAACTGAGCAGGAAAATTCCAGTAAAGTAATCCGCAATTATTTTGCCGTACTCCAAAAACTATCCGAACTATCACAGATCCCCTTATCCCAGGAAGGTTTGCTGGAACGCTTTCTTGATCTGCTGACTGAGCTATTGCAAGTTGAGCAAGCATACGTAATGGTTTTGGAACACATCACAGGGGAACTCACCATCAAAGCATCTAAAGGACTGAAAACTGCTAAAGTGAAAAAATGCCGTTTGAATTTGGGTCAGGGAATTGCAGGGCAAGTCCTGAAAAACAGAGAGGTCTTTGTACTTAACCAGAGTTCGCGAAAAACATTATCCAGCCGGTCTGCGGAGGAGCCAGACGCACTTTTATATATACCCCTTTCAATCGGATATCAACCTTATGGAGTTATTGCCCTCGGCAGTGCCGGAGGTCAACGGGATTTTACCGCCAACGAGATAAAAACAGCCTCTGCCCTGACCCAATACCTTATGTTATCTATGGAAAATGCCAGACTAAACAACGAAATTTCCGGTCTTGGTCTCAACTTCCTCAAGAGTTTAGCCATGGCTATCGATGTTAAGGATAACTACACCAGGATGCATTCCATGCGGGTAACCAGGTATGCGGTACTGACCGGAGTACATATGGGTCTTCCCCAGGAAGATATCGAAAACCTGCGCCGGGGCGCACTGCTGCATGATATCGGTAAAATCGGCATCAGGGATGACATCCTGCAAAAACCTGGACAACTGACCCAAAAGGAATATGCCATGATTTGTGAGCATCCGGAAATCGGTGCCAGGATACTGGGACAAGAAGGTCCGTTAAGTTTAATTGTACCCTTAGTCCTGCACCATCATGAACGCTACGATGGCAAAGGCTATCCCCGCGGACTTAAGGGTAGCGAAATTCCCTTGGGAGCAAGAATTATTGCGGTGGCAGATGCCTTTGAGGCCATGACTGCCAATCGTCCATACCGGCGGGAATATTCGGTTGGCAGGGCGGTGTGGGAAATAAGGCAAAATGCAGGGAGCCAGTTTGACCTGGAAACAGTCGCTGCATTTCTGGATGCCTTAAAAGAAGAATATCCGGAAGAAATAAATATTTGAGGAGGCCAATGTGCAGGAAAAACTCCGAGTTTTTGTTGAGAATAACCTTGATTCTCTATTAAAAATGGATTTGCTGGCTTTTTTTCATCGCAATCCCTATGTTATCGGTCAAGTTGAAGATATTGCCACCTGTTTGGGTGTAAATATAGAAGAACTGACTGATGACTTAGAGGATTTGGTGCAAAGCAGGATTTTAAAGAAAAAAACCGGTCTTTCTGGCATCAGCTATACGCTGGCGCCAAGTGAAACGACCCTCCCGCTGGTCAGTGCTTTTATGGATTTCTATTTCACTGCCGCCAATGAAGAGATTGATGTTTACCGGACAACTATATCCGACCCCAGAAATGATAGCTATCAGTCACAACAGGGAGAAGCAGCTGTGGTCAAAGAAGATTCATCAAGTTTTGCTGAGGCGGCGGTGCATAATAATTGGCTGGAACAGTTTCGACCGGACGACTCAGTTTTGTATACAGAGCTGGATCTTCTAGGGGATGCAGCTACCTGGATAACCGGGGAGAAAAAAGTAGCTATTGCTATTTTTGCGGGCGAGAACCATCCCTGCTGTGTTACTAAAGGAATTAAAAGAAGTACTGCCCTTATACTGGCGGAAAAAGGTTTATCTCTGATGGTGGATTTAACCAGACCGGTATTATTAGAGAGCCATGAATATCCCTGGATGAGAATGGACGCGGAAGAGGAAATAAACAGAGCCGTATTGGTGGGTCTTACCCAGGATAAATCAATTATAGGTCTGTTAGCGATTGTCAATCCTTCCCCGGAAATTTTACAGGATTACCGGCTGGATATCCTGATAAAGCTAGGTCAGCAAGCCATACAGCATCTAAAGAACAGGACAATGCTTCAGCATTATCAAAAATTAGCACTTGTTGATGAACTGACAGGTTTATATAACTACCGGTTTTTCCAGAAAAGACTGCAGGAAGAAACAGCACGGGTCAAACGCCGCACAGGTACCCTCAGCCTGCTGATGATAGATCTGGATCATTTTAAGAAGGTAAATGATGTTCTCGGGCACCAGGAAGGAAACAGGCACTTGCAGCAGGTTGCCGCTGTTTTTAAAAAAGAACTGCGGGAAACTGATGTGATTTGCCGCTTTGGGGGAGAAGAATTTGCAGTCCTGCTGCCTGATGTTGACATAAAGGGAGCCTTATTAGCGGCGGAACGCCTTCGCCAGGCGGTAGAGGACAAGTTTACTCAAAAAAGAAAGAAGCCCCAGGTGACCATCAGTATCGGGGTCAGCAATTATCCCGAGCAGGCGGGGTCCATGGAAGAGCTGGTAAAACAGGCTGACCTGGCTCTCTACCGGGCCAAAGAATCGGGGAGGAACAGGTGTTGTGGGTAAGAACTTAAAGAAATTTATAGAAAACGAGGGGGGTCTCCTATGTCCCAAGTAACTCAGGAAAGTTTGCAAAGCATCAAAAAGTCAGGCATTAAAATGCAATTGCTGCTCTTTTTCTATAACAATCCTTTTACCGTAGATGACCTGGAAGGAATCTCAATGTGGGTAGGAATGCATAAGAAAGAGATAACCTGTGAAATGGAAGAACTATGCCAAATGCGATTATTGGTTAAGCAGGGAACAAGCCATTCGTACTACAGAATGACAGGAAATTCTCAGATGCTAGAGGAAGTACATCAGCTCATTACGGAATTCTATGCCCAGCGCAGAACCAAAGCATCTTAAGCAAAACAGGGATTTAATGATGGGATTTCAGTTAAAGAATGTTAGGAGGAAACTTGGTGTCAAACATACAAACCGGAATTACCGGACTCGATGAAGTTTTGCACGGGGGAATTCCCCGGGAAAACAGTGTATTGGTTAAAGGCCCTCCGGGAAGCGGCAAAACTACCTTGGCTCTGCAGTTTCTTTACCATGGGATTGCAGAATGCAACGAGCCGGGACTGATTATCAGCTTTGAGGAATTTCCCCAACTGATTTACCGAGATGCCCAGAACATGGGCTGGGATCTGAAAAAACTGGAAAGGGAGAACAAACTGCGGGTAATGTGCACCTCACCCCAACTGGTCCAGGAACAGTTGGGGACCAAAGAGAGTTTCCTGACTGACCTGATCAAGGAAATAGGTGCTAAACGTGTGGTGGTGGACAGCATTACCCACCTGCAGCGCATGGAACAGGAACCTGTCAAGCTGCGGGAGCTATTTAATAAAATGGTCAACGCTTTCAAGCGCGAAGGTCTGACGCCATTTATAATTGCTGAAGCATCCGGGGAAAAGGAGCGTTTGGGCTTTGAGGAGTATGCTGTAGACTCGGTTCTTGTTTTAAGCCAGGAAGTAAAAGGACACATGTCTACCAGGTACCTGCAGGTGATGAAAAGCCGCGGGCAGAATTTCATTACCGGTCGCCATACATTTAAGATTACTGGGCAGGGGCTGGAGGTATTTCCCCGGATTACCGCTCCGAGAGCCGTCCCTGATTTTCAGCCCGGTTCCCAAAAGAGAAACGGCTTCGGCGTTATGGAATTGGACCAGATGCTGGGCGGCGGGTTGATTGAGGGGAATTCACTCCTTTTGGCCGGAGGCTCAGGGGCAGGCAAATCCCTTTTGGGCTTGCAGTTTCTTATGCAAGGGGCAGCAGTAGACGAGCCCGGTTTATTGGTGGATCTGGAAGAACATCCTTCGCAAATCACAAGGAATGCCGCAACCCTGGGCTTTGACTTTGGGGAATTGCTGGACCAGAAAAAAGTCTTTACCCTCTGCACTTCTCCGGTAGAACTTGACATTAATGAACATTTTTGTATCATCAAGAAGATGGTCAGGGAAAAAGGGATTAAGAGGGTAGTCATTGATACTATCAGCAATTATGAGGGATGTGTGGATGATCCGGCTCTCTATAAGGACTACATCCACGCTCTGATAAATTATTTTAAAAACAACGGCATTACCTCCATCCTCATCACAGAGGTGGATGAACTGCTGGGGATTAATACCATCACCTTCCACAAAGTTTCATTTTTAGTAGATGCTATTATTCTGCTTCGTTATGTGGAACTGGGCACGGAATTGAGGAAAGCCCTGCTGGTGGTTAAGATGCGCGGGGGCGCCCACGATAAAGACATCCGTGAATATCTTATTGAAGAAAAAGGTATTCAACTGCGCAGGATAAACCCTGAAGAGATGGGTAAAAAACTTTCCTTCCAGCATTATAACGGCATATTGTCCGAAACCCCTCGCAGTGTTAGTCGAGCTAACAGCGGACAATGATTGTCAGGTCCCGGGAGGTATCCAGATGAAAGACAGGGAGATGGTTATCCAGGGCAAAAGTGTTAAAGATGCACGAATAATGGCGAAGAAGTTTCTGCAAGTTGATGAAAATCAGATACAGGTTGAAGTTTTGGAAGAAGGTCGGAAAGGCTTCTTAGGACTGGGTGCACGTCCGGTGACTGTTAAGGTCACTTTAAAATCAGAGAAAAACAAGGGACTGCAGGTGCAAACCGTGGATTCGGACGAGGAAGGAATGGTCGAAGTAAGAGGAGGCCGACTGAGGGTATATGGTCCTGTTGGCAGGGGGAAACCGGCTGTCATTATTCCCACTCCCGGAGTCATCCTGCGTGTTAATGGAGTGACTGTATATGGCTCCCGTCCGGTGCGGGAAGATGAAGAAATCGAGGTAGAATCTTTAGAAGAAGGAGTGCAGCAGGCCGGAGTAAAGGTGAAGATTTCTGAGGATGGCTATACAGCCAGGGTGCAAGTTACTCCCCAGGTTACAGTGCGCCATGAATTGGCGGAGCAGAATGCCCAGAGTGTACTTCAACTGCTGACCAAGGGTCACCGGGAAGAAAAAAAGACAGTTAATGCTGCGGAAGTGGAAGCAGCCTTGCGGGAGCAAGGGGTGGTCTTTGGACTGGAACATGAGGAAATCAGCCGTACAGCAGCTGTCGCTGATGGCAGCTGGCGGATTGCAGCCCAGGGGGAACCGGTGCGGCAGGGACGGGATGGCTTTGTGGAATACCTGTTTGATCTGACCCCTGTGGAGATAACATATGGGAAAGATGAATCTATTAACTACTGGGAGCGTTATTCTTTTCCCTCGGTCAAAGAGGGAGAAGTATTGGCGGTTTTGTATCCGCCGGTTCCGGGAACCCCGGGCAAAAAAGTGACAGGTGAAACCGTTCTGCCCAGACCGCTTAAAGAAGCTTCCCTAAAAGTAAAAGAGGGAGTCAGTATCAGTGAAGACGGCCGTAAAGCCGTTGCTCTTCGTGCCGGGCGTCCTGTGCTGGAAGGCTACCGGGAAGCGTATCTCAAGATTGTACAGTTGATGGTTCACCCTGGTGATGTGGATTTAAAAAGCGGCAACCTGCGCTATCACGGCGACCTGCTGATCCTTGGCAATGTCAGTGAAGGAATGAAGGTTGCTGCCCACGGCAATATCACAGTAATGGGGGACATTGTTGGTGCCGTGGTCCAAGCCGGAGGCAGGGTGGTATGCCGAGGCAAGCTCATCGGAACAGAGGTTCGGGCGGGAGGTCTAAAATCTTTTTACAACAGGATTGCCCCTTTGCTTGATGAATTAGGAGAGATTCTGGAGGGCATTACTGAGGAAACAACCAGGATAAAAGAGCACCCCCAATACAAGGAGAAAATAGACAAAAAACTTCTCAACGGAATTGTCTGGTTTCTGATGGATAAAAACAAAAGCCGTACCGAGAAACTTCTCACTGAATATGCCGCAGCTATTACAGGGGTGGATCTGCCTTTCCCTCCCACCATTAGAGCAGTGGTGCAGGACATTAAGAACCTGACTAATCTCCAGGCAAAACAGGATTTTTCCATGCCGGACGAACTGGAAAATATCCTGGGTAAGAAACAAAATATTACCAGGCTTTTGGAAGCAATACCGGATCAGCCGGGCGATATTATTTGTTCCTATGTACAAAACAGCATCCTTGATGCCAGCGGCAGCATCATTGTAGCGGAACAGGGCTGCTATCATTCGACTCTGACAGCCGGGAAACAGGTGAAAGTTAAAGGGGTTTTCCGGGGTGGTGAGATATCTGCCCGGGACAATGTTTCCCTGGATGAAGCAGGCTCACCAGGACTGTCTGCCGGCAAGGTAAAGATTAAGGTACCAGAAGAAGCTGTTGTCTTTTTCAACAGGGTTTATCAAGAAACTTCTGTGCTGATAGGCAATCGTTCCTATATTTTCGAAGATGATCTGAGCCAAGTGAAAGTGTTTCTGGGAAATAGGGGAACTGTTAAAATGGAAAGCTTTATATAACCCATTGAGCAACTTAACATCGTCAGTGCTCAGTTGCTGCTCACCCTTGTCCGGCCAGGTATCTAGTTTAAAGCTAGATAGCCTGGTATTTTATACTGCAGGTTTAACAGCTTGTCCGGCGAAGTCAGGAACGGTAATGCACAGAAAGCCCGAGGCAAAAAAGATAATTGAACCTGAGGCAATGATTTCTGATGCAACTCTAGCAGAAGCATTTAGGGAAAGTGGGCTGAAGCCACCATATGTTGAAGATTTAGGTATCTTTGGGCAAAGGTTGACGGTATTGATTATGACACCTAAAAAACACGACCCCAAAACCTGTTGCAATTGCCGATTTTACGCAAGACGAGTTAAACGCTGAATTGGAAAAAGGATATGGTGATTTTGTGAAAAAGAAAAACTAAGCCGGCAGCGGAGGCTTTTGCAGAGATTAGTAAAGATTATGGCATATGAAATATGCGATAATAACTAAGGATAAAGCGGATGCTGATTTGCGGAGAATACATGACTATATTGCCTTTAACTTGCTTGTGCCTGAAGTAGCTGCAAGGCAGTTGAGACGGTGATTCTAAACTGTCCCCAATGCTTTTAATCCTTTTCAATAATACGATAGAGACCATAAAATTAATTTAGGAGAATTATAACAATGAGCACTGAATCGGTTATTACCATTGATTCAAATGGAAAAATAAAACAGCTTATGGCAGGAGAAAAACCGTTTATTCTTTATTTTAGTTCTTCAAATTGTAATGTTTGCCATGCTATTTTACCGAAGTTAATAAATTTAGTGGATGATTATCCAATTAAAGTAGCACGAATTAATATTGATGAACATGCAGAGATTGCAGGACAATTCTTAATATTTACAGTACCGACAATTTTAATTATGCATAAAGGCAAAGAAATTTTTAGAGAAAGCCGGTTTATTGATTTCCAAAAAGTTGAGAAAACCTTGAACCTTTTAAGTATGACAGAAAGAACCGGATGGAGTATTTGATATATTGCTGGTTTTAAAATAGAAGCGTACAATCCTCGAAGAAATTTTGGGCTTTGCAAGGTGTTGTAGTATTTCATATGATTGGAAATTGACATTTAAATATAAGCCAACTGGCCAAGCCAATTAGATTGGGGAAGGGTGTAGAAATTCTAATTAAGATACTTTCCAAGATTGGACTAATTAACTTTTTCTGGAATCAACAGCTTAAAGAAAATAATGCATATGTAAAAAGTTTTGATCGCCCTTACGAATCCTTTACTAATGAGAGCCCAAAGGCTTAAATGTTCAACAGACCGAGTTGAGCTCATAATTTATAAGGGTCCTATACAGCAGTTACGGATGTGTATGGAAGTGCCGGTTGCGTAGGAATTGCCTTGACCGGTTTTTTAAGAAGGGACAGGGACAGTAAACCTGTCCCTGTCCCTCCAAATTATGAAAATAAGTTAAATGTGCCTAAACCTTAATGTGGTAGGCACTTTTATTTTTAAAATATTAATAAAAATTTTTGTTAATAAAATAATTTTAAAAACTCATTGATTTGCAATTTAGGTTAATTTACTGTCATTACTTGAATAAGATAGATATTACAAAAAGCTTTAAATTCTTCATTATAAAGGGGGCGTTTCAAAAGTGGCAGATTTTTCGGAACTGATTCAAAAGTCCAGAGAAGATAGAAAACAAAGTAATTTTAGTGGCACGCTGCTTGATTATCTTGAAATAATTAAGAAAGACCCATCTCTTAATATGTTAGCTCATCAGAGAATGTACGAAGTCATCACAAATCAGGGTTCAGAGAGTATTAACACTAATGAGGATCCTAGGCTAAGAAGAATTTATGGCAATGATGTAATTAGAAAATATAATTTTTTTAAGGATAGTTTCTTTGGAATAGATAAGACCCTAATGAAAATAGTTCAATATTTTAAAGCTGCAGCAATGGATGGAGAGGAATCTCGACAAGTTTTATATTTAGTTGGACCGGTAGGTGCAGGAAAATCATCAATAATGGAAGCTTTAAAGAGTGCCTTAGAGCGAAGCCGGCCAATCTATGCCATCAAAGATTGTCCCATGCGGGAAGAACCGCTGCACTTGATTCCTAAACATTTGCGTCCTCAATTTGAAGAGGTGCTCAATGTCAGAATAGAAGGTGATCTCTGCCCTGTTTGCCGTTATCGGCTGAAGAACGAATATAATTATGAATTTGAGAAGTTTCCTGTGGAATTGGTGGACTTCAGTATACGTTCTAGAAAGGGTATTGGGGTTGTGCCTCCTGTTGATCCAAATAACCAGGATACTTCTGTATTGATTGGTTCTGTTGATATATCAAAATTAGATTTATATCCTGAGGATGACCCGCGGGTGATGTCCTTAAATGGTGCCTTTAATGTTGGAAACAGAGGCATTGTGGAATTTATTGAGGTCTTTAAGAACGAAGTTGAGTATCTACATACAATGATAACTGCCACACAGGAAAAAAGCATACCTTCACCCGGCAAGGGCTCCATGATTTATTTTGACGGCATAATCTTAGCCCACTCTAATGAGGCGGAATGGAATAAATTTAAAGCTGATCATACCAATGAGGCCATATTAGACAGAATTGTTAAGATAGAGATCCCATACTGCTTAGAACTAGATGAGGAAGTAAAGATTTATAATAAAGTATTGAAGAAAAGTAAATTCACTACCCACATTGCCCCGCACACCATAGAAGCTGCCTCAATGTTTGCAATTCTTACAAGATTGGCCCCTTCTAACAAAGTTGACCCACTAACAAAGCTTAAAATATATAATGGCGAAGAAATTATCGAAAAGGGAAGTACTAAAAAAATAGATATTGTTGAGTTGAAAGAGGAAGCAAACCGTGAAGGTATGAAGGGAATATCAACTAGATTTATAATGAAAGCGTTAGATACCGCAATGTCAGAGGCTGAACAAAACTGTATCAATCCTATTGCAATTTTGGAGACGCTAATTAAAAGTGTTAAGGAGTTATCCATGAGTGATGATGAAAAGAAACGGTATTTAGGATTTTTACAGGATACCCTTAAAAAGGAATACCATAAGATACTGGAAAAAGAAGTTACCAAGGCTTTTATCCATGGATATAAGGAACAAGCAGAAGACTTGTTTAATAATTACCTGGACCATGCCGAAGCTTTTGTTAATAAAACGAAAATTAAAGATGAAAATACCGGAGAAGAGTTAGAGCCAGATGAAAAGTTTTTGAGGTCTATTGAAGAGCAGATAGGTATTACAGAAAGTTCCGCCCGTGGTTTTAGACACGATGTTACCTCATATATGTTTTATCTCATAAGAAACGGGAGTAAGATTGACTACGCCTCCTATGGACCATTAAAAGAAGCTATTGAGAAGAAATTAACTACTTCTGTAAAAGAACTGAGCAGGGTTATTACCCGCACCAAGGTAAGGGATAAGGAGCAGAATGAAAAATATAATGCAATGGTGGAAGTTATGAAGGAAAATGGCTATTGTGACCACTGTTGTAATGTGATACTCCGATATGCTGCTAATAATTTATGGCGAGATTAAGAACTCTTGACAGTCACTTTGGGGGTGAATCAGGTGACCATTTTTAGAGAATTTGACAGCAGCGGGAGAGATCGAGCAGCTGAAGACCGTCGCAGGCATAAGGAACTAGTAGAGGAAGCTATTAAAAAAAACATAACAGATATTATTGCTGAGGAAAGCATTATTGGTCAGAGCAAGGATAAGAAAGTAAAGATTCCTATCAAGGGAATTAAAGAATATCAATTTATTTATGGCAAAAACAAACCGGGTTTTGGGTCCGGTGACGGCAATGAAAAAAGGGGAGACGTTATTGGCAAGGAACAGATAGCAAAGGGGCAGGGTCAAAATAAAGCGGGAAACGAAGAAGGGGAAGATATCTATGAAACAGAGGTCACTATTGAAGATTTAATTAATTATTTGTTTGATGACTTAAATCTGCCCTTTATGGACAGAAAGAAACTCAATGACATTGAAACTGAAAGAAACTTTAAAAAACTGGGATATCAGCGTAAAGGTATTAAACCACGGTTGGCCAAAAAGCAAACTGCAGTAGAAAAAATCAAAAGAAAAAAAGCGACGGAAAGAGCAATAAAAGAACTTCCTGAAAGTAATGCACAAGAGGAACAAGAAAGATTTCCCTTTAAAGAAGATGATTTAAGATATCATCGAATACGAGAAGAAGTGAAGAAAGAGAGCAATGCAGTGGTAATCTGCATTATGGATACCTCAGGGTCTATGGATCTTACCAAGAAATATTTAGCAAGAAGCTTTTACTTCCTGCTTTATCAATACGTAAAACTTAAATATGTCAATGTGCAAATTGTATTTATCTCCCATTCTACTACAGCTAAAGAAGTCAATGAAAATGAATTCTTCCATAAGGGTGAATCGGGAGGAACCTATATAAGCAGTGGGTATGCAAAGGCTTTAGAGATAATCGAAAAAAGATATAACCCGGAAATATGGAATATTTACACCTTTCACTGCAGTGACGGTGATAACTGGGATGAAGATAACGAAAAGGCCGTTGCAATGGCCAATAAATTATGTGAGACTTGTAACCTTTTTGGTTACGGTCAGATAATGAGGGGATTTTTTAGTTCAATAAAATCACAATTTGAAGGTAAAGTTAAATATCCTAATTTCTTAATTGTTAATATTTACAGAAAGGAGGATGTTATTCCGGCTCTTAAACACCTTTTAACAAAAGACAAAGAGTTTGATGGGAATAACCAGGATTCATGATGGAATATACCATGAAACAATTGGAAAATTGGGATGAGAAGATAAGAGAGATTGTAAAGTTGGAAGGGCTGGATTGTTATCCTCAGGAGTTTGAAATATGCAGCTATGAGGATATGCTGTGCTATATGTCCTATATCGGCATGCCGTCCCATTACCCTCACTGGAGTTTTGGCAAGGCATATGAAAAAAACAAAACTTTTTATAAATACAATTTAAGGGGTCTGCCCTATGAGATGGTTATTAACTCAGATCCCTGTATTGCTTATTTAATTCGGGAGAATACTCTGTTGTTGCAAATTTTGACCATGGCACATGTCTATGGACATAATGACTTTTTTAAAAACAATAGGCTATTTAAAGAAGGAACTTCTGCAGCTAATACTATTCAAACCTTCAAAAACAATTCCGATAGAGTTAGAAGCTATATTTCTGACCCAAGCATCGGATATCATAAGGTAGAGCGGATTATTAATACTGCCCATGCTTTGCGGTACCAAACAGCCCGGACAATTAATCCTAAAAAAATCTCAAGGGAGGACCAAAAAAAGCGGCTTTTGGGAAAATATTATGACGAAATAGAAAAAAGAACCTTATTAGACCCCAAAAGTGATATTCCCTACCCAAATTTAAATAAAATTCCTTTAGAGCCCGAGGAGGATTTGATGGCATTTCTGATTGAACACAGCCAGTTAGAAGATTGGGAAAAGGACCTGTTATGTATAGTAGTTCAAGAGACCAGGTATTTTATACCTCAGATTGAAACAAAAATAATGAATGAGGGATGGGCTAGTTTCTGGCACTATCGGATATTAAGCAAACTCGGATTATCCCAGGAATTATATCTGGAGTTCATTAATAGACATAATGAGGTAATTAGACCCACCCTTGGAAATATAAATCCTTATTATATCGGATTCAAAATTTTTGAGTATTTAGAAAAAACGCAAGGCATAAACAAAATATTTGAAGTACGAACTATTGAGCGGGATTATTCCTTTATCTTGAAATATCTTACTAAAGAACTTTGTACAGAAATGCATCTTTTTCAATATCAGAAAAAGACTGATGAGTATATTATTGATGAGGTTGCTGATGAAGAAGGCTGGAAAGAAATTCGTAAGAACTTGGCAGATAACATAGGGATGGGTAGCATGCCTTTGATTAAAGTAGTCGAAGTTATTGGGAAAGACAGGGTTTTGCTTTTAGAACATGAATATGACGAGCGAGAGTTAGAAATGGGTTACGCCCAAGAAACTCTGAAATATTTAAATACACTTTGGGGTTCAAAGGTAATATTGTTAACAGTTAATAATGGAAACAAGAGTAAATTCATTTGTGATGAAGGTGAATTTAGTATAGTCAGAGATTTTTAGAATGAAACAAATTTTTTTAAGGATAATGGGCTGGATTTAATATTATGATAAATTTGATTTATTATCCCTTCAAAAGGGCAGTGTGCTGGCTGTCCTTTTCTATTGACAAAGAGTGTCTATTCCGATAGACTAATATTGTCTATTGGGATAGACACTCTAAGGAGGCATTGAATTATGGAACAATACAAGCTGTTTGATGCAGAGTTTAAATTTATGTGTATTTTGTGGGATGAAGAACCGTTGACGACCCGAAGGCTTACTGAACTGTGTCAGGAAAAGCTGGGATGGAAAAGAACCACTACATACACCGTGCTTCGCAAACTGAGCGACCGAGGAATACTCCGGAATGAGAATTCTACCGTTTCTTCTATTGTTAAACGTAAGCAGGTTCAAGAATATGAAAGCGAGGTTGTCGTTGAAAAAGCGTTTGAAGGCTCGCTGCCTAAATTTATTGCAGCATTTCTAAACGACAAAATCCTGTCCGAAGATGAAGCCGAGGAAATGAAAAGGCTGATAGATCGCCATAAGGAGGGCAAAATATGACCTTTCTTGAAGATGCTTTTCTCACTATACTTAACATGAGCATTACGGCAAGCTATGCAGCTATTGCTGTTATTATTGCCCGTTTGCTGCTGAAAAAGGCGCCCAAGGTGTTTTCCTATGCCCTTTGGAGTATTGTGCTTTTTAGGCTTATTTACCCTTTCAGCTTTTCTTCGGCGTTTAGTCTGTTAGGGCTGATTCATCCTTTACAAACCGATAAGTCCTTAATGCAGCAGTACATACCGCAGGATATCGGCACTATGGCGGCACCGACAGTGGATACAGGGGTGGACAGCGTGAACGCCGCTATTAATGCCTCGTTGCCGGCTGCGACTCCCTTGACAAGCGTAAACCCTCTGCAAGTCTGGATTACACTCGGTACAGTTATCTGGCTTATAGGTGTTGCCGTTTTACTTATATACGTTGTAATCTCCTATCTGCATCTGAAAAATAAAATCAGTATGGCTACCCTTGTTTCGGACAATATATATGAAACTGACCTTATCCATAGCCCCTTTGTCTGCGGGTTTATGAAACCTAAAATCTATCTGCCTCTAAGCCTGGCAGGGCAGGAGCGGGAATATATACTGTGCCATGAACAAACCCATATTAAGCGATTTGATTATCTGATAAAACCTGTAGCTTATCTCGCCCTTGTGTTTCATTGGTTTAATCCTCTCATGTGGCTGTGCTTTTCCCTTATGACCAAGGATATGGAAATGTCTTGCGATGAACGGGTTATGCAAAGGAGGAGCAGCGAAGAGGTTGCCGGCTACAGCAGCTCTCTGCTTGCCCTAGCAACGCCTAAGAAAACACCTTCTCCAAGCCCCTTGGCTTTTGGAGAAGACAATGTGAAAGCAAGAATAAAAAACATCTTAAATCATAAACAGCCGACGTTATGGGTTATTATCACTTCCACAATTGCGGTAGTTATCTTGGCGGTTGTACTAATTTCAAATCCTATAAAAGGATTTAGTATTTATGAGCATCCGGAAACCTTTTTAGGTAAAAACAGCCTGAGAGCACCGGCAAAGGTGCACATTGGTGATCATATCAGCGGTGAGGAATATATTCTGACCGATGCAAATGAAATAGCACAGGTGACGGCAATTGTGGAGGATATGCGCATAGCCAAAAAAGAGATAAGTAAAGCCCGCGGTGGAAGGTCTGACAGCCGTTATTCGATTTCATATTATGATGATATAAACGACAGCATTTCGGAGTATCGTTATACCGTTCATGCAGCTCCGGTGTGGGTTGACAACAACGTAAAACCAAGTTTTAGGTTTAATCTTATTAATCAGAAGGATATCCTAAAACGGCTCGAAGAGGTTTTTGCCGGCAAAGATGGTAAGGCTGTGTTTAAAGTTGATACTTTGCTAAAAAATAAAACTCAATATATTGGTGATAATTCCAGGGTTATTGCACTTATCGATACTCTGCCCTTGCTTAAGGGAGTCAAACGTGATTCGGTTGAGTTATCCACATTTAACGCCCCCTATGGCGTGACTATCAATTATAACCTGGAGGATGATTCTGTCCAAATAAGCGAGGAGCAGTTTTTAAGAAACTCAGTCCTGCTTCTTGCTTTGATCGATAATGCTGAGGAAATAACACATAGGGGCTATTGGAATAATAAGTTGCTTTCCTCGACTCCTTTTAAATTCACCTATACTCGGGCTGACGCAGAGAGGATTGTTGGCGGTGATGTACGGCAGTTTGCCGAGAATCAGGAAAGCCTTGCCCAGCTTATTGAAATAGTTCAGATTATAAAAGATGATAATGAACGGGATTAACAGGCTGCGCAGAAAGTCAATTACCATGGTAGACCCCAATTTTGTTCCTTTCAAATGTGGAATTTGGTGCTTCCGTGTACTTGCTTGCGATTGTAATTAAAGGTTTTTAGCAGACTTTGAAGAAATTTTATTATGATAAAAATAAGTTTCTTATTGTATCTTTGCGGTTAAATGGACGGGGGGATTGAGGTGGAAGAAAAGAGAATTTTACTGGCAAGTTATCAACGTCTGACCGACCAGATAAGCAAAGTTATAAACAAAAACCTATTGACAAGGTTTCAGGTTTATAATGAAACAAACGAAGCAATTTATGAAATAGTAAAAGAGCAAATAGCCAATAATTTAGTTGACGTTATTGTATCAGGAAGCAGCAATTATATTTTATTGAAAGAAAGCTTTCCGTCAGTTCCTATAATACCAATTGAAGTATCGGGCCTTGACTTACTTGAGGCATTGAAAAAAGCAGGCGCTAGAAGTAACTACGTTGCTGTAATAAGTTATAAAAACTACCTGCCGTGGGATGTTTCTTATGCGAAGTTGTTTAGAAGAAAAGTAAATTATATATCTTATAATAAACGGGAAAACCTCGGGTCAATATTAACGAAATTAAAAAAGGCAGGTTGTGGATGTGTAATTGGTTCTAGTGTAGTTTGTGATATGGCGGAGGAAACAGGTTTGAGTGCGGTATTTATTTACTCTAAGAACAGTTTAGCCAGTGCCCTTCAAAGGGCAGTAGAAATCCAGGAGTCTATCCAAAGGGAGCAGGAGAGAAATCAGCAGTTATCTTTAATTATAGATCTTATTCCAAGTGGCATTATTTCTATAAACAAGAATAACCATGTAACATTATATAATGATGCGGCGGCCAGGCTTACCGGAATACCATTAAACCAGGCAATAGGAAAGAACATCACCGAGATTTTGCCTAATACTCGGTTGCCTGAAGTACTCAACAAAGCCAAAGCAGAAATGGCCCAGCTTCAGAAAATGCCCAATGGTATAACTATCCTTACCAATCGTGCGCCTATTATGGTGAAAGGAAAGGCTAGGGGTGCTGTGGCAACTTTTAACAATATAGACGAAATTTCAAAGGCTGAACATAAAATCAGGCAAAACCTTCATAACAAAGGTTTTGTTGCGAAAAGAAATATTCATGATATTGTAGGTTCCTCAGATGTTATATCGGAGGCCAGGGAACTGGCTAAAATATATGCAATAGAGGATACTGCCGTACTTCTTACCGGGGAAACGGGTACAGGTAAGGAAATGTTTGCCCAGGGTATCCATAACTGGAGCAGTCGCAAAGCAGGACCTTTTGTAGCTATTAATTGTTCCGCTCTTTCAGAAGAAATTTTGGTAAGTGAACTGTTTGGTTATGAGGAGGGAGCTTTTACCGGTGCGCGTAAAGGAGGTAAAATCGGTCTTTTGGAGTTAGGACATAGGGGTACTGTATTTCTTGATGAAATAGGTACTGTTTCAGTAAAAGTTCAGTCCCACTTATTAAGAGTGCTTGAAGAAAAAGAGATTATGCGCCTTGGGAGTGATAAAGTAATTCCCGTAGATATCCGTGTTATTGCCGCTACTAATGTACCTTTGGACAAGGAGATAACAAAAGGGAGCTTTAGACAAGACCTTTATTATCGTCTAAATGTAATGAATATCTTTATTCCTCCTCTCCGCGAAAGAAAAGAAGATTTGCCCCAGCTAATACATTCAATTTTAAAACAGGAAGGCAAGGAACATATTTATGAAACACATCAACAACAATTTGAACATGTGCTATACCTGTTGGAAAATTATAATTGGCCGGGTAACGTTAGGGAACTTCGAAATGTCATTCAAAGACTGTGCTTAGTTTTTGCTAATAATTTGAACTTAAATATTGCTCTTAATGATTTACCGTTAGAGGGTAAGCCAAATTATGACTATAAATTGGATCGAAACACTATCTATGAAGTCTTGCAAAAAACCGGCGGAAATAGGCGAAGGACATCGGAACTGTTAAAGGTCAGCAGAACTACTCTATGGCGGCGAATGAAAGAACTTGAACTATAAAGGCTAAAACAGGATGAACAAAATGAAACAAAATGAAACAAAATGAAACGGTATATGTTCCATTGTTATTTTTGAATTATTTAGACCCTTATAATTAAGGGTTTTTTTCATCAAAAAATATTGGGCATAATATTTGCAATATTCCTTATATTGTGAATATTATATACATTTTTAATGGGGGGGTGTCTATTTAAAAGAACATTTAGTAAGCCAACTATAACAATTTTTGGAGGTGTGTTAATGAAAAAAGTAAAAGAACCTATCAAGAAACTCTGGATCTGGATTGTGATGATTGTGATTCTGGTACTGGGAGTACCTTGGTATTTTCCCGAAAGTGCTGTTAATCCTATTATTTTGGGCTTTCCTCTCTGGGCTTTTGTTTCTGTAATTATGACCATCGTATTGGCATGGTATTTAAGTTATCTCTGTAAGCATGAATGGAACATTGTCGAGGATGAAGAAGAAGGACGAAAAGGGGAGGTACAGTAAATGAATGATCTTACTTTTTCGGGTTGGAGTGGTGTTACTATTCTCCTAGTTTATGCTCTCTTAATGCTTGGAGTAGGTTTGTGGTCTTATCTTTCTGATAAAAAATCGGGCACCGGTATCCAAGAATCCATGTCCGGTTATTATTTAGCGGGCAAGAATTTGAGCCTGGTTGCTTTATTCTTCACTCTCTACGCTACCCAGTATTCCGGTAACACCGTTGTTGGCTATGCTGCTACTGGTTACCGTATGGGTTATGCTTGGTGGATGAGCGTACCTTATATGATGATTATTATCGGCGGTTATCTTCTTTTTGCACCTCGACTTTATGCTTTGGCCAAGCGACATGACTTTGTCACCCCAACTGATTGGTTGGAACATCGCTTTAATTCTAAGGCCGTATCTTTGCTGGCTACCTTTTTTATGCTTTGGGGTTTAGGAAACTATCTTTTGGAGCAGCTTGTAGCTATCGGTCAAGGGGTTCAGGGACTTACGGCCGGAACCATTCCTTATCAGTATGCTGTAATTTTCTTTGTAATTGTCATGGTTATTTACGAATGGTTGGGCGGCATGAAGGCTGTTGCTTTTACTGATATTATTCAGGGTATTGCCCTTCTTGTGGGTCTTACTGTAATGCTTATCGGAGGTTTTGTACTAACTGGTGGCCATTTTGGCGAAGTAGCAAGTTATATTGCCACTAATGCTCCAGAGAAAATTGCAGTACCGTCTATGAAAGTTAATAATCAATGGTTTAGTATGCTTCTTCTTGTAGGAGTTGGTGCTGCTGTTTATCCCCATGCCATCCAGCGGATTTATTCTGCTAAAAGTGAACGTATTTTAAAAAAATCTCTTTCCCGTATGGCGTGGATGCCTCTTGTTACTACCGGTGTTGTTTTTGTTATCGGTATAATCGGCATCCAACTTTTCCCGGGTCTTGATAAGATGGGGTCAGAGCAGATCGTGGGTATGTTTGCCAATAAGGTTGCAGGTCTTGGCGGGTTCTATTACTTTATGATTCTTCTGCTTTTCGGTGGTATCGTGGCTGCTGTTGTATCTACTGCCGACTCTGTGCTTTTATCTTTACAGAGTATGGTGTCCCAGGATATTTACGGACGATACATTAATCCCGGCGCACCGGACACTAAGAAAATAAAAGTTGGGAAGATAGTAGGCGTTATCCTTATTGCCTTTCTTATCTATATCGCCTGGAATCCCCCGGGAACTCTCTTTGAGATTTTTGTGCTGAAGTTTGAAATCCTGATTCAAGTTGCACCTGCATTTATGCTTGGTCTTTACTGGGACCGCCTTTCCAAGTGGCCGGTGTTTTTTGGTATGCTCTCTGGTGGTGGTCTTGCAGGTATTATGACTTGGACTGGTCATAAAACCATTGCCGGGTGGTACGGCGGCGTAATTGGTTTGATCTTAAACATAGCTATTTGTGTTATCGGTAGTTACTTGGTCAGCATGAGTGCTGAGGAACAAATCGAGAACCAAAAGGCTACCGCACTTTAAGTAACTAGGGGGCAGGGTTTCCTGCCCTGTCATATATATTTGGGGTGATAGCGTGAATATTCCGAAAAAGGCAGCTGTTATTGATGTATGCTGTCGTGATGGTTTCCAATTAGAAAAAGAATTTATTCCCACCGAAGAAAAGATTTCTATTGTGAAGGGTCTTGCCCGATTAGGATTTAAAAAAATAGAAGCCACTTCTTTTGTGAGTCCTAAGGCTGTTCCCCAGATGCAGGATTCACAAGAGGTGATTGAAGCGGTAAAGGGAAGCGGCGGAGTAATTTTTTCTGCATTAGTACCTAATTTAAAAGGGGCGGAAAGAGCCCTTATTGCCGGGGCAGGCGAACTAAATATTGTATTTAGTGCTTCTGAAACCCATAATATGAAGAATTTACACATGAGTGTTATGGATTCTTTAAATAATGCCAAGGAAATCATTGCTTTGGCCGGCACAACCCCGGTAAATGTCACTGTGGCCACTAGTTTTGGCTGTCCTTTTGAGGGCAGGGTTGTGGAAAGCAAAGTTATTTCTCTGGCGGAAAAAGTGCTTTCCCTTGGCGCCGCAGGCATTACTTTTGCGGATACTACCGGGATGGCCAATCCTATCCAGGTTTACCGCATGATGAAAGAGTTTGTAAAAAAGCATTCTGATTTACCGGTGACGCTTCATTTTCACAATACCAGAAATATGGGTCTGGCAAACATTGTTGCAGGTTTACAGGCGGGAGTAGCTAGTTTTGACGCTTCTCTCGGAGGTCTTGGCGGTTGCCCATTTGCCCCCGGTGCTACGGGAAATGTCCCTACAGAAGATGTAGTGCATATGCTTCACGAAATGGGTGTAGAAACCGGCATTGACCTTGACGGTTTAATTGCTCTTGGTAAATATCTTGAAAAATTAATTGGCAGAAGCCTTCCCGGACAAATACTTAAGGCAGGGAAAACCATGGACCTTTATCCCTCAGGTACATAAAGGAGTGATAAAATGAATAAACCTTTAGAAGGTCTAAGAGTTATCGAAATGGGAACATTGATTGCCGGGCCGTTTTGCGGTCGTATGCTGGCGGATTTTGGTGCAGAGGTGATAAAAATTGAACCACCCAAAGAAGGCGATCCTTTGAGAGTTTGGGGTGAGGCAGTAAAAGAAAATCGCTCTCTTTGGTGGACTGCGCAAGCAAGAAATAAGAAATGTATTACCCTAAATTTAAGGGAGAAAGATGGCCAGGAATTGGCCAAAAGACTTATTGGCGAAGCGGATATCTTAATTGAAAACTTTCGACCCGGACGGATGGAAGACTGGGGTCTTGGTTATGAAGAACTAAAAAAAGTTAATTCCGGCCTTATTATGGTGCGAATTTCCGGATTTGGTCAAGACGGGCCATATAAAGATAAAGTAGGTTTTGGCTCAATTGGTGAAGCTATGGGTGGTTTGCGTCATCTTACCGGTTACCCTGACCGGCCGCCTACCCGGGTGGGTATCTCTATCGGCGATTCTTTAGCCAGTCTTTTCGGCGCTTTAGGTGCCATGATGGCGGTTTATCATCGCGACATTAACGGCGGCAGCGGGCAGTATATTGACGTTGCTCTTTATGAAGCGGTGTTTGCATTAATGGAAGGGCAGCTCACGGAATTTTACAAAACCGGAGCAATAAAGGAGCGTACCGGTACAAAATTGCCGAAAATCGCTCCTTCCAATGCCTATGATACTAAAGATGGCAAGTATATTATTATTGGTGCGAATAACGATAATATCTTCCGCCGGCTTTGCAAACTGATGGGCAAGCCGGAAATGGCGGATAATACCAAGTATGCCACCCATCTTGCCCGGGGTGAAGTACAGGATGAACTTGATGAAATGATAAATGACTGGACCAAAGGCTTTACTTTATCGGAGCTTGATAAAATGCTTAACGAAAGTTCTATTCCTGCCGGTCCCATTTATTCTATGAAAGAAATCTCAGAAGACGTCCATTATCAGGCGCGGGATATGCTCCTTGATGCAGTTGATGAAGTTTGGGGTGAAATTAAGCAACCGGGCATTGTGCCTAAATTAAGTGAAACTCCAGGCTCTGTAGATTGGGTTGGCCCTGCACTGGGTGAGCATAACGAAGAAGTGTATTTGAAAGTTGCTGGCCTTACTGAAGAGGAATACAGCAACTTTAAGGTTAAAGGAATTATTTAGATGAAACGGTTCAATCGGAATGTTGAGGTGATTTACTGGGTCTCGTTTCTTTCGATTTTAGGATACGGGGCCCAGCGGGCCGTCCTTTCATGGCATTTAAAAAGTTTAGCTATTGACGCTGCCACGGTAGGTCTTTTTATTTCCTTTTTTGGTTTACCTCGAGCAGTAATGAATGTTGCCGGAGGTTTTTTTACAGACCGTTTTTCCCGTAGGTCAAACTTAGTAGTAGGTACGCTCCTTTATGCCCTTTTGGGATATGGTCTTCTGGCATTTTTAGAAAGTGGTCTCGGTATTGCTTTATCTCGGGCCTTAATCGGCATGGGTCTTGCCTGGGCCACAACTGCTGCCATGACTGTTCTTTCTGATTATACTGATGTATCAAGCAGAGGTACGGTCTTTGGTATTCAAAAAGGTTTTTTCTGGGTGGGAATTACTTTTTCCGGTCTGATTGCCACTTTTCTTTATAATTTGATTGGGTTTCAAGCGGAGATGTTAATTTTCGCAGGTATTGGTCTTTTCAGTGCCTATATTTCATTTAAATTTCTTGACAAGAAAACGCCCAAGGAAACGGAAGTGAAAAAAAGCCTGGTTCTTGCTAAAGATTGGCTGACAGTGGTTAAACTTTCTATGACTGATGCTAAATTCTTAACACTTGGTCTTGTTGGATTTTTGGCAAAAATTATTGAGGATGGCATAGTAGTAGTGATGCTGCCCCTTTTCTTTTCCGATAGCGCTTTAGACGCCGGTCTATATATAACTTTTTTCACTTTGAGCTTTGCTTTTTTTCAGCCTTTTGGCGGCATCATGTCTGATAGGGTGGGGCGTAAGAACATTATTCTTACAGGTAATCTGATTTCCCTTTTGGGTTTACTTTTTCTTTGGCAGGGTTTTATGACTTTTGCTTCTTTTTTAATGGGTGCAGGAATTGGCATATTATCCCCTGCTGCCGAAGCATTCTCTGGTGATTTAGCCCCCGAAGGATTATCAGGAAGTGTACTTGGGTACTGGCGCTTTGAACGGGATTTGGGTTCTTTCTTTGGACCACTTTTATTGCCGCCGGCCGCGCTTTTTTTTGGTAAGGAAATTGTATTAATATTGGTGGGTTTAACTATTATTCTTTCTTTAGTTCTTTCTATCCAGAATTTACCCAGAAAGGAGAGATTAAATGTTTAAAAAAATACATCATATCGCTTATTTGGTTCGGGATTTGGATAAAGCAACAGTTTTCTATGAAAATGCTTTTGGGGTTAAGGTTTATGGGAGACAGGCATTCCCGCCCCGGGGAATTGAAGTTGCTTTTTTTAATGTAGGGGATGTTCTTTTTGAACTAATTATGCCGGTAGAAAAGGGTACCCGAGCCTATAACTATTTACAAGAGCATGGCGAGGGCTTTTTCCACATCGCTTTTGAGGTGGATAGTATTGAAGAGCATCTTGAGATGGCAAGAGCTGCCGGGGCTGAACCGATGCATAATAAACCTATCCCCGGTGTTGATTGGGACGTGGCTTGGCTTAAAAGGGAAGGGTTATTTGGGGTGTTTACCCAATTTGTGAGAACGAGGAGGAATATGAATGAAAATGACATTAGCGGAAAAAATCCTCGCTAGAGCTTCCGGAAAAAGCTTTGTTAAAGCAGGGGATATCGTTTTTTGTAAGCCTGATGTTGCCATGATTCATGACCTTTTGGGACCGGTAATTTTTGCTGAGGATTTTAAAGAATTGGGCGGTAAAATTAAATACCCTGAGAAGGTAGTGGTAATTGCTGACCACTCAGCACCGCCTGCTACAGTGGAACAAGCAAATATGGTAAAAAAAACCCGGGATTGGGCCTGGGAAAATAATGTCGGTGAATTTTATCAGTTTAAAGGAGCATGTCACCAGCTTTTAGTAGATGGCGGTCATATTACCCCGGGGAATTTAGTCGTAGGCACAGATTCTCATACCTGTACTGCCGGCGCCCTAGGGGCTTTTGGTACCGGTATTGGTTCTACAGAAATGCTGGGGGTGCTCTTAACCGGTGAAATTTGGCTTCGGGTCCCGGAAAGCATTCATGTAAACTGGACTGGTGAACTTCCCCATGGGGTTATGGCGAAAGACGCTGCCTTGGAAACCATCGGTAAGGTTGGACATGGCGGAGCTACTTATATGGCCGTGGAATTTGGCGGCTCTTTAATTAACAACTTACCTATTGATGAACGATTGGTCTTTACCAATATGGCTGTAGAGATGGGAGCAAAGACTGGTTTAATAAAGCCTGATAAGAAAGTGCGGGACTTTTTAGATTCTATTGGTAAAAATGCCGGTGAGTATTTTATCAGTGATGACAATGCAACTTATAGAGAAGTCTTGGAATTTGACGCGGCTAAGTTGACGCCGCGCCTTGCAGCGCCCCATGAGGTGGATAACGTATATCCGGTAACCGACTATGAAGGTCAAGTGCTTGAACAGTGTTATATTGGCAGTTGTACAGGCGGCCGTTTGACAGACTTCGCATCAGCTGCAAAGATTTTAAAGGGAAGAAAGGTAAGCAAAAAAGTGCGCTGCTTGATAGTGCCTGCTTCAGAAAAAGTTTGGCGGGAGGCAAATAAACTGGGCTATCTTGATATTTTAGCAGAAGCAGGTTGTGTTATCTCTGCTCCTGCCTGCGGGGCCTGTGGCGGTTTTACCAATGGCGTTTTAGGTGATGGTGAAAGGTGTATTTCTTCTTCAAACAGAAACTTTATCGGCCGCATGGGCAGTAAAAAGGCAGAAGTTTTCCTTGCATCCCCCATGACTGTTGCGGCGTCTGCCATTGCCGGTATGATTACCGATCCCAGAAATTTTTTATAGGAGGTGTCAAATGAAAACGATAAGTGGAAAAGCGCTGAAATATGGAGACAATATCAACACCGATATTATTTCCCCCGGAGCCTATCTGCAGTTTTCTATTGAAAAGCAGGCAGAACATGCTATGGAGGGAATTGACGAGGATTTTACAACTAAAGTACGGTTTTTTGACATTTTGGTAGTTGGTGAAAATTTTGGTTCCGGTTCCAGCCGCGAAACTGCTCCTTTGGTGCTAAAAGCTAATAATGTTAAGGCTATTGTTGCTAAAAGTTTTGCCCGTATATTTTATAGAAACGCTATTAACATTGGACTCCCGGTGGTAGAGTTAGAAACATCCTCCATCGATGAAGGGGATGAACTGGTAGTTGATGTGTTAACTGGAAAAGTGGAAAACCTTACTAAAGAGGAGGAGTACCAAGGGGTTGGTATTCCCTCTCATGTACTTAAGATAATCGAAGATGGCGGTCTCAAAGCGTATCTTAAGAATAAAGCCAAACAATAATGTTTAAAAGGTAAAAGGAATAGAGTGAATAACACAAAGGCAGGTGGCAAGGATTTCAGGAATTGCTTCAAAACCAAGAGCACATATTTCACAAAAGATACTAGTAGCTATCTATAGCCCAGGGGAGGAAATTGCGGGAATACACCTGTCAAGTATTCCATTAAGATATGCAAGCATCACACCATAATTAGTTATTGCTGTACCCTTTTCCAAGCACATATCCACCCTTGTCTGCATTGTTTTTCTATTGAGCATACAGGAGCCGCAGTGGATCACAAGGTCATAGGCCTCAATATCTTCCGGAAAGTCGTGTCCCATTTTAAATTCATAATTGAGTTTTTTACCTACATGGTTATTTAAAAGGGTTGGTATCTTAATTCTCCCAATATCCTCATGGGAGTGGTTATGGGTACAGCTCTCGGATATTAATATTATTGAATTTTCATTAAGTTCCTCAACCTTTTTTACACCCTGAATAAAGGCTTCGATATCGCCTTTATATCTTGCAAAAAGTATCGAAAAGCTCGTAAGTTTAATATGCTCCGGGACAATTTCATTTACCTTTTTAAAGACCTGGGAGTCGGTTACAACAAGGTCAATATCTTGCAGGTCCTGAAGTGCTCCTTCAAGCTCAGTATCCCGAACTACATAACTCTTTATGCCATGATCAAGACAGTCTCTTATCAGTTGAACTTGGGGAAGGATTAATCTTCCCTTTGGAGCTTCGGAATCCACTGGCACAACCATAACAACCTTTCCGTTATAGGGGATTATATCCCCAATTATCGGAGGGTCAACCTCATCCTCATGCAGCCTTTTGATAAGTTCATCCTTTAGGAAAAGGATATTCTCCTCTTTTAGAGCTGAAACAAAAACAGCATCTTTATAGATCATCTTTGCCTCTTCCAGTTCTTCTTTGGAGCTGGTATCTATTTTATTAATAACAGTCATGTAAGGGATATTATATTTTTTAAATATCTTCAATGCCTCTTGATATGACTTCAAATCTCTATCCTTTATATCTAGGATATATATTGCAAAGTCTGTCCTTTGCAGCACCTTCAGACTTTTTTTTACCCTCAAGCTTCCAAGCTCACCCTTATCATCAAGGCCGGCTGTGTCTATGAAAACAACAGGACCGAAGGGAATCAGCTCCATAGCCTTTGTCACAGGGTCTGTTGTTGTACCCTTTATATGGGATACAATGGATATTTCCTGTCCTACTATAGCGTTGAGGAGGGAGGACTTTCCCGAGTTGGTCTTGCCGTATATTGCGATATGTTTTCGGTTGGCGTTAGGTGTTTTGTTCATGCTGACCTCCTACAGATATAAATCCCTTTCACCCTTTTTGAGCCTTTCCAGGTAGCTTAAGGTAAGGTTTCTTATATCTTCTCTCTGTATTTTCTGTACTTCCTTGCAGATAAGGTCCTCACCCATTTTATAGAGTTCCCCATCTCCATAATCAATCATAAATTCCATCAGGGTTATAAGAGCATTAGGACCACATACATTTTGAATTTGTCCTGATTTGGCAAGTCTCATGAACCGGTCTCCGGTCCTCCCTTTTCGATAGCAGGAGGTACAGTAGCTTGGTACGTGGCCACCGGTGATAAGCTCTTTTAAAACTTCAATAGGACTTCTGTTGTCTGCAACATCAAATTGGTTCATCCTTTTTCCGGAGTCTGAATCCTTGTATCCTCCTACCCCTGTACAGGAGCCTGCACTTATCTGGGAAACTCCATATTGGATGACTTCTTTTCTCATCTTTTCAGATTCCCTAGTCGAAAGGATAATCCCGGTGAAGGGGACGGCAAGCCTTATTATTGCAACTATTCTTTTGAACATTTCATCCCCAACAAGATGGGGGAATATATCAAGGCTCATTCCCTCTGCTCTTTTAAGCCTTGGTACCGAGATAGTATGAAAGCCTACCCCGAATTTTTCTTCGAGATGCTCATTATGGAGCATAAGGGCTAAGACTTCAAACTTCGGGTCTGCAAGTCCAAAAAGCACACCTGCCCCCACATCATCTATACCGGCTTCCATTGCTCTGTCAAAGGCTGTGAGATGATATTCATAATCTCCCTTGATAGATTTTGGATGTATCTTAACATAAGTTGGCTTATGGTATGTTTCCTGAAAAAGTATATAAGTACCTATGTTAGCATCCTTAAGTTTTCGATAATTTTCTACTGTGGTGGCAGCTATATTAACATTTATCCTCCGTATTACCCCATTATCATTTTGTGTAGAATAAATGGCATCAATTGCATCTAATATATAGTTTATATCACAGTTTACAGGGTCCTCCCCGGCCTCCAGGGCAAGCCTTTTATGACCCATTTTTTCAAGAAGTCTAACTTCCCCTTGAATTTCCTCCCTGGTAAGCTTTCGCCGCGAGAATTGGTTGTCTCTTTTATAACCGCAGTACACACAGTTGTTTACACAAAAATCACTTATATAAAGTGGTGCAAAGAGAACTATCCTGTTTCCGTATATGGACTGTTTTATATCTCCCGCGATATTGTAAATTTCTTTAATCTGTTCCTCATCCTCAACCTGGAGCAAAAGTGCAATATCCCTATGGGATAATCCTCCTTTAAATTTAGCTTTGGCAAGGACCCTTTGTATATCCGCCTTCGAAGCCTTCTTAGCTTCCTCCAGCAATCCTTCGATATATTCATGGTTAATCATTAGACCTCCTCCAATCATTATGATCTCCGCGGGACATATCAACAGAAAAACCTGCCTTAATAATTCGTTCTTCTATACACCTTCTGCACTCAGCCGCCTCATCTCCCGTGCAAATCTTTCCATCATAAAGTGAATATTTAGCCCGCACTTTTGTAGGGGAGAGGTTGGGCATAACAACATTTGCTCCGGCTTTAATCCCCTTTTCCCTGCCCAGTGGATCAATACTTCCGAGGGCTGTCGTTGCAGGCAAAAGTACATCAGGGAGAAGCAGCCTTGTTATTGCCAGGAGTGTAACAGTGTCAGCAACTGCACCGCCTTTTACTGCCGCTATAGGTGTATCCTTATGGGGTATAAAGGGTCCAATTCCAACCATCTGAGGTTGAAGTTCCTTTAAAAACATAAGGTCCTTTACATAGTCCTCATTGGTCTGCCCGGGCAGCCCCACCATAAAGCCGGCTCCCACCTGATAGCCTATTTCCTTTAAGCTTTTGAGGCACTTTATCCTGTTATTGAAACTCATTCCAGGGTGAAGGCTGTCATAGAGTTTTTCGGATGCAGTTTCATGACGGAGAAGATATCTGTCTGCTCCGGCAGCATAGTATTTTTGATAGGATTGATGTGATTTTTCTCCAATAGATAGAGTTATGGCACAGTCGGAGAATTTATTTTTAATACTACTTATGATAGCAACGATTTTATCATCATTATAATAATCATCTTCTCCACCTTGAAGCACATAGGTCCGATAGCCAAGTTCATATCCTATTGTGCAGCAGTGGAGTATATCCTCAAGAGACAGTCTGTATCTATCAGTTCTTTTATTCTCTGCTCTGATTCCACAGTAAATACAGTTTTGTTTGCAGTAATTTGTAAATTCTATTAACCCCCGCATAAACACTTTATTGCCATAGTGATTCATTCGCGTTTGATGGGCTTTTTTTAGAAGATAGTTCCTGCTGTTTTCGTCGATGTTATTTAGTAAAGATAAAAGCTCGTCTTCTTTGAGATAATTTTCCTTGAAGAGCTTTTCAATAATTCCTTTCATACCGTAACCTCTTTCTTTGATACTGCAGTTTTTACAAGAACGTGTTCTATCTTTCCAAGCTTACCTGTAAGGCTGTTTATCTCGTCAAGGGTACCGACAACAGTAAGGCTAATCACAGCAATTTTCTCGCTTTCAAAGGGTATGCCCATTCTGCCTTTTATTATTCCGCTGAAGGATGATACTACATCATTAAACTGGTGCTGACACAGCCTTGGTTCTTCAAGGATTGCGCTTATTACCGCGATTTTTTTCACAATATCACTCCTCAAAAATAAAAACTTTCCTGAAAGGAAAGTTTTAACGCAAAGCAAGAAGAACCGTACAAAACGGACTGCCCCTATGTCAAACTCCCTTCCAGATCAGACCTCTGTATCTTCTCTGTCAGACCGTTATCATATTATGGTAGGAACAAATACATTAAGATTTATCTCAATGTGTTTGAATCATTGTGAAAATTTTATCAATATATAAGTACTTTGTCAATATCTAGTAAAAATGTGATCAAAGCATGTGATAGCTCAATTATCTGCAGCACTAAGTGAGCTTTTATTCTGAACAGGATAAGAAAAAGGGGTACTTCGAAAATAATTTTACCTTGTCTTAATTTTAATTTAATAATTTTTTAACTTTCCTATGATACTGTAAAAGCGAATACTTCCTCCTCTTTTTTATATATACTTTTTCATCTAAGAGATTAAAATTAATTTTTTTTTGACCCCCTTTTTTAAGACCGCATGCATTGAAGTATGTGGTCTGTCTTTATTATACTTTCTGCTACTATAAATTTAAGGAGGAATCAAATGCATTTAAAAGTTCGTTTACCATTAATTATTGTGGCACTTATTATTCTTAGTGTTGTAGTATTAGGCTATCTTAGTTATAATATCGCTTCAAAGGCAATAACAGATTCCGAAGGGAGATTTTTTAAAAGAATAACCTTGGATTATCAAATATCTACAGAATTAATTATTGATAGAGAAAAACAGCTTGTGGTCCAATATGGTAGAAGGCAGAATTTTATTGATTTAGTTAAGAAAAGCAATTTGTCTGATAATTATCAAGCATTTTATAAAGATAATGAAATATTATATAAAACGGTAAAGAATCAGTTAGAGGAGATAGATAATAGTAGAGAAGATATTAATCAAATCTATTTGGTCGATTTGAATGGAAAAGTAGTTTTAGATAGTATTGGTAACGCAAGTGAAGAAGATTTTTATGCTAAATATACCTATTATTATGATCTGTTATTTAATAAAGAACCTATTATTTCTCAGAATATGTTGTCCTTAAATAACGGAAAAAATATTGTCCATTTTGCTGCACCTATTCAAAATCCTGACAATGACGGTGTGGTGGGAATGATTGTTTTTTCCATAAATACTGATTCTTTCTTTACCAAAATGCGCCAGGAAAAATTAGGAAATACAGGTTTTATATATGTTGTAGATAATAACGGAATAATTCTTACCCATGAAGATCCCGAAAAGATAGGCAAATCAGTTTTGGGAGAAAATGAAAAAATAAAAAATTTAATTTTTGACATGCGTGCCGGGGAGGAATATCTAAATCCGGTTCTAGATACATATAACAATGGCAAGACAACTTATTCATATATCCAAATTCCTGAATTAAATTGGCTGGTTATAGCTGAGGTAGAAACCCAGGAATTTTTGCATGTTATAGATGAAATGAGAAATAAATCCATAATGTTTGGTGGAATTATTGCCATATTAGCTGTATTAATAGGTGTTTGGCAGAGCTTTAAAATCACGAAACCTTTAGTCATCTTAGAAGAAACCATTGGACAGGTAGCTGCAGGGAATTTAAAAACAATTAATTTTGGACAAAGAAAAGATGAAATAGGTCGGTTAGTTAATTCTTTTAATAAAATGGTTCTACAACAAAAAACAATGGTCAAGCATATTACACAGACGGCTAGACAATTGAATGATGCTTCTTTTTCGCTAGGCAGCATAAGCCAACAGGTCTTATCCGGATCAGAACAAGTAGCTGCTTCAATTGATCAAGTTGCATCGGGAATTAGTGATAATGCCAAAGAGATAGAAATGACAAGTGTTGCTTTATATAAAGTAGCCGAAAATGCAAACAATGTTCAAGATATTGTAAATACTATGCAATCTGAAAGTATGAAGATTGCCGAACTAAACGGAAATGGATTAAATGTAGTGGAAAAGCTGGAGAGCACAAATAATCATAGTACTGTTGCTACTAAAGAAATCACCCAAGATATAAATAAACTTAATGAACAATCCATTCAAATAGGAAAAATATTAGTAGCAATTGGTGGTATATCTGAACAAACTAACCTTTTAGCATTAAATGCAGCAATTGAGGCGGCAAGGGCAGGAGAATCGGGTAGAGGTTTTGCTGTTGTAGCTGATGAAATCAGAAAACTGGCTGAACAAAGTTCTAAAAGCACCAGAGAAATAAACAATATTATTAAGGATATTCAAGTAGAAATAAAACAAGTAGTTACTAAAATTTCTACAGTTGGAGAAGCGGTAAAAAAAGAAAGTGAAGCAGTCGATGAAGCTAAACAGGTTTTTACTCAAGTAAATACAGCTATTCAAAGTATTATTAAAGAGGTTAATAGAATTTCTCAAGCTATGGTTGAAGTAATGACAAGTAAAGATGATGTATTAGGTTATATGAATAACGTTAATGCAGTATCTGAAGAGGTTTCTGCCAGCGCAGAAGAAATAGCAGCCACTGGTGAAGAACAGACTGCAGCGGTAAATGAAGTTGCGCAGGCTGCTCAAGGATTAAAGCAACTAGCCGAAAAGTTGCAAGAAAATTTATCATTTTTTCGTAATGTTGATATTGAGTTAGATAGCAAATTTGAGGAAATTATAGAGGAAACTATATCTCGCGGAAAATGAATAAAGATGTATAAGGGAATGCAAATAAATTCCAATGTCTTAGAAATTTAACATAAAGATAATATTGTTTTATTATTTTATTAACATTCTAGTTGTATTCTATGACTAGCAGAAGAATAAATATTAATTTATTGAATTGCAGACGGCTTACCTAGACTAACAAAGTTTAATTTTCAAACCACTCCCTTTTATATATAGAGGGGTGCCATATAATGGCACCTCTCGTTTATTTATCGATAAGTCGCAATTGCTGTTAATTCACTAAGAAAGAAATAGTTATCAAAGCAACCCTGTACTAAGTAATTAGTGAAGGGTTTTTATATTTTACAAAATATTAATGCTAACACAACTTGTTCATAATTTTTGAATGGTATCTTGTTATTGTAAATAAAATCTTATAAATGAAAGGGGTTTCACAATGAAAAAGGTGTTGGTATTTATTTTTACTATTTTCTTTATGGGTCTCGTTCTTACAGGTTGTTCCTCGGAAAACAAAAACCTCACCATGGTCTGGTATCCCAATGAATCCGGTGAAGATTTAAAAGCTGCCCGTGAGGAAATCGGAAAAGTTATTGAAGAGGCTACCGGGAAAAAGGTTGAGCACAAATTGACAACCGACTATGTTATTGCTATTGAAGCTATTGCGTCCGGAAATGCGGATATCGCCTTCTTAGGTGCCCAAGGTTACATTGAGGCCCATAAGAAAAACCAAAAAGTTCTTCCCTTAGTAGTTAACTCAGGCAAGTCAGGTACTTTGGAAGATGCCGTTTATTACAGCTGGTTGAATGTGAAAAAGGGCAATGAGAATCAGTACAAGTCCGGTGGCAAATATTCTATGGATAATATCCAGGGCAAACGTTTCTCTTTTGTCTCCAGCAGTTCCACCTCAGGCTTTAAAGTACCTTCTGCCGGAATTGTCTCTTATTTCTCCAAGAAAGATGTTTGGAAAGAATTAAAACAAGAAGACTTGACAGAGGGTGGTAAGGATAAATTCTTCAGCGAGGTTCTTTTTGGTGGTTCCCATCAGGGCTCTGCAGTTAACTTGCTTAGTGATAAAGTGGACGTAGCTGCTTTCTGTGATGTCTGTGTTGGCAATTATATAGAACTGGTGGCAGGAACTCCTAACACACCGGGAGCAGTTTATAGTGTAAAACAAGATGCCGTTGAACCTTTTGACAAGGTGCGGGGTGAAGAATTCGTGGCCATTTCCGTAACTCCGGTTTTAAATGCTCCCTTCGCCTATAATTCCGAAACAGTTAATCAAGAAACAATGGAAACATTAAGGAAAGCTTTAACCAGTGATGATGTAGCTAAAAATGAGCAGATATTTGTCCCTAAAGACTCTAAATTCAAAGGACTTTTTGCCCAAAAGGAACGTTTTGTAGAAGTAACCGATGATTGGTTTAATCCCATTAGAGAGTTATCTAACTAAGGTGCAAAGGATGTTTGATATGACGTTATTGAAGTTGGTAAATGTAGCCAAACAATATAAGGGAGGAACAATAGCGTTATCAAATATCAATTTCTCCGTCAGAGAAGGGGAGTTTGTATCCATAATCGGTCCATCGGGAGCGGGGAAATCAACTCTCCTTCGCTGTATTAACAGAATGATTGATGCAACCGGCGGAGATATCATATTTGATGGCGTCAGTGTCAATGGTCTTAAGAAAAATGAACTGCGGAAATTGCGGACGAAAATTGGGATGATTTTTCAGCACTATAACCTGGTAAATAGATTAAGTGTTATTGAGAATGTTTTACATGGCAGACTCGGTTATAAATCAACACTAGCCGGTGCTTTAGGTATTTATACCGAAGAAGAGAAAAACAAAGCCCTGCAAATCTTAAAGTTGTTAGGGTTGGAGGATCATGTTTATCATAGGTGTGACCATTTAAGCGGAGGGCAGAAACAGCGGGTGGGGATTGCCAGAGCTTTAATTCAAAATCCTAAAATACTTTTGTGTGACGAACCAATCGCTTCTCTGGACCCCAATGCTTCTAAGGTTATTATGGATTATCTGAAAAAAATAACAACGGAAATGGGTATAACCTGCCTGGTCAATTTACATCAGGTAAATGTAGCTCTCACTTACTCTGACCGGATTATTGGCATAAAAAAAGGAAATATCGTTTATGACGGGTCACCACAGAAGATTACTGCCGGCGAAATTCACAATATTTATGGTTCAGAAGCCGGAGAATTGATTATGGACGTGGGGGGTGCCCATGCAAGCTGATTTTTTTGCTAAGAAAAGAAGAAATAGCTGGATTTTTTTAATTACACTACTGGTATTGACCTTATTTTCTATTTTAATAACAGAATACGATGTGGTTAAAGGCTTAACAAGCGGATTCAAGGCTTTGGGATGGGCAGTCACAAATTTTTATCCTAATGAAAGTTCCTTGACCAAGCTTCCGGGTATCCTTATGAAATTAAAGGAAACAGTATTGATATCTATTGCTGCTACTACTTCGGCCAGCATTTTTGCTTCTCTTTTCGCTTTATGTGGGTCCCAGACCACTAAAGTAAACCAATTCTTTAGCACAATCAGTAGGGGGGTGGCCTCACTCTTTCGTAATATTCCGCTGGTGGCTTGGGCCATGGTTCTGCTTTTTTCTTTTGGACAAAGCTCACTTACAGGATATTTAGCTCTTTTCTTTGCCACCTTTGGTTTTTTAACCAGGGCTTTTATGGAAACCATTGATGAAGTAAGCAACAGTTCTGTTGAAGCATTAAGAGCTACAGGTGCCAGCTATTTTCAAATTGTTTTTCAAGCTGTTCTGCCCTCAAGTATTCCCCAAATGCTAAGTTGGATTTTGTTTATGATTGAAACAAACATTCGTGATGCTACTTTGCTGGGGATTTTGACAGGTACGGGCATTGGTTTTTCCTTTAACTTATATTATAAGAGCATGAATTACCACGCCGCCAGCCTTGTTGTTATTGTTATTGTGTTGACGGTTTTTTTCATTGAGTATGTCTCAAACCATATTAGGAGGGTGATTTTGTAATGCAAACGGAAGAAACTTTAAAGGCCGTTTGGGAGAGCGTAATTGTAAAACCGGTCCGAGGGCAAAGAAAAGCTGTAAAAAAACCTCTTAATAAAGGGGCAATCACCATTCAAATTACTTTATTTGCATTGCTAATGCTTACTGTTTATAGTTTTTTTAGCTTTGACTATAAAGATATAAATGTTTTTGAGTCCTTTATTTCCAGCATTACTACTTTCAAAACAATGTTTCTGGAGGCAAATATCAAGCATTTCACTGTTGGAGAAGCCATATATCAAATAATAGTTACTTTGGGGCTGGCCTTTTTAACAACCATGCTAGGTGCTATTGTTGCTTTGTTTTTTGGGCTATTGGCAGCGCAGAATCTTTCTTCCCCCAGAGTTTCCAATATTGTCAAAAGTTTTGTGGCCGTCATTAGGGCGATTCCTACCGTATTATGGGTTCTAATCTTTGCGGTGGCTGCCGGGCTTGGCAGTGCAGCGGCTGTCATCGGTATGACTTTCCACTCGGTGGCTTATTTAATTAAAGCCTATTCTGAATCTTTTGAGGAACTGGATAAAGATGTGATTGAGGCCTTAAAGGGCAGTGGGGCTAACTGGTGGCAGATTGTTTGCCAAGCGGTGATACCTTCAGCGGTCACATATCTGCTTTCCTGGACATTTATGCGTTTTGAAATTAATTTTACCAATGCTGTAGCCATGGGTGCAGCTGCCGGTGCAGGCGGTATCGGTTTTGATTTATTTATGGCCAGCGGGCATTATTTTAATTTACATGAAGTTGGCTTTATCACCTATGGTATCCTACTGGTTGCCTTAGCCTTAGAAGTATTTACTACCAGAGTCAAGCTTCATCTGAAAAACGCATAATTAAGTAGTTTAATCAGGTCAATTAATAGGGGTGGCAAAATTGTTAAGAAAACGAAGAACTACCATTCTGGTCAAAGGTGACCAAAAGCTAGCCGGGTCACTGGCAGAACAAATAATTAAAAACTATAATGTAAAAATTATTCAAAAACCGGAAAATGGATTAGTGATGGTTAAAATGAGGGAAAGTTCTGCTCGCAAACTGTTCTATCTGGGTGAACTGTTGGTAACCGAGTGTAAAATTCAAATCAATGAGGTATCAGGAGTCGGTTTGGTTTTGGACGATCGGCAAGAATTAGCTTATTATCTGGCTGTAATTGATGCTGCCTACAATGCCGCTTTACCTGAAGTAGAAAGCTGGGAATCCGTACTGATGGTGGAGGAAGAAAAAATTACAGCCCGTGAAGCGAAAGAGCACTTAAAACTTCTAAAAACCAAAGTTAATTTTGAGACAATGGATGTCTAGGAGGTTACCAATATGTTTGACCATGTTCATGATTCCCAAAAAGCCTATCGTAAACTAGTCGATTCGTTAGCTAAACCGGGAACTATAAATTCTCTAATAGAAGAAAGCGAAAGGCTTGATTTACCGGTAAACTGCAATAAATCAATGCTTTTGTTAATGTTAATGCTTTTAGATACGGAGGTAACCTTTCAAATACTTAGTGAAAATAGCGAAAAGATTGCAAAATACATCAATCAGTTTACTTATGCCAAAGTGGCACCTTTGGAAGAAGCAGATTTCATATTTGTTTTAGGCGATAGTGCTGCAAAATATCTGTTTAACGCCATCGAGGGATGCAAACTTGGTGATTTGGTTAATCCTCATCTATCAGCTACGTTAATAATTGAAGTTGAGCGAATAACAAATGAAAACCAGTTAATTTTAAAGGGACCTGGTATAAAAGAAACAAATTATGCTGCTATTTCCCTAGCTGAAGATTGGCTGCATTACCGGGCGGTTAAAAATGCTGAATATCCATTAGGTGTTGAATTTTATTTTATCGATAAAGAACATAATCTTCTGGCGATTCCCAGAACCACAACAATTTCAATAAAGAGGTGAAGAGATGGGATACGTCGCAGTTAAAGGTGGCATAAGGGCCATCGAAGAGTCTATCAAAAGATTGCGTTATGAACGTTTGAAAGGTCGTAGTGTCATCGAAGTGGAGGTCATTAAGAATACACTGCGGGGGATGATTGATCAGATTATGTCGGAAGGTAGTTTGTATTCCAGGGATTTGGCAGCCTTGGCCATCAAACAGGCTGAGGGTAATGCTGAAGAGGCTGCCTTTCTTTTACGGGCTTACCGCTCAACACTGCCGCGAAAATATTACTCACAGGTAGTAGATCCCAGGGAGATGCGAGTAGAAAGGCGGATTTCGGCAGCCTTCAAGGATATTCCCGGCGGACAAATCCTGGGAGCCTCTTATGATTATACCCATCGGCTTCTTGATTTTGATTTGGATAAAGAAAATTTGGCGGATATCTCAAAATGGTTAAAAGAGTTTGAAGAAAGCCCAGAAGTTGAAGAAGGGTTTCCTCGGACTACCTTGCCCAAGGTAGTAGATTTTCTTAGAGAAGAAGGATTAATGACCACTGTAGAAAACGATGATACAGAACCGAAGGATATAACCCGGAAAAGTCTGGAGTTTCCCACCACCAGGAGTGAGCGGCTGCAGGTTCTTACCCGGGGGCAGACCGGTGCAGTGACAGCTTTGGGTTATGCTGCCATCCGAGGGTATGGAACGGTGCACCCCACGGTTGGTGAACTGCGGGTAGGCTATTTGCCGGTAGCTATTAATTATCCTTTGGATAGTTCAGAAACTGAAGATGATGGTATTTATATAGGTGAAATACAGGTAACGGAAGTAGAAGCTCTGATTCCTGAAATTAAAGAATTGGTCAACGGCAAAAAAGAAATTCAGTTCGGCATTGGTTACGGAATTTGCTATGGACAAAACGAGACCAAAGCCATCGCCATGAGCATTTTAGATAATTGTTTGGAAAAAAGTCATTTGGACTCGCCGGTCCATGACGAAGAATTTGTTTTGCTGCATATCGATTGCGTGGAAGCCACCGGCTTTATCTCCCACTTGAAGCTGCCCCATTATGTAACCTTCCAGTCCAGTCTTGACAGTGCGCGAAAAACCAAAGTGAAGGATGAAGAGTAATGAATAATTATAATTTTGCTTTTTTCGACGAGGGTTCTAAACGGGAAATCAGAAGGGCCACCTTAAAAGCAATAGCACTGCCGGGTTATCAGGTTCCTTTTGCTTCCCGGGAAATGCCCATTGCCAGGGGGTGGGGCACCGGCGGATTGCAATTAACATTATCACTGTTGGGCAAAAATGATCGGCTTAAGGTTATCGATCAAGGCTCCGATGAATCGGTAAATGCTGTAAGTATTAAAAAGCTGGTTATCGGTACTACCGGCATTGACGAAACCGATAAGACTGCAGAAGCAACTTTAATCCAGAGCAGACACCGTATTCCCGAAGTGGAACTACGGGAAGATCAGATTCTTGTTTTGCAAGTGCCCATTCCCGAACCACTAAGGGAAATTGAACCTAGTGAATACGCAACTAAACGTTTGCATGCAGATAAAGAATACAGCGGAGTTTGGTTGATGCTCTTTGAACAGATTATGGTCCATGGCAGTATGGCTACAGGGGCAGATCATCCGGTGCTGGTTCATGACCGTTATGTCATGGCTCCCAGTCCTATTCCCAGGTTTGACAATCCTAAACTAGATCACTCTAAGGCATTAATTCTTTTGGGGGCGGGCAGAGAGAAAAAAATCTATGCAGTACCGCCTTATACTAAAGTAGTTTCACTGGCTTTTGATGACTATCCCTTTGAAGTGGAGAGAATGGCTGAGCGGCAGTGCCGATTATGTGGAGCTTCAGGAGTTTATTTTGATGAATTGATCGATGAAAAGACCAATACAAAGTATTACCAGTGCAATGATATCAGTTATTGCTTGCAAAGACTAAACAAAGAATTATCTTGAGTTGAGGTGAAAAATATGTCCCATCCGGAAGAACCGGTTTTGCAGGTTAAAAACTTGAGAAAGCAGTTTGGTCCTGGTTGTACTATTTGTCAGGATTTAAAGGAAGGAAATTTGGAAGAAAATTACTGTCCTGTGTGTCAGACCGTTTATGCTTGCCAGGATATTTCTTTAGACCTTTATCCCGGAGAAATACTGGGCGTGGTGGGAGAATCAGGCTCAGGCAAATCAACACTGATGCGCTGCCTCTATTTTGATGAAGAGGTGACCGGCGGGCACGCCTATATCAAAGGCTACAAGGACGGTCAAAGCAATATTTTTACTGAGACATCTCAACAAAAAAGATATATTAGAAATCACGTTCTAGGTATGGTTTACCAAAACCCCTATTTAGGATTAAGAATGGGTTTCTCTTCCATCGGCAACATCGCTGAAAAACTAATCGCTGCCGGAAATAGGAATGTTGGATATATGACTGATAGAGCTGCTGAACTCTTAGAAAAAGTAAATATTCCCACCTATCGGAGATTGGAAGCTCCGGGGAAATTTTCCGGAGGTATGCAGCAAAGGGTTCAGATTGCCAAGGCTTTATCTAACAATCCGCCCATCCTTTTTTTAGATGAAGTTACCACAGGGCTGGATTTATCGGTTCAAGCTGCTGTCCTGGATCTGATTAAAATCATTCAGCGGGAACTGGAAATCAGTATGCTGGTAGTTTCCCACGACCTAAGTGTAATCCGAATGTTGTCAGACAGAACAATTGTGATGTTGGGCGGTAAGATTATTGAACAAGGACTAACTGATCAAATATTAGAAGACCCACAGCATCCTTATACCCAACAACTTGTTCATTCTCTGTTGTAGAACAAAGGAGGAGAATATATGTATCTAATTACTAATGGAAAATTGATTTTGGAAGACCGGATTATTGACAATTATGATCTGGTAATAGACGGGGACAGAATCAGCAAAATAGTGCCTGCAGGTCAAATTGCAGGCGGCAGTTTAGAAGTCATAGATGCTCAAGGGGGATATGTGGCCCCCGGATTTATTGATATTCATTCCGATTATATTGAACATATGGCCTCACCCCGTCCTGCCAGTGTGCTGGATTTTCAAATGGCTATCAAAGAAGTGGAAAAACAATTAGTAAATCAAGGTGTTACTACTATGTATCATTCTTTGTCCTTATATAAGGAGTCATTCTTTTCCCCTAAACAAATCAGAACCAGCGAAAACATTAAGAAACTGGCTGAATTAATTGAGAAAGTCAACGATGGAAGCAGTCTGATTCATCATCGTTTTCATGCCCGTTATGAAATTGATAATGTGGACTGTGTGGATTATTTAATAAACTATATCAGACAAAACAAAATTCATCTGCTTTCCTTCATGGATCATACACCAGGACAGGGTCAATTTAGAGATATTGATATCTACAAAGAAACCCTCAAAGGTTATCAGGATCTGACAGAAGCTGAACTTGAACAGCATATTTCGGAAGCCCAAAGCAAAGAAAAGTTGGATATAAATTTAATTCATACTATCAGCAAAATAGCTGCGGAAAATAATGTAACTATTGCTTCCCACGATGATGACTCTATCGCCAAATTAGATTTAGTCAAAAGCTTTGGTACTGTTATTTCCGAGTTTCCCATCACCATCGAAGTAGCAAAAGCAGCTAAGGCAAGAGATATGTTTACTGTTGCCGGCGCCCCCAACGTTCTTCTAGGTGGTTCCCATTCCGGCAATTTATCAGCAGCTGAGGCTATCAAAGAGGGTTGTATTGATATCCTTTGCAGTGATTATTATCCGGCTTCTCTATTGCATGCTGTCTTTACCCTCCACCATAAATATGGTCATGATTTGGCGGCCATGTTTCAATTAATTACTAATAACCCCGCCCGAGCTGTAGGAATCAGTCAGGATTACGGGTCTATCACCGAGGGAAAGAAAGCTGACCTTGTAATAATAAAAATGGATAGCGAGGACTTCCCTGTAATAACTTCAGTTCTGGTAGACGGCGCTCTTGTTTCTCAGTTGACTTATGCCAGGAAGCGATTGGCTTCATGATTTGCAAAAACAAGTTAACTCAGGAACCAACCATCCATGAGAATTTTTGCGGAGAAAACGTAGAAATTGGTCAGTGGACCGAAATTGGACCTAATAACACTTGGGAAAATGTTAAATTTGGTGATTTCTCCTACACGTCGGGAAACAACCAGATTCAGAATGCCAGGATCAGAAATTTTGTCAATATTGCTTCCGGGGTGAGAATTGGACCACCACAGCATCCCATGAAAAGACCCACTTTGCACCATTTTACCTACCGGAGAGAATTATATGGGTTTGCTCCGGAAGATGATACAGCCTTTTTTCAATGGCGGGAAATGCAAATAGCTGAGATTGGGCATGATGTCTGGCTAGGGCACAATGCCATTATTATGCCCGGTGTCAAAATAGGTGATGGAGCTATTGTGGGCAGCGGGGCTGTAGTTACAAAAGATGCAGCACCCTTCACCATTGTCGGAGGGGTGCCTGCAAGAGTAATTCGCAAGAGATTTTCTGCAGATGTAATTGAGAAGTTACAAAGCATAGAGTGGTGGAATTGGAAATATGAGACTATTAAAGAACGATTTCCTGATTTCTTACTCAGTGTAGAAGAGTTTGTGGAGAAATATCATAGGGAATAGGGGAATTTTTTGTACCCGGAGCATATCGAGAGGAAGGATAGAAATATGGATAAAATCATTAGGGTTCAAGGGCTAACCAAAAGATTTGAGTTACACCAATTAAATAAACAGATCACAGCTTGCCAGGATATTAATTTTTCCCTGGAAGAAGGACAATTTTTGGGCATTACTGGTAAAAGTGGCTCCGGTAAATCAACGATTCTTCGCTGTATCTACCGGACATACCTTACAAAAACAGGTCAAATTTGGTATAAATCCGGTACCTATGGATTAATTGACCTGGCACAGGCTACCGAAAGACAAATAATTCATCTCCGCCAAAAAGAGGTGGGTTATGTATCACAGTTTTTAAATGTAATGCCTCGTATTACTGCTCGGGAACTGGTTGAATTGGCAGTATTAGAGATGGGTTATAATCTCAAATATGCCAAAAGAGAAGCAGTCCAGATGTTAAAACATTTTGAGCTGGACCAGGAATTATGGGATATGTATCCTAATACCTTTTCCGGCGGTGAGAAACTGAGATTAAATATTGCCAGAGCTATGGTTAAAAAACCCAGGCTGCTTCTTTTGGATGAACCCACCGCTTCTTTAGATAATGAATCGAAAAAGCGGGTCAAAGAAGTATTGGAAAAACTGAAAGCTCAAGGTACTACCATGCTGGGTATTTTTCATGATTTAGAATTTATGGAAGGTATCTGTGACAAACAGTTTAATATGCAAGCAGGGAAACTGGTTGCCTAACAAAAAGGAATGAACCTGCTCTTTCAAAGAAGGAAGTATGTCTCAAATTCAAACCGTAAGGGAAGTGTTGGGGTGAAGGCAGATTTACATGTTCATACCGCTCTTTCAGATAGCAGCTATACGATTGAGGAAACAATTCAAAAAGCAAATCAAAAAGGTGTGGGCTATTT
The DNA here is from genome assembly GCA_049323895.1 of Bacillota bacterium. GTDB lineage: Bacteria > Bacillota > Peptococcia > Peptococcales > BICA1-8 > JBMOKT01. The sequence goes on along the minus strand of JBMOKT010000025.1, from coordinate 11,203 downwards.
AGGTATAGTTAATCATGATACAGTGGCTGGTTTAGAAAAAGCCCAATTAATAGGGAAAAAAGCCGGAATTAAGGTTATTCCGGGGATAGAAATATCGGCATTTGATTTTAAGAGAAAGAGAAAGGTTCATATTTTAGGCTATAATTTTGATTTAAAAGCACCAAATATTAGAAAGTTATGTGACCCTCTAATTACAAAAAGAAATAACCACAGCCTGTGGCAAATCAAGACACTAATAGAAAATGGTTTTAAGATTACCCTGGAGGAAGTCTTAGAGAAAGCTAAGAACAGTACCTGTATTTATAAACAACATATCATGGCAGTTTTGCTGGACAAAGGATATTGCAGTGAAATTTATTGTGATTTATATTTCCGGCTTTTTAAAAACCAGGGTATCTGTGCCGGGGATATTGCATATGTGGATGCTTTTCAAGCCGTTCAGGCTGTGAAGCTGGATGGCGGTAAAGCTGTCCTAGCCCATCCCGGACAGTTGAATTCCTATGAAATCATGGAAGAATTATTGCTCTGGGGTCTTGATGGAGTAGAAATGTATCATGAAGACCATGATTTCGATGACCATCAAAGGATTTTGGCCTATGGTACTAAACACGGAATGATTTTAACCGGAGGCAGTGATTTTCATGGTATTTATGGCGGTACCACGGAAATTGGCGGGCTGCCCATTGCTCTGGAATATTTGAGGGATTTAATATGAACAAGGAAATCATTGATTATACTAAAACTTTGGTTCTTACAGCGGGTAATATGTTAAGAACGGCTCCGGTTGGTCAAGTTTACTGTTTATATAAAGAAGAGGATCAGCGGGATTTGTTAACAGAATATGATATGAGAATTCAAGACTTCTTAATCTCCCACTTGCGAAAGGAATATCCGGATTACAAATTCATTTCTGAGGAAAAAAACAATAATCAAGACATCAGTGGTTTAGTGTGGATTATTGACCCCATTGATGGCACAACTAACTTTGTATGTTTTAAAAAAGATTTTGCCATTTCCGTGGCCCTTTATCAGGATGGCAATCCCCTTTTTGGTATCGTCTATGATGTAATGAATGATGATATATATTTAGGTATAACGGGGCAAGGAGCTTATTTGAACGATCAAAAATTAGGCCGGGTTAAAGAGAGTCATTTAAAAGAGTGCATTTTAGATGCCAGCCTCAATAGTGTGCAAATCTTTTATAACCTGTACAGCAGGTTAGTTTTTAATATGGCTCAAGATATAAGGGGGCATCGTTCCTTAGGGGCTGCTTCTCTGGCCATATGTAAAATAGCCCGAGGGGAAATCCAGATTTATCTATCCGCTAAATTAAAGGCTTGGGATTTTGCTGCAGCAGGCATAGTCCTGCATGAGGTTGGTGGTTATTACGATGCTGTCTCTAAAGAAAGTTTAAATCTAATCGGCAAACCGGTGGCTTTTCTGGCCTGTTCTTCAAAAAGCTTATTTAATGAAATTTTAATTAAATATTTTGAAGAGTGAGCTTGTCCCTTAATCTATTAACAATGATGACTATTTACTTGTTTTTCTTAACACCCAGTTAATGTATAGCTTAAAAAACTGTAACAAAGTGATGCTAAAATAAAAAAAAAGGAATTTAGCAGAATAGGAAAAAAGGGGTGGGGTAGATGAAAGTCGCATATTTTACTGATACTTATCTGCCACAAATAAACGGTGTAACCAATACATTAAGTCGGCTGGTGTCTTTTCTTGATAAAAAAGGGATCGAGAATATCGTTTTTGCTCCTGCGGAGAGGGATTACCAATATCAAACAACAGTTGACACATCCTTCAGCGTGAAATTTTTTTTATACCCTGAGTGTAGATTAAGTATCCCCAACCCGTACCGGATTGGAAATTTACTAAGCCGTTTCCGACCTGATCTCATTCATTGCATAACACACTTTAACATGGGATTGACAGGTCTTAAGTACAGTCAAAATCACCGCATTCCGGTGGTGGCATCTTATCATACTAATTTTGACCAATATCTGGATTTCTACAACCTTCCTTTTATGAAGAATATTTTCTGGGAATATACCCAGTGGTTTCACAATCAGTGTTTGGTCAATTATGCGCCATCCCAGGATACTATAGGGGTATTGCAGGAAAAAGGAATTAAAAATATTGAGTTATGGAGCCGTGGAGTGGATACGGAACTATATAACCCCGGAAAACGAAAAGAAAAACTGCGCCAGGTATGGAATGCCTCCGGTAAAACGGTGCTGCTTTATGTAGGGAGATTGTCACCGGAAAAGAACCTGCAGCTTTTAATAAATTGTTATCGGATGCTTCAGACCAGGTTGGGTGACAGTATCCATTTGGTTATAACCGGAGATGGTCCGCTTCTGCACAGCTTACGGCAGGAAAGTATTCCTAATGCTACCTTTACCGGGTATAAAACAGGTGAGGAACTGGCGGAAATTTATGCCTCTGCCGATGTATTTGTTTTCCCCTCCAGTACGGAAACCTTTGGTAATGTTGTGTTGGAGGCTATGTCTTGCGGCCTTCCGGTAATTGGTTTTGCGGCAGGCGGGGTCAAAGAGAGTATTTGTGACGGTGTTAATGGACTTCTTTGCAATTGCCGGGATCTGGATGGTTTTGTTCAGGCCAATGAAAAGCTGATTCAGGAACAAGGTTATCGCAATTTGCTTTCCATAGGAGCAAGGCAGTATGCACTTACACAGTCATGGCACAACATTTTTACCAGCTTGTTGAACTCTTATCAAGAGGTCTTAGAGAAAAATCAGCTGTGGAGCAGACCTGCCTAAAGTCGGATAATGATACTGGAAGGGGGTTATGTATTTGACAAAACAGGTACGCAAAGCTGTTTTACCTGCAGCCGGTTTAGGAACACGTTTTTTACCCGCCACCAAGGCCCAGCCCAAAGAAATGCTGCCTATCGTTGATAAGCCTACTATCCAGTATATTGTCGAGGAAGCGGTGGCATCAGGAATTGAGGATATTATCGTAGTTACAGGGCGGGGTAAGCGGGCCATTGAAGATCATTTTGACAAGGCCTATGAACTGGAAGAAGTATTAAAGTCCCAGGGGAAAGAGTCGCTATTAAAACAGTCTGAGGAGGCTCTATCCTCGGTAAACATTCACTATATACGCCAGAAAGAAGCCTTAGGCTTGGGGCATGCCATTTACTGCGCGCGTAAATTCATTGGGGATGAACCCTTTGCTGTGCTTCTAGGGGATGACATAGTTACAGGAAATGAGCCTTGTCTTGGACAGCTTCTGGATGTTTTTGAACGGTATCATACCACTGTAGTGGGTATCCAAGCGGTGCCGGATTGGCAAGTTGAAAAATACGGTATTATACGTCCTGATCGGGAAATTGAAACAGGGCTTTTTAATATTGGAGAATTTATCGAAAAGCCTCTATTCAATAACGCTCCCTCCAACCTAGCGATTATGGGGCGCTATGTTCTGCGCCCTGAAATATTTCATTTTCTAGAGGGGCTTGGACCAGGGTCAGGGGGAGAAATCCAGCTTACGGATGCTTTGCAGGATCTTTGCAAGCAGCAAGCGGTATTGGGGTATTGTTTCCGAGGTAAGAGGTATGATGTGGGAGACAAGCTCGGTTTTGTCAAAGCCAATTTGGAATTTGCCCTTTCCCGAAGCGATATGCATGATGAACTGCTGGAGTTCATGTTTTCAATTTGCTCTCAACATTATGGAAAACAAACGGAGGAAGTCAAATGAATATCTGCATTATCGGCACCGGTTATGTAGGGCTGGTGACTGGAGTATGTTTTGCTCAACTGGGACACAAGGTAATCTGTATTGATAAGGATGAACATAAGATTTCCGATTTACAAAAGGGCAGGATACCTATTTATGAACCTGAACTTAAAGACCTGCTGCGAGAGAATCTGCAAATTGGCAATATCAGATTCAGTATCGATTTGGATGACGGTGTTAAGGATGCACAAGTAGTATTCATATCTGTGGGTACCCCTGCAAATGCCGATGGTACGGCAGATTTGACTTATGTACTGGAGGCTGCTTCAGCCATAGGGAGTGCCCTGAATGAATATAAAATAATTGTAATAAAGAGTACGGTCCCGGTGGGGACTACCAATATCTTAAAAAAAGTTATTGCCGGTCAGAATAGCGCAGATGTGCCCTTCGCAATGGCCTCAAACCCGGAGTTTCTACGGGAGGGAAGCGCTGTATCTGACTTTTTCCATATGGACAGGGCAGTAATTGGTACCGATGACCGCCAGGCTGCCGAAATCTTGCAGGATTTGTACCGGAATTTAACGGAGAATATTGTACTAACAGACCCGGCTACCTCTGAGATGATTAAATATGCCTCCAACGCTTTTTTAGCCACGAAGCTAACATTTATAAACCAGATTGCCAATATCTGTGAAAAAGTGGGTGCCGATGTAAGCATAGTAGCACAGGGCATGGGTTTGGACAGCAGAATAGGACCTGCTTTCTTGCAGGCCGGGGTGGGTTACGGAGGTTCTTGCTTACCCAAGGATACCCGAGCACTTTCCAGTCTGGCCAGGGAGGTTGGACAACCCTTTTCTATCCTGGAGGAAGTTATCAAGGCAAATGAACTTCAAAAGCAGCGGGTAATAGAAAAACTACAAGATATCTTTGGTAATCTGGAGGGAAGGACTATTGCTGTGCTTGGGGTGGCATTCAAACCTGATACCGATGATACTCGCAGTGCTCCTTCCCGAAACGTAATCTCAAGCCTTTTGCAGAAAGGGGCTCTCATAAAGGTTTATGATCCGATGGCTGAGGCGATCAAAAGTGAAAGTTTTTTTGCCCATTTATCGTTATCTTCTGACCTGTATGCTACCTTATCAGGCTGTGACGGAGCACTGATTCTTACAGAGTGGATGCAAATCAGGCAGATGAACCTGGCAAGGGTCAAAGAACTTTTGAAAAACCCGGTCCTGGTGGATGGTCGAAATATTTTTGCACCGGAACAAATAAGGAATCAAGGATTAATCTACTGTTCCATTGGTCGTCCTAATATATGTGACATTGGGCGGCAGACTGTGTAAATAATAAAGAAATCTTTAAAAAAGAGGATGTTAGTCATTATTTTGCTTTTTACAAAAGCTTAATCCTTAATTCATCCATCATTAATATTTGTTTGGTAAAATGCAATAAGAGAGGAGTGTGTGAAAATGCAGAGAGTGACTAACTGGATTCAAGATGGAGATATCACTACTTTTTTCATTCTTAATCGATCATGGAAGTGCCTGGCTACCGATCTCTTAATGCCTATCATAACAAATTTCGGGGGGGCTATTTGGTCTATAACTCTGTCTGTAATCTTATTGGCAAGCAAAAACTCTTTCTGGCATAAATTAGGTGTTCATCTTGCTGCAAGTCTCTTAATAAGCCATCTTATAGTTCAACTGTGCAAAAAGTTTTTGCCCAGGCGCAGACCATACCAGGCTTTGCAGAATGTTTATACCGGTCCAAAACTCTATAAAGATGCCTCATTTCCATCCGGACATTCAACGGCTGCCTTTTGTACCGCAACAGTCTTTTCAACTATACTACCGACATTATCCATCCTGTTTTTTTTATTTGCCTTCTTGGTAGCAGTTTCACGAGTATATTTAGGTATGCACTACCCTACAGATATTATAGTCGGTGCAATCTTAGGGATAGCTACAGCTGTATTTATGGCCTGAGTCAAACATTATCGCCTCCAGATTTTACTGGAGGTTTAGTTTTTGTAAAAGCTCAACTATTGTGCCTAAATTGAAAATTTGCCATATTTGAAAGGCGGAGTGGAAAAACGTTTTGATCACCTTACGAATCTTTGACCAGCGATATTATAACTGTGGTAGAATATATACGAGGTGGTTGACTTATGAGTGAGAATAATTATCTTAGTGCACTTGCGAAAATAAGAGAAGAGTTTGGTAAAGGTAACCCACTGCGGATGGCTGATTGCAGTGGTGCCAAATACCAAAAAACTACTAAATCCGATGCATCTCTTAGTTCTAGAGAGCAAATTGGAATATTTACGTTAAGATATTTGAACAAAGATTATTACATAACGTTTCCTGACGGTCAGATTAGCTTTGCCGAGTGCGATAATTCCCCCGATTTTCATATTTCTACCGATTATTCAGGCAACACTATTCTAGTTAGTGACCAAACCTTAATTCTAATGTATCTTACACAGGCTAGCGGCATCTCACCTAGAGGGCAGTGGGTTAATTTTTTACAGCTACCGGAAGGGTCGCATCACCATGGACCATTCATTAATGATGCAATCAATCCTTTGGTAAAGACCTTTAATGGCAAAAAGGACTTATTTCTCAATGTTATAAAGGAGCTGGGTGGCAGTGAGGCAAGGATGGGTGATTACGGTGGCGTTATCAACCCTTTCCCTAAAATACCCTTAGCTTTTCTTATTTGGGAAGGGGACGACGAGTTTCCTCCAAAGGGCAATATTCTTTTTGACAGTTCAATTTCTATGTTTCTAGATACTGCAGGAGCGTATGTATTGGGGATAAATGCAGCAAGGCGTATGATGGCAGTAGCAGACTGCATAAAATAATAAAAAGAAGAAAGTTGAGAATGATATTATGGACATTACATATATAGGTCACAGCGGGTTCTTAATAGGGTGGGATACATGTTATTGGTTATTTGATTATTATAAAGGTGACATACCTGAAATGGATACCAGGAAAAAAATATTTATATTTGCAAGTCATGAGCATCAGGATCATTTTAATCCGGTAATTTATGAATTATATAACAAGTATCCTGATATTGAGTATGTACTGTCATCCGATATTAGGGTGACTAAAGAATATTGCCGAAGGACAGCTATTAGAGAGGAGATTCTTAATAAAATAATATCCGTTAAGCCAGCCGAGGAATATGAAATGCAGGATAACAATAAAAACAAAATAATACTTAAAACCCTTAACTCTACCGATTGCGGAGTTGCTTTTCTGTTGCAATATCAAGGGAAAACCATTTATCATGCAGGTGACCTTAACTTGTGGGTATGGAAAGGAGAGACGAAAGAATATAACAATAATATGACAGCAATGTTTAATAAGGAGATAGATGCTTTAAAAGACCTGCCAATTGACATAGCATTTGTACCATTGGACCCGCGGCAGGAAGAATGGTATTATCTGGGGATGGATAAGCTTCTGAAAACTGCACAAGTCAGATATGTATTTCCCATGCATTTTTGGGGAAACCCAGATATTATTCAGCAATTTAAGCAGGAAAAAATGATGAATATAAATCATGGGCAAATAATGGACATCTATCAGGATGGACAAAAGTGGCATATAGAAATTTAAATTAAGGAGGATAAACATAATGAAATTTAAAATGGTACATGAAAACTATAATGTTAGAAATCTTGAAAAGTCACTGGAATTTTATCGGGATGCATTAGGACTTACTGAAAAAAGGAGAAAAACTGCTGAAGACGGTTCTTTCATTATAGTTTACCTTGGTAATGATACTACGGATTTTGAATTAGAACTTACATGGTTAAGGGACTGGGATAGACCATATAATTTAGGTGATTGCGAATTTCATTTAGCCTTTAGAACAGATAAATTCGAAGAAGCACATTCATTACACGAGAAGATGGGATGCATCTGTTATGAAAATAAGCAAATGGGCATTTATTTCATTATGGACCCAGATGGATATTGGTTGGAAATAGTACCGACAAGATAGGAAAAATACCTCCCAGACCAGGTTTGGGGGGTATTTTTTGAGCGTGGGATGTAGCTGTCTGTGTTTACAGATCTTTAAAACGATTTGAAAGGTGGAGATGTAATCTTGAACAAGGCAAAACTGAAGGAAGCTGAGACAAGATTTTTAATGCGGTATCCCGGCGGCTTTTCTAATCCTTTGATGCTTGAAATTGCAAAAAAGCACAAATTAGAGAAAATGAACAAATTAGCACAGGATAGTTTCCCAATTGCCAATTTCCAAAACCCAATTAAATTAGTTGATTCCATGAGCAAGATTGTCAGTCAGTCTTCTATGGTTTCGGTTTTTGAAAAGCCTAAATTTCGTGATTTTATCAATGCCATCAGTGATATGGAAAAAGGTATACTATCCCGTGGCTTAGAGGAATTCTTACACGGGAATCAGGAAACTGGCTTTAAGCTGATGACTGATTTGCTTAGTGAATACAAACTGGCTAAATGGCCATTGTTAACAGTGTGTCCTGCCTATTACAGACCGAATGTGGAAGTTTTTATTAAACCTACAACGGTTAAAGGTGTTATTGAGTACTTTGAATTGGAGGGACTCAAATACAGCCCTAAGCCAACTTTTGAATTTTATTGGGCTTATCGGGAACAGATAAATAAAATAAAAAAGGAAGTTGATGTCTCACTGCAGTATGAAAATGCAGCTTTCTGTGGTTTCCTTATGATGTCTATAGAGAATGAAGGGAGTTAACGTCCCCACGTCTTCCAAAATAAAATAATTTACCGTATTTAGCCTGGTTCTTCCTAAATGTGCAGCCTATTACTCTTATATTGGCCGATTTCCGGATGTCAAAAACCTCCAGATGAGAGGTGATTATTGCATGGCAAGGCAGGCAAGAACAGAAAGCGAAATTGGGTATTACCACATAATGACCCGAGGCATCAATAAAGAGAAAATATTTGATAGGATAGAGAGAAAGAAAAAATAGTAAAAATTATTAAAGAAAAAACGTTAGATGAGTCATGTAGGATAATCGCATACTGTCATGGATAATCATATTCATCTAATGATTGTTGCAGAAAGGCATGTTCTTATTAACGTTATGAAAAAGATTAACTTAACCTATGCTATGTTTTACAATCAGAGGTATAAACAACTACTGATAGATAATATGACCAAAGAAGAGATAATGAAACATTTTATGTCGGAAAGAAATTTTATTGATTTATGAACTTGAAGATCAAACAAGCTATTTGGAAATAAAAGAAGAAACCAAAAAAAGAAGGGAAAAAAGAGCAGAGCAAATTATTCAGAGATACTGTGAGGAGAAAGGTATAATTGTTAAAGGACAACTTAAAAATTACGATGAAATAATAATGAGGCTGCTAGAAGAAACGGGTCTTTCCTATCGTAAGATATCAGAAATAACGGGGTAAGTCTTAATGCAATATACAATACTAACAAAAAGAACCGTCAGACTGTGTGAAAAGTCGCCTTTTTCTGACATAAATCCACAAAAATGATATAATTTAACTATAGTCTAACAAAAATTGAGGTGGATTTATGGGATATATCGAGGGCGAAGATAGAAACCAAATAATACTGTTTCCAGAGAGTATAGATGAATATATAAGTCCAAACAGTCCAATTAGAGTAATTGATGAATATATTAATATACTTAATATTGAAGTCCTTGGTTTTAAAAAAGCAATAGCTGCCGCAACGGGAAGACCCCCATATAATCCAAAAGATATATTAAAGTTATACCTTTATGGTTATCTAAATAGAATACGCTCATCCCGCAGACTTGAACATGAAGCCCAAAGAAATTTAGAAGTCATTTGGCTGTTAAAGAAATTACGACCGGACTTTAAAACCATTGCAGATTTTAGGAAAGATAACAAAACAGCAATAAAAAAAGTATTCAAAGACTTTGTAAAGCTTTGTGATGACTGGGAATTGTTTGGTAAAGAGCTGGTAGCTATCGATGGCTCCAAATTTCGTGCAAGCAATTCCAAGAGAAATAACTATAGTGTAAAAAAATTAGAAAGACATCTAAAGCATATAGAGGAAAGAATTGAACACTATCTTGATGAGTTGGATTCCCGTGATCAAGCTGAAGCCTCCGACCGCCAGCCAAATACAGAAGAAATAAAAGAAAAGCTCCACGAACTGCGAAATCGAAAACAAAAATACGAAGGATATAAAAAAGAATTAGAAGAAACGGGCAAGAATGAAATATCAACGGTCGATCCTGATGCCAGACTTATGAGCAATAATAATAACAATGTAGATGTCAGCTATAACGTTCAAACTACCGTGGATGCCAAACACAAATTAATAGCAGACTTTAAGGTCACTCAGAAGCCAAATGATTTAGGTGAACTTGATAATATGGCTCTTAGGACAAAAAAAACTCTTTGGTGGAAAAGAATTTGAGGTTCTTGCAGATAAAGGTTACTACAAAGCTGAAGATTTAAAGAAATGCGTTGATAAGGGAATAACCCCTTACGTCACAAAACAAGTACATTCCAATGGAACAGGAGATAGAGACTTTTATTCCGATAGGTTTAATTATGATAAAGAAAAAAATGTATATATATGTCCAGCAGGAGAAGAACTGTATTATGTAAAGGCAAGGAAAAGAAAAGGTGAAATAGCCGGTTATGAATATAGGAATTATGAAGCCTGCCAAAACTGTGGATTCCAAGAAAGATGTACAAAAAATGAAAAGGGAAGAATAATCTGCCGTCATGCTGACCAAGATTTTCTAGATACAATCGACTTGCAGACGGAAATGAATATGGAAAAATATCAGCTTCGGCAAATGATAGTAGAGCACCCTTTCGGAACCATTAAACGAAACTGGGGGGCTTATTACTTCTTGACTAGAAAGAAGATTTCAGTTACCGCTGAAATGGCTCTGTCTTTTCTAGCATATAACTTCTTAAGGGTTGTTAATATTTTAGGAGTTGAAGAAATATTAAGAAGATTAAGGGCGAAAGCGACACTGGTACTAGATTAGGTACTGGTATTCAAATTTTATATTGTTATTTATTAAAAAAAATAGTTGCCTGATTAGGAATGGGATGAATTTTCACACAATCTGACGGTCTTGCTTTTCAATTGTCCTCTAAGAAGAAGTTGGAATTTGCCAAGCAAGCAAGAGTAGTATAATAGAAATATCAGTTGTTTTAAGGGATACGGGTAAGGTGTAGCCGAAAACGAACAACAAGACCTATAAAACACCATGCAGTCAGAGTACTGCACCCCGTCTTTGGTTCAGGCACAACGGATGAAAAAGCTCAGTCAGGACGGCAGGCTCAATATTGATGTCATCTTTTCCATTCTTACGGAAGAAAAATTTAACCAAAAGGAAAAATTCAATATCCAGCGTGAACGAATTGACCGTTTTTTTCCTAAGAACTTTACCGAAAAGCAAAAAGAAGATTTGATTGTCCAATTGCTTGAAGGCTGGTATAAGAAGCGGCAA
>JBMOKT010000024.1:0-68882 GCA_049323895.1 Bacillota bacterium | reverse complement strand
TTGGATTTTGGAGGTGAGTTTGTCATTTCAATATTGGTTAATAATACTCTACCCCAAATAGAGCAAGAACTTATTTATATGTTAAACGGTGTATTAAAAAAAGTCTTAGGCAAAGGGACAGCTAAGATGGGATTGCGAATTGTAGATGACATGATTTTGGTTAAGGCATCAGGAATATTATCAAATCAGGAAAAGTTGATTTTAAAAGGGGGTGAGGGACCAAGTCTAATACGAATGTATAAGGAGAAAGCTTTGCAAGCAGGACAGGAAATTATTTACCGGGAAATTGCAGATTTGTTTGCTGTTGTATATCCTACGGGAACATATTTTGATTTAAATGTGGAGAAAGACGAAGCTATTATAGTTATTAACTTAAGTGATAACCTAGAGTCAAAACTTAAACACAGGTAGGTAAAGCAAGACATCAGAGCTTGATTACACACCCACATGGATTAACCCTTTTTTGCCTTAAAAATAAGGAGAAAAAGGAGATTATTCTATGTGGGTTTGTTTTTTCAAAATCTTATTTGCCTTTTTAATCTTTGGAGTAATCCCAACGGTCACCTGTTGATTATTAAGTTAAGGGGGTGGAAATCAAAGAGGATTAATTTTTAGAAATGTATGAAAGAAAAATTCATTTAAATAATAACTACTTTTGGGGGGTGGTTACCTTCCTAGGTCAGCTATAGAGTCTATTTATAAAGGTAATAAAGAAAGAGGTGATTTGTTTTGAAATTCTCTAATTGGTTTAAAAAGGCTAAATCGGCGACAGCAATGGCAGTGACCTTAATGTTCCTGTTTACTCAGGTCATAGGGGTAATGCCGGTTTTTGCAGCAACAGGAGATGCTACAGGGACTATAGGTTCACCGGCTTCAGACGGCGCACAAATAACCAGTGGAGACCTTGTATTCATAGGCACAGCAGAAGATGCAGACAATGGATTAACCGGAGGGTATATCGTTCTAAAAAAAGGGGCAGGTGACTGGGTAACCTTTGATGGCAGTACATCATTTAACTACTCCCCAAATGAGCAAAATGCCTTTCATTTTGCCATTAGTCCTTTAAATCAAAATGATTTTAGCGCCTGGACAATGCCTGAACTTCAGCACGTTACCAGCGAGGCAGGGTTTCAGGATGGGGACTATACCGCCTATTTATATTTGAATGATGGCGCAGACAAATTAGCTGCAACAAGGACATTTACCTTTACTACTGTTCAATCAACAACTGAACCCACGGTGACTTTGGATTGTACAGTAGGAGATGCTTCTCTGGACTACCCGGAAATTACTTTTACCGTAATTTCCAGCGATATAACCGGTGGGTCTTTGCAGTTTAAGAATAATGACCTTAGCAAATGGATGGTATTTGATACCTCTTCTGGTGGTATATATGGTACTAACGGAGTAACCTATGATACTGCCCGCTCTGCTGGTTTAGGATTAGAACAACAGGACAGTGATACTTGGGCGGGTATTTTGGTAACAGAAAATCTAAACGGTTCTAACCTGTTTGAGTTTGGTAATTATACCGCTTATTTACTGGTGACAACTGCCGGTAATAATTACCCTGATTATAAACAGGTAGATTTCAGTGTCCCATACATTGATCAGAGTGGTTCCGTTACTGCACCTGCAAATATGCAAGTGGTAAGCGGAGATACCCTTTCTTTAACAGGAACCTACGGTGGTACAGATGTTCTCAACGGTATTCTCAAGTTTGAATACTTTGCTGACGATGATATAAGTGACGGCTATATTTATAATAATGGAAGCTATCAGTATGGAGAAACTGAAGCCAACGCCTCACAATTCAATATTACTTTAGGAGATTTGGGACAGTGGAACACAAGTTTAAGTCAGGTACAGATGAGTGGTTGGCCCGATGGTAACTATCAAGTGCATCTGTATCTAAGGGGTCAGTATAGAGATATCACTTATACGGAGGCAGCAGTCCAAAGCTTTCAATATAGCAGAAGTGGAAGCGGCAGCAACACGACAGCCGGTATTGCTTTACCAACAGATAATTTCAAAATAAATGCAGCTTTCACCGAACAAAGCCTGACTGTTCAGGGTAGTGCTTTGGGAACGGGTTTTGACCATTACGTTCTCAATTATTATGTACAAAATCCAGATGACCAGAGCTGGGGAAGTGCAAATCAAATCACCAGCGGTTCCAGTATAGTTGAAAGTTCAAACCTAGGGGTCTGGGATGTATCTTCCCTTAGCGATGGAAGATATAAACTGGAATTAAAGGTTATGGACAGCTCAAGCGGTATACTGGCTGCTGATGAGGTACAGATTGTCATAGATAAAACACCACCCCAGATTACCCTGGCAGGGGATAATCCAATATCTATAGAGGTAGGGGATACCTACTCTGAGCCCGGGGCATCAGCATCAGACAATCTTGATGGAGATATCTCTGGCATTATCACTATTGACAGCAGTAGTGTAGATACAAGTACTGCAGGCACATATACGGTACTCTATAGTGTTTCTGATGGTGCCGGCAACACAGCCAGTGCCGAGAGGCAGGTTATTGTCGCTGATGCCCAGGTAGGTAGTATTATAATTAGTCCCACATTTCTTAATGAGGGTTATCAGGAGCAAAATTTGACTTTAGCTGAAGATGGTAATGACCTTTGGGCTGCAAATGAAGCCCTTGCTGTATCAATAAAGGCAGTTGATGAATTAGGTAATTTGTCAGATACAAATGTACCCATTACAGTGGGTACGGTTACCGATACAGATATTACTATTACTTTGTCAGTTGGACTTACTGAAGGGAACTATGCAGTTTTAGTTCTACAGAACAGCCAAGTTATTGGACAGGGGAATTTAGCAGTTAATTCTCAGCAGCAAAATCCTGGTCTTGATGTAACAATTACAGACCAGGATACCGATAGAGTATATTATAACGGCGACACCCTATCCTTTAATATCAGGGGAGTTGGGTTGCCACCAGGGGCTCAGGCATTAGGAGTAAAATTCAATAAGGACCAGTCCGCTACTACTAACATTGTTGGAGGGCAGGTGACACTGGCGGGAACACCAGGGCAAACAGGATTTGATTTTACTGCAGGGATAACTGGAAACGAAGCAGTATGGCCTTTAATGATCAAAGTCGGGTATTTTGATATACAGGGAACTTTTTATGAATTTCCTGACCAGCAGCCTATGCCGCTGTTAGATCAAACCGATGTACAAAACCCAAAACCTGTTTTGTTAAATATTTATCCACCGTCATTTTTAGACGGAAGTACTACTGATTTCAGCGGGATCAATGACTTGCGGTCAGTGAGCGGTTTGACCTTTGAAATATCAGGCAAAGGAAAGATAGTCTTTAATAGCTCTGTAGATGTACTTGCCAACCAGAGTGAATTTGCCAGCCTTGGAGAAACAGGAAAGCTGGTCATCGAAACCGGCAGAATAGGCTTAAATTCATCTGATATCTCTTTTCTGGCCAGTAAAGGTGCAACACTGACCATGTATGGGTTGAGCTATCCCCATATTACCATTGATAATATTTTAGCTTATGATGATAATGGTAATCCAATTGCAGATGTTGCAAGTCTGATAAGCAACCTGAATTATAATGCGGTCAGTGGGGAATTAAGCTTTGATGTAACAGGGTTCTCCACTTATGAAGTAAGTGTACCCAGCGGCGATGCCTCACTAGCTTCCTTTACTGTAGGAGGACAGAGTGTCCTGGATCTAAGCGGTTTGGAAGTAACAGACCCGCAGAATGAAGCAGGGGCAGTACTTGAGGCTGCAGATTTTTCAGGCTTTCAAGGGATAAGTGTCATACCTGCTGATAATAATGCTGCTTCGGTAGTAATGATAAATGGAGTTGAAGTTGCACAAGCAGATTTAGCAACACAGGCTGTTGCTGCGGGGGATGTTGTTATTGTAGTAATTACAGCTGAAGATGGCACTGTAAAATCTTACAAAGTAACACTTCAGCAGACTGTTTTATTTACCCCTTTCAAAATAAGCGAAAATACTACAACCAACCAAAACGTTGATATGGCAAAAGATGAGAATGGTGGTATCCACCTTGTTTATGAAAGGGGAGGCAGTGTTTATTATACAAAGCTTGCTAATTCCGCCATTTATGGGGAAGAGTTGATAGGCACCGGTACCAGCCCTGTTATTGCGGTATCAGTAGATGGGATACCTCATGTTGCGTATGTTGAAAGTGGAAATATTAAATACACAAACAGAGCAGGAGGAACTTGGCAGGAACCAGAGCTAGTATCAACAGGGACGCAAGTTGATATTGATGTGGATGGAAACGGTGCAGTGCATTTAGTCTACACAACCAGTGTGGATTCTGATTCCTATAAAGAGATTATTTATTCCAATAATTCCTCTGGAAGCTTTGCCAGCTCAATGATATACGATGGAGACTGGTACTATTCCAGCGGATATGGGACAGGAAGGTACTATGATTCACCAGTTATTCAAGTTGATAGCGGAGGCAGCTATTATTTAGCTGTTGATCATGATGGGCGGGACAGTACTCCTGGCTTTGTTGACAATTGGTCATTAATAATATTTAAGACAAATTATGGAGCTGGAATTAATACAGGATCTGCAAGTGAGTATAGTTCAGGCAAATTCACTTTAAGAAACAATTCATTATCACTGGATTCCAGTGAAATACCCAGGTTATTGTTTGAAAAAAATGGCAAAATATTTTACGTCAATAATCCTTCCTCCCAAACCTGGTCTGAAATAGAACTTGCCATTGGAAACAGCGGTTCTCTGGCTTCCGGTTCAAATGGTTCTTTAGGTATAGCTTTTATAGATGGAAGCAACAACCTTATGTACATGGAAAACACCGGCACAGGATTCGGTACAGCAGTCCAAATTGATACAGGTGTCAGTGGTTTAACCGCTGTAGCCCTTACTGACAACAAATATGTTGCTTATATTAAATCCGGAGAAGTATATGTAGCTTCCACGGATTCTCTAAGCCGAGGTCCGGGAATCAATATCAGCGGTGTTAGTGAAGGCGGAAAATATAACACCTCTGTTACACCAGTAATTACGGTAACAGGCGGCAATTACACTTCCACCCTTAATGGTCAGGAATTTATCAGTGGGATAGAATTACAGGATGACGGTCTCTACACTTTAATTGTTAATGCTGTCAATCCGGCAAATAACCTGCAAAGCAGTGAAGAAGTTAACTTTGCCATTGACAAAACAGCGGCACAAGCTACAAGTATAATAATTAATTCCAATAATACCAACTCCAGGTATGCTAAGGCAGGGGATACTGTAACCCTGAGCATTGTTACTGATGAACCTGTTAATCAACCTACGGTATCTATCCTTGGAAAAAATGTTGATGCCAGCGGGTCAGGTTCCAACTGGTCTGTGCAGTATACACTTTTAGAGTTGGATACAGAAGGGATAATAGAATTTTCGATTGGTTGTACAGATTTATTTGGAAACAAAAGTACATTTACGGCTGCTACCGATGGGGGTAATGTTACATTTGATAATACCCCGCCTTCAATTAATTTAGAAGGAAACAGTTCAGTACAAATTGAGATTGGGAGCGGGGAATACACCGATGCCGGAGTAACAGTAACGGATAACTCCGGAGCAGACCTTAGCGATGCTGTTGAAGTAGCAGGCAGTGTAAATACAGCGGTAGTGGGTCAATATACCCTGACCTTTAACGTCAGTGACGGTGCAGGAAACACAGCCCAGGCGATAACTCGTACAGTAAACGTAGTAGACACTACAGCTCCTGTAATAACACTGTTAGGTGACAATCCAACGGTGGTAGAAGTAGGGAGCGGTCAATACACCGATTCCGGAGTAACAGTAACAGATAATTCCGGAGCAGATTTAAGCAGTAACGTAATAGTAAGCGGTACGGTAAATACAGGAAAGGTAGGCGACTATACCTTAACCTATAATGTAAGTGACGGTGCAGGAAACGCAGCCCAGGCGGTAACCCGTACAGTAAATGTAGTAGACACTACAGCTCCTGTAATAACACTGTTAGGTGACAATCCAACGGTGGTAGAAGTAGGGAGCGGTCAATACACCGATTCCGGAGTAACAGTAACAGATAATTCCGGTACAGACTTAAGAAACTCCTTAGTAGTAAGCGGCAGTGTAAATACTGCAGCAACTGGCAGCTACACCCTGACCTATAACGTGAGCGACGGTGCAGGGAACGCAGCCCAAGCGGTAACCCGTACAGTAAACGTAGTAGACACTACATCCCCTGTAATAACACTGTTAGGTGACAATCCGGTGGTAATAGAAGCAGGAAGCGGAGCATACAGTGATGCCGGAGCAACGGTAACAGATAACTCCGGAGCAGACTTAAGCATTGCTGTAGTAGTAACAGGCAGTGTAAATACAGCGGTAGTGGGCAACTATACACTGACCTTTAACGTCAGTGACGGTGCAGGAAACGCAGCCCAGGCGGTGACTAGGACAGTAAGTGTAGTTGATACAATAGCACCCGTAATAACATTAAATGGAGAAAATATGATAATCGTGGAACTAGGCACCTCCTTTACTGACCCCGGTGCAGCTGCTGAGGATAACTATGATGGCAACATTACTGATGCAGTTCAAGTAAGCGGATTGGTAGATATTAATCAAACCGGAGAATATACCCTTACTTATCAGGTAAGCGATTCTTCAAATAACAGTGCACAGGTATCAAGAACCGTAAACATTGTAGATACTACCGCACCGGTTATTTCCGTGGGAGTACTGCCGGAATTTGTAGATTCCTTCAGCTATACCATAAGCGGTTTATATGAGGAAATCAATTTAGATAAAATTGAGGTCAGTCTAGACGGGGGTACTCAATACAGTGTGGTGGATAGTGCTGCCAATGGAAGTTTCTCAAAACAGCTGACCCTGGCAGAGGGTGAAAATGACCTTGTTGTAAGGGCGGTAGATAACGCAGGAAATACAGCATTACTGGAAAATCTGCGAATTAAAGTTGATAATGTAAATCCTGTGGTGAGTATTAATGATTCAAGCATTAGCGGTCAATCAGCTCAATTTTTAGCTTCCATTACTGAAGCCAATCTGGATGCAAACAGAATCACCGCCACATTAGATGATGGTTATGTTCAGCATACCTATGAGTCATCTAGTAATGGAATAACAATAAATCTTTCAGGACTAGTGGATGGCAGTCACACTCTGACAATCGCAGTCTATGACTTGGCGGGACGCACTGGCAGTGACTCTATTACCTTTGATGTTGACACCACAGAACCTGAGGTAATAGCTCAAATTACCAGTCCAGCCAATGGGCTGCCTGATGGGGAAAATGGGTATTATAGAACATCACCTCAAGTTACCTTGGTTTGCCATGAACAACTAGATATTTATTATAACTTTGATGGAACAGTGGGCAGTAACGGTACTTTATATAGCGGGTCAATTTCTGTTGAGGATGTGCCTGCATCAAGTACAAAGGTATTAAATTACTGGGCAACAGATGCGGCGGGTAATCAAGGCAGCGGTCAACTGACCTTTACAAAAATTGATACAGAGCCTCCCGGCTCACCTGATCTTTCTTTAGATGCACCTACTTCCAGTTCAACGGTTAGTGTTGTGTTAACAGGAACTGCTGAAGCGGGAAGTGTCATAAGTGCAAAGGTAGAAGGCAAAGATGAGGTAACTGCCGCAACAGACGGTAATGGAAATTTCACTATAACCGTAAACTTATCTGTTGAAGGCAGCAATGAGATCACTCTCACTGCCGAGGATTCAGCAGGACATATCAGCAGAGAGACAGCACACACTATCACAAGGGATACCAGAGGTCCGGATTTAGAAATTACCTTTGATAACCAGAGCAGCACATTAATCGTTACAAGCTCGGAGGATTTAAGCGACTATCCAACAATAACTATTACTGATGAAAGTACAGACCCCCTTACCCATACTCTGCAAAGCGATGTTAATTTCAGAGTGTATACCTATTCAGTAAGCAGGCTACTTGCCGGAAATATCAATATTACAGCCACAGGAACTGATGCCAATGGAAATGAGGGCTTTGGCACTCTTACTCTTCAGGAGGTTGCAGCCAACCAAAACAATAATATTAATTTAGGCAACGGCAATCAGCTGCAAATTCCTAATGGTGCCATGAATAATAACGGGCAGTTTTCAGCTAATACACCACCTGCAGGGCAGTTTAATATTCCTCCAGGAATCCGTTTTCTAACATCTGCCTTCCAGTTCCTGATAAACGGCGGCGGGTATAACTTTAATCAAAATATCCTGGCCAATCTTTCAGTAAATGGCGGAAATGCCGGAAATATCTTTGTCATGACACAGGTCAATGGCAACTGGGTATTCTTTGACCTAGGCACACTCCTAGGAAATATTTTTAGTTTTTCCACTGGTCATTTTAGTGATTTCGGAATTGGCGAAGATAATCAGGCACCGGAAATTACCTTTAGCCAGACATATCCAAAGCTGACCAATAATGCCGGTTTTGCAGTAAGCGGTAATATTACAGATAACATTTCCCTTTATGGTGCTTCTTTGACTGTAGGCGGTAATACAGTCCCAATCTCGGGGGTAGATGGGCAGGCTGATACAACAGGAAGTTTTACCTGTCAACCAAACCTTGCAGAGGGTGAAAACAATCTGACAGTGGTGGTCACCGATAGGTTTAATAATTCCCGCCAGTACAGCATTAAAATAACCCTGGATACTGCTGCGCAGCTAAATGTAACCCAACCTGGGCAAAACCAGTTAAGGACTAAAGCAAATAGTCTGACAGTTAAAGGGACTTCGGAGACAGGTGCAAATATTACAGTTAATTTTAACGGTGGGCAGGTTAGTCAGGTAACTGCTCCATCCAATCAGGAAATAACTATGGGCGTAATTGACCTAAGCTCTAAAAATGACGGCTCATATGCTTTAAATATAATTGCCCAGGATCCAGCCGGAAACAGTAATACCAAGGCGCTTACTATTACAAAGGATACCAAGGCGGGATTAAGAAATATCTCTGCACCTACACTGGTTACCACTTCAAGTGCCCAGATAACAGGTGAGACTGATACGGGAGATACCGTAACAAGCAAATTAAACGGCAGCACTACAGGAGTGAACGTATCCAGAGACGGAACGGGCTTTACAGTCCAATTGATCGG
The DNA here is from genome assembly GCA_049323895.1 of Bacillota bacterium. GTDB lineage: Bacteria > Bacillota > Peptococcia > Peptococcales > BICA1-8 > JBMOKT01. The sequence goes on along the minus strand of JBMOKT010000024.1, from coordinate 59,715 downwards.
GTTACAGGAAGGAAATAATACAGTTCAAATCATCAGCACCGATGACTTGAGCAACAGCAAGTCTGAAACCAAGGTAATCAAATATGATACAGCAGCCTTATACACGGTGGGCAGTAAAACACCGGGTGATTCCAATTTGGTAAGCGGAAAATATTATACCCAGGGCAATCTAAGCTATTTACTGCAGGTTAACAGGGCAGCGGTGCTCAGCCTGAAAAACGGTGAAAATTTACTGGATACTGAAACTGCTGCTGCACCAAAGCAGGTGACTTTAACAGGCACAATAGCTAATGATGGAGAGTATACCATCACAATTGCAGGAGCAGAAGCAGGCGCAGGGCAGCAGCTTACGGAAAGTTATACAATTGTCAGGGATACAGTAAATCCAGTTGTAAGTCTATCCAGGAGCGTTCCGACCAGTACCAGTACCAGCAATGTAACCATATCGGGCACAGTTTTCGATGCAAATCCTCTGAAAAACTACCAGATTTTTCTTAACGGTGGAAGTACAGCAGTTAAGAATGGAAATATTGTTGGTAACAACTTTAGTGACACTGTTACGCTAGCCTCAGGCAGTAATGATATTTTGGTCAAGGTCTGGGATTATACAGGAAATGTGGGAGAGGCAGCAGTAACTATAACATACACACCGACAACCCCCGCTAATCCCCCATCTAATGATGGCGGTGGAGGGGGCGGAGGTGGAGGAAGTGTTCCTCCTGCTCAACAAACGAAAGTATCATCCCCACTAGACCAAACAAGTTTAAAAACAGAGGATGATAAGTCTTTGGATAAAGCCTTGATAGAAACGGGGCAAGCTAAATTATCCCTTGCAGGAAAGGCTGAGCCTAAAGTCTCGATAACACCTAATATACTTACCGCTTTGGCTAAAGAAAACAAACCGTTAACCATTGAGGATAAAGGCATTAAACTGGAATTTCCCGCTCAATCTCTAGTTACCCAGGAACTTTCAGCAGCAGTACAAGGGGGAGAGGCTAAGGTGGAACTAGGTGCCAAGGAAGTTTCTGTCCAGGAAAAACAGGAAATATTCCAAAAAGCGGGGTTAGGTGAGAGTACAGGATTGTTTGAAGTGGGTGGCATAGTAGTTGATTTAACTGCCCAGGTATCCAAAACTACTGAGAGCGGTGTCACTACCACGGATAAGATAGACAGCTTTGGTGAACCTGTTGCCGTTACTATCGACCTTTCTGATGCAAATATAAGTCCGGAGGAAATCGCACAATTAACGGCAGTAAGATATGAAAAAGACGATGCGGGCAATATTACACCTATCAAGCTAGGAGGGACTTACAACCCATTAACTAAAACATTTACTTTTTATACCGATAAGTTCAGTTTGTACGGAGTTGCCAAAGCCAAAGAATTGGTGGCAATTAAGCTGAGCATTGGTAATCAGTTAACCCAGGTTAATGGTATAAACAAATTTACTGATGTAGCGCCTACAATTATTAATAACCGTACGATGGTTCCAATCAGGTTCGTTAGTGAGAACCTGGGTGCCAATGTAGAGTGGCACGAAGATACCAGAACAGTAAATATTACCTTAGGTGATAAAAGGCTAGGCATGGTTATAGGGGAGGTTGGACCTGGCTTAGATACTCCACCACTAATAATAAACAGCAGAACCCTGGTTCCTCTAAGGTATGTTTCTGAGAATATTGGCGCATCAGTAATCTGGTTCCCGTCTAAGCGCGGTGTAGAGATTGTAAAGTAGTATGTGAATATTAAACAGTTTCAGATAAACAAATAATCAATTTAACATATGTCTCGGTAAAGAAAAAAGAAAGAGTTTGTATATTCGTACAGGACTCTTTCTTTTTTTGTTATGAGTGGATAGGCATAATTTAATTAGCGGCGGCAGACACTAAAAGTCAAAACCACAAAGAAGTTAAGGAGATATTTATGACAAAGGGAACAATTACAATAGAGACAGGCTGGAATCTAGACAACAGTTATGGTCGCCTGCCGGAATTGTTTTTTTTCAGACTCAAGCCAACTCCTGTAGCATCACCCAAATTGGTCATTCTCAATAATCCCTTGGCAGAATCCTTGGGGTTGAGTGCTGAGGCTCTACAAAGTAATGAGAGTGTAGCAATGCTTGCCGGCAATAGAATTCCACCAGGTTCTAAGCCCCTTGCCCAAGCCTATGCAGGCCATCAATTTGGTCATTTTACCATGTTAGGCGATGGGCGGGCACTGCTCCTTGGTGAACAGCTTACACCATCAGGCGAAAGGTTTGATATTCAGCTCAAGGGTTCGGGCAGAACGACTTATTCCCGTGGGGGAGACGGGCGGGCAGCCCTTGGACCCATGCTGAGGGAATATATTATTAGTGAAGCAATGCATGCCCTTGGAATCCCTACAACTCGGAGCTTGGCAGTGGTAACAACGGGGGAACCGGTATTCCGGGAAGAGGAACTGCCCGGTGCCGTTTTAACCCGGGTAGCTGCCAGTCACTTGCGGGTGGGTACCTTTGAGTATGCAGCACAATGGGGTACCGTTGAAGACCTCCGGACTCTAGCTGATTATACCATTAGGCGCCATTTTCCAAAGGTTGAAAATGATAATAATAGGTATTTGTCGCTACTTAGGGAAGTAATCAAGGCTCAGGCTCTGCTTATTGCCAAATGGCAGTTAGTAGGCTTTATTCACGGTGTAATGAATACCGACAACATGACCCTCAGCGGAGATACCATTGATTATGGTCCCTGTGCCTTTATGGATTACTATGACCCCAAGACTGTATTCAGTTCCATTGACCTTCACGGTCGCTATGCCTATGGCAACCAGCCTAAAATTGCCGCGTGGAATCTAGCCAGATTTGCAGAAACCTTGTTGCCCCTGCTGGATAAAAACCAGGACCGGGCCGTTGAACTGGCTCAGGATGAGATTTCCCATTTTTCTGAGCTATATCATTTTAACTGGTCGATGGGAATGAAAGGGAAATTAGGGATTTTTGGTCGGGAGCCACAGGATGAGGTTCTTGTTGAAGATCTTTTGAACATAATGCAAAAATATAAAGCTGATTTTGCCAATACCTTCCGTGCATTAACCTTGGGACAACCAGAGGATACAGTCCTTTTTGGCAGACAAGAATTTACTAAATGGCATGAACTATGGCAGGCAAGGCTGGTAAGACAAAGAGAAAAACAAGCCTCCTCCCAGGAGTTGATGGAAAGGAGCAATCCTGCGGTAATCCCCCGCAACCATTTGGTAGAAGAAGCATTGGGTTCTGCATTACAAGGAGACTACAGCGTAATGGATAGGCTTCTTAAGGTGCTGCTTAAACCCTTCGATTATTCTTCCCGGCAGGCAAAATATATTGAACCGCCGTCACCAACTGCTTGCCCTTACAAAACCTTTTGCGGCACTTGATTTGTCCCCTTTTGAGGGGTTATTTTTTTTGTTTTGAAGGGGATTTATGAATTGAAAAAGAAATATAACAATATTCAAGTAAACTTTAGGAGGTCTAATTATGAAATACATTACTTTAGGAAAAACAAATATAGAAATATCGGAGGTTGGGTTTGGCTGCATACCAATCATTCGCTTAAGCAGTCAAGATGCAGCTAATGTGTTAAGATATGCTTTTGAACGGGGCATTAATTTTTATGACACTGCTAATCTCTACCGGGACAGTGAAGAAAAAATAGGAAAGGCTTTTAAAGGTTACCGGGACAAAGTAGTTTTAGCTACTAAAACATTTAAGAGGGATGCTGTTGGTACAGCTAAACATATAGAAAACAGCTTACGTATGCTGCAGACCGATTATATTGATTTATTCCAATTCCATCAGGTGAGCAAGGAGGAAGAATGGGAGGTCATTACCGGTCCTGGTGGGGCTATGGAAACAGTAATGAAAGCCAAAGAAGAAGGAAAAATCCGGCATGTGGGAATTACCTCCCACAGCTATAGTATGTCCCTAAAACTTATAAAAACAAATCTATTTGAATCCCTAATGTTCCCATTTAGTTTTATAGAAGACAGCGCTGTAGGGGAGATGCTTACCCTTATCCGGGAGCATGAAATGACTTTTTTAGCTATGAAACCTTTTGGGGGAGGAGTAATTGACGATGCCCAATTAGCTTTTAAGTTTTTACGCCAGTATCAGGGAGCTATTCCTGTTCCCGGCTTTGATGCAGTAGAACAAATAGATCAGATTTTGAAAATTTATGAAAAGCCTAATACTGTTACCCGGGAAGACATAGCTCTTATGGAAAAGTTTAAGCAGGAATTAGGTTCTAAATTCTGCCGCCGTTGTGAGTATTGCCAGCCCTGTCCCAGCGGTGTTTCCATAACATCGGCAATGACTTACCCTGTTGTTTCTAAAAGAATGTCACCCTCGGTTGCTGTGGATTTTTCAAAAAGCGTAATGAATAGTGTAGTAAACTGCACCGAATGTGGTGTATGCATTAAAAAATGCCCGTATGAACTGCCTATTCCAGAAATTCTCCAGGAAAACTATAAAATGTATAATGAACACAGGAATACTTTAGGAAGGGAAATATGAAAAAGTTTAAAAAAATATATATAGAAATTACTAATGTATGTAACCTTAATTGTAAATTTTGCCTGCCTACACAAAGAAAACCGGATTTTATTACAACATTTGATTTTGAAAAGGTTTTAGACAAGATTAAAGGGTATACCGAATTTATTTACTTTCATGTAAAAGGAGAGCCATTACTTCATCCTAATCTGGACAAATTATTGGAACATAGTTTTATAAAGGGTTTTAAAGTAAACCTAACAACTAACGGGACTCTTATTCAACAAACAGGAAAGACGCTGCTTAACCAGCCCGCTCTTAGGCAAATAAGCTTTTCTTTGCAGAGCTTTGAAGAGCATGGAGACTTGTTAAAGAAGGAAAAGTATATTCAAGATATTCTGGAATTTACCAAGAAAGTAATCCGGGAAACTAATGTTATTGTAGAGTTCAGATTATGGAATATTAAACAGGCTAATACAGTTAATTACTCAAGTAAACAGAACAGTTATTTTTTACAGGCTATTGAGCAATATTTAGACTTACCTGTAAAAATTGAAGAAAAAATCAGTAAAGGCAAAGGTGAGAAAATTGCTGAAGGGATTTATCTGAGCCAGCATTATGAATTTCAATGGCCAGGTATAACTAAAGAAAATGCAGGTAATATAGGTTTTTGCTATGGGCTCAGGGATCAGATAGGTATTTTGGTTGATGGCACTGTGATTCCCTGTTGTCTAGATTCAGAAGGTGTTATTAATTTGGGTAATATCTATGAAACTGAGCTTAAGGATATTATTGGAAGTGAGAGGGCCAAAAGGATTATTAATAATTTTTCTCAGCGCAAGGCTGTTGAGCCCTTATGTCATAAATGCAGCTACAAAAACAGACTCTAAATCCTCGATTTAGAAAGAAGGCGAAGGGATTGTTTAACTGGTATTTATGGATTTTAAGCATTGGTCATTTAATTGTTGATTTGAGCCAGGGAGTTCTTCCTATATTAACTCCTCTATTGGCAAAAAGTTTGAACCTTAGCTATTTTCAAATCGGTACTATTGCTTTGGCATTTACCTTTAGTTCGGCAATAATTCAGCCCATTTTTGGAGTGTTAAGCGACCGTTACAGCATGCCCTGGTTAATGCCTCTGGGACTTTTTCTTTCGGGCTTCGGTCTGGCATTGACCGGAGTTGTTGATTCCTATGAATTACTGCTGTTTGCCGTATTATTGAGCGGTGTGGGGGTAGCAGGATACCACCCGGAAGGATCGAAAATTGCCCATTTTGTGAGCGAAGATGGTAAGGCAGGATCCTCTATGGCAGTTTTTTCCGTGGGAGGTAACCTTGGTTTTGGTCTAGGACCTATGCTGGCTATGTTAGCCCTAAGCTTTTCCGGGCTTGATTCCATTTATGGGGTTATGATTCCAGGACTAATGGCTGCTATACTTTTTTTGTTTTTATTGCCGCGATTTAAAAAAATCATGGCTGTAAATTCCGCCAAACAAAAAAAAACCGGGGAAAGGAGTGTTATTCCTGGTAATATGGCAGTAAGCTTAACATTATTGTTGTTGTATGTTACTGTCAGGTCATGGATTCACTCCGGAATAGTTTATTTCATTCCTTTTTACTTTCCTGCGTTTAAAAATATTGCAGATCCAGGGTATTTGGTAAGTACCTTTTTAATTGCCGGTGCAATAGGCACAATCTTGGGCGGACCTTTTGCCGACCGTTTCGGCGGGCGCAATGGCTTGCTTGTCTCTATGGTTGTTTCTTTGCTTGCAATCTTTCCTTTTCTACACTTGAATGGGATATGGATTCCTGTGTTAGCTTTTATAGTGGGGGCATCATTAATTTCTACTTTTGCTACCACTATAGTTTTTGGACAGAGGCTTTTGCCCGACAATATCGGTTTGGCTTCGGGACTGCTGCTGGGATTTGGAATTGGTATGGGGTCAATTGGGGTAACATTTCTGGGAGCTGTTGCAGATCATGCAGGATTGCCCTTTACTATGAACATTATCAGTATCCTTCCTGTACTGGGGGTTATACTTGCCTTTGCTCTTCCTGATGTTAGAGTAAAGCAATCGGCTGATAAACCGGGGAATACAATGCAGCAACAAGTGTACTGATCTTGTGATTAAGGCGGAAAATGGTTTTATTTGAACCCCCCTTTTAGATGATCAAACAGTTGTGTTGGAGACAGAAAAAGGTTTATGTACATAGCGGTAAGGCTACATAAAAAGTTGTTTCGTACCCTGGTTTACTAGTTACCCAAACCCGCCCGTTATGATATTCAACTATTTCTTTGGTAATTGCCAGACCTAATCCACTTCCTCCTTTTTTAGAAGTCCTTGATTTAGAACCAGTAAAGAAACGGTTAAAAACATGGGGAAGGTCATTTTCCGAGATGCCTGAACCATTATCCGAAAATTTTATGATTATTTCCGTGGGATTATTTAAATCATTTAGGTTAAAATCTAAACTTATTGTACCTCCCTTGGGTGTAAAATTGATGGCATTGTAGATAATGTTGGCGAAGGCTCTGTCAATTCGGCCCATATCTACTTTAACCAAGTGGGAGCTAAGGGAGGAAATATCTGAAGACAGCTTAAAATTTATATCTGCTTTACTTACGTCTAGGAGATACTTTTTATAAACCATCTGTATTAATTGGCCCACCGAAATTGTTTTTACTTCCAATTTAATATTTTTCGATTCCAGTTGAGTCAAATCGAAAAGTTCTTGGGATAAATGGTTAAGACCATTTATCTTTTCTTTTATTCTCATCAGATATTTTTTTATTTGTTCCGGGTCTTCAACTATTCCATCGTTAATGGCGTTAGCATAACCTAAAATAGAGGTCATGGGACTTCGCAAGTCATGGGATATATTGGTTAATAACTCTGTTCGGGATTTCTCCATTGCTGACAAATCCTCATATGCTTTTTCCAATTCCTTTTTGGAGTATTCCAGGGCAATTGTTCTTGCTGATACTTTATCTTCCAAATGTTCATTTAATTGCTGCAAATTCACAGTCATTTCTTCAATTCTAGAAAAAGCACGGGTAAACTTTCTTGATAGAATCATAGATTGGGAAAAGACAAAAACCAAAAATCCCCAGGATGAAATACTGATGCTAGCCAGGGACTTGTTTAAATATATTAAGGAACTTTCATAAAGTATATCGTTAATAATAGTGCTTACAAAAAAAACAACGGCCAAACTTATAGCAATTGCCCCGTTCCTTTTTCGTAAACATGCCAAAAACAGAGCATAGAGCAAATACAAAATAGTAATAATAACGTAAAATTGAAATAAAATATTATATTTGGCATAGTATTTTACAGGATTGAATAATACTATGGCACTAAAAACAGTGGAAATAAATATTGATATTCCCACAACATTATTTGTTATTTCTCGGGGTAAAAGAGATTTTAAGTATAAAATAAATAATGGTGTTCCTAAATAAAATGTAAGGTATTCTACCTTAAGGGCTGCTTCCCAACCGATATTAGGAAATAAATTGAAAATAAAAATTCTCCCCACAAACAGGGTTCTGATTCCAATTATGGTACAAAAAGCACCAAAGAAAAGATTGGAAATTTCTTTCCTTCTGAAAAAATAAAATAATAAGTGATAAATCCCCATAACAAAAAGGCTGCCGAAAACAAAAAGATCAAATGCTAAAAACCAATTTTCCGCCAGTTTGATTTGCTTTTCGGTGCCTAATTTTATATTTTCGAGTATTCCTCCGTTTCTGTGATGAAAGTTGGAAATTTGGAGTATTAATTCTATTTCATCCTGTTCAGGATTAAAAAAGACTGTTTTGGGCTGGGATTGGGGAATAGATTTCTCTGCTGTTATTCCAATTTCCCCATTATCGGTCAATAGATTTCCATTTACCCACAATTTATATGAGGATGAGATTCTTGGGATATCAAGACCCAATGGCACTTCATGATTAATATTGGTTATTACTAATCTGTAAGTAGCAAAACCTTCTCTTTTAATATCGGGATTATAATCATTCCATGCGTCTGGGACATTGATATATACTCCTTCAAGGTTTTCTTTAAGAACAACAAACTCTTTAGGGCTAATTAGCTTTTCCCAGTAAAATTCCCAATTACCCTTTAAGTATATTATTCCGTCCTCTTCCAAATCCCAAAAAGACAAGTCCAGTTTACCGTTAGCTGCCTCCGGGAGTTTGTTTTTTTCTGTTTGTTGGGTGCAACCTGTAGATATGATTATTAGCATTAGAAAAATCAGAAAGTATTTAGATAGGTTTTTGTTTGTTTTCATGCTATTACCTTTCATGCTTTGTTGTTAAGTTATTAAGTTAATAGTAATAAACTTCTACAGGGTTTGCAATTATCCTACAAAATATATAATAATTCCAGAATGTAATTGATCAAAACAACTCATTATTTAGAAATTAATTTTAATATAAAAAAACTAAGGATTAATTAACCTTAGTTTTTTTGAATTTAATCTGCTATTCTTTTTTCCCCTTTTAATGCAAGAAAAGGCTGGATATCTTGTGAGACTTCCACAACACCGATGAATTGGTTTTGCTCGTCACGAACAGCTATATATTTGATATAAACAAATTTTTCGCCTAGATGCAGCCAGAAGTCCTCTTCATTTTTTTCCCCGCTGGCTAAATCCTCAACCAGCTTTTCAACAATGTCTACACTGGCAGGGGGATGGCAATTCTCAACCTTACGTCCGATAATAGACCTGGCTCTGACAAAAATCCTGTCCGTATTGTTGGAGAAGTACTTTACGATACCTTCTTTATCGACAAAGGTAATATCTACGGGCAGGTGGTTAAGGATTAGGTTTAATTCACTTGGCTTAAGAACACCCGTTTCAAATTTGAGATAACCTTTGCCTAGGGAAGCATCTGTTCCGGGTACACTATCGCTAACGTTTAAATTAACAGGCTTCCACTCATTACTTGGTTCAATCAGGCAGTACCCGATTTCTGCACTATCCTCCATAATGTGGTACCACTCATCCTCACTTAAAACTTTTAAAGAGGTATCAAACAGCACCTTTTCCTCTTTATTTATCATATCCAGCAGCTTTTGCAGCAACAATTCCATTTTGTCAACCAACTGCTGCTTCATACCAGAACTGTAGTCAACTGCCATCTTTTTAACTTCTTTAAGTAAATCCCTTATTTCATCATCGTGGGACCACATAATTTTTGAAGGACCAGTGATTTCGTATTTCTCCAAAAAGGGAAATAAAAGATTTTCTTTGCGACTGTAATGTTTTTCTACATCCCAAAGAAGATTAATGTTTTCCCGCAGCTTTAGCACGGTATCCTGGTTTGGAGTATTGCTAAAAGATTCAACCAGGGGTTTTGTTTCTCCCACTAACCTTTCAATTGCCCTGTTTTCAAGCTTGAAGGTATGCACCGGGTGTCCAGGGGGAACATCCAGGTTAGGTGTCTTATTCAACGCGCTTTTAAAAACCTCCAGGTGCACATCGCACAACCTTCGTACTTCCTCAATGGGCAAACCTTCATTAATTAATTCCTGCTCAATGGCAGCAAGCTCATAAGGAGCAATATCTTTCACTATCTCATCAAATTTGTTTTTGACCTGTTCAACTGTTTTACCCTGGTGCAGTTCCAGAATAATTTCTTTAATTTTTTCTTTGCGGAATTCACGGTTATTTATTAGTTCACTCAAGAAAACACCCCCATTAATATATTCTTACTTTAGTTTAACCAAGACTTTACCACATTATATTAGATTACACCATAATACTTAACCTAAATGATAAGTCGGTAAACAATAAATTTTTAAAGCATATTTGTTCTATCCGCGTTACCCATTAAATAAGGATATATATAAGGTATTTAAGCGGGTGTTGCTGTGAAAAAAGTATTAATAACCGGCGGAGCAGGTTTTATAGGCTCTCATATAACGGAAGAGTTGCTTAACAATAGCAGAGAAGTAATTATTATCGATAATTTTTCCAATGCAGCAGTAACTAAAAAGTATTTAGAGCAGCATACTAAACTTTATTGTATGGATATAACCGATAAAAAAATTATTGATGTTTTTCACGAGGAAAAACCGGAAGCGGTTATTCATTTAGCGGCACAGGTTGATGTAAATAAATCAATGGAAGATCCCCTTTTTGACGCAAAGGTTAATATTTCAGGCACAATAAATTTATTAGAAGCTGCGGTTAAATCAAGGGTAGAAAAGTTTATTTTTGCTTCGTCGGCGGCAGTATATGGTAATCCCCTGTATTTGGGAGTAGATGAAATCCATGAAATAAACCCAGTTTCCTTTTATGGAGTTTCCAAATATGCTGCTGAATCATATATTAAAACATATAGCAGTTTATATAACATAAGCTATTCAATTCTAAGGTATGCAAATGTTTATGGACCTGGTCAGCAAAATAGTCCTTATAGCGGTGTTATTTCAATTTTCATAAATAATTTGCTAAAAAACCGACCCCCATATATATTCGGTAAAGGTGACCAAAAAAGAGATTTTATATATGTTAAAGATGTAGTAAGAGCTAACCTTTTATCCTTAGAAAGTTCAGAGAACTGTATTTTAAATATCGGTACTGGCAAAACAACTGCTATTAATGAACTGTATAATTTAGTCTCCAGCCTAACTAGTTCTGGTTTAAGACCTGTTTATAGTGACGAAAGGTTTGGAGATATTTATGAGTCCTATTTTAATTGCCGTCTGGCTAAAGATTTATTACGGTGGGAAGCAGAAAGCAGTCTTGAGAAAGGGCTTTTGGAGACCATTAATTATTATAAAAATATCACTAATGGGACCTAAATTTTTTAGTTACTGTTGGAGAAGGTGATAGCTTGCAAATCGGTAAAGTATTTATAATTTTAATAATCATGATCTCCCTTTCAGCCTGTTCAATTACTGAACAAGCCATGTACATTAAGCAGGACATCTTTTCCGGTAATAAGTTAGATCAATATCTTGAAATGTCAAGTCAGGAACAGCTGGTTAAAGAGATATATATCACTGTATTACCTGCAGAAAAACAAAGTGCAAGATATGCCCACACCTTCACTGAGTTAAATGATGATACCAATTTTAATGATGAAATTGATATAGAAGTGAAAGTGCTTTTTCAAGAAGGGCATTCAGGACAAACAAGACCTGGGCTTTTTGGTTTTGGGCTGACAGACGCCAATGCTGTCATGAAACAGCGGGGGCATGCAGCCAGGTCCTCACGCCTTAAGTCCTATAGAGTTGAGCTGGAAAAACAGGGCGGTTTGTGGTACGCAAACGAAATCATAAACTTAAACAAGCATTATTCCGATTTTATCAGGTTTAGAAACAAATTAAGCTTTGATTTGTTAAAAACTCTTCCCAATATTTCAAGTGTCGATACAAATTTTGTTCATCTCTTTATTAAAGATTTAAGTGAATCTAACTATAACAATGACTTTATTGATTTTGGCTTATATACACATATTGAGCAGATAGATAGAGAATATTTGCAAAAAAGAGGTCTTGATAGCAACGGGCATTTATATAAAGCAGAAAATTTTGAGTTTTTCGTCTATCCAGAGCTGTTACCTATTGATAGCGATCTTTATGATGAAAAAGAGTTTGAGACGATTATGGAAATCAAAGGGAACGACGAACACAGCAAGCTTATTAACATGTTACATGATGTGAATAATAAATTTATGCATATTAATGATGTTATTGAAAAGCATTTTAATAAAGATAATTACCTTACTTGGTTAGCTGTTAATATTTTATTTGGTAATACTGATACCAATTCCCAGAATTTTTTCTTATACAGTCCTAAAAATGAAGAAAGGTGGTATTTCATACCTTGGGATTTCGATGGGGCATGGGACTATTACTTACAAACTGAGAAGCATAGAAGAATACAGGCACCTTGGCAGGAGGGAATATCTAATTACTGGGGAGTAGTACTACACAGAAGATTTTTTCAAAATGACAATAATATCAAGGAATTAGCGGCAAAGATTGAGGAGATACATTCGCTGATTAAAGACCAAGTACCAAAGTTGATTGAGCTTTATAAACCTATTAGTTTTAAGTTTTTAGCTCAAGAGCCTGATAATAGAATTCATAGTTGGACTGAAAAGCAAATCTTACAGGAGATGTCCAAATTCCCACAAATTTTAGAAAAAAATAAAGAAATTTTTTATAAAAATATAGAAAAACCCATGCCCAATAACATGGGTCAGCCTATTAATTTTGGAAATTATTTAATATTAAAATGGGATGATTCTTATGATTTGCAAGGTGACTATATAACTTACTCAATAGCCATTAGTAAAACCCCTGATTTTCAGGAAGTAATTTTTCAACAAGACGGGATAATGGATACTGAATATATCGTTAAAGGCTTGGAACCGGGAACCTATTACTGGAAGTTAATTATCAGCGATAGTAAAGGGAATAAACAAGTTCCCTTTAACAGATATAGAGATGCCCAGAGGAATAACTTTTTTGGAATTCAGGAATTTGTTGTAAACATGTGAGGGAGTATTAATGGAGAAGTCCAAAATGTTTAGGCACGAATATAAATATCTGCTAGACTATTCTAAATATTTACAGTTGGCTAATATATTAAGCAAAACTATGCAGCAGGATAAAAATTGGAATAATTCTGAGGGCTATCTGATTAGAAGTCTTTACTTTGATGATATTTACGATACAGCTTTAAAAGAAAAGGCACTTGGGATCGCATATAGAAAAAAGTATCGTGTCAGAATCTATAACTACTCAGATAAAATGATAAAGCTGGAAGAAAAGATAAAGATGAATGATTATATCAAAAAAAATTCTTCCCCTGTGAATAAAGCAATGCTGGTTGATATTTTAAGCGACACGCCAAGGATTGTTGAGAAGCATGGAGATTCGCTGCAGCAAAGGTTTTACTTACAAAAAAGAATTAATTTTTTCAAACCTAAAGTAATCGTTGACTACCAAAGGGAGGCCTATATACTTCCCTTTAATCAGATTCGCATAACTATAGATAAAGATTTGGCTGCTGCCAAACCTGTTTTGGACATTTTTAATAAAGATTTGACTACCTATCAGCTTAGTGAACAGTATCGGTATATTTTAGAAGTTAAATACAATAACTTTCTACCCAACCATTTAAAAAAAATTTTAGCATATTTTTGCGTTCACCGTATGGCGGTATCTAAGTATTTTCTCTGCAGGCAATATATAGATAAATTATGAAGGGTGACTTTTATGAATAATGCATTGAATTTTCAAGACATCATAAAAAGAAGCTTACTGAACAATAATTTTTTCGGCAGTTTAAGTTTTCCCAATATTTTAATCAGCCTGGTAATTACACTAATACTGGCAGGCTTTATCCTTTTCATTTACCGCAAGACCTTTAATGGAGTGGTCTTTAGTCAGAATTTCGGAGCAGCCATTGTAATGGTATCTTTAATCACTTGCTTAGTAATAATGACAATCAGCTCCAACCTAATACTTTCATTAGGTATGGTAGGTGCCCTTAGTATTGTCCGTTTTAGGACAGCGGTAAAGGACCCAATTGACATTGTCTTCATGTTCTGGGCCTTGACTTTAGGAATAACTACCGGTGCCGGTTTATTTTTGTTATCTGTTTCGGGATCAGTTTTTATTGGGTTAACTGTTTTAATTCTAATGCGTTTTAAATCTGCCAATAATGTATTTTTACTGATAATCCATTATCAAGAAATAGCAGAAAAACAGGTATATAATATTCTGGCGGGCATGGATTACAAGCTGAAATCAAAAACTGTTTCCAAAGGTACTGTGGAATTAACCGTAGAAATTAAGGTGATTGGAGCTAGAACTGATTTTGTTAGTGATATAGCTGAGGTTGAAGGCGTAGAGAATACTTCTTTAGTCAGCTACAATGGAGAATTTGTGGCATGAATGGGAAAATTACTCCCAAAGAAGTAATTTTCTCAATTATTGAAACACTGGTGGTAAATATTGCAGTCTACCTTTATTTCTATCAAATGCAGCCTAACCAAGAACTGTACCTTAATTTAAACCCCCATCCCTTGTTGTTCTTATGTATGTTCATAGGAATGCGTTATGGTAATAAATTAGGTATAATATCAGCTTTTGTTTCCTCAAGTTTTTTTCTTAAAGTATTTTTGGAACTGCACAATAACGACATGAGGTTATTGATTTATTACTTCAGTAATTATAAATATATTTTGCTCTTTTTTTGGTCGGCAGTTATCTTTGGCCGATTTAGAGATAATTACCGCAACAATATTTTTAAATTGACTGAGGAAAATACACTATTAAAAGACAACTATAAACAACTTAATATAAACTATAAAGCGTCTCTCAAAGTACAAGAAGAGTTGAAAAAACAAATAATTAATTCTGAAGAAAGCATTCTTAATCTTTATGAAACAGCTGCCAGCCTGGACACCTTAGAAATTGAGGAAGTTTTTACGGAGGCTATTAAAATATTCCAAAAATACTTACGGGCATCAAGCGTATCTATCTATACTTATGATGAAAAAAGTGATTATTTACGATTGAAGCTGAGAATGGGGGATGAAATAATCTCTAAGCCCTCAACCAAGGTCAGCAATTCTTTAGGTTATGAGATGGTTGTTAAAGGGAAAAAGTCTGTTAGGTGGAGTGAAGTTAAGGAAGGGTATTTTCCTCTAATGGCAGGACCATTAATTATTAAAAATAAGGTAATTGCCATTATTAATATAGAACATATGGATTTTGATAAGCTTTCTGAGTATGCATTTCAACTTTTCAGATTAATAATCAGTTGGGTCAATAACTCTATAAATCAAGCTATGTATGTAGAAGGTCTGCGAGGAGATAAGTATATACCAGGTACTAATGTCATCAAATATCCTTACTTTGCTGAACGCCTGCAAGAAGAAGGGAGAAGAAAGAAAGATTTTAATCTAGACTTTGTATATTTGCAGTATAAGTTAAATAATTATTCAACTTTTGATGTGATTGAGAAAATAAGCAGGCTCTTTAGAACAGTTGATGTATTAAGTTTTGATGAAAATAATGGAATACTCCATATCCTTCTGCCTGCTACATCTTTAGATAATTTGCCTATAATATCTGCCAGAGTCTTAAGTAAAATAAATAACATGGCTAGACCCTAAAGGGTAAACTATTGGGAAATGATGTGATTTGCATTGATTTACTTTGGACTACTTTTACTTTTTTTTATAGGAATGCTAGATTTAATTCTTATATTCTATTGCGTCACATTCAATCTGCTAACGGTTTTTTTAATTGGTCATATTATACTCTGGCTGTTTTTTAAGGTGGCAGAAAAAACTTTAATAAAATTGGATAAAGGAGTACCATTTTTTCTTTTTTTATATCTACCAGGGTTAGGACCCTTAATGGTTGCAATTATATACCTTAGTCTGCACTATTTTGTACAGGATGGTATGATACTGGATGATTACGAAAAATATATTCATTACAACCGATTTTTTGAAACTACACAAAATGTTTACTTTGATAAAGAGATATTAACTTTGAGCTTTTTAGACCAGATGAATTTATTAAGTGCCCATGTAAAAAAGGAAACCATTATAGAATTTGCCGAAAAATATAAAGAAAATAAAGTAAATTTACTGCAAAAGGGCTTGCAGGATAATGATAGTGAGGTTTCCCATTATTCAGCAGCCACAATAAATATGATAGAAAATGAATATGTTAACCTTATTTTGCAGTTTCGGGAAAAGTATAACCAAACAAAAGAAATCAGGGATTTAGAGAAATTGATTAAGGCTTTAGAAAGCTATCTCGAATCACGGCTATTGGTAGACAACATATTTCAAGTATTTAATAACCAATACATTGAGGCATTGGAAGAGCTGCTAAAAAAACAAGGTAAAGATACCCCTTTAAGTATTCTGGATAAATTAGTTCATGCCAACCTGATATCAAGGAGACCGCTTAAAGCTTTAGAGTACAATAACATGCTGCAGGAAAAATACCCTGGTAATTTTAAGGGTATGGCGAATAAACTTTATGCAGCTTATGAAATGGGTGATTATAAATTACTGCGGAATACTATACAAGAGGGCGAAACTATAAGAGATGCAATTCCTGACCAATTTAAAGATGTTTTGGCCTTTTGGCGTAGTCAAGGAGAAATAACATGATTGTATGCCTAATAGTTGAAGGTTCTTATCCATATATTTCCGGCGGAGTAGCATCCTGGATTCAACAGCTGATACAGGGTCTGCCAAATATTCAATTTAAAATCTTTTCTATAATGCCAAAAAAAGCTGAATTAAAACCAATTTATCTATACCCGTCAAATTTAATAGAAGTGAAAACAATATTTTTAGATGATTATTTAGACCTTAAACATAAATTTTTCAAAAAGGTGTACTTTTTCAATGAAGACGAAAAACAGGAAATTTCTAAGTTTATCTGCTTAGACTCAACTGCTGATTGGAAAGAACTTTTTAAGATATTTTCCAATTCAAAGAAAATGGGCAGTGCAGTAGATTTCTTGCAAAGTAAGTTTTTCTGGGCTACCATTCTGGACTTATATGAAGAAAAGTATAATGAGGAAAGTTTTAATTCTTTTTTTTGGACTTTTAGAAGTATGTTTTTACCACTACTCCATTTATTTAATAACAAGCCTCCCCAGGCTGACCTTTATCATGCTGTATCAACAGGTTATGCCGGTATCATAGGAGCATATTTTAGAGAATTGACCCATAAGCCCTTTATTCTTACTGAGCATGGGATTTATGCCCGGGAGCGGGAAGAAGATATCTTAAAAGCAAGCTGGGTAACGGGTGTCTATAAAAAGCTCTGGATTAAACTTTTTTACTATATTTCAGAAGCAGCATATCAACAGGCTGATAAAATAATAGCCTTGTTTGAACAAAACAGAATAATACAAATCCAATTAGGTGTTGAAGAGAGCAAAACAAAAGTAATACCAAACGGGGTTAATTTGAATAAATTCGCCATTGCAAAGATTTCCCATGCTAATTTTAATATAGGAGGGGTAATGAGGGTAGCCCCTATAAAAGATGTAATGACACTGATTAGAGCTTTTAGAATTATCAAAAATAGTATTACTAATGCTAAGTTATATATTATAGGTTCTACCGATGAAGATATAGAGTATTTCCATGATTGCGTAAATTTAATAAGTATTTTTAATTTACAAAGTGATGTGATTATTACCGGGACGGTAGATGTTTTAGATTATTATCAAATAATGGACGTAATAGTTCTAACTTCAATTTCCGAAGGACAACCACTTGTAATTTTAGAAGGCATGGCTGCTGGGATACCTATAGTTGCTACAGACGTTGGTTCATGCAGGGAACTTCTTGAAGAAAATGATTATGAAGGACCTTGTGGTGTTGTGACAAGTTTAGTTTCTCCAACAGAAACAGCTGCAGCCATTATTAATCTATGGCAAAATCCTTACTTAAGGGCAGAAATGGGTAAAAACGGCCAAGAGAGGATAAAGAGGGCTTACTCCGAAGAATTATTCCTGAAGTCGTATGAGGAACAATATATAAGTTTAGGGTGAAATCATGGCGGGAATAGGATTTGAGTTAAAAAAAATTTTCAAGGATGAAACTTATATCAATCGAACCAAGGCCTATTTGTATTCTGCGTTAGTTGCTGCTGGACCTTGGATAGCTGCTGTTATAACAGTTAATTTGCTGCTGTTTATTATGAATATAATTTTAAAAGATCCCGGGGAAAAAGAGTTGTTCATGGGGACTATAGTATATAGCTTTATTTTCTCCCAAATTTTTACTGCTCCTTGGCAGATGATTATTACCAGATATGTTTCCGATAGATTATATGTTAAAGAATATCAGTTTATCAGACCTTCCTTTTTGGGTCTATCTAAAATTGTAACTTTTTTGAGTTTAATAGGGTGTATCATTTTTTATTATGACAAGGGCTTACCTTTGTATTATAAGATCTTTGCAGGATATCTTTTTTTAATTATAACGCTAATATGGATAATAATGGTTTATTTAAGTGCTGTCAAAAACTATTCTTTAATAGCTAAAGCATATATTTATGGCGGAATAACTTCCATTGTACTTATTTTCTTTTTCTTAAATAACTTAATACCTTTTCCTAAGTTTATTTACGGAACAAACTTATTACTGGCATACCTAGCCGGTCTGACCGTTACCTATATCATGCTGGCATATAATTTTTTAGCCACATTTTATTATGGTAATAACCTGGAATATGATTTTTTTAGATATTTAAACAAATTCCCCAGTCTTTTCTTTGTGGGATTGTTTTATACCCTAGGTCTGTGGATAGATGATATTTTAATGTGGTTTAGCGTTGCAGGAGTTATCATTTATGAAACATATACATATGCACCTATTTATGATAATGCTGTTTTTCTAGCATATCTTACAACGATTCCAACGACAGTGCTTTTCCTTGTTTCAGTAGAGACTGATTTTTATGATACATATAAAAAATACTATGGTCTGGCAAACGGAACAGGCACAATAAAGGAAATAAATAGTGCTAAAAAAGAGATGCAGCTTTCTCTATTTTATTCTTTGCTTTATACCTTTGAGGTTCAAGCCTTGATTTCTTTTACCATCATTCTTCTTTCACCACAGATATTTAACTTTTTAAATATCTCTGTTTTGATAAGGAATATTTTTAGAGTCTGTGCGCTGGGTGCACTATTTAATATATTTATTTTAGTCCTGATACTAATATTTTTATATTTTGAGTCCCGGATCCAGGCACTGTTTATATCCTTTTTATTTTTTATTTCCAATTTAACATTTACAGAATACTTTATAGATAAGGGTATAAAGTATTATGGTTATGGTTTTACATTAGGGGCGTTTATAAGTTTTATTGCGGCCTTGCTAATGATGGTGAATTTCCTTAAAAACATTAATTTTAAAACCTTTAACCTTCAGCGTTTATTTGTAACTGAGGACCGCGGGTTTTTTACAAAACTTGCCCGGGTCCTAAACCAGCTGCAAGCAAAGACTAAAGAAGAAATTAATTATATAAATAACCATTTTTGATTTAAACCGGTAATTTTCCTTAAAAAGGAGGATCAATGATGTCCATACAAAAGTTTTTTGAGATTCAGGAAAAAGGTTTTTCTATTAATTTTAGAGGTTATAACAGCAAAGAAGTAGATAATTATGTAAGAGAATTGCTTCAATACTGTAAGACTATAAATGCCGAGAAAGAGAAAATTGTTGAAGAACTGGCTGCTTACAAAGAAAGAGAAGATTATATTAACAAGGCAATTATCAATGCAGAAAAACTTGCTATTGAAATTAAAAACGATGCAGAGAGAGAAGCCCATTCTGCTAAAAGGGAAGCTAAGAAAGCTGCCGATGAAATTATAGCCCAGGCTAATAAACAAATTGAATCCCGAATGCAAGAGATGGAGGATATCAAAAGGGATTTCGAAAGAGTCTTTCAACAATATATTCAAAAAAGCAATACTATGTCAGACCAGTTTTTCGTAGTGGCAGAAAGGCATATTGCAGCTTTAAAGGAAGACTATATAGGTGAAATACATGATACCATGGATGTTCTAAGTCATAAATTTAAAGAGGTCTATGAAAAAGGACGTTTTACAGTTGAAGCAAACACAATTAAAGAATCAGAGAATAATGAACAACAAAAAAAAGAAGTAATCGGAAAAGTAATTTATAAAGATATTAATGATGAAAAGGGAAACTTAATTATTGCCGGTGGCACTATTTTAACAGCCGAATTATTAAAATGGGCTAAAATGAAAGGTTTTTATAATCAGGTTGCTGCCGCAGCCGCCAATGAAAAATAAGCAAGCCGGGACGGTTCTTGCTTGCCTGGAAAAATTCAAAAACATGCTTTGCGGCCTGTTTTTTTTCTATACTTATTTAGTAAGTATAACTTTTACAAGGGAATAAGTATAAGAGCAACATCGTTCCGCAGTCGCCAAAGGCTCGGCACAAGCCGTGTGTTTCTAAAAAGACTTATCTAAAATAAAGGAAAATAATTATTATCTGTAGAAATATCTGAAAATACTATTAAATTATACAAAATTCTAACAAGTATATGATGGGGGAATATTTCTAGTGGGGGTTGGGCGAAGGTTTAGTATTCAAACACAAATAATTATTCTGGCTTCGGGGCTAGTATTTTTATCTATCCTATTTGGGGGAATATTTTTGGTGGAAAAATTTTCCTCGCAGTTAGAAAAAGAGCTGGGCTCTAAGGCCCTTGCTATTGCCCGCACCCTTTCTCAGTTGGAAGAAATTCAACATGCAGTTAATAGACCCGATGGATGGAAATCAATACAGCCAATTGCAGAAAAAACCCGCTTAGCTACCAATGTTGAATATATTGTAGTACTGAACATGTCAAAAATCCGCCTGTCCCATCCTCTGCAAAACTATGTAGGAACCCTTTTTTCTGGCGGGGATGAAGCACCGGCTTTTGCAGAGCATGAATACATTTCCCGGGCCGAAGGTGTATTAGGTCCTTCGGTGAGGGCTTTTGTTCCCATTATGGCTGAAGAGGGGACCAGACAGGTTGGTGTAGTAGTGGTGGGTATTCTGACTCCTACTATAAGCAAGCTGATGCATAATATGCGTTTTGAATTATATTTTTCCCTCATGGTTGGTTTATTCGTCGGTATTGTTGGTTCGGTTTTTTTTGCCCGGAACATGAAAAAAGTCATGTTTAACTTGGAACCAATAGAAATTGCCAGGTTGCTTGAAGAAAGGATTGCTGTTTTCCATTCTATTGGAGAAGGGATTATAGCCATTGACTGCAATAATAAAATTACAATAATGAATGACACGGCTAGAAGGATAGCAGGGATTTATGGTGATGTATATGGTCGGGATGTCAGGGATGTGATACCAAATACACGGCTGCCTTTGGTAGCCCATACGGGGAAAGCGGAATACCAAGAAGAAACAGAAATAAATGGTATCTTGATTTTTACCAATAGAATTCCCATCCGGGTAAAAGGTGTAATTGTAGGAGCGGTGGCTACCTTTCAAGACAAGACTGAGCTCCGTGAGATGGCCGAGGAATTAACGGGGGTAAAAACTTTTATTGAGGCCTTAAGGGTACAAAACCACGAACATCTTAACAAGCTTCACACTATCTCTGGTCTAATCCAGTTAAAGCAATATGAGAAAGTATTAAACTATATATATTCTATAACTATGGAACAACAAGAAGTAACTAGTCTGGTAACAAAAAAAATAAAGGATTATGGTATAGCCGGTTTACTGCTGGGCAAATTTAGCCACGCCAAAGAATTGAAAATCTCCTTAGAAATTGATCCTAAAAGCAAATTGGAAAAACTGCCCCCTGCCTTGGACACTGGCGCCATGGTAGTAATTATTGGAAACCTCTTAGAAAATGCAATGGAGGCTGTAAGCGGCTTGGAAGCAGCCCGCCGGCGGGTATTTTTTTCAATAAAAGGAAATGAAGAAGGGCTCGAAATTGTGGTTGAAGACCAGGGCAGAGGTATTGCTCCGGAAATAAAGGATGATATTTTCACCAATGGATTTTCTACTAAAGGAAATGGCAGGGGGTATGGACTATATCTGGTGCACCGGTATGTAACAATTGCTAGGGGTAATATTAATGTAGAATCAAAACCTGGTATCAGTACACGAATAAGTATATTTTTACCTTGGTAAGGGGGAGTGGCAATTGGAAATCCGAACGGTCATTGTGGAAGATGACCCCATGGTTATGGAGGTAAATAAACAATATATAGAAGATGTAGATGGTTTCACGGTAGTTGGGATGGCAGCTACAGGGGCTAAGGCAGTTGAATTGGTAAAGGAATTAAGACCCCATTTGGTTATGCTGGATATTTACCTGCCGGAAAAGGACGGTATTGAGACACTTCAAGAAATCAGGAGTTTAAATATTCCAACAGATTTTATTTTAGTGACCGCTGCTAGAGATGCTGATACTATCCAGCAGGTTTTTCGTTTTGGTGCAGTTGATTTCATCATAAAACCTTTCAAATTTGAAAGAATTAAAAGTGCCCTGGAAAATTATAAAGGTTTATTACGGAAGTTAAATACAAATATTCCTCTTGAACAGGAAGATATTGACAAAATTGCCGTTATCCAAAAAAACAATATAGTTACAACAGAAGAGTTACCTAAAGGGCTAACTGAAGTCACCATGAAACAGGTTTTGCTCCTGTTGATGAAAAGTGAAGACAGCTTATCGGCAGAGGAAGTTGCAGAAAATATCGGATTAGCCCGTGTTACTGCCAGAAGGTATTTGGATTACCTGGATAAAACGGGTAAAGTAAAGCTGGAAGCGCAGTACGGTTCTGTAGGACGTCCTATAAATCGTTACAGAATTATTTGAGGAGCAGCGGGGGGATTGCATGGTACAGAAATGTAAATATTTTTGGGTAATGTTTTTTTTGGTATTTTTATTATTCAATACTATGGGTTGTTCGGAGCGGGCGCTGGATTTAGAACAGATCTCCAAGGATGAGCGGATAATTATCCGTTTCTCCCATGTTGTTTCCGAATCATCACCTAAGGGAAAAGCAGCTAAGCTATTTGCCAACTTGGTCCAGGAAAGAACTGGCAGTAAAGTAGAAGTTCAGGTGTATCCAAATTCTACCTTGTTCAATGATGGAGAAGAGATAAAGGCCCTGCTTGAAAACAAGGTGCAAATTATTGCCCCGGCTACTGCAAAGTTAACGGAAATGTATCCCCAATGGCAGGTCTTTGATTTTCCCTTTCTATTTAATAATGTTGTGCAAGCACATAAAGTCATGGACGGAGAATTGGGGCAAAAGCTATTCAAGATAATGGAGGAGCAAAACATCCTTGGTTTGGCTATGTGGGACAGCGGATTCAAACAGATTAGCGCAGTTATCCCCATTAAAAAATCAGAGGATTTTCGGGGACTCACTTTTCGTACTATGCCTAGCCCTGTGCTAAAGAGTCAGTTTGAATTACTGGGTGCCAATGTTATGGAATTACCCTTTAGTGATGTTTATAGCGCTCTGCAAAGGGGACAAGTAAATGGTTCAGAAAATCCATTATCAAACTTTTACAGTAAAAAGTTCTACCGGGTACAGCCTTATCTAACAATAAGCAATCATGGCTATATGGCCTATGCTGTGATAACTAATGCACAATTTTGGAACAGTTTACCTGATGATTTAAGGATAATATTGGAGCAAACCTTACAGGAGGTCACTCTGTGGGAGCGGGAAGAGGCGCAAAGGCAGAATGAAGAAGTTATGAAATTATTAGAAGAAACGGGCACTACTATATACTACCTGCCCCAAGAAGAAAAGGAGAGATGGAAGTTAAAATTAAGTCAAATTTACAGCATGTACGTTGATGAACACAACATGGGGCTGATTAAAGAATTAGTCAAATGAGGATAAATAAAAATGTCAAAGGTGATAGTTTCTTACTAGCAACCTTTGACATTCATTTTTTAATACTTTCTGCAGTCACTGAAGGCTCAGCGCAAGCCGTGTAAAAATTACTTAGTGTTCCACTATCCTCGAATAAGTTTCAAAAAGGTTCCTTAATCATTAAAAGCTTCCATGGAAGCCTTTTTTACTTGGGTAGATTCTTTAATGTTTTTAAATCTGATAAACATAAATAGAGTTACTAGGATTACAAAGCCGAGAAGATCCAAGACTGCGGATTTTGTTACTAAAAATATGGATGTTATCAGTAGCAATGCTCTTATTGGGATTCCTACTTTTCCCCAGAACCAACCCTGTACAGCGGAGGCCAAGGCATAAATTCCAATTAAGGCTGTTGTTGACCGCATTATTATATCAATAGGTTCTCCTATCATTAATATTCCGGGGGCATAGAAAAACATAAAAGGAACTATATATGCAGCAATACCTAAACGAAAGGAAGTAAAGCTGGTTTTCATGGGATCGGAGCCGCTGATTGCCGAAGCAGCATATGCAGCTAAAGCTACCGGAGGAGTAATAGCAGAAACACACGCATAGTAAAATACGAAGAAATGTGCCATCAAGGGGTCAATCCCCATCCTGATTAAGCCTGGAGCAACAACTGAGGCTGCAACTGCATATGCGGCGGTGGTGGGCATTCCCATTCCTAAAATAATAGCAATGAGCATTGCAAAGATCAGGGCTAAAAGGTGGGATGCTCCGGCAAGTTTCAGGAGCAGGCTGGCAAATTTCATCCCAACCCCTGTTAAGGCAATTACGCCCATAATAACTCCGGCAGAAGCACATACGGCCATTAGTTGTATTGAACCCCGGGAGCCTTTGTCCAGACTAGATAATATTTCCTTGATACCCATCCTGCTGTCTTTAGTAAGCCAGCTCACTATAATAGTAGAAACTATTCCTGCAAAACCGGACATTATAACCGAATACCCTGTAGCAAGCATAATGAAAAGTCCTACTACAGGGATGAACATATAGCATCGTTTCATTACTTCTTTAAAACTTGGCAGAAGTGAGCGGGGAACACCAAGTAGGTTAAGTTTGCTGGCTTCTTTGTCAACCATAAAGTACGTCGATGAAAAATATAAGATAGCGGGAATAATACCGGCAATCATAATCTGTTGGTATCTAATTCCCGTCAACTCGGACATTATAAAGATACCGGCTCCCATGATGGGCGGCATTATTTGCCCACCTGTTGAAGCCACTGCTTCAGTAGCGGCTGCGAATCTTGAGGTATAGCCAACCTTTTTCATTAGAGGTATAGTTAAACTTCCTGTTGCTACAGCATTACCCGCTGAGGTTCCATTCATGGTTCCCATTAAGGCACTGGCAAGTACTGCTACTTTGGCAGGACCTCCCCGCAAATGACCGCTTATGGAAAAAGCCCATTCTACAAAGTATTTTCCTACTCCCGAAACCTGCAGGAAGGAACTAAAAATTATAAATAGGATGATATAGCGGGAAGAAATAGCTATAGGAACACTGAAAATACCATCCAGGCCATATATATAGGTGAAGAAACGTTCCATACTATATCCGCGGTGTTGTAGAATTCCAGGAAGATAGGGACCTAGAAAAGAATATCCGATAAACACTAGAGCTAAGATGGGAAGTGACCAGCCGCTAACCCTCCGGGTTAATTCCAACACTAAAAGTACCCCTAACAAAGCCACGTAGAAATCCCCTTGGGTTGGCAGTACACCTGCCCGAAAAATCAAGGCATCAAAGTTCACGTAAATATATAAAAAAGCAACAATACTGCCAATGATGCATAACCAATCCACTAGATGAACCTTATCCTTTGCTCCCAACCAACCGGGAACTAAAATAAAACCTAGGACAGAGAGTAAGGTTATGTGGGCACTGCGGAAAAGCCAGGGATCGATAGGATACCATATTAAGGTTATGATATGGAACAAGGCGGTAACGACTCCTATTATGATAACTATTTTTGCTAACCATCCACTTATAGTGCGGTGGTTAGAAGTTTCCGCATCTTCAGCTGCTTCCAGCTCTAGTTTTTCATTTTCTGGCAACATACCTATGGATGTCATTTTTCCTTGTTCCGACGCAACACCATTTTCTATTATTTTAGACATGTATGTCAAACTCCTTTCTAGAAAAAACATAAGCTAAATCCTCGCCTACCCAGGTAAGAGCAGGCGAGGAAATATAATTTACTTTTTGTATTCCGGTGGATAAAGGTCAGGGTTAATTTTAACCCCAATCTCTTCGAAATATTTAATTGCCCCTGGATGCATCCACATAAAGGTATTTCCGCCAACATTTTGGGGCACTGTTTCAGCAGCCGCCGAGTGGGCATCCAGCATCATTTTATTGTTTTCCATGATAGCTTTCACAATTTCGTAGACTAAGCTCTCTGGTAAGTCTTTATTTGCTATAGCTACATTCCAAATAGCTACTGTCTCCAAGTCCTTGTCCAGGAAATCATATTTATCTGCGGGGATAACAGCTTTCGACCAGAAGGGCCATTGAGCTAGAATTTTATCCCTATCTTCCCCATCAATCCCAAACATTACAGTTTCCTTTTGGGCACTATATTCTAATACGCCTGCAACAGGAACACCTGATGCAAAACTGTTAGCATCAAGCTGTTTATCAAGGTGTTGGGATACTAAATCACTCAGCCCGGCATTGACAATAGTGGTCTTAATCCCTAAGAGCTCCAGGAACCTGGGATGGAAGGTGCCGGCTGTACCACCTGATGGTCCCGCTCCAACTCTTTTTCCTTCCAGGTCATGGATGCTGGTAATCCCGGAACCCTTTTCAGCCCACCATTGTGAATAAGTGCTGTACATTGGGAAAATAGCCCTGACGTTTCTGTGTTGTTTTCCGCCCGTCCAGTCTTCCAAGCCATTCCAGGCTTCATAAGCCGGACCCATAGTAACAAGCCCCAGATCTAAATCCCCTATATCAACAAGCTGCATATTGTGGTTGGGACCTCCGGTAACCTCCACGCCTGTAGGTATGCCAACAATTTCCTCCAGGATAGTAGAAATTCCCCCTGCATAAACGTAATATGCTCCACCAATGGAAGCTGCACCTAGGTCGAGGGTTGATGGCCAATCTGCTCTGGGGTCTTTGGTTTCTTTGCTTTCGTTTTTATTTTCCGTTGGTTGCGGGGAAGGGGCAGGCTCTTTTGCACCACCACAGGCTGTGATTATGATGGTAAGGGATAATAGTAAACACAAAAATAATAAAAATTTTTTTAAATTGATATTCATTTACAAAAAACCTCCTAATATTAATAATTATTTAGTAAAATATAAGTAGTTGGGGAAAATTCACCTCCCTTGGATGCTCAATATATATAAGTATTTAATATTATGAATATTAAATAATTTTATATATTATTAAGAATATTCTGAAAAATGTTATTTAAATGTTACCATTTACTACTTCTGACAACAATATTTTGTTTATATTGTTCATTTTGTTCTTTATGAAAAGAACAAAAATAAATTAAATTTACATAAAGTAACTCTGCCTGCATATTTCAGAATATTTGTGCAGGTAAAATCAACCATAATAAAGAATATTTAAGGTTAGATAATACCTACATGGAGGAAAACTTACTTGAAGATAAAGAATACCTATCCAATACTTTTGCTTCTATTTTTAATAAGTTTGTTTTCCTACTTTAATACTTTTGCGAATACGGAAAATAAATTAGTCGATAGGATACTGCAATCACCGGACCAGGTAGATACCAGAATAATTATTGTGGGGTTTGATGACCCAAGTCTGGAAAGACTTGGGCAATGGCCTTGGCCCCGCAACTATCATGGAGAAGTAATTGATCGGATATATCAAGGGGGGGCTTTGGCAATTGGACTGGATGTTATGTTTCCTGAAAAGGCAAGAAACCCCGAGGAGGATATAGCTCTTGTGGAGTCAGTTTCCAAAGCCGGAAATGTAGTTATTCCTACTTATGGACATTTTGAAAAATTTACCCATGCCGGCAAGGTGGAAGCGCTAGAGTTGGTAGAACCTTTTACTGAACTTAAAAGTTCCGGAATACGAGCACATATTAATACTTTTCCAAGTCCTGACGGCATAGTGAGAAAAGCGCTTGTTTTTTATGAGTGCCAGGGGGAAAGGATAAATAGCTTTTCTTGGCAATTATTTATTCAATATTTAGCTGCTTTAGATTTAGAAATTCCAAAGCAATCTGAACTTCCATTGGACCCTTGGAATTGTTTATACATTGACTTTACAGGTGAACCGGGGGATTTTGAGCATGTATCATATTATCAAGTATTAAATGGCGAAATCCCGCCTGAATATTTTGAAGGAAAAATAGTTCTAATTGGACCCTATGCACCCGGTATCGAGGATTATTACTTTACTCCCCTTGCCCCCCAATCCCCTATGTATGGGGTAGAAGTTCATGCAAACATTTTACAGAATTTGCTGTATAAAAACTTTAAAAAGGAAGTTTCTGATACTGTTAACATTCTTGCCATTTTTTCCTTAGGATTAACAATCCAGTACTCTTTTAGAAGATTATCGCCCATTAAGTCTTTGGGTGTTTCTGTATTATTAATTGGTTTTTATATTTTTATTGCCATCTACTTATATTCCAAGGGATTAATTGTCGGCTTGATATATCCCCTGCTAACAGTGGCACTTGTATATTTAGTAATGCTGGCTTATCGTTACCTGGAAGAAATGCTGGAAAGAAAGAGGATTACAGATGTTTTTGGGCGTTATGTAGCACCCCAGGTAGTGAATGAGATACTGGCTACAGGTGAAGCCGGCTTAAAGCTAGGGGGAACCCGTAAGGAAATTAGTGTCTTGTTTGTGGATATTAGAGGTTTTACTCCTTTATCCGAAAAAGCTCAGCCGGAAGAAGTAGTATTTATTTTGAATGAGTATTTAAATCTTACTGCCCAATCTATTTTCAAATATGAAGGAACATTAGATAAATTCATTGGAGATGCAACAATGGCTATTTTTAATGCCCCTTTAGATGTTGAAGACCACGCTTTTAAGGCTGTTCAAGCGGCCTGGGCTATGAAAGAGGGCTCGAAGGCTTTGGAGACAAAGCTCCTTGAAAAATTTGGACGTACTGTTCACTTTGGTATAGGTGTTAATACCGGCTATGCAATTGTTGGTAATATTGGTGCGGAAATGCGCATGGATTATACCGCCATAGGTGATACGGTAAATACCAGCGCTAGGCTGGAAAGTAATGCAAAGCCTGGTCAAATTTTAATGAGTCAGGCTACTTATGATTTGGTGAAAGACAGGGTGGATGTGATTAGTTTAGGTGAAATAAAGGTGAAAGGTAAGGAACAAGGTGTTACTGTTTATCAATTAGAAAGGATAAGGTGAGACAGATGAATAGAGAAAAAGTTGTCATTGTTAATATAGCCATATTGTTTTTATTATTGTTTTTTACTGGTACAAGCTTGGCGGCGGATACATTAAGGGCGGCCAAGGTGGCTGATTTTGCTGGAAATGTCCTTATTAAAAAGGCGGGAGGAGAAAAAGATTTTTCTCCTTTCAAAGGAATGAGCTTAACCCAAGGCGACACCATTATCACACATGGACAAGCTTGGGTTACTGTAGAAATCGATAAGGATACCAATTTTAAAGTTGCTGAAAATACCCAAGTGCTGTTAAGTGAATTGTTAAGAGACGATGAGAATAGCACGGAAAAAACAAGACTAAGCCTTTGGGGAGGAAAGGTCTGGTCAAGTATCAATAAGAAATTAAATACTAATTCAAAATATGAAATAAAGACCCCAACGGCGTTAATGGGAGTTCGGGGAACTAAATTTCTAGTTGGTTTTAATCCTGGGCTAGACGGCACTAATGACAACGGTGGTGGAGAAGGTAAAACTGAAGTATTTGTTTTGGAAGGTTTTGTATCAGCTCGTTCAACGGCAAAAGCTGAAGATGAATATGGCAATGTCAAGGAAAAAGAAGTGGAAGTCCTTGTACAATCAAATCAACAAATTACTTTAGACTACCATCTAGTAAAGGAAATTGTCAAGGATATAGCCGGGCAGGAAAGGAAATCTCTTAAACCGTTAACACCCAAAGAAATAAAAGACATTTCTGAAAAATCAATAGCAAAACAAGATATAAAAACGGAAAAAATGGAATTATTTCTATTAGAAATAATTAAAGAAGAGCCTCAAGGAATCTCGAAAAAACTATTACAGGATATTGATAGTATAATTGAGGAAAAAAGAGTAAAAAAAACTGCTGAGGATAAGGTCAAAGAAGAAAAAGAAAAGTTAAAGGGACAAGTCGGACAAGAAACTGAACCCCTTTATGATATCAATGTGGAAAAGGAAGAAAACAATTTTAAGCCGCAGGAAGTATTGGAAAAAGTAAAAGAAACAGTAGCTGACCAAAATTCGCCACCTGGTGTGAACAATGATGGAAATGAAAGCAGTAACAGTAACAGTAATAGCAATAATCATAGTAATGACAAAAAGGATAATTCACCAGGTGAAGCAGGCAACGAAAAAGACAAGGACAAGGACAAGGACAAGGACAAGGACTAAATTTCTCTACAATTGTTGAGTACAATTTGTGGGAAAGTGGAGGTTTGTATATGCTTATCAGATTTAGGCTGCTCATAATTGCCGCGGCAATATTCATGTTAACACCAAGCTGTATATTTGCCGATGAATTAACGGTAGATACTCTAGCGGGTTCCGGCGAGATGGGATTTCTGGATGGAAGCGCAAAAGATGCCATGTTTAACTTCCCCTACGGTTTATGTATAGATATTGATAATAACTTATTGATAGTTGATAGCAATAACAATAGGATTAGAAAACTTATAGGCGATCAAGTAGTAACTGTGGCTGGTTTTTCCGACGAAAACGACAGCTTTGGTTTTACAAAGGGTGGCTTTAAAGATGGTGAAGCACTTACAGCAAAGTTTGATAAGCCCAAGGATGTGGTAGTTGATTCGTCTGGAAATATTTTTGTAACTGATACAAATAATCACGTGATAAGGAAAATTTCCAAGGACAAAGTAACTACATTTGCCGGCACTGGAACTGCGGGGTACGCAGATGGTATTGGTCCAAAAGCACAATTCAACTACCCTATAGGTTTAGCAATTGATAAGGCAGATAATCTTTACGTTGCTGATACCCTAAATCATGTTATAAGAATCATTACTCCACAGGGTATCGTAGTTACCTTTGCCGGTAAGCAAAACGAAGACGGTGGATATCAAGATGGTGCCAAGGATAAAGCTCTCTTTAACGAACCAAGTGATATTGCAATAGGTCCAACAGGCATACTGTATGTAGCAGATAGCGGGAACCAGGTTATCAGGGGAATTTCCGAAAGTGGAGTTACTACCATTGCAGGGACTAGGAATGGCAGTGTTCCGGGAACCAACTACGCACAAGGTGGTTTTGATGACGGTGATCCTTTAAGGGCCCAATTTAATTTTCCTAAGGGATTATTTGTAGCCGAGGATCAAACTATATTCATTGCCGATACATGGAATCATAGGATTCGTGCTATTACTCCGCACCAAAAGGTTATGACAATTGCTGGACTTAATATATCTGGAAAAAAAGATGGTAATCTAGAGGAAGCATTACTTAATGGTCCGGTGCATATGTTATTTGATTCGGGAAAACTATATGTCTCGGATATGTGGAATAATTCGATAAGGGTAATAAACATAGAACAGGATGTTTTAAAGAGTCAAATTCAAAAGATTTCTGGTCAGATACAGGTTCTTGTTAATGGGAAAAAAATACTTTTCCCCGATGTAGAACCTTATCTATCAGAAGGGAAAACTATGGTTCCTCTTAGACAAATATGTGAGGAGTGGGGTGCTCGGGTCAATTGGCTGGACCAGGAAAGAGTTATAGAGGTTGCAAAAGGAACATGGAAGAAAGAATTAAAATATGAAAAAGACCCTCTGGTACTGCATGAAAATCGGGCAATGGTTCATGTAAGATTTTTGGCAGAAGCTTTAGGGTTTAGTGTAGAATGGATACCGGAAACTAAAGTGGTAGAAGTCTATACAGCCGATAGTTAAGTGAAATCGCTCATTTGTTTGGGCGATTTTGTTTTTGTATTTAGAGGAAATAAATAGAATTTGTAGAAAAAAATAATAAAACTTAGACAAATGAAATAACCTTTTTTTGAGGGGAGAACAAACTAATCATGTTAAATGACATTTTACCAGCTTTATTATTTCTTTTACTATGTACACAGATTATATTAATGATAAATATTAGAAAAAAAAATAAAAGGATTAATAAACTGCTAAAACTTGTAGAAACAGGCAAGAAAGTTACCTCTAATATAAAAATAAATTCGCTGCTCAATGAAATCATGGAGATAAGTAAAAAAGAAATTAATGCTGAAGCCAGTTCCCTCTACCTTATTGACGAGGAAAGACAGGAGCTTGGGTTTGAAGTTGCATTAGGTGAAAAAGGAGAGCAAGTCAAGGAAATAAGGCTGAAGATAGGTGACGGTGTAGCAGGATGGGTAGCAAAGGAAGGACAGCCATTAAACTTAGCTGATGTTAATGAGGACCCTCGTTTTAGAAGGGACATCGGTGACAAAATAGAATTTAAGCAAAAAGCTATGCTGACTATACCGGTAAAATATAAGGATAAGACCATAAGTGTTCTGCAGTTAATCAATAAAAGGGATGGAGGAATCTTTAATAAGGAGGACCAGGAATTCCTGGAGGCTATGTCCAGCCAGGTAGCTATTGCCTTGGAGAATGCCAAGCTGTATAAGGAGTTGCGTGACCTCTTTATCGGGGTCATAAAATCATTGGCTAATGCCGTGGACGCCCGTGACCCATATACTAAAGGTCATTCTTTAAGGGTATCGGAGTACTCCCTAGCTATGGGCAAATATCTTGGTTTATCCGATGAAAAATTGGAGGAACTTGAATATATGTCAGTTCTACATGATGTTGGCAAGATAGGAATAAGGGATAATATTTTAAATAAACCTGAGCAACTAAATGATGAGGAATTTGAAATGATGAAGAACCATACATTCATTGGTGCTAATATGCTGAGTGAGGTATCCCTTTTAAAGAAAATAACTCCAGGAGTAAAATACCATCATGAGAAGTTTGATGGATCAGGTTATGGGGAGGGTCTAAAAGGGAGGAACATACCATTGGAGGCCAGGATTATTGCTGTGGCTGATACATATGATGCAATGACTACTGACAGGCCTTACCGCAAAGGACTTCAGCATGAGGTTGCCATGAGAGAAATAAAAAGGGTAGCAGGTAAACAATTAGACCCCCAGATTGTTGATGCTTTTGTTGCCGTTATGAAAAACAAAGAAGTCTCTGACCAGTCATGATAAACAGCCAACTATTATTAATATTTCTTCTGGCACACTTTATGGGGGATTTTGTTTTGCAAACGGATAAAGTTGCTAAGCTGAAAGTTAGCTCATTCAATGGTTTACTGCTGCATGTTTCTATAGTCACATTGACTCAAGCTGTTTTCCTGAGCATTTATGGGTTAAAAGGCATTGTATTTGCATTAGCTGCAGGGGTAATTCATATTTTAATTGATTATTCTAAAATTCATCTAAAGAAACTCTTTCGGAAAGAATTTATATTATTCTTAACAGACCAAATCATCCATATATTAGTTATTTTTGGGGTAGTATATATGTTTGGGAGTAATGAAGGAATAAGAAACATTCCAATCTCCAATATCCAAATTAAATTCGTTATTATTTTTATCCTTCTTACATATGTAACTACAATTGCCATCCAAATTATAATTAGAGACTTGTATATAATTAATAAGCCTGATTTTTTTTATAAAAACGAAAGAGTAATTGATAGTATTATTTCTTTATGCTTTTTTGGTTGTTTACTGCTCACGGGATTTGGCTGGGCATTACTTTTAGTTTTATACTATATCTACATAAAATTCTTTGGTTTTTATTATTCAACAGCCATAATTAAAACAAAGTTTATAATATTAACTGCAATAAACTTAATAGTATATTTGCATAATTAGCAATTTCGGGGACGGTTCTTGCTTGCCTGGAAATAACAGTAAATAGTGAAGTGTTTCACTGTAAAGGGGGAATGCTATTATGCCTAGGATAGCTAGAATTAAAGAAAAGTTTAGTACCTATCATATTATGGTACGGGGTAACGAGAGAAAAAATATTTTTTTTGATAACAGCGACAAAGAAATGTATCTGCAGATTATAGACAGAGTAAAGAAAAAATACAAATTCTTTATTTATTCTTATTGCCTTATGAATAACCATGCCCATTTAATTATTGATGATAATGGCAATGATATCTCACAGATAATGAAAAGTATTGGTACAAGTTATGTCACACTATTTAACAGAAAGCACCAGCGAATAGGACATTTATTTCAAGATCGTTTTAAAAGCCGGTTGATAGATAATAATGAATACTTATTGGAAGTTAGTAAATACATTCATAATAATCCTGTTAAGGCTGGTATCACCAGGAATCCCCAGGATTACCCATGGAGTAGTTATCGTGGTATCATAACTGGTGAAGATATGGGACTAGTAGATGGGTTCAAGATATTACAACTTATGTCCAATAACAAAGATAAAGCCATTGTTGAATATAAAAAGTACATGAAAGAAAAGGAATCTGAGATAGAGAAAAAAATATTGTCTGAGGAAGGTTTCTTTTTACCTTTACACGAAAAAGTGGATTTTATAAAAAACAAACAGCAGGGTCAGCAAAAACTCCAGGAAATTGCTAATAACATGGAAATATCTTTAGAAGACCTAATTAACACCAGAGAATTTCGAGATATGGCAATTAAAAAAATCCGGGAAAAGTCCACGTTGACTTTAAAGGAAATAGGAGAAATTGTGGGAGGAATTAGCGAGTCCCGGGTTAGCAGAGTTTTGAGGGCTAATTAGGGCAAGCAAGCACCTTTCCCGTCTGAACTCTTACAGCCGTAATAAAACCCCGATGATAAAAAATGCGGGGTTTTTCTATTTCCACAATTTTCAGCTAAGCGAAGCATTGACATTAGGTTTTAATTAGCTTAATATATCTACATGCCCCTGGGGGGTATGATGACATAATAGAAAGTAGTGATAATATGAAAAAAAATTGGGTGAAATACCTATATCTCGTGACCCTAACCTTTTTTGTGTTGAGTTTTTTTAATATTGCTTTTGGTATTTTAGGATTTATCTGTATGTTTTTGCCTTTTGTTCTGTTAGCAAAAAACAGGAAAAAGACCTGGTGTACTTCCTATTGTCCAAGGTCCAACCTATTCACCAAATTATTCAAAGGAAGAAATATCCTTGGCAGGACCCCGCTTTGGTTGATCAAGGGTCAAGCTAAATGGTTTATGTTGGGTTATTTTAGTGTAAATCTATCTGTAATGTTTTTATCTACGGTAATGGTAGCCAAAGGTAGAATGCTGCCCATGGAACAGATAAGGCTTTTTATGGTTCTAGCACTACCGATAGAAATGCCTCAGATATTCCAATTGGGAGAACTAAGCGGTTGGGTAGTGCATTTATCCTATAGGATGTATTCGATGATGTTGACAACAACTATTTTAGGATTGTTACTGGGCATGCTATTTTTACCTAGAACATGGTGTACAGTATGTCCGATTAATACAGTTTCCGATTTGGCTCTGGCAAAATCAAAAGAAAGGAATGTGTATGGAAATAATGAAAGGAAAGTAGGTCTGCCACAGGAAAGTTAGAACAAAGACAGGCAAAAATAAAGCAAGCAAGAACCGTCCCCACTTGCCTGCCTGCCTGTTGATATTTGACAAAATATTGGTTCTTAGGCAAAATCAAAGATATATTAATGAAGAGTATTAAAAGGAGCATCACAATGTCAGGGGTTAAAGCAAGTATGAAAATGTATATGGAATTCACAAAAAAGTCCTTTCAGCGCTCAGCTGCTTATCGCTTTGAAGCTTGGATGCGCTTATTTTCCAATGTTGTCTTCTTGTTAATGTGGGGATTTATTTGGTACGGTTTATACCTTAATAGAGAAAGTGTATCAGGTGTTACCTTTAGGGCTGTTTTCAGCTATGTATTAATAAGCCAATTGCTTCAGGGCATCCACAGCGCAGGTACACCCCTATGGGAAATACAAGAAAAGGTAAGGACGGGGGATATTGTTTCGGAAATCATTCGTCCTTACCACTATCCTATCAGACTTCTTTTCGCAGATTTCGGCAGTATAGCTTTTTATTTTTTTACAGCCATACTTCCTATCTATACAATCCTTATAGTCTTCTTAAAACCTATAATACCTGCTTCACCTATACAATGGGTGTTATTCCTGTCTTCAGCAATGTTAGGTTTTCTTATCCGTTATTGCATTGAGCTCACCTTTGGCTTATTCACCTTCTGGCTGGTTGAAACAGGCGGGGTGGAGGATATCTATTATTTTGCCATTTCCCTCTTTTCGGGAGCCATGATTCCTTTGTGGTTTTTCCCGGATTGGCTTGAATCCTTGGTGCGGTTTCTCCCTTTTCAAGGAATTTACTTTATACCTAATTCAATTTTTGCAGGTCAACTGGCGGGAAAAGAGATTTTTTCAGCATTGGGCATACAGGTTTTTTGGCTGATTATTTCCGCAACAATCTTAAGGCTGGTATGGTTTAGAGCTGTTAATAAGATAGTTGTTCAGGGGGGATGAGAAATGCTTGTATCCTTGATTAAAGGTTTTCATATTTACTGGTATATGGTTGCAGCCAGTATCCGGGCGCAAATGGAATACCGGTATGCCTTTATGATGAATATTTTAGGCTGGATGATGCATTATTCAGGACTTGCAGTAACTATGTGGGTACTGCTTTATTCCTTTCAGGTCCTAGCCGGTTGGGTTTTCTGGGAACTAATTTTTCTTTTTGCCTTATCTGTCCTTTCCTGGAGTATCTGTATTATCTTCTTTTTTCACTTCCGAACTTTAGATCAGTACATAGTAAAGGGCACCTTTGACCGTTTTTTGGTGAGACCCATCCATCCTTTTTTTCATTTCATAGCAATGAAATTTGACATAGGCGCCTTAGGGCAGCTTTTGTTTAGCATTTGTGCCTTTATTCTAACTTACTTTAAGCTTTCCCTTGAGTGGTCTTTGAGGGAGTGGTTTGTTTTTTTCGGTGCTATTTCTGGAGGGACATTAATCCAGGGGGGAATGATGGTCTTCATTTCTGCCATAGCATTTTGGACAACCCGGTCGGAAAGGGTTTTTTGGGTTATAATGTACCCCATGAGAAGCTTGATTAACTATCCTTTATCAATATTTCCACGGGTTTTACAAATGTTCATTGTCTTTGTTTTGCCCTTTGCTTTTGTTAATTATCTGCCTGCCCTATTCTTGTTAAATAAGACAAGCCCAGTATTCGCACCTTATTGGGGCGCCCTAAGTTTTTTGGTAGGTATTGTTTTTTTTCGTGTGTGCTATCTTTTCTGGATTAAAGGTGTTTATAGGTATAACAGTACAGGGTCATAAGATGTGGAGGGGGTATATTTATGATTGAAGTAAGGAATTTATGTAAAACCTTTTATATCCAAAAACGGAGAGAAGGCTTGTTAGGTGCCGTGGGCAGCCTGTTTCACCGTGAATATAAAAGTATGAATGCTGTTGATAATATTTCTTTTAATATATCCCCAGGAGAAATTGTGGGCTATATCGGTCCAAATGGAGCTGGTAAATCAACTACTATAAAAATGCTGACAGGGATTCTTGTTCCTACTTCCGGTGAAATCCATGTCAATGGCATTGTCCCGTTTAAGGAAAGGCAGCTGAATGCCCGCCAAATAGGCGTCGTTTTTGGGCAACGGACTCAATTATGGTGGGACTTGCCTACCCAAGATTCCTTTGAACTGTTAAAACAGATTTATGGAATTTCCCAGGAAAAATATCGGAAGAATATGGATACCTTTATTGATATCCTTGCTATGGAAGATTTTTTACATACACCTGTCAGGCAATTGTCCTTGGGCCAAAGGATGAGGGCAGATATTGCAGCTTCTTTGCTTCATGATCCTGCCATTCTTTTTCTTGATGAGCCTACTATTGGTCTGGATGTGGTGGCCAAGGAAAAAATGAGAAGGTTTATCCAGGAAATAAACCGGGAGAGGGGAGTAACTGTTATCCTTACTACCCACGATATGTCGGATATCGAAAAGCTTTGTAAAAGGATGATTTTAATTGATAAAGGTAAGATAATGTACGATGGAGAATTAGCTAGAATTAAGGAGGTTTTTGGTTCGGACCGGATTTTAATTATTGACTTAGAAGGGGATACCCCTTTTGGAGAAAAAGGAGTGGAACTTATCC
The DNA here is from genome assembly GCA_049323895.1 of Bacillota bacterium. Classification (GTDB taxonomy): domain Bacteria; phylum Bacillota; class Peptococcia; order Peptococcales; family BICA1-8; genus JBMOKT01. Next base: position 21,392 of record JBMOKT010000024.1, on the reverse strand, counting down.
GGGAAGAGGGGAGAAGGAAATGGTTGAGATTCAATCGGGATGAAATAAGTTCGGCGCAGCTCTTAGCTGAAATTGCAAATAAATATGAGATTAAGGACTTAATTATCCAAGAACCGGAGATTGATTATATAATACGTAAGATTTATGAACAAGGGATAAATATTTATTAGCGTTAGCGGGGAAAAGGCAAGCAAGAACCGTCCCCGCTTGCTTTTTTATTTTTTGATTCCTATCAGTAATAGTTCAAAGTGTTTTTGGGACTCTTCCCTTAGATTAAAGTCAGGGTAGCGGATAATCCACTCATAAGTAATTCCACGTAAAATCATAATGAAGTGCTTAGCCAGTGAATCAATGTCCAAATCTGTTTTAAAATCCCCTTGCTGTATCCCTAACTTAATGAGATTACCAAATATCTGGTAAAGTTCTCTATTATAACCTAACATAGAACTGGCATTTACAGTTTTTGTGATTTGCACTTCATATACTACCTTCATATTGTTAAAACCAATAGTACAGGCAATAGTGTCAGCAATTTCCCCTACCAACAAAATAATAAGATCGGATGGCTTTGTGCTAGCGGGCATAGACTGAATAAAGGATTGGTAGTTTATATCTATTTTCTTTACATAATCGGCAATTAAAGCTGCAATAAGTACATTTTTTGAATCGAAGTGCACATAGAAGGACCCTTTAGCAACCCCCGCCTTTTTTACTATAGAATCTACACTTACATTTTCCAAACCCAATTCCTTAAACAACTGCTCTGCAGCTTCATATATTTTCTTTTTAGTTTGTAGTGATTTAATTTCTTTTTTGCTTAAGGTTTCTTTTTTTTGCAAATTCATCTCCCCCATTCTTGACAAAAATAATCAGATAAACATATAATGGTAATGAATAGTGACCACAGTCATTATCTTATAATCAAATATTATTATAGCACAAATATAATAAATGCTAGCAAAATATATTAGGTAACATAAAAATCTAATAGTAATGGTGTGTATTTATGATTTTTGATGCAAGAAAAGTCAGAAAATTATCCTCTATTGTTGTACTGCTGATTTTTATTTTTTTCACTATAGGGAGCAGTTTTACAAATTGGGTCTTAGAAAGAAGAGATGCCAAAACCTTGCGTGAAAGTGAGCAGATAAATGGAAAGGGCAATGGGCAGAGCTCTGATTTGACGGAAGGGTATATTGGACTGGGTCGAACCTTAGCTCAGAAAGGCAATTTTAATGAGGCATTAAAAAACTATCATAAAGCATTGGAATTAGCACCTGAAAACCCAGGTTTGTATCTCGAACGGGGGCAATTATATATTGTATTGGGTAATCTGGAAGAAGCAATAAATGATTTAGATAGAGTTATTAGTTATCAGCCTCATAATATAGACGCACTTATACAGCGTGGTACTGTATATCTCAGTTTAGAAGATTGGGAACATGCACTGAAAGATTTTGACCAGGTAGTTAAGCTTGAGCCACAAAAAATGGACATTTGGGCTATGCGGGCCCAGGCTTTACAAAGTATAGGAAATCTAGAAGAGGCTTTAGTATGCTGGGATGAAGTGGAACGCCACCAGGAGGGCACTCTAGAACTATTCGTCAATAAAGGCAACATCTATTTTACCATGGGAAAGTTTAGAGAGGCCGTTGACCAGTGGAGTAAAGCAATAGAGATAGACCCAAGTCAAGCTTTTTTATTTATTAATCGCGGAATGGCAAATAGCAGTCTCCAGGATTTTTCCTCAGCTGCAGTAGATTTCGAGAATGCTCTAAACTTAAACCCCAATGAAGGCTCTATCTACAGCAGTTTAGGATTTATATATCATCAGATGGAGAATTATCAGAAAGCTATTACCAATTATTCCAGGGCTTTGGAGTATTTCCAAGACCCCCAGCTATACTTTAATAGGGCAAATGCCTACCAAAATATGAAAATGTTTAAGGAAGCCCTTGGAGATTATAATAATGTAATCTCCCTTGACCCTGATTTCACACAAGCATATCTAAACCGGGGCAATTTGCATTCCGCCTTAGGAAATTCTAAGGCTGCCCTTGAGGATTTTTCTAGAGTCATCAAAATTAATCCCAATAATATGCTGGCATATTATAATCGGGGGAAAATATATTTTAATATGAATGATTTGGAGATGGCGCTAAGCGACTGGGACCGGGCAATAAAGCTGGACTCAAACAATTACAGTATCTACATCAATCGGGGTATTGCCAATGGGCAATTGGGAAGATATGAGCAGGCACTGGCTGATTTGCAGAAGGCTTTGCAATTAAACCCCAATGATGGTTTTACCCACAACAGTCTGGGTTTTATCCATTACCAGATGAAGGAATATGAAAAAGCAATTAATAGTTATACACAAGCCTTACAATTCATCACTGATGATCCTCAGATATTTTTTAATAGGGGTAATGCCAATCGGGAAAACAACAAACCTGAGGCAGCCCTGGCAGATTTTAGTGAGGCAATCCGTTGGGATGCCGGTTATGCTGAAGCATATATAAACAGGGGGAATCTTTATCTGGCATTATTCAATTATGAGGCGGCAATTAAAGATTTCACCAAGGCAATAGAATTACAACCCCACTATATTCTCCCCTATTTCAATCGAAGTTTGGTATATTTGCAGATAGGCAAATATGAGCTATCCTTAAATGACTTAAATGTTGCACTTCAAAATGACCCACAATTGGCTTCAGGATATTTGCAGAGAGCCTATACATACTCTCAACTTAAAAAATATGAAATGGCTATAGAAGATTTATTCACTTACTTAAAGCATGTACCACAGGATGGAGAGGCGTTTTTCCAAATTGGGGTGAACTATTATAACTTAAAGGAATATGAACAGGCTATCCATTTTTTTGGCAAATCAATTGAAATTAATATAAATCATGGACCTTCTTACTTTCAAAGAGCTAATATTTATATGACCCAGAAAAAGTTTAATGAAGCCATTGATGATTATACCCAGGCGATAAACCTTAAGAATAACTTGAATACTTCTTACTTTAACAGAGGCATTGCCTTATTAAACTTAAATAAGTTGACAGAAGCTTCCGCCGATTTTAAAAAGGTAATTATTTTAAATGATAATAAAGAATTAGTGAAAAAAGCTGAGGAAGTGCTTAAAGTAATTTCTTCTAATAATTGAGCGAAGAAACAAAATATCTTAATTTTTTTGGATGTGTTGAAGTGTAACCTTTATTTGGGCACTTGGGTTACATGGAGCAAGTAGTGCACCCGGCCAGATGTAATTTGTGCCGGGTGTTTTTTTTTGAGGGGGGTGAAATCATTGCAACAAACAAGTAAAAGTGGCAAAAAATTTATAGTGGTGTGTATGGCAGGTTTATTTGCCATGTTTTTTGTTTTTTCTTTTACTGGAATGGTTTTTGCAGAAACTGATTCATCCCTTGCTGACAGCAATGATTTAAGTACTTTCATAAATGATAATTCTTCTTTAGGTGACGATATACCATCTGCTGATGATTGTGAACAAGCTAACAGTGAAACAGATGATAGTACCGCCCAGGAAGAAGGAATAGATGCAGTTGAGAATGACGGTACCGACAGTTTAGAGGAAAATAATAGTGGAGAGGAAGAAGATACAAAGCGAGAAACAAATGAAGATGATTTTTCCGGCGAAGTGGGAGAAGCAGCAGCCGAGACTGACCCAGAGGATAGTGAAGAGAACAGCATTGAAAATGTATTAGATGAGAGTGTTATTGTAGACGAAACAACAGAAGGAGCTAGCCCAGAGGATACTGAAGATGTTAATAGTGGGGAAACAGACGGCAATGGTGAAGAATCTTACAGTAATGAACAACAGATTTCAGGAGAAGCTGGGTCGGAGACGGATATAGAACAACCTGAAATAAATATAGAAGAAGCAGAAACTAGTACAGACCAAACAGAAACAAATATAGAAGAAACAGAAACAAATATAGAACAACCTTCATCTAATTTGGAAGAAACGGAATCTAGTATAGAGGAAGAACAACTAGCAGACACAAATATAAATTTATCTATTCAGGATATCATTAATAATGCTGTGATTGATGAAGAGATTACATATGGACCTATCTATGTAGACGGCGGAATTTATGAGGAAGATTTAATTATTGATGCTGAAATCACTCCAGGCTATAGCGGACTTGAACTTCGTGCATCGGGAATCGGCGGCATTCCCATAATAAATGGTCAAGTAGTTTTGAGTAATCTTATAGGTTTTATCATGCAGGGTTTCCAGGTTACCGGCAATATCACCATTAAGGATTCTGTTGATGTTTCCATAGAAGGAACGGATGCCGATGATATTTATAAGGTAGAGATTCAAGGTTCCAGTGATAACATTCAAGTGGATGGCAGTGGAGGCAATGACCTTATTAAGATTTTCGGGATGACTGGAGGAGAAGATAGCAGTTCGGATAATAGCACTGACTCCTCCATAGCAGTTTCTGGGGGAAGCGGCGATGATAAACTTGAGGTAGATTTTAGTAGCGGGAACCCAATTGGGCAAAATGGACTTAGTTATGATGGCGGTGATGACTATGATGTGATTGCCTTTACAGGCGGGTACTTCCATCAAGTCGGCTATCAAGCCATTAATGAGCATTCCGGTACCATTCTCTTTGATGATACCCTGGTAAGCTATAAAAACATCGAGCCTATCCTTGATACTACTCCCGCTGAAAATGTTACTTTCGAGTGTAAAGATGATAGTATTGCCGGCAGTGAAAGCACTGATGATATTATTAACATCATAAACGGAAGTCCTCTGTTGGATGAACTTGGTAACCCTGTATTAGACATTAATGGAAACCCCATTGTAACTATAGAAATACAGTGGCCATATGAAGATGTAACCTTTGCCAACAAACAAAATGTAACTATAGATGGTCTGGGTGGAAATGATACATTTAACCTAAATCTGAATGCTCCTTCTACCGGTTTGAGGTCCTTTACAATTCAAGGTTCAACTGGAATTGACAGCATTAATATTATTGATAATGATGTACTTTTGCCCGATGTTGACCTGACACTAAAGGCTGAATCAATAGCTGTTAAGAACGGGACTGTCCGTGGCAAAAATATCGGCTTAATTTCTGAAGTTTCCTCTGGTGCTACAGATTCTTTTGCAGATAGAGAAACCCGGGTTGATTTAATTAATGCAGAAATTTCAGCTTCAGGTTCATTTAGTGTTACTGCTGCAAGCAGTCAGCAAAAGCCTAATGTTAGCAGTGGGATAACTGAGTCGAAGGAAACTTCCTCAAAGGTAACAGTTACTGATTCTGATTTAACGGTAGGAGGCAATCTCAGTATTACTGCCCAGGCTCTGCTTGACCTGGAACTTAACGGCTTTATAGCAGGACTCCCACTAGAAGCTACCTTGGCTTTAGGGAGTACTTTAGCCAAAGTGCTGATAGATGGAAGTTCCAGTCTGACTTCCGGTGGAGATATCCTTCTGAGAGCAATTTCTAATATCTATTCTACTTCCCTGGCAAAATCCGGGGGGAATATAGGTTCCATGGCTTTTGCTGTTTCTGTGCTCACCAGTTATGCGGAAGCCATAGTCCAAGGAACCTCAATAATAGATTCCGGCGGTAAGGTTACTATTCAAGCGCAGAACAGTATCAAATCTGATACCGTCGCAGATGGATATGCAGGGAGTGAGTCCCTGGGTTCTTCTTCAATTGCTGTCTCGGTAGTAAACAGCACTACACGGGCAGGAATTTATGGAAATGCTTCTTTAACTAATAGCTCCAATGTTGAAATAATTTCAGAATCTAAAAATGAATTGCTGACTGCTTCACAGTCGGCAGTAAATGTGGAAAACAGCCCTATAGAGGATACATTAGCCAAAAAAGATGATGAAGGAAAAAGCCTTCTTGACACAGTTTTGCAAGCTCAAATTAATGCTGCCATTGATAAGCTGGCCGAAGGTGCAGGTTCCGATGGCAGTGCGGGGAGTGGTTCCGCCGTCCAGGTGGCAGGTGCCTTGGCTTATGGATACATATCCGGTAATACGGAGGCTTCTGTATCGACTCCAAAGTTAGTTAAAACTAGTGGGCTTTTGGATATTTCCACTAAAGCCTTAACTAACACTTCTGTGCTGGCCAGTGGTATGACCAGTGGTGAATCAGTAGGTATAGGAGCAGCAGTCGCGGTATTAACTGGAACCAATATAAACAAAGCTTATATTAATGATTTAGCACAGGTTCAGGCAAACTCAATAAATATTCAAGCCTTATGTAAAGACTTTGCTCCCCAGGACTTATCACAAATTGATGCAGTTAATGATTTTAACGTTGAAGCTTATGCCGGACAGAGTACAGGTAATGTGGGAATTGGAGGAGCTTTGGCCTTTAATTCTATAGTTAGTAAAACTGAGGCATTTATTGGCAAAGGTGTAACCATTACCGTAAATGGTGGTAATGTTGTATTATACTCAACAAATGATAATCAAATAGAAACTATAGCAGACGGTGCTCCTAGTAGTGATGATGAAGAGAAAGCTGCTTCTTCATTTGCTCCGGCGGAGCCTGAGGCTGGTGATGAAAGTTCGGAACCAGCTGTGGGTATAGGAGCATCTGTTGCAATAACTGTAGCTTCTATTTTTAATAGTGTATTTATTGATGATAATGCCATTATTAATGGTGCTAATGATATTCAGCTATCTTCAAACATTGAGAACCAGGTTAAGAACATGGCAGATGCCGGTGCTGCTGGGGGAGTAGCTGCAGTTCCTGTGTTGGCTTTAACATTGTTGTTTAGTCAGGGTCTTGTCCAGATAGGTGGAGGAGGGTCTCTGGAGTTAACAGGAAATCTGACTGCTGCAGCAAAAAATAGCAGCAGAATAAACACTAAAGCCAGCGGCAAAGCAGCCGGTGGAAATGTGGGGATAGGGGCAGCAGTAGCTGTGAATGTACTAGTAGACCGTACCACAGCCACGTCTTCTCGCGCCCTTAAAGCAGGTGGATCAGTGACAGTTACTGCTGAGGGTGCATCCGTAGGAAGTGCTGAAGCAGAAGCAGGTGGCAACGGCGGTGATGCCGATGAGCCTGCTGATGGTGATGAAGACCCTGACACGGGAGGGGTAGATGAGCAGCTTAATGGGCATTTGAACTACATGGATGGCATCAGCACCCAACAGGGCGCCGGTGGAGATTCTGTACCCAATCAAACACCCCAGTCAGCTGAGACCAGTCAAGGCAAGGTAAATGTTGCAGGTGCTGTGGCGTTAAATATCGTTAATTCAATAAGGCAAGCCTATCTACCACAGAATGTAACAACAGGAGGAATTTTAACACTAAAATCGAACAACAATAGCGACGCCAGTGCCAAAGCCGACAGCAGTTCAACAGACAGCTCAGTAGGCATAGGTGTTGCAGTTGCTATCAATGTAGTTACTGTAAAAAATGAGGCATATATTGGTTCTGGTGCAGTAGTTACTGCCCAAGATCTAGTTATAGAAGCAGGGATGAATCAGGTTAATCTAGGTGACGGATCGGTGGATGGGGAAAATGCTTTCACTGTGGAAGCTATTTCGGGAGCGGGAGCAAGCAACGTAGGAGTAGCCGGGGCCGTTGCTATTAATGTTTTGAAAAATGAGTATAAAGCCCATGTAGACGGTAATGTCAGTTTAACCGGAAATGCAGAATTGAAGGCTGAGAACAGATCAAGCAACAGTGCCAGTGCGGGAGCATGGGTTGCAGGAGAAAAAGCAGGAGTGGGAGCATCATTTGCTATTAACATTGTTGTGAATGATGTGCTGGTCTACTTAGCTGATAATGCTGCCCTTGCGGGAGCAGTTGACCTTGAATTATCAGCGGACTCAGTTAGTGATGTTGAAACGGAAGCCAATGCAGGAGCAACTGCCAGTGTCGCTTCCGGTGTTGCAGTAAATGGAGCAGTTGCCCTGACCGTTGTAATTAATAACGTAAAAGCATATTTGGGAACTAATGAGGAAGTACTGGAGTTTTCAGGAGATTTAACTGTTGACTCAAAAAACAATAGTATGAACGATACCAAAGCCAGCGGCAAAACAGCCGGTGGAAATGTTGGCGTGGGAGCAGCAGTGGCTGTTAATGTGGTCGTGGACCGGACAATAGCCACTACTTTGCGTGCCGTAAAAGCCGGTGGTGCAGTGACACTCACTGCTACGGGGATATCTTCCAGTAATGCCACAGCAGAAGCAGGAGCAAATGGCGGTCATGCTGATGAGCCTGCTGATGGTGATGGTGACCCGGAGACAGGTGGAACTGACGAACAGTTAAACGGCCACTTAAATTATATGGATGGAATTAGTTCCACGCAAGGCGTACAGGCTGAAGATGTACCTCAAAAAAGTCCCCAATCGGCAGCTACCAGTGAAGGAAAAGTTAATGTTGCAGGTGCTGCAGCTTTAAATATTGTTACTGCATCTACCCAGGCTTATATAACCAATGATGTAACAGCAGGTGGGGTAATAACAATCAAGGCAAATAATAATACAGATGCAAAGTCTAAGACCGACAGCAGTGCTACAGACAGTGGAGTAGGAGTAGGTGTTGCAGTTGCTATCAATGTTGTTACTGTAAAAAATGAGGCATATATCGGTTCGAGTGCTGTAGTTAATGCCCAGGGTTTAGTACTGGAAGCAAAAATGAAAGAGATAACTCTTGAGGATGAAACAACAGACAGTGAAAACACTTTTAGCGCTGAAGCTATATCTGGTGCAGGAGCAGGTAAGGTAGGGGTAGCAGGCTCAGTAGCTATCAATGTGGTAATGAATCAATACTTAGCCCATATGGACGGCAGCGTTACATTAACAGGAGGTAATGCTGCTATTGCGGCCCAAGGGCAATCCAGCAGTAGTGCCATCGCCGGAACAGCAGTTAAAGCTTCTGGGGAAACTACCAAGGTCGGAGTAGGTGCTTCCTTTGCTACTAATATAATTAACAACAAAGTATTGGCATATGTGGCAGACAATGCTAGTTTAACAGGGGCAGTAAACCTAACAATAGCGGCTGACTTACTAAGTTCAATCACCACTAAGGCTATAGCCGGTGCTGATCCCTATACAGATGTTAGCGGTTCGGAGCCTGCTGCAGGAGCCAAGTTTGCACTGGATGCGGCAGTAGCATTGACAGTCGTTACAAATACTGTAGGAGCATATAGCGGAACCAACAGTACTATTAATGCCTCCGGTAATGTGGTGATAACAGCAGACAGTACCAGTACCACTTATACAAAAGCTGAAGGAAATGCCTCGGGGAAAGCTGCTGTAGGAGCATCCTTAGCCCTCAATGTTATAAATGCAACAACTGAGGCGGCTGTAAAGGGTAATGCTAGTATAGGCAGCAGTTTAAGCATAATAGCTATTACCGTTAATAAAGATGATGTGTTCGCCTTGGCTACGGCTAGGGGTCTAAAAATAGATCGTTACCTTGAAAAATTTGCCACTACCTACGATAACATAATAAACGGAAACTTCGGAGGAGAGGGTGGCAGCAGCAAGCCCAAGAGTGCCCAAACACTGGACCAACAAGGGGCCAAAACCGGGCAAACTGTCGACCAGGATGGAAGTACAACTGGAGGGCAGAGCCAAAAAAGCATTAGTGTGGCTGCTGCGGTAGGGGTAAATGTGATGACCCACGCTACTCAGGCATATACTGGGGCAGGATTGGTTCTTGTCGGCGGTTCAATTATCGTTAATTCCAGCAGTACCAGCAATTTCGAGACCTTAGCTACCGGTGCCGCAGTGACTGACGGAAGCAGCATCGCGGTAGGTGTAGCAATAAGTAATATATATAATGAAACTAATGCTTATTTAGGTTCAACCAATAGAAAAAGTGAAGATATTACAAGCTATGATATAACAATTGCTGCAGTATCTACCATAAATATGTCTGATGAGTACCTCTCCAAGCTGGGAGCTCAAGCAATAGCCGGTGCCGGTTCTGGTACCGACGGCAAAATTGGAGCCGCTGGTTCTTTAGCGCTAATCAATTCTGGGATAAAGACTCAAGCCTATATTTCTCCAGATGCACAGATTTCCAATGCCGGAATTATTACTATCAAGGTTGAAGAAACCAGTAAACTTGCTGTAAGGGCCTGGGCTGCCTCTGTGATGATAGGCGGTGCAAGTAAGGTCGGTGTGGGGGCAGCCTTTGCAGTTATCTATTCCAATAATACAACCAGTGCCTATGTAGGTGTCGGTGCAAATGTAAATGCAGCTTCTCTAAGCTTAAGTTCCAATAAAAAGAGGGTTGATTCTACCGATTTCAAGCTGGATTTTGACTCTGAAAATGAAACCTTTACCAGTAATATTTTTGAAGGTCTGGAATTGGCAAATTTCCTAAGCTCCAATAATTATTATGGTGAAGCAATAGCTGGTGCTGGTTCTGCTGGAACTGCAGCTCTAGCTGGCGCCTTTGTAGTAATGTACTTTAACAATACTATTGCTGCTTATATTGATGACAACGCTATAGTGACAATTAATGGAAATGTTAATATTTCTAGTGAAGCCGATGTTAATGCCAAGGGTATTGGTGGCTCTGCTGCCGGTGCACAAAAGGCTGGAATAGGCTTAACTACAGTAAATATAATTAATTCCGATTTTGTTAAGGCATATATAGGCAGTTCTGCGGCAGTGACAAGCGGAGGAAATATTGAAATTAGTGCCACTGCTGATCAGGAACTGACCATAATTGCTGTCAGCGGCTCCGGAGCAAGCTCTACAGGCGCCGTGGGAGTATTCAGCATAATCTTTACTAAGAATGTTAGCACTGCTTTTATTGGGCAGGGTGCCATTGTTAAAGCCATTGGTTCCATTAATATTGGTGCATCAAATGATACCCATGCTTATATGGTTACAGGTGGAGCCTCTGGAGGAGGTTCTGCCGGGATAGGTGGTTCCCTGGCGGTTTTAATTATTTGGAATGACGCTATGGCATATATTGATCGAAATGCAATTGTAGATTCTTCTAGCCTTCTGGCTATTAATTCTGCTGCCACTGAACTGGGGATAATAGCAGTAATCAGCGGAGCTGGCGGAGGCAGTGCCGGAGTTGCTGCTTCTGGTGCAATCAAAATTGTTAAGAACCATACCCTGGCATATATTGCTCAGGGTGCTCAGATAAATACAGATGAGGAATACACTAATACTAACCAGGCAATAACCATATCAGCTACAGATTCCACAACCCTAGTGGGAGTTTCCGGCAGCGGGTCCGGTGGAGGGACTGTTGGTGTAGGTGCTTCCATCGATACCACTGTACTAATAAAAACAGTTAAGGCTTATATCGCAGATGATATAGCTGATGATGGAATAAATGCTGCTATGGTAAATGCTGTTGGTAATATTATTGTTTCTGCCCAAGCTATAGACGAAATTATTTCTCTGACTGCCGGTTTTACCGGAGGCGGTAGTGTTGGTGTAGGCGGAGCGGTTGGAATTGTAGTGTCCAAGAATGACATTCAAGCCTATGTTGGCAAGGAAGCAGTTTTAAGGACTGAGGGCAGCTTGGCAATCAGTGCCAATAATGATCTGACATTAGTAATATTAGCTGGCAGTGGAGCAGGAGGCGGTTCTGTTGGTGTGGGCGGCTCCTTAGCAGTAAGTACAATAATAAATTCTGTTCAGGCATATATAGGTCAGAATGCTAAGGTTATGGCACTGGGCGGAGGGGAAGCAGTTGATTTCTATACAGGTGCAGCAGGTAAAGTAAAAGACACTGCCCGGGGAGTATTAGTAGGTGCTTACAGTACGGAAGGTATAAATATAGTAGTGGTCAGTGGTTCGGGTGGCGGCGCTGCAGGAGTGGCTGTTTCTGTAGGGGCTACTGTAATTAGTAATACCACCTTGGCTTATATTGCTGATGGTGTAGAAGTTAATAAAGTAAACCTGGGGAGTAGTATCGATCAGGAGGTCCGTTTAGTGGCTGTGGATGAAACTGAGTTAACCGCCATCATCGGCTCCGGAAGTGGTGGTGGGGCTGCGGGATTTGGTGCAAGCTCCGATACCCAGGTAATTGGCAAAACAACCAAAGCCTATACTGGCACAGGGGTATTTGTCGCTGCACAGAAAAATATCCTTATTTCAAGTCTTTCTAAGGATGTTTTAACTTCTGCCGCAGTAGGCTTTGCCGGAGGCGGAGCCGCAGGTATCGCCGGTTCAGTATCGGTTGTGGTAAACGAAAATCAGATAGAGGCTTATGCAGGTCAAGGGACAGTACTAACTTCTCAAGGCAGTATTAATGTTAAGGGTACTGGTAACACAACCATGGTACTCACTGCCGGATCTGCTGCCGGAGGTGGAGCAGCAGGTGTGGCAGCATCCTTTGCTATTGCCGTATATGAAGGTTCAACAAAAGCTTATTTAGGAAGCAGCACAGTGGTTAATGCCAAAGGGCTTTTAGATGTTAAAGCCGATACCATTGAAAATGTGAAAACAACAGCCATCGGTGGTTCAGGCGGGGGTGCTGCAGGGGTTGCCGGTTCCGTGGCTATCAAGATTATTGGGAATACAACCCAGGCTTATATTGGGGAAAATGCCCTGATTAACCAAGATATCACCTATAATTCCCTTAGCCAGTCAATTAGTATTGGAGCTAAAGACCGGATAATCTCAATAGGCATTTCTGGAGCTGCTGCAGGGGGAGGGGCTGTTGGTGTTGGTGCCTCTTCTGATGTAACAATTCTTCGTAACTTAACTGAAGCTTTTATAGGTAAAGGAGCTAAGGTTAAAGCCGAAAACAATATCAATGTCAGCGCTGCTTCAGAAAAATCCATTGATACTCTGGTTGTGGCCGCTGCCGGCGGAGGTACTGTCGGTGTAGCCGGTGCAGTCTCCATTGTTTCTGTAGGATCTCTTTTTGATACCAATGCCGCTAATGCCCTGCGCAATTCCCAAGGGGAAGGGAGTACACAGGGAAGTGTAGATGATCAGATAAGTGCAAGTCAGGTGCAAGATTTACTTGGAAATTCCAGCCAAGCACAGGAGACCAAAACTACCATTGATTCTGAGAATGCAAAGATTGGTATCAGTGATGATTTTGATGAGACCTCCGAATTGGCTTTAGATAGTACTCGGGCGTATATTGGATTCAATGCTGTAGTTGTTTCAGGGAATGACCTAACCCTTTCTGCTATTGATTCAATAAAATTGTCAGTATTAGTTGGTGGTGCCTCTGCGGGTACGGTAGGAGTAGGCGGTGCTGTTGGCATAGTCACTATTAAAAATAACACTGAAGCATTTGTAAATACCGGTGCTCAACTAAGTGCATCAGGCAATATAACCATAAAAGCCATTAACCAGGAAAAAGACAATACAACATATAAGGTTAAAGCTTATGCTGGTTCAGCAGGGTTAGTGGGAATCGGTGCAGCAGTCGCCTACCTGGATGTAAATCATACAGTACGCGCTTATTTAAATACCGGAGTTAATATATTAAATGCAAATCAGGTAAATATTCAAGGTGCAGTTGAAAATAATTTAGAAGCAACTACCCTGGGTGCCAGTGTTGGTGGAGGAGCAGTAGGTGCATCCCTTTCCCGTGCTTATTATACAGGAGTGGTAGAAGCTTCTGTAGGAAACAGTTCTTCCATTAGCGATACAGCTTCACTAACTGTTTCGGCCATATGGAAAAGTAACATTTATTCTTCTGCCAAAGCAGGAGCAGCGGGGATAGCTGCAGGCAACGGAAGTGATGCCTTAGCAAAAGCAACTCCAACAGTTTTAAGTTATCTAAGTGACAATGCTGATGTCAATGTATCGGGTGATGTATTGATTACAGCACAGTCGGTAATTGATGGCGACGCCCTGGCTTATGGTGTGGGTGCCGGAGGGCTTACTATCGGTATATCCTTGGCTAAAGTTGTCATGACTCCCGTTGTAAATGCATATTTTGCAAATAATGTAACCATAGAAGCCGGTAATGACATCACTATTAAAGCTGCACACAATTATGATTTGAACGGAACCAAGAGAAGTGAAAAGGGTTATGCTTCTGCTAATGCCAGCAGCGGTTCACTGGTTGGTGGTACCGGTGCATTTGTTGATGTTCAGCATACTGCAGAGGTAGAAGCATATATAGGGTATGGTGCTGTCATAACAGCAGGTCAGGATATTATTCTTAATTCTTATGGTAATATTGATGCAGAAGGAAAGGCTGACGGCAATACCTATGGTGTTGTTGGCGTGGGAGCTGTAAAAGTAGTAGTCTCAGCGGTAGGTACAGTCCAGTCCTATGTTGATTCAACTATAGCCAATCCCACCAGCCTTACTGCAGGAAGAGATTTATATATTACTGCATTAGGTGTAAGTACACCTGATGCTGACTCGGAGCAGGCTGCCGGTGGTATTATTGCTGGAGGAGGTTCCACTGCTGAAAGCGGTTCTGTTCTCAATGTCAATATTTTCTTAGGGAGAAACCCTGATTCCGGTGGAGGGGGGATCTTCCGTACCAATACAGGGTCTATAACTTCGTTGGCCCAGGCCCAGGGCAGTAGTTATGCTACGGCAGATGGTATTAATGTTGGTGGTATAACAGTAGGCGTTTCTGATGCCAGTTCCGACTGGGCAGCCGTTGTTAATGTGGGAGTAGGAGAGAGTACAGTATTAAATGCTAAAACTAATATTAGTTTATCTGCAGAGCATGACAATACTACCGGTTCCTATGCCAGTTCTTCCACCGGTTCCCTTGTTGGAGCCGTTGGCTCAAAGTCCAGCAGTTCTTCATCGGCAACGGTTAGTACCAACCTGGGGGCTTCTTCCAGTTTAACGGCAGGGGGTAATATAAATATTACCGCTGATTCATCAATTATTACCGATGCCGAAAGCTCGGGTTATGCCTATGGAGTGTTGGCAGGTGGAACTTCCAGTACTACTAATGAAATTGTAAATCTTTCTCAAGCCCATGCAGAAGGAAATGCGGCTTTAAATGCAGGCAATGACATAAATTTCTCAGCTATTGCTGTTAGCAATGCCCGTAAATCAAAAGCCCAAGGGGGTTCGGGCGGACTTATTAGCGGCACTAACACCAGTGCAGTAACTTCCATAAACCACTTTGCACTTGCCACAGTGGATGGCGGGGCTGTCTTTGCTGCTGCCAATAACAATCGTATCCTAGCTCAGAGCAGTTTAGATGCAAACGCCTGGGCAAAAATCTCAGAAACCGCCGGCGCAGTAACCTTAAATATAAGTAAAGCTGATATTGACATTATTGCTTTGACCCAAGTGGATATTGGCAGCAATGCTGATATCTCTGGTAAAAATACATACTTATGGGCTAAAGTAACTCGCTTGAATGCCTATGCTTATGCTTACTCTAAAACTTATGCAGCAGATTCCACCACCCAGGCTGATGCCTACGTGGATGTGGAATCCCTGGCAAAAATAATTGTGCGCGGAGGCTTAGTAGAAGGTACTGATCTTTTAGAGATGCGGGCCCGACATGATAATGTTTTTGTAAAGAGTGAATCTTTTGCCAGTATTGCCAGCGGGTTTACAGGTGTAGTTAACTCTACTGCCCATAATGACCTGTACGATTTTTCGTTTATTGACGTACAGAGTTCATCCAAACTGTATTCAACAGATATTCTGTTAGAAGCAGTTTCTCCCCACTCCCAAGATAATGACTATACAGGACATTTCTATGTTAAAAATGCCGATAGTGAAGCAGCAACAGTTATTAACTTTGTTGATGTACTGGTTAAGAAGTTTAAGACGGTAGTGGAGAAAGTAACTAAGTACCTCCCCTGGCCCTTAAACAAAATTGTAAAATGGGTTACCAAAACTGTTGCTTACTGGGTTTGGGAAACTATAAAACAAATCCTGCACAGTGATGTTAACGAATCAGAACCAGGAAGCTATTTAAGTGATAATAAAGTGAATTTACAAGGTGATATTTATCTGGGCAATGCCAGAGGAGTTTCTTTAACTATTAACGAGGATAATACCATGATTTCCCGGGGGGAAGTTTCCGCCTATATCTCCGGTTCTGAGATTATTGTTAACCCCTTTAACAATAACCAGCTTAGTTCCATAACCATAAATGCCCCACGGGGAGCGGTGAGCGGAAATGCAGTAATACATAAAAACGCTGTCATAACTGAATTTGAAATTATCAATAACTCAAATCTAAATCTCCGGGTAAGCAGCATCAGTCTTGTTAACAATAATCCACCAAAACCTGATTTGGATGTTTATGCCGGGGATGAAAGGGATACCTCTAATTTTACATATGTTACCGACATAACTGAGATGCCTTTAATAGCTATTACCGGTACCAAGGCAACTAATGTTACCTTTGCCGGCTTGGTGGAGAATCAGGCAGGTAGAGTTAATGTTACAACTGCCGGAGGCAATATCAGTTTCCTGACAGGCTCTGTAATTGAGGCTAATAAGCTTTTACTGTCTACCCCTCTGGGTCGAATTGGTGAAAATTCTGCAAGTCAAGGAAGTCTTTATATGTATAAGGGTGAAGGACGTAACCCAGTTCTTGAGTTGAATACTGGGGGAGATGCATACCTTCGTGTCTTGCTGCGGGAGGTTCGAGCTGTATCCAGCAGTGCCCCTATTAACGGGCTGGAGATATCCCAAATTTCCGTCGGTGGAAACCTAAATATTTATGCTTTGGAACCGGAAGTATGGACATTAAATGAGGATGACACTATTACCCTTGTGAAGGTAACAGGGATATATAAGGTTGGTTCGATCTCTGCAGACAATAATGTAGATGTTGAACTTGCTGCAGGAGACTTAGAATTAGTTGGTGGAATCAGTGCCGGTGAAACTCTAAATTTAACTGTTTCAGGCTCAATTTTAGACGGCGGAGATGCTCTGGGCGCAGATTTAATTGCTCCTGTTCTGAAACTTACCGCTGGAAATAGCATTGGAAATAGCAGCAACTATGTTGATACAGACCTGGCGGAAAACGGCACAATGCTCTTGAATGCAGGTAATAATATTTATATTAATGAGAAACAGGATGATATTAATCTGGAAGCAAAGGCTCAGAATGGTAATGTTCTGGTGAACAGTAGTGGCAACATTACTATAGGTGGCATTAGTTCACAGCTGGGAGTCAGTGCTGGTGGTGCTATTAATATCACAGCAACAAAAATAACCGTTGGCGAGGACATAACTGGCGGGGGACAAATAGTCCTTACTACAACAGATTTGTCAGGAGAAGATAATGATCTGTTAATTGTGAGTGGCAATACAATTAACTCCCAGGGAGACAACGTCATTTTACGGGCCGGTGATGACATTAAGCTTGAGAATGGCGCTGTTCTTAAGGCAGCTAATGGAGTAACCTTAAGTACTGATTATGCTAACGGGGATACTGGTCTTGGCGGAAAGGTTGAACTATACGGAGAGATTAACGCAGCAACATTAACTATAACCGGTGCAGGGGATAATGACACAATTTTAATTAACAGTTCAAAGCCCATGGTTGATACAACTGTTCAGGCTGGAGGCGGAGATGACCAAATTACACTAAACTCTATTTCCAGCGGGGATGGTTCTTATATCACTATTACCCTTGATGGGCAGGCTGGCAGTGACAGCTATTTAATCAATTTTGTCGGCTCTGGCAATTACATTATAAGTGTGAATGACAGCGGGTTGTCCGGAAATGATTATTTAACCCTTAATGGTTCCGATAGCACCGAGGAGATCCTGATTAGGAAATATTTTATAGCCTTAATTAATAGCGGCATTGATAGTGATTCCGATGGCTATGATGATGTGGAACGTATTAATTATAATGAAACAATTGAGCATGTATATATTAACACCTTTGGTGCAAATGATTATATCTATTCCGATGATACCAGCACCTATTTCACCATCGATGGTGGTGACGGGGACGATATGTTTCGCATTGCCCAGGTCTTTAAATCGCCAAGGGATGGGGCAGCAGGGGTAGCCCCCGGTGATGAGCTGGAAACTTTGGAAACAACCCGTGGCTTCTTAAGTAAAGGTATCAGTGTACCCATGACAATTTATGGGGGAAATGGCAATGATCAATTCCAGGTTTATCATAATCAAGCAGTTTTACAACTTTATGGTGAAGCCGGAAATGATAAGTTCCTTGTGCGAGCATTCGTTCTCTTAGACGAAAGTCTTAAGCAAAAATTGACCAATATCGACAGCGGTGGTGATGCCGATGAAATTACCTATTCTGTTAACGCTCCTGTGGAAATTGATGGTGGTGTAGGCGTAGATACAGTTATTGTCCTATTAACAGAATTTGCTGATAGCGTTGTGATTACAGATGAAGGTGTATTTGGTGCTGGTCTTACCATATCTTACAGCGGTGTAGAAAGGGTAGAAGTGGATGGTATGGAGGGTGATGATACCTTCTTTATCCTCAGTACCAGTGCAGATGTAATTACAGTATTGATTGGCAATAGGGGAAGGGATACCTTTATTATTGCCGGAGATATTACTGATTCTATTGAAACTGGTAGTGGCGTAATTTTCCCTGACGCAACCCATAATACAGGTAGTATTGCTGGTGAACTTATTATAGATGGAGGTATTATTGAGGGATCAGACCGTGCCCTTTCAGGAGCCATTACCCTTCCTACCGAAACAAATGAATATGTTCCCGACGGGATAGTTTCGGAAGCGGGCAGCAATACCTTAACAGATGCTTCCGGAGAATTCGGAACTTACACTAACCGCTTTGTAGGTATTATAGATGAGCATGGTGAATTAGCACAGATTCGGCGTATAGTTTCCAATACCACCACAACTCTAACTTTGGAAAAGGCTTGGGATGCCCTCCCAGGTGCCGGCGTAAAATACGTTATTTTCTTTGCAAGTCCTACATTGTTTGTAGATGAAGCAACTCAACAGGATATTGTCAAAGTCTATAATGACCGCTCAACAACAAATGACTCCGGTGTGCTGACAGAAAATAAGCTTACCGGTCTAAGAATGGCTTTTGGTATTGAATATGATGATCTGGAACTTATCCAGATTTGGCTGGGCATTGGAAATGACACCTTTACAGTTAATAATACTGCTCTGAATACTAATACTGAGATTAATGGAAATTTAGGTCAGGATATCTTTAACCTTTATCAGGCACAGCACAATTTAACTGTAAGGGGAGATGAGGGTGAAGACCAATTTAACGTTGTATTTAATACTAATGCAGGTTTTAAAGTAACCCTCAATGGCGGAACAGATAATGATACCTTCAATTTGCAATCCATTAACCATGAATTAGAGGTTAACGGTGGTGAAGGAAATGATGTATTTGATGTTCAGTTTGATACAACCACTAGCTCTAATGTTACTTTAAGTGGCGGCACCCATAACGATATATTCAATCTTAAGTCTGCTAACCATAACTTAGTTGTAAATGGTGATGAGCATATTGATACCTTTAATGTAGACTTTGATGCTACAACCGGTTCCCTTGTTACCTTAAACGGCGGAGCTGATAATGATGTTTTCAATTTATTATCAACCAATCATCAATTAGAGGTTAATGGCAATGGGGGTCAAGACCAGTTTAATGTAGAATTTGATAATAAAAATGGAGTAAATGTTACCCTAAATGGCGGGGGAGATAATGATATTTTCCTGCTTAAATCTATTAACCATGATCTGGTTGCCAGCGGAGATGGGGGTAATGACAGTTTTACAGTAGAATTTAATGATTATAGTGGAGCAAATGTTACCTTAAATGGTGGTTCCGACAATGATTACTTTAGTCTGCGTTCCATTAATCATGAGTTGGTAGTCAACGGTGATAGTGGCGATGACACCTTTGATGTTGAATTAAACAATTATAGTGGAAGAAATGTACACCTAAATGGCGGATCTAACAACGATACATTTAATCTCTATTCCACTAATCATGAAACGGTAGTAAATGGTGATGACGGTAATGATACCTTTAATATTGCATTTAGCGCCCTGACAATTCCTACAGTAGTTTTGAACGGTGGTCTCAATGATGATTTATTTAAATTTGCCGATGGAATAGTCCTCCACGGGGATATCAACGGTGGACTGGGACTGGATACCCTTGATTTTTCTGATTATACTACTGCCCGCAACGTTTTACTGCAGAACTGGGATACTGAGGGTTTCATCGGTATACAATCAGCTATTACAGAAGATTTCTCTGGCATAGATAGACTTATAGGGTCTCCAGTCAAGGGTATCAACGGGGACCGTTTGGATGGAATTGCTGACAAAGCCGGTGAGTGGATATTAGACGGTGATAACAGTACCTACCGAGAGCTGGATAAACCAATTAGTATTAACTTTAGAGATTATGAATTCTTATATGCAGAAGATGAAGATGACCTCTTTGTCCTTATGGGTGCCGAAGCAGGGCGCTTATACGGCGGTGCCGGTCATGATACTTTCCTATTATGGGATGGCGCATCATTAGATGGCAACATTGATGGCGGCGGCGGTATAAATACACTGGATTACAGTTCATATACTACTCCGGTGAACGTAGATCTTTCTACTTTTAGCGCAACCAATATTTCTGTTTCCATCGTTGGTATTCAAAATGTTTACGGAGGTCAAGGCAACGATTACCTAAAGGGCTATAACGGAGATAACATTTTGGCAGGCAATGGCGGTGACGATACCTTAGAGGGTGTTTCCGGGGATAACATTTATCTATTTGGCAATAAGATTTACACTACCCATAGATTATATAGTTATTCCAATGATTTTGGGGTTGATAGGATAATTCAAACAACATGGGGTAAAGACACCCTTGATTTTACCAATATAACCGGGGATTTGCGCTATGAATTGGCTGACCACAAGGTTATCTTGGGGTCGAACAATGTGGATTACAGTAATGATGGAGATGCACCAAGCAATATTCGCCTCTTTAAGGGTGGTTCAGGAAAAGATACATTTGTATTTATAGATGGGTTTATCCTCCCGGCAGGAACATCCATTGACGGAGGAAAGGGTGAAGATACTCTTGATTTCTCTGAGTATCTGACTGCCTGTAATATTCAATTAAACTCTGTAGGAACGGATGGTTTTTCTGGTACGCAGCAGGCTATTCCGGCGGGCTTTACAAATATTAATCATCTGCTAGGCAGTCAGTCGGGTGCTGATACTATTACTGGTTTAAATACATCTAGTATATATACAATAGGAGTTAATCATTTCTTGTCAAATTCCGGGATTACCATGCTGTTCTCAGGTTATGAACATTTGGTAAGCGGCAGCGGCAAAGACAGCTTTGTGTTTACCGGCAGTGGAGAACTGGCAGGTTCAATAGACGGTGGACTGGGCATAGATGAAATGGATTACAGCGGCTATGACAGCGGAGTAATAGTGAACCTATTGACTGGGAAAGCAACTGGCTTAGCTGACGGAGAAACAA
>JBMOKT010000023.1:0-253562 GCA_049323895.1 Bacillota bacterium | reverse complement strand
TTAGCCTACAGTTTGCAGCAGGGAACATATCGGATATTGTTATAAAAGTATAGTTTAGCCAGTTGTAGGCAGTCCCTTGATGTCAAGGGCGAGCGGTTTTTGCTCGTTTATTTACCCTTGACATCAAAATACAAGTTATCCTATTGCTAAAGGTCTGTCAAAACAGACCTCTGCCCTCCGGCGAGGATAGGGGTTTGGGGACAGCGTCCCCAAGGTACTCTAGCAATTGATAGCGAAATAATGAGTAATTCTAAGGATTAATTAGCTATAAGGGAAAAGACTCTAAATTAAAGGGGTTAAACCGGTATAAATCTAATTTATATTCGGGATTTTCTTGGACATACCTCTGTTGTTACTACAGAACGCTACGCAAAGTCGAACCCTGAAGTTAAACGTAAAGCTATAGAAGCAGCCAGTCCAAATGTGCTTCCTTCTGAAAAATATTCAGACAGCCAGAAAGAAGAATTGATGGCATGGCTTAAGTCATTCATTTAATTTTAAATATTATGCAAAGTTCAGAGCAAACTTTTCCAGTATTTATGGGATGTTTCACTCTCAACTTTGCATAATACTATACTTTTCATAAGATGAGTTATGTGAAGCTTTGCATAACTCATCAAGAATAACTAAATCACTATTTTTTATCATTCTAACCCTTCTTGCAGCCCTTGAACTAATTTCAGAAGTTTTTAAAAGTCGCATTAGCTCATCAAGGGTTACAAAGGATACATTGTATCCTGTCTCCACAGCTTTCATTCCAAGACCAACTGAAAGTCTCGTTTTCCCCAACCCTGTAGGACCCAGGAACATGATGTTGTATGCTTTCTCCAGCCACGCTAACTCAGCCAGTTGTCGCACATGAGCTTTATCTATTCCTTTAAAGCCCTTACGACCAAAGTCAAAGGTGTCCAAACCTTCAACATAGGGCAAACAGGCAGCCTTGAGCCTTTTAGCTTTCCCTCTTGTATTCCTGCCATCTATCTCAAGGTATAATAATTTCTCCAGTACTTCCAGAGGAGTTTTGTTGGATAAGGCCGCCTCTGAAACGGTGGGCTCAAGCCCTACTGCGGCATCTTTAAGACCCAACTGCTTCAAAAGAGAGGAAATAACTGTTAATTCAGCCATTGGTCATCTCCTCCTTTCAGCCTTCTAATCATATCCTGTAAATCTCTTTTAGCAACCTCAACGCTCGGTATATTTGCCGTACCTGTGTCATGCATATTGTTAGTATGGTTGTCTGATTTTTTTATGTCCTTATTAAAATGGATAACTGCATCCCTAAAGTCTACAGCACTGTAAAGCTCCTGTATCAGGCAATATTGAAGTGCTGCCTCAATTACCTCCACACTATATTCACCAAGTGTCTTTTCGATTAGCAGAAATTGATCTCTGGCATATCTTATCTTTCCCGCATGCACTTTGTTTAGGAAGTCTTCAGCTATCTCAGGGTTTGGAAACTTCATTTTTAAATCCTCTTTTATACCAGCAATCTTTATATCTCTATTTCTGAGATGGTCATTATTTTGTACTAATTTGCCCTTTCCATAGGATATTTTGTGCTTGGCCAGCAGGATATCGCAAAAGCCAGCATATATTAACAATTCATTGTCTTTTATCTCTAATTGGACATCTTCGTGTTTTCCAAAACTTCCAGTGGGCACTGTATAACGATTTCCGTCATACATTATAGTATTGTCTTTCCAATCTTTCGAAGTATTATATTATCATCGGAGTTTTTTATTTCGTATGATACCGGAGTGAGGTACCCACGTTCTATTTCAAATACCTCGGCCGGTATTTTTTTTGTTATGGAGTGTTTCTTTCCGTTACCGGTCCGATGGAGCCATTTCTCAAATTCTTCATCCCATATCCATTGTTCTGAATACTGTCTATATCTTGCAAAGTTATATTTAAAGAATTTTACTACAGCCTCAATCCGTCCTTTACTAGGTGGATCACCTTTCCGGCAAAGATAAACTTCCAGTTTCTCGTTCTGCCGAAATACTTCAAAATCTTTAGTATAGATAATATCACCGTAATTCTCATTTACTGCAATAAGTCTGTCCTGGTCAAATACTAGTTCTTTAGGTTTACCACCCATCCATTCAAAACAACTCCGGATGGCATTAACCATGTCCCGCGCATCAGGCGGACCTGCAAACCATACTCCGTATTTATATCTTGAATTTGATAGTACAAATCCAATACAGTAAAGCTTCTGATATCTTCTTGTCCGAATATTCTCCACAGGTATTACTCCAATATCCACCTGCATCTGAAGACCCATGGGCGGGTCCTGAATAGCTTCATAATCCCTACTGTTGCTTTCGTGTTTGATATCATACTCCATGCGCAACATTCGGACATATCTTCTGACAGTGTTTTCTGCAAGCTCTAGATCATATTTTTCCTTTAGCCAGTCATAAATCTGAGCTGCAGTAATTTCCCGATAAGTTCTCAGCCATGATAGTATCAGTTCTTTGTGTTGCTCTAGACTGGATTTTTTTGCCGGTTCTAGTATCGTCTCTTGAAATTCATCTGGGCTCATATCCCAGTACTTTTTTACAGTATTACGATGAATTTCAAGAATTTTTGCTACTTTCCGCAGCTTAAAACCTTGGCTTTTCATTGCTTGAATTTTACTGTACATTTGCCACCTCTTAGTCATTTTTGCCCTCCCATAATATTACTTTTTTGGTTGTATACCAATCAAGATAATACCATGAAATGACATAATATTTGTAATTATTGACTTATTTTAGTGGCACACTTTTCATTAGCGTTTTTGGTACACTTTATTTTAGCATTCACACTAGGAGATTAGTGGAAGCGATTGTTGATAAAGAGTGGGTTAAAACAAAGAAAACTTCAACAAGAACAATACTTGCAAGATATAAGGGTGTGGAAGGATCTATTTATAATATTATTCGAGGAGAAGATGATGGATCATTATTTGATATTAAAAAAGATCAAATTGAACAAGACGCAGAAGATAAAGAAGTTAGCGAGGTCAAGGTTATTAATAATACTATAAACTTTGAATCTAAACATACAAAAGAAAATAAAAAGAACAAGTATACTAAAAATAGCACAAAGGGTAAAAACAAAGTTAATAAAACCTCAAAAGAGGCGACTGTAGAAATAATGGATATGGAACCTGATTTAAAAGGATGGGATTCTTATTAAAGATAAAGTAGATAAGGAAGAATTACGTAACATTGCTAATATAAATAAGCTTTCACATGAAGAAAAAAGAAAAAAGTTGAAAGATATTTTTATTCTTTCTCCAGAGGAAAAAGAAATATTTAGTAAGTTAGATGAATGCCGAAAACAGTCTAAATACCTAGAGGAGCCCATATGCATGTGTATTTATGGTGAATCTGGTGTGGGCAAGTCATATTTGTGTAAAAACTATATTAAACAGTATCCAAGTTATGATAAAGAACTAGATAATAGTATACAAAAAATAATCCCCGCGTTGTTAGTTAGAGTGCCCCCTGCTGCCAGAGGAAATAGTATTGCAACTGCAATATTAGAAAATATGGGTGATCCTTTTTATGCTAATGGGAGAAATACACAATTAAAAGTAAATAGAATAGTAAATAATTTTAAAAAATGCAATGTTGAACTTCTTATTCTAGATGAAGTCCAACATATATAGGGCATCTGGGGTCAGGGCATCTGGGGTCAGGCTTGAATAATTCACTTATTTGCAGGACTTTTAAGTTACGTAAAGTATAAAAATTTGCTAAATTTGCCTGAAATTTGTGAATTTTTGACCCCACGGGGAAATTTAAGTTAGACGGAATAGTATTAAGATAATTCCTTCGTAACAGCAATCTCAGATATAAAACCTGCTTCTTGTAATCCTATTTTGAAGAATGCTTCAGCGTTCGTATAATAATAAACCTTATTAAATCTAGTTAACTCGAAATATCTTATAATTGTTGAAGGGTTAGGATCAATAATAGATATATTTTTAATGTTGGAACTTGCCCCTATGGACCTCCTAATAAGATTTGCACTCTCGGTATCAGTCGGAGGACATGAGTAACCAAAAATAATTAAATCAGTAGTATTGGTTAATGCATCTTTAGCATAATGCCACATATTTTTGAGCTCGTTATGAAGAACACCTGCTTTATGTACCACGGGTGGTATGATTACTGGAAATGTATATTTCTCTTTTTGTTGATCTACATATTTCATGTCAGGATTAATCATCTTTCTTGTTGTTATATTAATTTTCCTATTTCGATTAAATATAGAACTTATTGAAACATTGCGAGAACTATGTATTGAATACCAGTTTAAAGAACCATGCAACTTTAAAAATAAGCAGTAGGGACGGTTCCTTTTGCTTACTTAAAATAGGGATAGACTTATGTCGAAAACTATGCTATAGGGAGAAACCATCATGGAAAAGAAAACCGCTTTGGAAAAGAGTGTAGAAAAAGTTCTTGAAGAGCTTAGAAAGGCAGGTTATTTTCAATCCACGATTCGCATATTTAAGCGTGCATACGGGCAGATTGTTAAGGACTGCAGCGGCTATGCAGATAGACACATTTAGTGATGTTCTAGCTGATAACTTCAAAAAATGATTCTGCAAATGTAAAAACTGGAGAGTACTGTCATCTGCGTAAACTCCTGCACAGGTCCTGTATAAGAAAGCTGAGAGAATGCGAGGAAAGAGGCTATGTTGGCTGGAAACCATGGGTAGAAAGTAAAGTCGGCAAGCCTGTAACCATTGGATTTCAAAACATTCATGCGGAATTCCTGGAGTATCTTAGGGCAGAGCGGAAGAGTAACAACACGGTTGATTCGTACAGAAATATTTCCTGAAAGTTCCTTATCTTTATTGAGCGGCTTGGCTATACATGTTTAAGAACTGTTCCCATGGAACTAATCCATGAATTCTTCTGTGAATTAAGGAAAACTTGGGACTCTGGGAGCCTTCGCACGGCAGCTGCCGGGCTTAGGTCATTTCTAAGATTTGCAGAAGACGGAGACAAACTCCTCACGGCAGTTCCTGAAAAATTGTTAAGAAAAACGACAATTATTCCTGCATTGACGCACGAGGAAGAGCAGGCTATTTGGAGTGTGTTAAAAACTGATGCTGTATCTTCAAGGAACACAGTTATAATGGTACTGGTGCTACTTACCGGTCTAAGGTCCGTTGACATATTGAATTTAAAGTTAAATGATATTGATTGGAAATGTGATTTAATCAGCATCAACCAGAGAAAGAGTAATGAACCTTTGGTTTTACCGCTTCTTCCAGCCATCGGTAATGCGCTGGCAAGATATATTGTTAAAGACCGCCCAAAGCGGATTCACCGTATGTGGGGCATCTGGGGGCAGGCTTGAATTATTCCCTTATTTGCAGGACTTTCTAGTTTTGGTAAAGTATATATGTATACGAGAAGGTGATATTATGGCAAGAAGGTTAAGAATTGAATTCCCAGGAGCATTATTTCATGTGATTTGCCGAGGGAATAATGGAGAAGACATATTAAAACACAACGCCGATAAACAACATTATTTAGAACTTATAACAAAATATAAAAAAAGATATAATTTCAAGCTTTTTGCCTACTGTATCATGGATAACCATATTCATTTACTTATAGAAACCGGCGAAGTACCCCTATCAAAAATAATGCAGGGGATACAGCAGAGTTTCACCCAAAGATATAATAAAAAGTATCAAAGGACTGGTCATGTGTTTCAGCAAAGATATAAGGCACAGTTATGTGACAAAGAAAGCTACTTGCTTGAGTTAATTAAGTACATTCATAATAATCCGGTAAAAGCAGGAATCAGCACACCCAATTATTCTTGGAGCAGCCATAATAATTATTCAAAAGGCGAAGATAATCAGTTAGTAGAAGTAGATTTTGTACTAAAAACTTTATCGGAAAATCGATCTAGGGCAATTAAGATATATAATGAATATTTGAAATTAAAAGATAAAAATGATGATACTTTAATAGAGGAATATAAACTAGAAATAGATAGTTGTGAAGGTATAAATCAGGAGAGTAATAATTCTCGGAAGAAAATAGAATGTGATTATATAATAGAATATGTATGTAAAATTGCACAAGTTAAAAGGGAAGAAGTTATTAAGAGAAGTAAGTTTCAAAAATTCTCCGATATCCGAAAGGTTATTGTGCTGCTATGTAAGAAACATAGCAATATTTCCTCAACTGATTTAGCCAACACCTTAAATATCCCGCTATCAATGGTATCTAAAATAATAAGTGGTGATAGTAGGTTGTCGTCTGGTGCAACCGTAATTCTTGAAGAAATTGAAAATAAGGGAATAATTCAAGCCTGACCCCTATAATATGCTCAACTGATTTAGCCAACACCTTAAATATCCCGCTATCGATGGTATCTAAAATAATAAGTGGTGATAGTAGGTTGTCGTCTGGTGCAACCGAACTTCTTGAAGAAATTGAAAATAAGGGAATAATTCAAGCCTGACCCCTATAATTCCTTTTTTCATGCTTTTGGAGAACCAAGCGTTAAATCCCGGGGTCTGGGGCAGCGCCCCCAGTAAGTCTCATTAATACTACTAGATTGTGATAATTACCGGAAAAATGTTCTTAATTCATTTGAGAATATTAGGCTTTTAAGAATGCTTGTGACTATTTTAAAATGAGAAATTTTTCTGGTTTAATTTGAGAATCGACACCATATCGTTATTTGTAAGACTAACTTCTATCCTTTGATAGGGTGGGGGTGGAAGTTACTTTTTCAATTAAGGAAAACAATTTTCATTATGGAAGTTTTTTAAGTAAGTGTTGACAATTTTATTATTTAAAGGTATTCTTTTTAAGAAATTAATAAGCGAGAGATTTTATTTTAACTTTATATTATTAGAAAGCTTTAGCATCCTGTTAAATATCCTTATTGACTGTATGAAGAAGCATTTTTATTAAATAATATAAAGTGAAAAATAAGGTAAATCGGTGTTTTTCTTGACTAAAAGGTTAGCTCAAGGAATGGACTGATTTTTTGTTTGGGGGACTTTTTATGAATAAATCGAAAGGTTCTTTTGAAACAGAGATAAGTAAGGCAATTACTCAATGGGAAAAGGACTTTCTTGGGCGTGGATCTATATCTGTTAAGACAGATATATTGCGGGATATGATAATTGTAAATCTACAAGGTATTTTAACACCAGCTGAATTTACCGTTTGTGAAACAAAAGAGGGGATGTTAACGATTAAGAAAACTCGTGCAGAGTTAGTTGAAGCAGGCATAGAAGATCTTAAGGATATTATTCTAAGTTTAACTGGTGAAAAAGTGAAAAGTTTTCATACTGATATAAGTTCTCGTACGGGAGAACGAGTGATGGTATTTAAGTTATATAATGATCTTGAGAAAAATTTTTATTAATTAAAAATTAATATAGGGAGATCTTTAAAAGACTAGGGTCAGTTGAAGATAAACCGACATTCAGTAAAAGTGGTTAAGACTACTTGAATACTGAAACTGTCGGTTTTTTTATTTAATGAAATTATCACATAGGAGGCACATGAATGAGCGAAATAATTTTCCAAAATTTATTATCACCAGTTGTTTTATTTTTCATATTAGGAATTATTGCTGCTATATTTAAATCCGATTTAAAGTTTCCAAATAGTTTAAGTGAAGGGTTAAGCATCTACTTATTGATTGCGATTGGAATTAAAGGAGGAATTGAACTTTCCCATTATTCCATAGAAACTGTATTGACACCAATCCTAGGTGCATTATTTTTAGGAATAATAATTCCATTTATCACCCTTTTTATCATGAAAGTAATAAGAATGGATTTAAAAAATTCAATTGGATTAGCAGCTACTTATGGTTCCATAAGTATTGTTACTTACGGGGCTGCTATTACCTTTTTGGATAAAAACGGTACATCTTATGAAGGATTTATGAATGCTTTAGTTGTTTTAATGGAAAGCCCAGCAATTCTAGTTTCATTACTTTTATTAAAAATAATAGAAAGCAAACAAGCTGTTTCAATACTTTCCTCTCAAAGTATTGCCTTTATCCCTGCGTCCACGAATTTAATAGATAAAGAAGTAATTAGGGAAAGTATTTTCGGAAAAAGCATCTTACTTCTCATGGGTAGTTTATTAATAGGGTGGATACTTGGAGACAGTGCAAAACCAATGATTAAGCCTTTATTTATAGATCTATACAGTAGTATTTTAATTCTTTTTCTCTTAAATATGGGATTGATTGCAGGACAACGTTTGTCAGAGGTTAAAGAACATGGACTTAAATTGTTACTTTTTGGCTTATATACTCCACTATTATTTGGTTCTTTAGGCGTTATTGTGGGGAACGTTGTAGGATTATCTTTGGGAGGAGTAACATTAATGGGAGTATTAGCGGGAAGTGCTTCTTATATTGCTGCACCCGCAGCACTTAAAACTTCGGTGCCAGAAGCAAATCCTTCTATATATTTGGGCTTATCTTTGGGGGTTACTTTCCCATTTAACTTAATTATTGGAATACCTGCCTATTATGAAGTTGCTAAATGGATACAATAGGAAAGTATTGTTGATAATTGAGAAATGGTAACGAAAAAAAATACACATCTTTTTTAAATTTCATTATTTCAAATAAAATAAACAATAAAAGTATAAACTAATAACCACATTATAAATGGTGGTGAGTACAGATGAAAGATAGAATTACATCGGGGTTTATAGCAGGCATTGTTGCAGCTTTAGCTATGAATATAGTTGATTGGTTAGGTTATCTAGTGGGGTTATATGATGAGAGACTATTAAATTGGGCTTCAATGATGACATTAGGAAGGTTACCTAATAATTTATTTGAAGTTATGTTTACTCAAATTGAGCAAATAGTATTTTCGGGTTTTTTAGGTATTCCATTTGCTCTTATACTTTTGAAGCTAACCAGTGGGAACTATCTATTTAAGGGTTGGTTATATGGAGTAATAGCTAATGAAGGCATATATGCAATATCAATACTATTAAAGTTAGATAATTTTACAACACACACTTTAAATGCTACAATATCCCATTTTCTATCTGCATCGGTTTATGGTATAACTTTAGCTTATACCTTGGGAGTTTTAGACAGAAGGGAATTAGGAAACATATAAAAAGGCTTATTTCTTATGTCGTAACACAACGATTTAGCGTCGTATTGAACTTGGTTAGATTCTGTTATATCCTTTGGTTGCTGCAAAATGATTAAATAGAAATTTGGTCAATATTATGTGTATTTTCCACTTGATATAAAGCTTTTCTGATTATCTTTAAACCAGAGTAAATGGAATTCTTCATCAATCATATTATGCCATAGCCTTCTGTTGAAATTTTTGTCATCCCAGGTTTCTAAAATAAATGCATGATACATCTCAATTGCTTTACTTTCCACTGCTGCTCCAATCTTGTAACGGTTATCCGCTGAAGTTAAATCTAAAGAGTGACCAATGAACTTTCCTGCTAAAGACATAAGGCTTCCTGGAATTGAAGGGATGTCACTATTATTTTCTATTAGGTAGTTTTTGAAAAAGTCTACATGACCCTGCTCCAGTTCTACCATACGCTCATAAGCATGACGCACATAATCATTTTCCAGGGTGTGAAGCTGTGATTCATACATTTTTAATTGAAGCAACTCTAAAAGATAGAATTCTTTTACCCTAAGTATAAAATTCATAAATAAGCCTCCCATTAAGATTTTATTAAAATCCCGGTCTATATATTAATAAGACAAGAGCTGTAACAAATCCCCAGATGGAGTGTGTTATTAAATCAACTATCGTTTCATTAAAGGTTCTATAAATAAAGGGTCGGGGAGAAACCATATTTGGGATTATAGCAATATGAACAATCCAGGTTGCAGCTCCTAGACCTAATCCTTTAATTAGGGCATAATCATAACCGGAAATTAGTAAAAAAACCGCTAAAGATACTCCAAAGATTCCCCCTGCTAATAGATGTATAAATTCGCCAAGCAAAAGTTTTCTCAATGAGACTTTTTCATGTGGAAAAATTAATTCTGAAAGATAGTGACCTGTAGTTGATTTGGCAATTTTTAACCAGACAAAAATCCAATGTACAATAACGTCACCGACAGTTCCTAGTAATCCTCCTAAAAAGCCAACGATGACAAAATCGTCCATAAGAAATTACCTCCGTTTGCGAATTTAAACTATTATTGCCCAATTAATACGTTTATATTTGGTTTGTAATTGAATATCTAAACATTAGGGACGACACTTTTTGTTTAAAATATAGCATGATGAAGCGTTGGGGAATACTTTTGCTTCCAAGGATCCTCGGCATGTGTTTTACCTGAAAAAAACCTGTATAAGCAGGTTCTTTTTGTAGAAGGATCAGGGCAATCTTTGCTTTGGATCACAATAAAATAAGATTCTTTTGCACATAATTTTTATCATTCAACAAATCATAACTATAGCTCTAAAGTTAGGCTTAAGCATAAGTTTTATTATGTCAATATCGAGGGAGATTTTTAATGTATAATCATGTTTTAGCAGGGGCAATTAGTGGAATTATTACTGGTATTATTATGGGGTTAATTAGCATGGCATTATTTGCCTCTAAGATTTGTAAGCTTTGCATAATTGCTATTGGTGGTGGAATTTTTACAGGACAGCTAATGGATGAATTTAATGGTTATGGTATTTTATTATCATGGCTTACACACTTGGCGATAAGCGGGGCACTTGGAATTTTAATACAAATAATGCTTTACTATCTTGGGGAAAAATTATATATATTAAAAGGTGCAGGTTTATTAACTCTAGTATATTTAGCTAATATCGGCGTAATAGCTCCACTCAGAGGAGTATTCCCTAATAACCAGGAGTTTAATGACTTATTATTAATACTTATTTACCATATTTTCTTTGGAAGTTTAGCTAGCTTTCTAGTCGTTAAATACAAAAATAAAATACTCATTTGAATATTTCATTAGTACCTTTAAGGACATTATAATTTTTAAAGTGTTTCCCGTTAAATTTTCTAATGACTTTTTTGTAATGCTTATTATTTAAAAAGAAAACCTGCCTTGATGACCTTCTCCCGGTAGCATACGAATAGGCAAAATGTTCATAATTATTTCTAGGGGATATACGGGGTCTATCATGAATTATTCCCTTATTTGCGGGATTTTCTAGTTGCGTCGAGTATATAGGATAGGCATACAAGTAGGTGATAAAATGGCAAGACAAGTGGTGCTAGTAAGTTATCGTCTGGTGGAACATTTATAAATAGTAAAGAATTTTCAAAATTTTTTTATAAAAGTAATGATTGAAAAAAGGAATCAAGAAGTTAATGGCGAAGTATAATTTAGTCGACAATCGACACATGCGAGCAAAAAATTAATGACAGACAGCAATTTATAACAAGTAATTAAATCTAAAAAATAAGGGGGGATAACCGGGAAGAAAGTGTTTTAGCCCAGTTAGCAGTGTAACCAGCGGAATAATATTTAAGGGGGATTGAAAATGTTTGTCAAGCAAAATAAAAAGGTTTTTGCGTTAGTTCTCGTAATAGCGCTCTTAACCTTAGCAGGTTGTGGCGGTGGAACAAAACCTGCACCTGCACCTGCTGAAAATCCAGCAGCACCCGTTGAGAAGGCTCCTCCGGCTCAAAGAATAGAAGCCAAATTTGCCTCCGAGGAAATTGAAGGCGATTTTATGACCGTTTGGGCTGAAAAATTTGCTGATGAAATGAAAAATTCTACTAATCTGGATATCAAAGTTTATCCCTTTGGTACTCTTGGTGAATCTCGCGATATTAACGAACTTTGCCAGCTTGGGGTAGTGCAGTATGTTTTTTCTGACTATGCATGGATTAGCTCATTCGTTCCTGAAGCTCAGGTTCTGGCATTAAACTATATTTGGCCCAAGGAACGCATGCCGGAAGTTTTGGGATGGGTTGTTAATAAAGGTGAGTTTATGCCCGTACTGGAAAAATGGTTCCGCACCAAAGGTCTGGTTCCGTTAGGCGTAATGTATGAAGGCTGGCAAACTATCACTTCCAACAAGCCTATCAACTCCTTAGGGGATATGAAAGGCTTCAAGATTCGTGTAATGGGTTCCAATCTGCTGATAGAAGACTATAAAGCCTACGGTTTCACACCAACTCCTATTACATACGGCGAAGTTTATACAGCCCTGCAGACCAAAATAGTTGACGGTCAGGTAAACCCAATATTTGCAATCCGCAGTGCCAAGTTCTATGAAGTACAGGACTACTTAACCCAGGCTTACAATGAACCCTTCTTAGGCATTCCGACAGTCAACGCTCAATTCTTCGATTCCCTGCCCAAAGAAACTCAGGAGAAGATGCGCAAGTTCTGGAAAGACAATGTAGTTACCAGTGGTAAGTGGATCGATGACAGACATAAAGTTGATTTAGAAGCGATACTCAAAGAGAGACCGCAAATAAAGGTAACCGAACTCAGCGATGCCGAAATAGACAAGATGAAGGAAAGAGCTAAGACAGTCTACCCGAAATTCCTTGAAATTGGCGGCTCAGGCGCTCAAGAAGTTTTGGACGTATTACTAAAAGACATTGAGAATGCCAAAAAGGAACTTAATATTGCCCGTTAATTAACGTAATCACAATTTCACAATACCTTGTGGCGGGAGACCGTCCCGCTTCAAGGTATAAAAATATTAGGGGGCTGTTCGGATGGGTGATAAAAATAGAAGCAAGGGGATCATTGCCAAGAAAGCAAATCAGTTGCTTGAGGCATTTGAAGTCTGGTGTTTAGTAGGGGCCGTATTAGTAATTGCTGTAGCCTGGATAGTTAACGTTATTGCCAGACAGCTTCACATGAGCATCTTTTTTGTAGAAGAAATTTCCTCAATAATGCTAATCATTATAACTTTTATCGGTGCTGGCTACGGAGTCAGGAGGGCCCGTCATGTTCGTATGAGTGCGATGTTCGAGGCTTTAAGCCCCAGGCTTCAAAAAATTATGATTATCTTCACTTGCGTTTTGGGTGCAATAATAACTTTTATTATGGCTTATTACGCCTGGGATTATATGATGGTTGCCCGCATGAGAACCCAACTTACTCCGGCTTTGAGGATTCCTTATTGGCTGATCTGGACTATCATTCCCACCGGTTTCTTTTTAATGGGTGTGGAATATGTTCGAACAATTATCAAAAACATAGTCGAGAAGGAAGTATGGTTGTCCCCT
Organism: Bacillota bacterium; assembly: GCA_049323895.1. Lineage (GTDB taxonomy): Bacteria > Bacillota > Peptococcia > Peptococcales > BICA1-8 > JBMOKT01. The sequence goes on along the minus strand of JBMOKT010000023.1, from coordinate 240,339 downwards.
GAACAACAAAGCGAATACGAGGATTGAGGTGTTCTTATGTTATGGGTTTTAATATTAGTTACAATGTTAGTAATCGGTTTACCCTTTGTCTTGAATATTTTAGGAACCCTAATGCTGTTTCTTCATATTAACCTTCCTATGCTGGACTCCAAAATCTTGGTTCAACAGATTATTACCGGGATTAGTCCGCCCGCCTTGGTCTGCGTACCGCTTTTTATTCTGGGAGCTGAATTGATTACCTCGGGAGAAACAGGGAAAAGGCTCAGTCGGATGGTTATGACCTGGTTGGGGCACCTTCCCGGAGGAATTCCGGTAAGCACTAATGTAGCCTGCACTATTTTCGGTGCTGTTTCCGGTTCAGCCCAGGCAACTTTGGCTGCCATGGGCGGTAGTTTCCGACCTATTTTACTTCGTGCAGGATATCCTAGCAGTTTCTCTTTTGGATTAATTCTTGGATCTGCCGAGATTGCCCTTTTGATACCGCCTAGTTTAGTCTTTATAGTCTATGGAGTTATCACCGGAACGTCTATTGGTAAGCTCTATATGGCTGGTATTGTGCCAGGTATTCTGATGGCAACTTTATATTCTGCCTATTGTGTTATTTACTCCAAGGTTAAGAAAGTTGGGTATACGGAAAAGAAGGCTACTATGGGTGAACGTCTGACCACTATCAAAGAGGGGATCTGGGTTTTTGGCTATCCTTTACTTATTGTAGGCGGCATTTACACCGGGGTTTTCAGTCCTACTGAAGCTGCTGCTGCGGCTGTTTTCTATGCTCTTCTGGTAGAATCGATAGTATACAGATCCCTTGATATCGGTGGTATAATAAGGGCTGCAAAGGCTACAGGGATAGTTACCGGTGTTGTCTTTATCCTGGTTGGTTCAGGTCAAGTAGCTTCCTGGCTTATAAGTTTCCTGAACATACCGGAAAAGATTCTGCCCCAGATTTTTGGTTCAGATCCATCGGCTTTAAAGGTTCTGATTGTAATAAATTTGGCTTATTTCATTGCCTGTATGCTGGTAGACGGTCTAGTTGCCATGTACATTCTTACACCTATTTTTGCCCATTATGTCGCAATGACTAATATAGATCCCATTCTACTGGGTGTTATTGTTACGGCTCAGGTAGCATTGGGAACGATTACACCGCCTTTTGGCTGCGACATTTTTACTGCCCAGGTAATTTTCCGCAGACCCTATGTTGAAATAATAGGCCACATACTACCTTTTATACTGATGACTGTCCTTGTAATCATTCTGGTAATCACATTTCCGCAACTGGCGCTCTTTTTACCCAATACCATGTTTGGCAAATAAATAATTAAAGGTGGCGGATTATGATGATACAAGATATTAAGCAGGAAATCCACTCCCTAAAAGAAGAAGCCATCAGGCTTCGTCGGCATTTTCATATGCATCCAGAATTAGGTTTTCAGGAATTTAAAACTTCGAAAATTATTTGTCAGTTTCTGGAGTCTCTTGGTCTGGAGATTCAGATTCTCGCCCAAACAGGGGTAGTGGGACTGCTGCGGGGGAGCCAGCCTGGACCTACCCTTTTACTGAGAGCTGATATGGATGCCCTGCCAATGGAAGAAGCAATTGCTAAGCCATATAAATCGGTTAATAAGGGCATAGCCCATACTTGCGGTCATGATGCCCATGTTGCCATGCTGCTTATAGCCGCAAAGATTTTATCCAATCACCAAAATGAAATCAATGGCAATATTAAGTTTGTTTTTCAGCCCAATGAGGAAACCACGGATCCCAGGGCGGGGGCCTTGGAGATGATTAAAAACGGCGTTCTGGAGAATCCCAAAGTAGATGGGGCTTTCGCTCTCCATATCTGGACGGGTATTGAAAGCGGAAAAATCGGTATTGTTAATGGGGCCATTATGGCCGGACTAGAGCAGTTTGAGTTAATCATTTATGGCAAGGGAGGTCACACATCTGCCCCTCATGATGCAGTAGACCCAATTCTGGCAGCTTCCAAAATTGTAGATTCAGTACAAGTTCTTACCACTAGGGAAATCAGCGTATTCAACCCTAATGTAATTATGTTTGGGAAGATTCAAGGGGGGACAGGATGCAACATTATTCCCGGAAAAGTGGAATTGGCCGGAACCATGCGCTACCTGTTTGACAATGAAGAACAGGGAAAGACGCTGCTTAAGGAAAAGTTTGAAAGGATTATTAAAGGGGTATGTCTGGCAACCGGAACCCATTACGAGCTAACCTATGTCCCCAGCAATCCCTGCATGAACAATGTGCCTGAAATGGTTCAAAAGGTGAAAGAAGCAGCCCGGGAAACTCTGGAATCGGAGCAGAGTATTGTTGAGTATCGGGCTATGGGCGGTGAAGATTTTGCTGAATTTACCCTGAGAGTGCCCAGCGCCTTTTATTTTGTCGGTACTGGTAATCCGGACAAAGGCACAGATTATCCTCATCATCATCCCCTTTTTGATATAGACGAAGATACATTATTGATTGGAATAGAAATGCATGTCAGGTCTGCCCTAGCCTATTTTAATAAGTAAAACAAATTCCAGTTTAAACATTAATTCTTTGGCTCCCACTTCTATAGTGGTAGCAATTGATAGGGAAGGGAGAAAGAAGATGATTTACAGCAAGAAACCTGGACAATCAAGTTGCGGAGAAGCTATCGGAATTGTTTTGCTAGATACTTGTATCCCTTTTATACCGGGAGATGTTGCCAATGCCACTACGTATAAATACCCGGTGCGATTTCAGAAGGTTCCGGGACTAACGGTGGAGAGAATATTTAACCACGATACTACCATTATGGAGGCAGTTATTGAGGCAGGGATGGCCTTAAAATGTGAGGGTGTCCGGGCAATTACCGGTGACTGTGGTTTTATGGCTATCTACCAACAGGAGATGGCTCGGCGGCTTGACCTCCCGGTTTTTATGTCGAGTCTCCTGCAGGTCCCTTTTATGATGCATCTGATTTCCGAGACTAATAAGGTGGGGATTATAACAGCTAATTCCAAGTCTCTGGATGAATCAGTCCTGGCAGCCTGCGGCGCTAATATTCCTGACCGCCTAGCTATCCGTGGTCTAGAGGATTGTCCCAATTTTGCCTCCGCCATTATCCAGGAGCAAAGCGATTTGGATACTGAGAAGGTGGAAGCGGAAGTGGTTGCAACTGCAAAAGCTTTATTAAAGGATGCCCCGGATGTTAAGGTGCTGCTTTTTGAGTGCAGCGTATTGGCACCTTACGGACCTGCAGTTCAACAGGCCACCGGACTGCCAATTTTTGATTTTATAACAATGATAAACTATGTTTATTCGGCCGTCGTTAAACAACGTTTTACCGGCTATATGTGAGATTATCAGTAGATGCAAACCCGTGAAATAAAATTAAGCAGGGGGTTGTTGCCCCTGCTTATTGAGATTGGAAAGCTGAAGCTATGAAAAATGAGGTGTTAACCACTTGCCAAATGAAAAAATAGGAACATTGGCTGCCATTATATGTGGCATATCATATGGTGCAGGACCGATATTTGCAAAGATAGCTTACCAGTCAGGGGTCAACACAGTTACTGTACTGGCCTATCGATTTTTGATAACCGTACTGCTTTTAAGTTTTTTTCTCCTTAAGAAAGGTCAACATAAACCTGCGGGCGCTGTTATTATCAGACTTATGCTGCTGGGAGGGGTTGTTTACGCCGGAAATTCCGGTTGTTATATGCTCTCCTACACAAGCATCCCGGCCTCACTGGCCAGCATGCTCCTATACCTTTTCCCGACTATTGTCACCATCTCTACTGTTCTGCTGAAGCAAGAAGTCTACACCTGGGAAAAGGGGGTAGCCCTTGCCGTTACGACGGTTGGATTGTTTCTGTTGTTAAATGCTTCCTTTGCCTCAGTAAAGCTTTTGGGTATACTCTTCGGGATAGCTTCGGCCGTTCTTTATTCAACCTATGTCATTCTAGGGACTGCCTTGATGAAAAGCGTGGAACCTTTTACCGCAACTTTATACATTAATTCCGGGGCAGCAATCTCTTATTCGATAATTGGATTATCATCGGGTCAGCTTATGTTTAGTATTCCTTCAATTGCCTGGGTAATGATAGTTTGTATGGCTTTCTTTGCCACCATCTTGGCTGTTTTAGCATTTTGGGTGGGGGTAAAGTTCATCGGTCCAGCCAAAACAAGCATTTTCTGTACCATCGAACCGCTGTTTACGGCTTTTCTTTCATTTTTGTTTTTCCAAGATATCTTGACTATGAGCCAGTTAACAGGCGGTTTCTTAATCATTGCAGCTGTGTTTTTCTTACACTATACGACCCTTTTGCAGCAAAAAAGATCGGATAGTGGTTTTGTATGAGGTAATATAATTGGAAAGTTAGCTTAATTATTATCTTGCTCCCTGCTTACATAAAACTCGATATGATCCCGTAAGGCTTTCTTGCAACCCTTAATATCACCTTGTTTAAGGGTCTTCACGATATTCAAATGGTCCTTGGCAGTGCGGTCCAGATTTCCGGTTTGTCTAGTGTCAATAATCATGGCCATGCGCAATTGGGAATATAGGTCGGACAGAATCTTAAATTTGCGCTGACTCCCTGATTTAAGCCATAAGTACTGGTGAAACTCCGTATCTTTTTCGTTGATTCTATTGATGCGGTCATTTTCGGGAGCGTCTTCATGAGAGATAGTAATCATTCCTTCAATGTATTTATTGAGTACTTCAAAATCGGAATCCTTTAACAATTTTTTATTGATTAGTGTTTCAATTACACTGCTCTCCAACAACAGCCTGATATCAAAAATTTCCTGGAGATCATCCTGATTTAACTTTACAACGTAATTGCCTTTGCGGGGGATAGTTTTAATCAGTCCCTGACTGACTAGTTCTTTTATGCCTTCTCGGACGGGGGCCCTGCTAATCCCTAATGCGGAGGCAACCTCTGACTCAAGGACATGATCACCTTCTTTGTACTCGGAAAGCAGAATCTTGTTACGAATATAATCAACAACGATGTTTGATAGGCTTTTATGATTGTAATGTTCTATCATAAATCTCCTCATTTCTTTTTTTATATTATTCTAACCCATTTATTGTAGATTGTCGACCTAATTTAGCGACTATTGGAAAAGAATCATAATAAATATTAGATTCTCAAAAGAAGGAATCTGGCAAAATGCAACGAATAATCAATTGTATAATGTCGACAAACGACATAGGACTTTGGTAGGTCAGCGATAACTTAAAATTAAAGTTTACGACAGTTGATTGGAGGTATTAATATGAGCAATCCTTTTCAAACAGCATTAAAAACATTAGAACGAGCCAGTAAACTGGCAGGAATCGAGCCTAATGTGGTTAAAATTTTGAGACAGCCGAAAACAATTATTCAATTTACCATTCCCATGAAGATGGATAACGGCGAACTGGAGATTTTTGATGCGTACCGGGTTCAATACAATGACGCCCTGGGTCAATGCAAAAACGGGACCCGCTTTGTACCAGATTTGGATCTGGATACCGTGAAGGCCCTGAGCTTCTGGATGACCATTAAACATGCCGTGGCTGGTATTCCCGCCGGAGGAAGCAAAGGCGGGATTAAAGTGGACCCCCGCAAACTTAGTGAAAGAGAATTAGAACGTTTGACCCGGGCCTATATCCGTAAATTGCCGGTTAAGGGTGCTTGGGTGGATATACCGGGAGCTGATATTGGCACAAATGCCAAGACAATGGCCTGGATGCTGGATGAGTATGAAGAGATTAAGGGTTTCCACAGTCCGGCAGCCATTAATGACAAACCGGCGGAAGTAAGCGGAACCGTAGGCAGTATGGAGGCAACGGGAAGGGGTGCATTTTTTGTAACCATGGAAGCCGTAAAGGATTTTAAAATACCAACAGGCGCTAAGGTTGCTGTCCAGGGTTTCGGTAATGTAGGCAGGATTGTTTCCCGGCTGTTACATAAAGAGGGATACCGCATTGTTTCAGTGGGTGATATTAATGGAGGAATTTATAAAGAGCCTGGATTAGACATCGATAAGCTGGAAGAATGGGTGGATAAAACAGGTTCGGTGGCTGGCTTTGAGGGCTTACCTGTTATTACCAGCTCCGATGTTCTGGAAGTAGATTGTGATATCCTCATACCGGCTGCAGTCCAAAGCGTAATTACTTTAGAAAACGCCCCTGGGATTAAAGCCAAAATGATTTTGGAGTGTGCCAATGGTCCCGTTACCCTAGACGGTGAAAAAGTCCTGGAGGAAAAGGGTGTAGTAATTATACCCGACGTGCTGGCCAATTGCGGCAGTGCTATAGTTTGCAGCTTTGAACGGACTCAAGGATTGACCGACTGGTACTGGGATCTGGATACTGTCAATGAACGCCTGAAAGAGAGAATTACCAAGGCCTATAGGGAAACATTCCAGACGGCGAAGGAAAGCAGTATATCCATGAGGGATGCTGCCTGGGTTAACGCCTTGCTGAAAATAAGCAAATCTATTAAAGCCCGCGGTTGGGTTTAAAGAACTAATAAAATGAAAGGAGCGCTTTTATGTTGATTACTTTTGAAAAATCGGAATACCTCCAAAGATTAAACCGGGTAAAAAAGAGTATGAGAGAAAAGGGTCTTGATGTTCTTGTGGTAGTAGATCCGGCAAATATGTGCTACCTGACAGGATATAACGCATGGTCCTTCTATGTACACCAAGCTGTTATAGTAGCAATAGATGATGAGATGCCAAGGTTTATCGGTCGTTATATGGATGCGTTCTGTGGAGCGGTAAAAACCACCTGGTTAGATGCGGATCATGTTCATGCCTATAGTGACGATTATGTCCAAAGTACAGTAAAACACCCTATGGACTACATGTCTAAAGTACTGGCTGATTTGGGTTATTCACTGAAGACTATAGGTTTGGAAAAGGATGCTTACTATTTCACGGCTGCGGCATTAGAAAGCTTCCAAAAAGGACTGCCAAAAGCCAAGTTTGTTGACGCAACGTCCCTAGTGAACTGGGCTAAAATCATTAAATCTGATGGGGAAATAGCTTTGATGAAGAGGGCCGGCAAAGTTGTGGAAAGAGCTATGCAGGCGGCCTATGATGCTATTGCAGTTGGTGTAAGGGAATGTGATGTGGCTGCTGCCATCACCCAAGCACAAATTAAAGGGACTGAGGAATTTGGAGGGGATTATCCTTCAATTGTACCACTCCTACCCAGAGGCGAAACCTCAGGGGCACCCCATCTTACCTGGACAGATAAGACCTATAATCCTGGAGAGGTTGTTTTTATTGAGATAGCTGGCTGCTATAACCGTTATCATTCCCCCATGTCCCGGACTCTGAGCCTGGGTAAGCCTTCCGTCGAGGTTGAAAGGGTAGCGGAAATTACTGTTGAGGGTCTGGAAGCGGCGCTCTCTGCCGTTAGGCCGGGGGCTACCTGTGAGGAAGTAGAAGCAGCCTGGAGAAGAGTTCTGGCGAAACATGGGTATGTGAAGGAGTCAAGAATTGGCTATTCCACTGGTCTGAACTTCCCTCCCGATTGGGGTGAGCATACTGCCAGCTTACGTCCCGGCGACCAAACAGTTCTCCAGCCTAATATGACATTCCACTGCATCCCTGGGATGTATTTTGATAACTTTGGCGTTTCTATTAGTGAAGCCTTTCGGGTGACGGAAACTGGGTATGAGACTTTTGCCAACTTTCCCCGTAAGCTGTTCATAAAGGAATAAAAGAGTATTTTGTGACAATGGACTTAAGGAGGGATTTATTTTGTTGCCCTTTAGTGTATCGGAATTCCAGGAAAGAATCAGAAGGACAAAGGAACGTATGCATAATCAGAAAATGGATGTTCTGCTGGTCACTGACCCAGCTAATATGAATTATCTTAGCGGATATGACGGCTGGTCTTTTTATGTCCATCAACTGCTCATTCTTCATATCGATGAAAGGGAGCCGATTTGGGTCGGTCGGGGACAGGATGGCAACGGTGCCAGAGTTACAACCTGGCTTTCCAGGGAGAACATTATCACCTATACCGACGATTATGTGCAGTCAACAATCAAGCACCCCATGGATTTTGTAGCTGACATTCTCAAAGAAAAGGGATGGGACAAGAAGACCGTGGGGGTTGAGATGGACGCCTACTATTTTACGGGACAGTGTTATAAACGCCTGGAAATAGGGCTGCCCCAGGCGAAAATAGTTGATGCTACCTGTCTCGTAAACTGGGTGCGAATAATCAAATCGGAAACTGAAATTGAATACATCCGTAAGGCTTCTAGAATCGTTGAACAGGCAATGCACAAAGCCATTGACTCCATTGAAGTGGGGGTAAGGGAATGTGATGTGGCAGCAAACATCTGGCACGCCCTCACCACCGGAACACCTGAGTTCGGCGGCGATTATCCCGCTATTGTACCTCTGATTCCTGCCGGCGAAAAGACTACAACCCCACATCTTTCATGGGGAGATGAAAGATACAAAAAAGGGAACCAGGTAAATATTGAGATTGCCGGCTGTTATAAACGCTACCATTCTCCCCTATCAAGGACAGTCATCCTAGGGATACCTCCGGTAAAACTTCAGTCCCTTGCTGATACTGTAATAGAGGGTATAAATGAGGCATTAGATGCTGTTAAACCCGGAATTACCTGCGAAGACGTAGAAATGGTTTGGCGCAAGTCCATTGCCAAGAGCGGCTTTGTGAAAGATTCCCGTATCGGGTACTCAATGGGTCTGAACTATCCTCCCGATTGGGGTGAGCATACTGCCAGCTTGCGACCCGGCGACCAAACCATCTTGCAGCCTAATATGACTTTTCATATGATACCTGGTATTTGGATGGAAGACTTTGGCTTTGAAATTAGTCAAACCTTCCGGGTAACTGAAAAAGGATGTGAAATATTCGCTAGTTTTCCTCGAAAACTTTTTATCAAGTAATTAGTCTGAAAATACATCAAATGGAGGAGATAAAATGACATTTAACAAATTTGAATCTTATATAAAGGAAAAAACTACTTTTTCCCTGCGTGATCGTTATGATTTGCCTTCATCCACTCTAAGGTTTGAAGGTGGTGCCCATGCCCGGATTGAAATCTCAGGAATTGAATCCTGTTCCAACCTGGAGGCTATGATTGATGAGGCCCAGAAGAGAAAAGTAACTGTTCACCGTGTAATTTCCTTGGTTCGTGGAGCTACTTTGTTAGATGACGAAGAATTAAAGCATTTTGCACAGATTGGGCATGATTACAAGCTGGAAATACTTGTTAATCCTACTGCCAGCCGCGGTTGGGATACAGGGCGGCAATACACCACGTCGGAGGGTTACGTCTCCGGTATGAGATTACGGGGACATGACGCCATGTACAATTACCTTCGCGAAATCGATCGCTGCTTAAACGCAGGGATAAGGGGATTCTTGTGCACTGATGAAGGCATGCTGAATGTTTTGAATGGCTTACGGGCAGATGGCGTAATTCCTAAAGAAACCAAGTTTAAAGTATCGGTATTTGCCGGTCATGCTACCGCTGCCGGTGGTAAATTACTTCAAAGCCTAGGTGCTGACAGCTTTAATCCTCTGGCCGATTTAACCCTGCCCATGCTGGCCTCCATTAGACAAGGCGGTGTAAAAATTCCAATGGATGTATATATCAGCTTGGTTGAAACAATGGGGGGATTCCAGAGGTACCATGAGGTTGCAGATATTGCCAGGATTTGTGCTCCTGTCTACTTTAAAATTGAGCCCGGGCCCTCCGAGGCAGCTCTCTATAACACCTGGGTCGATTCTGCTAATCCCTCATATGGTGATAACTTAGCCCGGATGAGAGTTAAACTGGCCAAGATTTGCATGGAATGGATAAAACGCGGTAGTGAAGAGATAGTCATGAATGACTACCGTGATGATCTTTCAATCCCCAGACCGTAAGATTGAGGAGGAAAGAGGATGAGAATGAAAACACCTGTACATCCGTCTTGCGCCCCTATTCCCGCAGGTCCATATACACCGGCCATAAAGGCAGGAGGATTTGTCTTTGTGAGTGGTCAGACACCAGAAAGATCAGGCTCCGATGAAGTGGTAAAAGGAGATATTAAAATTCAAACCCGCCAGGTTATGGAGAATATCAAAGGAATTCTTGAGGCTGCAGGGTGTAAAATGAACGATGTTGTGAAAGTCTCCGCCCACCTGGCAGATATGGCTGATTTTTCAGGATATAATGAGGTCTACAGAGAGTATTTTAGCAAGCCATATCCGGCCAGAACTACAGTTCAGAGTGTTCTCCCGGACAAAGGAGCTTTATTAGAAGTAGATGTAATCGCCTCTATACCCATTCAGAATTGACTAGGTTAATCAGGAACTATATTAAATTAGGAGGGTTTGGGGATGGACTATAATCAAGGGTCACTCATGGCTTCAACCCAACTGCAACGGTTGGACATCAAACAAATATGGGAAGCAAGGAACAGGATTTCTCCACTGGTCAAAGAAACGCCATTTGTGTTTTCTCCTTCTGTATCAAAGCAACATAGGGCTTCAGTATTCTTAAAACTGGAAACGGCTCATGAGACAGGAGCCTTTAAAATTAGAGGAGCTGCTAACAAGATACTCAGTTTGACTCCTATGGAACAACAAAAAGGTGTAGTTACATTTTCCACTGGCAATCATGGCATTGCTGTCTCCTATATTGCCAGGAAATTGGGAATAACTGTAGTGGTATGCATCTCCCAGAGGGTTCCCGAAGCGAAGATTAACTTATTACGAAATATGGGGGCTAAGGTGGAAATAGTAGGGAATAACCAGGATGAGGCTGAGGAATATTGTTATGAACTGGGTAGGGTAAAAGGTTTGACGGTAATTAAACCTTTTGATGATCCGCATATTATTGCCGGACAGGGTACTATAGGACTGGAAATTCTGGAACAATGCCCGAAGCTAGACGTAGCCATCGTCCCGGTTTCAGGCGGCGGCTTGTTTTCAGGGGTAGCCTTTACCTTGAAGAATTATCTCCCTGGGATTAAAATGATTGGTGTTTCTATGGAGAAGAGCGCTGTCATGTACAATAGCCTAAAGGCAAGAACCCCGGTAACTATGCTGGAAGAATCTACTCTTGCCGACAGTCTCCTGGGAGGGATTGGGCTGGACAATCAGTATACTTACTCACTGGTTAGCAAGTATCTTGATGATTTTGTGCTGGTTTCTGAAGAGGAAATTGCACAGGGAATGGCCCATATCTTCAAAAACCATAAGATTGTAGTTGAGGGAGCTGCAGCTACTGGAGTAGCGGCGCTCCTCCACAAGGTCAAAGTTGAATCAGGAAGCAATGTAGCGGTCTTGGTAACAGGAAACAATGTTGACATGGGTGTGTTTTCTGAAGTTATTAAAAAATGGTCTTAGAATGGTCGAAGTAATGATAAAATTAGAGGGTTTGGTAATCTTTTAGAAGAATAAAAACTCTAATAATAAGGATTATGGAGTTGGACAACCGATGGAGAATAGAATAGGAATTTACCACAAAGACATCCTTAATTTATTATTGTTTTTTATAGCTACTTTCCTTGTATTTATAAATTTCTATACATCATTTACAATACTATCGTCAGAATTGTTATTTTACAGAAAAGATTTAGTTCTTAAATACTATAAAGGCGTTTAAGTGGTAGTTGCCATATTGATAACCTTAAGAAATGGAATAATGTAGAAGGTGACTTTTAAAGTCATCTTTTTTAATCGGAAAAAATAAATTTTTTGTGGATAACTATGTTAATTAGGTAGACTTTAGATATGGGAATATATGCGAAAAAACTACCAATAAAACAAAGATAACGTTAAAAGAGGTATTTCCGGAATTTCTTTACATAATACCTCCCGTATACATTGGTAAAACAGGGAGATTACCTTGGAGAAATTGAGCACTGAACTAGGTGACAGAATGTGGTTTTAACGGGAATTTTGTAGAAATAAAGAGAAACAAGAGGAAATTATAATATTTTCTTGAATTATATTTTATGCAACAGAATTAATCAAATGAGGTGAGATAATGACAAAGAAGATACTCATTGTCGATGATGAGCCATCTCTGCGTTTCTTAATATCCTCTGCACTTGAGGATGAAGGATACTATATTTCGGAAGCCGCCGATGGATTAGAGGCTTATGATCTAATAAGGAAACAAAAACCTGATTTAATAATACTAGATGTAATGATGCCGGGCATGACGGGGATAGAACTCTGTGAAAAATTAAAAAAAGACTTAGTAACAAAAAATATTATCATTCTAATGCTCACGGCAAAAGGTCAGTTGCAAGATAAAATAGAGAGTGAAAAGGTTGGCGCGGATTATTATCTTCGCAAGCCATTTAGTCCCATAGGATTGCTGGAGATAGTAGACGGTTTATTAAACAAGAATAACCATTAACTCATAAAGGGTTTTCGGGAGTGGAAATGATGGGAAACTGGAAAATTAAAAAGAAGTTGATATTGGGCATGTTAGTTATGGTCCTTATTTCTGTTATTTTGGGCATATTATCAAACTTTACAATTAAAAAAATAACTAATAGTAACAGCCAGGTGGTTATTAAACTGCAACGGATAAACTCATTACATGAAAGGGAAGTAAAACATTTGGAGTGGGCAGAAAATTTAAAAAATTTATTTTTAAAACATACATCTTTTCATGGTGAGCTTGATTATAAAAAATGTGATTTTGGTGATTGGTATTATTCTTTTATTAAGAGTGACGACTTTCAGAAGCTAACACAGGAACACAAGAGCATTTACCTTGCTATGGAGGAACCCCATAGGAAACTGCATGAATCTGCTGCTCGGATAGCCAAGCTTCACCATCAAGGTGACATTAAACAGGCCCAGGAAGTATATGCAAATCTAACCGAAAAACAATTAGTTGATTTCAGGAAAACTATCAATCAGGCAGATATATACCTTATGGAAAAAGCTGATACCCAGATAAATTTATCTAATGGAATTACCGATAGGGCAATATTTATTAATAATTTTAGTATTTTAGCTGCCATTTTTTTGGGTTTAAGCATTACCTATATACTAATCAAATCAATAATAAGGCCTATAACTAAATTTATTGAAGAAATACGATGGATGAACAGTAATGAGGGTGTTTATCAGCCGATAAACGGAATATCTACTAGAGATGGAGAAATATATAATCTAATTTCAACTTTTAATCAGATGGTAGTGCAAGTAAACCATCAGCAGAATGAATTACAAGAAAAAAATGAGGAATTATATGCCCAGGGTGAAGAATTAACTGCCCAGAATGAGGAAATTCGCGCCCAACAGGAGGAACTTGAAGAAACTCTTAATATACTTTCCAAACAAGAGGAATTATTAACAAGACTGTATAGTTTTAGTCAATTATTAACACAGACTATTGACTTTAAAGAACTTCTGCAAAGAATTTTAAAAGGGTTGCAGGAAGACATCGGAGCTGATGCAGGAGCCATATATATATATATAACAACCAAACAGAGGAGTTAGAGATTCAAGTCCATTCTGGTATCACTACAAATGAATTACATCCTGTATTAAAACTGGGACACGGATTAGCGGGGAGAGCGGCTCAGGAGAAGCAGGTTGTTATTGCCAACTATAATCAAGGTCAATTAAGGTCTTTAGGCTTACAAGGGGAAATAAAAATGGCTTCGGAAATATACATTCCCCTTGTTTTTCATGAAGAACTGCTAGGTGTTATTGGCTTAGGACGCCTCGAAAGCAACAGATTTACCGTGGAGAAACAAAAATATTTGTTAGCCTTAGCAGACCAGATTGCCGTGGCGATAGACAATTCAATTACCCATCTTGAAACTAATAAGGCTTTGGAGAAAATACAGGAATTGGATAAATTAAAGTCTGAAATGATAAATACCGTTAGCCACGAATTACGTACGCCCCTAGCAAGTATTATCGGCTTTACAGAACTAATGTTAAAAAAAGCACCAGGAGAGGAGAAAGCAAAAAAATACCTAGTTACAATACATAAGGAAGCTGAAAGATTAAGTACTTTGATTAATGACTTTTTAGATTTACAAAGAATTGAAAACGGACGATTTGAATTTAATAGAACCTTAGTAGATTTAGGCAATATAATTAAAGAAAGTACAGAACTTTATAGAAACAATAAAAATATTTTCACTGTAGAATTAGAACAAGACCTGCCTCTAATAAATACTGACCCTGATAGAGTTGCTCAGGTTTTGAGGAATTTAATATCAAACGCTGTAAAATATTCACCAGAGGGTGGAAAAATTAAAGTCAAAGCTTTCAAGTGCTCTGCTAATAAACTGCAAGTTTCGATAATAGATGAAGGGCTAGGTATACCCCAAGAAGCCCAGACAAATCTTTTCCAGCCCTTTTTCCGTGTAGATAACTCTGACCGGCGTAAAATTGGTGGAACAGGCTTAGGACTTGCAATTTGCAAGAAAATTATTGACGGATTAGGTGGAAATATATGGTTTAAATCTCAGCACGGGAAGGGCAGTACATTTTCTTTTACTTTGCCCATTTTCTCTGATGCCCCCGGGTCAAACATGCAGGTATTTGATGGGCAAAAATTAACCCCTAAAGATGACAAAACGGTTTTAATAATAGAAGATGATCGGGCTATGGCTGATTTAATAAGTGAAGCATTAAATACCGCCGGCTATCAGACAAAGAGTGTTGATTCCGGACACTTGGCATTGGAGTATATTAAGAAAAAAATTCCCCAGGCAATAGTATTAGATTTAATATTAAACGGTTCCATTGCTGGCTGGGAAGTTCTAAGAATTTTAAAAAAGACTTTGAAGACTAAAAATGTTCCAGTAATAATATCAAGTTGTTTAGACCAGCAGCATAAAGGAATGGAAATGGGTGCTTCCGCCTATTTAGTAAAACCATTTTCTCCAGAAAAATTAGTAGAAAGTGTTAATAAAGTACTTCAAATGGAGCGAGGCTTTGTGGGGATGCCAAAAGAGATCAATGGTACAGAGACTTTGGAAGTAACTATTAAAGAAATATTAATGAACGAGGGTTTTGAAGTAAAAGAGATAAAGAATGAAGGGGAGCTATTAGTTATAAATTTAGGATTTGCTAATAGTACAGAATCGGAGATGACATTAAATGACTGAACGGGCTTTTTCAAAAAGAACTTTTGCTGAGGCAAAAAAAATTTTTATCCAAGAAGTACAAGAAAGGCTTCCTGAGGCTCAAGCTTCTCTCGAAACACTTTTACATCAGGGTTATAATCAAGTAGCATGTACAACCCTCTATAAGTTTGCCCATACTTTAAAAGGTTCCGGTCGAACCGTAGGTGTGTGGGATATCGCTGAGCCAGCTTCTGAAATGGAGATAGCCTTAAATCTGGTTAAAGATTACAATGTTGAATTTGGAAAGGGAATGGAATCCTTTCTATTGCAGAGAATGAATGAAATTATAGACACGTTGAATCAGTTGGAAAATATAAATAATTTAAAATTTGGCGTTGGTAAAAAGCTGCAAAAAAGAAAAATTTTAGTTGTTGATGACGATTATGCAATTACTGATTTACTTGAGAAAAGTCTTGTCAGAGAGGGATTTGCAGTTATCATTTGCCATAACACTTTAGAAGCCGAAGATTACCTTGAACGTGAGCAGCCAGATCTTATTGTTTTAGATATTATTTTACCTGCATTAAATGGTATAGAATTTTGCCGTAGAATTCGTTCTAATTCCCGCTTTAAGTTGGTCCCCATAATCTTTCTAACTGTAAAGAGTAAATTACAGGATAAATTAGCCGGGTTTGCAACAGGTGCTGATGATTACCTGTGCAAACCTATCCCTGTAGAGGAATTAGTTGCCCGTATTGATGCAATTCTGAATCGCATTGAACTTTCTGAAGACTTAATTTTCCAGGATGATTTAACCCGTGCTTTTAACCGTCGTTATTTGTTAAGGCGGTTAGATGAGGAAGTTATTCAATCAAAACTAGAAGACAAGGAATTTTCCCTGGCGATAGTCGATATTGACTATTTCAAGAATGTTAATGATAGTTTTGGTCACGTGGTAGGAGATGAAGTTTTAAAGACTTTAGTAAAAAGAATGCAGGAAAATTTAAGAGCCACCGATGTAGTTTGCCGTTATGGTGGTGAAGAGTTCATTATATTACTTCCGGAAACTGTACAATCTACTGGTGTAATGGTATTAGAAAGATTAAGAGAAAATATTGCAAGTGAGACTTTTTCAACAACTAAAAGTGATAAGGAATTAAGTATAACTGTTAGTATTGGAGTTTCTAGTTTTCCCCATGATGGGAATAATCCTGAAAAAATAATTAAAGAAGCTGATGCAGCTATGTACCAAGCAAAAAGAGCAGGCCGCAATATGGTGGTGGCTGCGTCCCCCCCGTCCTACGGACAATAAGTCCCATTTACCAACAATAAAATTTGGTTTACTTAAATTTACTTAGTATATATAATAAGTTTTGAAAAATAAATAACTGTCACAAAAGAGGTGGAAAAATTGGAAATAGATTTTAAAAGCCATATTCCATTACATGTACAAATAAGAATAATATTAGAGCAAGAAATTATGAATGGGATTCATAAAGAGAAAATACCAGGCGAACTAGAGTTAATGAATAGATTTTCCGTTGCTAGATCAACAGTAAGACAAGCAATTACTGCTCTGGTAGATGATGGAATATTAGAGAAGGTTCATGGGAAAGGAACATTTATATCCTTTAAACCAGTGGAAGAATGGTTAGGTAGTTTTAGAACCTATGAAGACATAGTAAATGAGATGGGTATGAAACCTAATATAAAATTAATAACTAAATATGAAACATCTTTACCTAAAGAAGTTGGTAGAACATTAGGGACAGATAAGTTTTATCTTATCCAAAGAGTTCGATATGCAAATGATATTCCTATTGGTGTTGAGTACTATTATTATCCTCTGGAAATAGGTTATAAATTATCGCAGCATAATCTTGAGAATACATCAACATATAATTTACTAGAAAATGAAGTTGGATTGAAGCTCTGGGAAGCTAAACAGATTATTACTGCTAGAGTACCTACTCCAGAAGAATGTGGGTTATTAAATATACCTGATTCAATGTGGGTATTATTTATTGAAAGAATTAACTATGATCAAGAAGGAAACACAATAGAATATGAACAAAGTGTATATAGACCAGATATGTATGCATTTGTTGTAAGCTTTGATAGAAAAAAAATATAAATTTTTTTAAAATCAAAATAAAAAATTAAAGGATTTTTACGGGCAATGGAGAAAGTTATCAATAGATGTACGAACATCCACACAACAGGACGCATTAAATTTATGACTTAGTCTGTTAAGAAAAGCTATTTTACCCCCTTGTTAATTATATATCTTCGTATCCTCCCCTTTTTACCATGAGCATTGCTTATGGGTTTTTTTTTGAAAAAAATAATTATAAAAAAATTTCAAATATTTTTAATAGAATGAAGGAATATAAGAATTAATATAGAATAACTAACTTAGATGTACGAACATACATACATTAGTCCGAGTGAATAAAACCATGAAAAAGTAATTAATAATAAATGCACATGTACGAACATCTGTACATTATGCAAAAGAAAAAGAGGTGGTATTAATTTCAATTATATATTTAGTTTTTTTATAGGATAAATTGAGAGGAGAGACAAAAATGCTATTTGAGAAGGCAAAATTAATTGAGTATAAGGCTCCTGAACCCTATACTCGCTATGCAAAAATATTTTTTGATGATGTTACAATACCTGGTGCCCATATGAGTATTGGACTCTTCCGTTTTGAGCCTGGGCAGAAAGGTCCTAAGCATGTACATGAAGAGGAAGTAGAGGTTTATTATTGTCTTAAAGGTAAAGGGGTAGTAGTGGTGGATCAAGAAGAATTTGTTCTAGAACCTAATTCAGCCCTATACATACCACCCAAAGCATATCACGAAACCAAAAACATTAGTGAAGAAGACTTTGAATTTTTAGGTATTTTTGCTCCTGCAATTAACATGGATAATATAAGGAATTGGTAAAAGTGTTTAATAATTTAAAAAAGGAGTGGAGAGGATGAGATTTTTAAAGACAAAGGTGTTTGTTTATTTTATGGTGATATTACTAGCTTCAACACTAGTTTTAACGGGGTGTGGGCAAAGTGGCGGAAAAACTGAAAAAGATAATTCATCCCAGCCAAAAGAGGAAAAGAAAAAAGTTGTAATAAAAATTACCCATGGAGTTGGAACTGACAGTGTATTTCAACACACATCAGAAAAGTTCAAAGAACTAGTTGGAGCTTATTCTAATGGACAAGTAGAGGTTCAAATTTATCCAGGTAGTCAGCTTGGAAGCGCAGAAAAATCTGTTCAGGATATACAGCAGGGGATAATAGAGGCAACTATTGAATCGGTAAATAATTATTCACCATTTGCTCCTACTTTTGGGATGTTTGACCTTCCATACCTTGTAGAAAGCAGTGAGGAATTTAACAAAGCCATCGATGCAATGGCTGATAAGCTTAACGAGAAAATTACGAAGGAATCCGGACTCAGAGCTATAACCTGGTTTGAACAAGGACCTAGGGTTTTAGGAACAAAAACCGATAAGCCCATTGAAACAATTGATGATTTGCAAGGATTGAAAATAAGAGTTCCAAAAAATCCCATGATGCTAGGTGCTTTTCAATCGTGGGGAGTAAACGCAACCCCAATTGCCTGGGATGAAACAATTAATGCGGTCCAACAGGGTGTAATTGATGGTTTGGAACTTCCCTATGGTGACTTTTATAGTACAAATTTATATGAAATGTTAAAGTATATTACCGAGATACATTATAAATATGATGTTGGAGCAATTGTAGTAAAAGAGGAATGGCTGCAAAGTCAACCAGAAGATATTCGAAACGCAATAATAAAGGCGGGAAAAGAGACTACAGAATGGGCGAGAGATTTTAATAAAGATTTTCTTAATAAAGCTAAGGAGCAAATGAAAGGTAAAGTAACTTTATCTCCTACTCCTAAAGATGAAGCTGTGTGGATTGAAAAAGCAAAAGCCGACTGGCCTAAATATTATGATAAAGTTGGCGGTAAAGAAACGGTTTCTGCTTTGATGGACGTACTAGGTAAAAAGTTGCCTTAAATTTTGATATTCGATGCTTTGTAAAAGGTGATATCTCACCTTTTACAAAGCATCTTACTTCCCCTTATTTTTTTTATTTGTGAAAAAAATGTAAAATTATAAATGGGGGTTTTCTATAAATGAAGAAAAGCATATCATGGTTTATTAAAAATTTTGAAGAATTTTTTTGTGTAGTATTTATGTCAACAATGGTTATTAGTCTTTTGTTACAAGTGTATTTCCGGTATTTCGTAGGTAAATCTTTGCCTTGGTCGGAAGAAATTTCAAGATATGCTTTCTTATTTTTGGTATATTTTGCAACCATCTTATCTACCAAGAATAAAACTCATATTCGTGTCACTGCGCAATTTAAACCGTTGCCGGCAAAGATTCGTAAATTATTCACGTGGTCAAGTGATTTAATATGGTTAGTATTTAATTGCGTTGTAATATATAAAGGCTTAGAAGTCTTTATTAGTATGGGTAAAAATAAATATATATCCCCTGTACTTGGATGGGACATTAAATATATATTCATAATAGTTCCTCTTTCATTTTTCCTTATGACTGTAAGAATATTACAAAACTACTATCTAGATTATTTCAAGGCAAAGAAGGAAGGAGGAAATCTTAATGCAAGTTGAAATGTTAATTTGGATAATTCTATTTTCTTGTCTATTACTAGGAGTCCCTATATTTGTTTCTCTGGGTATGTCTGCATTTATTGTTCTTACTATGACAGATATTCCTCTTACAATTATTCCTCTGGATCTTTTTAAAATGGCTGAAATGTTTCCTCTATTAGCAATACCTGCTTTTATTTTTGCAGGAGCTTTAATGCAAAGAGCTGATATGGCATTGCAGATTGTAGAAACAATGCAAGCAATAGTGGGAAGAGTGAGAGGTGGACTGGGGATAGTAACCATTATGGGTTGTATGTTTTTAGCAGCACTTATTGGCTCAGGACCTGCAACTGCAGCTACAATGGGTACTTTAATGATACCTGCAATGATAAAGGAAGGTTATGAAAAGGATTATGCAGCTGGCATTTGCGCGACGGGTGGTACTATGGGAATTCTAATTCCTCCGAGTAACCCGATGATAGTTTATGGGGTTATTGGAAATGTATCTGTTACAGGACTTTTTATGGCAGGTTTTCTTCCTGGATTTTTAGTTGGAGCAATGCTAATAATGACAGCATACTTTATTGCACGAAAACGAGGCTATAAAGGTTCTGAAAGATCTTATACAGTTGATGAGTTTATTAAAATACTTTGGAAAAACAAATGGTCCCTTGGTGCACCTATAGTTATACTTGGAGGTATCTATGCAGGAATATTTACTCCAGTTGAAGCATCAGTTGTGGCTGTATTGTATTCATTACTGGTAGGCTTTTTTATAACAAAAAAATTAAGAAATTTAAATTTGTTATGGGATTCATTTATTAGTGCTGCTGAAACCTCAGGAATGGTGTTAATGGTAATAGGAGTAACTCAATTATTTGCACGTTTTCTTACTATGTATCAAGTTCCACAGAATCTTGCTAAGTGGAGTATGTCTGTGAGTACTGATCCACAGGTAATATTATTAATGATTGCTGGGTTTCTTTTTATTTTAGGAATGTTTATGGAAGAATTAGCTACGATGGCTGTTGTTACTCCCATTCTTGTACCCCTTGCCCGGCAGGTTGGTATTGATCCTATACATTTAGGAATTATGATGGTCATGACCAATCAAATTGCAATGTTAACACCTCCTTTGGGTGTGAATCTTTTTGTAGCAATGAGTGTCGGAAACATAAGTCTAGAAGAAGCGGCCAAAGCAGTCTTGCCATTTATGTTAGTAATAATGGTAGCAACAATAATAATAATATTTTTTCCCGAGGTAGTTCTATTCCTTCCTAAGTTGCTATTAGGCTACGTAGTAAAGTAACTTGGTAAAATGCATAAAAATAAGTCAAAAAATCATATGGTTATTCATATACTACTTAAATATGTACGAACATGCGTACATTAATTAGTATTAAGCTATAAAAGTTAATTGTTATAATTACAGCAATATTTAATATATGTTTAATAAAAACAAATTTGAAAGGAATTGGGTTCTATGCAAAAAAAAATACCGCTGTCTGATATGGAGCTAGTTGATATTGATAGAAAATATTTATGGCATCATATTACGAATCATGTCAAATTCCAGCATGAAGTCCCTCAAATAATAGTAGAAGGAAAGGGATGTATTGTTAAAGATATTCATGGTAGAGAATATATTGATGCGTCGGCAGGAGGAGTTTGGGCAGTTAATGTTGGTTATGGACGAAAAACAATTGCTGATAGGGTAAGTGAACAAATGGAAAAATTAAGTTTTTTTGCTCCAACGGCGGGTAACCCTGCGTCATTAACTTTAGCAAAAAAAATAATATCAATACTGCCCGAGTTTCAAAAAGTTTTTTATACAAACACTGGGTCAGAAGCTAATGAAAAAGCATTTAAAATGGTAAGACAATATTTTCGTTTGAAATACAAAAATAAGGATAAATACAAAATTGTTTCTCGCCTACGAGATTATCACGGAGGCACATTTGCTGCTTTATCCGCAACAGGTCAGCCAGAGAGAAAGATGGGATTTGAACCTTTGGTACCAGGTTTTTTAGAAATGTCACCTTGTTATTGTTATAGATGTCCTTTTAACAAGAGATATCCTGATTGTGATATAGATTGTGCTACGGAGTTGGAAAACATCATTAAAAAAGAGGGAGAAGATACAGTAGGAGCAGTAATTTTAGAGCCAATTACTTCCGGTGGTGGTATACTTGTCCCACCCGATGAGTATTTTAAGATCATTCAAGAAATATGTAATAAATATGAAATATTAATGATAATGGATGAAGTAGTTAACGGATTTGGGAGAACAGGAAAAATGTTTGGTCATTATCATTTTGATGTAAAACCCGATATAGTTACAATTGCTAAAGGATTTACCAGTGGATATGTTCCTTTATCAGCATTTGTTGCTAAACAGTATCTTTTTGATCAGTTTATCACCGGTGAGTCGGATAAGATGGGATATTTTAGAGACATTAGCACTTTTCCTGGTTCTGCTGCTATGGCAGCAGGGGCATTGGAAAATATAAATATTATTGAAGGGGAGAATCTTGTCTGCAATAGCGAAAAGATGGGGAATTACTTACTAAGCAATATGAAAGAATTTGAAAACTTTTCAATTGTTGGTGAAGTTCGTGGAAAAGGTTTGATTATTGGTATTGAATTAATAGAAGATAAAACAAGCAAAATACCTGCCAGTGAAAAAATAGTTTCCCAATTAATTACCGAAATTAATAAACAGGGAGTATTAGTTGGGAAGATGACCAGGGCTATGATTAACCAAAATAATGTTATTTTTTTAGCTCCTCCTTTAGTGATTTCAAAAGAAGAAGCAGATAAAGTTATAGCTTCGATACGGGTAGCTATTGAGAAAGTAAATGGTGTGTATAAGAAGTCTGTAACAGTATAATTTAAAAAAATATTTTCGCTGAGATTATGTATATATTTTATCAATTATATAAGGTAATAAAGTTTTAAATGTCAAATAGTAAAAGGGGCCACAGGGGTCCTTTTTTTACTTATTAAGAAAGTATAACTTTTTCTATTTGACATTTATTTCTACTGTTAATAAGTTAGCAAAACTCGTGTACATCATAAAAAAATTTCTGCTGCAACCTGCCTTATTACAGAGGAAATAGTTTTACAATCCTCAAGACTAAATGTGAGCGGTATTCGAAAATCACACATAAAATCCAAGACTTTTCTTGTGTTAGGAAGAGTCTGATAGTCTTTAACATACTGCCAACTCTCCCATGTACTGGTAAATCCTATTGGTTCTTTATTTCCGAACCATTTGATTTCAACTCCTCTCTCAGCGCATGTGTTTACAAAAAGCTCTACTGATATAAGGTCAGTATCAAAAAGAGAGAATTGAAAGGAAGAGCCAACAAAACTTTCCTTCTTTGGTCTCTTAGGAATGCGGATGTGGGGTGTATCGGAAAGTTCTGCCTCCAGCAAGTAATAGCGATCATTCCAGCGTCTGCATTGCACTTCTAGCTCAGTTAACTGTGACCGTATTAAGGCAGCTGCAAGGTTTGACATTCGTAAACTAAAATTAGGAATAAATTTTTTATGTCGTTCAAAAACCTCTAAGGAAGGTCTAGAAATATGCTGATTATATAGCATATACGACCCGGAATAAAGAATTGCCTTGGCAATGACATCGTCATCGTTGGTTACTAAGAGTCCTCCTTCACCGGAATTTATGTGCTTGTAAGTTTGAGTTGAATAGCATCCTACTTTTCCAAAGGTACCTGTAAATTTACCACCCCAACGGCAGCCCATAGTATGAGCACAATCCTCAATCATTGTTATACCATGGCGACTGCAGATATTTACCACAATATCCATATCAACTACGTGACCACGCATGTGAGATAAAAGCAGATATTTTGCACCTGATTGGGCAGCTTTGCACTCTAAGTCATCTAAATCAGTTACGTAGTCTTCATTTATTTCTACAAACACTGGGTGTGCACCAGCGTTTTCTATAGCCCCTGGTACCGGAGCCAAAGTAAAGGAATTGCATAAGACTTTGTCCCCTGGCATTACTCCTACACTCTTGAGAGCAATATAAATAGCACTACCGCAAGAAGAGAGACCGACGCAGTAATTTACACCTACATAATCAGCAAACTCCTTTTCTAATATGGAGACATCGGATACTTCCCCTTTAGCAGTGTTATATCTGTGCAGCCGACCGGATTCTAATATTTCAACTGCACGTTTAATGCCAGATATTGGAACGGACTCCTGCTGAGTAAACTCTTTGGTAAATGTAATTATTTTTTTAGATTCAGTAGTCATTTTAAATCTAATCCTTTCAATATTTTTTATACGAGAGAATTAAAGCTTTCAGCATAGTTAGCAATTAATAAAAGACCAAATAAGGTACGGATGTACGAACAATAATCCATATAATATTTATACAACAAATATTTAATTTTTTCCTGCTAAAATCTTGGAATATTTTCATAAGGATATGCTTAATTCAAATAATTATTAAAAATTATAAATATTATTTCTGTAGTAGCAAGATTTTTGACACTTTTTTAACTACATTTGAAGAGACCCCAAACCTTTTTATCTTCTTTTTATGAATGAACATGACTAATATTAAACTGAAATAGAGAGACTATATTTAAAACTAAAGTAAGTATGGAGTTGAAAATGAATTTACGAGATAGATTAACAAGAGGATTTTTGGCTGGAATATTTGGCGGGATACCTATGAATATATTTGATTTAATTTCATTTTATCTTGGCATTTCTGAACTAAGGTTTATTGACTGGGCAGCAATCATGATTTATGGTGTTAAACCTGGGAATATACCCGAAACAGTTTTTGCTTTGCTTGCACAAATCATTTTTTCTGGAGTGCTAGGGATTATTTTTGCATATTTAATTACCCTGGTAAATAGTGTTAATTATCTATTAAAAGGTGCAATTTTTGGGTCGTTTACGTGGTTTTTACTTTATGGTATTTCTCTATTATTTAAAGTAGAAGCGACTATACCGTTGCATCTTGATACAGCCGCTTCGGACTTTTTAGGTTCTATTATTTATGGGTTAGTTTTAGCTAAAACACTGTATTGGTTTAGTGTAAAGCTAAATTAGCAAATAATCTAATGCTATTGTACTCGGTTACATATACCTCCTGTATAAGGAAAAATATAGACAATCAACTAAAGGGAGGTTGAAAAATGAATATCGTAAATAAAATGGTGAAAGGCATATCAAAACTGACAACTACATCCCAAGAAAAATTGGGGTCTACTTTTGGTAGACCCCAATTTAATTTCAAAAACCATTCAGGATTAAATAGAATTATTTGGTTAACTATTGGCAGGAAATTGGAACAAAAATTGGAATATTAAGTCTATGTAATGTCAGTAGCTTTTTTATTAATGCAGCGTGGTTGTTCGGCGAAAATTTTTCAATATATATTAATTTGACGGAGGGGAATTAACTTGAGGATAAAAGGTTTTATAGTATTTCTATTTATAATCATTACTTTAGTAGGCACAATTTTTATTAGCGGATGCTCTACTTCTCAACCCAAAGATAATAATCAAATTCCAAAGGAAGAAAATAACCCTGTACAACCTGGTCAACCCGCACAACCTGAAGAAAGTACCAATGGCGATAAGGGAAAATTTATTTTGCAAGAAACTATCTCTGCAGAATTTGCCACCTATGAGGGAATAGGAGTAAGCTATAAACCATCAGTAGAGCTATATAACGTAGAAAACGGCCTCAATAATATAATTAATAAAGATATGTTTCACCTTTCACCTGCGGCACAACAGCTTTTAGTGGAGAGTGGTTTTGTTGTTGTACCGGCAGAGCACAGGGAATTCTTTCCCCTTTATGAAATAAACAGATATGAACCTGTTCCCAGCTTTGTTACCACAGACTCAGTAATGCATAACTATCACCTTTTCTTTTCCCACCTTCTCAGAGTAATAGAAAAAGAAAAACTTTCCCCGGAGCTAAAGAAGCTTACAGAATCAATGCTTTCTCAATCAGCAAGACAATACCAGGAGCTTAAAGATACCCAATGGGAAAATGCTGCAAAAAGGAATATGGGTTTCTTTGCTGTGGCGGGTAAGATTTTGAACCCTGATTTGCAGATTCCGGATGTGGTGGCTGAAGAAGTGAATAAAGAACTTAAACTTATTCAGAAGCATGAGGGGATAGATATTTCTCCAGTAATGAATCTTGGTCAACAAAAAAGTATTGCAGATTATCTTCAGGAGGATTATTCCCAGTACATACCTAGGGGACATTATGATACAGATGCTCTGAGGGATTATTTTCAAACTATGATGTGGTATGGAAGGCTGACTTTTAGGTTGAAAAGCGCAGATGAAACCAGGTCTGCAGTTTTAATCACCCTGGCCTTAAGTAAAGATATTAACCTTTCCAGCTGGGATAAAATTTATCAACCCACGAAATTTTTTGTGGGTCAAAGTGATGATATAACATATGAGCAATATAGAAAAATCCTTGTGGAAACATACGGTTCTGAAATTGATTTAGAGATGATTGTTACCGATGAAAATAAGTGGCAGGAATTTAGGGAAAAGGCAGG
Organism: Bacillota bacterium; assembly: GCA_049323895.1. GTDB lineage: Bacteria > Bacillota > Peptococcia > Peptococcales > BICA1-8 > JBMOKT01. Next base: position 214,035 of record JBMOKT010000023.1, on the reverse strand, counting down.
AAAGTTAAGTCCTCCTAAAATCAATTCTATGCCGATTTTTGATGAGAGCATAAATCCCGACAGAGAAAAAGAAATAACGGGTTTTCGTTTTATGGGACAGAGGTTTACATTGGATGCCGCAATTTTCCAAAGGCTGGTTTACCGTGAAGTTGGTGATTTAGATCATAGAAGGATGCTTCCCAAGGCTCTGGATATTCCTGCCGCATTTGGCTCACAAGAAGCCTATTCTATACTGGACTCACTGGGTGAGACCAAATACAAAAACTATCCTGAGAATATGCTAAAATTGCAAAAGTTTGTTTCGGAGTTAGATGAAAAAACCTGGACGCAGAATTTGTACTGGGGCTGGCTTTATTCCCTGCAACCTTTAATAGAAGAAAAGGGAGAGGGATACCCTGCATTTATGAGAAATTCCGCCTGGAGGAGAAAGGAACTTACTACATTTCTGGGAAGCTGGACTGAATTAAAACACGATACCATTCTTTATGCCAAGCAGGTTTATGCAGAGATGGGGGGCGGAGACATAGGAGATGACCGTGGTTATGTAGAACCCAATCCCGAGCTCTATGCCCGGGTGGCGTCCTTGGTGAAGATGACAAGGGAAGGTCTCCTCCAGAGAGAGCTGTTAAATACCCAGGATGAAGAAAGCTTGAAGAGACTGGAACAGCTTGCACTTTCACTAAAGATAATATCCGAAAAAGAACTCTCGGGTATACTCCCCTCTGATGAGGAATTTGAACTGATTCGTTCTTATGGAGGGCAGCTTGAGCATTTTTGGCTGGAAGCATTAAAGGATGAAGGGATTGAACACCGCTCAGCGCTTATGGATCGCCCTGCTGCATTGGTGGCTGATGTGGCAACAAACCCTGAAGGCTTAGTACTGGAAGAGGCAACAGGTCATATTTTTGAAATTTATGCTATAGTTCCTGTGGAAGGAAAATTAAGAATCACAAAAGGCGGAGTTTATTCCCATTATGAATTCCCATGGCCTTTAAATGACCGCCTCACTGATGAAAAGTGGCGCAGTCTTTTGGATAATGGTCAGGCACCTGCATTGGCTGAATGGACTAAGGATTATATAGCAAATGAACAGCCGTAAAATATTTTTCGGAACTCTATTATTAATGCTGTTTATTTTCAGCTACACATTTTTACCCGACAATTTTTTTGAATTTAAGCTAACGAAAAACAAGAGTATTGATTTAGACAAGGATGGAATTAAAGAAGACATTTTATTAAAAAATGGTACAGTAAATATAAAGAGTGGCACCCAGTCAATCTGGCAGTCACCGGAAAATTGGTGGGTTGACTATTTCCTTGTGGGTGACATTAATAATGATGGTGTTCCTGAGCTCAACATGCTAGTTTGGAAGGAAGGAAGCTTCGGGGAAAGCAAACCCTTCTGGATTACCGAGGAAGATAAGAACGTTAAGAATCACCTCTTTGTCTTTAAACTTAGAGATGGGGCTGTCAAACCGGTTTGGCAGTCTTCCAATCTGGATAACCCCAATTTTTATATTGAGATAGCCGATATTAACGGGGATGGAGAGAATGAATTAATTGCAGTGGAAGGGAGCTATGTGACCCCCGGAGAGAGAAGGATAACCCACTGGAAATGGAATGGATGGGGATTTACACGAATAGAGTAGCGGTATGGAAATTTATTCCATCTCCACTCTATTACGACCATTTTGTTTTGATTTATAAAGTGCCAAGTCAGCTCTTTTATAAATCGCATCAATTGTATCATTTTTTCTAAATTGGGTTACACCAAGGCTGATGGTTAAATGACCTACTCTGCTGAAAATATTGTTAGCAACAGTTTTGCGTATTTTTTCAGCAAAAATTACACTACTATCTTGGTTAGTTTGAGATAAGATCAAGGCAAATTCTTCTCCACCTATTCTCGCAAAAATATCACTCTTACGAATATTTTTGGAGATTACCTGAGATAGTTCTTTTAGAATAAGATCCCCTACATCATGACCGTATTTGTCATTAATTATTTTAAAGTAGTCAATATCTAATATTATTAAAGAAAAAGTATATTCTAAACGCTTTGATTTTTCAATTTCTTTAAGGAGATATTCATAATAAAAACTCCTATTATAAATACCAGTAAGAAAGTCATGGCTTACTGAATACTCTAAACTATTTATAACATATTTTCGTATAAGCATGAAGATTGCTGCTAATAAGAAAATATTCAAAAAGAAATAGTAGATAATATAGTTAAAATAGCCTACCCTTTTTTCTGATATTTTTTGGGCATTAAAAACGGCACTGTTTGTCATTAGCCAAAGTTGCTCGCTCTTGTATAGGAAATTTTTTTGATTTACAAAGTTAGGTTTAGACCGATAGATAAGAATATTGTCTTTAAAATCTTTCCACTCTTTTTCAATCGTTAGTAATGACTGATAAAAGCTATTATTTCCCATATTAATTCGTTTTGTATTAAAATCGCTAAGAATTTGGTCAACATTCATTATTATGTAATCGCTATTATTATTTGTTAATTCCAGCTTAGCTATCCTTTGGATAGAGCCCCGTATAACCCCTGTAAGGTTTATTATCTCCGCATCTTTGTTAATTATTTTGGATAAGAACAATACCATAAAACTATTAATGCTTACTAATACTAGAAGGGAAATAGTAATATAAATCATCATGGTTGATTTTTTTGTCATAGGTCTATCAGTCCTTATTTAAAAGTAACAATATTTTTAAAGCATTTTATTTATTCTTCTGGTTTTTCTTTCTAAAATTTTATTTTGGTTTTATGTTTAATGTAATATTATCCTATATTTATATATTTCAAAAGATTTTTTGTCTAAATTGAGTCTCATATTTTAAGTCTTAGTGTGATATTACTCACGGAAGAATATAAAAATATTTGTTAACCTAAGCTTAACAAAGTTTGTTTTAGAAGGGATAGAGGAAAGTGATTAAAGGTGACTGTCAAACAACAGCCATGGGGATTATGCCCCATACAGATATCCAGGAAGCCATAAACCTTGCCTTGAGTTTAGACATACCATTTTGGCCCCAACTGCCCAAAATCAGTTTCTATGAGGATATGTACGTACAAATTTCCGAGAACTTTCCGGGGATAATTATTAGTGAGAAGGAAAAGAGGGTAGAGTGGAAGCTGGAAAAATTCTATCAGGAATTGGATAACTATGCTCTTAATATGGAGGATGAGCGGTTTTATAGTTTATCCCCTGCTTATTCAAAAGTCTATCAGAGTTTCCTTCAACAGGACTTAACAAAATATGCAATGATACGCGGGCAGACCATCGGACCTATTAGCTTTGGTTTGCAGATAAAAGATGAGCAAAAGAAGCCTATTATTTATCATGATGAAATTAGAGAATTAATTTTTGACTTTATCGCCAAGAAAATTCAAGTACAGTATAAGGAGTTGCTTTCGAAAAACAAAAATGCCTTTGTCTGGATTGATGAGCCTGGTCTGGAAATGTTATTTATGTCGTTTACGGGTTATTCCAGTGAGAGGGCAAAGCTTGATTTGAGTAATTTTTTAGCAAAAGTGCCTTGTCCCAAAGGGGTTCACTTGTGTGGCAATCCTGATTGGTCATTTCTCCTGACATTAGGTCTGGATATTTTATCAATAGATGTACTATTATGGGGGCACATTTTTACCAGATATATTGAGCAGGTAAAGGATTTTCTTGTCGGAGGAGGGATAATCTCCTGGGGTATTGTCCCTACCGCCACAGGAGAACTGCAGGAGGAAAATGCACTATCTTTAGTTAGCAAAATTGAAGAAATGTGGGGGTATTTGGAATCTAAAGGTCTTAACAAAAAACAATTGGCACGACAATCCTGGTTTGCCCCGGCCAGATGCTGCTTAATAAACCAGGACGGAGATAAAACAGTAACAAAATCCTTTGCAATTTTAAAAGATGTTGCTAATACTATTAAAGGAAGATACCTTTAAAAAGCTTCCCATGATTTCAAAAAAATTGCATACCTAGTAGGTCTTTGACCTACCAAGTATGCAATAAAAGTTTATACAATATTTGGCTTTGAGTCTAAGACTGCAGTCATTAGTTCCACAGCTTTTAATGCAGATAGGCATTCCAGCAGTATATTTTCCTTGCTTTTTTCTAAGTACAAAACATCCAGTGGTCCCGCCTGCAGCAGCATAAAGTTGGACCTATATAGATTGTTATTATGCACTTGCCCCACAATAACCTCGATAATATTTTCAATTATCAAGAAGTTTCCGGCAAAGAGTAATGCTTCCCCAACAGGTCGGTAGACATCATTTTCTTTTTTCACCAGCCCTTTACCACTCAAATTATTTAAAGATTCCTCAATTATTGCCAGGGTGAACTCCGGAAAACCGGCGTTAATTACAAATACATGGAAAGCTAAGCTTTGGGAATTTTCCCTTACAGTATTTGAAGCCCGCAAAAGCTCATCCTTGGAAACACCAGTATAAACAAAAACTTCTTCCTTGGCATAAGCGCTAAATACTGCTTTTCTATAATGATCTGTAATAACAGCTAGGCAAAAAGCCTCATTTGCGGGCAGTTCAATACCTAAATCAGACCCCGTAAGTATACTTTTCCCCATATACTCCCCGATAAATTTAGCCATAGCCTTGGGATTGGAAGGCATAGTGATAGTTGCTCCATCTCCTTGATATACAACAGAAACCTTTTTGTCTCCTTGGCAAATAATCTGCTTTTTGGCTTTTATTGGTCCTCTCCTAAAGGTGGTATCAATAAAACCATCGGCATAAGCCAATATTTCCAAGGGAGTATAATATTCAGCATTTATGGTGTTATCCTCTTTAATAATTCTTTGGTTAATTAATTTTTGCGTATCTTTATTAGTAAATTCCGCTAGCCTGCCGTCACCCAAAGGGGAAATAAAACTTTTATTTTCAAAGGCCTGCCCCAGCCAGCTCATATCTTTCAATTGCAGTTTCAATTCCACAGACATACTATCCCTCCTACATTTCAATTTTCCAATCACCTAAAACAAAACCTTCACCCTTAGGAAGGTTCTTCATCTGGTTAATCGTGTTGTTCTTTATGGAATCCTTAATACTGTCCTTAATAAAATCCTTTATAGTTGGATTGCCTGCTACTGCCCCTTTATATAGTTCCTTGGCAGAATATTTGCCGAAATCTATATCACGACTTGAATTAGGCAGATATTTTTCTGCGGCTCTGTCAACTACGGCATCAACAGCGGCTTTTTTCATACCGTCTTTAATGCCTGTGGTTATGTCCTCGCCCTTTTGGTATGAAGTAATGGCGCCTTGGCTAACTTCCGAGGTAAGACCAATAGCATCCTTCACATACTGATTATCAGTAAATTCCTTGGCTACATCTCCCGCACCTTTAATAGTTCCTTTGACAATATGGGATGTGGCATTTTCGGGATCTGCCCAAGCTTCACCAACACCTCCGGCTACTCCCTTGGCTCCTACATAGACCTTTTTGATAGTCTTCCCTGCAGGGCCGGTTACTTTTTCGAGGGCGTCTACCCCTATATCGGCGGCTGACTGTATAACTTCCGCAGTTTTCAGATATTTATCTGCCGTATTTGCATACTTCATGTGTTCACGGCTTTCCTCTCGCCACGCCTCAATATTTCTCTCAATAATGGCTTTTTTCTTTCTATCTATCTTCTCTTTCTTTAAATCTTCTAAAATCTTGTCGTACTTTTCGTCAACCTTTTTTACTAGTTCAGCTACAGATTTGCTTGGTCCAATATCTTCTCTTTCCTGAGGTTTATAGTTATACTCTACACCTTCTTTTTTTAGGTTTTTCTCTAGGTCCTTCTCCCAATTTTTATACATTTCCAGCTGACTTTTTGCCTCAGAAACCTCATATCCGGCTTTGCCATAGCCCCTGATAGATGCTTCGATAAATTCAATCTGCTCCCTGACGTTTTTTAAATCGTCTTTTCTTTGCTCAATCCACTCTGCTTTATATTCAGCTTCCGCTTCCTGAGCCAGTTTCTCTACTTGTTTCTGGAATTCAATACTTTCGGCTTCTTGTTTTTTGTTTTTCAAATATTCTATATACTCTTGATATTCCTTTTCCTTCTCTGCATAATCTTCTCCTTCGTAAGTATCCCTCACCTCTTGCCACTCTTTTTCGTATTCCGCGATTTCCTGGTCCAGCTTCTCTTGTTTCTTTTCATAATCCTCATCAGACTTAATAAAGCTTTCTGGATCAAAATCTCTATCAGGACCGCCATTATCAGTACCTTCATCTGCAGAAGGCATGCCGGCGGCAGCCTCCGATGCTGCCATCGCAGAACTTATTCCTAAGGCAGAGATTATTGCTGTCGCTAATGCTGTTGCGGAAGCAGCCCCAAAACTGGTGCTGCTGGAATTAGTAACAAAGTCACTTCTGATTTTCATTATTTCACCTCCTGCTTTTTTGCACACAATACAATTTCTTTTTTTATGGGACACCCTCCTAAGCAATCTTTCTTTTTATCACATTCTGGACAGCTCATTTTCAGGGTACTGCGAAATATCTCAAAGGGCTGGCTTTCCCAAACCTCTTTTATGGAATATTGTTTTAGGCTTAGACCCCATTGGTATTGCTGATCAAAGCTGCAGGGAGTCATAACCATATTGGGGGAAATATAAGCACTGTATCTAGCACCTTCACAGGTATCAATTGAGTTTAAATGGATCTTAGGGCTGAAATTTATTATTCCAGGGATACAGCAGCTGTCAAATCCAACTTTGTTGATATATTCCTCCATATTAAGAAGATTAAAAAATTCTTTAACCTTAGGGTCTAAAGGATTAAGGACGTTTTTACTCTCGCCCATTCCTACCGGTTTATGAAGCAAAAAGATAATGCGGTTAATGGCAGCAGGAAATTTGTTGCTGCATAATAAATCAAATGCTTCGTCAATAGTGTTGTTGCCCAGTACATAGTGGATATTCGTCTTTATGCCTAAGGATAATAACAACTCTATAGCCTTTAAAGTATAGGGGGACCGATACCAGCTCACAGCCGCTGCACCACAATGCTCTTTTATCATGAGAGCATGCCTTGTGGTTAACCCGAAACCAGAGGTGGTCATATTAGGTATGATTTCATTTTCCCGGCTATAGCTTAAAATTTCTAAAAAGCTTTCATGCATTTCAGGGTCACCCCGACCCCCTAAGGCAATTTGAAATAATTTATCCTTGCATTGGTCGATTATGGATTTGTAATCTTCTAAACTCATATTGGGCTCATTTTTTTCCAGACCATTTTGGTAGCATTGGACTCCCGCCTGTAAACAAAGGCCGGCAGCACCGTGAACACAGTGCCCCATGATGCCTACATCCAGCAAATGGGGAAATGAACTGCGAAAGGGGTCGGTACCAGTATCATTGCCTTCTTGATCTATAATCCCAGTTCGATAATAAAAACCAGAATCCAAATCAAAGCTGTAGGCAAATCTATATTTATTATCTGCTATAGTTTTTAGCTTGATTTTGCCCCACCTCTTTTTTGCCAAATAAAATCAATAACAGGCCTGCAGCTAATAATAAAGAACCTAAAATATATCCTCCGAAATCTAATTTGATTACACCGAAAATGCTGTTTAATAATAACCCTAATGTAAAACCGGAAACCAAAATGAAGATCTTATTATCTGTTAACACTCCAGCCTTTTTAATAAAACCGGCGCAATCCTTGTAAATTAGCTTTAAGGCAGTGAACAGCATGGTTTTAGTCCCCTTGGACAGGGTATTAACCAGTGCAATAGCAATCACGTAGGTAACCAGCACCTTATCAAAACGGTTGTTTCTGGTAAGGAAATTTGCCGCTATAAAACCTACGCCACCGGAGGCTAGTAATATGTAATTGCTTAACATGCCTAAGTTTTTTCTAGCACCCAGCAGATTTCCCGGAAAGGTTCTGAAATCGGCAAAAACTTTACTTACACCTTCGCTTCTGATGCGTCGATATAAGGTTTTCCCTATGGTGAATACTATTATCCAAAAAAGCGTTCTGGGAATGATGGAGTTATACGACGAAGTAACAAAAACCAACATGAATAGCAGAGTTCTTGCAATGCCTTGCACTGAATAGGTAGGAATGGATTCTAAAGCAATATTAATGGCGGTGACTATAACCAGGGGGAGGAGGATAGTCTTTAAAATATTAGGTAAATTTTTTATCCCCTTGCCAATAAGGTAAAAAAACAGCTCCCAAGAATGCTGAAAAGTAATTTCATTCCTATTCATTTTTCCTTTAGGTGGGTTTACTTTTGCAACCTCAGAAGTGAAGGGGATTCTTGGCAATCCAATTTCAGGGTTTAATTTGGACAATTATATCCCTCCTTTAAATACTTAAAGATGAGTTTATTAATATTCCAATTTTTACTTGCCCGAAGATAGTTGATATGTTGTTATAGGAATTATATAGTATTTGAAATATTTTTAGACCTACCTAAAAAGGGTGGTTTTGTTATTTAATTAAGAAGATTAGAAAAACAGGGCTTACGCCGAGCCATTGGAGATGCGGAAGCCGATGTTGCACTTATACTTATTACCTTGTAAAAATATACTTTCTTAATAAGTACAAAAAATCTCCCTTGGGGTGATGTTGATCTACAGCGTTTTATGCAAATAAATGTCAAGGTTGCTGTTTTTTTGTCTACGTAATATAATTGAATAAACTATTACAAATTAAGGTAATTTAATGAAAAAAATAAAAAGTTTTAAACGGCTTTCTCACCTGCCTAACAAACACTTACTCGCAAGAATTGGTGGGGATCATCTTATCCAAGGCTATTTCTTTAGTAAGCCTGTGACCGAAGACGAGGCAATTAAAATGCTTGAAGAAAGGCTAGTGCAAGAAACTTAGCAAATGAAAAAGAGGTTTATTGCCATAGGTGCCTATTCGCAATTAACCTCTTTTTTTGATTTCATTCAGGGGATTTCTCCTTTTATCGCAACTAGGGTCTAATTGATACAAAGTATGTATTATGATAAAATACAACAAATATGTACAAAAAATGGCATGTTAATTAGAATGTTTTAAATATAAAGTGTTTTTTTTAGGGGGAAATTTTTTGAAAAAAATATTATGTATGATAATTGTTTTTACTTTTGCAACTATTAGTTTTATTCCAAATACTGTGGCAGCGCCCTCCCCTCAAAAAATGGAAGCTGTCTGGATGGCAACAGTTTTCAACATTGACTTTCCAAGCACTAAAAATGATGTGGCTGCTCAAAAAAAAGAATACATAGAAAAATTGGACAAGCTTAAGGTCGCAGGTATAAACACTGTAGTGGTTCAGGTTAGACCGAAAGCAGATGCTTTATATAAGTCTGCTATTAACCCCTGGTCAGATGTTCTGACAGGAACCCAAGGAAAGGATCCGGGTTATGATCCTTTAGCATTTATGGTCCAGGAAGCCCATAAGAGAGGCATGGCTTTTCACGCTTGGCTTAATCCTTATAGGGTAACCACATCAGGTACTGATTTGAGCCTACTTAGTGAAAAGCATCCTGCCCGATTAAACCCGGGCTGGGTTATTAGCCATAATAATTCTTTGTATTACAATCCTGAATTGCCGCAGGTTAAGAACCACATCATTGCAACTGTTGTAGAAATAATAAGAAATTATAATGTTGATGCAATCCACTTTGATGATTATTTCTATCCGGCAAGATATCCTCTTCCGCAAGGTGAAAGCAAGGATGGAGCGGTGACTAAAACTAGAATCCAGCATGTCAATGACATGGTTCAAGGGGTAAGTACAGCTGTTAAAAATATCAATAATCATATTTTATTTGGCATAAGTCCCATGGGCATTTGGAAAAATACCTCTACCGATGCGACAGGCTCTGAAACATCGGGTACTGAATCCTACTATTATGTTTATGGAGATACAAGAACCTGGATTAAAAATCAATGGATTGATTATGTAGTGCCGCAAATTTATTGGGAAACAGGACATAAGTCAGCTGACTACGAAACATTAGTCAAATGGTGGTCAGACGAAGTTAAAGGGACTAATGTAGATTTATATATTGGTCATGGTCTTTATAAGGATGCTGTAGTTAGAGAAATAGATATACAGAAAAGAGTTAATCAAAAATACCCAGAAGTAAACGGAAGTTTCTATTATGGCATGAAAAATCTCTTGGCAAATACAGCAGGCTGCGTAGAAAAGATAGCTTCAGTTAATCAATTGGTAAAACTTGATACAAGCCGCAGTATAATACCCAATGTGGTGATTAATTCATCACCAGCACCAGTAGAGATTAAAACAGGAACTACTACTGCCAGAGTATTAAATATTAGAAGCGGTAGTGGACTGAAATATCCTGTTTTGACAAAGTTATCACGGGGGACAAAGGTAACAGTTCTAAGCAGCCAGCCAGGATGGTATAATATTAGAATGAACAATGGGCAAACCGGTTGGGCAAGTGCTGATTATCTCAATGTAACAAATAAATAAAAAAGTAAAGGGACTTGAGTTATTTATTTACGACAATTCCCTTTTCATATTTTCAATGGATATAGAAAATAAAGGCAAAAATTAACCCAGAGTCGTTTTGACTCTGGGTTTTTAGTACATGGTTTTATTTTTTAAATAAACTATTTGCTTTGTCCACTAATAATGCGATTGCTCCATCACCTGTAACATTTGTTGCAGTTCCAAAGCTATCTTGGGTTAAATATAAAGCTATCATTAATGCATTTGCTGTTTCTCCGAAGCCAAGGTACAGTTCTAATAAACCAAGGGCTGCCATAACTGCTCCTCCCGGTACTCCAGGGGCAGCTATCATAGTGATACCTAACATTAAAATAAAAGTCAAATATGAACTGATTTCCGGAACAATTCCCGAAATCAGCATTACCGCCATTGAACAAATAACAAGGGTTATGGTGCTCCCGGCTAAATGAATAGTAGCACATAGGGGAACAGCAAAGTCAGCAACCTCTTCCGAGATATTATTCTTTTTTGCCTGCCGCAGCGTTACTGGGATAGTTGCTGCAGAGGATTGGGTTCCGATTGCAGTAAAATAGGCAGGCAGCATATTTTTTAAAGCTTTTAATGGATTAACACCTGAAATAGTACCGGAAACAAAATACATGGTCAAAAGATAGGCCGAATGCAAAATAATTATTAAAGCAAAAACCTTAATAAAGGTAGCCATTGTATGGGCAATTTCCCCTGCGTAAGTCATATTAGCAAATACAGCGGCAATATAAATTGGCAGCAAAGGGATGATAAGCTTTGCAATTACTTTTTCAATAATAAGTTTAAAATCATCCATGACACCATATAAGCTTTTATTGTTAATTGATGCCATTCCTAAACCTAATAAAAAAGCTGTTACTAAAGCTGTCATTACCCCCATCATAGGATCAATCTTAATTTGCATCAGACCGGTTAATAATGCTTCTTCTGGATTAGATGCAGTTCCTGCAGTTACCAACGAAGGCAAAATTGCTTTACCAATAAAAAAGGCAGCAAATCCGGCCGTAATGGTTGATAGGTAAGCAAGACCTGTCGTGATACCCAAAAGCTTACCGGCATCTTTACCGAGATCAGCAATACCCGGAGCCACAAAGGCGATAATTATAAAGGGAATAATGTAGCCTAAAAATTGACCGAAGATATCTTTAAAAGTAACAAAAATCCTAATAAAGATTTCAGGCATGAATGAACCTAGTAAAATACCTGTAATAATACCTAAAATGAGTTTGGGCAGTAAACCTAATCGCATGCTAAAACCTCCTAATGATTAAAATAATCTTTTCGACAAAATATATAATAACATAATACACGGATTTTGTGAAAAGTTTCTATATTTTCAGTAATAAATTGAGTTTAGGAAGACTGATATTTGTGTGTTTGATGGTAGTATCATGATATTCATTTTTTAAGGCATGATATATTTTCTGTAATAAAACGACATTATAGTAGGAGGTTGTAGAGGTGGAAGTAAAAGAAGCAGTATTAAAAACATTAGCAGATTCTGCTGAACTTTTAAAAGCAGGAGATATTGCAGAAAAAGCAGAGTTAGATAAAAAGGAAGTTAATAAAGTAATTAAGGATTTGAAGAAAGAAGAAAAGATCGTATCTCCAAAAAGGTGTTTATTCTCTTCCCTAAAGGAGCTGCACCCTAGTTTGTAGTTCTTTATTGGAGAAAACATGATATCCATGAGGAATTAACCTAAAATAGAAGCACCCAAGATTAAAAGAAGTAAGAAAACGGGCTTTGCCCGTTTTTCTTATGGAGTAATGATATGCTTTCTGCTTATATTAAATTTAAACTTATCACCTCGATAATATGCCTCTTTGTATTCGATAGGTTTATTTTCTTTGGTGTAAACAAGGGAGGTTACTTTAAATACTGGTTGGTTATTACAAATTTTTAAAACCTTGGCACTAAAATCATTGGGCAAAATTGCTTCAAAGGTCTGATTGGTAATATGTGGTTCGACATCACAACAGTTTTTATAAAGCTCAAAAGTAGAAAAGGCCTCACCATTCTTTTCGCATTTTTCAGCTTCCTTTAGGGTAAGTTGTCCTAGACCAGCCGGCAAATAAGATTTATAAAGAGCGATAGGCTCTTCATCGGCATAACCAACCAAAATGATTTTAAGTATCTCTTCATGGGGGCTTATATTTAAAAGAGTTGCCGTTTGCAAGTTGGCAATTAAAAAATCCGAACTATAAATCATCATCTTTGGTTTCATGCCTCTAGCAAGTATCGTTTCTTTAAATGAAGACATTTTAAATAGCTCTTGATAAATTTTAGGTTTAGCAACAAAGGTGCCTTTACCTTGAATTCTATAAAGATTTCCCTCATTTACCTCTTTATTAATTGCCTGGCGAATAGTGGTTCGGCTTAAACCGTACATCTTGCACAAATCCCTTTCTGATGGGATCTGATCATCGGGTTTAAGCTTGTTTATAATTAAATCTTTTAAGATAGCTTCAACCTGTTTGTGTAAAGGAACTGAATCATTTTTAGAAATCATTTTTTCCCTCCTATTCAAGCGGTATTGCAATGATTATTATAACAAATTTAATTAACTATAAGAATGTTTTTGCCAGTGTAAAAAAATAAAAAATAAAAAATTAAAAATAATCAAAATATTTGCAGGATTTTCTGCATATATATAGAACCAATTAGTAAAGTGGTAATTACCAGTATAAAAATTGGGCGTGGTGTTGTTATATTATGAAAAAAGTAATTGTGTGTGGTGGAGGTAATGGTGCCCACGTTTTTGCGGTACTAGCAAAAGCATATTTAGGCTCAAATGGTTTAGTAGGGATATATGCACCATATAAAGATGAAGCAAAGTTAATCAAAGAGGCTATGGAAGAAAATGGCGGGATTGAAGTAGTTTTCAGTGGTTCCATTATTAAAGAAAAGGTAGATATTATTTCCCAAAGCCCCTCAATCTGTCAGGGAGCAGATTTAATAGTTTTTATAGCCCCAGCCTATTCCCATGAAATAATGCTAAAAGCTATTGCTCCATATTTAAAGGAAAAAGTATTAATCGGTGCCCTCCCAGCACGCAGTGGTTTTGAATTTAGTTTTCCGTCTATATTAAAGGATAATTATGCAGAAAATATAATTCTTTTTGCTGCACAAACATTACCCTGGGCCTGCAGACTTGAGTCGCCAGGAAAGAAGGTCAAGGTTGTTGGAACGAAAGATAAAATTGGTGTTGCTGCTATTCCTCCTGAAAAGGCAAAAGAAACAGCAGAAATTCTGAGTAAGCTTACCTTTGCTAGATTTTATCCCGTGGAAAATGTATTAGCTGTGTCCTTAAGCAATATAGGTCAGATTGTTCATCCGGGAATTATGTATGGTTTATTCAAGAATTATGAAGGTTTACCTTACCCTGAGTCCCTGCTTTTTTATCAGGGTGTAAATGAAGAAATTGGTTCAATACTTGAAAAAATGTCCCAGGAAATCCAAAGTATTAAATACGCAATAGAAAAAGCATTTCCTGGGTTGAGTTTAGAGGAAGTAAAAGATTTGAAAAAATGGCTTTTTGATACATATGGGAGTTCAATTAAAGACACTTCTAGTTTAGTTTCAGCATTTATTACGAATAAGGCCTATGATGGCCTTAAGGCTCCAATGATAAAAAAAGCTGACGGTTACTATCCTGATTTTTCCTCAAGGTATCTGACTGAAGATGTTCCAACAGGACTTGTAGTAACAAAGGCTATTGCTCAAATTTGCGGAGTTGCAACACCGATGATAGACCAAGTGCTGAATACCACTAGTAAATGGATTAATAAAGAGTATTTAATTGACGGTCAACTTCGGGGAGGAAATTTAGCCGAGACCAGAGTGCCCTTTAACTACGGAATTACAAATCTGAATTCAATGGTAGCAGCTGTGAAAGGTCAACTCTGGAAGGAGGAGGTAACAGGAGAATTGAGAATCCAGAACTAGGCACCGGTTGATAAAGTACTAGTGAATGAAACAGGCTTAGTAGGTTTTCCTACACAATTTTTAATATTGGAGGTATTGCTTATGGGGAAAAAATATAGGGTTTTAGCAGGTTCCATTGGAGATTGTGTTCACTCTTTAGGTGTTGAAACATTTGCCGAATGGATGGAAGATAGGGGTAAGGGATTTGTAGCCATAAAATTGGGCCCGGCTGTTCCAATACAGGATTGTATAAATAAAATTAGAGAATCTCGGCCTGAGGTAGTTGCTATTTCAAGTCGTCTGGGAGACCTACATGTTGATAAACTAATAGAGGAATTTGTGGGAAAAGCCTGGAGACATGGCATAGATCCCAAACACAGCGGTATTAGATACTGCTTTGGTGGTTTAAGGACAGCGGCAAATCTGGTTAGAGCCATGACCGGCAAAGAAGTATTAGAAGACAAATTCACTCCGGAAGATCAACGGAATTATGATTTCAAAAAAATTCAAGAGGAATATAAAAAGAAACCTGAATTTATAAACTTTTTTGAACTAATAGTTGATGATTACATAACAATGGAAGAACTAGAGGCTTTTGCGGATGGGAAAACCATTAGTACTAAGAAAGAGATAGAATGGTCGGACTTTTTAAAAGAAAGAATAAAGCAGGTTAAAGAATTAGAAGATAGACCTATCATTAGAGCGCATATTGGCATTCAATCGGAGAGTATGGAACCGACAATAAGAGATGTCGAAAAAGTAAGTGATGCAGGTTGTGTGGAAATAATTTCTCTAGCTCCAGATCAGCCCTGTCAAGCCTTTTTGACAAAATTTATTAGGGGAGAAGAAGACCCGGATAGATATTTAAGAGGACAGGGTGGGGCACCGATAAGGACTAAAGAGGATTTAAAAGCATTGAAGGAAGCAACTAAGAGAGGAAATTTCCCTTTATCAAGAATTTATTCCGGAACTGATGAATTAGTTGAATTGGCTAAGACTTTTGAAGAAACTCTCAATATGGGTTTTGCGGCAGTTCCCATATTTTTCTATAATGAACTGGATGGGAGAGGACCAATCTCTATCGAAGATAGTTTTCAGGAACATTTCGATGTTATAAAGTGGTGGGCTGAACAAGGAAAGCCTTTAGAAATAAATGATCCTCACCAATGGCAACTGCGCAACTGTACAGATGACATGTATGTAGTTGATCATATTTTAGCCGGTATAATTGCTTTAAAATTGGGAATCAAGGATTATGTTATGCAGCTGATGTTTGATTTACCACCTGAAATTGATCCTATGTATGATTTGGCTAAAATGAAGGCTGCCTACGAAATTATTGAACCCTTAACAAGGCATTTTGAGTTTAACATTATTAAAGAAACCAGAGGAGGCTTATCCAGCTTTCCGCCCAATCTTGATGAGGCTAAAGGGCATTTAGCTATGACAACATACTGGCAGATGTTTATGGAGCCTGAAATTGTACACGTTGTTAGTTTTCCTGAAGCCCACCATGAAGCCCGTGCCGGGGATATTATTGAAAGCTGTGATATAGTTAAAAATATTTTTAAAAACTTTAAGCGAAGTGTTCAACCAGATATTTTTGGTGACTCCCGAGTTGACGCCCGGAAAAAAGACTTAAAACAAGGTGCTATGTACAATATACTTCATTTAGCTGTAATGGGTGGTTATGAAGGTCAAGTTACTTTTGATAATTTTTATGAGTGGGCTGTTGATGTACAGGAGGCTCTTACAAGGAAAAATCCAGTAGATCAAGAAAAACATTTTGAAAATATGCTCCTAGATTTTATAAATGAAGAGAATTATCCCACAAAATCTTGCGGTTTGATGACTCCTGATAATTTAGAATTAGCGTTACAAGTAGGGCTTTTTCAGGCACCTCAGATTACTGTAATAGACAAACGTTATGAGTTGGTTGGAAAATGCAGAACAAAAATGCTAGATGGCAAATGTGTAATTGACGAATTTGACGGTATCAAGATTAAAGATGAATTCGAAAGGGTGGACATAGTAAGGAAACGTAATCCTTGGTATTTTTATAAAAATATTTCCCAAGCTGATGAGGAAAGTAGTATTTCCGAATTGGCAGAAGATATCGAGGAGGTAGTAGCTGAATTTAGAAAGCAGGTTGGTGTAACGAATTTTAAAGACAAAAAAGTTTTGGTGGTGGATTTTGGAAGCACTTTCTCTAAAATTGGTATATTAGATACCGGTAAGGATGAATTTGAGCTTAAATATGTTCCGACAACGGTAGATGACATTAGAGAAGGGTTAGCCAATGGCTTAGGAGTGTTGGCTGAATGCCAAAAAGCGGGTAATTGGGAGCCTTTAGCCAAAAAAATGAATGAATTTGATATCAAGCTGCCGTGTTCCAGTGCTAAAGGTGGTCTAAAGATGGTAACGGTGTCTTTAGTTGAAGAAGAAAGTGGTTTTGCTGCTAATTTAGCTTCTTTGACCGCCGGTGCCAAGCTATTAAATAGTTATGCCGGTAAATTATCCGATGAACAGGCTAAATATATTTATGAAGAAGATCAACCGGAAATAATTCTTATTGCTGGTGGTACAAATGAAGGTGGAGATACAGCGACTCAACTGCACAATGTAGAGATACTGGCAAAACATGCCGAGAATTCAAAAGCCTATGCCAAATATGGTGTACCGGTAATATATGCAGGCAATGAAGATATTCAGGATAAAGTTGGAGAAATCTTTTCAAAGGCTGGAGTAGATGTTAGGTTTACATCAAATGTTATGCCTGAAGTAAACACATATAATATCGAAGCAGTAAATGAAACAATAAGGGAACTTTTCCAGACGGTAATTATTAGAGGAAAAGGTTTTGATGTCATTGAAGAATTTATGGATGCCAAATTTATTCCTACTCCCAGAGCTTGTTTCTTAGGAATCAATTTGTTAGCTAAAGGCTATGGTAAAGAAAAGGGCATAGGTAATATTATGGCTCTGGATATTGGAGGCTGTACTACAGATTTTTATGTAAATGTATTAGATAATCCCTTATATGATTATCCAGGAAAAGATCCCAAAAAGAAAGTAAAAAGAACTATCTTAAAAACTCCTAATACTCCTTTAGCCTTTAGGAGAGTTGAAGGCAAATACGGAATGGCCTATAATGCTGAGAACCTCATGGATTTGGAAGAATATAAGACTGGAGAGCTAAATAAAAAACTTGACAATTTCTTCAACCAGAAGTTTTCTGATTTTCAAAAAGGCGAGGATTCCTTTAGCGCCTTTGTTGAAGAGGCCAATGGACGTTTTCACATAAAACTTGGCGAATTATTAAAATGGATTCATAAAAATCCCCATATGCTGCCGACAACAATTGCCTGGAGTTCGGTTTATGCTTGGTTTGCAAGACAGATAATGAAGATAGCCACTGAGAACAATACAGGATATGTAAAAGAAACGGAGACATATTTTTTACAATATGGAGTTAATTTATTTACTGAACCTTGTACAACACTATTGATCGGTGGAACTATTTATCATAAATGCAAAGCAAATACCCCGGAACATATTGATGAATTAAAACTGATTGTTGAAGGTTCTTTACATGATGAGCAGGAGCCATATACTTTAAGACCTAATGGTCAGGTTTTATTAGATGCTTCTTATTTAATATCAACAGTTGGAGGACTTTATGGTCGCCTGGATCCAGAAGGCGCTTTAAGAATTATGAAAAAATATTTAAAAAATATCCAAGACCTATAACATAATTGAAGTGCTTATCAAAATGGATAAACAATGTAATAATGCTGCAGTCGAAAGACTGCAGCTATCCTTAAAATAATTAAAATATTTGGAAATGTTAAAAAATTAAAAAATATTTAACAAATATATCTAAAATAGCCATAGGATTATTTGTTTAACTTGCCTAATGTAATGAAAATTTAATTTAGAAATTAGTTTTGTCACGGGGGGGATGGTGGGAAATGAATAAGACACCGGTTATCGGCGTAACCTGCCATGTTGATACGGGACATCAGGATGATATTTTTCCGGGAAGGTCTCTGAACTACATTGATCGCACCTATCCCGACATCCTGATTCGGAACGGGATGTTGCCTTTTCTCATTCCGGTTAATGAAAATGATGATTTTATCGTTGAAGTGCTTCATGTCATAGATGGTTTGCTTTGTACGGGGGGAGGCAAGATTCCTGACTATATTTTAAACCGTAAAGAGATACCTGTGCTGGCCGATACAGCGCCGGACAGGTACCGTTCCGAAAGCAAGCTGTTTAGTAAAGCATTGGAACTAGACCTGCCAATTCTAGGAATATGCCGTGGAATGCAGATGATAAATGAAGTAATGGGCGGGACTATGTACTTGAAAATATCCGAAAACGTGTCCGGTGCCATGGAACACAACCAGACAAAATTCGGGAAAAGCCTTGAAGAGGCATATCATGAGATAAAAATTGAAGAAGATAGTCATCTTGCAAGGGTTTTGGGGGTAACAATGCTGTCTGTAAACAGCTGGCATAGTCAATCTATTAAAGAGATTGGCCGAAGCTTAAAGGTGGTTGCCCGTTCACATGACCAGGTTATTGAAGCATTGGAAAGTGAGGTGAATACGTTTGTCTTGTTGACCCAGTTTCATCCGGAGATTGTGGTGAAACGTGACCTGGTTTGGAACAAGTTGTTTGAAGAATTTAAGTTTCAGGCAGTTGAAAAGAGGAAGAAGAGAGGAGTGTTAAAATGAATGTTACTGTTGGCGGAATACCATTAGAAATTTTTTACTTAGTTGAACTTTTATTATTTATCATGTTTGTGTTCATGGTATTCAAACGGCCTATCTATGAAGCTATTGCTCTGGGGTTTCCTTTTACCATCATTATGACCCAGAGGTATGACCTGTTCTGGAAATACCTTATTTTCCCAACCACAAGTTCGCTATTTTACATTATCGTAACTTTTCTTGTACTGGCCTACATTCTTAATCAAACCAGAGTTGTCGAAAAGCTAATCGCTTTGATTATCTCGGTCTTTGGTGGTCTGCCGGGAGGGGCAGGATATGTATCTTTACTGGGGAGCAGCGCTATGGCCATGATGTCGGGCACTGGAGCCGGCAACGTAGCAGCTACAGGTGTTTTTACCATTCCTGCTATGATTAAGACTGGTTATCCACGGTCTCTGGCCGCTACCACGGAGATGGCGTGCAGTACACTGGGCAACCAGATGGGACCGGGTCTGAACCTGGTTGGGTTTGGTATCCTTGCCGCTCTTTACCCAGATAAGTATTCACTATCCACCTTTTGGCTGGCCCTTTGGATTGTAGGGGGCTGGTTGATTATCCAGAGAGCCCTTTTCTTATATGCATTCGCAAAATACTACGGTGTCAAGCCTATTCCCAAAGAGGAAAGACCTGCCTTTATGCAATCTCTGAAAGAAGGCTGGACATCTCTGCTAATTCCTGTTTTGATTCTTTTGCCCCTGCTTATGGATTCGGTCATGAAGCCTTTTGTTATATCTCGCCTAGGTGAAGCCGGTCAGAAATCTTTCTCCGGTACCCTACTGATGTTTGTGGCAGGTGTGGCCTGTGTCTATGCCTTATATATCGGTCGCAATAACATCGAAGGTGGATTTAATTTCACTGGCATCCTGAACCTCTTTAAGAATACCTTAAAGGGTGTTGTCCCAGTTTCAGCTACTATCTATTTTGCCTATGCCATTTCTGTAGTGTTTAAAGAGATTGCCATGGAACAGGCTGTTAAGGAGTGGTTTCTAAGCTTTGGTGTTGGTCCTTTAGGTTGGGCAATTCTGGTTGTTGTCTTTACAGCCTTTCTGGGAATGGTTATGCCCGGTTCTGCCCAAGTGGCTATCCTTGGTGGAGCCATCATCTCCACCGGAGCTGCAGTAGGTTTGGATCCCTTTATTATTGCTGCGGTAATGCCTGCAATTACAGGCTGTATGGAAGGAATGACACCGCCCATGGCCTTGTGTCTTTATGCCGCTATGGGTATTGCAAAATCAGGTTTTAAGGAGACAGCAAAACTGGCTTACGTTTGGATATCAGGTCATATGATTATGACAATTATCCTGCTCTTAGGTATTTTGCCGCTATTTGTGAATTAAGAAGGGGGGAACAGACATGAAACAGCAGATACACGGATTTCTAGTTACCATTTACGGGGTAGTCGTGGCAATTGCCGTTCTGGCCGGGGCACTGGTCGGAGTTCTCTTTCTGGCTGCTCTGATTATTGACGGTTCCACTGCAGCCGCAATATCGAATTTTAATCTGAAAGTCATGAATTACAGTAAGAAACTGGCCTGTTATGCCATTATGTTCGGTCTTCTTGACTTCTATATGATGAAAGACCATCATTTAACAATTGATCAGAAAGAAGAAACCGAAGAATCACCATCAGTTTCAGTTTCAGTGTCAGCTTAGTGGTAATAAAGCCTGGTTTTAATTAAAATAAGTAGATTTGGAGCTGCAAGATTGACAAATTTGGAGGTAAAGGAGGATTTTAATGGCGGGTAGTTTTTTAGGACCTATTCCAATGGGAATTGCTTATTTACTTTTTCTTTTAGTTTTTATGGCAGTTGTATTTATGGTTTTTAAAAGACCTATATATGAAGTAATGATACTTTCTTTTGTTTTTGTAATTTTTATGACACAAAGGTGGGATCTTTTTTGGCCTTATTTACTTAATCCATCCTCCAGCAGTTTGTTTTATTCAATAGTAGGCTTTTTAACGCTTGCTCATATTTTTGGGGAAACAAAAGTAGTCGATAAAATAATTAACTTTATTTTAGCCACTGTGGGGAGATTCAGAGGTGGAGGAGGTTATGTATCTCTGATTGCTTCAACTTTCATGGCTGCCCTTTCTGGCAGTGGAGCTGGAAATGTTGCTGCAACTGGAGTATTTACTATACCGGCTATGAAAAAAACAGGATTTTCTCCCGAATTGGCAGCAACTGTTGAAATGTCCTGTAGTTCGTTAGGAAATATTATTCCACCATCAGGTACAATAATACTTTCATATGGAGTGTATAATGTTTTATATCCTGATGCAGTAACTTTAGCAAGTTTTTGGTTAATATGTTGGGGTGTGGCAATTTGGTTTATTGTGCAAAGATGGTTAACCTTATTAGGATTTTGTATTTACTACAACGTACAACCTATTCCTGCTGAAGAAAGACCTAGTGTTAGGCAATCCTTTAGTGAAGGATGGACATCATTATTAATACCTTTAATTATTTTTGTTCCAATTTTTGTCCTTTCTCAGTATGATGGTGCTGTTATAGGTCGTTTAGGCAAAGCGGGAGGAAATGCAATTATTGGCTCGGTACTTTCGTTTACACCAGGGTTGGCAGCAGTATATGGTTTGTATATAGGTAGAAAGACAATAAATGGCCTAAGTTTTACTAAAGTTTTTGAAATGATAAAAAGAGGAGTAAGTATTATTACACCAGTTGCTGCTACTATATATTTTGCCTATGCCATTGCACTGGTTTTCCAGAAGTTGGGCATGGAAGAAAGTGTGCAAAGCTGGTTTATGTCCATGGGATTATCTGTAACAGCCCTTGCCTTTATTTTACCGATTTTCACAGCGTTTTTAGGTATGGTGCTGCCCGGGTCATCTCAAGTTGCTATCGTGGGTGGGGCATTAGTAGCTGCTTTTGCAGCCTTAGGAGGAAATCCTCTTTTACTTGCTGCTATGTTGCCAGCTTTAACTGGGGCCCTTGAAGGGATGACACCACCACTAGCTTTATGCTTATACGCTGCAATGGGTATTGCTGATTCTAATTTTATGAAAACCGCTAAATTAGCCTATGTATGGATAGTGCTGCATATGCTGTTCTGCATATTAATCCTACTTGGTGTTCTACCCATACTATGGTTGTAGGGGGGATAAGAAGATGAAGGAACAACTGAACAAAGTATCGTCTGCCCTTTTTGCCGTCTTAATCTTAATTGGTGTTGGTTTAGGTGCGATAGCATTTGTACTATTTTTAGTTGGTTTATTAATGGGTGGCGATGGAGGTGCTTCAATCTCTATTACAGGTAAAAAGCTTATTGACTATGGTATCCGTTTATCTTCGGTCGGTATAGTGTTTGGTTTAGTCAAAATATATACTGATGGTCACCATTATCTTACACTGAGAGAAAAAAATAAAGGTAAAGATGGTATTTCGGCGTAAATATAGTAGTATGGTACCATTTTAGTCGAGAGTGGACTGTTCCAGAATTAGGGACAGTTTCTTTTTTGTATATGTTAAAATAATAAAAAAAGTAGTTAATCGTCAGAATGGCTTTAAAAATCGAACTGTTAAATATGCTTTTTAAAGAATAATTAACTATGGCATAAAGTAGGAGTAATGGTAAGATAAGCCGGAAAGGTAAGCCCTACAAGTTAAATATAGAGAGAGGTTAAAAAGGAGGAGTATCCGGTGCCAAAAAAATCTTTCAACGAGAAACTCAATAACTCGGGAGACTTACCGAAGGTTGAGTTTATTGGCTTTGACAATAAGATGGCAAAGCGTTTTGGTTGTGGCAATATGCTTATAGCGGCTCCTATCCAATATGACTTTGTAATGAAGAAAATTCCCAAAGGTAAGCTTACAACCTCGGAAAACATTAGAGAGTACTTAGCAAAAGAACACAAAGCAGACTTTACCTGCCCTTTGACAGCTGGCATATTCATTAACATTGCAGCCAATGCTTCACAGGAGAGGGGAAATGCAGGAAGCAAGGATATTACTCCTTATTGGCGTACCTTGAAAAAATCCGGAGAATTAAACGAAAAATATCCAGGTGGTATTGAACAGCAAAAAATGTTACTGGAAATGGAAGGGCATAAAGTGATTACAAAAGGTAAGCGCTATTTTGTGGAGGATTTTCAAAAAGCATTATTTAACCTTGTGTAAGAAAAGCAAATAATTTAGGTGAAATATAGTAAGAAGGTTATTATTTTTGATATGTATTGTATTACTAGAATGGTGAAAATCATGTTAATAATTCTTTATTCGCCGGATATAAATATGAAATTCCGCTGAATGATATAAAGCCAGAGCTGTAACACTGGGTAAATTTAATAGTTAAATATAAAAAGAAACAGTTAAATGATAACGCATATCATTTAACTGTTTTTTTTTATTTGCTATATATAAATTAAACTTTAGTATAAATTTACTAATAATTAAATCAATTTGTTTAAATAGACTATTACTAGGGTTGAAATTGTATTAAAAATAGTAATAATGAGTAGTTGAGTAAATACTGAAGGTCATATAAAATCTTATTAGGTGAAAACCATTATCAATAAGGAGGAGGAAGTTTAAATAGTTTTTTAAAAAACATCTAACATCGGGAGGATTAACATGTATAGAAATATCAAAATAAAAGTAACTTTATGTTTAATGTTAATATTCACTATATTATCAGCAACGGCCTGCTCTACTAACCCTGAAGTACAAAACAAGGAAACAGCACCCTCAAGCAATGTGGTAAATCTCTATACTGACAGACATTATGATACTGATGAGAAATTGCTGCAGATGTTTACAGCAGATACCGGTATTAAAGTAAATGTTGTTAAGGGGAATTCAGATGAATTGATAGAAAGACTAAGCAGGGAAGGGAAAGATACTGAAGCCGATTTATTGATCACTGCGGATGCGGGAAGATTACATAGAGCTAAAACCCAAGATTTATTGCAAGAGGTCTCCAGCGATGTACTGTTTAAAAATTTACCGGAGAATTTAAGGGATAAGGATAATCAATGGTTTGGGCTAACTGTCAGAGCCAGGGTTTTGGTATATGCCAAAGATAGAATTAATCCTTCTCAATTGTCAACCTATGAAGATTTAACTGAACCAAAGTGGAAAGGTAAAGTTTTGACCAGATCTTCTTCCAATATTTATAATCAGTCTTTACTTGCTTCTATGATTGCTTTGCATGGTGAGGAAAAAACAAAAGAATGGGCAAAAGGAATTTTAGAAAATATGGCCAGAGAACCTAAAGGCAATGATAGAGATCAGGCAACTGCAGTTGTGGCAGGTGAAGGGGATATAGCTATAATGAACACCTATTACATAGGTAAAATGCTGTATTCTTCCAATCCAGAGGAAGTTAAGGTAGCAGAGAATGTAGGGGTTTTCTTCCCTAACCAGAATAGTACAGGCACCCATATTAATATCAGCGGGGCAGGTCTTACTAAATACGCAAAAAATAAAGAAAATGCAATAAAACTAATTGAGTTTCTCTCAAGTGAAAAAGCTCAGAAGGAATTTGCCGAAGCAAACTTTGAGTATCCTGCAAATCCATCAATTGAGCCATCTGATTTACTGAAATCATGGGGAGAATTCAAGGCGCAAGATATTAACCTCTCCTTATTAGGAGAGTACAACAATAAAGCAGCCCAGCTATTTAACGAAGTTGGTTGGAAATAATATCAGCAGCCCTTTAGGGGCTGCTTTTTAAAAACAAAGGGAGTGGAAAGGTGTTAAACCTTAGACTACGCAAGAACAAATTAAATACATGGTCAATTTTAAGTTTTATTATTATTACCCTCATTATCTTACCAAGTTTAAATATTATAATTGAACTAGTTAGTGATCCCACACAAAACTGGGGTCATATAAAGGAGTATTTACTAAAGGATTATACGATAAACTCCTTAAAGCTTATTACTTACACAGGATTTTTAACAATGATAATAGGTACAAGCTTGGCCTGGATAATATCTGTGTATGATTTTCCTTTAAGGAATTTGTTCAAATGGGCATTAATTCTGCCCCTGGCTATACCTCCCTATGTGGGGGCCTATACCTATAACGGGCTATTAAATTATACAGGAGTAATTCAATCCTCCTTGAGGAATTTTTTTAATCTCAGTCTCAACCAGAAATATTTCGACATAATGGGTGCTCAGGGTGCGGTGTTTATTTTTACAGTGCTTCTGTTCCCATATGTATTTGCTATTACTAGAGCCTTTATGGAAAAACAGTCAGCATCGTTGATTGAAACTGCACGAACATTAGGCAGAAGTCCCTTGGAAATTTTTATCTATGTTATATTGCCTATTTCTAGGGGAGCTATTGTTGGCGGGGTGAGTTTAGTAATATTAGAAGTGCTCAATGACTATGGACTAGTTAAATACTTCGGCATACCTACCTTCAGCACAGCTATTTTTAAAACTTGGTTTGGTTTAGGTGATATTAATTCAGCCGTAAGGCTTTCTGCAATTTTATTGCTGATAGTTTTTAGCATTTTGGGTTTAGAAAAGATTTTTAGGGGAAGAAAACAATACAGCCCATCCACCTCTAAAATAAGACCCATTGTCAGATATAAACTTGAGGGGAAAAAAAGCTTTTTTGCATTTTCCTATTGTTTAAGTATTTTTGCCGTAGGTTTTTTAATACCGGCTGCTCAGCTAATGTACTGGAGCCTTATTAGTTTTAAACATGTAATTAGTTTTAAGTTTTTAAGTTTTGTTCTAAATTCCGTGGTCAGTGCCCTCATAGCCTCTTGCTTAATAATTCTTTTTGCAGTGGTTGTCGCAAATAATTCTAGAATCAGTCAGGGATTTGCGTCAAAGCTAAATTCCAAAATAATAGTACTGGGTTATTCAATTCCCGGTGCGGTAATAGCTATCGGTGTTATAGTACTATTTCTAAACATAGATAATAATTTTTATTGGCTTTACCAGATAATAAATCCCCAATGGCCTAAGCTATTGCTTAGTACAAGTATTACAATGCTTATTTTTGCCTATGTAATTAGATTTCTGGCTATAGGCTATAACTCAGTTGAAGCAGGATTTCAAAAAGTGGGGAAAAAGTATTTTGAAGCCTCCAGAACATTAGGCATGAATATAAGCCAGACTTTTATTAAGGTAGACCTTCCTATGATGAAAACTGCTTTAATAAGTGGTTTCATTTTGGTATTTGTTGATATTTTAAAGGAACTGCCTCTGACCCTTTTGTTAAGACCCTTTAACTTTGAGACCTTAGCAACCAAAGCCTTTGAATATGCTAATGACGAAATGATTCATGAGGCTTCCATTGCATCACTGTTAATAATTTTAGTGAGTTCTGTATCAATTTATTTTTTCAATATGGCAGGGGAGAGGGAGGTTTAATTATGTATTTGGAAATAAAGGGACTAAGCTTTAAATATAAAAATTCGGAAAGAGATATTATTACAGATTTTAGTCTTAATATAGAAAAGGGAGAGGTAACTGCCATTTTAGGAGAAAGCGGCAGCGGCAAGAGCACGATTCTAAGGTTAATTGCCGGCTTAGAAGTCCCTGACAAAGGCAGCATAAAAATAGATAACAAGACCATGGTTGACATTAATTATTTTATTCCTCCGGAAAAAAGGGGAGTAGGAGTTGTATTTCAAGATTATGCCCTGTTTCCCCATATGACCGTAGAAAAAAATATTAGGTTTGGACTAAAATTATTAAACACTAATGCAATCCAAAATAGAATCAAAGAAATGTTAGATTTAGTAAACCTAAAAGGTTTAGAAAAAAGGTATCCCTATGAGTTAAGCGGGGGGCAGCAGCAGAGAGTTGCATTAGCCCGTTCACTTGCTCCAAATCCCTCAATACTTCTTTTCGACGAGCCTTTTAGTAATTTAGATACACAATTACGGCATAAAATACGTGAAGATTTAAAAAGAATAATCAAACAGGTAGGTATAACCTCAATTTTTGTTACTCATGATCAGGAAGATGCAAATGTCCTTGCTGATAGAAAGTATATAATGGATGGGATATAATAATCTGATGTCCACATCATTCCATAGCCGATATGGTACAGAGAATAAAATACAGAAGCTAATAATATGCTGGGCACTATGCCAAATGCATCCTCAATTCTCTGCTGCATCCAGCCTCTGAAGAAAATATTTTCAAATAAGCCTACCGCTAATACCATTGTTACTAAAGGAGTCAAGTGTAAAATATCAGGGAAGGCAACCTTTACTAAGGTTTGGGAATATTGAATAACTGTTAGCAACACGCCAAAGGTGATGCTCAGTAACATATTTTTCTTGGAGATACCTAATAAATCCAAATCGTTACCTTTAATAATTTTGCTATAAACCAAAGGTAATACAATACCGCAGAGTAATATAGTACCAAAACCAAAGGTAATAAAATTTGCAGCGACCCTTTTAGTAGTAAATATTTGAAAAGCAGTATATAAAGTTACCACAACTAGAAACCAGGATATTATCACAGTCAACAAGTCCTTATTAGGATTAAATTTAAACCAACAAGCATCTTTCATTGACAAACCCTCCAATTAATCTTTACTAATTAGCTCACTAAAGAAAATAGTTATATGATTATAAAGTGAGCTTCTCAAATCTCTCATTTCTGCAACTGCCTTATCACCTACCCAGCTATCTAAAAAAGCCTTGGGTAATGCAGGGTCATTTATAGTAATATCATAGAAATTCCAGCCAAGTTCAAACAATAGGGGAAGATACTCTTCATTTCTATTTATATCCTTAACCATACTGTTCTTAATGGAATTACTTAGAGAAAGAAATTCATTATAGCGGCTTTTTAATGCTTCTATGCCAAATATTTTTTCTAAGATTTCTTGTTTATTAAATTCCCCGGATATTTCTCCTGAAATTTCCACAAAGTCAAACTTCTCTGCTAATAATTCATTTGCTTCAGGGGATATTGAATATGGAGATATCCATAAATCTTTAGTTAGCTCCCTAAATCCTATTTCGGTTAATTGGTCCATAATAGGTTGATTTTCGGTGCGGCTAAAATTTAATAAAGCTAACATATACCACTTTTTGTTCCACTGTTGATGTCGTAAAGAGTATCTCTTGAAAAATCGGGAAACCCCTAAATTCCAGAGATTGATGTTGTCTTTTCCTAATTGAGTTAATTCATAATACACATCAGAATTAACCTTTTTATTAATAAGAATCTCAGCTTTAACCATTCGAGAAAGTCCCATTCTGGCGGCTGTTTCATTTTTATCAAAAAAACTCATGCATCTTATTAAATGGTCAAGCTTAATGGAGTAGCTTCCCGTGTATTCATGAAAAATATTAAAGATAAAAAGTATTACACTGACAACGCTATCTCTCTTCCGGAGAATAATTTTCAATGTATTCACCTCTATAACATTTAAATTTAATTATATATTATATGTTATAACATTAAATGTCAACATATTTTAATAAAAAACCGCCTGCGGCGTTTAGTGGCTGGTGGCTAGTTCTTAGTGGCTAGTAAAACACATTAAAAAAGCTGTACTGGGCTAGTTATCCACAACTAAAAATTTATTTTTTCCTAAACGATAAAAAAGCCGGAGGCAAAAACTCCGGCTTTAATACTAAAATCCTTTTTAATCATCTTTTGGATATTACCATACTAAGTGGTATTAAATACTCTGCAGACCTGATTTCATGGCTAACTTTCTAAGAAAGGGATTATACATGGCTGGTGATTTTAGGTTCTTAACCAGTAAATTCAACTTAATTTTTGTTAATCGGGTATTGTATCTCTCCAAAAAACCATCTATTCCTTCTTCAAGGCTTTGGGCTAAGTACAAAGAACTCTTGAATGCATAGCTGAATCCTTCGGCGGAGCTGGGGCTAATGGCTCCTGCAGCTTCTCCTGCTAAAACCACATTGCCCTTACCTGGGTATAGCTGTGAAATCTGCCTAGGTCTAAAAATATATGCCCCTTCGGTTTTAATTTTTCTCTTAAAATCAAATCCCAGTTTTGTCAGCTTTGTTTTTAATAAATCATATTTTTGCCTGGAGTTATCCCTAGGATTTAGGGCTGCTCCCAATAATATATGATTTTCCTTTGGAATAATCCATGAATAGAAATCACTGATTTCTTCATCAAAGATTGCAGTGAAATATGGTATATATTCCGCGCTTTCAAACCATTCCTGAATAGATATATAGGTATCGGGAAATGGATTTCCTATACCAATTATTTTTCTTACCATGGAAAAAGCACCATCTGCACCTACAATAATTCTTGTTTTTGCACTAGTTTCTTGTCCATTTTGGGAATATCTTATCTGATATCCCCCTGGAATATCTTCATAACCTCTAAAAAGTGAGTGGAACTTTTTATCAACACCTGAGGGGATGAGGGAGACCAGCCATCTATCAAATTTTTCCCTGTCCATATTAAAATAAAACCTCTGATATAGCCTTTCGAGATTATTACTCATATCAATGGTTCTTACTGCAAAAAGCTGAGGGTCTACCAAAATATCTTTAGGTATTCCTAAGCCAAGTTTAGCAATCATTTTTTGGGCATCAGGGGCTAACAAACCGCCACAGCATTTATTGAAAGAGTTTTTGGCATCTTGATTTTCCAAATCCCGTTTATCCACTAATAAAACCTTGTATTTGTCTCCAACTAGCCTTGCCAGGGTAGAGCCGGCAGGACCAGCACCAATTATAGCAATGTCATACATAATTTTACCTCTCTGAATTAAGTATTTTCCTGCACCTCTTTATAATAAATTAATGACTCTGATAAGGAAAGGGTAAATTGATTAAAGCACCTTTTCTATTTATTCAATAATTTCCTTGACAGTTATAATTAAGTTATATATTATTTAATTAAGTATTAACTTAATCAGAACAGGGAGTTGAAAATGGAACAGATAGTACAGGTCTTTAAAGCATTGGGAGATGAAACAAGGCTAAAAATATTAATAATACTTTCCAGAAGGAAAATTTGCGCTAAAGGCTTAGCGAAACATCTAGATATCTCCGAAGCAGCTGTATCGCAGCACTTGAAGGTTTTAAAGGATGCAGGAATTATTATCGGGGAGAAGGTGGGATATTACGTTCATTATGACTTACAAGAACCAATTCTATTAGAAATTGTCAAGTATATTGAACAAATAAATAATGATCATACCATTAATGGCTGTAAGTTAGGTATGCATATACCAAATGACTGCAAGGCAGATTGTAAGGCCAATCAAAACAAGTGCTGCCATAGAAAAAATTTAAATTGAAGGGGAGAATAGTTATGAAAGTATGTATTCCAGTAAAAGAAAGTAAGGGATTGGATAGTATTGCCTATAGTCATTTTGGTTCGGCACCATTTTTCCTCATTTATGATTTGGACACAGTAGAGATAAAGGTGATAGAAAATGGCGATTTACACCATACGCACGGTATGTGTCAACCATTAAAAGCATTAGGAGGGGAAACAGTAGATGCAATTTTAGTGGGTGGTATTGGAGCTGGAGCACTAATGAAGCTAAACAATCAAGGCATAAAGGTATATAAAGTTGCTGATGATACGGTTTTAAAAAATGTTCAGTTACTTAAAGAAAATGAACTACCGGAGTTCTCCGTAAATAACAGTTGCAGTCACCATGATTGCGGTCATTAGGTCACAATTATGAAAAAAGACACCTGCCAAAAATGGTAGATGTCTTTTTTCAAATCCAAAATAGAAAGTGGTGTTTCCTAAATTGAATAGTTTCTTAATGTATATAGTTACAATCATTCTTCTACTAATTTCCTATAATAAAGAGAAGAAAAAAACAAAAGAGGCTTTGAAAAAGGCCTGGAAATCCTTTGAAAATATATTGCCTCAATTTCTAGGAGTAATAATGCTGGTTGGTATCCTCCTTGCAATTTTTAATACGGAACTTATATCAGAGATAATCGGAGAACAATCTGGTTGGATAGGTGTTGTTTTTTCTGCAGTAATTGGTGCTGTTACTTTGATTCCCGGTTTTGTGGCATTTCCGACTGCCGCTATGCTGCTCAACGGGGGAGCGGGATATATGCAGATTGGTGCATTTGTTTCAACCTTAATGATGGTAGGTGTTGTGACAGCGCCGGTAGAAATTAAGTATTTTGGTAAAAAACTTACTTTAACGAGAAATTTATTAGCCTTTATTTTTTCCTTTATTGTAGCATTTATAATTGGAAAGGTTGTTGGATGAATGGATATTTTAAAAAGATACAATTTTTTTCTTATTACTGTCCTAGTTATGTCAATATTATTACTAATCAATAGAGAAATAGGTATTAAGTCTGCAACCATAACAGGTTACAGTTTGAAAGAAATGCTGCTAATTATCCCACCTGTATTTGTGCTGCTAGGATTATTAGATGTGTGGGTTCCAAAAGAAACCATGATGAAATATATGGGGGAAGGCTCTGGAATAAAAGGTACTATTTTGGCTTTTATATTGGGCTCAGCTGCAGCAGGTCCACTTTATGGAGCTTTTCCTATAGCAGCGGTATTTATGAAAAAAGGAGTGAAACTTAGTAATGTTTTAATTTTTATCGGTGCATGGTCTACTACTAAAATTCCTATGTTTTTATTTGAACTAACTGCATTAGGAGCAGGTTTTGCTTTTACACGATTACTTGTAAATATACCAGGTATTATCCTAATGGCATATATTCTATCTGCATTTCTAAAGGAATCAGAGGTAAAAAAAATATATAAAAATGCTCAAAACTTGACATAAGTTTTGAGCATTTCACATAAGAAATATTTTAAGGTCTTTATTGTATTGGTAAAGGATCTGATTCAATGAAAAGCCAGGGATTAACAAATATATCTTTCAGGCTTATTGTCCAATGAAGATGGGGTCCTGTAGAAAACCCTGTTGAACCAACCTCGCCAATTATGTCGCCTTTTCTTACATATTGACCCTGTTTAACATATATTTTATGTAAATGGGCATATGAACTGAAAATATCCATACCATGGTCAATTACAACTGTATTGCCTGTTACTAGTTGATTCCTTGTCAATGTTACAATTCCGCTATTAGTAGCTTTTATAGGGGTGCTCCGGAGAGCAGCAATATCTATTCCGGCGTGCCGGCCCGATTCTTCATTATTTATATATCTAATAACACCATATTCCGTTGAAATTCTCCCCTGGAGAGGAAGAAGGAAGGCACCTTCCCACAGCGGGGCTGAAGAACTTACTGATTTAGCTATTCTCACATATTTAGCGTCATCGTCGCGACGGTCGGAAGTACGTATGTTTAACTGGGTTTGGGTAACCTTTAAATGCTGGGTAGGAAATTGTTTATGATTAACATGGATTGTAAAGCTTTCATTAAAAATACTAGTTCCATTTCGCATAACTTGAATTTGGCAGTCATATGGTCCAGGTTTAGTCCGATAGTTGACTCCTACAAAGCGTATTTTCTCCATATCTAAGGGGTAGAACTCATTTTGAAAATTCAAAAAGGGTGAAGTGAATTTTATTTCGTCATTATCCTGGGTATTAAAAATTAATACAGAAAAAAAGTCTCCAGGAAATATCTCCGTTTTTGATATTTTTATTAAAAGGGGTTCGGTAAATTCTTTTAATTCTTGTGATTCATGCGGCTCTTTTAGAGGATTATTGGTTTCCTCGTTTTCAATTGCTTGGGTATTAGTATTTTGACAGCCAATTATTAAGAAAATAAATAGCATGAAAAGAATAAAAATTTTCTTAGTACCCATTAATAAAATCATTCCCAACAAAGTATTGTGTATATTTAGTGTGTGTTGAAGCATCAGTTTTTATTATCTCAAAATATCTCCTCCAGGTAAATAACCATATAAGGATACTATCCCTATTAGTTCAAGATAGTAAAGGTATTCCAGGTATTACAGAGGGATATCTTTTTTTATTATAACTTACAATGACATTGGTAATATTTTTGCATTTGCATAGAAATTTACCAGATATCATGTAATCTTACATAGGGGAATGTTTATATAAAACAGAATGATTCTAGTAATTTAAAACGAGAGGAAATAATAGGAAAAAATTTGTCGGAATTTTTGTACTAGTCTGATATTTGTTTCGTTATTTTTAGTTAAAGGAGGGATCTTTAGGAGATAACTGTTAAAAAAGACCCCAATTAATATTTGGTACTTATTATTATCAGTTGCACACTCTGTAAGTAGTTAGTAAGCTAACACCTGCGTTTGAGAAAGGAGAGGTAACAGTTGAGTAATCAAAGTTCGTATGTAAGGGCAAATTACGACGTATATCAGACACCACAGTTTAAAGTGTTGAGTGATGCTCAGTGTGAGGAAATTTACTATGGTGCCCTTGAAGCTCTAGAAAGGACAGGTGCAGATGTTTACAGCAAAGAGGCTTTGGAGATATTCTCCAAGGGAGGATGCTGGGTAGACGGCAATAGGGTTCGTTTCCCCTCGCGGTTAGTGGAATGGGCTGTAAGAACTGCTCCATCCAGGATTGCCATCAGTGATCGTAACGGTAAACGTTCAATGTTTTTAGAAGGAGACAATGTATATTATGGTCCGGGCCCGACAAACACTTTTACTCTCGATCCCTTTACCGGAGAAAGAAGGAGACCCAAGATATCCGATACCGTTCGGGCGGGTATTGTGTGTGATGCACTTCCCAATATAGACTATGCAATGGATAACGGCACTCCAATGGACGTTACACCTACCCTTGCCGACGTTTATGGATTCCAAGCTTTAGTAACAAATACCAGCAAGCCAATTATTCATTGGGGTTTTGGTGTTGATCAATATCAGGATATTGTTAATATTGCGGCGGCAGTCCGGGGTGGGTTAAAGGAATTACAGCAGAACCCATTTATTATTCTTTACTCGGAATCAAGTCCTCCCCTGCGTCATTCCGATGAAGCTATAGATAAGGCTATCTTTGCAGCAAAAAACAATATTCCATGTATATATACCCCTTGTACTTTTGCTGGCGGCGTAGCACCTGCTACCATGGCCGGTTCCATTTTAATATCAGTAGCCGATAGTTTAGTCGGTCTAGTAGCCGGACAGTTGGTTCGTGAGGGCTCCGGCTTTATTATGGGTGGGCTGATTTCCACTATGGATATGTCCAGTAGTATTTTAGCTTATGGAGCGCCGGAATTGAGTTTATTGTCTGCTGGTTTGTCTAATGTAGCCCGTTATTTACGAATTCCCAGTTTTAGTACCGGCGGTTGTACTGATTCTAAGGTTATTGATTCCCAAATGGCGCTGGAAGCTGCTTTTTCAATTTTGGTTGGCGGACTAAGTGGTGCTAATATAATCCATGATTGCAATTACATGGAGTATGGAGCAACAGGCTCTCTTGAACTAATGGTAATGGATGATGAAATCATCGGGATGGTCAAACGGATCTTACGTGGTATCGAAGTTAATGATGAAACCATGGCAGTTAATGTAATAGATAATGTTGGACCTGGGGGTCACTTCCTTGGTGAAGCCCATACTATGAAACACTTTAGAACTGAAACCTGGTGGCCGACTTTAATCAGCCGGATGCGCTTTGATGAATGGAAGGCTACTGGCAGTAAGACTTTAGGACAACGGGTCAAGGAAAAAACCCAAAACATTATCAATACTCACAAGGCAGAAGCTTTGCCAGATAAGACATTGGCTGAAATTAAGGCTATTGTTGAGAGGGCAGAGGCTAGAGAAACTGCTAAGAAAGCAAGAAAATAACAATTGAAACGGAGGAGAAATAATGGCTAACTTTGAACAATTGGCAAACGGTGTAATTGCCGGTAATGAAGCACAAGTTAAAGAATTGACAAAGAGTTTTTTAGATGGCGGTGCTGACCCCTTAACCCTTATTAACCAAGGTTTAATTAGCGGGATGAGTGTTGTTGGTGCACGTTTTAAAAATGGCGAAATGTACGTTCCTGAAGTATTGATGTCAGCAAGGGCGATGAATGCAGGACTGGCAATAGTCAAACCTTTAATTGCTGATTCTGACCTTCCTTCTGAAGGCAAGGTAGTGTTGGGTACTGTAAAAGGTGATCTGCATGATATCGGGAAGAATCTAGTAGGGATGCTGATGGAGAGTGCAGGGATTACTGTGATCAATCTGGGCGTAGATGTTGCCCCAGAAAAATTTGTTGCGGCAGTAAAAGAACACAAACCAGATATTATTGCTATGTCAGCCCTTTTGACCACTACTATGCTATCCATGAAGGACACAATTGAGGTTTTAAAGGAAGAAGGGCTAAGGGATAAGGTGAAAGTAATCGTAGGTGGAGCACCTATCTCCAATGACTTTGCAGAGGAAATTGGTGCTGATGGGTTTGCACCGGACGCAGCTTCAGCTACCGAGCTCTGTAAGCAACTCATAAGTTAAACCTATGGGTAAGAAAGGAGAGATTTCAATGAGAACAAGAAGTAACTATAAAGCAAATGCCAGCACAATGTTAAGCATTCTCTCCCCAAGCCAGTGTGAAGAGATCTTTTTGGCTGCAGAGGAGGTATTGGAGCGTACTGGTGTTACTTTTCATGATGATGAGGCCTTGGAGATATTGAAAAAGGCCGGGTGCCACGTTGACGGCAACCGGGTTCGCATACCTTCATACCTGGTGGATCGGGCATTGAGGACCGTACCACATAGGGTAACTCTATGCAATAGTCGTACTGGCAGCCGCGATGTGCTGTTGGAAGGTAACAATGCCTATTTCGGTACAGGTTCCGATACTCCTTTTACAATAGACCCATTTACAGGGCAGAGAAAAAGGTCTACCAAAGAATCTGTAGGGTGGGCATGTAAGGTTATTGATGCGCTGCCAAACTTGGATTTTGTGATGTCACTGGGTATCGTTCAGGATGTGCCGCTGTTAATTTCTGATCGGCATCAGTTTGAGGTACAGGTTTTAAATACAGGCAAGCCTATAGTTACCACAGCACATGATATCTATGGTTTCGCAGATATTATTGAAATGTGTGAAATCATAGTTGGCGGTGAAGAAGAACTACGCAAGAATCCTATTATGACCCTTTATGCAGAACCTATTTCACCTTTGCAGCATGCTTGGGAAGCTGCTTCGAAACTAATTTTAGCTGCTAAGAAGGCCCTTCCCGTGGTCTATACCCCATGTGTTATGGCAGGAGGTACAGTACCGTCAACAATGGCTGGGGTGTTAACCAATGGTTTAGCAGAAAGCCTCAGCGGATTAGTATTGCATCAAAATACCCGTGAAGGTGCACCATTTATCATGGGCGGCGTATTTACTGTAATGGATATGAGTACCACCATTTTTTCCTATGGCTCGCCGGAATTCAACTTACTAATGTCTGCTTTGGCGGATATGGCCCATTACCTGAAACTGCCAATGTTTGGCACTGCTGGCTGTACTGATTCCTGTATTTGTGACGAACAAGCCGGGATTGAGGCTGCCTTATCTATAGCCATGACCGCTATGTCAGGTCCAAATTTAAATCATGATGTAGGCTATGTGGAGTATGGTTCCACAGCAAGCTTAGAACTTCTAACCATTTGCGATGATATTATCGGTATGGCAAGAAGGCTGGTCCGCGGAATTAGAGTTGATAGTGAGACACTGGCTGTTGACTTAATTGATAAAGTGGGACCTGGAGGACATTTCTTGGCTGAAAATCATACCCTAAAGCATTTTAAAACTGAAACATGGTATCCCAAGCTCATTAACAGGCAGCGTTATGAAATGTGGCAAGCCGCAGGAAGTAAGACTCTAACAGAAGTTGCTAATGAGAAAGTAAAAGATATCATCTTAAATTATCAGCCTGAGCCTTTATCTAAGGATATTCAAAAGAAGATTAGGGCTGTGGTTGAACGGGCCGAAGGCAAACTTAATTCTGTTGTTTAAAGAAAAGTGATTAAGAGGTTGCCTTATTATAGGCAACTCTTAATCACTGGTTGCATTTCCATCAGAGAGTTAAAAGTGATAAAAGGTATAACAAACCTACAAAGTTTTGCCGGGAGGATGTTGTATGTCATTAGTATTGGGCATTGATACCGGAGGTACTTATACCGACGGAGTTATTCTGGAAACAGAGAGCCAGAAAATTATAGCAACGGCTAAAGCGCTAACTACAAGGGAAGATTTGACCATCGGTATACGAAATTGCCTTAAGGCTATGAGATGTAAAGATTTAAAGGCAATTAGAATGGTATCCCTCTCCACAACTTTAGCTACTAATGCAATTGTAGAAGGACGCGGTTCTGAAGTCGGCTTATTATTGATTGGTCATGATCCCGTTAATAGCCTTCCTGTACAGCAATATGCAGTTTTGAGAGGCGGACATGATATTAAGGGCAAGCCTCTGGCCAATCTTGATCTAAATGCAGTTCAGCATGCTATCTGTAGTTTTAAGGGGAAAGTTTCAGCAATGGCCGTTTCTGGCTACCTCAGTATTCGTAACCCCGAACATGAGTTATTAGTACGTGACCTGGTACGGCAGGAACTAGATGTACCGGTGGTCTGTGCCCATCAGCTAACCACTTCCCTTGGCTTTCATGAAAGGTCGGTTACAGCAGTTCTTAATGCAAGATTAATCTCCATTATTGCCGATTTGATTGAATCAGTCAAACTGGTCTTGAAGGAAATGGGTATCTGTGCACCTTTAATGTTGGTTAAGGGTGACGGTAGTTTAATGAGTGAGACTGCGGCACGGGAAAAACCAATTGAAACAATCCTGTCTGGTCCAGCTGCCAGTATTGTCGGTGCTAATTTTATTACTCCATCGGAGGAAGCTTTAATATTGGATATGGGTGGAACTACTACTGATGTTGCTATTCTCCAGAATGGGGTACCTCGTGTAAATAAGGAAGGTGCAGTGGTAGGAGGCTGGTTAACCAGGGTTCAAGCTGCGGAAATCTATACATATGGTCTGGGAGGAGACAGCTATTTACAGGTAACAAGGGATAAAAAACTTTCCATCGGTCCCCAGCGGGTGTGGCCTTTGGCTGTTGTGGCTTTTGATTATCCCTATCTAGTCGATGAATTGCAGGCACAAGTGGATAATGAACAGGATTGGTTATTTTCACAACCTACTGACTGCTTTATGCTGCTAAAAGATGATATGCACGGATTGCTCACCCCTTCAGAAAAAGAAGTTATTAAACTTCTTAATAAACCCCATTCTCTTTCTTATCTAGCAAAAGAGCTTAACATGGACCCTAATTTAATTAATTTAGAGCACCTGGTTAACCTGGGGGTGTTGGCAAAGGTATCGGTAACTCCAACAGATATCCTTCATGCTAACGGATCTTATCTTCAGTGGAATCAGGAGGCATCCCAATTAGGAATTAAGATTTTAGCCAATCGGATGGACAAAAAAGTGCCAGAGTTCTTGGAATTTGCCATGAACAGTATAATTAACCATTTATGTCTGGTGGTAATGCAAAGCACAATCAGCTTTGAGGGCAGTTCCCTCATGCTGAAAGAAAGCTCTGCGGCTATGTATTTTGTAGAAAAAGTATTAAATCCTAAAGCGACAGATTCCCTCGAAGCATCCGTTAAGGTTAAGTTCCCCATAATAGCCATTGGTGCTCCAGTCAAAGCTTATCTGCCTCAAGTTGCGCAAAAGCTGCAAACAGAATTAATTATTCCACAGCATGCGGAAATTGCAAATGCTATTGGAGCCGCTACTGGAAAAGTAGTGGAAAAAATAGAAATTTTAATTAGGCCAGGGACAGATGGTGGGTTTATTCTTCACGCACCATGGGAACGGAGAGGTTTTATAAATTTACAAGATGCCAGCAACTATGGACTGGAGGAGGCAAAAAAACAGGCTGCTATGGTTGCGGAAAAGGCAGGAGCCGCCGACTACCAATTGATAGTAGAATGTGAAAACATATATACTTCAATTGGTACTAGCGGAAAAAAAGAAGTTTATGTTGAGACTAGGATAGAAGTAATGGCGGTTGGACGTCCCAAATGGGAAGGAGATAAAGGAACTGCAGAAAAAATTTTTGCAATTTAATTCTGTTAAAAGAGGAAAAGGAGGAATAGCATGCTCATAGTAGGCGAGTTAATTAATACCAGCAGAAAAGCTATCAAACCGGCGGTAGAGAGTAGGGATGAAGCTTTTATTAAGGAAATTGCCCAAAAACAAGTAGATGCAGGAGCAGATTATATTGATGTTAATTGTGGTACCATGGTTTTTAAT
Organism: Bacillota bacterium; assembly: GCA_049323895.1. Taxonomy (GTDB): domain Bacteria; phylum Bacillota; class Peptococcia; order Peptococcales; family BICA1-8; genus JBMOKT01. The sequence goes on along the minus strand of JBMOKT010000023.1, from coordinate 174,690 downwards.
GAGCCGGAAACAATGGCTTGGCTGGTGGAAACTATACAGTCCCAGGTTAGCGCACCCTTATGCATAGATAGTCCAAATCCTAAAGCAATTGAAGTTGGCTTATCTTTAATACAATACGGACAGCCCCTAATTAATTCCATTACCGCGGAAAAGGAAAGATTTAATGAAATTCTCCCTCTGGTTACCAAGTATAAAACTAAAATTGTAGCTTTATGTATGGATGACAGTGGAATGCCGGAGACTGCCGGGGACCGTTTACGAATTGCAAGAAAATTAGTAACAGATTTAACAGCGGCAGGGGTTGCTGAGAACGATATCTATCTTGATCCTCTAGTTAAGCCGGTAAGCACCGGTGATAAAGCGGGGATGGAGGTCCTGGAAACCATTTATGGCATTAAGGAACTTTATCCTAATGTGCACGGGATTTGCGGCTTAAGTAACATTTCCTTTGGCTTGCCAAACAGAAAAATTTTGAACCAGGCTTTTATGATTCAAACCATGACCATGGGGATGGATGCGTATATCTTAGACCCGCTGGACAAAGTGATGATGGGATTTGTCTTTGCTTCCCAAGCCTTGTTGGGTAAAGATGAGTTCTGTATGAAGTATCTTACTGCTCATCGTAAAGGACTATATGACGTTTCTTGAAGGAGGGGCTGTAATGCCTGTGCCTCACTGGGATATTTTAGGGGAAGAAGAAATTAAATTAATTCATGGGACTACAATAGAAATTCTAAGAAGAGTCGGAATAGAAGTACGATATACACCGGCTTTAGAAGCTTTTAAAAAGGCAGGTGCACGAATAGAAGGAACACGGGTTTTTTTAAATCCCAAATTGGTAGAGGATCAACTTAAAAGTGTGCCAAAACAGTTTACTCTGCATGCCCGTAATCCTGCAAAAAACGTACTAATTGGCGGTCCGCATCCTGTACTTGCTCCAGGTTACGGTGCACCCTTTGTGACTGATGGAGAAAGGGGCAAACGCAAAGCAACTTATCAAGATTATGAGAATTTTACTAAATTAGCAGGGGCTAGTTCTAATCTGAGCATGACAGGTGGGGTATTGGTTGAACCAAATGATCTGCCTGACAGGATCAGGCATGCCAAAATGATTTATGCTTGTATCAAAAATTCTGATAAATGTTTTATGGGTAGTGCTTCAGGTTCTCAAAAGGCCCTAGAAAGCATTAACATGGCGCAGATTTTGTTCGGACCTGAACACTCTTTGGCCCAAAAACCTGTATTAATTAGTTTAATCAATACAATTACACCGTTAATTCTTGATGAAAGAATGCTTGGTGCCTTGATGGAGTATGCACTTTCAGGGCAGGCAGTTATTATCGCTTCCCTTGGAATGGCTGGAGCTACTTCTCCTGCTTCGTTGGTCGGGACACTGGCAGTGCAAAATGCAGAAATCCTTGCGGGTATCGTCCTTACACAAATCGTCAGGTCTGGAGCCCCTGTGGTTTACGGATCGGCATCTTCTATTACAGAAATGCGGTATGGTTCCTTGGCTATTGGAGCTCCTGAAACTTCTTTAATAACCAGTGCTTCAGCACAGTTAGCTGCGTATTACGGCCTACCCTCTAGAGGAGGAGGAGCTATTACTGATTCAAAAGTTCCCGATGCACAGGCTGGTTGGGAGTCAATGATGAATCTGCTAACAGCAGTGAAGAGCGGAATTAATTTTATTTTGCATGCTGCAGGGATTCTGGAATACTACATGACCATGTCCTACGAAAAATTTATCATGGATGATGAGTTATGCGGTATGGCACTAAGAATAAAAAAAGGAATTGAAGTTAATAAAGCTTCCCTGGCTTTGCCAGTTATTGAAAAAGTGGGACCGGGTGGTCATTTTCTGGATCAGGATCATACTTTGCATACCTATAAAAGGGAGTTTTGGCGTCCCGACATTAGTCACAGGGGTACTTACGACCATTGGAGAATGAAAGGGTCACCCACAACCTTTGAGCTGGCAAGGGAAAAATACCAACGGGTTTTAAAAGAATATGAGCCGCCTTCTCTTGAAGCTAACATTAACCGGAGTTTGCAAGACTTTATCCAGGAGTTAAAATAAAAATCTGTTGAGAATTGAAAATTATGAATCATTCTTAAATCCCATTCTCCATTTTTGATAGGAGAAGGTATAATCATGAAAAGTTTTAAAGTCAAAGTCCTGCCGGCAAAAATAGAATTGTCTGTAAACCAAGGCAGTACTCTAATTAAAACTCTTAAGGAGGTGATATTAAGTATATTAATAACAACCCAGGTTTGTAAAAATAATTCAAAATTTTAAGAAAATTTAAAAAGGAGGTATGAAAATGAACAATAGCTTGTTTGGTAGAATTGACAAAAGTATTTTCGGTTTTTCCGCCATTATTGCGATAGTATTTGTACTGTGGGGAGCGTTAATTCCAGAACAAGCGGGTAAGACATTTAGTGCTGCTATGGCATTTTTTACAGATAATTTTGGATGGTCATACATGTTTTTTGTTACCCTGTTTTTAGTTTTTTGTGTTGTAGTTGCTTGGAGCAAATACGGAAACATAAAACTGGGTAAGGACGACGATGTGCCTGAATATAGCACATGGTCCTGGTTTGCCATGCTGTTTAGTGCCGGTATGGGTATTGGTCTAGTATTTTGGAGTGTAGCAGAGCCTATGTATCATTATGGCAGTCCGCCATTTGGTGAGGGTTCTACACTAGACGCAGCCGGTGTAGCAATGCGTTATGTATTTCTGCATTGGGGATTACATCCCTGGGCAATCTATGGCGTAGTTGGTCTAGCTCTCGCATATTTTCAGTTTCGTAAGCGGCTGCCGGCCCTAGTTAGCTCCACACTGCATCCCTTGCTTGGGGATGAAGGAATTAAAGGACCTGTGGGCAAAGCAGTAGATATTTTAGCGGTTTTTGCCACCCTTTTCGGGGTAGCTACTTCCTTAGGTCTTGGGGCAATGCAAATTAACAGCGGTTTAAATTACGTTTACAATATAGTAGAATCCACTAGTGCTACCATAGTTATTATTCTAGTAATGACTCTATTATTTATTACTTCCGCCGTAACTGGAATCAGTAAAGGAATAAAATTTTTGAGTAACATTAACATGTACTTAGCCGGGCTGATAATGATTTTTGTTCTTTTGCTGGGACCAACAAGATCTGTTTTGAACATCTTTACCGATACTATGGGTACCTACCTCCAAAACATTGTCCAAATGAGTTTTTGGACGGACCCCTTTGGTACTAACCCCGGCTGGGTTGGGGGATGGACGATCTTTTATTGGGCTTGGTGGATTGCTTGGGGGCCATTTGTGGGAGCATTTATTGCACGGATATCAAAAGGCAGAACGGTCAGGGAATTTATACTAGGCGTTCTGTTTGCTCCTACCCTTTTAAGCTTTATTTGGCTTTCTATAATGGGCGGAACAAGCCTTTCATTGGAAGTTGCCGGAACTGCTGAGATTGCAAAAGCTGTATCTGAAAATATGGCAACAGCCTTGTTTGCCTTACTGCATAATCTTCCATTAGCGGGGCTAATTTCTACAATAGCTATGGTTTTGATTGCTACCTTCTTCATCACTTCCGCAGATTCGGCTACATTTGTCATGGGTATGCTTACCTCTGGTGGAGATTTGGAGCCCAAAGCAGGATTAAAGATTTTCTGGGGCGTTACTGAAGGTGCAGTTGCTGCAGTATTACTGGCTGCAGGAGGGCTCGGTGCCTTACAAACTGCTTCCATAGTTTCTGCTTTCCCCTTTATGATTATAATGATTTTGATGTGCTTCTCTTTAGTAAAGGCATTTAATAGTGAACAAATAGTACCGGTCAGGGAAAAGACAACAAAAACACAATCATCTAGTATTTCTATGTAGGTAAAAACAAATCGCCGGGAAGAGGTAGATGCTCCCCTTCCCGGCCCTTACTTATTAATAAAATTTTTCTATTTCTGCTAGGAATAACCAAATAAATAGAGAATAGTTATATTGATCTAGTTGTTGTCCAGAATAACCAAAGAAATGGCAGTTAGAAAATAGGTACTTTGCCTTATAAAGAGGTGCTTCGTATGCGGGAAGGGTTTCTAAAGAAGGTTAGTGCGCTTAAACTGCAGGAAATCACGGAAATAAATGTTTTAAAACAGTTTTTATTCTCTTTTACCAGAGCTACAGGTCTACGTGCGTTTATTGTAGATTCCCAGGGTGAATTAATGGTAAAACCCGATGAGGAAGAGGAGTACTGTGATTTTTGTCAGTTGGTTAGGACCACCCAGGACGGAATTTTTAAATGTAAGCGTTCCTACAGCCGAGCTGGTATTGAAGCTCGTAAATACGGAAAACCTTATATCTTTCGCTGCCATGCAGGCTTAATAGTTTGGGCAGCACCCTTGCTTATAGAAGAAGAGTTTCTTGGTGCAATTGTTTGTGGGCAGGTTTTAATGTGGGAACCGGAGGATTTTTTCTGGGAAGAAATTGAAGATATGACACGTGGATTAGGTGTAGATGTATATATGCTGATTGATTATGCTAAAAAATTAGAGGTTCTTTCAGCCCAAAGGGTTCAGGCTGCTGCAGATTTACTATTTCTTGTAGCTAATCATGTGACAAAAACGGGAGTCATTACCCTCCAGCAGCGCAGAGCAATCAGTGAACAACAGGCAAAGCTAGGGGAAGAGATACGAGCCAGAAAAATACTAGAAGAGGCCTTGAAAAAAATTGATACTCTCTCAGTTAGGGGCTACTCCCTGGAAAAAGAGCATGAGCTTGTAAGCAGGATGAGAAAGGGTGATAAAACGGGAGTCTATCAGGTATTAAACCAAATCCTGGCAGAAATACTGCAGCGTTATTGCGGAGACTTTAAGGAAGTGAAAGCTAGGGTTTTGCAGTTATTAGTAACGATCTCCAGAACACCAGCCGAAGAGGGGGTAGCATTAAATACCCTCTTACCTCTTAATTTGCAGTATGTAGAAGAATTTACTCAGTTAGAGACTATTGAGGATTTGTGTCACTGGATTGTCCATGTTACCCAGCGCTTTATTGATAGTATAGAGGAAGGCAATGGAATGCGGAATTTACATGTAGTACAAAGGGCGGGCCATTTTATTCGCAGCAATTTTAGGAAAAAAATTACAGTTGATGACGTAGCAAGAGCTGTGTATCTAAGTCCCTGTCATATTAGTAAGGTTTTCAAACAGGAGTTGGGCTGCACAATTATTGAGTTTTTGAGTAAAGTTAGAATTGAAGAGTCGAAAAAAATGTTGCGAGATCCTAAATATAGTGTAATACAAGTGGCAGACAATTTAGGTTTTAAAGATCCCGGTTACTTTACTAAAGTTTTCAAAAGGCAAGAAGGTATTACTCCCAGCCAGTACCGGGAAAAAGCATTATAATCATGCCAATTGGTGGTAACTAAAGACCATAAGGGGTGGGGATTGTGAGCGAATTAAAGCAAATTGCTGCTGCAGTGGTTGAAGGTCAGGCAGCCTTAGTGAAAATTCTAGTGGATGAAGCACTTGCTAAAGGAACTGCTCCTTCTGATATTTTACATCAAGGTTTAATTGTAGGAATGAATATAGTGAGTGAACGATTTAGTAATGAAGAATTTTATGTGCCAGATGTTTTAATCTCTTCCAGAGCGGTTCATGCTGGCATGAGGGTGCTTAGACCACTTTTATTAGAAAATATTGAAATAATAAAAGGTAAAATTGCAATTGGTACCGTTGCCGGAGATTTGCATGATATTGGCAAAAATCTGGTAATTATGTTTCTAAGGGCTAAGGGGTTTGAAGTGGTTGACTTGGGGATTGACGTTCACCCTGAAGAATTTGTAAATGCTGTCTTAGTTGAAAAACCTCAGGTACTCGGAATGTCTGCTTTATTGACAACCACCATGCCAATTATGGCACACACCATTAAGCTTTTAGAAAAGGCAAACATCCGAAACCAGGTAAAAGTAATTGTTGGTGGCGGACCCGTTACCCATGATTATAGTAAGTCCATTCGAGCAGATGGGTATGCAATTGATGCAAGGGCCGCAGTTGTGTTGGCTAAAAAATGTATGACAGATCTAAGGAAGGTCAGCCCTTTACTTATTGAACGCTTGCAGAGATAAGGTAGCATCAAAGGACGTTGTTGAACTTTGTAATTCTAGAGCTTGAAGAAGGAGGATTTACTATGAATCCCGTCATTTTGGATAAAATACCTTTTGAAATAGATTTAGACAAATATTTAAAGTTGATTCGCGTAAGTAATAAGCCTGATTATGCTGAAAAAGCAACAAAGTTAGTTGCAGAAGCACAAAGTATTGCCAGACCAAAGGCAATGTATAGAGAGGCTTTTATCGAGGCAAAAGGTGATAATTTTGTTATTGTTAATGGTACTACCTTTACAAGCAGAGTACTGCGGGTTAATTTAAACGATGTTTACAGGGTTTTTCCTTATGTTGCTACTTCAGGTGTTGAAATAGAAGAATGGTCAGAAGGAATAGAAGATATGTTGGAAAGGTTTTGGGCGGATACAATCAAGGAAATGGCTCTACGGGTTGCAATGCAGGAGCTTTTTCAGCATTTTAAGGAAAATTGCTATCTGGGAAATACTTCTACTATGAATCCCGGTTCTCTACAGGATTGGCCTATTCAGGAACAATCAAAACTTTTTAAAGTGTTAGGCAACTCTGAGTTGGTTGGGATAAGGCTTTCGGAGACATTTTTAATGTATCCTATAAAATCAGTTTCGGGAATAATATTCCCCACAGAGGTAAATTTCGTAAACTGCCAACTCTGTTCACGAGAAAATTGTCCAGGGCGTAAAGCTCCTTATGATAAACATTTGTATAAAGAGAAATTTGCATAATATTTAAGTAATGTCTAGATAAAAAATGAAACTGGGTTTTATCAGCCCAGTTTCATTTTTTATCCAATGTCATAATTAGCAAACCACTAAATAAAAGGGCAATTCCTCCCAATGCCGAAAAGCTTAATGTTTCACCTAAAAAGGTAATTCCCAGGATAGCTGCCGTAAGTGGTTCTGCAAGGGACAAAGTGACGGCATTAGCTGCAGGAATTTTAGCCAATCCCTTGGAAAAGAGAACATAAGCAGCCGCTGCAGTCACAATTCCAAGATACAGGGCAACAGCCAAACCCCTGCTCGATATTAACCAGTTTAGTTTTTGTGTAAAGAGAAGAGGTGACAGAATTATTGAACCTATACAGAAAATTACTGCAATAACTGCTTCGGGTGGATGGTGTTCTAGAATTTGTTTACTCAGTAAAGCATAGGAGGCATAGGAAAACCCGGCACAAAGGGCCATTACTATACCGGATATGCTAATGCTGACTAGGTTATCGGTAGCAAAAAGGAGAATGCAGCCTATAATAGCCAGTAAAGTAGCTGCTACCCATCTCTGCCCTGGACGTTCCTTAAATAATAGAAAAGCTAAAAGTCCGGCAAAAATAGGTGAACTACCAATGGTTACTACTGTTCCTATAGCTACACCAGTCTTACTAACCCCTGCAAAAAAGAAGGGTTGGTATGCAGCCATGCTTAGTGCAGCAAAAAAAGTGGGTTTTTTAAGCCAAGGCTGATTATTTGCAAATGAACCTCGCAAAAATGCTAAAAGGAGTAGTGCAGTCCCTCCGATTGTCACTCTGACAGCACCAATAGCCAGAGGGCTTGCTCCCTCTGGAGCAAGTGCTTGAGAAGTTCCCGTAGTTCCCCAAAGAATAGCTCCTAATAAAACAAGACCTGAACCTATGCTTTTATCATGAATATGCACTTGTTCCAAATCCCTCCAAATTTAAAATTATTATATGCTTTCTAAAAAGAAAATCCTTTATGTAAAACAGTTAAACATTTGTTAACTACATCCTCGTCATAGAGTATACCTTTGTTTTTTTGCAGTTCCTTCATAGCGGTTTCCTTGGGGAGCGCCTGTCGATATGGTCTGTGGGAAACCATTGCCTCAAACACATCTGCCACGCAGATGATTTTAGCTCCTATATGGATTGCTTTTCCTGTTAACCCATAGGGGTAACCAGAACCATTTATTTTTTCATGATGTTGCAGAACGGTTTCACTAACGGAGCCGGGGAAGTCAATTTCCCTAATTATTTCATAACCTACTATTGGGTGCTCCTTAATTATACTATACTCATGGGAACTTATTCTCCCGGGTTTACTTAATATTTCTATCGGTACAGCTATTTTTCCTATGTCATGCAGTAATCCTGCGATGCGAATACACTCAACTTCTTCTGAGGATAGTCCTAATTCGCCGGCAATTTCAACGCCTAGCTTACTAACCCTTAATTGGTGTCCAGCAGTATATGGATCCCTTTTTTCTACAGTAAGAGTTAATGTTTTAATTATCGAATTTGTTATTTGATTTAGTTTTATTATACTTTCTTCCAGCTTTCGCTGGGCTTCCTTTTTTTCTGTTATATCTTTTGTAAAATGAAGATAGACAGTTTTTCCATCCGGAGTTTTGATGGAGGTAGGATAAATTGAAGATAGAAGCCATTTATTATAGTTAACATCATAGTATTCGTTTTCTATAGTACAGCCTTTTTTAACAGAATCTTCTAGGGGGCATTCAGGGATAGGACCATCGGCATTGTGGATAGCTTTTGGACAATATGATCCGATTAGGTTCCGAGGATCTTTGTTCAGTTGGGTAAAGACAGCTTGGTTGGCAAGTAAGATGGTATGGTCTTTGTCCACTAAGAGAACATAAAAGGGCAAGGAATCTATTAATTTTTGTATAGCTCCTTTCACCTCACTACCTAATGTAATATTCAGGTTTAGCAATGTCTCCATATGATTAACCCCTTGAAGAAATATTTTCTTGATAATTCATACCTTGGAATTTAGAGAACATCATACACAATACGACAAATTCTTACAAACCCCTTTTTTAGCATATAAAAATTTTTAATATATTAATAACACAATGCTTAACCTGACATAGTTATTTTCTCCCATAAAAAGAAGGATTTTTAGCTTTAACTACTGAAACATATTCATAAATTAATATAAATATATTTTTAAAATAAGGGAAGGGGTAAAAAAATGAAGGGTGATATTTCAAAGATATATCTTATAGCCACCGATAACAGAGCAGAAGGTGTTCACCGGGTCTTGGAAATGGTGGAGGGACTTGACTTCAGAGGCAAAAGTGTTCTAGTAAAACCAAATTTTAATACGGCTGATCCAGCACCAGCCTCGACCCATAATGATACCCTAACTGCAATTTTCCAATGGCTAAAAGAAAAAGAGGCAAAAGAACTTACTTTAGGTGAGCGTAGTGGTCCACCCCTAACCGATGATGTACTTAAGGAAAAAGGCATATATCATTTACAGGAAGAATTAGGTTTCAAAATAGTAAATTTTGATGAATTAACCCAGGAGGATTATATACATTTTAACCAGGAAGGTTTGCATTGGAAAAATGGATTTATAATTCCTAAATTAGTCAAAGAAGCGGAGGCAATTGTTAATACCTGTTGTTTAAAAACCCATGGGTTTGGAGGAGTCTTTACCATGAGCCTCAAGCTGGCTGTTGGACTTGTTCCCCGCCGAGGATTCCCCTATATGCCCGAACTTCATGCCTCCTTTAATATGGGAGAAATGATCGCAGAGATAAATGCTGCATACACCCCTGATGTAACTGTAATGGACGGAGTGGAAGCATTTACTGCAGGAGGACCTGCTACCGGTACCCTTAAGCAGTCCAAAGTAATATTAGCCAGTAAGGATAGGATAGCTTTGGATGCAGCAGGTTTGGCTGTTTTAAAGAAAATGGGTTCCAACAATTTAATTATGAATACACCTATTTTTGAACAGGACCAGATTAAAAGGGCAGTTCAACTGGGACTGGGTGCAGGTTCGGCGGAGGAAATTGAATTTATAACAGAAGATGTAAAGAGTAAGAAATATGGGGAGGAACTTAGAGAAATATTACGGAAAGAATAAAAAAGTATGGTTTTAAGAGAGGCAATATTAATTTATTGCCTCTTTACTATTAACAAAAATAGTTATGTTCTAAGGGATAATAGTTAAAACTTTTACATAAACTGCACCTTTCTCTACCTTATTCATATTCTAAATGGAGAAAAAAGATACAAAGGGGAGAGGGGTGTTTTTCCTGTTAGAGAATGGTGCATGGGATAACATAATTACATTGCCGCTTGGCAATCGGACTACAAAACCTCGCAATAAGGGTTTAACAATGGTTATTGACAAAGGATTAGGCATTCAGGAAACTAGGGATTTATTAGAAATAGGGGCTGACTATATTGATTTTTTAAAACTAGGTTTTGGTACGGCAGCCTTTTATTCACAAAAGCTGTTGCAGGAGAAAATTGATTTGGTAAAAAGCTACAATGTAGAAATTTATCCTGGGGGTACTTTTTTGGAAGTAGCCTATTACCAAAAAAGGGCAGCCCATTTTTTGGATAGGGTAAAAAAGTTGGGTTTTAACTTTGTAGAGGTTTCAGATGGAACGATTACCTTAAATCCAAAGGAAAGAAGAGATTTAGTTGCTATGTCCTTAGATAGGGGATTAAGAGTATTAACGGAGGTTGGCAAAAAGGATAAAAGAGCAAAAGTTTCTATTGAAAGTCTGTATGAACAGGTGCAACAAGATTTGGAATGTGGAGCATATAAAGTTATTATGGAAGGTCGCGAAAGCGGAAAAGGAATTGGACTTTATGACGAAAATGGAAAACTCATTGAAAACAAATTTGACCAGTTTGCCAATAAAATAGTTAATGTGGACGATATAATATGGGAGGCACCCCTTACAAACCAGCAGTTAGAATTTATAGTGAAAATTGGTACCGATGTAAATATGGGCAATATCGCCTATAATGAAGTCCTGGCCCTTGAAGCTTTAAGGACTGGGCTTAGGGGAGATACCTTTAATCTGGTTATTTCCTATGAAAACACAAAAGAACAGGAACTTCCACCGGTTCTAAGAAAATTAGTAGCCGCCTGGAATTTAAGATGATAAAAGGGCTCTATCTTATAAATGGTAGAGCCCTTTTAATTATAAAGTTATTTTGTTCTCTATGTATATAGGAATTAACTCAGTGGTATCTACCTGGGAACAGTGTCTTATGTCTGCCATTTTGCCCAATTCTTGCAGTCGTAAACCATTTCGACTTTTTAAAAGGGTGTTATATATCGAAAATTTGTAATTATGGTAACTGCCAAGGGTAAGATATGCATAGTCATTGAGGTTAAAGTCAGTTATATTCATTAATTCATCTACTATTTTACCCGCTGCTAAAGTATCTTCCAAGGAAGGTGTACCTAAAGTTCCTGCACATACTATATGTATATCTTTTTCCAATTCTTTCAGTTTTTTAACAATAGCCTTTATGTTTGCAAAGGATGCAATCAGGACGATATCTGCTTTGTCTACCTTCTTTAGGGCCTTACTGCCATTAGAAGTGGCTAAAATTACAGTTTTATTATTTACTTTAATTTGTGTGTATTCCAGGGGTGAGTTACCTAAGTCAAAGCCTTCAATTTTTAAAGAATTTCTTTCTCCTCCCAACAGGTACTCCGGGTGCTTTTCTTTTAAATCCTGAGCCAAATTAATTTCTGCTACAGGGATTATCTCCTTGGCACCATTTCCTAAGGCGCTTATGATAGTGTTTGAAGCCCGGAAAACATCTATGACTACCGCTGCAGAATTTACTACTTCATCTTCATGAAAATTTTGCCACATTGGATAAACATAAAGTTTATGAATATAAATCAGACCCCTTTCCAAATTTTCTATAAACAAAACCCTGCTTTTTCGCATTTATTTTTGTCTGTTAAAATCTCCTTAAAAAAAGTACAATTAACTTAAAATATTAGAGGAGATGAGGTTTTTATGGACAATTCTAAACTAGAAGCTCTGTTCAAAGAGCATGGTTACAATGATTTCAAATGGATTAAGGCTAGTGATATTAAGGTTTCCCACTGGGTTCGTTTTAAGTGCCAGTTTGGCTGTCCTGGTTATGGTAAAAAAATTACTTGCCCTCCCCATGTACCATCTATTGAGGAATGCCGAGAGTTTATTTCCGAGTATAAAGATGTAGTCATTTTCCATTTTGCTAAAGCAGTTGATCATCCCGATGACCGCAAACCCTGGGGTCGGGAGGTAAACTATGATTTAATAAAGCTGGAAAGGGAGGTATTTTTGTCCGGATACCAAAAGGCTTTTATGATTCCTTTTGAGTCTTGCGGTTATTGCGGGACATGTGTTTCCAGCCGCTTAGAGTGCAAAAATCCCAAGATTTCTCGACCGGGTCCTGATGCTCTAGGCATAGATGTTTATGATGCCGTCCGTAAGGTAGGTTATCCTGTCCAAGTACTAAAAGACTATAAGGAAACCATGAACAGATATGCATTTTTACTGGTTGAATAGCTAGTTGAACGTTGTCACCAATCCATCGGCTATACATATTATATACGAGATAGTAAATGTTTTGGTGAGTTATATAATGGGTAAATTTAGAGTAATAACATTTGATGGCGGTGGGGTCAGGGGAGCATTGACCGCTACACTCTTAAAAAGACTTGATGAAAAATATCCCCACTTAATAAAGGAAACTGAACTTTTTGCCGGTACCTCTACTGGTTCCTTTATTGCTTTAGGCTTAGCTTATGGTTTATCTATTGAAAAAATAACTGATTTATATTCTTTGGAAAATGGCAGGTTAATCTTTTCAGCAAAAAGCTGTGGTTTAATACGTCCCAAATACAGCAATAGAAGACTAAGGGAATTATTATTGAAAGTATTTCCTCAGGACCTGAGACTGAAAGACCTAAAAAAGTATGTAATTATACCCTCTTTCAGGGTCAACGGCTCAAATTTGAAGAGATGGACCCCAATATTCTTTAATAATTTTCCTGATTCCAATAATAAAGATGTGTTAGTCATTGATGCAGCCCTTTCCAGTAGTGCAGCACCAATCTATTTTCCATCCTATAACCAGCATATAGATGGAGGATTAATTGCCAACAATCCTGCGGTGGCAGCAATATCCTTGGCTTCTGACCCATACTATGCCAATAAAATATGTGATGAGATATGTTTGCTTTCCATTGGTACTGGTTATAATCCCCATAAGCTTACCGGGGATACTACAAAATGGGGGTTGCTCCAATGGCTGTTGAATACCAGTACTCCGATGCCCTTGGAAACAATAATGTTTGAAGGGTCTGTAGAAGCAGACTCATACTTTAGTTATCAAATATTAAAAGATAGGTTTTATCGACTCAATCCCCAGTTAAATAAAACTATAGCCCTTGATAATTATAAAGAAATCCCATATCTCATTTCACTTGCACAAAATTATGATCTCACAGAAAGCTTATACTGGATAAATAAATTTTGGGCCTCAGAGGATTTAATTTCTCAAACTCAATTAACTAAACCGAGCTTTGATTGGGCTAGGGCAAGATATTGGCATGATACATGCAATAAAAAGTTATAAATAATTAATACCAAAGTTTAAAATAGGATATAATTAATTTGTAGAATAAGGATAGTATGAAAGGATGCTTTATGAAAGTAATCGATGCCCATCTTCACTTCTCTGACCGCGAGGGTTTAAGAAAAACTTCCCGTGAAATTTCCCAAGTTGATTACAGTTTTGCAGGACTGAAAAAGGAATTTTCCCAAGGAAATGTAGTTGCAGGGGTTGTTATGACTGCACCAGATCAGGATAACAACTATCTTGCCACGGTTCCCGATGAATTTTCCATGGATCATGGAAATGATTTCTTGCTTTCGTGTCTAGGAATAAATCCTGTCCAATTGGAGGAGGACAAGACCTTATTGGACAGGTATGAAAAGGAATTGGCAAAAAGCCATGTTACAGGTATTAAAATTTATGCTGGTTATTTCCATTATTATGTCTATGACCCGGTTTATGAACCTATATATGAATTAGCTAAAAAATATAATGTACCAGTTGCTATACATTGTGGAGATACTCAATGGTCACATGGGCTTTTAAAATATTCCCATCCTTTGACAATAGATGAGTTAGCTGTAAAACATCAAGAGATTAATTTCATTATTTGCCACTTAGGGGTACCCTGGGTGATGGATACAGCTGAATTAATACTAAAAAACCCAAATGTTTTTGCCGATGTGTCTGGACTTATTGCCGGGAACAGAGAACAAATAACTAAAATGAAAGATACCAGGTTATATACCCAGTTTATACAACAGGGACTGGTATATGCTAATAGATATGACAAGATTCTATTTGGGTCTGACTGGCCCCTTGTACCTATTGCCCCATATATCGACTTTATTAAACATCTGATACCTGAAGAATATCATCAATTTGTTTTTTATAAGAATGCTCTCGCCTTATTTCCAAAAATGAAAAACATAATATAAAAATTAATTAACCTTAAATATTTGAGCGACTGTCTTTTTACAGTCGCTCAAATATTTAATATACAATTTACCCTGCCCTAGCCATGAATTAAAACAGGCAGGCATTTTACACATACCCTTTTTTCCTCACCCTTTTCCTCGATTATAACTAAGGGTCGGTCTTTACTATCGGCTTCACATTTCATACAGACCTTATCACTCATCCTTATACCATTCCTTTCGTATATTTATCCAATTTTATTGTTCCCAAATCCAAAAAAAATATTTTTATAAGAAATTTATGCCATACATAACAACCCGGCTCTTTTTAGGACCGGGTTGTTTATCTAAGCTATAATTTTACCTTTATTGAAGCTGCAGGGGTCTCAACTCCATTCAAACCATTAAAATAAGCTTTTAAAGTGTATTGACCTGAAAAATTCTCTTTTCATTACGTCATTCCTCCATGTTGTTTAGTATATTTGTTACACATAATTAGACATATTAATTAAAAAAAGTTTCAAGGGGATTAATGGAATTCTGGCATGTAAATTTCTCCAGTATCAGGAACCCTGATTTGCATTAAACTAATCTTGACAAGCCTATGGAGGGAAAACTATGCCTAAAGATAATTTTGAAAAAAATTTTTTGCTTGCCGCCGCTGCGGGAGTTGCCGGATATTATGGCTTAACCTGGCTGGGACGGAAAACTATTGAGATTGCAACTAACAGCTTTATTAACCGAATTATGGTTGACAAGTATCAAGAAAATTTATATGAATTTGCCTCTGCCTCCCGAAAGGTAGGGGTGCAAAATATCGTGGAGACAAACTTAAGGAGTCAGGAAGGGAAGCTTTTGCACAGACCGCTAGGCAGTCCCAAGGCTTTTCCGGGGTTTGACGGCATAATGTTAAACTTTGCCCAACTGCATAGGCTGCCTACTGACGAAGGAAAAAAGGTTGATACAACTGTAACAATAGGTCCACGGGCTAAGAAGCCTTTACAAGTTAATATGCCTATCTTGATTTCCGGGATGGCATACGGCTTGGCATTATCTGATAGAGCCAAGATAGCATTGGCTAAAGGAAGCAGTATGGCCAAAACTGCTACCAATACAGGTGAAGGAGCATTTTTACCCGCTGAAAGAAAAGCTGCAGAAAAACTTATCATTCAGTATAACCGGGGTTCATGGAATAAATCTGAAAAAATATTAAAACAAGCAGATGCAATTGAGATTCATATTGGTCAAGGGGCAGGCGGGGGAACAGGTCACGCTATTAAAGATAAAGATATCAGTTATAGTGTAAAAAGAAAATTAGGGCTAAAGTGGGGTGAGCGGGCGATAATTCATGCCAACTTACCGGGTATCAAGGAAAAAGACTATTTTACCAGATTAATAACGTATCTGAAATCTGTAACCGATGGTGTACCGGTAGGTGTAAAGTTCGCAGGCAGTAAATATATCGAAAAAGATTTAGAAATTGCCCTGGAGGCAGAAGTGGATTTTATTGCAATAGATGGCGCACAGGCAGGTTCCAAAGGAACTGCACCTATTCTCCAGGATGATTTTGGTTTGCCAACATTATTTGCCCTGAAGAGGGCAAATGATTATCTGATAGAAACTAACAGCAAAGATAAAGTTAGCTTAATAATGGCAGGGGGTTTTTATAATCCAGGTCAGATGCTAAAAGCGATAGCACTTGGTGCAGATGCAGTTTATATTGGCGCTATCGCCCTATTTGCAATGGCCCATACCCAGGTTCTGGAGGCCTTGCCTTGGGAACCCCCGCCTTCAGTAGTATTTTTCCAAGGTCACATGAAAAATAAATTGAATGTTAATACGGGTGCTAAGAACCTATATAAATATCTCGAGGCCTGCAACCAGGAAATAATGGAGGGTGTTAGGGCATTAGGAAAATCCAGCATAAAGGAAGTTAACAAGGAAGACTTGTTTGCCCTGGACTCTTATATTGCAGAAATTGTTGAAATCCCACTTGGGTATAAAAAAATCCCTTTTAGTGAATCACTAGACAATTAGTAAGGGCGGCTGAATTGCCGTCTTTTAAATTGTTTTCAGTTAATGGCGAGGCAGCCAAACCATTAAATTTTCAAAAGATAATTACAAGCAATCGGGTTGTGAAGCTTCTCCTATCAATGCTATAATAGGAACAAGCCATATTTAGACGAGGAGTTATTGACGTGAAATTATGCCCTGAATGTAAAAGCGACAGCATTGAGAGAAGTTCTTCAACAGGAGTAAGAGTAGTAGTGTGTATTATTCTTCTTTTTATTCCGTATGGCTTATTTATTTGTTGGATTCCTTTTGTTTTTTCCCATACCTATCGTTGTAATATATGCGGGACCGATGTCAAAGAAAGTGATTTAATTGACTTAGACTGGCGTGAAAAGGAGTTAATGCTGGGAAACAGGTATTAACGGAGGAAGAGTTCGATAAATACATTTTAGGCAGAAATGAGTTGATTTCCTGGTTAAGCCAAAACAAGGTAATAGTAGACCAGGATATAAAGATAGAGATTGTTTAAGGAGGTTGGTCTTGTATTATGGATAGTTTTTTTCAGGACTATAAAACCCTAGCTGTCCTTGGTTTATCACGCAATCCCAAAAGCTTCAGCCGCAACGCATATGACTTTTTGCAAAAAGAGGGCTATCAGCTTTACCCTGTTAATCCAAAAGGGGAAGATGCTGAAGGTATTAATTTTTTTTCATCTTTGGATGATGTACCTCCGGTCGAAGGAGCAGTTTTTTTTACCAGTCCCGAAGTTAGTAAGGAATTGATTTCCCATTGTGCAGCAAAAAACATTAGAAATCTATGGTTTCAACTGGGTTCTATTGACGAATCAGGTCTGGTAAAAGCCCGCAATTTAGGTCTAAATGCTAAGAAATCATGCGTATTTCTCCATCACCCCAATTCCGGTTTTCCCCATAATATACATAGAGCTATCAATAATTTGCTGGGGAAATAAATTAAAACCATTAAAAGAACACCTAAATGTCTACAAACGGGATATGTAGATTTTAGGTGTTCTTTGTTTTCTAGCCACTATCAACTAGCCACTAGCCACTTTAAAAAGAGGCGCTTCTTATCTATTATGGCTGTAATGACCGTCATTTGGCGTAGGAGCAATTGTACTGACCCATCTGTTAGTGTAGTTGAAAAAGCCTGCAACATAAGCAGCCTCTAATATCTCATGGTCATTAAAGCCGACTTCCCGCAGCTTGTCAACCTGCTTTGTATCAATTTCACGGGGATATACTGTTACAAAGTAGGCATAATCACAGAGTGCCCGCTGCTTTTCAGTCAGTTTTGCACTACGGTAGTTGTAGGTTAGTTTATCCACAAGAACTGGGTCGCCGGTAAGCCCCCGTAAAACATCACTGTGGGTAGTCAGGCAGTAACAGCAGTTGTTTGTGGCAGATACTACAAGTCCTATCATTTCTTTATCAATGTTGCTTAAATAGCAAGTATCTGGAGTGAAGAGGGATGCTTTAAAATCAAGAAAGCCCTTGAATTGGTGAGGATTAAGGGGCAGGACTTTAAACAGGTTGTTTATGAAGCCCCAGTTTTCCATTTGGGTTTTTACATGCTTGTCAAACAGCTCCTGTAGCTCTTGAGGAATCTCCGATGAATCAGGTTTTTGCAGATAAGATAACTGCTTAGGATAATTATTATCCATAAATAATACCTCCTAAAAATTCCTAATTTGAAATAACTATATTCCCTTAAGGCCAATTATAAACAACAAAAATAGTAGTTGCCAGTATATTTTTTACATTTGCTGTGCCAAATGTAATTTGCAGATATAGCAATTATACCTTGTTGTGTTATATAATAGTTCTTAAACAGAATGGTGTTATAAAAGAGGAGGGCAATAATGGTAATCAGCATGAAGCAAGTCTCTTGGAGAAGAGAAAACAAAGAAATTTTAAGGAATATTAACTGGGAAGTAGAAACTGGGGAAAATTGGGCAATCTTGGGTTTGAACGGATCCGGCAAAACTACCTTGTTAAATATCCTTAACGGATATATTTATCCTTCTTCGGGGGAGGTAAAAGTGTTAGGCAAGAAATTTGGTTCATACAGTCTTCAGGAATTGAGGAAAAGTATTGGCTGGGTTAGTTCCTCTCTGCAGGAAAATCTGTATGTAAATGAGACAGTGCTGGAAATTACGCTAAGTGGAAAATTTGCAACAATTGGTTTGGTCGATACTCCTGAGGAAGATGATATTAATAAGGCAAGAGAATTATTAATTAAACTAGGGTGTTCCCAACTGGTGGAACGCCCCTATAAAACACTATCTCAAGGAGAGAAACAAAAAACTGTTATTGCCAGAGCACTCATGAGTTCTCCTAAAATACTAATACTAGATGAACCATGTACCGGACTAGATATCCTGGCCAAGGAACATTTATTGTCCACTATTCAAAAACTAAGTACTGAAAAGGACGCGCCCACTCTAATATATGTAACCCATCGTGTTGAAGAAATATTGCCTGTTTTCAATAATGTATTAATGCTGAGAAAGGGAGAGGTATACCAGACTGGGCAAACAAAAAAAGTCTTAACAAGCGCTAACCTTTCGGACTTCTTTGCTGCCCCTGTAGAAATATCTTGGGAATATGAACGTGCTTCATTGCGATTAAACAATTGTGGTCAAATGGGAATTGCCCTATAAAAAAAAAAGAATTAAAATATAGCTCCTAGCCAAAAATATCTCTATAAATAAGTTGTATCTACAAGGATACGAAGGAGCTTAAATATGGAAAATATAATAAACCCTGCAATAAGAACAATATTTACCTATATTGTTCTCATGATTTTATCAAGATTCCTGGGAAGAAAAATAATCTCGCAGATGACCTTTTTTGACTTTGTTGTAGGTATAACTATAGGTTCTGTGGCAGCAAATCACGCCTTTGGTCCGTACAATAGTATAACCGCCGGATTTACAATTCTTATACTTCTGGCATTACTTACATTTTTGGTGGATTATGCCCATATCAAAAGTTTTAGAGCAAGGAAAATGTTTGAGTCTGAGCCGGTGGTGTTGATAGACAGGGGTACAATTGTAAATCAAAATTTAAAAAGAGAGCGTTTGTCAATTGAGGACCTGACCATGATGTTAAGACAAAAGAATGCATTTAATATTGCAGATGTTGAGTTTGCAGTCATGGAACCGGATGGCAAGCTTTCTGTACAGAAAAAGTCAGAAAAACAGCCTTTGACTCCTTCCGATATAAATTTTTCGCCGCCATATAAGGGACTAACCAGAGATGTCATAATGGATGGGAATATACTTGATGAAAACTTAAAAAACACAAAATTTACTAAGGAATTACTAATCGATAATTTAAAGATGTATGGAGTGAAAGATGTAAGCGAAGTATTTTATGCAGGACTAGATTCTTCAAATCGGCTTTATGTTTCGAAAAGATTAACTAATACTAAAGAAAAACACGGACAGTATGGTATTGAGTAAAACGCTTGGGACACATTTCTGCTATAAGTTAGTCTTAGCAGACGGTGTCCCTTTTAATTTTTTCTCCAGTCTCCAGGTATAAATCTAAAAATTTTTCCAAAAAATACTTAAATAGTTACCTTGTGTAAATGGAGGCGTGAATATTATGGAATTGGAGATTAGTATACAGGAAAAAGAAAAATATGAAAAGCTTGATCTAGTTATCGACAAATACAAACAGCAGGAAGGTATGTTGATTCGTATATTGCAAAAAGCTCAGGAAATATTTGGGCACTTACCCATAGAAGTTCAATCCTATGTATCAGATAAGCTGAACATCCCCATCTCGACTGTCAATGGTGTAGTAAGTTTTTATTCTCTATTTTCCGAAGAACCACAAGGTAAGTACAACATTAATGTTTGTATGGGGACAGCTTGTTATGTTAAGGGTTCACAGGAAATTTTAAAAACCATTGAAGAAGAACTGCATATTAAAGAAGGGGAAACTACCTTGGATAAATTGTTTACTATCAAAGTTACCAGGTGTATTGGAGCTTGTGGTTTAGCCCCGGTAATTACTATCAACGATAAAGTTTATGGCCGCTTAAGTCCGGCGGATATCCCCGGCATTTTACATAGCTATATAAAGACTAATAAGCAATCAGCCATTGGTGAAGAGGTGCCAGT
Source organism: Bacillota bacterium (assembly GCA_049323895.1). Classification (GTDB taxonomy): domain Bacteria; phylum Bacillota; class Peptococcia; order Peptococcales; family BICA1-8; genus JBMOKT01. The sequence goes on along the minus strand of JBMOKT010000023.1, from coordinate 154,145 downwards.
ATGATGATAACACCTATTAAAACATATCATGAGCTTAAAGAATTACAGTCTAGGGTTAGTGATGAAATTGATTTAAGGTCCGGCGGAAAATTAGTTGAAAAGGAAATAAAAAAATACCATATACTGGTTTGCTCTGGCACAGGATGTACTTCCACTGAAAGTAATGAGGTCAGAAAAAAACTAGAGAAAGAAATAAGAAAAAGAAAGCTCGATGATAAAGTAAAGGTATTTAAAACAGGTTGTTTTGGTTTTTGCAAACTAGGTCCTATAATAGCTATTCATCCGGAACATACCCTTTATTGTAAGGTGGGACTTGAAAATATAGATGAGATTTTGGAAAAACATATTCAGCAGGGGGAAGTTCTGGAAAAGCTCTTATATAAATCGCCTAAGACAGGGCAATATCAAAGAAATATTAATGATATCGACTTTTTTAATAGTCAAAGAAGAATTGCTTTACGAAACTGTGGTGTTATCAACCCGGAAGATATACGGGAATACATAGCAGTTGGCGGGTACAGTGTTTTAGCCGAAATTCTAAAAAATAACACACCTGCTCCGGATATTATTGAAAGCTTAAAACAATCGGGAATTAGAGGCCGCGGAGGCGGAGGCTTTCTTACAGGTAAGAAGTGGGAGATGACCCTATCCTACCAAGGTGATAAAAAGTATGTTTTGTGTAACGCAGATGAAGGAGACCCTGGTGCATTTATGGATAGGTCTATATTAGAGGGGGATCCCCACAGCGTAATTGAAGCTATGATTATCGCCGGATACTGTATTGGAGCCAAGCAGGGTTATGTATATGTCAGAGCTGAGTATCCAATTGCTGTAGAACGACTGGAAATTGCTATCGACCAAGCAAAAAAATCGGGGCTGCTAGGTAATAACATCCTTGGTTCAGATTTTAATTTTGATCTGGATATTAGATTAGGTGCCGGGGCATTTGTGTGTGGTGAAGAAACAGCTCTTATCAAGTCTGTAATGGGATTTAGAGGTGAACCTAACCCAAGACCTCCATTTCCGGCTGAAGCAGGTCTATGGGAAATGCCTACCCTTAATAACAATGTAGAGACGTACGCCAATATCCCTATTATCTTGCAAAGGGGAGCAGATTGGTTTGCAAACATCGGAACTGAAAAGAGCAAAGGTACAAAGGTATTTGCTTTAGCCGGTCAGATTAATAACACCGGACTGATAGAAGTTCCTATGGGGACAAGCTTACGGACAATCATTTATGATATCGGCGGAGGAATACATGATAATAAAGAGTTTAAAGCTGTGCAGACAGGGGGACCTTCCGGCGGTTGTATTCCCAAATCCATGCTGGATATTAATATTGACTTTGAGTCTTTAGCAGATGTTGGCTCCATGATGGGTTCCGGCGGAATGATTATCATGGATGAGACCGATTGCATGGTTGATATTGCCCGGTTTTATTTAGAATTTGCTCAACATGAGTCCTGTGGTAAGTGTGTTCCTTGCAGTATAGGTACAAAACGCATTCTGGAAATTCTAGAAAGAATAACAAAAGGCAATGGAAAAATGGAAGACCTGCAAATTCTTGAAGACTTATGCTTAGATATTAAAGACTCGTCCCTATGCGGACTTGGTCAAACGGCACCTAATCCTGTTTTAAGTACATTACAATATTTTAGGGATGAGTATATCCTTCATATAAAAGACAAAAGCTGTCCGGCAGGGGTATGCAACAGTCTATTAAAAGTTGTTATCTCTGATGAAAAGTGTATTGCTTGTGGAATTTGTGCCAGGATTTGTCCCGTCAATGCCATTACAGGAGAACATAAAAAACCGCCGTTTAAAATACATCAGGATGTCTGTATAAAGTGCGGCAACTGTATTCAGAAGTGCCCGGTCGATGCAATTTATAAGAGATAAGGCAGGTGAATTAGTGTGGAAAATATCAGAGAACAAGAAGAAATAAAAGCTTTAGGAAAAAAAATAGTGATAAATATTGACGGACTGGATTATGAGGTGCCGGAAGGCATGACAATTTTGGAAGCGGCCCGCTTGTTTAATATTGAAATACCCAGCCTCTGTTATTTAAAGGATATCAATGAAATTGGGGCCTGTCGTGTTTGCGTAGTGGAAATCGAGGGAATTAGGAACCTGCAAGCTTCTTGTGTGTACCCTGTAAGGGAAGGTTTAAAAATAAAAACTAATAGTAAAAGGGTACATAGGGCCAGACGAAGTGCCGTTACACTATTATTATCCAATCACCATCGGGAATGTACGACTTGTATCAGAAACCTTAATTGTGAACTGCAAAACTTAGCCGATAATTTAGGCATAAGAAATATTCCTTATACCGGGGAAATGCCTGATTATGGTTTTCATGACAACAATCCTGCAATTCAGCGGGACTATAATAAGTGTATAAAATGCAGGCGTTGCCTGGCGATTTGCAACAAAATTCAAGAGTGCAATGTTTATACAGCTCTGAATAGAGGATTGCAGACAGTAATAGCCCCTGCCTTTAAGAAGGATATGAATGATGTAACATGCATTATGTGTGGTCAATGTGTGATAGCTTGTCCTACGGCGTCCCTTAGTGAAAAAGAAAGTATTAATGAAGTTTGGCAAGCCCTTAATGACCCTTCCAAACACGTAGTAGTTCAAACAGCCCCTTCTATTCAGGTCACAATCGGTGAAGTTTTTGGTATGCCGTTAGGATCTTTTGTAGCAGGAAAGCTGGTTGCTTCATTAAAAAGGATCGGCTTTGATAAGGTATTTGCCACAGATGTCACCGCTGATTTAACGATAATGGAAGAGGCCCATGAATTAGTGGAAAGACTATTTAAAAATCCGGAAAAACTGCCCCTGCTTTCATCATGCTGCCCGGCTTGGGTCAAGTATGCTGAACACTTTTATCCTGAGTTTTTACCGCATTTATCATCTTGTAAATCTCCCCACGAAATGTGCGGAGCCTTAACGAAATCCTGGTACGCCAATAAATATGGTCTTGATCCTAAAAATATTGTTAATGTTGCTATCATGCCATGTACTGCCAAAAAATATGAAGCAGCCCGCCCTGAGATGGGAACGGAATATTCTCAAGACGTAGACTATGTGTTAACTACCCGGGAGTTAGCCAGAATGATACGTCAGGTTGGCATGGATTTTACGAAGCTTTCAGATGAGGAGTATGATGAACCTTTTGATCAGTACAGCGGTGCGGGAATGATTTTTGGTGCAACCGGCGGGCTTTTTGAAGCCGCTCTCCGTACAGCCTATAAGATAGTGAATGGACAAGAAATGGATGTTCCAGATTTTGAAGATGCCAGAGGCCAACGTGGTCTAAAATATGCCAAGGTCACCCTTGATGGCAAAACTATAACTGTAGCAATTGCCCATGGTACAGGAAATGCCAAAAAGGCATTGGAAATGTTTAAAAGGGGAGAAAAGAGATTTGACTATATGGAAGTCATGGGCTGTCCCGGTGGTTGTGTCGGCGGCGGCGGTCAACCTATTCTCAGTACAAGAGATTATAAGCAAATTTCTTTGGATTACCGCCATAACAGGGCAGATGCCTTATATAATGTGGATGATAATAAAAAAATTAGAAGATCCCATGAAAACCCAAGGATTAAACAAATATATGAAGAATTTTTGGGAAAACCCTTGTCTGAAACGGCAAATAGATACCTGCATACAAGCTATGTAGAAAGGGGTAAATTCCCTTATTTGAAAGTTAAATCGTAGAAGCTGCTAAGGCATCTTTTTCTTCGGTAATCCCCGGATCATAGCTATAATTAGCGAAAAAAGGGGGATAGCAATTTGAAAGGGTATGCTGTAAAAAGGACAAATTTCATTAGCAAAATGAAAAAATTCTACCATATTCTCAAACTGCATGATATTATTGATAACCATAAGAACACCAATGGGGAGTACCAAAGGCAGATAGACTGTAACAGGCACTAGTATTAGACTGCACCTGGTTATTATTTCTATTCCGTTCCGTACGGCTGAGGCACAGATTAAAGCAAAAAGAATTATAAAAACCAGGATAGGGGTTTCCGGGAGTGATAATAAAGAGAAATCACCCACCTCCCGTAAATTTATACTAGCCTGATGAAAAAATACCACAGGTATCCCAGAGAAATTACCTTACCCAAATAAGGACCGTAGACTAGGTCATTAAATTCAGCTAAAGTTTTACCAGGGAATCTGCTAGCTAGAGCAGTATAAATAATAGCAAAAAACAGTCCTGCTCCCAGTCCGGCTAAAACAGCCAGCCAGGCATCATGACCTGCAGCCTGACCGGGGCAGAAGATTACGCTGGAACCTATGGTAAAACCGATTATTAAAAAGGTTAATTGGGAACTGGATATTTTATCTCCCTCAAGCTTCATCAGTAACACTCCTATTCCGGTTTAGCCGCTTTTGTTGTGATACCTGTTCTGCGTAATTTTGCATTGATTATTAACTTCAATTCAAGATCGGGAAAAAACTCATTCCACTGTTTCTCTAGATCTTGCAGACATCAGGATATTTTCTATGGACAGCATCACCAAAGCTGAAAATATCTGTATTAAGTTCCTGGGCCTTTTTAAGGCAGCCATTATTTCATTACGAATAGCGGCAACTTGGCGTTTTTCTAGGGAATTCCAGGCCGCTGCTTTGGTTAAATCTCCTGTCCCCATCTGGTCCCCTAGATTGCCTTCTTCCTTGATTTCTACCGTGATGGATAGTTCATTGTCTTTAATTTCCGGAGTAATTTTGCTGCTGGCCCGGATAATTTCCAAGCTGACTTTACCATTACCCCCAGGGGATTCTACTGCGATAATACCGCTTTTTATTTGACCAAGGACCCAGAGCAAGCCCCGTGTTTCCTCTTTATTGAGAAAGCCTACCAGTTTATCCTGTTTAAAAACCGCTGTTCCCTCAAGACGGGCTGTTTTTTCTTGTCCTTCGCCTGAAACCTCAACAAGGGAGGCTACCGGTGCGGTGGTTTTGCTCATTAAACGTGGTAAAAAATCATGTAGTTTAATAACAGTTGTTTCTGATGTAGCTCCTTGGGCCTCAATTACCTTTGCTGACTAAAATCCACACCAGGAGACGGGTTTCAGGGTCACGGACAATGAAATCCAGGTGTTTTCTCACCCCTTCTTTAGCAGCCTCCTGGCTAAAGATGATAATTTGATTGTAGGGTAAATATACCTTACGGTTCTTTCATCGGTAAATCCTCTAATAGCCTCGAAAAAAGTGTCTCTTGTACTTGTTAAATTGAAGTAGGGTTTTGCCCCGTCCTATTGGTTCAGTCATAAGTATTGTAGGGGCTTTGGTAATCGGCGAAGCGGCTGTATCAGCCGGTCTTATCGGTGCACCTATGGTTATTGTTATTGCCATCACAGCTATTGCATCCTTTGTGGTTCCAGCTCAATCTGATCTGGCCGCTCTTTTACGGATACTCCTGACCATTTTTGCCGGATTCTTAGGTTTCTTTGGAATTATCATTGTCTTATTAGGCACTTTAATCCATATATCTGCTTTAAGGTCTTTTGGGAATGTTTCAGTAAAACCTTCCCGAGACCCCCGAACAACAGCTTCTGTCTTCGGCTCTGTTATACCTCTAGATTCCCAGCCTTGCGTACTGATAAGCAGTGCTTCAGTTAAACCATCAATTATTAGCACAGTTTTGATTAAGTAGTCGCCAAAAATTGAATTTTTAAAATATAAAATTAAACATATTATCCCTCGATAATTAAGAAAACTATTTACTATGCTATTATTACCAAAATTAGGCGAAAATATTAAATAATAAAAAAAATATTAAGAATGGTTATAGATATATAGGTAGGGACAGGTCCTTTTCCCTTGGTGCTGCGCTGGGTCATGGGAAGTAGTAGCTAGCTATACCGTATTCTTCTTTTGAACTGTTAGTCTGGATCAATGGAAATTTTAAAATAAATCAAGAAAGATTTGAAAAAATAATGCAAGAAACCCCGTCCTTTTGACATTTTGATTGTTAAAAGAAGGGAAAAAATAAGTTATTGCAGAATAATAAATATTAATGTAGTTTAGAATCGATGTAATTAATATGGTAGTAATAAAATATATTCCATGGGGGTAGAAAAGAACATGAAAGGAATAATCGAGAAAGGGAACTATCTAGAATCCTCCAACCAAACATATGTTCTGGGGGGGGAGGTATTATATGTAAATACTTCCATTATTTACCATTTAATAATTCTCCTATTTTTGATAGGAATTTTTTTCATATAAATAAAAATTGCCAAAGGGCTGGATTTTCACTGTCTGGAAAAATATAAATGTTTCCGGATGGTGTTAATTAGTCCTTTTATTTTTTAATAAAAAAACTAATTGTGATAAAGGCAAACTTGTTGAAAAGCAAGGACGCAAAGCCATGGGTCTGTAGCTCTTTTAGGGTATGACTGCCAGGCTGCCTCAAAAAGTGGTTTCACTATTTGTTTTATATAGTGTTATCCTCTACGGCAGCCGTTAAGCTGCCGTTTTTGCTTACAAAAAATCTGCTCAATAATACTGGGGTAAGGAGGTCGATTATTAAATGATAGGAGAAAAAGTCAAAAAAAGGGCAGCACTGTTAGACCTGAAGGATATGAACGACTTATTAAGACCAATGAAAGAATCCTGGAACAGACTATATCTTCATAGTGCTAATGTCGCTAATTTTTCCTTGAGAATAGGGGATTGTCTCCAGCTTAATGAAGAGGAAAAGAATAACTTGGTAAAAGGGGCACTCCTACATGATGTGGGGAAGATGTTTATTAGCCGGGAAATTATCGAAAAGCCCGGGTCGCTCAACGAAAAGGAATGGGATGAATTAAAGAAACACCCTTGGTTGGGCGCCTTTATGGTAGCAGAAGAGGGTGGAGACAATTCGCTTGTTGAAATAATCCGTTACCACCATGAAAGGTGGGATGGTCGGGGCTATGAAGGACTAGTAGGAGATCAAATTCCTTTGTCGGCACGAATAATTGCACTGGCAGATTCCCTAGATGCCATGACTTCTTTAAGACCCTACCGGATGCCATTAAAAATGGATGAAGCACTCAAGGAAGTTTACAATGAGGCGGGTTCACAGTTTGATCCACACTTGATAACGGTGTTGGCAGAAAAACCCTTTTTGCAGATTGCTACTTATTGCGATCCAGGCAGAGTAGAGAGACAAATTGAAGCAGAAAGAGATTGGTTGAATTATCTAGCTAATTCATATGTTAAACTAGCGCATCCTTTGGTATACGCCCAAAGCCAGTGGTTAGATAGATTATTTATCATTTCTAATCAATTGCAGGGATGTACGGCGAGTGGTGAATAACAGACAAAAGGCGGTGAAAAAATGCGGTGTCATAAATGCGCTGAAAAAGAATCAGAACGTTCTTGTGTTGAGTGCCCAGATTTCATTCGCCCTAGCCCAGTTCGCCGAGTGCCTTCCCAGCCTATTCAGGTGATGCTGGAAGAAGAGCGAGGAGAAAGATATCCTGCCAAGATCCTAGTGCTAAGCACTACAGAATTTGGTATAGATACGGCAGCGCCGATTCCAGGTCAGTATCTGATCAGATTGCAGGAAAATTTATGTCTAGAGGTTGCCGGCGTGGTATTAAGGGGCAAAAATAACGTCCATGTCTTTGATATTCTTAGCGTACGTAGGAGACAAGGGACTGACCGCCGACTTAATAAAGAGGAGTATCAATTACTGGCTGGAAGCAATGGCGAGATGGTTACAGAGATTTCACGGCACTTACCGGAGAATCTTCAGGATTTGGTTAGGGATAAATTATTGGCTGAATTGGAGAAGTCAGAACTAATAAGTGCTCTTCGGATAGGAAAGGTACTAAAATATGAAGGCGGATACTTCCGCTATCTTTCAGGTCAAGCAGATTTGGATCTCCCTATGAAAGAAGCCGAGAAGCTAATGACTCGGGCTACCAGACTTGCTGAACACCAGCGGGAAGTAATTATTAGCGCTGATGGTAAAAAGGTCTTTGATCTTCATGGGGTGCCTTTTGACCACAGAAGTGGCGGGTTATTAGCACTAGATATAACAGAGATCATCGAAAAGGAAAGAAAGATTCACCAACAAAAGATGCAAGCTTATCGGGAAGTGATTTGGGCGGTAACAGGAGGTCGGATGCAGTTACTTGATGGTAACGGTGAAGAGGTGAAAAAACTATTGTCAGAAGGGGTGGGAATGGCAAAAGCTGAGGCTAAGCAATCCCGTGATGTCCCCGAAGCCCGTAAGATATTGTGTGAATCCTTGCCTGATATAGACAACCGGAGACAGCACGCAATTGCCTTATGCTTATCGGAGGCAATTACTAATGCACTTAAGTATGCGGGTGGCGGGTGCTGGCAAGTTAAAAAAATGGGGAATATCATTAGGATTATTATTCAAGACCAGGGTCCAGGAATTAAAACCAGTGAATTGGCCCGAGCCACCCTGATGCAACACTATTCTACCAAGAATTCCATGGGGTGTGGATTTACCTTGATGCTCTACCATGCGGACGCGCTCTATTTAAATTCAGGGTCATCAGGTACTACTTTAGCCATGGATTTTAGTAATGTGTTTACCGATAGTTAAATATTAAAAAATCTAAATTGAAAGAAGGGGATGTTATTGCTGAATGTTAAGGTTGATACTGTCTCCGGGCTGTGCCGGCTGGTACTTAGCGGCGAAGTAGATATGGATACAGTACCACTTTTACATGAGGTTGTTGGGAGTGGAGAAGGAGGCATACTGGAACTTGACCTCTCAGGGGTATCTTTCGTTGATTCAACCGGTTTAAAGGGTTTGCTGGATATTAACAATGCCTGGCAGCAAAAAGGCGGTCAGGTACTAATTTGCAAACCGCAACCTGATGTCGAGGAAGTTATACGGCTGGTAGGTTTAGATAAGCTATTAGCACAAAAAGATACTCTGGGCGGAGCAGAAAGGTAGGAAATGATGAGAGAGGTGAACATAGAGACTGGAAAGATATTAAGCTTCTGTGGTTTGGAAGGCAGTGGTTGCAACCTGCCGGCAGGACAAGAGAGTGGAGATTTCTTTGAATTTATATCCTGTAACGAAGACAGTGTTTTTACCGTTATTGGGGATGTAATGGGCAAAGGATACCAGGCGGCCCGGAAGATGGAAATACTTTGTCAATTGCTCCGGCAGTGTATCAAGATTGATTCTCAACCCCTGGAAGTAATACGCAGGTTAAATACCCTAGGAGGATATGAACTACGAAAACAAGGCTCATTTGCTACCCTTTGCCTGTTATGCTATGACGTAATAACTGGCCGCCTTACCTGCGTTAATGCGGGTCACCATCCACCGCTTTTTGTATCAAATGGCCAGTTGAAGGCAGCTCAGTGTCGGGGAGTAGCCTTAGGCTTGTTGGAAGAGTATCTGGGGACAGGAGTGGAGGAAATATTTCTTGCCGCTGGAGATGCGGTAGTGCTGTATACCGATGGACTCATAGAAGCGTGCGGGCCTGACCAGCGAAGATACGGGCTGGAACGATTAAAAGAAATAGTACGTTCCCAAAGCAGTACTGATGCCGAGGGTATGAGAAAGAACATATTAGCCGATCTAAGTGCATTTACACAGGGTATATCTCAAAAAGATGACGTGACTCTGGTTGTGATGAAGGTAACAGAGAAAGGGAGTGATAGAAGTGGAGATTAAAGTACGGCAGCAGGAGGGAAAAACAGCTTTGGACTTGAATGGTGAACTGGATTTTAGCAATGTGGAAGAGTTGCAGCGGGAAATTCAGCGCCAGCCAGTGAAATTGGTGGAAGTAGATCTACAGGGAATTCGATTTATAGACTCCTCCGGGGTAGGGATGCTTTTAAGCCAAGCCAGACTTTTAAATAAACAAGGCCGAACACTAAGAATAGTTGGTATACCAGATTATATTAAAGAAGACCTAGAAGTGATAGGTTTTTTTCGGGTGCTTGAAGTTCTAGACACCCAAGCCAGCGCTTAACCAAGGGGGGGTCATATAATGAAGGAAGAAGTTACCCGGAACTTTTTTTCAATGCCAACTGAGAACGTGAATAATGTCTGCTCTGTTGAGGAAACGGAGACTCCCTGTGCTTTTGTAAAAAATGGGAATATTATTGTCCAGCACAACCCGGATGGTCCCTATCCGGTGGTGATCCCTAGCCCAGGTATAAAACTGATCGTAAATGGTCAGGAACTCAGGGAATCTACCCCCGTAACTATGCAAGATGCAGTGCGGATAGATATAGATGATGAACGAAGGGAAGGAGAATGGACAGTTACAATTTCCTCTGATGGTCTACAGGCAATACTGCGCATTCGCCCTACGCTAGTAATTCACCGGGAGGCAAAGGATTGCCCGCCAACTAGAAAACTACAACTAGAAATAGCAGAGCGGGAAGAATGTTTCCCCGTCCTATCGTTAAATGAATTATTGCAGAAGCTTTCCCGGTTGGGCATTAACTATGGCATAGACTGGCAAGCATGTTCACGTGCTGTAACATCTTGCATTGAAGAGGAAATAGTTATTGCTCAGGGAACCCCAGCGAAGCCAGGAAAAGACGGGTGGGTGGAATTACTTTTTGCTTCTGATTCCAAGCTGGCCGTATTAGTGGGGGAAGAGGAAAAAATAGATTTCCGTAAAAGATATATTTTTACATCTGTAACGGAGGGTGAAATTTTAGCTGTCAAACATTCGCCAAAGTTAGGTCTTCCCGGTACGGGAGTTAAAGGAGATGTAATTGTACCGCCGGTACCTAAGGAGATTTATCTTTCCGCAGGTGAAGGTGTGGTATTGACTAAGGATAAAAAAAGGGCCATAGCAACTCGGGCAGGGCGACCCGTGGCTTACCACGGTCATAATCTGGTAAGGGTGAGTGTACTGCCGGAGCTGGTGCATTCGGGTAATGTGGACCTCTCCTCCGGAAACATTGCTTTCAAAGGCGATGTAGTGATTACCGGTGATGTAGAGGCAGGGATAGTAGTAGAAGCAGGCGGAAATGTTCGGATAGATGGGTTAGTGTCTGGGGTACAGATTCAGGCAACGGGTTCTGTCCTAGTCAAGGGGAATATCCTGACTTCGACTGTAACTGCTGGAGGAACTCCTGCTTATATGCAAGAGCTTCTTCCGCAAGTTCGCACCTTATCAATTGGTTTGCGGGAAATGATCATGGCTATCTATCAGCTACTGGGTCATTCTGCATTTAAGCAAGGTGATCTTAAAAACGGCATCGGTCCTTTGTTAAAATTATTATTAGAGGGAAAGTTTCATCATCTGCTTACTACTGCAGAAGCCTTCAGGAAGCAAATTGATACGCTCCCATCGGGATTAGTAGGTGAAGGACTGGATGGATTCATTAAGGAGATTGAACAGGTAGTTGTTTACTCCCCGCTGCATGTACGTGATCTTCAGGAGATTGAAAAGCTAGCTAACAGAGTTTCGGAATGGGAACAAACCTTTGCATCTTCGCCGACTACTAAAAGTGATGTGCTAGCTTCTAACATCCTTAATTCCACCGTTATTGCAAGTGGAGATATCAAGGTGTTGGGAGGCGGCTGTTATAATTCGCGGATTCAGGCGGATAAAAAGGTAACTGTAGTTGGGGTATTTCGGGGTGGTGAAATACAGGCCGGGGAAGATGTGTATGTAGGAGAACTGGGCTCTAAAGGGGGCTCCGCCACCAGGGTAATGGCTGGACCAAGAGCTACGGTTACGATAAAAACTGCCTTTGAAAATGCTCTGGTCTTGGTAGGTAGCCGGGCTTATCGTTTTAACGGTAAAGAAAAAGACGTGCGTTTATCGCTTGATAAGGAAGGGAATCTCCAATCCAGAACGATTCCAGCGTAAGAACTTCTTTGGTTGCTTAATAAGAATACCTTTCAAAGATTGATTTGCATCCTTTTTGATAATTTCCCTATAGTGGAATATATTATCACACATCACGAGCGTTGGGACGGAAAGGGTTATCCCCAGGGGCTTCAAGGGGAAGGTTAGCAAACGGGAGAAAGATTTGGGATTGGGATATTCTTCTGCATTGCCATAAAATTTAAGCAAGTTTTCTATACACTTCTTATTCTATTCGATAAAGCTGCAGAAATATGTATTGACTGAAAAGAATTACAATAATATGATGGACAGAGAAATTATTTATCGACAAATAGGGCATTTTCCCCTTACATAGCCCCTAAAAAAAGAATAATTATGCGTATAAAGCTTATCAGGTAATAAAGTGGCGGGTGAGGTTATGAGACAAGAAGGAATCGAAAATATCATCAGAAAGATACAATCAGGCAAGACACTTCGCGAAGAACTGATATATTACTACCGTTCCAATATTTTAGAAATTGCTATGCAGGGGTTTGCGGCAGAAAACTGTAGTGGGAAAATGATGATGAACTGAGTATCAGTTTACTAGCTTTCAACGAAGCCATTGATACTTACAATCCTTCTTATGGTAAGGAATTTCACAATTATGCCCGACTGGTTATTAAAAGCCGCCTTATTGACCACTTTCGTAAAGAAACCCGGCATAAGCATCTCCCCCTGGAAAAATTAAATGAAGATAATGTAATTGTGCAAAAATGGGAAGTGGAGAGTGCCTGGAAGAAGTATAATGAGGAACAATTGGCTTTAGAGCGGGCTGAAGAAATGGCACTTTTTCAAAAGATGTTACAGTCCTTTGGCATATCATTCTGCCAATTAGAAATTTCCTGTCCCAAACACCAGGATACTCGTGAAATTTTAATAGAAATTGCAGAGCTTATAGCCAGCCGTAAGGATTTTATAGAATATGTCAACAGGAATAAACAGCTTCCTTTAAAAGAGCTTTCTCTAGTAAGCGGTATAAGCAAAAAAGTAATTAAACGAGGCCGACAGTATATTATTACATTTTTTTAATTATTTTATCAGCGAAGCCCCTTAAAGCCAAAGTTCAATATTTATCCGATACCCAAATGGTAATAGTAACTGATTAGAGTAGATTTTATTACCGATTGATGTGATAAAAAAGAATACAGCAGACTAAAAGCTGGCATGTTACAGACAGCTTGAATTAGGGTCAGTTTTTGACTTGATTCCTATTCAAGTCAAAAACTGGTTTTAACATTATCTCTTTGCCAAAGACAATAAAGGCTTTCAAAGGTTTAGTAGAACCCTGAAAGCTTTTATTGTTTTTTGACACACTTTTGACATAAATTTATATTGTTAACTTATATAATTGCAAATGAATTATGATTATTTTTCTTCAGTAAAAGGTAGTTCCTCACCTACCTTGTAGATTTTATTGTCCTTATTTACAAATATAACTGTAGGTCGATGTTCTTTGGACTTTTCCTCCGGCAGACAGGCATAGCTGATGATGATAATGAGATCACCCGGCTGGACCAAGCGGGCGGCAGCGCCGTTTAAACAGATTACACCGGAACCGGGAGGTCCGGGGATAACATATGTCTCCAGGCGGGTACCGTTGTTATTGTTTACAATTTGGACTTTTTCATTAGGCAGGATGTCGGCGGCTTCCATTAGTTCACTATCAATAGTAATACTGCCCACATAGTTGAGATTGGCTTCCGTTACCGTAGCCCGGTGAATTTTGGACTTCATCATAAACCTGTACATAGTTATTCCACCCCCAGAAGGAGATTGTCAATGAGTCGGGTTTTACCGATGCGTACTGCTAGGAGAGCCACCACAGGTCCTTTAATTTCGGTTACTGGTGCTAAGCTAGTAGCATCACATATCTCAACATAGTCGATAACCGCCGAAGGCTCTCGCAGTATCCGCGCTTTCATAGCTTCCAGGATAGGAGATAACTTTTTTTCGCCGTTGTCATACATTTTTCGACAGATCTTCAGGGCCTGGTACAGGCAGAGAGCTTCCTGCCGTTCACTAGGGTAGAGGTAAGTGTTTCTGGAACTCATAGCTAAGCCGTCAGCTTCTCTTTTAATAGGGACTGTTTGAATACTTACAGGGATATTGAGATCTGTCACCATGCGCTTGATGACCTGAACCTGCTGGTAATCCTTTTGCCCAAAGTATGCCCGATGGGGCTGGACAATATTAAACAGTTTAGAGACCACGGTTGCTACTCCGGTAAAATGTCCGGGCCGTGACGCACCGCATAGCCCTTCTGATATCTCTTTCACTTCCACAATCGTGAGAGGGGGATACTGGGGATATATTTCGGGAGGTTCGGGATAAAAAACTACATCTACACCGGCACTTTCGGCCAAACGACAGTCCATGTCCAGGTCACGGGGATAGGTAGCGTAATCTTCATGGGGACCAAACTGCAAGGGGTTGACGAAGATACTCATGACCACTGCTTCATTCTCTACCCTAGCTTTTTGCACCAGGCTGAGATGGCCTTCATGAAGATAGCCCATAGTGGGAACAAGACCTATCGAACGTCCCGGTTTTCTTTGAACGTCAGTCCAGTCCCTCATTTTTGCAACGGTTTTTATCATATCCATCTTGACACCTCTTTCTTAAACTTTGGAATCGACCTGTTTTAAGTAAATAAAAAGACCTTCTGGACATACAAATCCAGAAGGTCATAAACCCTAGTAAAGCAACATATCTTAGCTTTTCCCTTCCGTCTCGGTCCTTTCATGGCTCCAAGCGGCTTATTCTTTTGTGTTTCCGGCTGACCGACAGTTTTACGTTAGTGCAGTTCCCATTAGGGATACCGCTTAACCGACTGCGGTAAAACCAAGTGTTTTCAGCATTATTGTAACATCAGCCTTAGGAATTTACAAGACAACTCTTAGCAACCAACTTTGCAAAGTATTGATGAAAAGCAGGGGACAACGTTAATTCAGGATGAAATGATGTAGCTAACAGGTTGTTTTGCTGCACAGCAATTATCCTACTATCCAATGTTGCAAGGATATCAACATCCTTACCTGCTCTATCAACCCAGGGAGCCCTGATGAAAATCAACGGAATATCCTCGTTTGAAACTTGGGGAATGCTTATTGTAGAACTAAAACTCTCCAGTTGACTGCCATAAGCATTTCTCCTTACTGCAATATCCATTAGTCCTAAATGGATGTAATCCTCGTTCACAATTTCTTTAGCCATGAGGATCATACCGGCACATGTCCCCCAAACAGGCATACCCTCATGTGCTCTTTTAATTATTGGTTCTGCCAGTTCAAAATCCTTCAGCAATTTACCTATAGTAGTACTTTCGCCACCCGGAAGTATCAACCCCGATACTTTGTCTAAATCAGATACAGATTTTACTTCATGCGGATTTATCCCTTCGATTTTTGACAATATCCGAAGATGTTCAATTATGGAGCCCTGCAGGGCGAGAACGCCTATTTCAATCACATTTACCATCCCCTGGTGGAAAGGATATTTTCGGGGGAAATTTGGGAAATTTCCAGGCTAGGCATGGCTTCACCCAAGTCCTCCGAAACTTCTGCAATTATTTCGGGTTTATTGTAGTAAGTGGTTGCCTTGACTATAGCCCTGGCCATTTTTTCAGGAGCGGAGGACTTAAAAATTCCAGAACCCACAAATACTCCTTCGCTGCCTAATTGCATCATTAAAGCAGCATCGGCCGGAGTGGCTATTCCACCTGCTGCAAAGTTAACAACCGGTAGCTTGCCTTCGGTGGCTACTCTCACCACCAAGTCATAAGGGGCTGCCATTTCTTTTGCTGTTGTCATTAATTCTTCTTTAGGAAGATTTGTAAGTCTTCTGATTTCAGACATCATGGTTCTCATATGTCGGACAGCTTCCACCACGTTTCCTGTTCCGGCTTCGCCTTTTGTCCTGATCATGGCGGCCCCTTCGCCTATCCTTCTTAGGGCTTCTCCCAGGTTTCTGGCGCCACAGACGAAGGGGATTTTGAAACTGTGTTTGTCGATATGGTACATTTCATCGGCGGGTGTTAAGACTTCACTTTCATCAATATAATCTATACCCAGGGCTTCAAGAATTTGTGCTTCCACAAAGTGCCCAATCCTGGCCTTGGCCATGACAGGAATTGTGACCACATTTTTGATTTCTTTAATGATTTTAGGGTCTGACATCCTGGCTACGCCGCCTTGTTTTCTGATGTCGGCAGGCACTCTCTCCAGGGCCATGACAGCAACCGCCCCCGCTTGCTGGGCGATTTCCGCCTCTTTGGCGTTGGTTACGTCCATAATTACCCCGCCTTTTAACATTTGAGCCAGATTTTTGTTTAATTCATATCTCTCGTTCATGATTCTTACCTCCGTGATTTATTTTAGAAGAATCTCTTAAATTAATATTAACTATATTAAATTAGTAACCATGTTGAAAGTGACAGTTTTGCAAAAAATAACCAGGACAGATTATGTGAAAATCCCAATTGATTTTATCTGTAGTTATATATTATTATTAACACAATAATATATTTTAATTAAATATGTAGCACTAGGGGAGCTGGAAAAGGCCGGCTGAGATTAAGAACCGATGAATTCTTTAACCCTTTAACCTGATCTGGATAATACCAGCGGAGGGAAGTGAGGTGGATATCATGTCAACAATAATTAATTGATGTGATTGGGCGCAAATTCCTGGGTTGGGGATTTGCGCTTTTTTGATTTTTTACCCCAAATTTTCGTTTAGTTAAGGAAACATAATTTATTAGATATAAAAAAGAAAGGTGTGAAAAGAAATGACACAATTAGAAGCTGCACAAAAGGGGATTGTTACAGAGGAAATGGTGAAGGCCGCTCAGTTTGAAAAAATGGACCCGGAAGAATTGAGGAAAAAAATCGCTGCCGGGGAGGCAGTGCTTCCTTGCAATATTAATCATAAAAACATTCTTCCTATGGCTGTAGGCAAAGGTCTCTCCACCAAAGTAAATGCTAATATCGGTACCTCTGACGCTTACCCAGAAATACAAAAGGAATTGGAGAAGCTATCCGTGGCCGTTAAAGCTGGGGCTCACTCGGTAATGGATTTAAGCACAGGGGGAGATATTGACCTGGTAAGAAAGAAAATTATTGAGGCCAGTCCAGTGATGATTGGTACAGTTCCCCTTTATCAAGTCCTGGTTGAGACCCAAAAAAGAGGTGGAGGCATGGTGGATATGACCGAGGACGAGATCTTTGCAGGAATTGAGAAACACTGTGAAGATGGTGCTGATTTCATAACCGTGCATTGCGGTGTAACTTTGGAAGTTATCCAAGAATTAAAAGAAAAAGGCAGGGTGATGGACATTGTTTCCCGGGGTGGGTCTTTTATCACAGCATGGATGTTGCACCACCAAAAGCAGAATCCCCTATTTGAGCAATTCGATCGGCTGCTAGAGATAGCACGAAAATATGACGTAACTATGAGCCTGGGGGATGGGTTAAGACCTGGTTGTCTAGCGGATGCCACCGATTCGCCACAAATTATAGAATTAGTCATCCTGGGCGGTTTAGTGAAGCGAGCCAGGGAAGCCGGGGTGCAGGTGATGGTGGAAGGGCCGGGACATGTTCCTTTAGATCAGATAGAGACCAATATGAAACTGGAAAAGACTCTGTGCTATAATGCACCTTTTTACGTTCTAGGTCCACTGGTGACAGATGTTGCACCGGGGTATGACCATATTACTTCCGCCATTGGCGGGGCTATAGCAGCTTCTTCTGGTGCTGATTTTCTTTGCTATGTAACCCCCGCAGAACATTTGGGCTTGCCTACGGTGGAGGATGTGAAAGAGGGTGTGATCGCCGCTAGGATAGCAGCTCATGCCGCTGATCTGGTTAAGGGTGTCAAAGGAGCCTGGGAATGGGATCTGGAAATGGCCAAGGCCCGGAAAAAACTGGATTGGCAAAAACAGATTGAGTTAGCCATTGACCCAGAAAAAGCTATGAAGATGCGGAAAGACAAAAATGAAGATAACCAAGAATGCTGTACAATGTGCGGAAAGTTTTGTGCATATAAGCTAATTAGTGAATACCTAGGAACCGAATTTACACACTGCTAAAATAAATTAATGGACCCAGTCAGGGGGTTTCCCCGGCTGGGTCATTAATTTCATGAGCCTTTCGTAGGCTGCATCTTTCAAGTTCGGTATGGA
Source organism: Bacillota bacterium (assembly GCA_049323895.1). Taxonomy (GTDB): domain Bacteria; phylum Bacillota; class Peptococcia; order Peptococcales; family BICA1-8; genus JBMOKT01. Next base: position 136,106 of record JBMOKT010000023.1, on the reverse strand, counting down.
TTTCTTTCGCTGTTATAAATAAGGGAGAAGAGTGGGGTAAAAAGGTATTTACAAAAATACAAATAGTACCTATAATAATTTACAACTGACAAGACAGATGACAAGATTGGAGAAGGAGGATTTTAATGGATAAAAGCAAATTGACAGAAGAAATTAAAAGACTGAGGGAGCAAAGAAAAACAGTAATTTTGGCCCACTTGTACCAAGTTGAGGAAATACAGGAAATAGCGGATTTTACGGGAGATTCGCTTGAGTTAAGTAGAAAGGCGGCAGAGACTGAGGCCCAAGCCATTGTTTTTTGTGGTGTAAAGTTTATGGCTGAGACCGCAAAGATACTTTCTCCCGATAAAACAGTTTTGCTTCCTGTAATGGATGCAGGTTGTCCTATGGCTGATATGATCGCCCCAGAAGATGTTATTAAGCTAAAAAAAGAGAATCCTCAGGCTGTCGTTGTATGTTATATTAACTCTTCGGTAGAGGTAAAAGCGGTCAGTGATTATTGCTGCACATCCTCAAACGCAATTAATCTTGTCAGAAACATACCGGAAAAAGAAATAATTTTTATCCCCGATAAAAATCTAGGCAGTTTTGTAGCTAAGCATGTTCCGGAAAAAAAGATCATCCTGTGGGATGGATTTTGTGTTACTCATCATAGGGTTGCGGAAAAAGATATCGAGGATGTAAGAAAAATATATCCTGAGGCCCCCATATTGGTTCATCCTGAATGCAGACCGGAAGTAATCGGAAAAGCCGATTTTGTGGGAAGCACCTCCCACATTTTGAAGTATGCCAAGGAAAGCTGTGCAGAGAATATCATTATCGGCACTGAGATGGGAATAGTATACAGACTTAAAAAAGAAAACCCTGAGAAAAAGTTTTTCATGCTGTCACCTCACTTGATTTGCCCCAATATGAAAAAAACGAGGCTGGAAGATGTATATAACGTACTCAAGGAGATGATAAATCAAATCCGGGTGGATGCTGTAATCCGGGAAAAAGCAGTTACAGCTTTAGACAAGATGTTGAAATTTTCCTGATACTCTCATACAGGGTGGTAATTATGAACAAAACGTGTGATGTACTTATAGTTGGCAGCGGACTTGCGGGCCTTTACGCCGCTTTGCTGTTGGATCCGTCCCTTAAAGTTATAGTATTAACTAAAGACCGGATGAAAGAATCTAATTCCTATCTGGCTCAAGGCGGAATTGCAGCTGTTATTGACAAGAAGCATGATAAGCAGGAAAATCATGTTAATGATACACTCAGAGCCGGGGCAGGTATCTGTAATCTGCAAGCTCTGCATGTATTAGTTGATGAGGCGGTACAAAACATCTGCAATTTACAAAGGATGGGTGTAAGCTTTGACCAGGAGAACGGAAAACTTTCTCTAACAAGGGAAGGGGGTCACGGCAGGGCAAGGATCCTGCATATTGATGGTGACGCTACTGGTAAAGGTCTCATGGATGTATTAATCAGAAATGCCCAAAGCCGACCCAACATAAAAATTATAGAATACAGCATATGTGTAGATATCTTGATGAGTAACAATCGCTGCATCGGTGTTTTAGCTCTAAAGCAGGATAAATTAAATTACTATTTTGCCAGGTCGGTCATTTTGGCAGCGGGAGGCATCGGGATGATCTACGGGATTACCACGAATGCTTGTACCCTTACGGGAGATGCAATTGCCATGGCCGAGCGGGCGGGAGCAGAAATTAAAGATATGGAATTTATTCAGTTTCATCCTACGGTTTTTTACAGCAAAGAAAACAAGAGGTTCTTAATATCGGAAGCTGTCAGAGGGGAAGGAGCTGTTCTAAAGAATGTGCATGGGGAAAGATTTATGCATAAATATGATCAACGGCAAGAATTAGCACCGCGAGATGTTGTTTCAAGAGCTATCATAAGTGAGATGGATAAAACACAAGCTGAGCACGTGTTTCTTGATCTAACCCACTTAAACAGGGCATATATATTTAAACGTTTTCCTAATATAACTGCGAAATGTAGGGAATATGGGATTGACATATCAACGGCGATGATACCGGTATCTCCTGCCCAGCATTATCTAATGGGGGGGATTAAAACCGATTTATGGGCTCGGACAAGCATTCCCGGGCTATACGCATGTGGTGAGACGGCCTGTACGGGCGTTCATGGGGCAAACCGACTTGCTTCCAATTCTTTGTTGGAAGCTTTGGTTTTTGCCAATAGGGCCTCGAAAATGATTACTGCCAGCATTGAAAATATCAAAGATTTTTCACAGAGTAAGGAGCAAAGAACGGAGATGCTTCCTCCAAGTAATTATGATGTTTCCTCGGAACGGGAAGAAATACAGGTGTCCATGAGAAAATATGCGGGAATAATCCGGAGTGTGGAAGGACTTAACAACTGCTGCAAGGTGTTAAATGAAATAGAAAATTCTCTGCAGAAAAAGAAATGCCTCAATAAAGAATTCATCGAATGTTTTAATATGTTAACTACAGCTAAGTTGATTATCCGTCAGGCATTGAAAAGGGAAAAAAGCATAGGAGCCCACTATTTAAGGGAAGAAAAGGGGATGCTTAGAGCATGAATTGGTTGATCATTGATGAAAAAATAGCAGACTGGCTAAAAGAGGATATGAATAATGGAGATGTCACAACAGATTCTCTGATAGATGAGAAGTTAGTTGCTTCTGGGGAGTTTATCGCTAAGGAAAACGGTGTGATAGCTGGACTGGAGGTTATGAAAAGGGTCTTTTCGATCTTAGATTCGGAGATAGTAATTGACAGCCGGCTAAAAGACGGGGATAGGGTAAGAAAGGGGGAAGTTCTTGCCGTTATTAGAGGTAAAGCAAAAAATATCCTTAAAGGAGAACGACTAGCCTTAAATCTTTTGCAGCGAATGTCGGGTATTGCTACGGAAACAGCTAAGTATGTAGATTCCCTACAGGGCTTCAACACTAGATTGGTGGATACCAGAAAAACAACCCCTGGCTTGAGAATCCTGGAAAAATATGCAGTACGAATGGGGGGAGGACATAACCACCGTTTTAATTTATCAGAGGCTGTATTGATTAAAGACAATCATATTAAAGCCAGTGGGAGCATTAAAAAAGCTATTGAGAGGGCAGAAAGGACAATCCCCCATACCATGAAAATAGAAATCGAAGTGGAAACCTTGGAACAAATGGAAGAGGCTATAAATTCAGGTGCTGACACCATCTTACTGGATAACATGGATTGTGGTACGATGAGAGAAGCTGTTTTACGGAATAAAGGTCGGGCTATTCTCGAAGCCTCTGGTAATATTAATCATACCAATGTACGGCAGATAGCGGAAACAGGTATTGATATAATCTCTGTGGGAGCAATTACCCATTCTGTTAAAGTTTTAGATATCAGTCTGAAATTTATATAAGAAATGGAACCCCCCTCTGAATTCAGTAAAACTTTAGGGGGGTCATTTATGAGGTACTCCAATTAAAAAAGCTTTCAGAAATATATAATGTGGGGCACATATTGGTAAGCCGTATACCTTAATAGGGCACGTACGGTTTGATAAAAGGAAGCTAAGAAATTAGTTTCCCTACTTTATTGTTCACAAGAATATCTTTAGTTATAGGACAAAATTGATAGGTTGGACTTATTTTTGTTGAAGATACCAACGGTACAGCGTGAGATGCAAATTTTTCTATCATCTTCATCCAAAATTTCAATCTGCCATATCATTGTTGTTCTATCTTTATGTATGGGTGTCGCTATTGCTTTAATGGTACCGTCCTTTTTACTAAGCAGATGGTTGGCATTAATTTCAATACCAACGGCGGTTTGTATTTTTGGATCTATATTTAAATATGTCCCAATACTCGCAGCAGATTCAGCAAGAACTACAGATGCGCCTCCGTGAAGAAATCCCATTGGTTGTCTTGTTTTTGGACCAACAGGCATACTTAAGACAACTAGGTTAGCATTAAGCTCAATGGTCTTAATATCCAATGCTTCATGAATTGTATTTTTAAAATCCAATCTTTTTCCTCCATTCTTTTTAATATATAAGTTTAAAGAAACTAACTTTTCGTGTCAATTCTTTAGTTTATTAGGTTATTCTATCTTTTTTTAAAAAAATATTATATATATAATAGAAATAGCCATATGAACTTTTTACTTAGGTGAATTTTTATGAAAAACTAAATATCAATGACTTCATCTGGAATATCATCTGGAGGTATTTTTGTGTTAACAGCTCAGTATAAAGTATTATACGAAAGCCTTAAAGAAGGGATTGAACGTAGTCGAGAAACGTTACAACCTGTAGTAATTAGTTATGTTAAAAAAATAAAAAAAATCGATAATCCTTTCTCATTTTTTAGGGCAGGAAGGACTTCCTTTTTAGGAGAAAGGATTTTTTGGTCAGAGCCTTCGAGGAACATGTATATCGTTGGAATTGGACATGCATATACAATAGATGCATTATCACCGAACCAACGTTTTTCTTATGTAAAAAATAAATGGCAGCAGTTATTAAAACAACATATTATTAAGCCTGATTTTTACCCGTTAATTTATGGTACAGGACCTATTTTATTGGGAGGATTTTCCTTCGATCCATATAAGCAAAAAACAGGTTTGTGGAATAAATTTGCAGAAGGAAAGATGGTATTGCCAGCTTTTATGCTTACTATTACAGATGGTCAGGCATGGTTGACGACAAATATTATTGTTGATAAGTATGATTGTCCTGATGAAAAAACAGCATGGCTGGAAGAACAAAAACGATTATTGTTAACAAGTCAAGCGCCACCTTCTCCCAAGCAAAATCATATATTATTTCAATTGGAAGTTAGCCCTGAAAAATGGATGGATTCTGTTACGAAGGTTACAAAAGATATCCGGGCTGGTTTGGTGGAAAAAGTAGTATTAGCTCGAGAATTACGTATTAAAACGAAAGAGGTCATTCAAGCAGAAGATGTATTAGCCCGTTTGCTTAAAGAACAACCATCAAGTTATATTTTTGCTGTTGAAAGTGGAGATAACTGTTTTATAGGGGCATCACCAGAACGACTGGTAAAAAAACAGGAAAATGAATTTTTATCAATGTGCTTAGCAGGAACAATTGCCCGTGGAAAATCAGTAGAAGAGGATGAAAAGTTAGGGAATGAACTGTTGCATGATGAAAAAAACTTACATGAACACTTACTTGTTGTTCAGATGATTAAAAATGCTATGGAAGAAGGTTGTAAAGAAATTATAATACCCGAAAAACCTACGCTTTATAAGGTACGAGATGTTCAACATTTATATACACCGGTTGTTGGCCGAGCGAAAGATAATGTATTACTTTTAGATATGGTTGAGAAGCTCCATCCTACTCCAGCTTTAGGGGGATATCCCCGTGATAAAGCATTAGAGAAAATACGGGAGGAGGAGAAACTTGAACGTGGATGGTATGCTGCTCCTATTGGTTGGGTTGATATGAATGGAGATGGTGAATTTGCTGTTGCCATCCGTTCAGGCTTGTTTCAGGGGAAATGGGTGTCTTTATTTGCTGGATGTGGAATTGTAGGGGATTCTCATCCGGAAAGTGAATATAAAGAAACACAAATGAAATTTAAACCAATGCTATCGGCTTTAAGGGGTTGAGTACATGACTAATAATGATGGGATGACGGCGTATGTTGCTGCATTTGTTGATGAATTAACGAGGGTAGGGGTTTGTGATGTTGTCATTAGCCCAGGTTCTCGTTCAACTCCGATGGCAATGTTAATGGCAGAACATCCACAAATAAAAGTATGGATGCAAATGGATGAGCGCTCGGCCGGCTTCTTTGCGTTAGGGATGGCGAAAGTGAAAAATCAGCCTGTAGCCTTGCTTTGCACGTCTGGAACAGCAGCGGCAAATTATTTGCCTGCTGTTATTGAAGCATATTATTCTCGAATTTCGCTTTTAGTTCTTACTGCGGATAGACCACATGAATTACGGGATGTTGGTGCTCCTCAAGCCATTGATCAAATCGGGTTATTTGGGAAATATGCCAAATGGTTTGTTGAAATGGCTCTTCCTGAAAAAACAGAAGTGATGCTAAATTATGTGCGTATGGTTGCAGGAAGAGCTGCAGCTATAGCCTCAGGGAGTCCTGCCGGGGTTGTTCATTTAAATTTCCCATTTCGAGAACCGCTAGTTCCTGATTTATCGTTGCCAAATTTATGGGGAAGAGGACGTTTAAAAGGAAGACAACGTTATGTTGAGGTGAAAGAAGGCACAAGACAACTTGAACAAATGCAGATTCAAATGCTGGCTGAAGAGTTAAAAAGGATTGAAAAAGGGTTAATTGTGTGCGGTCCCAACAACAATCCTCAACTTGCGAAAGAGGTTACTCATTTAGCTTCAGTATTGCAATATCCCGTCTTAGCCGATCCATTGTCACAGATTAGGTGCGGTCCCCATTCAAAAGAATGGGTAATTGATAGTTATGATGCTTTTTTACGAAATGAGAATGTAAAAACACAATTGAAGCCGGAGGTTATTATTCGCATTGGGGCAATGCCAATTTCTAAAGCATTTTTGGTATATGTACAAGCCCATCCGGAAGTTCGTCAAATTGTTATCGATAGTGGTGGTGGGTGGCGTGAGCCAACCCTTATAGCTTCTGATATGCTGTATACTGACCCGGTAAAGTTTTGCCGTTTGCTTTCAGAATCGGTGGAAAAGCGAGCTGAGCTAACAAAGTGGAGTATGCAATGGAAGACACTTAATGAAATAAGTCAAACTCACATGCAAACAAAGGGACAAATGAATGTTTTGTTTGAGGGGCAAGTAATAATTGAGTTACAAAAACTACTGCCAGATAATGCAACTTTGTTTGTAGGAAACAGTATGCCGGTCCGTGATTTAGATACGTTCTTTACGGTAACTGACAAAAATATTCGCACCATGGCTAATCGCGGGGCTAATGGAATTGATGGTGTGGTTTCTAGTGCTTTAGGGGCTAGTGTTTTTTGCTCTCCATTGGTACTTGTTATAGGTGATCTATCCTTTTTCCATGATTTTAATGGTTTGCTTTCCGCAAAGCTCCATAAGTTAAATATAACAATTATTCTTTTGAATAATAATGGTGGCGGTATTTTTTCTTTTTTACCTCAAGTGAAGTATGAGAGGCATTTTGAAACGTTATTTGGGACCCCAATAGGATTGAATTTTGAGTATGGAGTTAATATGTATGGAGGTTCCTTTACACGTATCTCTAATTGGAAAGAGTTTCGTGAAAAAGTAACTGAGTGCGTTTCAGCTAGAGGATTTTCAGTGATTGAATTACCCACAGAACGGATGGAAAATGCAGACCTACATCGAAAACTTTGGCAGTCTCTATCTGATTTTATAAATGAATGGTTTGCAAATGGAGAAAAGCATGAAGGTTAAAATAAATGGTGTTAAATATAATGTAGAATCAGCAGGTCAAGGCGAAACCTTACTCCTACTCCACGGATTTACTGGTTCCTTAGAAAATTGGAAGCCTTTTCTAAAAGTATGGGCATCATCTTACCATGTGGTTATGCTTGATATTTTAGGTCATGGAAAGTCGGATAATCCACAAGATGTATTACGTTATTCAATTAAGCAAATTGCGGATGATTTAAAGGAACTGCTGGAAATGCTAAATATAAACAAAGCACATGTATTGGGATATTCTATGGGAGGTCGACTGGCATTAACACTTGCGGTCAAGTATCCTCAATATATTTCCTCTTTGATTTTAGAAAGCAGTTCGCCAGGACTTGAAAGAGAGGAAGAAAGAAATGAACGAATCAAGAAAGACGAGGCTTTAGCCAATTTTATCTTAAAAGAAGGTATCGAAGCATTTGTGGATTATTGGGAAAATATTCCTTTATTTTTTACCCAAAAATCATTATCTAAGGACATTAGAGAGAAAATTCGTCACCAGCGTTTAAATAATAATAAAATTGGTCTTGCTAACAGTCTTTGTGGAATGGGAAGTGGAAAACAGCCGTCCTGGTGGAACTATTTAAACCGACTTAATATGCCTGTCTATATTATGGTTGGGGAACAGGATAAAAAATTTTATCAAATTGCTAATAAAATGATTAAGAAGCTTCCAAATGCAAAAACTACAGTGGTAAAAGGAACTGGTCATGCAATTCATGTTGAACAGCCCGATCTTTTTGGTAAAATGATAATAGATTTTTTAAAATCTACTTAAAGTAAGAGGAGGGTTTATAATGGCTATTGAATGGGTTAAAGAACGGAAATATGAAGATATTATTTATGAAACATATAATAATATTGCAAAAATCACCATAAATCGTCCTGAGGTGCGTAATGCTTTTCGTCCAAAAACAGTAATCGAATTAATTGATGCATTTGCTTATGCACGGGATGATGCAAATATTGGAGTTATTATATTAGCGGGTGCTGGTGATGAGGCCTTTTGCTCTGGAGGAGACCAAAAGGTACGTGGACACGGTGGTTATGTTGGGGATGACCAGATTCCACGTTTAAATGTTTTGGATTTACAACGTTTAATTCGTGCAATTCCCAAGCCGGTAGTTGCTATGGTATCCGGTTATGCTATTGGTGGAGGTCATGTTTTACATATCGTGTGTGATTTAACAATTGCTGCAGACAATGCCGTGTTCGGACAAACAGGGCCTAAGGTAGGAAGCTTTGATGCCGGATATGGTGCAGGTTATCTTGCTCGCATCGTTGGTCATAAGAAAGCGCGGGAAATTTGGTATTTATGCCGTCAATATTCTGCTCAAGAAGCGCTGGAAATGGGATTAGTCAATACTGTTGTACCTCTGGAAAACCTTGAAGAGGAGACTGTGAAATGGTGTGAGGAAATGCTTGAAAAATCACCAACCGCACTTCGCTTTTTAAAAGCAGCATTTAATGCAGATACTGATGGACTAGCTGGTTTACAACAATTAGGGGGAGATGCAACACTTCTCTATTATACAACTGATGAAGCTAAAGAAGGTCGCGATGCTTTTAAAGAAAAACGTAAGCCTGATTTTAAAAAATTCCCTCGTTTTCCATAAGCAATAAACAACAATAAACAACATCTATTTGTTATTTCAGCTTGGTGAGAAATCTCATCAAGCTGATTTTGCATATTAAAGTTTTTGTAATATTTGAAAGGAGTAAGAACAAAAATGAGTAGCGAAAGAATGCCCAATTGGTTACATAAGCGGGCAACACTTACACCAGAGAGAATTGCTTTAAGGGCGGAGGATAAGGCATGGACTTTTACCAAATTGAATAAACGCTCACAAAAAACTGCTCAACGGTTTGCTCAATTAGGAGTGAGGGATGGTGATCATGTTGCTCTCTTAGTTAACAATAGCTTTCATACTGTTGAAATAATCCATGCACTGGAGTATCTTGGTGTCATTATCGTTTTACTTAATACTCGACTTACGTCATATGAATTAGCTTGGCAGTTAAAAGACTCAGGAACAACATACCTTATTTATGATAATGATCATGAAGAAACTGTTAGTGCAATAATGTTGCAAAACCCTGCTATACAAACTGTTACAACAAAGCAACTATTAGCATTACAAGGAATAGACACCCCATTGAAGTATGAATTCGATTTAGACCAAGTACATACTATTATTTACACTTCGGGGACAACAGGACAACCTAAAGGAGTAATGCTGACATATGGAAATCATTGGTGGAGTACCATTGGTTCTTCGTTAAATATCGGCTTACATATTGATGACTGTTGGTTACTTTGTGTACCTATGTTTCATGTTAGCGGATTATCTATTCTAATACGAAGTGTAATTTATGGCATTACCGTTGACCTCCATCAATTCTTTGATCCGATAAAAGTAAATGAAGCGATTCAACATAATCAGGTAACAATTATCTCTGTAGTCAGTGTGATGTTATCACAGATGTTTAGCGCTCTAGGGGATTCATCTTATCCAAATACATTACGTTGTGTGTTGTTAGGGGGAGGTTCTGTACCACAACCGTTATTAGAGCAAAGTAAAAAGCGAAACATTCCTCTTTTTCAAACATACGGAATGACTGAGACTGCATCACAAATTGTAACTCTCGGTCCGGATTATTTAATATCAAAACTAGGTTCAGCAGGAAAACCTTTATTTCCTTCACAGCTTAAAATTGTAAAAGATGGAAAAGAACTGAAAGCAGGTGAAGTTGGAGAAATTATTGTTAAGGGGCCGAATGTAACTAAAGGCTATTATCGGAATCAAGCAGAAATGGGGAAAGTTGTAAAAGATGGCTGGCTCTATACTGGTGACCTAGGCTACTTAGATGAGGATGGTTTTTTATTTGTGCTTGATCGTCGTAGTGATCTGATTATCTCCGGTGGTGAAAATATATACCCAGCTGAAGTCGAATCTGTTATTCTCAAGCACCCCGCTGTTGAAGATGCTGGTGTTATAGGGCGATTAGATGAGAAATGGGGAAAGGTTCCCATTGCATTTATAAAACTAAAACCTGGGGAAAAAGTAAAGGCGGAAGAACTTTTTGACTTTTGTCACAGAAGACTTGCCAAATATAAGGTGCCGGTAGCCTTTAACTTTGTTAATGAATTACCTCGTAATGCATCAAACAAGCTGTTGCGCAGAAAACTTCTAGATCTTTTATAATGAAAGGATGAGTAGGTGAGATGAAAATTAAACGAATTACCCTATATCATATACAAATGAAATTAAATACTCCCTTTGTAACAAGCTATGGAACAGTTCAGGATCGTGATAGTATCATCGTTGAGATGGAAGATAAGAAAGGGTATATTGGTTGGGGAGAATGTGTAGCTTTTTCTGCTCCCTGGTATACCGAGGAAACTGTGAAAACCTGCTGGCATATTATGGAGGATTTTTTAATTCCGCTGATATTTCAACAACCGATTACTCATCCTGATGAAGTGCTAAAACGCTTTTTACCAATTCGGAGGAATCAGATGGCTAAAGCGGCATTAGAAGGAGCAGTTTGGGATTTATATGCCAATCATCAAGAAATGGCTCTTTCTAAAGTTGTCGGTGGAGAAAAAGAATCAATCGATATTGGAGTTGCTATCGGGATAAAACCGCTAGAAGAAATGTTAGATTCTATTAATGCTGCTTTAACCGAGGGTTATAAACGGATAAAAGTAAAAATTAAACCTGGCATAGAACATAAATTACTACAAGGTATTCGTAAGCATTTCCCTGACATACCTTTGATGGCTGATGCAAATTCTGCATATTCGTTAAATGATATTGACTTATTGAAGTCTCTAGATGAATTTAAATTAATGATGATTGAGCAGCCGCTGGCAACCGATGACATTATCAATCATGCTAAACTGCAAAGGCAGATCAACACGCCAGTTTGTTTAGATGAAAGCATTGTTTCTTATGAAGATACAGAAAAAGCAGTTGAACTCGGCAGTTGTAAAGTAATAAATATTAAAATAGGTCGTGTTGGAGGGATAAGTGAGGCTAAACGAATTCATGACCTTTGTCAAAAAAGTAATATTGCTGTTTGGGGTGGCGGTATGCTGGAGACTGGTGTAGCTAGGGCTCATAGTGTGGCGCTTGCTTCCTTGCCTTACTTTATTTTACCAGCGGATACAGCGGGTTCCTCGCACTATTGGGAACAAGATATTATTGAACCTGAAGTGGTGGTAAATCAGGGAAGCATTAAAGTCTCTGATAAACCAGGATTAGGTTATGATATAAACCGTAAGCGATTAGAACAGGTGACGATACAAAAGAAAAATTTTTTCTAAATTGGGATGAAGAATTTTATTATTTAACTCCAAGGTATTTATGCACTTGAATACACAATCACTATCAATTATTTCTTTTAAATTATGTAGCAAAGGTTTACCACAGTAAAAATATCTTGAATATGCGTGGCGGTGGTCATGAAAGATTATGTCAAAGGGTATCTCTTAAAGTTACCGGCTACAGCATGCTATTTTCAGAACTTTTCTTTCATTGATTATTGCTGTTCCTCTGGGCATCTTATCAGCGGTCAAAAGAAATTCAGTAATCGATTATGCATATCGTCTGGGAGCGCTATTGGGTGTTTCCATGCCTAATTTCTGGTTGGGACTCCTACTGATTATTATGTTTTCTTTAAAACTTAACCTATTTTCCGTAACAGGTTATGGAGAGCTTAAACACCTTGTTCTTCCCAGCGTTACCTTGGGAATCGGCATGGTCAGCATTACCACCCGTATCATGCGGGTAGGCATTCTGGAGGTACTGCACCAGGACTACATTCTTACTGCCCGTTCGAAAGGTTTGACAGAAAAAGAGATTATTTGGCGACATGCCTTGCCGAATGCTCTGATCCCTGTTGTTACAATTATCGGCCTTCAGTTTGGGCATCTACTCGGAGGTTCCATAATTGTGGCGGCCGTTTTTACCTGGCCGGGGATTGGTAAATTATTGATGGATTCCATTCTGGCGAAAGATATTCCGGTGGTACAGGGGTGTGTTCTATTAATGGCAACTATGTATACTCTAGTCAACCTGCTGGTTGACCTCTCTTATGCCTTGCTTAACCCGAAGATTCGTCAGCGGGGGTATCTTGATGCATGATACAGTGACTGTTTACAAGAACTGGCGAAGATTTTATACCAGAAGATCATTTATTGAGAGCTATAATGGAAGAAAAAATGAGGCATGCTGCCACCCGTAGCTCCCTCTTTTGGTGATATTTTTGCTTTACTTCATAAAAAGTTTGCATTTAACAAAAAACCGTTTCCAAGCATAGCAGCTTGACAACGGTTTGTCTACAATCTGTGTCGGTCTTTTAAGACCGATTTTTTTGAGGAAAAATAGATCATATGCATATTAATTCATTTATTACAGAACATAAAGTAATATAAATTTCATTATATATGAAAATGGATTGGCAAATTAGCGATAAAATAAAGCCTGATTAAGGGAGAAACTAGTTTCACAGGTATAAGAAGGTGAAAAAGTGATTAAATCTTTAAGCGAGGATCTGGATATTAACCTCCAGCAGATTAAAGAGGAATTGAATAAGTGCAGTGATGTGGTTTACAGGGAATTTATCTTTGCCCAGAATGAGCGGATTAGGCTGGCCTTGATTTACATAGATGGTCTGGCGGATCCGGGTCAAATCAGCGATCAGATCATGCGGGCATTAACTTTGGAAGTACCACTGACCGTTTCTGGTCGGGTGATTACCAAAGCAGGGGCGCTGGAATTCATCAAAGAGCGAGGTCTGTGTAGCCCTCAGCTAAAGGAAACCGATCAGTTGCAGGATATTATTCATGCTATACTCTCCGGTGATACGGTATTATTGGTGGACGGTCAGGCTATGGCCCTGGTAAATGGGACCAGGGGGTGGGAAATGCGTTCTGTTGGCGAAACCCAAGCTGAGCCGACAGCACGGGGGCCGCGGGAATCCTTTGTTGAGACCTTACGGATCAATACAGCCCTCATTCGGCGGAAAATAAAAAGTCCTAACCTGAAGATCGAGACGTTAAGGTTAGGTAAGGTTAGTGATACCGACGTAGCCTTGGTTTATATCGATGGGATTGTGGACGAGAAACTGGTAGCTGAAGTGAAAAGTCGGCTAGAAAGAATAGAAGTTGATGCCATCCTGGAAAGCGGATATATTGAGGAACTGCTCGAAGATAATCCCTGGACTCCTTTTCCTACCATTTATCATACCGAGAAGCCGGATCGGGCGGCAGCTATGCTCTTGGAAGGACGGGTGGTTATTATGGTAGATGGGACCCCGACTGCCCTAACTATACCTAACTTGTTTGTTGAGTATCTCCAGGCTCCCGATGATTATTACGAGCGGTCTATATTTGCTTCCGCCGTACGGCTTATCCGGTTTATATCTATGATTGTATCTTTGATACTGCCTTCTTTGTATATTGCTGTGTTAAGTTTCCACCATGAACTACTCCCCACCCCACTCTTGCTGGGTATCACTGCCCAACGAGAGGTGGTCCCTTTCCCGGTCTTTTTAGAGGTATTGATCGTGGAAGTGGCTTTCGAAATTTTAAGGGAGGCAGGAAATCGCTTGTCGCAGTCCATCGGCCCCGTTGTAAGTATTGTAGCAGCCATGGTCTTAGGGTTGGTATCGGTACAGGCAGGTTTAGTCACTGCCATCACTGTCATTGTGGTTGTTTTTACCGGTATGGCTTCTTTTGTCTTTGCTTATAGTCCCGGTGTGTCATTTCGTTTGTTAAGGTTCTTTTTAATGGTTTTGTCAGGTGCATTAGGACTGGTTGGGTTAATCAGTGGAGCAGCCATCATTGCCATTCACATGTGCACACTGAGGTCCCTCGGTGTTCCTTATCTGGCCCCGTTGGCTCCGACTATCGGCGCTGACTTGACCGATTCAGTCTATCGGGCACCCTGGTGGGCTATGTTATCCCGTCCCCGGCTTATTACAGGTCGAAACCGGAAAAGGCAGGGATGGGGGTTAAAACCAAGACCTTCGAAAAAAAGGGTAAAAAGGTAGGGGATAAATCAGATGCTGGAAAAGGGGAAAATTACTAGCATACAGGCCATTCTGCTAATGTTAAGCATGATACTGCCCACAGCTGTCCTTACTGTTCCTGCTGTTACTGTAAAGTCTGCCCGGCAGGATGCCTGGCTCTCAATTATCATTGCCACTCTGGGCGGACTATTGATTGCCTGGCTGGTAGTGAGTTTAAGCCTGCGTTTCCCGGGGAAAACCCTCTTTGAATATATGGAGGAAATTCTAGGCAAAGGGTTAGGGAAAATGGTGAGTTTCCTCTATATCTGGCTTTATTTTCTTACGATAGGATCTGGGGTGGTCAGGGAGTTCGGCTCCTTCTTGGTTACAGTCTTAATGCCCGACACTCCCATTATAGTTTTTCACATTGTGGTGGTTATTGTAGCAGCCTATGCAGTCCGGAACGGACTTGAGGTGTTAAGCCGGGCTAATCAGCTGCTGATACCGACTACAGTACTACTGGCCATGGTTTACATTTTGTCTACAGGCAATATGAAATTTTCTAGACTACTGCCGTTTTTTGACGCAGGGCTGCTCCCTATTGTGAAGGGAGCTTTCGTTCCTACTATGTGGTTAGGGGAGATTATTACTCTAACCATGATCATCCCCTATCTTAATAAACCCAAGGAAGCTCATCGTGTTGCCGTCTTATCTGTCTTGCTGGTTAGCTTTTTTTTGACAGCCAGCATCCTGGAGGTCCTTTTAATCTTTGGGCCTGACCTGACGGGCAACTGGATATTCCCAGTTTTTAACGCCGCCCGGTTAATTACCGTCGGTAATTCTCTGGAACGGCTTGAGACAGTCATTGTTCTGGCCTGGATCCTGGGAGGGTTTTTTAAAATCGGGGTGTTTTATTATGCTGCAGTCTTGGGTAGTGCCCAGCTGCTGGAGCTCCGGGATTACCGACCACTAGTGTTGCCTGTAGGGATCATCCTGGTAGCCTTATCAATTTTACAATGGGGCGAGAGTATTGTGGATATGCTGCATTTTATTACCAAGGTCTATGTGCCAATGCTACTAATCATATTTGAGGTGGGGATCCCTCTGGTATTGATGATCGTAGCTATGGCGCGGAGAAAGGGAGGGAAGAAAGCTTGAAGGGGAAAATTACCATATTTCTTCTACTGACAATGCTGACTATCCTCCTGGGAGGTTGCTGGAGCCGTAAGGAAGTTACGGAAATTGCCATTGTGCTGGGGGCGGGAGTTGACTTGACGGCGGAGGGTCCGTTGAGGCTGACGGTGCAGATAGCTAAACCTGGTGCTTTCGCCGCCAGCGGCCAGGGAAGCAATGCCACAAACTGGGTAATCTCCGCAGAAGGCAAAACCATTGAGGAGGCCCAAAGTCACCTGGCCAAAAAGGTGACACGTGAAATTTTCTGGGATCATTGTCTTATTCTGGTCATAGGGGAAGAAATGGCTAGAAAGGGAACCGATATGGTTACAAATTTCTTTCAACGCAGCAGGGAGCCCCGGGAAACTATGCGGGTTCTAATAGCCAAAGGAGAGGCTAAAAATTTCTTGGAAACCTATTCAGACATGGAGAAAACTTCGGCCCAGGCCGCTAGCCTCTTGACGAGGATGAGGACCGGCTATGCCGTACAAATTTTGGAATTTACCGAGATGCTGGCCAGCAAGGGGATACAGCCAGTAGCCACTGGGGTTGAGGTAAAGGAAATAGGTGTTACACCAGGGCCGGGTCAGGAGATGCAAATCCATAAGCAGGTAGAAATATCTGGTTTAGGGGTATTTAAAGAACAAAAGCTGATTGGCTGGCTGGATGATTATGAGACCAGGGGCCTACTTTGGTTAAAGGGTGAGCCTATCAAAGGAGTAGTAACTGTACCTAGCCCGGGTGAACCGGATAAAGAAGTTTCTATCAAAATCCGGCGGGGAGGTACGAAGGTTATACCCGAATACGACGGGGAAAATATCCGGTTTACTATCAAAGTAAAAGCAGAGGGAGACATGATTGAACAACAAAGTCGCAAGGATCTGGCTAAACCTGAGATGATCAGGGCTCTGGAGAAGAAAATGGCGGTGGAGATAAAAAAAGAGGCCATGATCGCTCTAGAGAAAGCCCAGAAAGAGTACGGAGTTGATATTTTCGGCTTCGGAAACGCTTTCCACCGGAAATACAAAAAAGCCTGGCAGGAACTAAAAGAACAATGGGATACGAAATTTGCGGAGGCTGAGATAAATATTGAAATAGCTGCATATGTGCGGGAGATCGGCCTTTTAACCAAGCGGGCCGGTACCCCGGAAGAATAAATAAGTGGGTGAAAATATGATTGCTTTACTGCTCCTAATGTTCATCGCCGTAATCCTATTCGAGGTACCGGGTTTGGTAAAAAAGAAGATGTGGCGGGAATTGGTGGCTTTTTCAGGGTACCTGCTGTTAGGTATGGTCTTAAGCATCCCTCAAGTGCTAGGGATAAAAATACTCAATCCCTCTACGTATATTGAAACGGCATTAAAAACCATATTGGAATTATTTAAGTGACCTACCCCTACTTCCTATGAGGAAAATATTAATTAAACAATACAAAACCCCAGGAAGAAATTGGAGGGATTCCTGGCTTTTTTGTTTGTTTTTGCTAGTTAATGCCTAATTTTAGGGAACGACCCCTGTGTCGTTCCGGATTATTTACATTATATAAAATAAAGTCTTTTTCCAAAAAATACTTAAATAGTTACCTTGGTGTAGTAAGTTTTTATTCTCTATTTTCCGAAGAACCACAAGGCAAGTACAACATTAATGTTTGTATGGGGACAGCTTGTTATATTAAGGGTTCACAGGAAATTTTAAAAACCATTGAAGAAGAACTGCATATTAAAGAAGGGGAAACTACCTTGGATAAATTGTTTGATATCAAAGTTACCAGGTGTATTGGAGCTTGTGGTTTAGCCCCGGTAATTACTATCAACGATAAAGTTTATGGCCGCTTAAGTCCGGCGGATATCCCCGGCATTCCTGAGTTTTTACCACATTTATCATCTTGTAAATCTCCCCACGAAATGTGCGGAGCCTTAACGAAATCCTGGTACGCCAATAAATATGGTCTTGATCCTAAAAATATTGTTAATGTTGCTATCATGCCATGTACTGCCAAAAAATATGAAGCAGCCCGCCCTGAGATGGGAACGGAATATTCTCAAGACGTAGACTATGTGTTAACTACCCGGGAGTTAGCCAGAATGATACGTCAGGTTGGTATGGATTTTACGAAGCTTTCAGATGAGGAGTATGATGAACCTTTTGATCAGTACAGCGGTGCGGGAATGATTTTTGGTGCAACCGGCGGGCTTTTTGAAGCCGCTCTCCGTACTGCATATAAGATAGTATTATAAGCAAATTTCTTTGGATTACCGCCATAACAGGGCAGATGCCTTATATAATGTGGATGATAATAAAAAAATTAGAAGATCCCATGAAAACCCAAGGATTAAACAAATATATGAAGAATTTTTGGGAAAACCCTTGTCTGAAACGGCAAATAGATACCTGCATACAAGCTATGTAGAAAGGGGTAAATTCCCTTATTTGAAAGTTAAATCGTAATTAAATAGAAACATAGCCTACTCACTCACTTGCTCTCTGAAAATTAATGGCAACTAAAGATAAAACCCCTTGCGGGGTTTTATTCTATAGGCGTGTCGGAAAACTTGATTTCCGGCATATTTTTTTCTAACCATCTGAGTGAAAAATCACTTTCGAAGAGAACAACAGTACGATCCTCCTGATCTTTTACACATACAGTACTGCTGCTATTTAGCCTGGTGAGGTCAAAATCCTTGCCAACCTCTATCCATTTGGCAAATTGATATTGTAAGTGGTCGAGCAGAATAGTCACACCGTACTCTGATTTTAAACGGTATTCAAAGACCTCAAATTGCAGTCGACCAACCACCCCTAAGATTACATCATCGGTACGGTTCAAAAAGGTTCTATAAATTTGGATTGTCCCTTCTTCTACTAACTGGTTGATTCCCTTCTGGAACTGCTTATATTTCATGGGGTCTTTATTTGTGACCCTTGCAAAATGCTCCGGGGGGAACTGGGGAATCTTTTCGTATTCAAAAGAACCTTCCAGACATACAGTATCACCAATTCTGAAAATGCCGGGGTCATATATGCCGATAATGTCTCCGGGGAAAGCCTCATCAATAATATTACGGTCTTGGGCCAAAAATTGTTGTGGCTGCGCCAGGCGTATAGTTTTACCTGTCCGAACATGGTTAACGGTCATACCCCGTTCAAATTTACCTGAACAGATACGAAGGAAAGCTAATCTGTCCCGATGGGTTGGATTCATGTTAGCCTGAATCTTAAAGATAAATCCTGAGAATCCTGCATTTACAGTATCGACCGGACCTATATTACTATTTTGGGGTCTGGGCGAGGGAGCAAGATGTAAAAAGGTATCAAGGAAAGTCTGTACTCCGAAATTGCTTATTGCACTACCAAAAAAGACCGGAGTTAGTTTTCCCTCCTGGATTTTCTGAAAATCAAAGGGGTCACCCGCAATATTCAATAAATCAATATCTTCATATAGCTTTTTATAGTGCACTTGACTTAAGTTATCCGAAATAATAGGATTATCTATACCCCTGCTGTCTGCAATAATAAGTTCCCGTTTCTCCTTACCGGTATATAATTCCAAGGTATTATCATGTCTATTATAGATGCCTTGAAAATCATTGCCCATCCCAATAGGCCAATTCATAGGACAGGAACGGATGCCTAAAACGTTTTCCAGTTCTTCCAATAGTTCTAGCGGTTCCTTGCCGTGCCTGTCAAGTTTATTAATAAAGGTGAAGATAGGAATACCTTTATTACGGCACACTGTAAAAAGTTTTATGGTTTGTGCCTCTACCCCTTTGGCAGCATCTATCAGCATTACTGCGCTATCCGCTGCTGTAAGTGTACGGTAGGTATCTTCACTAAAGTCCTGGTGTCCGGGTGTATCAAGAATGTTTATCTGAAAGTCCTGGTAGGAGAACTGCAAGGCACTTGATGTAACAGAAATTCCCCTTTGTTTTTCAATCTCCATCCAATCTGAGGTTGCAAACTTTTTTGATTTTCTCCCTTTTACAGTTCCGGCAAGTCTTATGGCACCACCAAAAAGGAGAAGCTTTTCCGTCAAAGTGGTTTTGCCGGCATCAGGGTGGGAGATGATGGCAAAGGTCCGTCTGGATTCGGTTTCTTCTTTTATTTTTTGATATATTTTCTGCACGTTTTATAGTCCTCTCTTTTTTCACATACCAAATAGTATATCATAAAAGTTTATAAAAGTAAAAACGCCTTTACGGCGTTTGCAAATCTAGCTATTCAGCTTATAATCAAAACAAATTTTGCTTATGTTGTGCGGTTCGCCTAAAACCATAATCAAATCCCCAGCAAGAATTTTGGTATCACCATGGGGGTTTGGAATCATGTTCTTATTTCTGCGTATGGCCAAAACAGTAATTCCATGGTTTTTTCTGAGGTTAACCTCTTTTAATGTTTTATCGACCAAGAAAGAATGGGGACATACTCTCAGTGTACTAATTTCAACATCTGACAAATGTAAATTCATGATATCTTCTTTACCCTTGAAGTTTTCTGTTGAAAGGTCACGGAGCATCTCATAACCATCACTTCTAATATCCTTAATAATTTCCTCAATCTCATCTTTAGGTACTAAATACTTATCAAGTACCCGACTGAATATTTCAATAGAAGTTTCAAATTCCTGGGGAATAACCTCACTGGCACCAAGTTCATATAAAGTCTTAACCTCCTGCAGATAAGGGGTGCGGGCCAATATATAAATATGGGGATTATTTTTGCGTATAGCATCTATAATTCTTTGGGTAGCTGCTGAATCAGATATAGCGATAACGGCAGCCCTAGCTTTTTTAATATTAATATTTTCAAGGATTATTTCCTGTGAGGGGTCACCGTAATAAATAGGTGTACCTTTTTTCTTTTCTGTTCTTACAGTTTCAGGGTTAATCTCCAGGACAATAAAAGGAATGTGGGTTTTCTCTGCCACTTTTTTAAGGTGTCTCCCATTTAAGCCAAAACCAATAATGACCAGATGATTTTCCAAATTAATTTTCTCTTGACCCTCATTAAAGTTTTTATCCCGAATAGAGTTCAAAAAAGGCAGGCTTGAAATATAGCCGGCTAATTTAGGAGCAAGCATAATTAAGTAGGGGGTCAGGGCCATGGTAAGGATAGAAACGCTTATGAAGATTTGATAGTGGCTTTCTAATAATAGATTATTTTTAATGCCGGCCTGGGAGAGGATAAATGAAAATTCTCCGATTTGTGCCAGGCTGAGACCAGCTAAAATAGCAGAACGAAGAGGATATCTTAAAAAGAACAGGACAATTATTAGTACCAGAAGCACTTTAATTAAAACAACAGCAATAGTAAGACCGGTTATTAATAAAGGGGTACTTAAAAACACTTTAATATTTAAAAGCATACCAATGGAGACAAAGAAAAAACTTGTAAAAGCATCTCTAAAAGGGATTATATTTCCTAAAGCTTGGTGACTGTATTCTGTTTCAGATATAATCAAGCCCGCTAGGAATGCACCAAGGGCCAATGACAGTCCGGCTTGAGATGTAAGCCAGGCTACTGCAAGGCAGATAGCAATGATGCTGAGGAGGAAAAGCTCGCTGTTTTTTGACTTGGCACTGCTATGTAATATAAATGGTACAATCCATTTTGCAGCAATAACGGAAAGAAAAATAACTATCGCTACTTTTATTAGAAGAAAGCTGATATCCAGCAAAATATTTTGGGATGTACCACTTAATAAAGGCAAGAAAAGCAGCATAGGAACAATAATTATATCTTGAAAAATCAACATCCCCAGCACATTATTACCATGGGGAGTATTTACATCACCATTGTTCTGCAATATTTTCAAAACTATTGCTGTACTGCTTAGGGCAACAAGGAAACCAATAAATATACTGCTGCCCCAAGGGAGTCCCGCAAGGAAGCAAATTATTGAGGAGGTTAGTATGGTCAGACCTACCTGTAAACCTCCGCCCAGCAGGACCAGTCTCCTGATTTTTACCAGTTGCTCCAAGGAAAACTCAATCCCGATGCTAAAGAGAAGTAAAATCACGCCAATTTCAGCTAAAACTTCAACCTCGTGGATATTCTTTACCAACTGCAGACCATAAGGACCTGCTAAGGTTCCTGTAACAAAAAATCCCAAGATAGCGGGTATCCGTAACCTTGTAAAAAGATATAAAACTAATATTGCTAATCCAAAAATAACAATAATATCATTCAATATTTTTATTTCCACTTTTTCTCCTCACAACTTTAGTTTTTTATTTATATTTAACTTTATAAGCTAAACTCCTTTAAAATTACCAAAAGATACTATAATAATATATATGCCTTATATATAACATAGTTAAAAAGATTTTAGAAAATCCACATTACGGTTATAATCTTTTATTTATTAATATTTATTTTACAATAGGCTAATAGATGTTTTGACGGATAGACGATACGACGAATATACCAACAGACGACTAAATGACTGATATTGCCGGTTGCAATAATGCAAGACTGCCCCTAATATAGAGTTAGTTAGAAAGGAGAGAATTATTATGCGTAAAATTTTAATTTATTTGTTATTGGTATTGTTTTTAATTATAAGTGTTGGTTGTCAATCTGAAGGACGAAAATTTCAGGATATAGATCCCAAAACAGCGTATGAACGGTTGCAACATGAGAAAAATATTATTCTTTTAGATGTACGAACCCTGGAAGAGTATAATGAAAAACATATTCCCCAAAGCATCTTGATCCCGGTAGATGTTCTTAAAGAACAAGCTGAAGAATTATTGGAAGATAAAGAAGCCCCTATTTTTGTTTATTGTCGCAGCGGTAATAGAAGTGCAAAGGCCGCAGAAATATTAGTAGAATTAGGCTATAAAAAAGTATATAACCTAGGCGGGATTAATAGCTGGCAGTACAATACAGAATCCAACTCTCCCAAGTAAGATTCTAAGACCATTATTCTTAACCGAGTAAATGTGACGAATTAGTTGAAAAAATAAAAAGACCTGTTGGGAATAGGCAACAGGTCAACCAGTATGTCTGTCTTTCATGCTATAGTTAATCCATTTCACTAAAAAGGGGGCTACTGATTCTTTGATTCACGGGCAGTCTGAATGGCTTTATTGGCAAAGTCAATTGATTTGCCAATATAATTTAAACCTTCTGCGGGATTATGAAAGCCCATACTATTTTCCGCACTCATCCAATCCCACAGCCACTGAGCTTTTCTATGCAGTTCCTGTGCCTCCCGAATTAAATCTTGATCTGCTCCAGGTGAATTTAAAGCCGCTT
This sequence comes from Bacillota bacterium, assembly GCA_049323895.1. GTDB lineage: Bacteria > Bacillota > Peptococcia > Peptococcales > BICA1-8 > JBMOKT01. The sequence goes on along the minus strand of JBMOKT010000023.1, from coordinate 113,237 downwards.
TTATTTCTTCAATAGCTTCAACGTTGCGGTCAGCAGCTATCTTTAAAAGGTTATAATTATTATCCTGAATATGATAAACACGTTCTTTAAGATATTCGGTATCGTCCCTGTGGCATACATGGCAGCTCTGCTCTAAAGTTCTTAGTGGACTTACCAGCCAATGGGAAGTGATTTTAATATTACCTTGTTTTATAAAGGGCATATGACAGTCAGCACATGCTACACCCGCTGCTTGATGGGTACTATTATAGAAAAATTCATAGTCTGGATGCTGAGCTTTGAGCATAGGGGTTTGACTTTCTGGATGAGTCCAGTCAACAAACTGGTTTTCCTCATATTCACCGCTTTTAAAATATTCATAGACTTTCTCAGGTTTCATCCCTTCGGGGCTATCTCCCCAAGGGAACGTTACAATTTTCTTATCTTTAGTGAAATAATATTCTACATGACACTGGGCACAGACAAGGGTACGCATTTCCTGTCTACTAGCTTTGTCTATATCTTTACCCATTTCTTTAAATGCTTCCCTTAAAGCAGGACGGGTTATTATTAGATCCATTGTTTTGGGGTCATGGCAGTCAGAGCAGCCGATAGAATGTTTAATATATTCATCTTTAACCTTATAAAAATCCAAGCTATAATATTTATCACCAAATTCCTCAATCAAGCCAGGTACTTCCGGTGATTTACAAGTAAGACATACTGCACCGGCCTTTTTACGTTTTTCGTGAATCTCACCAATGTCCTGTACAGCATATGGGTGCCCTCTCTCCTCTTTATATTCTTCACCGAAACCATATCCGGCGAAAAGAATCTTCATCTCAGGAAACTCCTCAAGCTTACTAAAAGGGTCATTACCACCGTATTTTGTCCTTACTACTGGCTGTTCAACTGCATCACGATAACTCTCATAATGTCTTGGATAATGCAGCCCCCAAACCTCAGGGTCTGTTTCATTTTCTGAAATTGGTGGCAGTTTTGGAGCTTCCTCAAGCACTAACCGATTGTGATTATATAGATAAGCAATGCCACCAAATACTAGTAGTACAGCTATTAATGAAGCGATTATTAAGTTTCTACCCTTCATATTATTAACATCTCCTTTCATCCAGCTTTATGGCATACCAAGGGGTGGTGAGTGGGGTGTATTTTGATGACATTTGAAGCAATATACCCCATTATCCCTACGGGTATCACCTACAACCCTTAATAAATCACTATGACAGCTTAGACAGTTATCATGAACAACTTTACTGCCGTGCTCCGAAATCAGAAAAGATTTTGGAATTTGCCCTGTTATTGTTTCTATTGCGTCTCTACTACCTGTATATGCCTTATAGAAAGCTCCTTTAACTAAATCATGAGGAATATGACAGTCACCACAGGTGGCTATTTCTCTATGGGCTGAATGATACCATGTATTTACCCATGGCTTCATAAAATGGCAAGATCCACAAAACTGTGGTCCGTCAAGGAGATGATTAAGGGGAGGGAGTTTTACGGATAAAATACTAAGTAAACCTAATAGGGCTAAACCTAGCAGTACTTTTTTCATAAATCTCACCATAAATTATGACAATAATACCAATATTATTTAACAACTAAATGGAAGTTATTCTTGCAAAAAAAATTTATCCTGAAATTTTTCTAATAAGTAAGTAAAGTTTTTACCCAAAAAGCTTTAGCAGTTATAGTTGATGACATTTAACAATCCTAAATCAAGGGAATAAATCTATTAACGGGATTCTCAACACTTCTGCGGAGGTCTATACTCATGGCTAGGCAATAGCCCATGCACTAGGTGAATAAGTTTTTAGGAAGCTTTTTAAAATAATTATTGACAGAAGTATAAATAAGTTTTATTTTTAGTATTAATATGTTAAAATTAAACTAAGTAAACCAAAAGAGTGCAATCAGTTTACCAGCAAATTATTAATAGGTGAATTAAGGAGGAGTTACTATCAGGGATCGAATAATAACTTCCTTTATTGATCTCTCAAGTAAAAAGGGATTTTATAAAACAACAATGGATGAACTAGCTTCCGCAGCCGGTATTAGTAAAAGGACAGTATATTCCTATTTCAAAAGTAAAGATGAACTGATAGAAACTGTAATAGATAATGTACTTAACGGAATTGGTGAAGAAATAGACAGTATTTTAAAAGAATATAAATCTGCTGACGAGATTTTTGAACATCTGCCTAAAGCCTTTTATGAATTTACCAGCACCATTTTTACACCTCTTATAATTGAAGAACTCCAGCAGCAATATCCCCGTTACTGGGAAAAGATTAACAACTTTAGGCTCATTAAGGTAAAAAAGGCTATAGATATTGTATTGGAAAATGATAAGTCCAAATATGATCATCGCATAATTTCTGCAATTGTTTTATCATCTCTACAAGCAGTTGTTAATCCTGATTTTTTAATATCCAATAACATACGTTTTGATACTGCAGTAAAAGAACTGGTGAGATTTTATAAATATGGTTTTTCCTCGTGTATAAATTACAACGAATAAAGTTTTATTTTCCCATTGCTACTTCAAAATGAGGTGAATAATGATTATGAAACGTCATTATTATATAGGCTTGGATGTAGGATCAACTACTGTTAAGTTAATAATGCTGGATGAGAAGTTAAATATAGTTTTCAGCCATTATCAAAGACATTTTTCCGATATCAAACAGGCTGTTATTCAGGTTTTAGAAAATATATATAAAAAGGATTCAGAATGTTATGTATCCTTGACAGTTACGGGTTCAGGAGGCTTTGGCATAGCCAAAAATCTGGATGTTCCATTTATCCAGGAGGTTATTGCCTGCGTAAATTCAGTTGAAGCATTTATTCCTGAAACAGATATAGCCATAGAATTAGGTGGCGAAGATGCTAAAATCACCTATATGAAATCTAAAGAGCAAAGAATGAACGGTTCATGTGCCGGTGGTACTGGTGCATTTATTGACCAAATGGCTGTTTTATTAAAAACTGACCCTGCGGGGCTTAATCAATTGGCCAAAAATCATAAAATGCTTTATCCCGTTGCTTCCAGGTGTGGTGTATTTGCCAAAACGGATATTCAAGCCCTTTTAAATGATGGAGTTTCCAGAGAAGATGTTGCTGCCTCGATACTACAGGCAGTTGTAAACCAGACTATAGGAGGGCTGGCTTGTGGCAAACCAATCCGGGGCAATGTTGCTTTTTTAGGAGGACCACTATCCTTTTTGTCTGAGTTAAGAAATAGATTTATAGAAACTTTAAATCTAAAGGAAGAAAATATTATTTTTCCTGCCAACTCTCAGTTTTTTGTTGCTTTAGGTGCAGCTCTTGCTTATCAAGAAAGCAAACCGGTTCAACTGAAGAAAATTTATCAAAAAATTAAAAACCTTTCTCTTGAAAATACAGAAGAAACAGGAAGTATTGAGCCTCTATTTCTAAACCACGATGACTACCAGACCTTCCAAAAAAGGCATAATGAAAACAAGGTAAAAAGAGCAGACTTAAGTCAGGTTAGGGGACGATGCTTTCTAGGAATAGACGCCGGGTCTACCACTACAAAGATTGCATTAATTGACGAAGATTGCAACCTTCTTTATTCCTACTACGGGAGTAATGAGGGCAGCCCTCTCAAATCAACTATTAATGCCCTAAATGATCTTTACTGTAAAGTTCCTTCAGACTTAATAATTGTAAATTCGGCAGTTACCGGATACGGTGAAGGCTTATTAAAGGCAGCCTTAAAAATTGATATTGGTGAAGTTGAAACAATAGCCCATTATAAAGCAGCACAACACTTTCTTCATGATGTAGATTTCATCCTGGACATTGGCGGGCAGGATATGAAATGCATGAAGATTAAGAATGGTGTGATAGAGAATATCATGCTCAATGAGGCTTGTTCTTCAGGCTGCGGTTCTTTTATTGAAACCTTTGCCACCTCTTTAAATATGCAGGTCAGGGATTTTGCCGCTAAAGGTCTGCTTTCTTGCAAACCTGTTGATTTAGGCACCCGTTGCACTGTTTTCATGAACTCCAAAGTAAAACAGGCACAAAAAGAAGGAGTAGATGTAGGAGGAATTTCGGCAGGAATAGCCTATTCCGTGGTGAAGAATGCATTATATAAAGTAATAAAATTACGGGATATCAATCAATTAGGCAATAATATTGTTGTTCAAGGAGGTACCTTCTATAACGATGCCGTTTTGCGTAGTCTGGAAAAGGTTACGGGTAAAACGGTAGTCCGTCCTGACATCGCAGGAATTATGGGTGCCTTTGGTGCAGCTTTAATTGCCCAGGAGAGATATGTTCAAGGCCATGAGACTAAATTGATTACAAAGGAAAATCTCGCAACTTTTTCCCTATCCACTTCCATGAGGCACTGCCAGCATTGTGGCAATAAGTGTCTGTTAACAATTAACCTTTTCTCCGATGGAAAAGAGTATATATCCGGCAATAAGTGTGAAAGGGGAGGGGGCGAAGATCTAAAGGCAGCACCATCCCTTCCGGACCTTTTTGATTATAAGTATAAACTTATTTTTTCATACCAGCCTTTATCACTTCCAGAGGCAAAAAGGGGTACAATTGGGATTCCCAGGGCCTTAAACATCTATGAGCATTATCCCTTTTGGTTTACCCTTTTTACGAATCTAGGCTTCAGGGTGGTACTTTCACCCCGGTCTTCCAAACAGGTTTTAAATTTAGGTATGGAGACCATACCTTCTGAATCACTGTGTTATCCTGCCAAGCTAACTAATGGTCATATCATGAGCCTTTTGCAGGCTGGGATTAAAAATATTTTTTATCCCTGTATCCCCTTGGATTTGAAAGAAGATAAGGAGGCAGATAATCATTATAATTGCCCCATTGTTACCTCCTACCCAGAGGCAATAAGGGCTAATATTGATGAATTAAGAAATGAGAGGATCAGATTCCTTTATCCTTTTCTTCCTTTTGATAGTCCCAAACGTATGAGCGAAAGGTTATTTGAAGAACTTAAATGTTTTGCGATACCTAAGAAGGAGATTGATGCTGCAGTTGTAAAAGCTTATGCGGAGCTCCAATTAGTCAAAGATAAACTAAGGAAAAAAGGTGAAGAAACTATTAAATTTCTGCAGGAAAAGGGCGGACGGGGGATTGTTTTAGCAGGCAGACCCTATCATATTGACCCTGCAATTAATCATGGAATTCCCAAGATGATTACATCCCTTGGTTTTGCAGTATTTACAGAAGATTCCATAGCCCATTTAGGAAAGATTAATCGCCCCTTAAATGTAACAGACCAGTGGGCATACCATACCCGTCTTTACGCTGCGGCGAGCTATATCAGCAAAAGCAAAGAGTTGGAGCTTGTCCAATTGAATTCCTTTGGATGTGGTCTCGATGCCGTAACAACCGACCAAGTCCAAGAAATTCTAGAAAGATTTTCAAAAATATACACCCTTTTGAAAATAGATGAGATAAGCAATTTAGGGGCTGCCAAAATACGAATGCGCTCTTTGAAGGCCGCTGTTCAAGAAAGAGGAAAAAATATTACTGAACCTAGGGAGTTGTACCCTCTTCCTAAGAGGAGTATATTTACAAAGGAAATGAAGGACTCATATACAATACTGGTTCCTCAAATGTCACCTATACATTTCCAGTTTATAGAAGAGGCATTTCGTATTGAAGGATATAATGTGGAAGTACTTCCAAGGGTGGACCAAAATGCCATTAACGAAGGACTAATGTATGTAAATAATGATGCTTGTTATCCCTCTATAATTGTTGTGGGGCAAATTATGGCTGCAATAAAATCCGGTAAATATAATTTGAACAAATTAGCGGTTGCTATGTCCCAAACAGGGGGAGGCTGCAGGGCAACAAATTATATTGCCTTTATACGCAAGGCCCTGAGGGAAGCAGGCTTAGGGCACATACCTGTAGTATCTATAAATGCAGGAGGACTTGAAGATAATCCTGGTTTTTCATGGTCTTTGTCCCTTCTCAATAGAAGCTGTATGGCATTAATTTATGGTGATTTGCTAATGAGACTGATGTATGCGGTAAGACCTTATGAGAAAAACAAAGGCTGGACAGAGATGCTTTATAGTAAATGGGTAGCAAAATGTAAAACATCCCTGCAAAAAGCCCGGTTAAAAGAATTTAACAGAAATATTTATCAAATTGTTTATGACTTTGATAATATTGAAATAAGAAATGAGGTTAAACCTAAAGTTGGAATAGTAGGAGAAATTCTTGTTAAATTCCACCCTGAGGCTAATAATTACTTGGTGGAACAGTTGGAAAACGAGGGAGTAGAGGCAGTTGTGCCCGACCTGACAGATTTTCTTCTATATAGTGCCTATGACAGGATTTACAATCATAGGGTTTTATCCGGCAGTAAAAAATCAGCAGTTTGGGGAAGAATTGCCATCTATTTAATAGAGCATTACCGTAAGGAAATGAAAAAAGCTTTGGAACAAAGCAAGAGATTTCATGCACCTAAGACTATTTTCCATTTGGCTGAATCAGCAAAACCTATTATCTCCCTAGGAAACCAAACTGGAGAGGGGTGGTTCCTTACTGCAGAGATGGTGGAGTTGATTGAATCTGGCGTCGATAATATCATATGTGCTCAGCCCTTTGCCTGTTTGCCAAATCACATAACCGGCAAAGGAATGTTAAATGAGTTGAAAAGGAAATACCCATCGGCTAATATTACAGCCATAGATTATGACCCTGGTGCCAGTGAGGTCAACCAATTCAACCGTATTAAGCTAATGCTTTCCAATGCATTTAAAAATTTGCATCCTCAAAGTCCCCACTCTTCAACCAATACTAATCTAATGGATTACGATTCAAAATCTGAGGTTAACCAATTTAATCGTATCAAACTAATGCTTTAGTTAGAAGACCTTCCAATTGTGGAAGGTTTTTTATATAGAAGCTTAGTCAACCCAGCTTACCTTTTGACAAATTTTCTTTAAATATTTTTTAAAAATTTTATTTTATGATAGATTATAATTATGGTCAACTATGTATCAACGGGGTTGGGGTAGTGGAAGAAATTATTAATATATACCGTGTACACCAATACAGTACCAAGGTTCTGGCAGCCAGCTTCAAAAATGTTGAGCAGGTGCACCAGGCATGTCTGAGGGGTGTTCATGGTGTTACTTTAAGCCCTGAGCTAGTGGGACAGCTTATTTATCACCCAATGACCGATATGAGTGTAGAAAATTTTATTGCTGACTGGGAAGCTTATTACGGTGTTGGCACAAAAACTTACTAAATAGATAGTAAGAAAATTAATAATTAATAAACTGGGGGAAATCAAATGGAAAAGTATATTCCTACTAGGGAAGAAGCACTAAAATTGTTCTTAGAGTATAACACTAGTAACAATTTATTAAAACATGCCTTGGCAGTGGAAAGTGTAATGCTTCATTTTGCAGAAATATTACATGAAGAGGAACAGGAAAAATGGGGAATAATTGGGCTTGTCCATGATTTGGATTATGAGAAATTCCCTGACCAACATTGCCTTAAAACTAAAGAAATTCTGGAAGAGAATAATTGGCCTCAGGAATATATCCATGCCGTAGTCAGCCATGGATGGAAGATATGTGTTGATGTTGAGCCGGTTAAAAAAATGGAAAAAGTATTGTACACAGTTGATGAATTAACTGGTCTGATAGCCGCTACTGCATTAATGAGGCCCAATAAAAGCATCCTGGATACAGATACTAAATCGGTAAAAAAGAAATGGAAACAAAAGGGTTTTGCGGCAGGTGTTAATAGGGAGGTAATAGAAGAAGGCGCCCTGCTGCTGGGAATGGATCTGGATTATATTATTGAAGAAACTATTAACGGTATGAGGAAGGTTGCAGCAGAAATCGGTTTAAAGGGAGATATATAAAAGGGCTGGCAGCCCCTTTATGCTTTGCTATGTTAGGCTCAAGTTGAGGCAAAGGTTAAGGTTAAGGTTTAGAAAGGGCATAGTATTTAATATTATTAGGTTTACCAAGATGGATAGAGGATTTTGCACATTATCCTCGAAATTCTAATTATAATATTTTTAGTTAAGGAGATGATTTAAATGATAAAAAAGCCTGCTGATTTAAAAAGGCAAGTTGTAGCTGGTTTAAAGGATGGTAAAGGTGAGGTTGAAATGGTTCACCTATTAGAAACAGATAAAAACGAGTTTAATGGCAAAGGAAGATTATTTGCTAAAAATACCCTTAAGCCCGGTTGTTCTATTGGTTTCCACAAGCATGAAGGAGATTCGGAAGCATACTACATACTAAGTGGTGAAGGTCTTGTTAATGACAACGGTACTATTAAGACTGTTTCAGCCGGAGATTTAATATTTACTCCCGAAGGAGAAAGCCATTCTATTGAAAATAATGGAAATCAGGATTTGGAATTTATTGCCTTAATACTATTTTCCTAATTACTTATATACAATTGACTATTAGCTATTGACTATCGACCGAAAAAACTAAGCAATTTGCTTAGTTTTTTTATTCCTGTGACATATATCACCGCACTGGTTTTGTTTAAAAAGTATTATTATAAGTGTAAATAAGAAATGTACGAATTTTGAGGAGGTAGAAAAATGGAAAAACAGATGTTTTGTTATCAGTGTGAGCAAACTGCAGGAGGAACAGGTTGTACTAAGGTAGGGGTTTGTGGTAAGCAGCCCGAGGTAGCAGCTTTACAAGATTTGTTAACACATATGCTAAAAGGAATAGGCTACTATGGTTCCAAGGCACTTGCAAAAGGCAAAAAAATTGATTCACAAACCAATTACTTTGTTATGGATGCAGCTTTTTCAACCTTGACAAATGTTAACTTTGATCCAGGAAGGTTTGAACAATTTATCAAGGAAGCACAAGCAATAAAAAACAGTTTAAAACAACTTGCTGGTGAAGCAGACGGTATAGTACCGGAAGCTGCAAAGTATGTTGCACCTGCCAGTCAGGAACAAATGATTTCCGACGGATATGCTGTCGGCATTATGTCAGATAAAAACCTTAACGAGGATATTCGTTCTTTAAGGGAGTTGCTTACTTATGGCTTAAAAGGTTTGGCAGCCTATGCCCACCATGCCCGGATCTTAGGAAAAACTAGTGATGAGGTTAACAATTTTTTCTATAAAGGTTATGCAGCACTTATTGATGAAAGTTTAGGGATAAATGACTTACTGGGCTTAAATCTCGAACTAGGTCAAGTAAACTTTAAGTGTATGGAAATGTTAGATAGTGCCAACACCGGCACTTACGGACACCCGGTACCAACACAGGTCTTAGTAACCAAGAAAAAAGGTCCCTTTATTGTTGTTTCCGGTCACGATCTGAAAGATTTAAAGGATTTGCTTGAACAAACTGAAGGCAAAGGAATTAATATCTATACCCACGGCGAAATGCTGCCTGCCCATGGGTATCCTGAATTGAATAAATATAAGCATTTAGTCGGCAACTATGGGGGAGCATGGCAGGACCAACAAAAAGATTTTGATGGTATGCCAGGATGTGTTCTAATGACCACTAACTGTTTACAAAAGCCCAGAGACAGCTATAAGGACAGAATATTTACTACAAGCATCGTAGGTTGGCCTGATATGGCGCACATTGAGGAAATAGACGGCAAAAAGGACTTTGCCCCAATTATTGAAAAGGCCTTAGAACTTGGCGGTTGGCAGCAGGATGAAGAAGAAAAGAAAATAATGGTTGGCTTTGGTCATAATACTGTTTTAGGCGTTGCTGATAAGGTGATTGACGGTGTCAAACAAGGAGCAATCAAGCATTTCTTCCTAATTGGCGGTTGTGATGGAGCCAGACCTGGCAGAAATTATTACGCAGACTTTGCTGAAAAAGCCCCACAGGATACCGTTATTTTGACCCTTGCCTGTGGTAAATACAGATTTAATAAGAAGGAGTTTGGCACTATCGGTGAGCTGCCAAGGCTATTGGATATTGGTCAATGCAATGATGCATATTCTGCTGTAAAGATTGCCGTTGCATTAGCGCAAGCCTTTGAATGTGGTGTAAATGATCTTCCGCTGTCACTAGTTCTATCCTGGTATGAGCAAAAAGCTGTAGTAATATTGTTGACCTTATTATCTTTAGATATTAAGAACATCTATCTTGGACCTACATTACCAGCTTTCGTTTCGCCAAATGTCCTGCAGGTATTGGTTGATAAATTTAATATTAAACCCGTTTCAACGGTAGAAGAAGATTTAAAAGCAATTTTAGGATAATCTAAAAGCAGGCTTGCTAGCCTGCTTTTTAGCGTCTAATCGTCTAATCGTCTAATCGTCAATTCGTCTATCGTCTTGCAATGACACGACGTCAAGATCAAACAATGTCACGTTATTACTTTTGGGCCACTCATCTCAGTAATACTTCTAAGAAAAAAAGGGAAACTAAAAAGTGGCATAAAGTACTTTTAAAATTATTTTTGGGGATGAGAAGATGAAAAAAAGGGTTTATATAATTTATACCGGCGGTACCATTGGTATGACCAAATCCGAAAGTGGTTATAAACCGACCCCTGATTATTTACAGTACCAAATGGATAATATTTTAGAATTAAAAAGCAGTATAATGCCCGAATATACAATTCATGAATATAAACCTTTGCTAGATTCAGCTAATATGACTCCTGAAATATGGACCGCAATTGCCCAAGACATCTCTGACAACTATGAGGAATATGATGGGTTTGTGGTCCTTCATGGAACCGACACCATGTCTTATACCGCCTCAGCTTTGTCATTTATGCTGGCAGGATTGGATAAACCTGTAATTCTAACAGGTTCCCAAATACCTATTAGTGAGATTAGGAATGATGCCCGCAGTAATTTAATAACTGCCATCTTAATGGCTGGAAAATATAAAATTCCAGAGGTCTGCCTCTTTTTTGGCAACAGGTTATTAAGGGGAAATAGGACGGTAAAAGTAAATGCTGATCAGTTAAATGCTTTTGAATCACCAAACTATCCCCCTTTGGGTTTTGCTGGTGTTGATATTAGAATACAATGGGAATCAATATTAGATATTAAAAAACAAATGTTTAAGATTCACCCATTTAAGGTCCAGTCTATAGGAACTCTCCGCCTTTTTCCTGGCATATCGGCAGAGGTAATAGAAAATATGTTAAAACCACCCCTGAAAGGACTGGTTTTAGAGACCTATGGGGTTGGCAATGTACCTGACCAGGATCCCAGACTGATGGAAGTAATAAATAGAGCCTGTGCAGAGAATGTTGTTATTGTAGCCTGTACCCAATCCCTAAGAGGTAGCGTAAATTTAGCTCAATATAAAGCCGGTCAAGCTTTGCTAAAAGCGGGGGTAATAGGCGGCTACGACATGACTACTGAAGCGGCACTGACTAAGCTCTATCACTTATTTAGTTTAGGACTTAAAGTACAAGAAGTTAAAAAAATGATGCAGACTAATATTTGCGGCGAGGTAACTGTACCATAAATATAAATAAAAAAACCTTGTTTTCCACTTGCAACAAGGTTTTTTTATTTATATGTGTCAATAGCAAATAGCTAATAGTCAATGGCTATATTAGAATTAGCTTAGGTTGCAAACAAATTATTAAAAATACAATTTTTCTCTTCCACTCTTTCTCTCTTTCACTCTTCGACTATTTTTAATCATATATTATATTACAAATATTTTTTCTAATTAGAGGAGTGAGAAGATTGATTAAGCTGCAGGACTTTCAAATAAACAAAACTACCATGGGACTTGAAGAAGCTGAATTAAGTTTTCTTAATTTAAGCGGTCGAAAGGCTTTTTATTCCCAGGGAATATATGGGCAGGATGTAACTATAGCAGTAATTGATACGGGAGTGAGTCTCCATTCTGAGTTAAGGGGAAGGGTATTAAACGGTAAATCGTTTGTTGACTATACCTCAAGAACCTTTGATGATAATGGGCATGGTACCCATGTTGCCAGTTCAATTGCCGGGAAAAACGTGGGTATAGCTCCCCGGGCTAACATCTTGCCTGTTAAGGTTCTAGACAGTGAAGGAAATGGGAGTCTGGAAAACCTAATCCTGGGTTTGGAATGGGTCCACGAATACAATTCCAAAAACAGAACTAAAGTATCAATTGTAAACATGAGCCTCTCTGTTGAGGATGACATGACGGATGAGGAAAAAAACCGATTTCATACAGCTGTGAAAACTTTAGTGGAGAATAATGTGGCTGTGATTGTCAGTGCCGGTAATACAGGAAAAGAAGAGAAAAGGTATCCCGCGGCTTTTGAGGAAGTTATTAGTGTAGGGGCAGTTGATATCAGTCAGCAAAGGGCAATGTTTTCCACTATGGGTGATTATATTGATGTTTGCCAGGTTGGCGTAGATGTTATTGGTGCATGGTATGAAGGAGGATATGCAGTAATGAGTGGCACATCCATGTCCTCACCCCTGGTAAGTGGGATGTCTGCCTTGATTGCTTCCAAATACAAATTGACATTTAATGAAAACATAACAGAGGATTATTTATGGAAGTCCATTAAGTTAAATACTAAAGACCTGGGTATCAAAGGGGCAGACCGGGAGTATGGAACAGGATTTTGTACATTACAGCCCTTGGAATTAAAAATGGAAATCAGAAATAAATCTCAGTACATGAAGATTAATGGCCAGGTTTATAAGATGGAAAAGGTTATCGATGTTGCGGAGAGTAGTTTCTGGCTGCCCGGTAGTTTATTAGGGGAAATTTCGGGAGCATATGTCCAGTACTCTGAAGATGAAGTACTGAAGTACAGTTATTAGTGGCTAGTTGTTAGCGGCTAGTGGCTAGCAAAAAACAGAAAAACATAATATCGTGACTAGTAAAAGCCATTTTTAAACCCTTGACGCGTTTAAAAGTGGCTTTACATTATGCTAATATAAGGTAAAATAAATTTATGCATTGATTAATAACCTGTTTTAGGGTATATAATATGTGGATATACAACTTATTACCGGTTAATAAGGAGGAACAGTTTTAAATTATGGAAAATAAGAACACTAATTCTTCTAACTTTATTGAACTCATTATAAATGAGGACCTTAGACAGGGAAATAATGATTCTAAGGTGCATACACGTTTTCCCCCCGAACCTAACGGGTATTTACATATCGGACATGCCAAATCAATTTGTCTTAATTTTGGAATAGCCAAGCAGTACAATGGTCTTTGTAATTTAAGGTTTGATGATACCAATCCCAGCAAGGAAGAAGTTGAATATGTTGAATCTATTAAAGAAGATGTAAAATGGCTGGGCTTTGACTGGGAAGACAGAATGTACTATGCATCGGATTATTTCCCAAAATTCTATGATTATGCTGTACTTTTGATCAAGGAAGGCAAAGCATATGTTGATGACCTGAGTGCCGAAGAAATACGTGCCTACCGTGGCACTTTAACTGAGCCAGGTAAGGAAAGTCCCTATCGTGACCGTACAGTTGCAGAAAACCTGGAATTATTCCAGAAGATGGCTAAGGGAGAATTCCCCGATGGCTCAAAGGTATTAAGGGCTAAAATTGACATGTCTTCTCCCAACATTAATATGCGTGACCCAGTCTTATACCGTATAATGACAGCTCATCACCACAGGACCGGAGACAAATGGTGTATTTATCCCATGTATGACTATGCCCACCCTATCTCCGATGCATTAGAGGGAATAACCCACTCCATTTGTACCCTGGAGTTTGAAGATCATCGTCCTTTGTATAACTGGTTGATTGATTCTTTACTAGAACTGGTGGATGATTTCAAGTCCAGACCTCAACAAATTGAATTTGCCCGATTAAACTTAACAAATACGGTTATGAGTAAACGCCATCTCAGGCAGCTGGTAGAGGACGGTTTGGTGAACGGCTGGGATGATCCCCGTATGCCAACCATTTCCGGATTGCGCAGAAGAGGCTATACCCCAGAATCACTCCGTGACTTCTGCAGCCGTATTGGGGTTGCCAAAAGCCATAGCACAGTTGATATAGCTTTACTGGAGCATTGTATCAGAGAAGACTTGAACTTTAAAGCACCCCGGGTAATGGCTGTTTTAAATCCATTAAAGGTTGTCATTGAGAATTATCCTGAGAATCAAGTAGAGGAGATGGAGGCCGAAAATAATCCGGAAAATCCGGAAATGGGCTCCAGAAAGATTCCTTTTTCCAGGGTAATATACATTGAACAGGAGGATTTTTTGGAAGATCCCCCCAAAAAGTTTTTCCGCTTGGCCCCTGGTAAAGAAGTGAGGCTAAAACATGCCTATATAATTAAGTGTGAAGAAGTCATAAAAGATGAGAGTGGTAAGGTAGTTGAACTGCGTTGTATCTATGACCCCCAAACAAAAAGCGGTGAGGATACAAGTGGTAAAAAAGTTAAAGGAACTCTTCACTGGGTTTCTGCCCAACACGCTGTTCCGGCTGAGGTAAGATTATATGATTTACTGTTTAGAGATGAAAATTCAGAAGAAGAAACTGACAGAAAGGTAGTCTTTAATCCCGATTCCTTGCAAACTTTACAGTCATATTTAGAACCAAGCTTAGAGAATTGTGTTCCAGGTAATAGATACCAATTTCTAAGAAATGGATATTTCTGTGTTGATAGGGACTCTCACAGTGGAGCAATTTTAATAAACCGCATTGTTGGCTTAAGAGATACCTGGTCTAAAATTAAAAATGAGTAAAAGTTTAAGCAGGTAATTAATTACCTGCTTTTACATTTGTATTCAACAATTAGCTGGTTGTTTTCATATTATGTAAAGTAGGAAATAGAAATAAAGGAGGTAAAAATATGTTTTATAATCTTATGCGTATGCACTGCCCTCAACAAAATGTACCTTATATGCAAAATCCTATGATGCAGTATCCTTATTTGCCTTACCAAATGCCACAATATCCCATGTACACCCCTACAGTGCCAACTGTACCGACTATGCCTACTGTACCCACAATGGGTCCACAGCCTGTTTTAGATGCAGTTGCACCTGTTGTCCAATATGGTTTGGCAGAAGCGGATGTTACAACATATGAACATGCTATGAAAGAGGCAACAATTATTGCCTACCTGATGGGTGGCGGATATGATTTTCTAAGAGCGCGCGCTTTAGTAGAACGCTGGGAGGAAGGCGGTCTCTTAAAAAGCTAAATGACTATTAAAATTGGGGCAGTAAAGGCTGCCCCTATTATTTTTATAGAAATAGGGGTATAATGGGCAATAACTTACACAAAATATTTTAAGAAAGGAGTTAGAAATGGATATCAAGCCGATAAATAAGCTTAAATTATATGGGTTTAACAATCTAACCAAAACTTTAAGTTTTAATTTATATGACATTTGCTATGCCAAAAATGCAGAAAACAGAAAAGAATATATTGAATATATTGATGAAGTATATAACGCAGAACGGCTATCCAATATACTAACTGAAGTTGCGAAAATAATCGGGGCCCATATCTTAAACATAGCCAATCAGGACTATGATCCTCAAGGGGCAAGTGTTACAATGCTGATTGCCGAAAATGAAATAATCTGTGAAAAACCCAATCACGTAGTTGCACACCTGGATAAAAGCCATATTACAGTACATACATATCCAGAAAGCCATCCGGATCAAGGGATAAGCACTTTTCGTGCCGATATAGATGTATCAACCTGTGGTCATATTTCACCCCTAAAGGCCTTGAATTTTTTAATTGACAGTTTTGAGCCCGATATTGCTGTCATGGATTATCGGGTGAGGGGTTTTACCAGGGATGTTAACGGTGAAAAATTTTACATAGACCACAAAATTAATTCTATTCAAAACTATATTTCCCGGGATAGCAGGGATAAATATCAAATGATAGATGTTAATGTTTTTCAGGATAATATTTTCCATACCAAAATGATTTTAAAAGAATTCGACTTAGACAATTATCTTTTTGGGACGGCTAAAAATGAATTAAAATCTTGGGAGAAAAAGAAGATTAAGCAGCGGATAAAAAAAGAGATGCTGGAAATATTCTATGGAAAAAATATGCCCAATGTTTAATGAGGAATAAAATTTGCTGACCAATTATTAGTTGACAAATTAAAAACCTATAATCTACAATAAGTGGGAATATAACAATGAGGGGTCAGACAATAATGGAACTAAATCAATGTATAAACTTTCTCCTAACTAGAGCCCAGCAGGGTGTATTCCAGTTTTTTAAGTCTAAGCTTTCAGAATATGATGTTACACC
This sequence comes from Bacillota bacterium, assembly GCA_049323895.1. Classification (GTDB taxonomy): domain Bacteria; phylum Bacillota; class Peptococcia; order Peptococcales; family BICA1-8; genus JBMOKT01. Next base: position 97,012 of record JBMOKT010000023.1, on the reverse strand, counting down.
TGTACAGTACGGAATTTTAAGCTGTTTATGGCAGGAGGATGGTCAAACACCTAAACAGATTGCCGCAACTTTAAGCCTAGACGGTTCTACAATAACAGGCATTATTGACCGCATGGAGAATAAGGAGCTGGTGCAGAGAACTCCTGATCCCAACGATCGCAGAGCATTGAGGGTTATTCTTACCCCCAAAGGTCAATGCTTGCAGGAACCTATACAAAAAATTATAGACCAAGCCAATGAGCAGGTTCTAAGTAACTTTTCCTCAGTCGAAAGACAGTTGATGAAAGAATTGCTGGAGAGATTTGATAGTAAGATAGAGTCCTGACAACTAGCCACTAAAACGCCAACATATAGTTGGCGTTTTTTTTTAATGTGTTTTACTAGCCACTAAACGCCGCAGGCGGTTTTTTATTTGTTGACAAAATGTTTGCGCGCAAATAAAATATGATTAGAAATAAATAATTGTCAGAAAATAGATACGAGGAGGAGTAGACATGGAATTTTTTAAATTTACTGAAGAACAAGAAATGCTGCGTAAGGCAGTACGGGAGTTTGTAGAAAGTGAGATTGCCCCTAAGGCTGACCATTGGGATGAGGAAGATTCCTGTCCGGTAGAGCTTTTTCCTTTAATGGGGGAAATGGGCATTAATGGCATTTTTGTACCCGAAGAATTTGGCGGAGCAGGATTAGGCTGGGTTGAACGGGCAATATGCTTAGAAGAGGTTTCCCGCTATTCCGCAGGACTAGGTATTGCCTTAATGACTCATCAGCTAGGGATTGCAGCAATTTTATACTATGGGACAGAGGAGCAAAAGAAGAAATACCTGCCTGAATTATGTGCCGGCAAAAAAATTGGCGGTTTGTCCGTTACAGAGCCTATTGGAGGGTCTGACTTTATGGGACAAAAAGCCTCTGGTGAATTCAGAGACGGCAAATGGGTTTTAAACGGTCGCAAGTGCTTCATAACCAATTCTCATGTTGCAGATGTAGATATTTGGACAGTAAACACCGGGACAGACGAAAAGGGCCGGCCGATTCTAACTGGTTTTATCATTGACGGTGGAACAGAGGGTCATATCCCCGGACGCAAAGAAAATAAATTAGGATTAAGGGGTTCTGTTACGGGTGATATTAACTGCGTTGATGTAGTTTTAGGACCAGAGCAAATGTTAGGCAAAGAGGGGGATGGTGCAAAAATAGCCATGAGCACTATTTCCGAAATTGGACGGGCAGGGATGGCTGCTATTTGTGTTGGTATACTAAGGGGTTGTGTGGAAGAAGCGGTTAAGTTTGCTAATGAGAGAGTTGTTTATGGCAAGCCAATTGCTAAGCTTCAGGCTATTCAAATGATGGTTGCAGATATTAGAGTGGACTATGAGGCTGCCAACCTATTAACATTTAGGGCTGCCTCCATGAAGGATGCCGGAATCCCCTGTACAACTGAATTTGCCATAGCAAAACTTTTTGCTACAGAAGGCGCTGTTAGAGCAGCTAAAAATACCATGGACTTAATGGGCGGTTATGGCATAGTCAATGAATATCCTGTAGGACGTTTCTTAAGAGATGCCCTTGTCTCTATACCTTCTGGCGGAACATCGGTAATTCAAAAATTAATTATTGCCGGCAGTACATTAAAAGGCAAATAGAATTACGTAAAATCCGGGGACCATAATTGGTCCCTGGGTTTGTATCTAAGTGAGGGGTGATGAAAATGGAATTCAAGGTTGTAGTCTGTGTTAAACCTATCCCTGACCCGGAAAAATATAATGAAATTACTATTGATCCGGTATCTAAAACTATAGTAAGGGAAGGCATACCAACAATTATTAATCCTATAGACAAAAATGCAATTGAATGTGCCTTGCAAATAAAAGAAAAGTTCGGGGGCAGGGTAATATTATTGAGCATGGCACCGCCTAACGCCAAGGATGCAATTTTAGAGGGGCTGGCCATGGGGGCTGATGAAGCATACTTGCTTAGTGACAAGAAATTCGCCGGTGCGGATACCCTGGCTACTTCCTATGTTCTGGCACAAGGTATAAGGTATCTTGGGGGAGCAGATTTGGTTCTCACAGGAACTGAGAGCGGTGATGGAGCTACTGCACAGGTGTCTTCCCAACTGGCTGAATGGTTGGATATCCCTGGTTTATGGGGAGTAACCGGTTTGGATGTAAAGACTAGAGATGAAATTTATATAAAGTCCAAGATTGAAAACGGCTATATGGAATGGAGAGGAGAAGGACCTCTGGTACTGGCCCTTTCCCGGGAAATTAATAAACCCCGTTATACCTCAATTATGGGTGTTATGAAGGCTAAGAAAAAGCCTTTGCATATTCTAAGCTTTACTGAGTTGGAATTGGATGAAAAATATGTAGGTCTTATGGGCTCGCCAACCCAGCCTGGAGAAATATTTACACCGGAAATTAACCGTCAAGTTCAGATGGTTCAAGGGAGTAAGGAAGAACTAGTACAGTTTATTATTGATAAATTAAGGACAGAGGGTATTAATACCAGTCCCTTAACCGCTGGCTGTAAAGGGGTGAATGGTGTATGAAAAAAGATATTTGGGTATATATAGAGCATACAGAAGGCTCCATTTCCAGCGTCTCCATGGAATTGTTAAAGGAAGCACTTAGGCTGAGGGACGCCATGCAGGAACCAGGCCAAGTAGCTGCTGTACTGATAGGATTTGGTGTGGAAGATTTGATACAAGAAGTACAGAAATATGGTGCCCAAAGAGTTTATGTAGCAGCAGATGACAAGTTGGCTAACTATAATCCTGATTACTACGGTAGGGTCTTGGAGAAAGCTATCCTGGAATATGACCCCCATATTTTTTTGATGGGTGCTACTATTTTAGGAACTCAACTTGCACCACTAATAGCCGCCAAGGTCAAAACAGGTGTTGCTGCCCATTGTATAGAATTAAAACTGGATGAGCAGGATAATTTGGTTGCAGTTGTACCGGCTTTCGGAGGCAAAGTTTTAGGTGATATACTTTGTCCCATGCACCGTCCTCAGATGGCAACCATCAAACCGGGAATTTTAGGAAAACCCTCCCTTTCACCTGAGAATGGGGAAATAATAAAGATAAATACAGAATTCCTTAAGGAGATAACTTCAAAGTTAACCCTGCTGAATATTTGCCGGGAAGAGACTAAAGGAGTCCCTCTGGAAGAAGCAGAGATAGTAATCTGCGGGGGCTGGGGGATTGGCGAGCAGGAAAGATGGGAACTTTTGGAGAAGATTGCTGACCGTTTGGGTGGTGCCGTGGCCTGTACCCGCCCTCCCATTGATGAAGGATGGGCAGCGGGGGAACAGATGATGGTGGGCACCAGCGGCAAGAGTATCCGCCCTAAAATATACATAGGTTTCGGCATTTCGGGGGCTACCCATCATATTTGCGGTATGAAGGATGCCGGGTTGATAATAAGTATTAACAAAGATGCAGGGGCGGAGATTTTCAAAGTATCGGACTATGGAATAATTGGAGACGTAAAGGACATAATTCCCTTATTAGCTGAGGCAATAGGTGTCAAATAAAACAAAGGGGGAGATAGTATCAGGTATCAAGGAACAGTCTATAGACCACCAAGTGAAGCTGGAAGTTTAATAATTCAGGCCACTATCGGCTGCCCCCATAATAAATGTAATTTTTGTGCCATGTATAGGGATAAGAAATTTAAAATAAGAAAAACCTCTGAGATAAAAGAAGATTTAGATAGGGCAAAAGAATATTATGGCGAAGAGATTAAAACCGTCTTTTTTGCCGATGGGAATACAATTTTAATGAAAACCCAGGACCTCTTAGAAATTTTCACATATACCCAAAGGCTCTTCCCCCGGCTGGAAAGGATAACTGTTTACGGCTCTGCAAGATATATTGGACTTAAGTCACTAGAAGAATATAAAAGACTCAAGGATGCGGGTTTATGCAGGATTCATTCCGGTATGGAATCAGGTGATGATGAAGTGTTGAAGTTTATCAACAAAGGGACCTGTTCTTCAGAAATTATTAAATCAGGTCAGCATGTAAAAGAAGCGGGATTAGAATTAAGCCAGTACCTATTAATTGGAGTAGGCGGCAGGGAATTATCGGGACAGCATGCCGTAAATAGTGCAGATGTCATCAACCAAATAAATCCCGACTTTATAAGAATTAGGACATTTTTGCCTTATCCGGGGACACCTATGTATGAAATGTATAAGGAAGGAAGTTTTTTGCTGCTCCAGCCCTACCAGGCACTTAGAGAACTAAGATTGTTTATTGAAAATTTACAGGGAATAAACAGCCTGCTTTTAAGCGATCATGCCTTGAACTACTGGAACGTCAACGGCAGGTTGCCCCATGATAAGGAAGCCATGCTGGAAGAAATTGATTATGCCCTTAATATTGACCAAGCAAAATTCCGCAACCCCGAAGAAGGGTACTTATAAAAAGGTTAAGGTTAAGGCTGAGGTGAAACATGGAGGTTTAGAATGAAATGTTGTATTCTTTTAGGAAGCCCACGGAAAAACGGAAATACAGCTAAATTATTGAAGCCGTTTATTGAAGAACTTGAGCTTCATCAAGTTCAATATGATTTGATTTGGCTCTATGATAAAAATATTGAACCTTGCATTGCGTGTCGGAACTGTCAAAAGGACTGGACAATTTTTGGATGCCGATATACAGATGATATGCAAGAAATTTTTGATAAAATATATGATTGTGATGTCATTATTTTAGCTACACCTATTTACTCATGGTACTGCACACCACCAATGAAATCGATGCTGGATCGTTTGGTATATGGAATGAATAAGTATTATGGTGATGAAAAAGGACCTTCTCTTTGGAAAGGCAAAAAGTTAGCGATCATAACCACTTGTGGCTATAGTCCGGAAAAAGGAGCTGACTTATTTGGAGAGGGAATAAAACGTTATTGTAAGCACTCTCAATTAAGTTATATTGGAATGCTTGCTGAGAGAGATTTTGGATATAAATCAGTATTTATAACAGATGACAAAATTGAAAATTCAAGGTCATTTGCTCTACAGTTAATAAATAACAAAGATGTTAGCTGATTAAATTTTCGCATTTTAAGGGAAAGACATGACGCTTCGAGACCACTGAAAAAGTCACATTTTTTAGCAGTTTTCCCCGGGCGATTAGGAGTCTTTTTGTTCGCCCTAAACAATATAGTAAAAAGGTTAAATTTAAATGAAATTTTAGAGGATAGTATTGCTGCTATCCTCTTTAATGTGTTAGGGTGAAACCAAGCTGTTAACCATAAATAAAAAAGGATATTCAAACAGAGTTACTAATATTTACAATAATGATATTGATATATTAGGATAAAGATTGATAGTTTGTTATAAATATGGTATTTTTTTCATAGATATATTAGTTTTTAAATGTATTCCATAGGGGGAATTTTATTATGATAAAAGAATGGTTTTTGGCATTGAGACCGTGGTCCTTTACTGCTGCATTTATACCAGTTTCTTTGGGTGCAGTAATAGCTGCATATCATGGACAATTTAATTTTTTTTTGTTTTTAATCACATTAGTAGGTGGTATTTTAATTCAAGCGGGCACTAATTTAACTAATACTTATGGTGATTATATTTCTGGGGTTGATTCCACAGAATCAGCAAGAACATGTTACCAGTTAGTTGACAATATATTTAAGCCAAATCATATGTATTTTGTGGGCATTATATCTTTTTTGCTTGCAGTTTTGATTGGATTTTATTTAGTTTATTTAAGAGGTTTCATAATTTTAATAATTGGCATAATTGGGGTAACTGGTGGGTATACCTATACACTAGGTCCATCTCCATATAAATATAAAGGTTTAGGCTCAATACTGGTTTTTTTTCTTATGGGACCATTAATGGTATTTGGTGCTTATTATGTTCAAACAGGAGTATTTAACTGGATTACTGTGTGGGTTTCCTTACCTATAGGTTTTCTAGTCTCTGCGGTGTTACATGCCAATGATTTAAGAGATATGAATTATGATAACAATGCAGGAATAAGAACTTTAGCTTTAATTTTAGGAAAAAATAAAAGTTTCTTTTTATACTATTTATTAAATCTAGCTGCATTTATTTCTGTATTAATCTTAGTTGGTTTTCAAGTAGCACCTATTACAGTTATCATTAGTCTGTTATTAGTACCCAAAGCAATTAAAATCATCAAAAATACCCATGCTTCATTCAATGGAAATAAAGAATATCTGATAATGCTTGAAGCTAACGCAGCTCAGTTTCACCTACAGTTTGGACTGATGTTTATAGGGGGATTTCTTCTCAACTTTATTTTCTAGGGGGTATAAATGTTTAATTTAAAAATAAAAGATTTTAAAATAATTGTTACAATCTTATTAGCAATAATATTCTGGTATTTAACCTTTTCCGTTCAACTACTTAATTTTTGGTTATCCATGAGTATAGCGGCAACAACATTAAGTTTCTTGGCTATTAACTGGGGTGGAAATCCTTTTAAAAGAGAGGATTTTAATATAAGAACAATTATGATTGGGACCGTTTCAGCCATTATATTGTATGGAGTTTTTCTTATAGGGAACTTTCTCTCCCAATTATTATTTGATTTTGCTAAACCTCAAGTTTCGTCAATATATAACATTAGAACTCAAGCAGAGGCAATATATATAACTTTAGTTTTATTGTTTATAACGAGTCCTGGAGAAGAAATATTTTGGAGAAATTATTTGCAAAGATGGTCTATGCAAAAATTTGGGCAGTTTAAAGGTTGGATTATAGCATCGCTAATTTATGCTGGTGTTCATATTTCATCTGGTAATTTTATGCTTGTAATGGCAGCTCTCATAGCAGGTCTTTTTTGGGGCTATATTTATTGGAAAGAAAATAATACATTAGCTGTAACCATTTCACACGCTTTATGGACTACTGGTATTTTTGTTTTTCTTCCAGTAATCTAAAAATAGCCCTAGAGGTAACCATTAATATTTATTTTGCAAATACTGACAATAAGTATAAGTAGGGTTGCTGAACACCCCCCCAAAACCCTTTATAAATACTGAGTTTCAGCCATATTTATGATATGATAGAATATATTTTATAAAAAATATAGCTATGTGCCTTTTGCTATTTCGACTAATCCTTTCAATAATACATCTCTGCCTAAAGTGTTTATAGTACAATATTTTTCAAGGGTCTTTACAAAGCATTTATTCTCAGCTAATCCTCCTGAAAGATATAAAGTAGAAGGCGATTGACAAAACTGATAAATATTTAAAGCCATTCCATGTATAAATTTGGCAACCCCATCCTCAGGAGTAAGTCCTCTATTAATCTCATCGAAAATTTTTTCTATTCCTAATAGTCCGCAAGCAACAGGTACTTTTTCTTGATTGGGCAGCAAATAATCATAGCTTAAATGATAAAACTGTCCCAATAATTCGAGGGTAAACCCTAAATTCCCGCCACAGCTTGTATTCCAGTCAAGACTACTTACTTGCCTATCTTTAACAATTATATACTTTGTATCTCTACTGCCAATATCTACAACGGTAAAGTTATTGTCAGGTACTAGGGCAAGTGAACCATGGGCTAAGGCTACTAACTCATTTACATAGGTTCCACAATAGTTTTTCATAGAATGACCTGTTGCTATATCAAACCACCTATTCCTATCTTTTATTAGCTCTTTTGTTGCAATTATTTTTATCTTTCCATTATGGTCAAGTAATTTTGTATAGGTTGAGCCGCCATCACAATAAATCATTCTAAATTACTCCTTAGTAAATATTTGACCTGCCAATCCTAAATACGCTTGTAATTTAGCTTCAGTTGAATTAGTAATTGCATTATGAGCTTCAATGTGAAGACCTCCAATTTTTTTAGCCCAATAGGATGCTAGTAATTCTTTATGACAAAAGCTTTGGGTAAAAAATACTGTAGGAATATCAGAGCTAATCTGCCACTCCAAATCAATTCTGCCTGGAATCCCCAATTCCACAAGCTTTGTCCAGCCTTCAACCCTGGTATCAACCGGAAAATTATCTAAGATACTAAGGTCCCTGGGCGGCACACCGTGGAATATAAAGGCTGGCTTATCAATTTGATTGGCTTTGTAAAAAGCCTCTTCTTCCATGGTTAATGGTTTATAGGTAAGTTCCATAATGCGAATTATCCTGAATTTAAGGGGTATTTTGGCATTAGCTAATAAACTGTCTCGTATTGGAGAATAATTTGCATTAGTTGCATTTATGACGGGGAACCCCTCATTAGTTAAAATATCAGCAATATTCCGGCCCTGTTCGCACTTGTCAGGTCCCGTGGTTGCAATAAGAAAATCTAATTTATCCTTTAAAGCATATGCATTTGATGCTACATCTTGAATAATATAACAGGTTGTTTGGGGAATGGAGGTTTTCTCATATGTGTATAGTGGAATATCCAAATCGATAAAGTTATAGTTATTTTCTCTAAACATATCCATTGTTTCTTGGTCCGGTTGACCCCAAAAACCGGCATAACCATTCCTTTTGTTTGCTTTAATAAGCTCGCTTAAGCTTTGATAATAAGTTTTTCTCTCTATTCTTGTTATGTCTAATAGCAAAGGCTTTTCCCCTTTCTCTATTTGTTAAAGGATAGCTTGGCTTCTTCTCCACCATTAAAAAATCTAGTCAGATAAATAAGGGGAATGGTAATAATTGTTGTAGCCAACTTAATAATATATTGTCCCTGGATTAAAGGTAATAAGGGCATTATCCCACCAAAGGCTATTGTTATAAATACGATAGTATCAACCAAAAGACTTAAACTGTTGGAAGCAAATACCCTTAACCATAATGCTGCTCTGTCTTTAAGTTTATGGTAAAGAAGAATATCCATGTTGCTTGAAAGATAATAAGCAGTTAGGGAAGCAAAAGTAACTCTTGGGGTATTAGCAAGGGTTGTAACAAAAGCTTCTTGTCCCTGCCAAAAGGGGGCACCAGGTAGATGAATAACAATTGAAACATAAAGAGCCAATAGTATATTAGCAATAAAAGCGCCTTTTACAATTCTTTGAGCCTCTTCTTTACCTAAAACACGGTTAATTAAATCTAATAAAGTGTAGCTGATGGTAAAAATATAAACGGCTGCAGGCACTACAAAATTACCTGCCATAGTTAGTTTGCCTGCAGTAATATTTGCAATTAATTCGCAGGCCACATATAAGGATACTAATAGAACTGGATATTTTTTCATTTTTTCCTCCTAAAATTATTACAGCCGCAGACAATAAAAAAAGCTAGGCAAAAAGCCTAGCGTTGTAACAAAACCATATATGGAGCAGTTTTGTTAACGCAGGTAGCTGCCACTGCGAAAATTGAATTGTACTATAACAAAATAGCATATTTTTATTTATTTAGCAATTGAAATAAAAAATAATTATACTTCTACTATACTTACTGTAAATTTATTAACTGACCCGCTTGATATATGGGAAACTGTCACTTTTGAGTAGTACAGTTTGCAGATATAATTGATTTAGTTTTAATCAAGAGGTGATAATATGAAGACTCCAGTGATAATGACTCCCGGTCCTACCCAAGTACATGAAGATGTGAGAAACGCCATGGCAAAAGCTATGACAAATCCAGATTTAGATTTAAGTTTTTTTGAGTTTTATAAGGAAACTTGCCATAGTCTACAAAGGCTCTTACAAACAAAGAACCAGGTTCTTATATTATCTGCTGAAGCAATATTGGGATTGGAAGCAGCATGTGCTTCCTTAATCGAACCCGGTGATAGAGTTTTATGTATAGATAATGGTATTTATGGAAAAGGTTTTGGTGATTTTGCCAAAATGTACGGAGGTATAGTGAAGTATCTAACTTTTGATTATAGGGAAGGTGTAGACATTTCAAAATTAAAAGATTCTTTAAAAAGGGACAGCAACTTTAAAATTGCTACAGTAGTTCATTGTGAAACTCCTTCTGGGATTACCAACCCTGTTGATCAAATTTGTCCAGTTTTAAATGAGTATGGAATTATTTCTATAGTTGATTCAGTTTCAGCTATAGGAGGGGAATTAGTAAAAGTTGATGATTGGAAAATGGATATAGTTATTGGTGGGTCGCAAAAGTGTTTATCGGCACCTCCAGGGCTAACCTTTATTAGTATAAGTGAAAAGGCTTGGGAAAAAATCACTAATAGGGAAAAGCCCATTACAGGATATTATGCTAATTTGGCAGTTTGGAAGAGCTGGTATGAAGACAAGTGGTTCCCGTATACTCAAGCTATTAATAATATCTATGGACTTAAAACTGCCGTTGTCCGCTTATTGGAGGAAGCAAATTTTTTGCATCGTCATCAAAAAATAGGTGAATCAGTTAGATATTCTTTGACTGAGTCTGGTTTGGAACTATACCCTACTAATGGATACTCAAATACTGTTACTACTGTTTTAGTCCCGGAGGGAATTACTTTTGAACAGATTTATACTAATATGCTTAAGGAACATAATATTATGATTGCCAGCGCATTTGACTTTCTAAAAGACAAGGTTCTGCGAATTGGGCATATGGGCGAGAACTGTTATGAGGAAAAAGTCTACATTACCTTAAAAGCACTAAATACTACACTGGAAAAATTAAATTTTAACTTAAAAAAGAAAATCCATCATGTTTTTATTGAAAAGATGGAGAGATAACTATTACACTAATTTTTATATGGAGGAAGAGGGTTGTTTATGGAAAATGTAAGTAACAATAAAAATGAACAGGCTACTTCACTAAATACCAAAACAAACGATATGGTTGTTTCCGCCCTACTAATTACTCTAGTTTTAGTCGCAACCAAATTTATAAACATAAGATTACCGATCTCAATAAATGGTGGTTTAATTCACTTAGGAAATGTAGCTTTATTTATTTCAGCCATTGTATTTGGGAAAAAGAAAGGTGCTATTGCTGGAGCATTCGGCATGGGTTTATTTGATATTATTTCAGGTTGGGCACTATGGGCGCCTTTCACATTTGTAATAAGAGGGGTAATGGGTTATATAGTTGGAGCTATCTCACATGCAAGTAACAGGAAAGGAAAAAGTATTTTCTGGAACCTAGTTGCAGTTTTAGTTGGTGGAATATGGATGATTTTTGGTTATTATTTAACAGAGGGTATTCTATATGGTAATTGGATTGCTCCGGTAACCTCTATCCCAGGGAATATAACACAATTAATATTAGGAGTTGTAATTGGATTGCCAATTAGTAAGATTATAATAAAGTTTGTGTCGTAAAACAACTAAAATGTTCTTAAACAAATAGTGTCGAAAGCTTCGTCCTTTGACATGCTTAAACCAAGCCTCCCATTAGGTCCTGTGTAACCTTCAATAAATCCTGATAATTTATTTCTATCTGACATTCTCTCAAACCGGCGCTAATAAGGATTGATTTAAATTGAGCGGCACTTCCATCCAGATAGGTGGGATTAGCACTTTTTCACTCTTCCACTTTTTAGTTTTTGCAGGAATTTATTAAGGAAACAAAGAAACATAATTATATACAATGCAAAGTTGTCGGGTGGGTGATGGAAAATTGTTTGTAAATATTAAATTCGGACCGCCTTTTAGAAAGATTTTTGGAATGGAGAAGGTGGAATTTGAGATGCCTTTTGCAGAAAAACCTACTGTAAACGAGATATTAAATTCATTGTATAATGATTATCCTGAATTCTATGAAAAATTAAGAGAAGATAACTATCTCAGGGAGGGCAAGATTAAGGCAGTTATCTTAATTAATAGGGAATTATCATTGTTTGAAGATGTTGTGGAGGATGGAGCGGAAATAAAAATCTTAATCCCTATGTGCGGGGGGTGAGGAGGTTAATATGGCAGGTGGATATATAGATAATTTTATACGGGTCAATTTGACCACAGGAAAAATATCATATACAACTTTTAAGGAAGAAACCTTGAGGAAGTATATCGGAGGGTCGGGGTTAGGCGCTAAGATACTGAAGGAGGAGACTGACGGCACCACCAATCCCCTGGGTCCGGAAAACCTTCTCATTTTCCTTACCGGACCTTTGGTGGGAACAAATGCCCCTAACTTTGGAAGATATCAGGTTGTTACCAAATCTCCGCTGACAGGTGGGTATGGAGAAGCCAACTCAGGGGGAACGTGGGGAGCCCATTTAAAAAAGGCTGGTGTAGATGGTTTAATTGTCTCCGGCAAAGCAGAAAAACCTGTTTACCTTTATATAGAAAACGGGCAAATAGAAGTAAGGGAAGCTGAGAAATACTGGGGTCTTGATACATACCAATTGGATGAGATCCTCAAAGATGAACTGGGACAGGATATTGTAACCTGCAGTATCGGTCAGGCTGGGGAAAATCTAGTCCGTATCGCGGCTATTATGAATGATGGACGGGACGGGCGGGCTGCCGGCCGCTGTGGAGTTGGAGCCGTTATGGGCTCCAAAAATTTAAAGGTCATTGTAATAAGGAAGGGCAGGTTGAAAATACCCATAGCCAATCAGGAGAAGTTGAGAGAATCAATTAAAAAATGGGCCGGAAGGGTTCGGAAAAACACTGACATATTAGGCGAATATGGGACTGCCGTCGCCTTGGAAACTGTGGAGGCGATAGGAGATTTACCTGTTAAGAACTGGCGTGAGGGAACATTTAAGACAGCTGAAAAGCTATCAGGTGAAACAATGTCCAAGACTATTCTGCAGAAAAAATATCATTGTGCTCAATGTATAATTGGTTGCGGTCGGGAAATAAAAATTGAATCAGGTGTTTACCAAGGTGTAAAAGGAGCAGGACCAGAATACGAGACAATCGGCATGTTAGGCTCTAACTGCCTCATTGATGATTTAGAGGCAATTGCCAAGGCAAATGAACTTTGTAATAGGTTTGGTTTGGATACCATTGCTGCAGGAGCAGCAATATCTTTTGCTATGGAGGCTTATGCAGATGGATTAATTAATAAAGAACAACTGGGAGGCATAAACCTGGAATGGGGAAATGCCCCGGCAATGATAAAAATGATTGAGAAAATAGCCTTACGGGAGGATTTAGGCTGGTTATTAGGAGAAGGGAGCAAAATAGCTGCAGCCAAAATAGGGGGCGGTGCTCAAGAAATGATTGTACAAATCAAAGGCATGGACCTCCCGGCCCATGACCCCAGGGCTAAATTCAGTAATGCACTGGCTTATGCAACCAGCCCCAGAGGTGCCTGCCATTTAAATTCCCTTTCCTATGAGTATGAAGACGGTATTTCCATTAAGGATCTGGGTTTTCCTGAAACTTTTGACAGATTTTCCTACCAGGGAAAGGCACAGTTGGTTGCTGAGCTGCAGGATTTAATGGCTCTCTTTGATTCCCTAATTGGTTGTAAGTTTCTCGTCTTTGGTTTCGGGGATGAAACAGTAACAACCCTCTTACAATGGTTAAATTATGTGACTGGGTGGGATATGGACCGGGAAGAGTTTTTGGATGCGGGTTCGAGAATTGTTAATATTAAAAGAATGTACAACATCTCTTGCGGTTTTTCCCGGAAGGATGACAAGCTGCCCAACCGTATTGCCAACCATAAAAGGGGTAGTGGAGGAGCAAAAGATACTTTGCCTTCTTTGGAAAATATGTTGGATGGGTATTATTCCTATAGGGGCTGGGATCAGATGGGGGTCCCAACGGAGGAGACATTAAATAAATATGGAATAATATAAAAAAATTGTTATTGCTTTTTTCTTGTTTTGCCATTAGAATAGTAAAAGTGTGCTGCAAAAATAGCTGCTAGACAAAGGCAGCTATTTATTTTTGTAGTTAATGTGGAGTTAACAAAGAGATAACAAATAATAAATATGAATTGTTTATAATTATAGTGACTAAAAAAAAGGAGAGAAGCAAATTGATTAATAAGGTCTTATATTTATATCCTGAGTTTGAGGGACAGCAGTATTTTATATGTTGGGGATTTGCTAAGAATTCATTGCCAAAAAATACAGATGAAGCAAAAATCAGGGGTTTAGTTTTAAAAGGTTTAGAAGATATTAGCAAAGAGTCAAATAGATGGGTAAGCATGAGAAGCTTTAGTGTTTATCTGGGTGAAGACGCTAAAAATTTCTGGGTAGCTGTACCCAGACAACTTCCGGCTAAATCAATGAAAATTTTAAGCAATAGACTCTCTGCTTTAGACTCAAAAATTGTCATTACTTCCTTTGAAAATCCTTTTGGCGAAAAACTGCCTTTTGGACCGGTTATTTCCTATGATAGAGGCTTTATTTTTGATTCAACCAATATTGAAGCTAAATTCACACAGTCCTTAAAGGGAGAAAAAGCAGTAAATATTTAAGAAAAAGGTTTAGCAGCCGAGTAGGGTGCTAAACCTTTTTTTATAACATCAGGAAGGATAAGGGAATAATAAATTGAAATATATTAATTATATTTTATATTTAGGAGCGATTTGAATGAATAAGCGAGTTGAGGTACGTTGTTTTTCCTTCCTAAAAAAAATATGTGATGAGAGAGAGTGGACCTTTCCTTATTACTATCCTTTAGAAAAAGAGTGCTCAGCCATAGAATTGGCCAATTTATTGGACCTTCCCCTTAATCTAATTGAAGCTGTATTTATAAACGGTCTGGCAGTGAGCATCCAGGATGGAAAAATAAAACCAGGTGACAGGGTAGCCTTTGTTCCTCCGGGAACACCCGGTCCTTACCGGGCCTTATTAGGAATGGTTAAAATTTCAGGGAATGGTAAATAATTTTTTAATTTGTATAATAATAGGGCAATAAATTATAAATTTTATTTTTATTTGGAGGTTAATAAATGGAAGAGTTACTTAGCAAGTTCAGTGAAAACAACATAAACGCATATTTTGTGGAAGACAGGAAGGCTGCCCTAAAATTGGCAATTAGTTTAATTCCCGAAAAGGCAAAGATAGCAATGGGAAATTCCCTTACCTTAAGAGAAACAGGTATTTTTGATGAAGTTACTTCCGGCAAGTACAATGTTATTAATCAGTTTGCTGAAGGGATTTCTCCTGAAGAAAACTTAAGAAGGCGCAAAGAAGGGATGCTTTCCGATGTTTATTTAACCAGTTCCAATGCAGTTACGTCCCAAGGGGAATTAATAAATATTGATGGAAAAGGTAACAGGGTAGCCGCAATGTTATTTGGGCCAGATAAGGTGATAGTGGTAGTAGGTAGGAATAAAATTGTTCCAGATGAAGCTGCGGCCTGGGAAAGACTAAGAAAATACACTGCCCCTAGATTAGCTAAAATGCTTGGCAGGCAGAACCCCTGTTGTAAAACAGGTGAATGCAGTGATTGCAAGTCGCTGCAAAGGATATGCCGTATGTATACTATAATAAGAAGCCAGATGCCCGCTGATAAGGATAGGCTCCATGTGATAATTGTCAATGAAGATTTAGGCATATAAAAAAACGCCTGCGGCGTTTAGTGGCTAGTGGCTAGTTTATCCACAACCGAAAAATTTTTTTCCTAATGGATAAAAAAACTGAGCCAGTGCTCAGTTTTTATTTATATCATTTTTCCAACGCTTTCTTCTGTCTCCAACATTATCCTAAGGGCATTGTCCAATCCTTCAACATATTCCTGACTTTTTCCATTTTCTCGGGCCTCGGCAATTTTTTCGTTAATTTCATAAATGAATTTTTTAATAGCAAAATCCAGTTTATAAGCCATACAATACCCCCCTTTCAAAACAGATTAAGAAAACCTTTTATAACAATAGAAGTTGTCTGTTTATATTTTATCATATCCTTGAAAAAAAGGAAAGATATTAGTGTAAATTTAATTTAACTCAATTCAACTCCAAAATACTTAATATTCCTCCATATTCCATTGAATTTAAAAAAAATATTGATATACATTTATTCTAGATAAAACAAAAAGACCAGTTAAAAACTGGTCTTTTAAATAACCCTTACGAGTTAACTACCTTCAGCTCATTTTTGGTTAAATCCGTTATTTCTCCGGTACCCCGCATTAAACCTCGTTCATAGGTTTTTTTCGGTTTAAGTAAGGTGATTAAATGTTTATAAGCTTTTTCCGGATCAACCTCTGTACCGCAGGTATAACAATCAACTGCACAAAAACCATGTTCCGGATAGGTATGGATGGAAAGATGACTTTCCGCTAAAACTAGGACTCCGGTAACTCCTTGCGGCTCAAACTGGTTAAATTGCTCTCCTACAACGGTAGCTCCTGAAATTCTTGCTGCTTCATATAGGGCACTTCGCAGGAATTTAAAATCATTTAAAACCTCCGCAGATACTCCATAAAAATCAGCAACTACATGTCGACCAAAAGTTGAAAAACTCATTTTGGCCTCCCCCTTTCATAAAAAAATAATTTATCTTATATACACCCACGGGGGTTAAAGTCGGGAATATTCCCAACCCTTTAAGATGTATATTTGAGCCTGGTTAATATTCATTTGATTTTCTGCACGATAGATATAAGTATAAAATCGTTTTAACTAGTTGTCAATAATATCTACAAAATAATTATAAAAATTTTGTCAAAAAAAATTTTAATGTTCTAAATTTAATAGGTAAGTATTTAAATAATGAAAAATCTGCTAAAATACAATTAGTTTATATTAGAAGAAACAGGAGATGATGCAATGTTCGACTATACTTGGTTTTTAGCAGCTGTGGTAGTAATTTTAGCCTCGGGTCTTCAGTCTATAACAGGTTTTGGCTTTGGAGTAACAGCGGTCCCCTTGTTTTTAATTTTTTTAGATGCCAAAACATCTGTAAGCCTAAGTGTGGTAATCTCTTTCTTTTCCGTCAGTATATTAGCCCATCAGGTAAGAGAGTCTCTTTCCTATAATTTAGTAAAAAATATTTTAATCGGTGCTGCTATAGGAATACCCATGGGTGTTTATGTTTTTTACCATTTTAACCTGCAGAGTCTTAAATTGTTAATCAGTATTGCAGTAATTATAATCAGCTTTATATTGTTTACCGGCTATAGATTTAAAATAAAAGAAGGCAGGGCTATTGATATTTGCGTAGGAATCATCTCGGGTATAATGACTCCCAGCATGGGCATGCCTGGACCGCCGGTAGTTTTGTTTTTTAACAATAAACAGGTAGAAAAAAGTGCATTTCGTGCTACATTTGCTTTTTATAATGCTGTAGTCTATGTACCTAGTATACTGTTTATGCTTTTTTTAGGTTCCTTGTCAAAAATTTTTATTATAAAAGCTTTATCCCTTGTTCCCGTTGCTTTAATAGGTGGTTATATAGGCAGAAAAATCTTTCCTCATGTTCCCCAGGAATATTTCCAAAAAGGGGTGCCTCTTTTTGTTTTTATAACAGCTATGTATTCGTTGATTGGAGGCTAATTGTTGTTTCCAAAACAAGAACAAGAGTATTTTTAAGAAATCATGAGTTATCGTGAATGTCTTTCTAAATTTTGAGAAACTATGAAAGAGTTTTATGCATTATAGAGGATTGTTATCATAGCAGGTAATTCTTGTTAGGAGTATAATTTATTCATTATTTGAATTTTAGGAGCGAATATTATGGAGTTGAGTGGCGATACTTGGCATAAAATTAAAGGTGACTTAATCGGAGGCATCACCGTTGCCTTTGTAGCGTTACCTTTAGCATTGAGTTTTGGAGTATTGTCGGGTGCCGGGGCGGCAGCAGGTTTATATGGTGCAATTTTTACCGGGATTTTAGCTTCCCTTTTTGGAGGAACTAAGGCACAAATCTCCGGACCTACCGGTGCCATGACAGTTGTCTTAGTTGAGATGTTTCATAAATATGGTTTAGACGGGCTCTTTGCTGCAATGATTCTTGCAGGCATCATCCAAATAATGATGGGTTTATTTAAATTAGGCAAATACATAAGGCTGATACCCCATCCCACAATCATTGGATTTACCAATGGGATTGGTATTCTAATATTCCTGAAACAAATAGGATATTTCAAAGACAGTCCCTATTTAGCTTTGATTGTTATAGCTTTGATGCTGGGACTGCCCGTAATCAATAAAAAAATTCCTTATGCTTTACTGGCTTTAATTGTGGGAACTGTTGCTTCAAAAATATGGTTTCCTACCGAGCTCTTAGTTGGAGAGATTCCTTTAGTTATGCCCCAACTG
The DNA here is from genome assembly GCA_049323895.1 of Bacillota bacterium. Taxonomy (GTDB): domain Bacteria; phylum Bacillota; class Peptococcia; order Peptococcales; family BICA1-8; genus JBMOKT01. Next base: position 78,902 of record JBMOKT010000023.1, on the reverse strand, counting down.
CAAATTCCTGATTTCATGGCGCTAAATTTTTTAGATATTACTAAGGCTGCCTTTGTACTGGCTTTGTTGGGGGCAATAGAATCACTGCTGGCGTCACTGATTGTGGATGAAATGACAGATACCAGGCATGACAGTAATAGAGAAATTATTGGTCAGGGAATAGCTAATTTTGTGTCGGCTATATTTGGCAACTTAATTGGCACGGGGGCAATAGTCCGCTCTGTTGTAAATGTAAATGCAGGGGGGCGGGGGAGACTGTCTGGGGTATTCCATGGTATTGTTCTGCTGGCTCTGGTTTTAAAATTTGGCAGTTTTGCTGCGGGAATACCCTTAGCTGTTTTAGGTGGAATTCTTATGGCAACTTCTTTAAAAATGATCGAGTATAAAGAAACCTATAAACTGGCATGTGTATCCAAAGAGGCGTTCGCAGTTATTGCCGTTACCACCACCTTAACAGTTATTACCGATTTAACTACAGCCGTTGCCATAGGGACCTTGCTTTCAGCAATTATCTTAATATTTAACTTTGGAAACAGCTATCTAAAAGAGTACCCAATAGATATTGATGCTTCCAGCCGTGCGATTAAATCTTTTACCATTGAAGGCTCCTTATTTTTTGGTGTATCAGACACTATTGTTAATTCACTTGAAGTTAAAAGCGATGGTGCTGATATCATCATCATTAACCTTATGAATTCCCCGGCGATAGACACTACCGGTCTTATTGTATTGGGTAAAATAAAGGAAAGATTAGAGTCATTAGGAAAAAAAATCATTCTCACGGGTATGAAGGAAAGCACTTATGAACAGATGCTGAAGCTGGGTATAATTGATGGGGCGGAAAAACAAATTAACCTGGGCAGGATTGCGCAAGCCATCACCTATGCGAAACAGCTGGCAGCTAAAGAAAATCAGGAAACGTACTATTCATTGAACCGACAGCTTAAGCATGCAAAGGCATAAAAGCCGTAAACTTACAACTGAACCAAAACGCCAATCCCATGGCGTTTTTCTGTTATCGGCAAACTTCTATTTTTAAACTTAGGGGAGGGGTAAAGGTGTACAAAAATGGTTCCGTGGCGAGCGCTCATCACTTGGCAACTGAAGCAGGTGTATCAATACTCATGAAAGGTGGAAATGCCGTAGATGCTGCTGTAGCAACCGCCATAGCACTAAGTGTTGTCGATCCTCAAAATTCTGGGTTAGGGGGGCTTGGAGGTTTTGCTACAGTCTTTCTGCAAAAAGAACAGAAAGTGTTTGTAGTTGATTTTGGTCCAAAAGCTCCATCTAAAAGTAGCCCGGACATGTTTTTAAATAGCTCAAATACTATTGGCCATAAGGCAGTGAGTATCCCAACTGTTTTAAAAGGTTTATATAAATTAGCGCAAGCATATGGCTCTTTGCCCTTTGCCGAATTGTTCGAACCCGCTGTTAAAATTGCTGAGGAAGGTTTCCCAATTAACTCTGCACTGTACCAGGCGATGCAGGAACCCCATTTAGATAGTGAAACAAAAAGAAACTATCAAACTACTTCTCTAAGGGAAGGAGACATATTAAAACTTCCTGAATATGCCCAAATTTTAAAACTAATTGGCGTAGGAGGGGAAGATGCTTTTTATCAAGGGGAGATTGGAGACCTGATAATTAAGACTATTAATGAGGGAAAGGGCATTATTACCAAGGAAGATTTAATAAATTGTGAAGCCAAAATAACTGAACCAGGAAAAATCAATTTTTATGGCTATGACATTTATTTTCCATTATTATATTCCGGCGGGGTTACAATGGGTCAAATCCTCAAACTAATTGAACATTTTGATTTACAGAACTGTTCACAAATTGAACTCACTGAAATATTGTACAAGGTAATGCAGCAGGCCTTTATGGACAGAAGAAGGATATTGGAAAAACCTGATTTTAAGAAAGAAGATGTATTGCTGCTTTTGGAAGATGCTTATAATAGTGATCTTTACCAAAAAATGAGAAGGAATGAAAAGGTAGTTCATACTATTGCAGATAGTTGTGGGGGACATACTACTCATCTATGTACTGCAGATGGGCAAGGCAATATGGTTTCCTTGACCCAATCCAATGGACAATTATGGTTCGGCTCCGGGGTTACTGTTAAAGGTACGGGAATTATCCTTAACTGTGGGATGTCTCAGTACAGTACCGATCCTAACCATCCCAATGCTCCTTTACCTAACAGGAAGAATCTTTCAAACATGACTCCAACTATTGTCATAAAAGATGGTAAGCCTTTTTTAGCTATTGGCACCCCTGGTTCAACCAGGATTATAAGTATTGTGGCGGCGGCTCTCATAGGCATTATTGTCTTTAAGCGTTCCTTAAAGGAAGCTCTGGATGCTCCCCGAGTTCATACAGAAGGTGATATACTGTGGTTAGAAAAAAATGTTTTTACTGATGGTATCTTAGAAACTTTGAACAATAAATATCATATTGACTATTTAACAAATGGACATTTTTATGGTTCTACTACGGGTATTCAGGCTGTTAATGGGTTACTGATTCCTGAGGTTGACTATAGATTTCCTGGTTTTGGCTCTGGGTATTAACATAAATTGGAAATTAGAGCAGTGGTGTAAATATTTACTATTCACACTTTCTAAAGGGTCCACATATCCTGTAATACATTTAAGAAGAGGAGTGGATGATGTGGGTATTGAATTAACCTTGCTCCATTGGATTTATGTTACATTCATCTTTTTGGTAATGGGCTTCATGATAATGCGCAGAGATACCACCTTCATTTGTGTAATTGGTATTTTTATCTTAGGAATTTTAGCTACAGGATCCCTTTTTCAATCTGTAATTGGAGTATTTAACAGTTTTGTATATGCAATAACTGAGCTTTTGGGGACAATTCTTATTATTTCAATTATTGTTGCTATGAGTAAAGTTTTGACTAAGACTGGTGTGAACGAACAAATGGTTTCACCTTTTACCAGGCTTATCAGAACTCCTGCCTTAGCCTATTGGGTTATTGGCATACTAATGATGATTATTTCTTGGTTCTTCTGGCCATCCCCTGCAGTTGCTCTGATGGGTGCTGTATTATTGCCCGTTGCAATCCGGGTAGGGCTGCCGGCCCTGGGGGTTGCCATGGCTATGAACCTTTTTGGACACGGAATTGCCCTATCGGGGGATTTTGTTATCCAGGGTGCGCCTAAACTTACCGCTGATGCCGCCGGTATTCCCGTTCAGGATGTAGTTTTAGCAAGTGTGCCATTGGTTATTGTTATGGGCATAGTAACTACAATTACCGCCTTTTGGCTTTTGCGTAGGGACATGAAAAATGGTGTAGTAAAGGTTGAAGGGGAAGATTATTTAGCTTCCAGCCAGGATGAACAGGTAGATGATTCCATTAAAAAAATTATTACCCCGGGAATGAAGAAAGCTTTGGCCTTATTAGTACCAGCTTTATTTTTAATTGATGTTGCTGTTATGGTAGCTGCTGACTTGCAAGGTGGAGATGCCACAGCATTAATTGGTGGCACCTGTGTTTTCATCCTGATAGTAATAGCTTTACTAGCCCACCGTAATGATGGGTTAGAAAGAATCACTTCATATCTTATAGAAGGTTTTCAGTTTGGATTTAAAGTCTTTGGACCGGTAATTCCTATTGCTGCCTTTTTCTACCTGGGAGACTCAGGATTTATCTCCATTTTTGGTGAGATGCTCCCCCACGGTTCCCAGGGTATAGTTAATGATTTAGGCGTAGCCCTGGCAGCTGCGGTACCCCTTAATGCCGGCATCGGAGCTGTTACTCTAACAACTGTAGGTGCTATTACCGGTTTAGATGGTTCCGGCTTTTCTGGAATATCCTTAGCCGGTTCTGTTGCCCACCTATTTTCAATAGCAATTGGTTCGGGCATAGCAACTCTCACAGCCCTTGGACAAATTGCTGCTATTTGGGTTGGAGGGGGGACCCTGGTTCCTTGGGCACTTATTCCTGCTGCAGCAATCTGTGGTGTGGACCCATTTGAATTAGCCCGCCGTAATTTAGTTCCTGTTCTAGTAGGTTTGACAGTAACCACTGTATTTGCCATGTTCCTCATTTAAATGTTAAGGACAGTATTTATATAGTTTATAAAAAGGAATTATGCTTAGGGTAAACACCCAATCCCCTAGGCATAATTCCTTTTATGCCTGGTAGCATCAGGTTTTTTAAAAATCAGCTCATACTTTGCTATACTTTAAAATAAACTATTTTCACATTATAATATATTACTATAGCAGCAGTTTGTATGGGGAGTGAAGCACTTGAATAGGCATCATTTGGAGTTATTTAAGGTTGTAGCAGAAAAAAAGAATTTTTCCCAAGCCTCAGAAATACTGCATATCAGTCAGCCGGCTATTTCTCAGCAGATTCATTGGTTAGAGGAACACCTGGGAGTGAAATTATTTAATCGTACTACTCGCAAGGTTTCTTTGACTGACGAGGGGAAGCTTCTTTACCAGTATGCACTGCAAATCAGCAGTCTTTTTAATGAAGCGGAGAAAACTTTAAGTGAGCAAAGCGGGGTAGTAAAAGGGAGTTTGACCATTGGGGCCAGTCAAACCATTGGTGAATATTTTTTGCCTAAGTTTATTGGCGGGTTTAAAGAAATGTACTCCCAGGTTCAGATAATTATAGATGTTTTTAACACACAGCATATAATAAGGGATATCCTGGAGCAAACTTTAGACCTGGGTCTGGTTGAAGGGGCAGTTAATAATGATGAACTTGTGATAAAGCCTTTTATGGATGATGAATTATTGGTGATAGTAAATCCAAAACATCCCCTGGCTGCCCAAAAAACAATTAATTTTGATCAATTAACCTGTTTCCCTTTTATTCTCAGAGAAAAAGGTTCAGGGACAAGGCAAATAATGGAAAGTACCTTTAGCAATGCCGGGTTGGATCCCGATAGTCTGTCTGTGATTTTGGAATTAGGCAGTACTGAGGCTGTAAAATCAGCTGTAGAAGCAAATTTAGGCATTTCCATTCTTTCGGTAAAAACTGTACAAAAAGAATTACAGTTCAATATTCTAAAAGCAATTCCTATCACAGGATTACAGCTATTACGCAAGTTTTATGTTATAACAAACCCCAAAAGACATAAAACCCCGGCTATGGAACATTTTCTAAACTTTATTTCTTATGGAAAAGATGTTAACAACGGCGGGGAAAAATGTTAACATAATAGTAAGTAAATAATTCCCGCAAGGAGTTAACGATGCGTAAAAACATTTCTTTCTTTTTGATACCTAAACAGGAAGTAGTTTATTTAACTATCAATTCCACCATGCGCCAGGCACTAGAAAAAATGGAATATCACAGGTATGCGGCAGTTCCTGTGATTGATGAAGGTGGAAAATATGTTGGAACACTGACTGAGGGTGATTTGCTATGGAAGATGAAAAACACCCCCGGACTAAGTTTTGAAAACACCAATAAAATATGGATTTATGATATTCCCCAACAGGTACAAAATTTACCGGTGAGGATTAACGCTAAAATGGAGGACTTGATAGAATTGGCCATCACCCAGAACTATGTACCGGTGGTAGATGATAATGATGTATTTATAGGTATCGTAAGACGACGGGAAATAATTGAGTACTTTATGAGTTGTTATGTATAATTATTAGTGGCTAGTGCTAGTGGCTAGTGGCTAGTGGCTAGTGGCTAGTGGCTAGTGGCTAGTGGCGTATGAGGCTAAGAATTTACCAGGAGTTAGTGTAAAAGCGGATGATTAGGAAGCTCATACAATATATTCAGCATGTTAGGTAAAAAATAGAACTGGTAGGGAACGACCACTGTGTCGTTCCGCAACTGAGACCAAAAGTCATTGCGAACCCTTTAGGGTGTGGCAATCTCATACCCTAAATGTGGGGTAAACAAGATACACCTTTATGTACAAGATTATCCAGGTTAACTATAAAGACGGACTATGTCCGTCTTTACGTATTTAAGTATTAACTTCTAGTGAATTTTTTCATCTTTCATTTTTCCACTAGTTTTCAGCCATCGACTACTAGCTATCAGCCTCAACCTAAACCTAAACCTAAGCTTTAACCTTATCCTTTCCTCTTTAGCACCTTTAAAGCTGCTAATACAATGTGACCTGCTGTTAAGCCATATCTCTCAGCTAATTCTTCCGGTGTTCCGGATTCCCCAAATGTATCCTGAATTCCAACCATTTCAACGGGTACAGGATAATTTTTAACCAATACCTCTGCTACAGCACCCCCTAGACCCCCCAATACCTGATGTTCTTCGGCGGTGACAATTGCACCTGTCTCTGCAGCAGCAGTGAGGATTTTCCTTTGGTCAAGGGGCTTTATAGTATGCATATTTATAACTCTGGCAGAGTACCCAAGCTTCTCCAATTCCTCACTTGCCTTCAGTGCCTCATAAACAATCGGACCACAGGCAATTATTGTTAGGTCGGAACCTTCTTTCAAAGTTATTGCCGTTCCTATTTCGAAGCTATCCTCTTGGCTGGTAAAGACAGGGCTTGCTTCCCTGGCGAATCGCAAGTAGGCTGGTCCTTTAAGTTTTGCTAGGGCGATAGTAGCTTTTTTAGTTTCAATTGCATCACAAGGAACAACTAAGGTCATATTTGGCAGAACCCTCATTAGTGTTATTTCCTCCAAAGCTTGATGGGTTGCACCATCGGCTCCTACTGAAATACCGCCATGGGCGCCTGCTATTTTAACATTAAGTTCTGCGTAGGCAATGGTAGTTCTTATTTGATCCCAGGCTCTCCCTGCTACAAAAACCCCATATGTTGTTACAAAGGGAATCTTTCCTGCCAAAGCTAAGCCAGCAGCAGTACCCAGCATGTCCTGTTCGGCTATGCCTATGTCAAAAAATCTATCAGGATATTCTTTCATAAACCAATCGGTCCTGGTGGACTTAGATAGATCCGCATCCAAAACCACAACCTGGGAATTAGTTTTACCTAACTCTAATAAGCCTTCACCATATCCATCTCGAGTAGGTTTCATCTTCAAAGGTAATTCCTCCTAACTATAAATTTCCTGAAGAGCTTTAGCCAACTCTTCTTTATTAGGTGCTTTTCCATGCCAACCTGCTTCATTTTCCATAAAGGAAACACCTTTGCCTTTAATTGTGGTTGCAATTATCACCGAAGGTTTCTCTTGAACTGCAAGAGCTTCCTGATATCCTTGTTCAATCTGCCGAAGGTCATGACCATGTACTTCAATAACATGCCAATTGAAGGATTGCCATTTTTCCTTCAATGGGAAGATGTTTTTTACATCTTCAACTTTGCCGTCTATCTGCAGGTTGTTATAATCGACAATGGCACAAACATTGTCCAGCTTATAATGGGCAGAGGTCATTGCCGCTTCCCAAACTTGACCTTCCTGTAATTCACCATCACCCAGGAGGCAATATACCCTATAATCCTTTTTGTCCATTTTGGCTGCAATAGCCAAACCATTTGCTATTGAAAGCCCTTGTCCAAGTGAGCCGCTGGAACACTCCAGTCCAGGAAGGACTTTCATATTGGGATGGCCTTGCAGCCTGCTGTCAAGCTTTCTTAGGGATATCAATTCCTCAACAGGAAAATAACCGCTTCTGGCCATTACTGAATAAAGTAGAGGACATGCATGTCCCTTGGAAAGAATAAAGCGGTCCCTGTCAGGCCATTCCACTTCATCAGGACGGTGTTTCAAAATTTGAAAATATAACACAGTAAGCAGTTCAACCGCCGATAAGCTTCCCCCGGGGTGACCGGAGCCTGCTGCCTCTGTCATTCGGACAATATCTCCCCGAATATCCTTACAGATATTCTGTAATTGTTCCGTAGTAAGATGCACCAAAAAAATCAACTCCTTTTAAACTTTTGTTAATAATACCATTATAACAAAATATTGCACATTTTTTTTTTAGCTTTTGCATTTATAGATGACACCATTTATAATGGATACATAAAATTATACACAAAAATCTAAATACACCATATAACAAGAAGGAGTTTAAGGTCATGTATGAGAGTACGAGAGGAAATTATAGAAGAGTAAAAGCATCTGAGGCAATAAAATTAGGTATGGTACCTTCCGGGGGACTTTTTGTCCCGGAAAAGATTCCTGTACTTACCCTGGCTGAGTTAGAAGAACTTAAAGAGGCCAGCTATCAGGAAGTTGCAAGGAAAATATTAGGACTATTTCTTGATGATTACTCAGCTGAAGAAATAAATGAGTGTGTTGCTAATGCCTATAATAGTGAAAACTTTGCCCATCCCAGGATGGCTCCTATTTATAAATTAGATGATAAAAGATTTGTTTTAGAACTTTGGCATGGTCCCACAGCGGCCTTTAAGGATATGGCTTTGCAAATTATGCCTTATTTTTTATCCAAAGCTATAACAAAATCGGAAACCCAAAAGGAAACAGTTATTCTCGTTGCGACCTCAGGCGATACCGGTAAAGCAGCTTTAGAAGGCTTTAAGGATGTACCTGGGATAAGAATAATAGTGTTTTTCCCCCACCAAGGAGTCAGTAAAGTACAAGAAATGCAAATGACCACTACCGAAGGCAGCAATACGCATGTGGTAGCTGTTAAGGGTAATTTTGATGACTGTCAGAGTGCAGTCAAGAACATTTTTGCTAATATGGAGTTTAAGGATATTTTATCTGAAAACGGATATGAATTATCCTCTGCCAACTCTATCAACTGGGGCAGGCTCTTACCCCAAATAGTTTATTATTTTGCTGCCTACTTTGAACTTCTAAGTAAAGGTGAAATTACTTTAGGTGAAAAGATAAATTTTGTTGTGCCTACAGGGAATTTCGGCAACATTCTTGCGGGCTGGTATGCTTTAAAAATGGGGCTGCCGGTCAATAAGTTGATTTGCGCTTCAAACGAAAACAATGTTTTAACAGATTTCTTTACTACCGGAATATATAATCGTAATAGGCAGTTTATACAAACAAACAGCCCCTCCATGGATATTTTGATTTCCAGCAACCTGGAAAGGTTCCTTTTTGAAATGTCCGGACACGATGGCCAGAAGGTAAACCAGTGGATGGACCAGCTTAGTAAAACCGGAAGTTTTTCTATTGACGGTGAAATAAAAACCGCCATCGACCAGATAATTACGGGCGGGTATGCAACAGAAAAGGATACCCTGAGTATGATTAAAAAGACCTTTGAAGATAATGGCTATACTCTTGATACCCATACTGCCGTTGCAGTAAAGGTTTATCAGGATTATTTAGAGCAAACAGGGGATACAAGCAAGACTGTTATAGATGCCACTGCAAGTCCATTTAAATTTACCAGCAGTGTCCTCGAGGCCATTAAGGGTCCTGAAGCCATCAAGGGCAAGGATGAGTTTCAGATACTGGAAGAATTAAGTGCAGTCAGCGGACTTGACCTGCATCCCGGGTTAAAGGGTTTAGACCAAAAATCGGTACGGCACCAAAAGGTCTGTGACAAAACTGAAATAAAAAAAGAAATTGAGAAAATACTTAAAATCTAATAAAAGGGGAATAAAAGCCATAACTGTCTTCCGTTATGGCTTTTATTTTTAAAAATAATATGTTTTCTTATTTTTTGATTTAATGTAGTTTTTGGCGTTTTTCATTCCGCCTAAACCGGAAAACATAGACTTAATTTTTTCCGCCTCAATTTGTTTTGAGGTTAAACCATCATATTTCGCTTCTTTCTTGAGTTTCAGGAAGCTTTCCAAGCGTTCAGCACTAATTTCCCCTTGTTGGATTGCCATTTGTACAGCACATCCAGGTTCATTTTGGTGGGAACAGTCACTAAACCTGCATTGACCGGCTAATTTATCAATATCTGCAAATGCCTTTGCCGAGTCAATCCTTTCTGCGCCTAATTCCCTCATACCTGGTGTATCAATAACAATTCCTCCATTTTCAAGCAGTACTAGTTCCCTGCGGGTCGTAGTATGCCTGCCTTTGTCGTCCTTGCGGGTTTCATTGGTAAGCAGAATTTCTTTACCTGCCAAAAGATTAATTAGCGTGGATTTACCCACACCGGAAGAACCAATAAATGCTACGGTTTTTCCAGGCTGGATATATGATTGAATATCCATAAAACCATCCTGTGTCAGGGCTGAGGAGACTAATACATCCGCTCCGATTGCTATAGATGAAGCATGAGCTATTTTCTCTTGCAGGTCATGGCAAAGATCAGATTTAGTTAGCACAACCACTGGAGTTGCTCCGCTTTCCCAGGCAATAGATAGGTAACGCTCCAGTCTGCGCAGATTGTAGTCATTGTTAAGTGCCATACATAGAAATACAATGTCAATATTGGCGGCAACGATTTGAATATCTTTGGCAGTTCCTGCAGCTTTACGCACAAAACAACTCTTTCGAGGGAGAACATGGTGAATAATTGCATTACCTTTTTCGTTTCTATCCCGGTCAAGCATTACAAAGTCGCCTACCGCAGGGTAATCTAAAAGGGTGGTGGCTGCATATCTAAGCTTACCGGAAATTTCAGCGAAAATCTCTCCCTGCTCAGTTACAGCCTTGTAAATATTTTTATATTCTGAAGAAATACGTCCTATAACCAAATCTGAATATAGGGCTGCCTTCTGCAAAAAACTTTCATTAACTCTTAATTTATTTAAAATGTTTCTATTATTTATCAATTTTACTTCCTCCTAAGAATGATTATTTAATCATCTTCTGGGAGGTTGCATGTATTTAACCTGCATTCACCCCCCTGTAGCTTACAATCTCCAAATTATTTGCTCTTTTAAACATAAAGAAACAACTCCTTTTTTTTTAGCTCCCTTATAGTATAAATGAAAATGAGATAATATAGCAAAAAATTGTATTTCTTAATTAAACAGATTGGATTATCAAGTTTGCTGAAATTGCCAAGAATAAGGAAGAAGTTTCCACCTTAAAAGCTGTCAAGTAAAAAAACAGGGGAAAAGCCCCTGTTTTTGATTCTACTAGCCACTAATTTAAAACTTTATCTTGATCTTTAAGATTCCTTCTTTAACCAGAGCCTGGTAAATAATTATTACCGTAGGTCCCATAAATAATCCTATAAAACCAACTAGCTTAAATGCTACGTACATACTTACCAATGCACTGAGAGGGCTGATGCCGATGGCATCACCTAAAATTTTTGGCTCGGCAATCCTCCTTAAAACTATTAAGAACCCATAAAGGGCAAGCAAGCCAATAGCTGTCATAGAGCTCCCGGTGAAAAGGGCATAAATAGACATGGGAATAATAATGGAACCTGTGCCGAAGATAGGTAGAAAATCTACAATAGTAATGGCTAAGGCGGTGGCTAAAGCATACTTAACATCAAGCATATAAAGACCAACGGCAGTGACAATAAAAATAAGAATGCTGATAATTACCTGGGCTCGAATAAATCCAATTACTGCACGGTATAAGCTTTCCATAAGAAGTTTCACCCTATGATGGGTGCTTCTGTCAAAAAAGTTTAAAAAACCTTCCTTAATATCGGGTAAGGTATAGCTAATAATATAAAAAGCAATAAAAAAGATTAGCGTTTCAATTAATATATTAGGAATTGCTGCTGCAATATCCAGAGAATAGCCGGCTACATTGCTGATCAGGCCTTGTAAAGTTTCTAATAAACCCTGTAATAACTGCGTAAAACCGTTTTGAAACTCTGGGGACATAGTTCTAAACCATAATTCTGTTTTAATACTGAAATTCTCCGCATTATTTGCCATATGTTTTAAGTTTGCCAATAAAAAGCTTGTTAAGCCCACTGCCTCCCTGGATGCTTTTAAAATAATTAGGATAAAGCCTAAAAAGAAGGTTAAGGTAAAAATAGTAGAGACAAAAATGGAGGAAAGGGGTCTTCTAATTTTAAGATAACGTATAACTAATTGGGTTACAGGTTCCAGCAAAATTACAAACAACAGTGCCAGCAGGAAAGGAAAACCTATTGTAAAAAATCCATAAAGCAGGAAAAGACCAAGACCCATAAAAAATAAAGTTCTGATACTCATAAATATCCTCCAAAATATAAAAGTTAAGTTATTTCTAATTATTTGCGTTACTGTTATAATATTATTCATAATATTCGACAATAGCAAGGGGGGCGAGTATAGTGACAGAAAAAGAGGTAATAAATTCAGTAGACCGGGCATTGGATATTCTATTGCTTCTGCAAAAGGAAGGAAAGGAATTAGGTATTACCCAAATCAGTAATTCTTTAGGTGTCTATAAAAGTACTATATATAGAACTTTAGTTACTCTTGAAAGTAAAGGCTTTGTTCAGCAAAATCCTGAAAATGGCAAGTATTGGCTTGGGATGAGGTTATACACCTTAGGCATGATGATAAAAGAGAAGCTGACTATAAAGAATATTATTTACCCCTATGCAAAAAAATTATCGGAAAAATTTAATGAGGTTGTTCATATTTCCATTTTAGACAAATCTGCTGAGAAATATCCTAAGCATATTATAATCGATAAAGTGGAAAGTCAACAGGTGTTAAGTTTAACTCCTAATATAGGTTCTAGTGCGTGCTGTCACTCTTCGGCTGTTGGCAAAGCTTTATTGGCATTTTCGGATTTAGAATACCTGGATATTTTTAAAGGCAACCGTCTGCCTAAGTTTACGGAAAAAACCATTACCGACTGGGACGAATTGATTAAAGAGCTTAAACAAATAAAAGAAATTGGGTATGCCGTTGATGATGAGGAATTGGAGTTAGGCCTGACCTGTGTAGCGGCACCTATTTTAGGAGTCGACGGACAAGCTGTAGCGGCTATAAGTATCTCTGGACCTACGGCCCGGGTAAAGTCAGATAGATATCAGGAGATTTTGATGGAAGTAAAGGAAACAGCCAGGCAGTTATCTCAATTGGTGTAAAGAGTAAGCCTGACATGTGAAATCAAATACTTTTCAGAAAATTAGAAATTAGCAGGAATATTATTAGAAGTGTCAAATATATCAAAATCATGAAAATATGATTTATTTTTTTTAGGGATATTAGAACATCGTTCTGCTGATTAGAACGATGTTGCAGAAGGAGGTTTTAATAAATGGATAACAAAATAATAGAAAGACTCAAAGAAATAGTTGGATTAGAGCATATTTTTGATAAATATGAAGACAGGTACTGCTACACCTATGATGCATCCTTTATAACAGTTGGGAAAAAAGAAGTTCCTCAGGTTGTTGTATATCCAGGGAACAAGGAAGAGGTTGCGGAGATTCTGTCCTTAGCCAATGAGAATCAAATTCCTGTTATACCCAGGGGGGCAGGTTCCAATGTCAGCGGTGGTACCGTTTCCCGCAGTGATGCCATTGTCATGGTATTGACAAGAATCAATAAAATATTAAATATAGATAGTAAGAATATGATAGCTGAATTAGAACCAGGGGTACTGACAGCTGATTTTCAAAATGAAGTTGAAAAACTAGGACTTTTTTATCCTCCCGACCCTGCCAGCAGGGCTTTTTCTACTATGGGCGGCAATGTGGCTGAGTGTGCAGGGGGCCCCCGGGGAGCTAAATATGGTGTAACCCGGGATTATGTTTTGGGACTGGAAGTTGTATTGCCTACCGGGCAGATTTTAGAAATTGGCGCCAGAACTATGAAAAGTGTTGCCGGATATGACTTAACCCGTCTTTTTGTTGGCTCGGAAGGTACTCTTGGGGTTATTACAAAAATCATTGTAAAATTGATTCCTTTGCCGGAAGCCAAAAAAACTATGCTGGCCATCTTCGATGACCTCTATAAGGCATCGGAAACTGTGGCAGAGGTTTTTATGGCAGGAATAGTACCTACTACTTTAGAACTTTTGGATAATATTTATATCAAAAATATTGAGGATTATGTAAAGATTGGACTTCCAGTAGATGCTGAAGCAGTACTGTTAATAGAAGTTGATGGTGATGAGGCAGCCTTAGAGAAGCAAATAGAAAAAATTAGCAGCATATGCCGGAAGCAGGGTGTCAGAGAAGTAAAGGTAGCTCAAAATGCTAAAGAGGCGGATGACCTATGGGTAGCAAGAAGGTCGGCTTTTGCTGCAGTATCTAGGGTCAGACCGACTATTATCGGCGAAGACTGTACTGTACCCAGGGATAAAATACCTGAAGTAGTTCAGAAAATCAGGGAAATCTCAGAGAAATACAACATTATTATTGCCGTCCTTGGTCACGCCGGTGATGGCAATCTACATGCAACAATTTTAACAGATGAAAGGGATAAAGAGGAAATGGAGCGGGTAGAGAAAGCTATAGAGGAAATATTCTTAGCTACTTTAGCTGTAAAAGGAACTTTGACTGGAGAACATGGAGTAGGAAGGGCTAAGAGCAAATACCTCCATCTGGAAGTAGGGGAAGATGGTATAGCCCTTATGAAAGCCATTAAAAAAACTATTGATCCTAACAATATTTTAAATCCGGGTCAAATGTTAGGGGAGTGATGGGCTTGCAGTGGGAGCAACTAGAAAAAGAAGCAATTCGATGTATTAAATGTGGCGCCTGTCAGACAGTATGTCCAATTTTCAAAGAACTGGAAGCTGAATCAACAGTAGCCAGGGGGAAAATAAACCTTATTAAGGCTGTTATTAAAGGTGATGTTGAACCTGGGGAAACCTTTAAAGAAAGAATGTCCTGGTGTTTGGCCTGTAAAGCCTGTGTAGAAAACTGCCCCAGCGGGGTTAAGGTAGATCATTTAGTAATTGAAGCCAGACAAAAGCTGAACGATGACAATGGACTTCCCCTGATTAAAAAGGCTGTTTTCCGCCTAGGTTTACGAAATAGAAAACTTTTTGACTTAGGTTTAAATATGGGCTCCATATTCCAAAACCTTTTATTCAGGAAGGTCCCCCATAGTAAGGGTATGCTTCCGAGACTGCCTATGGGTCTAGATAAAAGAAGGCTATTGTCTCCTTTAGCCGAAAAAACCTTCCGTAACGGCAATCGGGAATTTACAGCCACAGAAGGTGCAGAAAAAACTGTTGCATTTTTTACAGGGTGTATGATAAACCATATATATCCCCAAATAGGTGAAGGGGTATTAAAGTTATTCAAGCATAATAACGCAAATGTATTAATTCCTAAGAACCAGCACTGCTGCGGGACGCCGGCCTATGTAAATGGTGATATAGATACTGCCAAAGAACTTGCCAGGGCAGTTATTGATAACTTCACTAATGACCAGGTTGATGCAGTGATCACAGCCTGTGGATCATGCGGTGTAGCACTTAAAAAGGAATATTTGGAGTTCTTTAAGGATGAGCCGGCATATTTAGAAAAAGCTAAGGCATTAAGTGAAAAAACCTATGACATTGCAGAGTATTTAAGTATTAATGGATTGATGGGTAATTTGCATGAAATCCGCCAAACCGTAACCTACCATGAATCATGCCACTTAGGAAGGGGCTTAAAGGTTAAAAAACAGCCAAGAGAGTTATTAAAGGCTATACCTGGATTGGAATTGCGGGAAATGAAGGAACCTGGACGCTGTTGTGGAGCAGCCGGAAGTTTCAGTTTAAGCCATTATGATTTATCTATGAGAATAAATAGCCATAAAGTGAAGGATATTGCCCAGACAAATGCCCACATCCTGGTAACAGGGTGCGCTGCCTGTATGATGCATATCAAAGATGGTCTGCATCAGAATAACAAGGAAGGCATCAAGGTCATGCATACAGTTGAAGTATTAGCCCAGGCCTATGGAGATGAAGAGTAGGAGGTAATCCAATGGAAAAATATTCAGTATTGTATGGTAAGAGAGAAGAGAGCTTTAGCCTTCCTGAGGAATGCAGCGTTAACTATATAAAGGCTAATCCTACTCAAGGTTTAATAAATGTAAAGCAAGAGATTTTGAGGGTTTTAAACAACCCAGTTAATTCTCCTCCCTTTTCAGAGGTTTTTAATCAGGGCGAGACAGTAGTAATAATAGTAAGTGACTATACTAGAGCTTCCTATAAATTCTATGAGTTTATTCCAATTTTGTTAAATGAATTAAACCGTTTGGGAATACCTGATGATAAAATATCTATATTAATGTCCACTGGCGACCACAGGGAACAAACCAGAGAGCAGCACCTGTTGGTTGTGGGTGAGGAAGTAATAAACCGGGTAAAAATTTATGATCATGACTGTATGGCAGAAGATTTAGCGGATTTGGGAACGACCTCCAGAGGAACGAAGGTACTTATGAACAGAATGGTTCATGAGGCTGATAAGGTTCTTCTCACAGGAGGTATAGCTTATCACCTGCTTGCAGGCTTTGGCGGCGGGCGCAAGAGTATTGCTCCCGGGGTTAGCGGTTATCAGACCATTCAGGAAAACCATGCTCTGGCTTTGAAGCTGAAAGAAGGAGAATCCCTAGGCTGTGGGAGCCTAAGCCAAAACCCGGTTTCCTTGGACATGGAAGAAATAACAGCATTAGTTAAGCCTGATTTTCTTTTCAATGTAGTGGTAAATGAAAAGAAGGAATTCATAGGACTAACGGCTGGTAACTGGCACGATGCTTTCCTGGCTGGGACAAAGATTGTAGAGAAGGCCTTTGGCATACCAATTAAGGAAAAGGCAGATGTAGTGATAGCATCCAGCGGCGGATTTCCTAAAGATGTACAGCTTTATCAATCTATTAAAACCCTGGATAACAGCTTTTATGCTGTTAAAGAAGGAGGAAGCATTATCCTGGTCAGTGAATGTTCTGATGGACCTGGTCCTGATTCATACCTGGTCTGGTTTGAACATGACAGCTATGCGGACATGAAGAAGGTCTTATATGCTAATTTTACAATGCCTGGATTTGTTGCCCTTAGAACTAAAGAGATTATTACAAAACATGATGTATATCTTGTAAGCGGTTTGAATAAAGAGTTAGTGTCTAAAGTGGGAATGATTCCTGTAGATTCCGTCAATAAGGCATTAGCTTTGATCAATAAAAAGCAAGAAATAAAAACATTACAAATTATGCCTTATGGTTCATTAACTTTTCCAATTTGTGAATAGTAGGGCACATTAAAGAAAAGGGGGGATTAGTAAAAAAATTTAATAAGCAAATTCTGAAAAATCAATAAAATTTATTAAATTTAAGAAGGAGGACTAATTTATGAATGTGCCATTGTTGATAGTTATTTTTTACATTATTATGCTTTATGCTATATCCTGGTACTCCACAAAGCTAAGCAAGGGTGGAGGAATATCTGGTTATTTATTGGCAGGCAGAGGATTTCCATCCATAATAGTTGCAGTAATGGTTGCAGGCTTGGCTGTTGGTGGAGCTTCTACCATTGGAGTGGCAGAAAATGCTTATAAGGTAGGTATATCTGCTGGCTGGTATAATGCTGCTTGGGCTGCAGGTGCAGTAGTAGTAGGTTTCTTGGTAGCTGCTAGATATAGGGAATTAGAAGTTTCAACTATTCCCGAATTATTTGAAAGATATTTTGATACCTCGGGTAGAGTTATTGCTGTAGTTGGTCAATTAGTAATCCAAATAGTAATTACTTCTTTGCAGTATGTTGCTGGTGGAGCCATTTTGGCTGCTTTACTCCCCGGAGTGTTTACCTTTAATACAGGTATGCTTTTTAGTGCAGTGGTATTTATAGGTATTACCCTAATTGGTGGATATTGGGCCGCGGGTTTAGCCAACGTCATTAATGTTATTGTAATATATGTTGGTATTATTTTAGGTGTTATTTTAAGTTTAAAAGATGTTGGCGGCTTCGCTAATCTTACTGCTTCCCTTCCTGCTGGAGACCAATGGTTTTCACCTTTAGCCGGGGTGGGAATAGCAGTAGTAATAGCCAACTTTATTGTAATGATAACACAAGCTCATTCAACTCAGGCTGTTGTACAGATTTCATTTGCAGCAAAAGATGCTAAGAATGCTAAATATGGATTTTTACTTGCCGGTTTAATAATATTTCCCATCGGGTTTTTATGTGCCATCTTAGGTATCGTTGCAGCAGCCAAGTTCCCTGGCATTACTCCAGCTTTAGCCCTTCCCCAGACAATAATTTCACTGAATCCCTGGGCAGCAGGTATTGTTTTAGCAGGACTTTGGGCTGCTGATGTTTCGACAGCAGTTGGGCTGTTATTGGGAAGTTCTACTTTAGTGGTAGAAGATATTTGGAAGAGATTTATCCAGCCTCAGATACCAGAGAAACAGCAGCTTATGTTATCCCGTCTGGTAGTACTGCTAATAAGTTTATTAACTTATTTCCTGGCAACTTCTGTTCTAGGTATTATTAAAACCCTTTTAATTGGTTTGACACTTACAACCTCCTATACATTGGTATTGTTATTCCTTATCTTTGCACCACAGTATTGCAAAAGGGCTTCTGCCTTCTGGACACTATTAACAGGAATTATATTCCTTGCCCTCTGGCAGTTTGTACCTGCTATTAGAATAGTGCCTCATCCCATCTATTTAGCTTGGCCGGTTGCTCTGGTAACTTTCTTTATAGTGTACTTTGTAGATTCCCGTCCTATTAAAGTCTATAACCCAAACAAAAGTATAAACGCTTAATATTCCAGTATACCGCAGCAACCAGACGGGTGCTGCGGTATCTCTTTGGAATAACTAAAAACTTATTTTGTGTATAAGGTTGTTACATTTTCTGAATATTATGGTATAATAGATGTTGGAAAAATAATTTATGTGTTATAATTTATTGGGACAAAATTTTTTGTTCTATTTCTTTGCTTATTTACAGGAACACTGTTCCGCCAGGTAGAACGAAGGAGGTTATTGTATGAAGAGAATTTTGGTAATCAATCCGGGGGCAACCTCAACAAAGTTTGCTGTTTTTGAAAATGAAAAGCAGCTTTTCAAAAAAACTGTTGAACATTCCAGTGAAGATTTAAAGGAATTTTCCACCGTTGTTGACCAGTATCAGTACCGCTTGAATTTAATACTTAAGACCTTAGAAGAGGAAAATATTCAGCTCAATACCCTTTCTGCTGTCGTAGGCCGGGGTGGACTACTTAAGCCTCTTACTGGCGGGACCTATCAGGTTAATGAACAAATGGTCAGCGATTTAAAAAAAGCTGAACGGGGAGAGCACGCGTCCAACTTGGGGGCTGTTATGGCAAAAAATCTTGCCGATACTCTAAAAATACCATCTTATATAGTTGACCCTGTTTCAGTGGATGAAATGGAATCTGTGGCAAGGGTTTCAGGGTTACCTGAATTGGAGCGGGTAAGTTTGTCCCATGCTTTAAATATGAAGGCTGTAGCCAGAAAGGTAGCAAAAGAAATGGGTGCAAAATATGAGGATTGTAACTTTGTTGTTGCCCATTTAGGTACCGGGGTTTCGGTGACACCTCATAATAAAGGAAGAATGGTTGATGTTAATAATGCTAAGGAAGAAGGTCCCTTTTCTGCCGACCGTTGTGGGGGTCTCCCCGCTGGTCTGTTGACTAAACTTTGCTATTCCGGAAAGTATACCTATCAGGAAATGAAAGAAAAACTCTCCAGCAAAGGTGGTATGTTTGCTTACCTGGGCACTACTGACCTGCGGATTGCTGAGAAAAATGCAGCAGAAGGTGATGGTAAAGCAAATCTGATTCTTGATGCTCTGGCATATCAAGTAGCAAAAGAAATTGGTGCCATGGCTGCCGTATTAGAGGGTAAGGTTGACAGGATTATCCTTACAGGTGGTATGGCTCATTCCCAGCGGATTGTCGGAGATATCAGCAGAAGGGTAAAATTTATTGCACCTATCGTCTTAGTTCCCGGTGAGGAGGAATTAGAGGCATTGGCACTGGGAGCGTTACGGGTTCTTACAGGAGAAGAGACTGCTAAAGAATATAATTAAAAAGAAAGTGGAACTCTTACACTTTTATGCTCTTCCACTATTATTTGAGGAGGTGTAACTTTGTTTCGTAGTTTTGATGAAGTTTTAGAGAAGGTAAAAGGTAATAATCCACTAACAATAAGTGTGGCCGCAGCTCAGGACAAAGAAGTTTTGGAAGCTATTAAGCTGGCTATGGATGCGGGGTTAGCCAAAGCAATACTTGTAGGTGATGAATCGCAAATATTCCCTCTCCTTACAGAGGTTGATTTGCCGGAGGATATGCAAATAGTACATGAACCTGACATACAAAAGGCTGGATTAAAGGCTGTTTCCCTGGTGAATAGAGGAAAGGCCCAGGTATTGATGAAGGGATTAATTAACAGCAGTGATTTTTTAAGGGCAGTTCTTGACTCCCAGGAGGGTCTAAGGACGGGGCGGCTTATCAGCCATTTGGCTGCCTTTGAGATACCAGGTCAATCAAAATTAGTATTTCATAGTGACGGGGGTATGAATATTTCTCCTGACTTAGAACAAAAGAAGGATATATTGATGAATGCCCTGTTAGCCTTAA
Organism: Bacillota bacterium; assembly: GCA_049323895.1. Lineage (GTDB taxonomy): Bacteria > Bacillota > Peptococcia > Peptococcales > BICA1-8 > JBMOKT01. The sequence goes on along the minus strand of JBMOKT010000023.1, from coordinate 58,549 downwards.
ATTCAATGGGTATTGAAAATCCCAAGGTTGCGGTTCTCACTGCAAATGAAAAGGTGAATTCCAAGATGCCCTCAACTGTCGATGCCCAGGGGCTGGTTGATTTGTGGGAGCAAGGATATTTTCCGCCCAGCGTTGTGGAAGGCCCCATAGCTTTAGATGTGGCTGTCAGCCCGGAGGCTGCCAAGCATAAGGGTATTCAGAGTAAAATCAGCGGAGAAGTTGATTTATTCCTTATTCCAAATATTGAAGCAGGAAACGCACTAGGCAAGAGCTTGATATATTATTCAGGTGCCAAGATGGCAGGACTTATATTAGGGGCAACAAATCCAATTGTAATGACATCCAGAGCTGAAACTGCCACCGGGAAACTAAACTCAATAGCTTTGGCTTGTCTAGCTTATCAAAAATAAAGAGGGGGAAATTACATTGGCGAAAGTGAAAATTTTAAAGGAATATTGTAAGAGCTGTCGCTTGTGTGTAGAGGTTTGTCCCAAAGGTGTCTTGAAAGTTGGGGACAAAACAAATGCCAAAGGCTACTACACAGTAGTTGCCGACCAGGAAGATAAATGCAACGGATGTACCTTGTGCGGAATCGTTTGTCCTGATGTCGCCATTGAGGTATATAAATAATTTGGGAAAGGAGATGGAAAATATGAGCAGCAAGGTTTTGCTTAAAGGAAACGAGATTATAGGTGAAGCGGCCATTCGTGCCGGTTGTAAATTATTTTTTGGCTATCCGATAACCCCGTCAACAGAAGTTATAGAATATTTATCCAAACAGCTTCCCAAGGTAGGCGGTATCGCTTTACAGGCAGAAGATGAGATTGGTGCAATTAATATGTGTTATGGTGCAGCATGTACCGGCAATAGGGTAATGACTGCTTCTTCAAGCCCAGGCATTAGCCTCAAGCAGGAAGGTCTCTCTTACTGTGCTGCCGCAGAACTTCCTGTGGTAGTAGTAAATGTCAACAGAACGGGACCAGGCTTAGGGGGCTTAGGACCAACCCAATCCGACTATTTCCAATCTACCAAAGGGGGAGGGCATGGCGATTACCGCTTAATAGTCTTAGCTCCATCCAAAGCACAGGAACTATATGATTTTACAATGGAAGCCTTTGATTTAGCAGAAAAACATAGAAATCCCGTGCTTATCCTAACAGACGGTTTCTTAGGACAGATGATGGAGCCTGTTGAACTAAAAGAAAAGCCTGCTTCACCTGAAGTAGATAAGAGTTGGGTAGTTGACGGCGCGGAGGGAAGAAAGAAAAGAATTATCGCCAGCTACTCTTTGACCAATGAGATTGGTGAAGTAAACAATCTTAGATGGGAAGCGAAATACAAGAATATAAAAGAAACTGAACAGCGTTGGGAGGAATTCTACGCTGATGATGCAGAGTATCTGATTGTCAGCTACGGAACTACAGGACGTATTTCCAAAAGTGTTATCCTGGAAGCGAGGAAAAAAGGTATAAAACTGGGCTTAATCAGACCCATTACCCTGTGGCCTTTCCCAGAAAAAGCCTTTATACCTTACAAGGATAAAGTAAAAGGTATAGTTACCGTAGAACTTAATACCGGACAAATGATTGAAGATGTTAAACTTGCTGTTGACTGCAAGGTTCCGGTTATTCTTTACCGCAGGCAAGGTGGTAATCTTCCCACCGAATTCGAAATCTTAGAATTTATTCAAAAAGAATTTAACTTGGTTTCAGAGGAGGTGTAGGAAATGCAAAAAGTATTTGGAAGACCAAAAGGTTTAACCGAAGTGCCTTTTTCATTCTGTCCTGGCTGTACCCACGGAATAATCATGCGTTTAGTGGGTGAGGTCATGGAGGAATTAGATATAATTGAAGAAACTATTGGTGTTTCCCCTGTGGGATGTGCGGGTTTTAGCCAGGAATTTTTCAGTTGTGACTTTATTGGTGCTGCCCATGGTCGGGCCCAGGCAGTAGGTACAGGAATTAAAAGAGCTCTTCCCCATAGGCTTGTTTTTACCTACCAAGGTGATGGTGATATTGCGGCTATTGGAACACAACATGCTATCCATACTGCAGCCAGAGGGGAAAAAATAACTTCCATAATGGTAAATAATGCTATTTATGGGATGACTGGCGGACAAATGGCACCCACAACACTGGAAGGTATGAAAACTTCAACAAGTCCTTATGGGCGTGATGTAGGGTCAAATGGTTTCCCTATTGACTTGCCTAAAATTATAGCAACTCTTGAAGGTGCAGTTTATGTTGCGTCGGTATCAGTTGATTCTCCCAAAAACATTTTACAGGCAAAAAAAGCCATTAAGAAAGCTTTCCAGGTACAAAAGGCGGGTTTGGGATTTTCATTTGTCAGCGTCCTTTCTACCTGTCCTACCAACTGGGGCCTATCCCCTGCAGAAAGCTTGCAGTGGCTGCGGGATAAAATGATGCCTGTTTATGAAATGGGTGAATTGAAAGTTGCAGAGGAGGTAAAAAACCTATGATGGATAAAATACTGCTGGCTGGTTTTGGTGGTCAGGGTGTAATGTTTATAGGTAAAATATTTGCTGTATCGGGAATGGTTTCGGATTTAAAGGTTTGCTGGATACCCTCCTATGGACCTGAAATGCGGGGGGGAACAGCAAACTGCTCTGTAATTCTTTCTGACGAAGAAATTCATTCTCCGGTTGTTGATAAGGCTGACGGCGGAATTGTTTTAAACCAGCCTTCTTATGATAAGTTTCTCGATAGAATAAAGCCTGGCGGTGTTTTAGTAACCAACAGTTCTTTAGTCACCTTGGAAAGAGTAAGGGAAGACATAACGGTAATTGAGGTACCAGCCACGGAAATCGCTAATGAAATGGGCAATCCCAGTATTGCCAATATGGTATGCTTAGGTTCCCTTTTACCCCATCTCAAATTAACTGATTTTGCAAAGGTTGAAGCAGCGATTCGGGAAGTTGTAGGGGCAAAGAGACCGGAACTGTTAGAGGTTAACCTTAACGCCATCAAAAAGGGTATGGAAATCTAGAGTTAATTACCAGTACTGTTATAGGAGTGTATCTTAATTGAAAAAAGGCGACATTATTTGGTTAGGAACTTTAGGACTGATTGTCCTATTCTTGATTGTTCCCACAACCCACGAAATATTTATTTCTTTAACCCAAAACTATTCCTATCTTATGGGTTTTGTTAAAGTTTTTATTTTGGCAACAATGGGAGAACTATTGGCACTAAGGATTGTAACAAATGAATGGAAGAAACCTGTGGGCCTTTTGTACCGCGCCATTATTTGGGGTTTCTTAGGAATGAGCTTTGTATTAATATTTGATATATTTGCCGGTGGAGTTAAGCTGAGTATGGAAAAAGGGCTTTTACCCGGTAATAGTGTATTTGCCTTTGCGTTTTTCACCAGTTCCTTGATGAATATTGCCTTTGCTCCTGTAATGATGGCATTTCATAGGATTACTGATACGTATATTGACCTGTCTTACGGTAAATTATCCAATATATCTTCCGTAAAGCTGGCTGATGTGGTAAGAAACATTGACTGGCAAGGTTTTATCTCCTTTGTGGTTATAAAAACCATTCCTTTATTTTGGATACCTGCCCATACCGTCACTTTTTTACTTCCGCCGGAATACAGGGTTCTTTTAGCCTCATTCCTTTCCATTGCTTTAGGAGCAATTCTAGCCTTTGCTAAGAAGACTAATACCAAAACCAAACATATACAAGCATGATTAAACTAGGCTGCTGACAAGTTGTTAGCAGCTTTTTCTTTCTATGGAAATAAACACCACATGGTGCTTGCAATACAATTGGGGAATTTACCGATAATAAGGTTAGAATCTAAAAAAAGGTGGGTAATAACTTGAGGGATAATACTTTTAATGCACATTTGAGGGAAACATTAGTCAGGCTAGGCCCTGTATTCCTGGGTGTTAAACCGGGGGAATTATTAAACATCAAAGAGGGTAAATCGCTAGATTCATTAAAAATTAATATAAAGGGCTTTCCCAATATTAGATTTATCGAGGTTAAAAAATTTACCCAGTTGGGCAGAGTCCAGTTGTTTTTTTACAACCAGGAATTAATGGATAAGACCCTTCAGCAAATAGAAACGTTAAGCTTTCTAAAAGAAATGGGGTACCCGCAAGTTTTTAAAGTGGAAAACTACATCTCAGAAGTGGCAAAAAGGCTTACATATGGGCAATTTCCCCATGAGATCGGCGTCTTTCTAGGTTATCCCCTTAAAGATGTTTTAGGATATATGGGTATTATTCCAATGCAACTTGTGGCAATTAAAGGCTGGAGATACTATGGCAGCTGCTATGCCTCCTATCAGCAGTATAATAATTTTCTAAAAGCAAGGGAAGTTACTAAAATTTTTATTAATAATTTCTGTATTCTCTAAAAAAGATTAAAGGCAATAATAATTGGAAATAATTGTATAATAATAAGGGTATAACTACAATATATTTATCCTTAAAATATTTTCTATTACAAAGCAGGTGGTATTTTGTTAAAAATTGGCAAAATGTTCTTAGCTCTGCTCCTTTTAGGTTATTTAATTACTGGTTGCAACCAAACTTCAGAGAAGGTCTCTTTTGAAAATGGCAGTACCTTGCTGAAAATAAAAACGTCTAATTACCCCTTCTATTATCTAACTCAGAGAATAGCAGGAGATAAGGCAGATGTGGAAAGTATAATACAATTAGGTGTTGACCCCCATAGCTGGGAGCCAACCCCTGAAGATTTAGTCGACCTTGAGAAAGCCCACATCCTTTTTTGTAGCGGAGTAGGAATGGAAGAATGGGTAGGCAATATAACTGCAGCCATAAATAGTAAAGAGCTGGCTGTTTTAAGTGTTACCCAGGACATACATCTATTATCAGACGAGGGTGAAGTTAATGAAAAACATGAGGAACTCCACCACGATGAGCATAATCGTGACCTTGATCCTCATGTATGGCTGGATCCAATAAACTGTATAATTATTTCCCGAAATATTAAAGAAGCTGTTATAGAAAAAGACCCCGACAATAAGGAATATTATGAAAACAATTACAAGCAGTTATTAGCAGACTTAAATAAGCTTGATTCAGACTTTAAAAGCGGGCTTAATAATATTAAGAAAAAGGAATTTGTAGTAAACCATGCGGCCTTTGGTTATCTAGCCAAACGATATGGCTTAACCCAAATTCCTGTCATGGGTATCAATCCCCATACAGAACCTACTCCTACAAAGATGATTGAAATAGTTGAACTATTAAGGAAAAATAATTTGAATTGCATTTTTACCGAAACAATTATTAATTCAAAGGCGGCAGAGGTTCTAGCTAAGGAAGCAGGTATTAAAACCCGGATACTTAATCCTTTGGGCAATCTCACAAAAGAAGATATCCAAGCAGGCAAAGACTTTTTAAACATCATGTATGAAAACTTGGAGGCACTGAAATCAGCACTGCAATAATATTTTTACTTTTATTTTATATAGAGTTAGCCCTTATTTTGTGGTATAATCTGGGTGAATATAATATTTTGATGTTTAAGGTGCCCATATGGGAGAATAGGGAAACCGGTTAAATTCCGGTGCGGACCCGCCGCTGTAAACGGATACGAATCCACACAACAGGCCACTGAGGGGAAACCTTTGGGAAGGCGTGGGAGGAGAATGACCCGTGAGCCAGAAGACCTGCCTTTAGCAACTCTACCGCCAGGGTAAGGGGGTAGATGAGAAGAGTATGGTGTGCGGGTACCATCCCTTAGCAAAGCTAAGGGATTTTATTTTTATAACAAAATCAAAGGGGGCTAAATACTTGAAGAGAACTTTAGCTTGTTGTTTTTTCTTTCTTGCTGTACTGTTAATTCCCAAGCCTGCCATGGCTATGCATATTATGGAAGGTTTCCTTCCCGTTTTTTGGTCTTTATTTTGGAGTTTTATCAGCCTTCCTTTTTTTATTTACGGACTCTATTCTATTTCCCGCAATTTAACTGAAAACCCGGAATTAAAACTCCTTCTGGGGGTATCGGGTGCCTTTGCCTTTGTATTATCAGCGTTGAAAATCCCCTCTATTTCCGGCAGCAGTTCCCACCCTACAGGCGTAGGTCTAGGTTCTGTGCTTTTTGGACCAAGCATCATGACTGTCATTGGTACAATAGTGTTAACCTTTCAAGCTTTATTATTAGCACATGGAGGCATTACTACCTTAGGTGCTAATACATTTTCCATGGCTATTGCAGGTCCTTTTGCAGCCTATTATATCTTTGTAGTTTCACGAAAATTAAGACTTTCCAGTAAAATTGGAATTTTTCTGGCTGCTTTTTCTGGAAATTTGATTACATATCTTGTAACCGCCTTTCAGTTGGCTCTTGCCTTCCCGGCGGAAAATGGCGGGATACTTGTATCTCTTTTGAAATTTACCAGTGTCTTTGCCTTTACCCAGATTCCCTTGGCTGTTAGTGAAGGAATTTTGACTGTGATAGTATTCAACTTCTTATCTGTTTACAGCCGCAACGAGCTTTCTTTGCTTAATAATTTTAAAATAATTAGTTACTAAGGGAGTGGTATTTTTGAGTTTTCGAGTAAAAACTATAGCCCTTTTAATACTTGCTGCTATCATCTCTCTTAGCCCCTTGATTTTAATAGATAACAGTGAATTTACGGGGGCTGATAGTCTTGCCCTAGATATGATTAAGGAAATAACCCCAAGCTATAAACCTTGGTTTGAAAGAATCTGGCATCCTCCTGGGTCTGAAACGGAAAGCTTTTTGTTTGCAGTTCAGGCTGCCTTGGGAGCGGGTTTTTTGGGTTATTACTTCGGCTATAAAAGAGGAAAGAAAAGAAGTGATTAATAATGCTCTATGTGGATGAATTTGTTTATACAAATAAATTGCGTTATGCCCATCCATTGGAAAAGTTTACCTTTGCAATCTTGACAATGCTGATAGGGCTAACTACAAAGGAAGCTCTAGTTAATATTTTGATTGTCATTTTCATGCTAGGTTTGCTTATTTGGCGGGCGCAAATTCCTGCTTTTGTAATAGGAAAATTACTATTAATTCCTTGTTTCTTTTTGTTCATGGGAATTCTGACTATTTTAATTAGTTTTAGCGAAACAGGTACAGGCATGCTATTTTCTTTAAAATTAAGTAAATATCATCTAGGGATTACAGCAGGAAGTATACAAACTGCATTCTCGACCGCACTAAGATCCTCTAGCTCCGTGGTCTGTCTTTACTTTTTAACCCTTACAACGCCCACGGTGGAATTGATATACATTCTCCAGACACTGAGAATACCTAATGTGTTAATTGAACTAATGGTTCTAATTTATAGGTTTATTTTTGTTTTTATTGAAACTGCCTTTAATATTTATACAGCCCAGTCTTCCCGCTGGGGCTACAGCAGTTTTCGAAAATCAATTTATTCCTTTGGTATGCTCTTTGCTAATCTCTGGGGCAAAGTATTTCTAAAATCTCAGGCACTTTTTACCAGTCTGCTTTCCAGGGGTTATGATAAGGAACTTAAAGTACTTTATCCCAATTACTCATTTACCAAAAACTATTTGCTGTTTGCTTTTCTTGAGATAATATTAGTTTATCTGTCTTTTTTTTAGGAGGTTAAAATGGTTCCCTTTATTCTTGAAACAGATAAAATTGAATTTTCTTATTTAGACGGTACCAAGGCCATTAATAGTCTATCCATTAAAATTCCCCAGGGAAAAAAACTGGCTGTTGTAGGTAATAACGGGGCCGGCAAGACAACTTTATTTTTGCACTTTAATGGAGTTCACAGGCCGCAAAAAGGTACTGTTTATTTTAAAGGTGAAGAAATAAGCTACCATAAATCTGCTTTAAAAAATATCAGAAAAAATATTGGCATCGTTTTTCAAGACCCAGATAACCAATTGTTTTCCTCCAGTGTTTATCAGGATATATCCTTTGGGCCCTTAAATTTAGGATGGTCTGAGCAAAGAATCAGGTCAAAACTGGATGAAGTAATGACCATGACCGGAATTTCCGACTTGCAGGATAAACCTACCCATTCCTTGAGTTTTGGGCAAAAAAAGCGGGTTGCCATTGCCGGTGTCTTAGCTATGGAACCGGAAATAATTATCCTTGATGAGCCAACTGCCGGACTGGACCCTTTTTATACGGGACAAATAATGAATTTACTTGATGGTCTTAATAAAAATGGGGCAACTATCATTATTTCCAGCCATAATATCGATGAAGTGTATGCCTGGGCAGATTATATCTATGTTTTAAATTCGGGAGAATTAATAGCAGAAGGAAACCCTGAGGATGTTTTTTCTGATGGAAAAATTTTAGAAAAGGCTAATTTAATAAAACCTTTGGTTTTAGAAATTTACGATGAATTGTTAGGAAACGGCAAGGTTCCCGCTGAACATGTAAAACCTAAAAGCAGGGAACAGCTTCTTCAACTAATAAATAAGGATAAATATTGACCTGACTTGCCTAAGTGCAAGTTTTTTTGTATCTTGACAGCAAAGTATGATAATATTTTAAAGAAAATATTTAAGGGGTTACTAAAGTGGATGATATTCAGGTTTTCTATGGCGAAGGAAGGTATAGGATTTTATTGAAGAGCTTTTTCACCCTTGATGGGTTGATTGTTACAGCGGTTGGAGGGGAAAAACCCCATGTTGGTGCCGCTGTTATGGCTGTTCCTGGTTTAGAGCATACTCTGGAAATTTCTGTCCCCCATCACAAGGATGCCATTGCTTTTAAGCCTATGGCAGAATATCTATGTAAGAATCTTGGTGAAAAGGTAGTAGTTACAGGGGGAATACATATTGCAAATGCATCAAAGGAGGAAATAGAAATCTTGTTGAATAATTGCCTCGGAGCAACGGAAGCATTGGCTTCCCAAATAGCCTTGATCAGGAATACATAAGACTGATTGGAGTGAATATTTATGCATAAAGATTTGCGAAGCTTTATTTCAGCTTTATACAAAGAAAAGGAAATTGTTGAAATAGATACTGAGGTTGATCCTTACTTAGAACTTGCTGAAATACACCGCAGGGTAATTGAGCAAGGAGGGTCGGCGCTGCTATTTACTAAAGTAAAGGGCAGCAAATTTCCTGTTGTCAGCAATCTTTTTGGCACTAAGAGAAGAATTGACTTAGCTGTTGGTCCCAAGCCGGAGCTGCTGGTAAGAAACCTAGTTCAAGCTCTGGATAAGCTGCTGCCTCCCAAAGTGTCAGCTTTGTGGCAGGAGCGTAATATGCTTTTTGACCTTACTAAGATAGGGGTCAGTAATGTTAGATCCTCTAAGGCACCCATAATTGAAGAACAGTCCACTGCCGATTTGCATCAATTACCTGTTCTAACGGGATGGCAGGAGGATGGAGGACCTTTTTTCACACTTCCTTTAATTTATACAGAGCATCCTTCTAAGCATGAGCATAACCTAGGCATGTACAGAATGCAGGTTTTCGGGAAAAGTCAAACCGGTATGCATTGGCAGATTCATAAAGGGGGAGGGTTCCACTACCATGAAGCGGAGAAGCTGAACCGCCCTTTAGCGGTAACGGTATTTTTGGGTGGTCCGCCGGCGCTAATTCTTTCAGCTATCGCCCCTTTACCAGAGGTGTTGCCCGAATTGGTTTTCACCTCCTTTTTGATGGGGGAAAAGCTGGAAACTGTTAAAGTTGGGGATAATGCCCATTCTTTAATCGCCCGTGCAGAGTTTGCCCTTTGTGGGGAGGTGCCGCCTAAAGTACGTAAAATGGAGGGACCTTTCGGAGATCATTATGGTTACTATTCTTTAGAACATGAATTTCCCGTATTTAACATTAAAAAGATCTTCCATAGAAAGGATGCTATTTATCCAGCAACTGTTGTAGGTAAGCCCAGGCAGGAAGACTACTATATCGGTGAGTATCTGCAAAGTTTATTGTCTCCTATCTTCCCAGTTGTCATGCCTGGAGTTAAGGAACTGTGGACCTATGCCGAAACAGGATTCCATTCTCTGGCAGCGGCCGTTGTTAGGGAGAGTTATTACCGGGAAGCCCTTGCCCATGGTTTTAGGATTCTTGGTGAAGGTCAGCTGACATTGACCAAAATCCTCTTGCTGACAAATGCTGAGGTAAATCTTCCTGATTTTAGAATGACTTTGGAAGAGATATTAAAACGATTTAACCCCGAACGGGATTTATTAATAATTAATGACACATCTATGGATACCCTTGATTATACCGGCAGGAAATTCAATAAAGGGAGCAAGGCAATAATTACCGGTATTGGGGAATCGATCCGGGAACTGCCAAGGGTTTACCCAGGGCATAAACTTAACAAAATAAATAAAGTCAAGGTTTTTTGCGGCGGCTGTTTACTTGTTTCTGGAGAAACTTTCAGTGCTAATCCGGGGCTGGCAGAAAGCCTTATCCAAGCAGGGGAAAAACTTCAGGAGTGGCCACTTGTCATCTTGGTGGATGATGCAGATAAAATCAATAATCAAACCGAATTTCTCTGGACAGTATTTACCCGCTTTGATCCTGCTTTGGATATTTATGCCCAGAGAGAAATAAAACAAAATAAAATCCTTTATCAAGGACCTATCATTATCGATGCCCGTATGAAACCTCACTATCCCAAGGAGCTTGAGCCTAGGGAAGACATTGTGCGACTGGTGGATAAAAAATGGAAAAATTATTTTCAAAAATAGTTGTTCACTTTGTCAATATTCTTTTCCTTTAAGGATAATACTATCCAAAAAGGAGGTATGAAATAGTGCATACACTAAGTCATTTGCAGGAAACAATGCATCAGAAGGAACAGGCGCTGATTCAATACATTAGATATATGAGAGAGGCACAAGACAGTAAAAATGAAGAGATGGCGGCCCTGTATGCAGACTTAGCTAAAGCTGAAGAGAAACATATTGCCGTCATTCGAGACCAAACAGCCAAACTCTCCGGGAAAGAGGAAGTCCTCAATAAATACCAGCAGGTAAACCAGTACAATTCCCAACATTCCACATATGAGGAATCGCCCGAAATATAAAAACGGCATTTCAAATGCCGTTTTTTATATTTGGCTAAAGCTAAGGCTAGCCGCTAACCTTATGAAAATAAATATAAAGAAGTATACTATCCAGTTCATGAATTGCCGCGTCTGTCAAAGAAAATGAAGGAAAAAATTTGCTAACTATTTCTTTTTTAGCGACAATTCCTAAGCTGGAAGGATGGCGTTCCAGCCTTAGTTTTTTTCTCACCTCTTTTGCGTTAAATAAAAGAAGCATTAAATTTTTTTGTCTAAAGGTTTCCAGCAGCATAGCCTCATAGCTTCTTAAATCATTTTCTCCTTTTTCAATTAAGACAGTACTAATCCTTGGATATTCATTCAAAAGCCCGCTTAATTCAAAAACAGGGTCTTGTTTTAAGGTATGAATAACCCCTCTTTTAACTATTTGAAAGTCATTAATAAGGGTATATCCCAAATACTTGCTTCCTGGATCCAGACAAAGAAACATAATTATTACCTTCTTTAAAATTATTTTGAGTCAGTCAGGTTAAGATTCTGTCCCAAATTTTCAAGGTTAATATTTATGAAAGTATTTTTTTCAGTTGGTCCAAGGTTTCTCTAAAGTTTTCTAAGGCATCAATAATTGGTTCCGGAGTAGCCATATCAACTCCGGCAATTTTTAATAATTCTATAGAGTAATCTGATCCTCCTTTAGTAAGGAATTTCCGGTAATTATTCACAGCGGTTTCTCCGCCCTCAAGGATTTTTTTAGAAATACTTAAGGCTGCTGATATACCTGTAGCGTATTGGTACACATAAAATGCCCTATAAAAGTGGGGTATTCGTGCCCATTCATAGCTCAACTCTTCATCAATAATGAAATTTTCACCGTGGTAGATTTTATATAATTCTTTATGCAGACTGCCCAAAACATCAGGCAGCAGGGGCTGCTCATTTTCTACCATTTGATGGGTTTTGCTCTCAAAGTCAGCAAATAAGGTTTGCCTATACAGGGTAGAACGGATATTATCCAAATGGTTGCTCAGTAATAAAGCTTTTTGCTCCTGAGAAGAGGTGGTATTAAACAGATAATTGAATAACAGCTGTTCATTAACGGTGGAGGCAACTTCTGCTGTAAAGATGGTATAATCTGAATTTACATACGGCTGATTCTTTGAACTATAGTAGCTGTGCATAACATGTCCTAATTCATGGGCTAAGGTGAAAACATCACCTAGGGTTCCAGTGAAATTAAGGAGAGAGAAGGGGTGGTGACCGTATGCTTCGATGGCGTAAGCGCCGGAGGCTTTGTTTTTGCCAGGGAAAACATCAATCCAGCGGTTTGCAAAGGCTTCTTCCAGGACTGCTGTATAGTCCTTCCCCAAAACAGAAGTAGCTTTAAGCACTAAATCTTGTGCTTCCTCATAGGTATAAGTCTTATCTATATCCTTAACAAGGGGCACAAATAGGTCATAAAAATGGATTCCATCCAGGTTTAAAATTTTTTTACGAAAGTCAAAATACTCATGAAGTACTTTGGTATTGCTTCTAACAGTTGAGATAAGGTTATCATATACTTCTGCCGGTATGTAGTTCTCACTAAGTGCCATTTGCCTTGCCGAGGAATATTTTCTGCTTTTAGCTAAAAAAACATCATGTTTAACAGAGCCGTAATAAGAGGAGGTAATAGAATTGATGTATTTACCATATGTACCTAAAAGGGCCTTAAAGTATTTTTTTCTAAAAGGTCTGTCCTGACTTATTAGGGCTTTATAATAATTGGCGTTGTTGGCAACCACCTTGTTTCCCTCAGTATCTTCTACTTCTGGATATTCTACATCATTAACGGTCATGTCATCATAGATTTTTTCAAAAGAACCTCCCAAGGAATTCATCTTTGCTAGAATCTCTTCTATTTCTGTTGAAAAAATATGCTCTTTCTTTTGGAATAACTTTTCAAACATATGGTTGTATACCAGCAATTTAGGTTCAAGGGAGGAGTATTTATTAAATGTGTTTTCATCCATCTCCAACAGTTCCGGTTCCAGAAAGGCCAGTTGGTCATTTATTTTACTGTTTAAAGCATCAGCAAGTTCATAAAGTTCTTTTGCTTCCTTATGACCCATATCTTGGTCAAAGTACATTTTAGCATAAACATAAATCCCGGTAATCTTAATGGATAATTCATCATGAAGCTGTAAGGCTGTTAAAAGGTTTTCCGCTGAAACAGTTAAAGAACCTTTAAGTTCTATAATTTTTTCGGCTAAGGATTTGGCAGCTGCCAAATCTTTGCGCCACTGTTCAGCACTTTGATACATATGGCTTAAATCCCAAGTGTATTTCATTTCCTTTGTTTCCATAATACACCTCCGCATTTTGTTTAATTATATAATACTAGCTATTCCCCATAAAGGCAAAATATTGTAACTTAGAGATATAATGATTTGTTATGGTTTTTGCAGGAAATAATACTAGAATGTAGAATTTTTTGTTAAACAAGATTTATAGGAGGTAGGTCAAATGTCATTGCAGGAACTGGTGAGAAAGAACCGCAGCTACCGCAGGTTTTATCAGGATTATCAGATATCCAGGGAAACATTGGAAGAATTAGTTGAGCTAGCAAGATTTTCCCCTACGGGAGGAAATAAGCAGCCATTAAAATTTTTTATTTCTTCCGATCCTGAAACAAATGCCAAAATTTTTCCCCATACTTTCTGGGCAGGTTATCTAAAGGAATGGCCTGGTCCCGAAGAGGGAGAGAGGCCGACAGGATATATTATTATTTTAGAGGATAAAGAAATAGGTATGATGCCTCCCCGCACTGATTTTGGCATTGCAGCCCAAACCATGCTTCTAGGTGCTGCAGAAAAGGGGTTAGGGGGCTGCATGATAGGAATGTTAAGGAAAAAAGAATTGTTAGAGGTTATGGGACTTTCAGAAGAAAAGTTTGACATTCTACTGGTCCTGGCAATAGGTAAACCTAAAGAACAGGTGGTAATTGATGAAGTAGGTACAGATGGGGATATTAAATACTGGAGAGATGAGCAGCAGGTGCACCATGTACCAAAGCGGGCATTGAAAGACTTAATACTGAGATAGTAAGAGAGTGGGAAGAGTGGAAAAGTGCGATAGTGTGATAGTTTGAGAGTAGAGAAAATAATAAGTGTTTAAACTAAAAGTGAAGTGTTAATGCATTTTGGGGGGGACATTTTGGAGAATCTTCGAATAGCTTTAGTTCAGATGCAGTCTGTGGTTGGAGCAACAGAAAGCAATCTTAAAAAGATAAAAGGCTTTGCTGAACAGGCCTATACAAAGAATGTTGATATTATATGTTTTCCAGAACTGGCTGTCCAGGGTTATACTAGAGAATCAGCATATGAACTGGCTGAATCGGTCCCAGGTCCGAGTTCGGATTTTTTGACATCTACAGCCAAACAGTATGGAATTATTATCTTGGCAGGTTTTATAGAAAAGTCACAAGACGGTATAAAACCATACATAACTCAGTTGGTTTGTTTTCCTGACGGCACACAGGAAAAATACAGAAAGACCCATTTGGGTCAAAGTGAAGCGCCTTATTTTCAGCCCGGCAATGAGCTGCCAACCTTTCAGTGCAGTAAAGCCAAATTTTCCCTGCAAATCTGCTGGGATCTCCATTTTCCGGAGTTATCCACCATTTATTCCTTGAAAGGGGCGGAAATTATTTTTGCGCCCCATGCCTCACCTTCCATAGTAGGAGACAGGAGGGAAATATGGCTTCGGTACATGACTGCCCGGGCCTATGATAATGCCCTTTTTGTGGCTGCCTGCAACCTCGTAGGTGAAAACGCAATAGGCTCTGAATTTGGCGGAGGTGCGCTGGTTATTGGTCCCAAGGGTCAGGTGCTTGCTGAGGATTTTAATAACCAGGAAGGTTTATTAATAGTAGATTTGCCACAGGAGCAAATAAATAAAATCAGGTATGAAGAAAGAACAACTATGCGCAACAGCTATTATCTTGAATACCGAAGACCTGAACTTTATAAAGATATCTTTAAAAAATGAGCATCGCTTAAGGCAATGCTCATTTTTTAAATGGAAAATTGATAATTGAGAATGGAGAATTAATAATTAATAATTGAAAATTGATAATTGAGAATGTGTATTAGCGATTAGCGATTGGTTACAGACCATCGACGTAAAACTTAGCACTTATTAATTTTTTCTAGCCGCTAACAACTAGCCACTAGCCACTGAAACGCTAAGGCGTTTACTTTATTACCAAAATTGGGAAGTTTGCCTTGTTAATTAGTTCCGAGGTAATATTTCCCTTAAATAAATAATCACTAAGGGTGCTTTCACCATGGTGTCCAACAACCAATAAATCGCTTTCCATTTCCTTGGCAACCCGTAATATAGTCTCCACAGGTTCGCCCATTTCCACCCGTATTTTAAACGGGATGTTGTTTTCCTTAAATATCTTTGTCGCCTTGGACATTACTTCCTTTGCCTCTTCTAAAGCAAGCTTGGAAGGGTCGATGCCTTTGTCCTCTAATTGATAGGAAACCGATCTGTGGAAGGGGGTAACCTCTAAGACATATAGGATAGTAATTTCCGAATTAGGTGATTCGTCAATCAAGTGGGCAATTGTTTTTGCCTTCTTTTCGGAAATGGGAGAACCGCTTGTTGGAAAAAGTATTCTCTTATACACTGTATCACTCCTCGTATGGATGATTTAAATCTAAATTCTATATTTGAAGCTGTAATCCTGTTAACCGGGAAAAATTTATAAAATTAAATCTTTCTTTAAAAGGTTGCAGAATTCTTTAATATATACTTGTCACTAATCATTATTCACTGAACAAAGATAAGTTTGGGAAGAAACAATAGAGGGTATAACATAAAAGATTTCAATTTTCAATATTGGGGGTTGGATTGTTGGATAAGAAAACTGTTGCCCATATTCTTTATGAGTTGGGTGTTTTATTTGAATTAAAGGGTGATAACCCTTTTAAGATCAGGGCCTATCAAAATGGAGCCAGGATTGTGGAATTGCTTGAGGGAGATATAGAAGAATTGGTTAGAAGCGGCGAAATTACAAATATAAAAGGGATTGGCAGTACCCTTGCCGATAATATAACAGAATTGGTTACTACCAATAACCTAAAATTATATAATGAGATGAGGGACAGTGTTCCTGACGGTCTTTTGGAAATGTTGAAGATACCAGGACTGGGTCCCAAGAAGGCATATCACCTGTATAAAACTTTAACTGTAGCCAGTATTGCTGAATTAGAGTACGCCTGTAAGGAAAACAGGTTACTGGATTTAAAGGGTTTTGGACCTAAATCACAGGAAAATATACTCAAGGGAATTGACCAGGTAAAAAAATACCAGGGTCAATTAATATACACTGACGTTTATGTAATTGCACAACAGTTGATTCAGCAATTAACAAAAAACCCTGCAATAAAAGATATAAGCCTTGGCGGCAGTCTTAGGAGATTTAAAGAGGTGGTAAAGGATATTGATATAATTGCTTCCTCTAGTGACCCCCAAAAAGTTATGAACCATTTCGTCAGCCTGCCTGAGGTTGAAACAATTATAGCCCAAGGGGAAACTAAATCTTCAGTAACTTTAAGGACCGGGATTAATGTGGATTTGCGAGTAGTAGAACCGGATCAATATTATTATGCTTTACACCATTTTACCGGAAGCAAGGAGCATAATACCGCTATGCGCCACCGGGCCAAGTCCTTAGGTATAAAGATTAATGAATATGGTTTGTTTAAAGGGGAGGAAAGAATCAAGGCAGACAGTGAGGAGGAATTTTTTAAGGTTTTGGGGTTACAATACATCCCCCCGGAACTACGGGAAAATATGGGGGAGATTGAGGCAGCAGAAAGGCAGGAATTACCCAGCCTCATAAATAAAAGCGATATTCAAGGAATTTTCCATATACATACAAATTACAGCGATGGTATTGATAAGCTGACTGCCTTAGTTGAGGAAGCTAAAAAGGCAGGCTTTAAATACTTAGGTGTCTCAGACCATAGTCAAACAGCTGTTTATGCAGGCGGTTTAAAAATCGGGGACATTGAGAGACAACGTGCGGAAATAATAGAGTTTAATAAAAACAACCCTGATTTTTATGTTTTTCATGGCATTGAATCAGATATCCATGGGGACGGCAGTTTGGATTATCCCGATGAAATCTTAGCTATGTTTGATTTTGTCATAGCTTCAGTTCATTCGGCTTTTTCAATAACAGGCAAAAGGGCAACGGAACGGCTTCTTAAAGCAATGGAAAATCCCTATATCACCATGCTGGGTCACCCCACTGGGCGAATCCTTCTGGGCAGGAAAGGTTATGAACCAGAAGTCCAACGGATAATTGAGGGAGCTCGCGACAGGGGGGTAATAATAGAATTAAATGCCAGTCCTTACCGTATGGATTTGGACTGGCGATATCTTAAATATGCAAAAGATCTGGGGGTTAAAATAAGCATTAATCCTGATGCCCACCGCAAAGAGGAACTACATGACACCGCATTGGGTATTAAAGCAGCCAGAAAAGGCTGGCTGGAAAAGCAGGATGTATTTAATACCCTGACGGTGGAGGAAGTAAAAGAATACCTGGCAAAAAGGAAAGAGGACCGATAGTTGATAGCTGATAGCCAATGGCTAATAATAAGTTCGATGCATCATGCAGTATAACAAATGAGCAGATGCATCCCATAAGCTTGTCATTCATCAGAAGTAAAGCAGTCTTCGACTGCTTTACTTATATCTATTTAACAATCCATCCATTTCGGGGTCTGTTTTAAGCAGGCGCAGTAAGACTGCCAGTGCCTGGGCCCGGGTAGCATTTTCAGCTGGACCAAAGTTTAGACCGCCCATGCCTGCCATAATGCCGGCTTGTGTTGTGTTAGCAATAGCCGTGGCAGAGGCATGGTTAGATGGGACATCCATAAATTGATAATAGCTGTCTGCCCTGACCTGAATCAAACTGTTTATCATTTGAGCTATTTCACCCCTGGTAATAGGATCATTTGGTCTAAACCGCCGTGATGGGTCTATAGGGGTTACCCCCAGGTTGGCTATATTATGGATACTTTCCTTAGCCCAATGTCCATCAGTATCATTGTATGTCACAGTCCGATTATTGCTTCTGAGAAGCAATGCCCGCTCTAGTACTGATGCAAATTCACCGCGGCTCATGGGGCTGTCAGGCTTGATTGTACCATCGGAATAGCCCCCCATCCAACCTAGCCTCATGGCTTGCTTAATATCCTGTTCGGCCCAGTGACCGTAAATATCGCTGGGTACGGGTAGTGCCTGACTGTTAGATAATTTGTCTTGGACCTTCTTTTTTATTTCTGCCAAGGGGACTAGCTGAGTTTTAATAGGATGCAGGCTGCCAAATTGAGAATAGGACTTGTTAGATAAAAAACCGTTTAGATTGTTATATGAAGCACTGATACGGACAGGTCCGTTTCCTGCTATTTCGGCTTTACCCTTATCCTTGAGAACCGCAATGTTTGTATTAGTGGTATTCCAGACGGCCTCCCCGGTTACATCAATTTGCCGCCCGTCTGGATAAACTGCCAAGGCTTTAATTTCCTTAGTTTTTTCAAAGCTGTCCAAATTCCCAGATAACTTTAAGAATAGCGGCACTTGATTACCTAAGGGCTTTGTGACATTTACAGTTAAAGTACTTCTAAAACTGCCTGCCACTGCCTCAATATTTGCAGTCCCAGGCAGTCCGGGGAGAAGCAGCTTGCCGTTTACTACTTTTGCTATGTTGGGCTGGAAGCTGAAAAACTTAACATTATTGAGAATCCGGGAGGAATTATCAGAATATATTCCATATACCTTTACTTCTTTTCCGTTATCCAAGTCGGAAAGGAAATGGTCAGCATATTTTATACTGCTTAGTTTGATGGAATTTCCGGGCACACTGACAATAAGCTTATCCCTATCGGTAAAGTTCTGATAGGAGCATAGTATTTCTACAGTACCTGGCAGACCGGTAAAAAATACCGTGCCATTATTGACAGAAGCAACTGAAGCATTGGTGGATGTCCAGCGGCAATCTTTAGTTATGTCCTCGATAGAGCCGTTTCCCATTAGTGCGTAGGCTTTTAACTCCTGAGGCTGGGTACTGTAAAAAAGACTTGGGTTTATAAATATCTTTTGAATAACTTTTTCATTTAGTGCAGGTACTGTTGCTGTAATACTTGCGCTTACACCGTCCTTGACGGCACTAAAGGTAACATTACCGGCCTGTCCTGTAAAAGAGATTTGCCCATTGCTGTCAATGGCAGCAACATTTTCATTGCTGGAGGACCATTGTATTCCATAAACCAGTTGGGTTTGTCCACTGTTGTCTTTGCCGGTAACGGTAAGTTTGGGAGGGTTATTTAAAAAGTAGGGTGTGAAGTTTAGACTTTCATTTATGATTAACTGTTCAGTTTTATAAGGGATAAAAGTTGATTTGGAATCAGAATAGTTTCTGTATTTTACGGTGATAGTTACATTACCCGGACGTCCTGAATATGTAACCTGACCGCTGCTATTTACCTCTGCAACTGTCGGGTTAGAGCTTGTCCATTGCACCATGTCATTAGCTAAGGTTTTCTTACTGTCATCAATATACAATTGGATGGCTTTTAGTGAATTAGTTTTTTTGGAAGGGTCAAGTTCACCTTCAATTTTTACAGTAAATGCTTTGGTTTCTTCAGGTCCGTCATCATCCTCAATATCCTTTTCTGTTACGGTAACAGTAATTTCTGCTTTTACTGTCCGCTGGTTAAGGGGGCTGGTAAATATAACACCAATTGTTGCTACGCCCCTTTCGTTCCTGAAAGATACCAGACCTTTGGAGTTCACAGTTGCCACATCTTCGTTTGTAGAGTACCAGGTAATGTGGTCTTTTATTTCCTGTAATTCTCCATTGTTATAACGTCCCTGAACTTTGAGCTGTACGGGCTGGGTGCTGTATTTCAGGGTTTTAGTTACAAATTCGAGATCCGTTATATCTACTACCTCTGTACCTACAGACGCCTCAAAGCCGCCATAGCTAAAGGTAATAGTGACATTACCGGTATTGCTGCCGAATTCTACCTTACCTCGGTATACAGAGGCTATGGAAGGATTTGATGTCCTCCATGCCCCTGAATAGGTTACATCTTTGACTGAGCCGTCACTGTAAAGTGCTGTAGCCGTAAGATATACGGGGTTGGGGTTGTATGCCAGAGTTTGGTTAATATAAACATTAAGAAGGTGAGGTTCAGCTTGTCCAATACCAGGAAAAACTAATAGAATAAAAAAAATAAGTAAAAAGCCTATTACTTTTTTCTTGAATTGCGCCATAATTTACCCCCGAAAATTTATTATATTAAGCAAATTATAGCATATTTTAACGATTTTTGGATTAGAGCCCGATAAGCTAAATAAATGTTAGATATATTTGATATAGTATATAAAGGCTGACTGCTCCGTAAAGGGTATGTATAAATGCAGTTTGCGGTTTATGATTTTTTGCAGGCTGTTTTGCCTTTTGATTTTTTTCATAATCAAAGCGTGCTTTTGCCCGAATGTATTCTTCCTTATAAATGTTTTCTAATTGTTTTTCCATAATACACCGCCTTTTTTATCTAATTCAATGTAGAGTTTACTAACCCATTGTTATATTGATATTCCCTTTTTAAAATAATATGTTTGTGAGAAAATATTATATATTTGAGATATAATAATAAATAGAAGGAGGATGAAAAAATGCCAAGAAAAATAGTTGTCATAGGTGGAGTAGCAGCCGGTGCATCTGCTGCGGCCAAGGCAAGAAGAGATGACGAAAATGCAGAGGTTATTATGTTTGAAAAGGGTCCTTATGTATCCTTTGCAAATTGTGGACTTCCTTATTACATAGGAAGGGATATTAAGGAAAGGGATGAGCTCTTCCTAATGACCCCGGAGTTCTTTTATGAAAGATATAAAGTAGTAGTAAAAGTGAACCATGAAGTCATCAAGATTAATCCGGAACAAAAAAATATTGAAGTAACGGACTTAAAAACAGGTGAAGTTTTTACAGAGGATTATGATACATTAGTAGTTGCTACCGGTGGTATCCCTATTAAACCGCCCCTTTCCGGAATAACACTGGATAATATTTTCACATTATTTACAGTACCTGATGTGGATGCAATTGAAAATGCTTTAAGTAATGACAGCATAACAAATGTTGCTATCATTGGCGGTGGCTTTATCGGTTTGGAAGCTGCCGAAGCATTTCTTAAAAGGGGGAAGGATGTTACTTTAATTGAAAAAATGGACCAGTTGCTGCCCTACCTCGACGAAGAGATGGCACTACCCCTTACGCTCCATTTAGAAGACTTAGGGGTAAAGGTTATGCTAGGCAGTGGTGTTAAGGAATTTAAAGGAAGTGGAAAGGTATCCCAGATCATGCTGGAAAATGGGGAGTTTATAGAAACCGATATGGTAATCCTGGCCATAGGCGCTAAACCCCAGCTGCAGCTATTAAAGGATGCAGGATTGAAGATTGGTGCTGCCGGAGGAGTCGAAGTCGACCCTGGTTTGCGAACCAGCAACCCCCATATTTATGCAGGGGGGGATATTATAGAAACAGTCCATCTGGTCACTGGTAAAAAAGTGAGGATTCCTCTGGCAGGACCCGCTAATAAACAAGGTCGGATTATTGGGGCAAATGCAGCAGGAGGGAAACGGCATTTTAAAGGAGTATTGGGGACATCCATTGTGAAGGCAGGGCATTTAACTGCTGCCAAAACAGGAATCAGTGAAAGGGAAGCAAAGGATAATGGCTTGACCTACTTTGTTTCTTATACTCCTTCCTTGGACCATGCCGGCTACTATCCCGGGGCAAGGCATCTCCTTACCAAGCTGGTAGTGCAGGAACATACAGGAAAGCTATTAGGAGCGCAGATTGTGGGCTGGCAAGGTGTTGACAAACGAATTGATGTATTGGCTACGGCAATCTATGCAGGGCTATCTGTAGAGGATTTAGAGGAACTGGATTTAGCATATGCACCTCCCTATTCGTCGGCCAAGGATCCTGTAATAATAGCCGGTTATGTTGCTGCTAATATCTTACGAGGTGAAATTAAATTAATAACACCAGAGGCAATAAAGAAAGCAGTAAATAAGGTAGTAGATGACCAATGGCAGATTGTAGACGTAAGGAGTGCCAAGGAATATGAAACAGAGGGTTTTATACCAGGGGCAGTATTAATACCTATTGATGATTTGCGGGAAAGGCAGAAGGAATTGGATCCCCAAAAGAAAACAGCCCTTTATTGCAAGGTCGGCTATCGTTCTTACCTTGGCTATAAGATACTAAAGGATGCTGGCTTTAAAGATGTATATAATATCAGCGGCGGTTATATGGGCTATAAAACCGACCTTGGAATAAAACCAAAAAAAGGGCAGACTGCTAATGCCAACTAACATTATATAAGCTGTAACTAATAAAACACCTGACCCAGGTGTTTTATTAGTACTTATCATACAAGTATAAATTTTACAAGGCAATAAGTTTTTTCTAATTTATTATTTTATAGGCTTTGTGAACTTGTTCTTTGTCAATCCAGATGGTGTAGGAAATGGGTGGTGTTTTTGAATAAATGGTATTTTGGCGGAAGTTGAATTCTTCGCCTCCTGAGGTTGTTTTATACTTTATGCCTGCATTCTGCAATTTTCCTACAATGCCCATATATTTTTCAACATTTTGGGTAGTAAGCAATTCCACCCATCTTTTGGCATTGTTATACCAGAAATAAAAACCTATCCCAAATAGCAATATAAAAAATAATATCGGTTTCATAGCATCCTCCAGGAAAAAGGATTGTGTAAATCCATTATATCCTATTTGAGAAATTATGTGCGTTTTTTCTCTTGACTGAATAAAAATCCCGCGACAACTGCTGTGATGGGTATAGCAGCTACAAGACCTATACTTCCTGACAAAGCCCTAATGAATTCGGTTGCCAGAAAATCCATATTTATCAGTTTGATAAAAGGTTGTTCATAAGCCATAAATAGAAGCAAAAGAGGTATCGAGGTTCCTGTGTAAGCCAAAATCAAAGTATTGGACATTGTACCCATAATATCCCGCCCTACATTCATGCCTGACATAATTAACTCTTTTAATCTTAAGTTTGTGCCGACTTTCTTTATTTCCTCCATGGAGGAGGCAATGGACATGCTTACATCCATGACAGCTCCCAAAGCGCCAATTATAATGCCTGCAAATAGCAAGCCCCGAAAATCAAACTGAATTCCCTGAGGAATATAAAGGAGCATTTGTGCCTCTTCACCGCTTAACCCCTTTAGGTTGGACACTTTTCCAATGGCAATGGCTATTAATGCAGCGGTAAATAAGCCACCAGCTGTGCCAATAGTTGCAGCAAGAGCCTTTTTAGTTAGACCTCCAATTATAGCAAGGGTTATAGCTGTAACAGATATTCCCGTTAATAAGGCAAGTATTACAGGGTTATAACCTTGAAACAACAAAGGAAGCATGATTTTGCCAATAATAAGGACTGTCAGCCCTAGGGTAAGTACTGCCTTCAACCCTTGCTGCTTGCCTATTATAACTATTAGGAAGAGAAAGAGGGCAGTTAGGATAAAAATATAAGTATCCCTTTGGAAGTCAACAATATATGCATTAAAAATTTCATCGGCTAGAATTTCTACTATGAGCAGGATTTTATCGCCTTCATTGACCCAGATATCATAGGCGGGGTTTCCGGTAGTTGAATTTTCTATGGTTAATTCTTTGCCTTCAAATTGACCAGAAGTAATTTTGACCAGAACCTTCTGATAATCAACTGTCATTCCAGCCCCATAGTCTTTGTCAAACTCCAACTCTAAAGTTTCAATAACCTGAGCCTTGGCATATTCGGTAGGTATTGATTCATCAGCAGACAGCCCTTCATCCCCTTGGGCTGCAAAAGGTAATAAAAGAAATGTAACTAAGAGCAAGGAAAGTATTTTTTTCAAGATTATTTACCTCCTTTACCAGAATAAGATATCAATTTTCACTATTTAAAGCAATGGTAAAAAATTAAAAACGGTTTAAACCTATACATGAATTAACTTATTCTGGACAAAATAAAATTTGAGGTGAAGTAAAATGAGAAGAAGTTACATGTTAGTTGCCCTAGCCTTATTAGTACTGGGGGGATATGTTACCTGGAGCTATCTTTTTCCCTCTAGCAATATTGCCAGAAAACCCGTTGCCCCTAAAGAGTTTGAATTAGCCGGCGGTCCGGAAAAGGAGGAAAGGGGTTTTCCTCAACGGGAAATCATAGATTTGGCTTCTGAATACCCCAAAGTATTTTATAGACAAGGGTCAATTAAGGAAGCAAAAGTTGCATTATCTTTTGATGATGGACCCGATAACAACTATACGGTAAAGATGTTGGATATTCTAAAAAAACATAATGTCCCTGCTACTTTTTTTGTTATCGGAAAAAGATGTGAACTTTACCCAGAGGTAATAGACCGAATGGTTAAAGAAGGTCATCTGATAGGCAATCACACCTGGAGCCATCCCAATATAGTAAAGTTATCTAACAGTAAGGTTATAGAGGAAGTCACTGCTACCGATAAGGTAATTAAAAGCCGAGCAGGATATTCACCCTTGCTCTTTAGATCGCCCTATGGTTCCATAGACAGGCAAAAGGTAGAGTTATTACGGGATCGGGGCTATAAAATAACCGCCTGGAATGTAGATTCTTTGGATTGGAAAGGGCTTTCCGCCGCTGAAGTTAAGACTAATATTTTGGAAAACATGACCCAAGGGTCCATTATATTACAGCATTCCGCTGGTGGTATAGGGGAAGATCTTAGTGGAAGCGTAGAGGCACTTGATGATATCATCCGGGTGCTAAAGAAAGATGGTTATCAATTTGTTACAGTAGATAAACTACTAGGTATAAAGGGCAAAAAATAATTTTAAAATTAACAAACCAAGGCATTGACCTTGGCTTTTTTTCTAATGTAAATATTTGAATTTTTAAAACTATCCTATCAAAAGAAATCACATATAAAAACTAGATTTTTCTGTTTAAGAAATTTTACAATAAAATAGTCTTAATTTGCAGGAAAATGTGATTTTTTGTAGAAAAAAAATTAGAATGGTATTTTGCAATTTATAAACACACTTTTTAAAACTAATAAAAATAATATTTTTGTAAGGCGAATCCTTCTAAATAAGGAGGATAGCTTTATAATTGGACAGGGCTTAAACCTAGTCGCTGGGAATAGGCGCACCAATTTCTAAAACTTTAGATTTGGTGTGCTTTTTTTGCTTTAAGCTCTTTTGAGGTGGTGGCTATTTTATTAATGTAATAAATATTGAGAAACAGTTGCGAGTTTTTTTAACAGATATACATAAAAATATATTTGGAAAAGGTCCGGAAGAAGTTTGGGTTAAAGTAGAATCTGACAGGAATGTTATTTGTTTCACTATCAAACAAACATCCTTACATATCGAAGAATATCTAGATGGTATCCCAGATTTAAAGGAAGATTGGATAAATTTGCGTAAAAAAATCGTAAAACACGAGGAAAAGGAGATTTTTGCGCAATTTAAAAAGATAACTGGTTTTAAGCCTATAAAATTGGTAATTGATTTTGATACATCTACCAATATAACTTTCGGTATGTTTCTCTTTAAAAAAATAGATTAATAGTTTATTGTTATTGGAGGCAATTAAGATGGCGAATTTTACATTAAAGAACAATATTATAAAAGTACGTTTTGGCTTACAGTTTAAGATAACCTTATCTATCATTATTTCATTTTTAGTTATTACAACTGGAAGGTCAGTTTTTTTACAA
The DNA here is from genome assembly GCA_049323895.1 of Bacillota bacterium. Taxonomy (GTDB): domain Bacteria; phylum Bacillota; class Peptococcia; order Peptococcales; family BICA1-8; genus JBMOKT01. Next base: position 32,717 of record JBMOKT010000023.1, on the reverse strand, counting down.
TATGCTGTAAATTGGACTGACAATATTTTAATGACGAATATTGCATCGGGCATAGTTTCGATTTTTTTGGCTAGCATAATTGCTTTTTTTGTAGTTAGACAGTTTATAAGAAAACCTCTTGACAACCTTACTGCCCTTGGTAATAAGTTAGGTGAGAATAACCTTACACAAAAGGCAGAAATAAGAACAAAGGATGAATTTGGTCAATTAGCAGGTGTATTTAATCATACTATTGATAATTTCCGTTTATTAATCGAGCAACTTCAAGCCGCTTCTGAGAATATCTCTTCCAATAGTGACCAACTAGCTGCAAGTTCTAAACAAATAGACACAGCAAGTGGAGAAATTGTTTGTACAGTACAGGAATTAGCAAATGGAGCTAATGAACAAAGCCAACAGATATCTGAAATAGCACAAGCCATAGATAATATGGTACAAAATATTCAAAATATTAATAGTAAATTAAGAATTCTGGCTGCTTCAGCAGGTCAAGTTATAGAAGCAGCTGAAGGTGGTGCATTTACTGTAAATGAAAATATAAACACCATGAAGGATATTGCTGATTTTTCTCAAACCGTTGGGAATTCCATAAAATTATTAGATAATGATGCTCAGGAAATTGCCCAAATATTAGATCTAATAAATGGTATCGCAGAGCAAACAAATCTATTGGCATTAAATGCTGCCATTGAGGCTGCACGGGCGGGGGAAGCAGGCAGGGGTTTCTCAGTTGTAGCTGAAGAAATAAGAAAACTCGCTGAACAATCTCGAGGCTCCACTAATAGTATACGACTACTTATAAATAAAACCCAAGGAAATACCAATGAAGTTGTAAAGCTTATGGCTAATTCAGAAAAAGAGGTCAACAAAGGAATTGAGGCATCCCAAAAAACGAAGGAAGCTTTTGAAAATATTATCAAAGGTAATAGGGAGAGTACTAGACAGGTTAAAGAAATTAATATTTTATCGGAAGAAATAGCATCCTCTAGCCAGCAAATAGGGGCTACTATTCAGGAAATATCGGCAGTAGTAGAAGAATTTGCAGCAGGAACTGAGGAAGTTGCAAGCAGTACTGAACAGCAAGGCGAAGGGATTAAACAAATTATAAGCGCAATCCAAGAACTAGCCATAGTCAGTAAAGATTTGACTGCTTTAACACAACAATTCAAAACTTCGTAAATGTATTGTTTTAGCTATTGATATTGATACAAATAATATTAATCTTCTTTAACTATACAATATTAATCATGTTCTTTCAGAAAGATTAAAATTGAAAATGCATTAAGAAAAGCTTTAACAAATACTGAATAAAACTGGCAATTGATGATTTCGGAATAGGTTTTTCTTCATTAAGTATTCTAAAGCATTTGCCCATAGATAAACTAAAAATTGATAAATCTTTTATTGCCGATTTATCAAATAATATAAATGGGAAACAAATAGTTAAAACAATAATAACTATGGGAAACAATTTAAACTTTATAGTTCTTGCAGAGGGAATAGAAAATAGTTCACAATTACTTTTTTTAAGGGAAGCCGGCTGTAATCTTGGTCAAGGATACTATTTTTGCAGACCCCTGACTAGTGGGAAATTACGTAAATTTATTATAAGTGAATTACAAAAAAATAATTGCTATGAGTTAGGTTAGGAATTGATTAAAACAGGGATTAATCACTATAATAATTAGGAATAAGGTCTGATAACATTTAAGACTAAAGCTGGTTTTAAACCCCTTTAATTTTTGGTAGCATTAAGGCGAATGAAACCAAAAGGAGGGGTATTTTTGTATAGGAAAATAATTACATTACTCTGCATAGTCCTTATTTACCTTATGAGTATGGGCACAGCTTTTGCAAAAACAGGTTTCAAGGAAAAGGAATCTCTTCCCCATGGACTAGAGATTAAGCTGGACAAGGGCAAGGAACTTCCGAAGCCTTTTCTTGGAAACTGTATAGTTGATAAAGAACCTCAGGTAGCAGCAGAATTGACATATAATTTATCCCTTAGTAAAGAAACCCTTTTAGTAAATGAAATAATTACTTTCCTATTAACCGTTGAAAACAATTCTGGACAGCCAGTTGCTAAGGAGTATAGCGGACCAAATTATTCCATTATTGTTAAAGGCATCTCTAATTATCCGGAAAGCCAAACTGTTTGGCAGTATTATGGTCCATATGTATCTAATCAGATTTTTGAGCCTGGATTTTCTACAGTATTTTATGGAGGTACATTTAAGCCCGCTATCCCCGGAACATATTCAGTTACAGCCTATTTTACGGATGAGTATGCAGGTGGAACACATTTTTATTTAGATTAAAAAATGCTGAGTTTCTCAGCACAGGCTGTTGACAAAGTGAAAACTTTGCCAGCAGCTTTTTTGTTTTTCGTAGTAAAATAGAAGAAAAAGCATAAGGGGACAATTTTGATATGATGACTAAAAAAGATAAAGCAGAAAATGGGTATGAATTTGTATTAATAGAAGATTTAGTTCCGGAAAACCATTTGGTTAGGAAGTTAAATAAATATATTGATTTTAAATTTATATATAAATTGGTTGAACCATACTATTGTCATGACAATGGACGGGCAAGCATCGACCCAGTCATTCTTTTTAAAATAATGTTTTTAAGTTACATATTTGGAATTAGGTCAATTAGACAAACAATACGAGAGATTCAAGTAAATATGGCATATAGATGGTTTTTAGGATTAAATATTTCCGAACCAGTTCCCCATTTTTCTACTATTAGTAAAAACTACATCCGAAGATTTAAAGATACCGATGTATTCGAAGAAGTCTTTAATGAAATTGTACATCAGGCTTTGAAAAATCAGCTCATTGATGCCCAAGAGTTTTTCAGCGATTCTACCCATGTTAAAGCTAACGCCAATAAAAAGAAATTTAACCGGGGTCATGTTTTAAAGGATGCTAGAAAATATACCAAGGATGTATTAGAAGAAGTAAATGCTATTCGTGAAGAGGAAGACAAAAAACCTTTTGACGATGATGATAACGGCCCAAAGGAAAAAGAAGTAAAGGTAAGCACTACCGATCCTGATAGCGGCTATATGTATAGAGACAATAAACCTGAAGGATTTTTCTATCTTGACCATAGGACAGTTGATGGTAAAAATAATATAATCATTGATAGCTTTGTAACCCCGGGTAACTATCATGATAGTACTGTATATGTTAATAGACAAAGAAGAATAAAAGAGAAATTTGGTCTTAAGCCTCAAGCAGTAGCATTAGATGCCGGTTATGATACAACTGAAATTCATAAATACTTTCACGATGAAGATATTTTTGGAGTAGTTGCTTATAGGACTCCATATGGTAAAAGAGGCATTTATAAAAAAACAGCTTTTAAATATGTTCCTGAGTTTGATTATTACTTATGTCCCGAAAATAATATACTAAGTTATACCCGCACAGATAGAACTGGAGTAAGACATTATAAATCAAAAGCCGAAATATGTTCAAATTGTCCAAGCTTAGCTCAATGTACTCAGAACAAACAAAATATTAGAACTATCACGCGGCATATCCATGAAGCATACAAAGAAGAAACTAGATTAAGAAGACTGAGCGATTATGGCAAGCAATTAAAGCTTAGACGATCTGAAACTATAGAACGCTCGTTTGCTGAGGCAAAGGAGCTTCATGGATTAAGATATGCAAAATATAGAGGACTAGCTAAAGTCGGCATGCAGTGCTGGCTTACTTCGGCTTGCCAGAATATGAAAAGGATAGCGAATATATTGTTTAGAAGGGATAGAAATATCTCTTTATCTTTTATAAAAAGGCTCTTTTTGCAACCTATTTTAAACATTGCATAGAAAACCCCGGAAAAAATCCGGGGTTTGTCTTCAATCTGTGCTGAGTTTCTCAGCATTTTTTTCTATTGACAAAAAATGTGCAAGCCTATATTATAAATAATAAATAATCGATTATTAAATAAATCACAATCAAATGTGAGGTGCCCTGTGAAGGCAAATGGTGAAAAAGCTCTTGAAAAAAAAGTATTAAGGCATGAAATTAGAAAAATTTTAACTGATGCCATCCTTAATGGGGAAATTGCTCCGGGGGAGAGAATTGTAGAAACAAGAATCGCTAAAGAATTGGATGTAAGCCAGGCCCCAGTCAGGGAAGCAATTAGAGAGCTGGAACAAATGGGTATTGTTGAAACACAGCCTTACAAAGGTGCCTTCGTGAAAGTTGTAAATAAGGAAGAAGTTTTTGAAGCTTATAAACTCAGGGTCCTGCTGGAAGGATACAGTGCCCAAGTTGTAACAGAAAAGTTAGATGAAGTTTTGTTAGAGAAGTTTAAACAACTGCTCGATAATATGATAAGGTGTGCAGAAGAAGGCAACCGTCCTGATTTTATTGAAAACGATATTGCCTTTCATGAATTGATCATAAAATCTACGGGAAGCAATTTGATATACCGAGTATGGTCAATGGTCAATATGGCCCACTTACCATATTTAACATTTGCTAAATCAACTATGGGTTTTCCTTCTCTCGTTCTTCAACATCAAAGAATATATGATGCTTTCCAAGAAGGAGATTCGAAAAAAGCTGCCCTAGCTGTTCAACAACATATTGAAGAATTAGGCAGTAAGCTGTCTAATCATTTTGAATAAATTTGTTACCAAGTTATCAAGGTAGACTATTCATAAAATAATCTACCTCCTCACTTACTTGCTGGTCTTACCAACTAGCAAGTTTTTTTTTGCTAACCTTGCAAAACACCACATAGATTAACAAAGATTATAAAAATATGAAAACGAATAAATCTAAATTACGACTAGACGATTAGACGAGAACAAAACACCTGCAAGATGTTTTGTTCTATGTTTTATAATCAATTAAAAGGGTAATTATAAGATATGCAGAAATAGAATAAATACTTATTAGTAGAGGGGTGAACTGCAGCCCATGACAGGCTTCCTGAATTCTTCTATACTGAGGCAAATCCTGCCAATGGTGCAGCTTTTGACATATTTGACGAAGACTTAAAATAAATTAGAAGGAGAAAAGAAAAAAATGGTTAATATACTTCTTAAGGTAAAAATTCCCTGGATAAAAACTGATGAAGAACAGGCAAAAACATACCAGGAGGGTACTACCCTAAAAACAGTGCTGGATGAGTTAGGAATCCAAAGCAGCGCTGAAGGGAATTATCTGATTGCTGTCAACGGGAAAATTGAGTATAGCAGCTATGTTTTAAATGAAGGTGATGAGATTTCTATATTACCTGCTTTAATTGGAGGATAGGAGGATGAAAATGCATAAAGTGGTTTTGTTATCTGGAAGCCCCAGGTCTGAGGGAAATACTCACCAGGTGCTTGAGGTTTGTAAAAATGAAATTGAGAAACAAGGCTTAGAAGCAAAAATATTGACCTTAGTGGGCAAGGATATTAAGGGATGTATAGCCTGCTACCGTTGTGGTGAACTTGGCAAGTGTTCCCTTAATGACGGATTAAATGAAATTATTGATGAGATAAGGGATGCCCAAGGATTTATAGTTGGAGCTCCGGTTTACTTCGGTACACCTCGGGGAGACCTAATGAATGCTTTACAGAGAATTGGCATGGTTTCGCGCAGTTCCAATAAATTTTTAACCTGGAAAGTAGGAGGACCCATTGCCGTTGCCCGTAGAGGGGGGATAACTAATTCCTACCAGGAAATGATGATGATGTTCATGATTAATGATATGATAGTTCCCGGTTCTACTTACTGGAATATTGTCTTTGGCGGCAAGACTAAAGGTGATGCTATTAAGGATGAAGAGGGGATAGCTACTGTAACCCATTTTGCTGCTAATGTTGCTAAGCTGATAAAGAAAATCAATAATTAGTGTAAGAGTGAAAGAGTGAAAGAGTGAAAGAGTAATAAAGACTTATTAATTGAATAGGACGTGACATGGTGACATAGTGTCATCGTGGCATGAAAATAATAACCTGACTAACCAACTAGCCACCAACAACTAGCCACTTAAAACGCCAATCTTTGGCGTTTTTTATTTGCTGTGTTACACTTTCTGTAAGATATGATATGCTGTATTGTTTGACGAATTGACGAAAGACGAGTTAGCGAATAGACGAGAACAAAATTACCTTTAGGAATTTTGTTCAATCTCCTGTCACAAATTCTTACTACTGGGTGTCTTATAAGTGAACAAGAAATTTGTAAGTGAACAAGAAATTTGGTCGACCATGTGATGGGGGTGTAAAAAATAGAAAGTGTGGTTTCTGCAGTGGATACTACTAAGAAAAGCAGCAATGATTTTTCAGGGGAGTTTCATCTCTATTATCCTATTCTGATAAAACAGGTTTCCTTTTTGTTGGGTGATTCCATTGCAGCAGATGATATAGTACAGGAAACACTAATTAAATATTTTTATACCGAAAGGGAAAATATTCAAAATCCAAAGGCATGGCTGATTAAGGTAGCCGTTAATAGCACTTATAATTATCTCCGCTCAGAGAAAAATAGGAAAAAACGGGAGGAGATAGATTTACCCCAATCCACTTTTGATGTAGAGGAAACGGTGCTGAAAAACCAGGAAGCTTTCTTTGTGCGGGAGGCTATAGCTCAATTGTCTGATAGGGATAGAATGCTGATACTCTTGAAGTATACGGGGTATACCTACCATGAAATTTCTCAGATACTCAATCTGGAAGAAACATCAGTAGGAACGCTGCTTGCCCGGGCTAAAAAGAAGTTTAAAGAAATTCTCTTAAGCCTGAAAGGAAGTGATATAGGTGCATTTTAATGAAGGACTTTTACAGGCATATATAGATGGTGAAACAAGTGATGACCAAAGGGGTATTATCACTGAGCATTTAAAGGAATGCCCCATGTGCAGGGAAAAGCTGGAGGAACTGCAGTCGTTAGATGGTTTTGTTGGCGAGAATATAAAAATATATCAAACAAATACCGATGAAATGTCTATTAACGCTACACCTCGCTACATTTCCTTTCAAAAGAGGGCTAAAGAATATAAATGGAAGGGTTGGAAAAATAAAATGTTTAATTATAGAAAAATTGCTGCGGGCTTTGCAGCTGTTATAATCTTTGCTTCCACAGTTTTTGTGCCGCCTGTTAGGCAGGCTGCTGCTGATTTTCTTCATATTTTCAGAGTGCAAAAAATTGAAACCATCCAATTAGATGTAAATGATTTCAACCAGATGCGCAATAATTTTATGAACAAGGTAGGAGAGATAGACTTAAAGCAGTTGGGCAAGGCTAATATTGTCAATCAGCCTAAATATGAATTAATGCCCTTATCGAAGGCACAACAAAGGATACCCTTTGCTTTAAAATACCCTGCAAATCTAGTTTCGGAACAAACGGATGTAAATGTAGTAGATAAAAGCAGCATTGAATTTACTTTAGATGTCGGTCAGGTAAACAAGATATTAAAGCAGCTTGGTTCACCAAGGCTTTTGCCTGAGGGTTTAGATAATGAAACCTTTTCTGTTTACTCTCGGGGGCAGGTTGATTTAACCTATAGGATAGATGATAATCAGTGGTTAAGCCTGCAGCAAGTGGCAAGCCCTGAATTATCAGTGCCTAATGGAGTGGATATAGGGGAACTGCGCCAGGTGCTTTTAGATATCCCCATCCTCCCCTATGATTTGAAGCAAAAGCTGGAGGCAGTTAATGACTGGCAGCACACATTGATAGTTCCTACTGATGAGCAAAGCATAATAGTTAACGTTAATGGTGAAAAGGGGATTCTAAGAAAGTATGAACGCAGCAGCCACCTCTTGTGGCAGGAAAAGGGCGTGCTGTATAATTTAATGGGGACTGCTCAAATGGATCTGGTAGAGATAGCTAACAATTTGAGGGATGTAAAATGATTATTAAAACGGAAAGTCTGACCAAGGAATTTAATAATAAAGGTGGGTGTAAAGATATCAGCCTCTCGGTTTCCGAGGGGCATATCTTTGGTTTCTTGGGTCCTAACGGTGCCGGTAAAAGTACATTTGTTAAAACTCTGCTGGGACTTTTAATCCCCCAAGAAGGTAAAGGATGGATTATGGGTCAGCCTATTGGCAGTGTGCAAATCAGAAGGAAGATTGGATATCTCCCTGAATTATTTCGATACCATGACTGGCTGACTGGTGAAGAACTGTTAAAATACCATGCACAGCTTTACGGCTTAAGTAAAAACCAATATGCCAAAAGAGTTGGGGAAGCCTTGGAGGTAGTAGGATTAAAGGGTAAAGAACGGCAAAAGGTAGGTACTTTCAGCAAAGGAATGCAGCAACGGATAGGTTTAGCTGCAGCCCTTATTAACGATCCTGAACTTTTATTCCTTGATGAACCTACTTCAGCCTTGGATCCCATCGGAAGAAAGGAAGTAAGGGATATTATCTGCCAATTAAAGGATAGAGGGAAAACAGTTTTTTTAAACAGCCATTTGTTAAGCGAAGTAGAAACTGTATGTGATGAAATTGCTGTCATTAACAAGGGGCGGATTGTCATCCACGGCTCATGGAAAGATTTGCAGGTAGGAGAGATTTTGCTGGAGATCACCATTAAGAATTATTCGGATAAGATAAGAGAATTATTGACTGTTAATTCTTTGGGGCTGGAAAAGAAGAATGATACAATATGCCTTAACATAAGGCAGGAAGAGGATATTAATAAATGTCTGAACATCATTATTGCAAATGGCGGAATTATTACCAAAGTAAATACCAAGGGTAAGTCCTTAGAAGACTTATTTATGTCTTGGATAATTGAGGACGGTAGATGAGATGCTGACAATCATAAAATATTCTTTTCAAGAGATGTTAAATAAAAAAATATTTCTTTCGACCTTGGTTTTAGCCCTTTTGTTTTTAGGGCTATACGGTGGCGCCCTTTATATGGCTTTTGACCGGGGGGGTATTGATGCTGATTTAGTACTAAGGGCGATAGTTTCCAGCCAGTTGTTGGGTGCGGGGTTTTATTTCTCTGCCTTTATCGTTGCTTTTCTTACCGTATTAGGAGGGGTAGGTACTGTAACGTCGGAAATGGATTCAGGAATCCTCTACAGCATCCTCACAAAGCCATTAACCAGAGTTTCTTATATGCTGGGCAAGTTTTTGGGTTTGACCCTAATGATGATTTTTTTTAGTATATTTATGTTAGGCTCTGTTCTTGCCCTGAATATTTTAATTGGCGGTTCTGAGCTTTATAATTTTCAATTTATAAACATATTAAGTGCTGTTCTTGTCTACCTATTAATTCCTTTGACACTTTTAGCAATAGTATTTTATCTGACAACCCGGTTTAAATCACTTGCTACTGGTGTTATAGTAATAATGCTTTTCATGCTGGGAGTTGTGGGGGGGTTTTTAGAACAGGTTGGTGTCATGCTTAAGAAACAGGAACTAATAGATATCGGTATATTGACCAGTTTACTAAGCCCCATGGACAGCATGTACAGAATGTTTTTCAATATTCTTTATGACACAAGCAATTCTCCCTTAAGTGTAGTTACCAGTGGACCCTTTGGGAGCATCCAGCCTCCCAGCGGCTGGATGATAGTTTATACTATAATTTTTTTGTCGGGTTTTTTATTAATGGGGCTGCAAAGATTTAATAAAATAGATTTATAAAAACTGTATTAATTAGTAAAAAATCCTTAAGTATTCACTTAAGGATTTAGTATTTTCTTAACCTTTACCTTAATTAACGACGCCTATGGCGTCCCTAATTGTCTCAATGCCTATACGAGGTACAAAACGATACATCCGTTCTCTTCCTTTGGCATTGGCAGTATAATAGTCCGCTAGTTTCTTTATTAAGGCAACAGTATCTTCGTCCGAAAGATCTTCTGCCAAAACATCACCGATACGGGCATTTTTGCCCGAGTTACCGCCAATTATTACTGTCCATCCTGCATCTTTTTTGCCAAATAAACCTATATCCCTGACAAAACCTTCTCCACAGCTTAGAGGACAACCTGAAATACCAACCTTTGTTTTAGCGGGAATCTCCATTTGTGAAAGAAGTTCATCCAGGGTTTGTGCCATAGCAAGGGAATTTCTTTGCGCTAATCTACAGGCTTCCGTACCAGGACAGGCTTGTACATAGTGTAAACAAGCCCCTACAGGAAACCCTATTTCCATTTCCAATTCGTGCCATACTTTTTCCACATCTTCTTTTTTAATTCCGACTAAAGCTATCCTTTGGGCTGAGGTAATTTTTAAAACAGGAATATTATATTTTTTTGCCGTTTGGGCAATTTTTTCCAGCATTTCCGGGCTTAATAACCCCATGGGAATTTTGGGAACAATAGCCAAAGTTTCTTTATCCCTCTGCAGTATACCTTCTCTAGCTGAATCAGACATAGGTGAACCCCCTTTAAAAATATTTTTAACATTGAAAAATTATATACTATTCTAACTAAAATGTCCATTTATAAGCAAAATCTATGAAATAAAACTTTTATTTTTAAAGTAAAAGTTATAAGATTTAAAATGGAGACAGAAAGAAGGGGTATGTTTTGGGTGCTCAGCTTGTAAACACTGCAGTATTAATTGGAGCAGGTTACTTTAGTTCGTCGATTTGCCAAAAGCTTAAAATTCCCGCTGCTAGATTAGTTGGACCGATACTCTTTGTGGCTTTTTTAAAAATATTGGGCTTAAATATAAATTCTCCAAATGCATTAACTCTGATTTGTTCCACTATTTTAGGGGTTTTTATTGGTCTGAAAATTAATAAACAAACAATCGACCAAATTAAAGGAGTATTAAGACCTGGGCTTTTGCTGGTTATCTGGAATATACTCATAACCTGTGTTTATGGTTATTTACTTGTTCATATTTCACCCCTTGATAATTCAACTGCCTTTTTATCAGTGATTCCGGGGGGTATTGCTGAAGTAAGCGTACTTGCCTTGTCTTATCATGCCGATTTAGCACAGATTACTTCTTTCCAGATGGCAAGAATCTTAACAATCGTCATGATTATTCCCATGCTGGTGACCAAGTATTTAGGGCAGGAGGATAAGGCTTCTATCAGCCATATGGAAAACCCCTCGGATGTTAGATTGTCTAAGGAAAAAACCAGCTATAAAAACTGGTGGCATCTCTTTGTTATCGGAATTATCGGCAGCACAATCTTTACCCTAGTACATTTTCCTGCAGGGAGAATGATTGGGGCATTAGTTTTTATTGCCTTCTATAATCTTTTCCTGGCGGAAAAAATAGTTCTGCCTCCCGGCAATATCTACAATTTTGCACAGATTGGCATGGGCAGCATAATTGGAGCAAGTGTCACTCAGGAAAGTGCCTCCAGTATAGGCGACTTAATTTTTATTATTTTACTTATTACTTTTTTAGTCGTGTTTAATAGTTTAATTATATCTTGGATATTTAGTAAAGTCTTCAAATGGAATTTTGTAACAGCTTTTCTTGGAATTATACCTGGGGGTTTGGCACCTATGGTATTAATTGCTGACGAAGTAAATGCAGATCCTGTTATTGTTGGTTCTTTACAGCTTTTACGACTTTTAACGGCCATTATTGCTATTCCAATTGTCTACGGGTTGATTTTATAAAAAAGGCTTCAAGTTGAAGCATTTTAATAATTTAAGGAAGCCTTTTTTGAAACTCATTTACGGAAAGTGGAATACTAAGGAATTTTATACTTTCCTATTCGTTATAAATAAACGGTGACCAAATGGTCACCGTTTATAGCAAGGTTAGTTTTTATTTATATTAATCCAGGTGCTGAAGTTTCTTTGCTGCTGATACTCTTGATAGAGATAAATCACACATTCTCCTTCGCAGGAGTTAACTTCGTCCTCACCTAATTGAAAAGTAACTTTATGTTCAGAATCCAAAGGATTTCCACAATAACTGCAATGAGCTACCATTTTTATTTACCTCCTAGTGGTTTTTATTTTGACAAATAAAAAAGCTTCTATAGAAAGAAGCCGGCAGTACAACCACTTGCCTCCTTTCCTCCGTGAGATAGCACTCCATTAAGGGGCGGAAAATTAATCCCTTAATGACAGTTCTGCATCTATTCGAATGCAGACCCAGCACAGTAAGCGGGGACTTAGCTGCACTTCGGCGGCAACTCCTTTCCTATGTTTCAACGTCTCCCAGGACTCCACATAGTACTGATAGGTACCGCGCCTCTACCTCACCTCGGAATGAGATGAGGTAATAAATTAAATTTTCTTAATAGTATCATACATATTGTATTTTTTCAAGGTTTTAAGGAGCAAATTTTACTGGAAAATAATCACTATTATCTAAATTTATATAGCATATTAACTATTTAGAGTTGCCAAAGAAAATCTAAAAGGATATATTATCTTCATAGGTTAAGCATTAAAGACAATTAAGAAAATAATGAAAGGAATGTTTACATTAATAATTAGGTAGTTTTAAAATATTATAGTATTTCCATTCCTTAGTGTTGGAGGGTTTAGCTTGATTTTTTTTAACGTAGTACTTCCCGTTTTACTAACATTTTTAGTAGGGTTCATAGTTCAGAAGAAATTCCGTTTAGATTTAAAAACAGTATCAACAGTTGGTCTGTATGTATTTCTGCCTGCCTTGGTTTTTAAAACTATTTACCAGGCCCAATGGAACATTAATTATTTTTATATCGGCATTTATTTACTGCTATTAGTGCATGCTTTGATAGTTCTGAACCTGATTATTAACAAATTACTCAAATACAAGGGTGAAGAAAGCAGTGCTTTACTGTTATCCAGCGCCTTTATGAATAACGGCAACTTTGGTCTTCCTATTGCACTGCTTGCTTTAGGTCAAAAAGCTTTTGAATACTCTTTGGTAATAATGATTATCCATACCATACTTATGAGTACTACCGGTATTTTCATTGCTGCCCGGGGTAAAGCTTCCTTTAAAGCAGCCGTAAATAAGGTGTTGAGAAACCCAATAATTCATTCTGTGTATCTACCCATATTATGGAAATATTTTAATATTCCATTTCCTGACTCAATGGTAACAATGGTTGATTTATTAGCCCAAGGTGCCCTTCCCTTGATTATGATTACCTTGAGTATGCAGTTGGCGGAAATAAAAATTCAAAAATTTGAAGCAATTAAAATTCCTTTGGCTTTGATTTTGCGTTTAGTTATTTCACCTTTGATTGTATGGCTGGTTCTTTATTTTATTAACCTGGAACCTCTATTGGAAAAGGTTATGATTTTACAGGCAGCTATGCCTACGGCGGCAATCATAACATTATATGCCCTGGAATATGATGTGTTACCGGACTTTGTTTCAAGTGTAACCTTTTTGAGTACAATAATCAGTATGGCAAGCGTTTCAGTAATTCTTTTGCTTATTATGTAGATGGAGATGGTTTTAAAATGGAATTTGCAAAAAAGTTAATAAAACTGACCTTTGGTTTATTTATTTTTTCAATAGCAATAGTATTAACTATCCATTCCCAGTTGGGTGCTTCACCATGGGATGTTTTTCACTTAGGGCTTTTAAATTATAGCTCCCTGTCTTTAGGAGAAATCAGCCAAGTAGTAGGCTTAGTTATTATTGTTATTGCCTTGGCTCTGGGAGAAATGCCTGGGATTGCAACTATATTTAATATGTATTTTGTTGGCTTATTTATTGATGTTCTAAGAAATTATCATGTTATACCTCTAGCCCAAGTTTTATGGCAGCAAATTTTAATGCTTTTGGTGGGGATTTACCTTTTTGGATGGGGTACATATTTTTATTTAGGAGCTGGGCTAGGTTCTGGTCCAAGAGACAGTTTAATGGTAGGACTGCTTAAAAAAACCAAACAGCCTGTTTGGAAAATAAGAACCCTTCTAGAGACCTCAGTTTTGATAATGGGATATTTTATGGGAGGGCTGGTAGGAGTTGGTACGGTTCTAGTTGCCGGACTACTAGGTTTTTCTATCCAGCATGTTTATTTTTTAATGAAAGGTAATCCTGCAGAAATTGTACATACTAATGTTAAGGACTATTATTTATTCTTCAAAAATAAAAGTAATTTAACGAAGAAAGCTAAGGCAGCGAAATAAAAAAATATTTTCAGACTTTTAGAATTTTTAGCAAAAATTACAACCTCCTAATTTACATATTATTTTCAAAAAAACACAAAATAGTATTGAACTTAAATAAAAAAGGAGGTTTTACAATGGCAAGAAACACAAACAAACCTGCAGTTCAAGGAGCTAGTAACTTTTTGGATCAGTTCAAGTACGAAGTAGCTGGAGAACTAGGCATGACTAACTATAACCAACAAGATAAGGGTTCCTTATCCTCAAGGGAAAATGGTTATGTTGGTGGTTACATGGTTAGAAAGATGATCCAGTTTGCCGAACAAAATATGGGACCTAAGTAAGGCTCAAACTTCAACAAAATAATAATAATAAAAAAGTCAGGACTTTAGGGTTCTGACTTTTTTATTGGTATCTCTTAGGGTATGATAAATAATAAAATATAAAAGCAGGAGTTAATAATGGATAGGAGAAAATTTCTTCCCATAAGTAAGGAAGATATGGATAACATAGCCTGGGAAAGCCTAGATTTTATTATAGTTTCCGGAGACGCCTACATAGATCACCCTAGTTTTGGACCTGCATTAATAGGAAGGGTTTTATTGGCAGAAGGTTTTAGTGTAGGAATAATTCCCCAGCCTGATTGGCATAAGGTGGAGAGCTTCAAGGTTTTAGGAAAACCACGTTTAGGTTTTTTAGTCAGCAGCGGTAATATAGATTCAATGGTAAACCACTATACTTCCACTAAAAAGCCTAGAAGTTCAGACCTTTATTCACCCGGCGGAAAAAAAGGCTTGCGTCCTGATAGGGCGCTAATAGTATATGCACAAAAGGTAAGGGAAGCTTATAAGGATGTACCGGTAATAATAGGGGGAATTGAAGCTAGCTTGCGCAGATTTGCCCATTATGATTACTGGGATGACAAGGTGCGCCGCTCTGTACTTTTCGATTCTAAGGCGGACCTATTGATATACGGAATGGCTGAAAAGCAGATTAAATTTATCGCCCGTGCCCTTAGCCAAGGAGCAACAATTAGTAAAATAACCAACACTTATGGTACCTGTTACATTAGTAATTCACTGCCTGAAAATCCCCAGGAATATATATTGACCTCAAGTTATGAAGAGGTTAGTGAAGATAAAACTTTATACGCAAAAAGTTTTATGGAGCAGTATCATGAACAAAATCCCTTTTTAGGCAAAACCGTTGTTCAACCTCATGGCAACAGGTATTTAATACAGCTTCCTCCTGCCCAGCCTCTTTCCCAAGAGGAGTTGGATGAGATTTTCAGTCTGCCTTTCCAGCGCGGCTATCATCCAATCTATGCAAAGGATGGCGGGGTTCCGGCTTTACAGGAAGTTGAATTCAGTATAACCAGCCACCGTGGATGTTACGGGGGATGTTCTTTCTGTGCCCTAAATTTTCACCAGGGTAGAATAATACAAAACAGAAGTGAGGAATCCATATTAGAAGAAGCGAAAATTCTTACCCAAAAGCCAACCTTTAAGGGGTATATACATGATGTAGGTGGTCCCACTGCAAATTTCCGACGAATGGCCTGCAAAAAACAACAAGAAGCAGGTGCCTGCCAGCACCGTCAGTGCCTATTTCCCGAGCCATGCCCTAATTTGGATATAGATCACCAGGAATATCTGCAAATCCTGCGTAAAGTGAGGGCTCTGCCTGGTATTAAAAAGGTTTTTGTCCGTTCTGGGCTGCGCTTTGATTATATTTTAAGAGACCCCAAGGAAACTTTTCTCAAAGAGCTTTGTCAGCACCATATTAGTGGACAGTTGAAGGTTGCACCGGAGCATGTTTCCCCCCGGGTATTAAATTTAATGGGTAAGCCCCGGCGGGAAGTATATGATGACTTTAAAGATAAATATCAAAATATGAATCTAAAGCTTAATAAAAAGCAATATTTAGTACCTTATTTTATTTCCGCCCATCCCGGTAGTACCTTAAAGGATGCCGTGCATCTAGCCGAATATATCCGAGATATGGGCTATAATCCCGAACAGGTTCAGGATTTTATTCCTACACCTGGCAGCCTCTCTGCAACTATGTATTTTACAGGGTTAGACCCCCGTACTATGAAAAAAATATATGTACCACGTTCACCCAAGGAAAAAGCGATGCAGCGGGCATTGCTGCAATATCGAGACCCTAAAAATTACTCCCTTGTGTATGAAGCATTAATAACAGCCGAGCGTAGGGACTTGATTGGCTTTGGTCCTAAGGCCTTAATCAGACCCCGTAAGACCGAAGAAAAAACAGTTATAAAAAGCAGAAAAAATATTAGAAAAAAATCCCCTTGAAATATTCAATGTATTTAGGATATTATTTTTAATTGTAAGGAATAAAAATGACCTTTTAAGGTCATTTTTTCATACTATGTCTTTGACAGGGGATTGGCTAAGCAAGTTTTCTATGGAGGTTTGCAAATGCAGCAGTATATTATTATCTTTTTTGCTATGGCGGTATATGTTTCTCTGAATACTATCAGGGTCATCATGGTTATAAGGGGTAAAAAGGGTATTGCATCAATAATCGCGGCTACTGAAAACTTTATATATATGGCAACTTTTGCATACGCCATTGGAGGAGGTTCAAACAATAGTATAGTCGCCATACTTATTGCTTCATCGGGATATGCAACTGGCGTTCTAACAGGATCTATTGTTGAGAAAAGGCTTAATATGGGTCACCTAATTGTGCAGGTTATTGCGGACGGTGAACTTAGTACTCTGGTGGAAGCCTTAAGGCAGGATAATTATGCCATTACCAATTGGAAGGTGATGGGCATGAAAGGTGATAAGGATATGCTGTATATCCTGGTTAAGAAGAAACGTTATGCTGGATTGGAAGCCCGCATCAAACAGCTCAAGCCTAATGCCTTTGTTGTTATGTATGAACCTAAATATTTCTATGGAGGGTATGGTAATTAAAGAAGGGCTTACATTTTTGTGGCTTTTTCTTTTAGTTTTGCCCTAAATTTAATATAATGGTGGGAGAATTATAATTTTTTGGTGGTGAAAAGCTTGAAGATAAATTATTTAGATAGAGAAACAGGTTGCGTTCATGAAGAAAAGGTTGCTGGCGAAAAATACCTTAAATGGCTTTATTCCAATCCTCTAGGTATGGGCCTTTTGGAACTGGTTTTTAAGAAAAAGATGTTTAGTCATATTTATGGCAGGCTTCAGGATATGTCGTGGAGTAAAGGAAAGGTTTCAACCTTTGTCAAGGATTATGATATCCAGTTAGATGAATGTAAAAAAGAGCTGCACCAGTTTTCTTCTTTTAATGATTTTTTCTATAGGGAGTTAAAGGAAGGTGCCCGTAAGATAGAAATGGACAAAGATGTAGTTATTTCACCTGCTGACGGGAGATTGCTGGTTTATGATAAAATTGCCATAGATAATCTTCTTCAAATAAAGGGAAGCACATATTCCATGATAGATTTAATTGGGAATAAACAGCTGGCCGAAACATATGAACAAGGAGTATGTTATATAATTCGCCTGTGTCCAGTTGATTATCACAGGTTTCACTTCCCGGACAGTGGTATGCCAGGTAAGGCCAAGGAAGTAAAAGGACATTACTATTCTGTAAATCCAATTGCTTTGCATAAAAAGGCTCAAATTTACTGTCAAAACAAAAGGGATATTACTATTTTTGATTCAGATAATTTTGCCAAGATTTTATTAATGGAAGTAGGAGCAACCTGTGTAGGAAGTATAGTCCATACCTTTAACCCCCGCCAATGGGTTAAAAAAGGTTCGGAAAAAGGGTATTTTAAGTTTGGTGGTTCTACTGTGATTATGTTCTTTCAGCCAGGTATTATAGAACCTGACCAGGACCTTTTAATTAATACGGAAAAGGGTATTGAGACTAAGGTCAAGATGGGAATGTCTATCGGTAAAAAAAGAACTATGATTTAATGGGAGCTTTGATGCATTAATACATCAAAGCTATTCCTAATCGCATCAATTATAGTTGTTCAGAAATAAGTACTTTTTTAAAAGGAAAGTATATTCTAAAGAATAAATTCAAAGAATCCGATGCAACAACGCATCGGATTTTTTTTTTGGCTTTAAAGAAAGTATAAGTTTGAGGTGGCATAAGAGCAACATCGGCTTCCGCAGTCACCAAAGGCTCAGTGCAAGCCGTGTTTTTCTAGACATTTTGCAATCAATAAAACAACCTAGTTTCGTATATAAATGGTTTGGCATGGATATTGCAATTTTGTGGATATATAACACTCCATGGAATTTGGTATTTCTGATCATATTAATAAATCTAAAGGAGGTATTATCATGGTTTTTAATCTGAAATTTACTGAAGAACAGGAAAGGATTCGCCAGTTGGTGAAGGATTTTGTGGAAAAGGAAGTGGCACCAGGGGCTGCAGAGAGAGATGAGAAAGAGGACTTTGCTCCGACCTATGAACTTCTCAAAAAAATGGGAAAATTAGGTTTAATGGGTCTTCCTTATCCTCAAGAGTATGGTGGAGCAGGTGCTGATCAAATTTCTTACGCATTAGCAGGTTTCGAAATTAATAAAGTTGATGCTTCTTTAGGATGTGCTTATTCTGTTCATATATCCTTATCCGGTTGGCCGATTTTCCATTATGGAACAGAAGAACAAAGAGAAAAATATTCCGTACCCATGTTTAAAGGGGAAAAGCTGGGTGCCTTTGGTCTAACAGAGCCCAATGCCGGCAGTGACTCAGGTGCCAGCGAATGTACGGCAGTATTAGAAGGAGACCATTATATTCTTAATGGAACAAAATGTTTTATTACAAACTCCGGATATGCAGACATTTATGTTGTATTTGCAATGACCGATAAATCCAAAGGAGTAAAAGGGATAACCGCCTTTATAGTTGAGAAGGATACTCCAGGTTTTAATTTTACTAAACAGGAAAGAAAAATGGGTATCCGTTCGACGGTACAGCGGGTAATTGAAATGGAAAATGTTAAGGTTCCGCTGGAAAATCGACTCGGAAAAGAAGGCGAAGGATTTAAAATAGCTATGACTACTTTGGACGGCGGAAGAATTGGCATTGCAGCTCAGGGAGCAGGTATAGCAGAAGGTGCTTATGAATATGCCCTTGGGTATGCAAAAGAGCGGATTCAATTTGGAAAGCCCATTGCTGCTCAACAGGTAATTGCCTTTAAATTGGCCGATATGCACACCAAAATAGAAGCCGCAAAACTTTTGACATTATCTTCTGCCTGGAAGAAAGACAACCATCTTCCATTTGGTAAAGAGGCAGCCATGGCTAAAATGTTTGCCACAGATACTGCCATGGAAGTAACTACAGAAGCAGTGCAGATACTTGGTGGTGCAGGATTTCTTCGTGACCATCCCGTTGAGCGCATGATGCGGGATGCTAAGATAACACAGATTTACGAAGGTACTAACGAAATTCAAAAACTAGTTATTTCTGGAAGTATTTTAAGATAATTAAAAAATAATTTAGATTACTGTATATTTCCTGCTAGCCCCTCTTTCGAGGGGCTAGCCCGGAAATATATTTGAGTTTCTAAAGGTAGTGAACGTACTCATTTTTAGAAATGGGAGGACTGCTTATGGCAAAAGTAATTTCTATGTCGGAAGCTGCGGGCATGGTAAAGGATAATATGACTATTATGGTATCAGGCTTTTGGGGTATCGGTGCACCAGATAAATTGCTGGATGCTGTAGTAGAAAAGGGAGCAAAAAACCTCACGGGGATATCCATCTCTACCGCTTTAGTAGATAGAGGTATTGGCAAGCTGGTAGCAAGTCGGCAGTTCAAAAAAGTAATTGTTTCTTATATTGGGAGAAACTCTGCCACAATGGAACAATATGAGGCCGGTGACTTGGAAGTGGAATTTGTTCCTCAAGGAACTCTTGCTGAAAGGGTACGGGCGGGAGGATTCGGGCTTGGCGGCATCTTAACTCCAACAGGGGTGGGAACTGAGCTGGAAAATGGAAAGCAGCGGATTACTATAGACGGCAAGGACTATCTCCTGGAACTGCCTTTAAAGGCGGATATTGCTTTAATAAAAGCTCATAAAGCAGATGTATCCGGAAATTTAGTATATCGTAAGGCAGCACGCAATACCAATCCCTTAATGGCTGCGGCAGCAGATATTACCATAGTTCAAGCCGATAATATTTTTGAAACAGGTATGATTGACCCTGATGAAGTTATGACGCCGGGAATTTTTGTTGATTATATTGTCCAGGGTTAGGGGGGATAACGATGGATAAAAAAGACTTTATTGCTAGAAGAGTTGCACAGGAATTTAAAGATGGAGATTTTGTTAATCTTGGAATAGGCATTCCAACATTAGTAGGAAATTATATTCCTGAAGGTGTACAGGTTTTCTTGCATTCAGAAAATGGATTTACCCATATAGGACCTATGCCCAAAAGTAAAGATGAAATAGATCCGGAACTTATTAACGCTAGTGATCAGCATGTAACAATTCTACCAGGGGGAGCATTTTTCGACAGCGGCGTATCCTTTGGCATTATCCGCGGCGGGCATTTGGATGCTACAGTCCTCGGAGCTCTGCAGGTTGATCGGGAAGGCAATCTGGCAAATTGGAAAATACCTGGTAAAAAAACCGTTGGGATAGGCGGCGGGATGGATTTGGTTTCCGGTGCCAAGAGAGTTATCATTGCCATGGAGCACACCTCAAAGGGCGCACCAAAAATACTTAAAAAGTGTGCTATACCCTTAACCGGATTGAACTGTGTAGACTTAGTAGTAACGGAAATGGCAGTTATTGAGGTTACTGAGCAAGGACTTTTATTAAAAGAAATTGCCCCCGATGTAACACTGGATGAGGTCTTAGCCGCTACAGAGGCAGAACTAATAATCAGCCCCCAATTAAAAACTATAAGTGTGTAGATAATAACAAAACTATATAAGGGGAGGAATTCCGTGAATAATACTGCATTTGTTTTTCCCGGCCAGGCTACCCATTATGTGGGAATGGGTAAAGAGATAGCTGAAACTTACAGGGAAGCTATGGAAATTTATGACTGGGCTTGTGACCTAACAGGGGTGGATATTAAAAGGTTATGTTTTGAGGGTCCTGAAGAAATTCAAAGGTTAACTGAAAATAACCAGCCCATTATTCATACTACAAGTCTGGCTATTCTTAATGTTCTGGAAAAGAGATATGGCCTAGGTGGTGATGCTACTGCAGGATTTAGCTTAGGTCAGTATACTGCTTTAGTATATGCGGGTTCTTTAGAGTTTAAGGATACCGTTTCCCTCGTAAAACAAAGAGGTATTTATATGCAAAATGCTGTTCCTGTTGGGAAAGGCAAAATGCTCGCCATTCTTGGGCTGGATAGGGAAGAAATCTATAAAATTGTTGAAGAATGTTTGCCTTTGGGCCATATAGAGCCTTCAAATTTCAATTGCCCTGGACAAACCATTGTGGCCGGCTATAATGCTCCGGTAGATAAGGCGGCGGAGATGGCTGCGCAAAGGGGTGCAAAAACAACTTACTTAGCTGTTAGCGGTCCTTTTCATACCGTTCTTTTAACTGAGGCAGGTAATCAACTGGCACGGGAGTTTGAACTAAGAAATATTGAAGCAAAAAGTCCCAAAATAAGGTATGCAGACAATGTCACCGGTAAATTCGAAACCGAAAATATTAACGAATTATTAAGGCAGCATGTTTTCAGTCCTGTTAGATGGGAAGAATCTATGGATACCATGTTAGAAGCAGGGATAGATACCTTTATTGAAGTTGGTTCACAAAATTTCATAACTAATCTTAATATCCGTTGTGCTGAAAAACATGGTATTAAGGCTAACTGCATAAATGTCAGAGATTTAGAAACCTTGGACAATTTATTGCGTTTTGTTGAAAAACAGAAACTAGCTTAAAATCCTGGGAATATTTAAATTTATTTGAAAATCTTAAAGGGGTGTGAGTTTTATGGAATTCAAAAAAGTATTGATTATCGGCGGAGGGCAAATGGGAAGCGGTATTGCCCATGTTATGGCCCAGGCTGGAATTCAAATTGAAATTCGTGATGTGAGTTTAGAAGTAGTTAATAAAGGTATAGCCGGCATAGGTAAAAATATGGACAGAATGATTAAAAAAGGCAAAGCCACCGAAGAACAAAAACAAGAAATATTGTCGCGAATTAACGGGGCAGCTGAGTGGGGAGCAGAGGACTGCCAAGATATAGATTTAGCAATTGAAGCAGTTACAGAAAATATGGCTTTAAAACTTGATATCTTTAAAAAGTTAGATCAGTTTTGTCCAGAGAAAACAATTATAGCTACCAATACTTCGTCCTTACCGGTAACGGCAATAGGTGCAGTAACAAGCCGTCCTCAAAAAGTGGTAGGTATGCATTTCTTCAGCCCGGTCTATTTGATGAAATTGGTAGAAGTAGTTAAAAGTTTAGCTACTGATCAAGAGACTGTTCAGTCAATTATGAAGCTTGCGGCGGATATTGGCAAAAGCCCCGTTGAAGTTAACGACTTTCCCGGCTTTGTAGGAAACAGAATTATGGTTCCTATGATGAACGAAGCAGTATATACCCTTTATGAAGGTGTTGCAGATCCCAAAACTATTGATGATGTAGCGGTATTAGGGTTTAACCATCCCATTGGTCCCCTCCGTTTAATAGATGCTATCGGTTTAGATACCATTCTTTATGTAATGGAAGTTTTATATGAAGGATTTGGTGACCCCAAATATCGTCCATGCCCGTTACTGAGGAAATATGTAGAAGCCGGATGGCTTGGCAAAAAGTCCGGAAGAGGCTTCTACAATGATTATCAATAAAAATTATTAAAGGATGGTGTGTTATGTCCGAAGATAAAAATGTATTGTTTGAAAATCAGGAAGGCATAGGCCTCATTACCATTAACCGTCCTAAAGCATTAAATGCTTTAAATATTGATGTTTTTAAGGAGCTATCACCACTATTAGACGAGATTGCCAAAGATTCTTCCGTCAAAGTGGTTGTCATTACCGGTAGTGGAGAAAAGGCTTTTGTGGCCGGTGCCGATATAACCTACATGCTGCCCATGTCTAGTCCCGAGGGAAAAGCCTGGGGCGAGGTTGGCCAAGGTGTGTTTAATAAGATTGAAAACCTTCCCCAACCGGTAATTGCCGCTATAAACGGCTTTGCTCTGGGTGGCGGTTGTGAACTCGCAATGGCCTGTGATATCCGGGTTGCTTCAGAAAAGGCTAAATTCGGCCAGCCGGAAGTGGGTCTGGGTATTATTCCGGGTTTTGCCGGTACCCAAAGGCTTCCCAGGTTGGTAGGAAAGGGTATCGCCAAGGAACTCCTTTTCACAGGAGATATAATTGGTGCTCAGGAAGCATATAGAATAGGATTGGTGAATAAGGTAGTTCCTCCTGAAGAACTGATGAGTACTGCTAAGGAACTGGCCCAGAAGATTATGAGGCATGCACCTTATGCCGTTCAACTGTGTAAAGAAGCAGTAAATATTGGAATGGACGTTGACTTGGAAACCGGTTCTAAGTATGAAGGAACACTCTTTGGCATAACTTGCTCTACTGAAGATAAAAAGGAAGGCATGACTGCCTTTGTTGAAAAACGCAAGCCAAACTTTATAGGGAGATAAAGTCCACCGGGGGTCCTCGTATGTAAAAAAAGATGCGAGGACCTTTATTTAACAATTAAAATAGTATTAAAACTTTTCAGAGTACACTTAAATAGAGGAAAGGGGTTTCTAAATTTGAGAATACTTGTTTTGGTGAAGGAAACCTTTGACACGGAGGCAAAAATAGTTCTCGAAGATCCCGCTACCATTAGTACAAAAGACATAAAATATATTATCAATCCTTATGATGAATTTGCCATCGAAGAAGCACTAAGGATTAGAGAAAAATTTGGCGGAGAAATAATACTTTATTCAGTAGGGAGAAAAGAGTCGGAAAATACAATTAGAAATGGATTAGCATTAGGTGCCGATGAAGGGAAAATTATTATTTCCCTGTCCAAGGAGAGTATTATAATTAGCAGTCTGTTAGCCAGTGCAATAGCACATGAAAAATATGATTTAATCCTATCCGGCTGGATTGCCATTGATGATAATAATGCTCAAGTCCCTGCCAGAATAAGTCAGCTTTTAGGAATTCCCCTAATAAATACTGTTAAAAAGCTGGAAATTAATGATAATAGAATAATATGCCAGCGGGAAAATGATGAAAATTTAGAAATAATTGAAGCAGGACTGCCGGCAATTATTGCTGTTCAGCGGGGAATAAATGAACCTCGTTACCCGACTGTTAAAAACATTCTGGAAGCCAAAAAGAAAAAAGTGGAATTTATTACTAACGACTATCAGGAAAATTGGCAGGCAGCAGTAACCTATCAGTTGCCCTATTCCCAAAGGGAAGGGTTTACTATAGATGGGTCGGAGCCCCAGAAAGCTGTACACATCTTAGTTGATAGACTTAAGAAAGCAAAAGTATTGTAACAGAAGGGGTGTTAGGACTGGTGAAAAATGTACTTGTTTTAGTCGAATATAAGAATGAAAGCCTAAAAAAGGTAACCCAACAGATATTAGGTTTTTTGAGCAACCTCAAACAGGGGGATAGTTTCAGGTTAACGGCACTAATACCAGGCAACAAGGTCAACAAAAGTATTATTGAGCAGACTATTAAATGGGGAGCAGATGATATTTACTGTTTGGAAGCGCCGGGACTTCAACTCTACAATCCAGAAATCTTTACCCCTTTACTGACTGATATTATCAGGAGCAAAAGCCCTCAACTGGTACTCATTGGCAATTCAGGAGTGGGAAAAGACTTAGTTCCCAGGCTTGCCCAGTCTTTCAAGAGTCCCATGGTAAGCGATGTCATAGATATTGCAATAGAGGCTGGTTTTATTAATTTTGTCCGTCCTGTTTATGGCGGAAAAGTACTTGAAAAAGTCTCTGCGGTCTTTGATAGCCTAATCTTTGCTACAGTGAGACCGAATGCTCTGAACAACTTTTATGCTTCTGGCAGTAATGCCCATATCTATCATGAGACACCTCGAATAAATACAAATGTGTCTTATTTAATAAAAGGGATAATTAATAGAGCGGCGGAAGAAAAGTCCTTATCAGAAGCCGAAATAATAGTAAGTGGCGGTAAAGGACTTAAAAATAGAGAGAACTTTAAACTTTTAGAGGAATTAGCCAATGTACTAGGGGGGGTTGTAGGAGCTTCCCGTTCTGCAGTGGATGCAGGTTGGAAACCCTATTCTGCTCAAATAGGACAGACAGGAAAATCAGTAAAGCCTAAGCTTTATATTGCCTGTGGGATTTCGGGGGCCATGCAGCATTTAGCGGGAATGTCTACTTCCCGGGTAATTGTGGCAATAAATAAGGACCCGAATGCTCCTATCTTTAAAATTTCCAATTACGGAATAATAGGTGACCTCTTTGAAATTGTACCATTACTGACTGAGGAGTTTAAAAAAATGTATAGAGATTAAATAAAAAAGAACAAGAAATGTAGTTTTTGCAAATTATTTTAATTAATTTTTAAGGGGAAAAGGAATTTACGGAATTTTCGCAAATTTTATACTTTAAGAAGTTGTAAGGGGTGATTGTTATATTTTTTTCATATTACCTTGATAGGCTTGTGACCAAACCTTATTTGGAAAAGGAAAAAAGTACGGTAAGGGATGCCAGGAATATTTTCCGCCAGACAGTATTTTCTTCAATACCTGTTATTGATGAACAAGGTAAATATTTTGGTGTATTAAACTTACGTAATTTATTTGTGGAAAATGATACAGAAGTTAATGATTATAATATTATTGACAAATATGTTGTCTACATCCCACCAATTAGAGAAAATACAGACTTGGATGGGTTGGAGATAAACGAGGACTGTAATTATGATATCCTTCCTGTTGTAGATACTAGCAGCCAATTTAAGGGATTTATTCCCAAGGAAAGTATTTATAAAAGATCCTTCCAACAACATAAGAAAATGTCCAATTATTTATGTCAACTGGTTAACTCTCTTTATAATGGCGTAGTAGCTATTAACACTGAAGGTAAAATTGTAGCCTTCAATTCCGCGGCTGAAAGGATTTTAGGGCACCGCAGGGAAGAGATTGTAGGAAAGCATATTTCATATATTGACCCTGCAATGGGCTTATTGGAGACTTTAGAGACATGCAAAACATCAATAGGTGTCAAAACAGAAATAAACGGCTTCACTATTCTTACAAATCGCTCCCCTTTAATGGAGGGTGAAAAGTGTATAGGTGCAGTAGGGGTGTTTATAGATATTTCTGATTTTGAACGAATTAGCCGTGAACTGGATATTAATAAAGCTCTGGCTCAGGAATTGAATGCCGTTATAGAATCTTCATACGATGGTCTATATATTATTGACAATACCGGACGGGTTGTAAGAGTCAACTCCGCATGGGAAAAAATATGTGGCTTTCCACGAGACGGAATAATTGGCAGAAAGGCGGAGGAATTGATAGCGGAAGGGCTATATGACAATTCAGCGGCCCTCTTAACTCTAAAGAAAAAAGAAACTTCCACAGTAATGTTAGAGATTACCTCAGGTCCTCAAAAAGGGCAGAAAATAATTGCCACCGGCACTCCTATCTTAAACGAACAAGGGGAATTGGCTCAGGTTGTGGTCAATGTTAGAGATATATCAGCTTTGGAAAATCTAAAAAGGCAGTTGGAGGAAACAAGGGAATTAAGCCAAAGATATGCTAAAGAATTAGAAGAGATACGTCTGCAACAGTATAAGATGGATGACATAGTGGCAAAAAGCGCTGGGATGTTAAAGGTTATAGACTTGGCTTTGCGGGTATCCCAGGTTGATTCTACTGTGATTATTACTGGTGAATCCGGTGTGGGAAAAGAAGTAATTGCCAAAAAAATTCATTTGCTAAGCAAAAGGAAAAATAATTCCTTAATAAAAATCAACTGTGGCGCAATTCCGGAAAACCTGTTAGAATCAGAGCTTTTTGGCTATGAAGGTGGTGCTTTTACCGGTGCTAAAAGAGACGGAAAGCCCGGAATGTTTGAACTGGCATCAGGCGGAACTTTATTTCTCGATGAAATAGGGGATTTACCCTTAAATTTACAGGTTAAGCTTTTAAGGGTCCTTCAGGAAAAAGAAATAGTTAGAGTAGGAGGAGTTAAACCTATTAAAGTAGATACAAGAATTATTGCTGCCACTAATAAAGATTTGACCTTGATGGTTCGCAGGGGAACTTTCCGTGAAGATTTATTTTATCGGCTAAATGTAGTTAATATTCAAATTCCTCCTTTGAGGAATCGGACCGATGACTTACCTCCATTAATCAGTACCATCCTAAAAAAATTGAATACTAAATACGGTAAACAGAAAAATTTAAGCGAGTCTGTTGTGGAATGCCTGTTGCAGTATAATTGGCCCGGCAATATAAGGGAATTGGAAAATACCTTAGAACGACTAGTTGTTCTTGTAAATGATGACAAGATTCAAGTACACAATCTGCCTGATTTTATGCAAAGTATCGACAAACAATCCTCAGACGTTGTAACCTTAAACAGCATTGCCCCACTGAAAAAAGCAGTGGAAGAAATGGAAAATCAATTGTTAAAAAAGGCACTAAAAGAGTACGGTACTACTAGAAAGGTAGCCAAAGTATTAGAGGTAAATCAATCTACCATTGTTCGGAAAATGAAACAGTATAATATTGAAAGGGATGATGTAGAGGAACATCAAAATGATGCATATACGCATCTATTGAGGATATAAAGGCTCGGAAGGTGTTTATTTGTTATTCCAAAGATAATCGATGCAAATATCCATCGGAAAAATAAATATTTATCAACCCCCCCCAATCCTTTATAGCAAGGAATATGGGGGTTGTTTATTTAAAAGAGACATGTTTGGCATAATTCTTGCAATTTATTTTGTATAGGATATCAAGCTGGTGTTAAGGAGGATGGGTGTGGATAAATGGCAAGAACTATATAAGAAAAAATTAAAAAATGCTCAAGAAATTGTAAGTCAGATTCCACCAGGTGCAATTTGTGCTACTACCTGTGCTTTGGGGGAGGCAGTTGGTCTAGCACAAGCTTTGGCAGAAAGGGCAGAGAAAGAAGGGCTTACCGGTATTACCCATCATTTGTTATTGACTTTGCGGAACTTAAAATATTTGGAGTCAGGAATGGAAGATAGGGTGAAGCACGTAGCTTGGTTTACTAGTGGGTTCGCCCGCAAAGCAGTTCAGGAGGGAAGAGCAGATTTTATGCCCTGCTATTATAAAGATGTACCAAGGATTTGGAAAGAGTTTGTTGAGGCAGACATTTTTTATGCAACTGTTTCACCCATGGATAAGCACGGATGGTTTAGTTTTGGAGTTTCGGCAAGTACTGGTAAGGCCCAAATGTCCAGAGCAAAAAAGATTTTTCTTGAAGTAAATAAAAATATGCCCAGAACCCATGGCTCTCAATTTGTCCATATTTCTGAAGCAGATGCAATTTTTGAAAATCACGTCCCACTGGCGGAATTAGGGGAAGGATCTATAAATGAACAGGATGCGGTTATAGGTAATTACATAGCGGAGTTAATACCAAACGGAGCTACTATTCAGCTAGGGATTGGCGGTGTGCCAAATGCAGTAGCTCGGGCTTTGAAAGTTAAAAGAGATTTGGGCATCCACAGTGAAATGTTTACTGAAGGTATGGTTGAACTAATAGAGGCTGGTGTGGTGAACAACAGTAAAAAGAACATCCATCGTTATAAGTCTATTACTTCTTTTGCCGCTGGCAGCAAACGGATGTATGATTATCTAGACGACAATCCTGGCGTGGAATTTCATTCTATCGATTATGTTAATGACCCTAATATTATAGGGTTACATGACAATTTTGTTTCCATTAATGCGACCTTGGAGGTAGACCTTATCGGCCAAGCCTGCTCCGAATCAATAGGCTCCAAACAGTTTAGCGGTACAGGTGGTCAGGTTGATTTTGTAAGGGGTGCCGGACTGTCCAAGGGAGGAAAGTCCTTTATTACTACCTATTCAACGGCCAAAAATGACACTATTAGTAAAATTAAGCCTGTTCTTACCCAAGGAGCCCACGTAACCTGCACAAAGAATGACATTGACTATGTGGTAACAGAATACGGAGTGGCAAGGTTAAAGGGGAAAACTGCTTCTCAGAGGGCAAAAGAATTAATATCTATTGCTCATCCCAAGTTTAGAGAAGAATTAACTCTGAGCGCTAAAAAAATGAACTTATTGTAAAGCATTTAAAATTAGATTTATAGAAAATGAAAAGGAGAGTGAAGAAATGGCTTTAATGAATGGTATGCAATATCGTGAAAGCTTAAAAAAAATGCGACCCAATATATATAAGTATGGAAAGCTAATTGAAGATGTTACTATTAATCCTGCAACAAAACTGCATGTTGACTCAGTTGCCCATTCCTATGACATGGCTTTTGACCCCGAAAAGTTCCATATTTATACCACCACATCCCATCTAACGGGTGAAAAAGCCCATCGTTGGAATACTTTATGCCAAACAGTCTATGACCAAGTGGGTAACTCCGATATGAAACGTGACCAGTATAGATGGTCTGGTACCTGTCAAGGTGCAACCTGCGCAGGCTGGACCGGTCTTAATGTTCTTTGGGCTGTAACCTATGAAATGGACAAGGAACTGGGAACAGTATATCATGAAAGGCTAAAAAAATATTTCCAATATGTTGAAGATAATGCTCTGGCTTTAGCCGGTGCAATTACAGATGCTAAAGGAAATCGTGCCTTGAAACCCTCCCAGCAAAAAAATAAAGATGTTAATCTTCATATTAAAGAAATTCGTGAAGATGGAATTGTAGTAAGAGGCTATAAAATTCAAATTTGTGGCGTAGCTGCTGCCCATGAAATTATTGCTGTTCCAGGAAGCGGTTATAAAGAGGAAGATAAGGATTTTTGTTTGGCAGTTGCAGTACCCAGGGACGCAGAGGGACTTACTATTATTGAGACCCGCCGACCCAGTGATACCAGAGATGAGGAAGAAGGCTGGGATTCACCAAAGGTGGGCAATATAACACAAGCATATCTGCTTTTCGATGATGTATTTGTACCCAATGAACGGGTATTTATGTGTGGTGAGTATAAATATAGCGGAAAGATTTTAGGATATTTCACTGCGATTTATAGAGCTGCAATTGGCGCCTGTGTTGCAGGTCAAGGTGATGTAATGTGCGGTGCGGCTATTAATATGGCCAGGACCAACGGATTGTCCCAAAAGGTTTTCCAGGACAAACTAAACCAGATGGCTATCAACAATGAAATCACTTATGGCATTGGTTTAGGGTCAATGCTAAAAGGTCAGCAGCATCCATCAGGGCTATTTATTCCTGACTCTTTACTGGCCCATGTAAACAAGACTCAAGTGGCGAAACTGCCATATGACACAAAAGTAATTGCTCAAGATATCAGCGGTGGTATTGCGGAAACAGGATGTATACCTTCATATGCCGATTTTCAATCCCCTGTTTACGGAAAACATCTTTTAGAAGCCATGGCGGCAGGAACAGACGGCGAATCCAGAGCCCGTATGGCCCGCCTTGTGGAATGGCTCACAGTTGGAGGAGGTATACCCGGATGTATGCATGGTGGAGGTTCTCCTGATGGTGCCAAACTAGTTGTAAGAGCAATGACACCTTGGGAGAAATATGCCGAAGATGCCAAGCGTATTGCAGGTGTAACAGGGGAGATTGCCGAACCGACTAAAAATAAATAGTGGCTACTTATGTCTTAACCCCCCCAGGGGAGGGGACCCTTTAAAGGCTACTTTAAGAATATAGTCAACATATATAGTTTCAGAAAATTAGGAATTTTTTGATACTTATTAGAAAGTATAACTTTTACAAGCTAATAAGTATAAGTGCAATATCGGCTTATGCAGTCGTCAAAGGCTTGGCGCAAGCCGTGTTTTCTAATACTTCATGTGAAATTTAGCAAGAACAAAGTACATTTAAAAAACTAAATTAAGGAGGTAAAAAGTAATGGCAATTATTCGTGAGCATGGCAAAGAACATCCCTATGTTCAACTTGGTATTTTTAAGGTAAGGTTACCCTTTATTCACTACAAGTGGGAATGGCCGGAATTTTGGCAAGGATTGATTCTAGTGGCAGTTGCTCTAGGTGCAATACCAGTATTACAAGAAACACTAGGTGTTCCCTTTGAACTGGCTGTTGCAATGGTAGCTCTAAACGGGCTGCTATATATCCTCCACCCAACCTTTGGTGATCCAGTTTTCCCTGGATGGATTACTCCTGCAATACCCCTTGTCTTAGCCTTCGCAGGGGGATTTGAGCCTGGAATGGATAGAATTCATGCAATTATTGCTTTACAATTATCAATGGCAGTGGTCTTTACATTTATGGGTATAACAGGACTTGCTAAAAAAATAGTAAACTTGGTCCCTGTATCCATGCGGGCCGGAATTATTCTCGGAGCCGGTATTGCAGCAGTAGTAGGTGTTATTAAGCCGGGAGGCCGCATGCAAGGTCAGGAAATTACAATTTTGGTGGGTGCAGTAATTTGTTACATAGTCCTTTTCTCTTGGCGTTTCCAAGTAGCCAAATCGAAAAGCACTTTTTTAATGCAACTGGCAAAGTATGGCATGCTTCCTGGTATGATTGTAGCAGCAATAATTGGACCTTTGTTTGGTGAGATTCCAATTCCTGCTGTTGAAATGGGATTTGTACCTTTTGGCAATATAATCCAGGTTATTTCAGGTTATACAATTTTTGGGGCTCCAGGTTTTCCGCCTTTTGAATACTTTATAAAAGCACTGCCTTTAGTTTTCGCCGCCTACATAATTGCTTTTGGTGATTTTGTTCTGGCTGAGGTTGTAACCAAGGATGCTGATACAGTCCGTCAAGATGAAGTAATTGATTTCAATGCCAATAGATCCAATATTATTTCCGGTATTAGAAACCTCATCATGGGCTGCTTTGCACCTTATGGACCTTTATGCGGTCCTTTATGGGCAGGGGGTACTATAGCAGTTGCCGAGCGTTATAAGCACGGCCGCAAGTCAATGGATACTATTTTTGGAGGTGCAGGTACCTTTGTAATAGCAATGGCCATAGCGGGTTTCTTAATGCCGATCATTACTTTGGTAAAACCTGTTTTACCGGCAGCACTTTCCTTAACATTAATTGTTCAGGGCTTTGCCTGTGCCTATATTGCTATGGAGATGGTACAAGGTAAAGAAGAACGGGGAGTTGCAGGTATTATGGCATTATTCCTTGCCTTTAGAGGTGCTGCATGGGGCTTAGCGGCAGGAGTAATTTTGCATTTAGTTATAGGTGTAAAAGAACAGATAACATCTTATCCTCCAGCTAATAGTAAATCATCAGTAGATGCATAATTTTCCCCTTCATACTTGAAGTTAACACATGAAATAACTATTGCATTAACAGATAGCAAAATCGGGTAATATACTCCTCATTATAATGGTAAAGTCCCTATTGTAGGGACTTTACCCACTTTTTTAATTAACTGAAATTAGGGGGAAAGCACAATTCCCTTTGCGGGAAGGTGAGAAAAAAGAAGATTCTGTTTTCCCCCAGAGGTTTTATAAAGAAGGGAATATGCTGAACTATGCAAAAGTGCAGGAAATACTTGAGGATTACTACCAGTACAGGGGTTGGTAC
>JBMOKT010000022.1:0-73067 GCA_049323895.1 Bacillota bacterium | reverse complement strand
TCTTCAATGTTGTAATCATGGGTGCGGTAATTGAAGCAACCAAAGTAATCAGCCCCGAGAGCGCCAAAGAAGCCATAGAGAAAAAGCTGGGCTACAAATTCGAACAAGATCCTAAGCTGCGGGAGTTGAACTTCAAGGCGATAGATAAAGGGATTGAACTGGTTAAAAAGGCTAACCAATAGTCAGTGCGAGATAAGAGGTGGTCTTAAGATATATAAAATCAGGGGAAAGCATTTTCCAGTAAATCTTGGGGGATGCTTTTGTTGTGTAGGAGGGGGGGAGGGATGGTCTTGAAAAGAAGTAAAAAAATACTCTCTATTTTGTTAGTGTTATTACTTATTTTCAGCAGCTACTTATACTGGGATTATGAACGAATTCTTGTAAATGAAATAGAGTTGCTGTTAGATGGATTACCCACGGAAATGGATGGGTTTACTCTTCTCCATGTTTCTGATTTACATAGCAGAGAGTTTGGTCCCATGCAGGCACATCTTTTGAAGGTCTTGCAGGATAAATCATATAACATAGTAGTATATACCGGGGATATGATTGATAGAGACCAAAAGAATCCCCAACCCTTTAGAGACCTGGTTGCAGGCATAGAAAAAGCAAATGAAGGGGTAAAACAGTATTTTGTTACAGGTAACCACGAATACTGGTCCGGTATTAATGTAAATAAACTAATTGATGAATTGGGTATAGTAAATTTAAACAATAAAAGGCAACTGCTGTACCAAGAAGAAAGAAATGTCTGGTTGATGGGCATTTCCGACCCTCATATGGGAAAACCTGACTTTAACTCCGTATTACAAGGGATAGGTGAAAATGATATCAAAATTCTATTGGCTCATTCACCAGTTATGAATAAAGCAGTAGACTTAAATTTTAATTTAGTACTAAGCGGTCATACACACGGGGGACAAGTAAGAATACCATTTGTCGGTGCAATAGTTGCGCCAAATCAAGGTCTATTTCCTTATTATGATAAGGGCTTGTACAAAGAAGGCAATACCCAGCTTTTTATTAGCAGCGGATTAGGTTTTAGTTCCATACCTATTAGATTGTTTAATCCTGCGGAGGTTGTATTAATTACTTTACGAAAGAAATAATTACCAGTGTCACTTTGATTTTTTTTACATAGACTAGATTAACCAAGAATCGCTTTGTCAAAAATATAGTTAGACAATAATAAAAATCGGAGTGACTGATATGTTAAAACAGGAGATTGCTTTCGAGGAAGTACAAAACAACCTTTTACCCAGATGCATTCTTTGCAAGGAAGTACCGGAAATGGGAATTATAGATGGTTTTGTTTTGCTGGGGCAGTTTGTCTGTACAAAATGTGAGAAGCAGTTATTAACACTTTCTTTTAATGACCCAACCTACAGCACAATGGTCCAAAAGTTAAAGGATGTAATTTATAATCCAAAAAAAAAAGAATCAAAATAAATTAGGTTTATTTTAAAGACTGGGCCAAGGGGCTCAGTCTTTTGGTTTCTTACGTCTTGCCATCCGTTGTTTTAAATGGGCATCCTCTACCTCCTGCCTAATCTGCAGTAATTTAAGCAAATCAATGTTAAGAGCCTCCGATATTTCTGTATCACTTTTATCAGCCTTCCATCCTGAGATTACCTTATTTATATCAACTTTATATTTTTTGGAGAGTTTTTTCACATCAACCGGGTTTTGTTTTGATTTCACAATGATGCTCCTTCCATATTCTAGGTTAAGGTAAAAGATTAGTTAATAAAAATCTAGTTGAACAAATTTAAAAGTTGATTTAAAGCTTGCTTCTTTATCTTTTTACAGACAGACGACAGACGAGTTGACAATAAGACTAAATTGCATTTTGTTCGTCATATATATTGTTACCTACGTAAAATTCCTTATGTGTAAAGGGTTGCTAGCAGATTTTAGGAAACTATGATAAAATTAATAAAAATTGAAAAGGCTTTCAAAAAACAATGAATCAAAACACAATTTTAACAAATTTAGAAAAATATATTAAAAGAAATCCACTTTCTTTTCATACACCCGGACATAAAAACGGAGAGGTTATACCTGACTCTTTAAAAGCAGTCTGGTCGAAGGTCTGGAAATATGATTTAACCGAAATAGAAGGCTTAGATAATTTGCATCATCCAATCGGATGTATACAGGAAGCCCAGACTAAAACTGCCCTGCTCTGTGGGGCAAAGTCCTCCTTTTTTTTAGTAAATGGTTCAAGTGGGGGTATTCATGCTTCTTTGTTAGCCTTGGCCTATAACCAGGAGATATTGGTGCCTAGGTATGTACATAAATCAATCTATAGTGGGATGGTCTTAGCTGACTCCCATCCTATTTACCTGCCGCCGGTTTATGAAAAGAACCTGTCTCTGCCAATTGGAATTGAAACCGGTATATTGCAAAAATACATTACTGAGAATCCCCAATGCAAAGTAATAATTATCCCTAATCCCACCTACCAAGGATTTAGCTATAAAATGGCTGAGCTTATAGCAACAGCCAAGAAATCTGGTTTGCAGGTGATAGTGGATGAAGCCCATGGTTCCCATTTTTTCTTAGATGATAGGCTGCCACCCTCAGCTTTAGATTTAGGTGCCGATGTAGTAATACAAAGCTGGCATAAAACACTCCCTGTACTGACTCAGGCCAGCGTTTTACATATAAGTAAAGACTATCAAGGTCCTGATATTTCCGAATTTATCCGATTGCTGCAGACAACCTCTCCTTCTTATTTACTGATGGTTTCCATTGAAGCTTGCACAATGTTTTTGGCTGATAAGGGGAGAGAACTTTTAGCACAAGCCATTACAAACATAGAGGTATTTAAGAAAAAGACAAAAAATTTAAAAAACATGCTTATAATTAGTCACCTTGATAATGTCTTGATAGACCCCCTGAAAATCTGTATTTACTCAGAAAGCCATTCTGGTTATCTAATGGCTGAACTTTTAAAAAAGAAATACAACATATATGCCGAATTAGCAGAAGAAAGCTACTGCTTATTAGCCGCCGGCATAAATATTACACCGGAATTATTAGACAGGTTGGCAAAAGCATTAGAGGACATTGATCGGATAGAAACAAGAGGCATATCAAGAAAGACCAGTTCAAGGGAAGCCCAGTATTTACCGACTAGAGCCATGTCTTTAAGGAATGCATTTTTTGAAAAAAAGGAGAGGGTAAATTTAGAGGAAGCACTAGGCAGGATCTGTGGAGATTATTTGACCAAATATCCCCCTGGTATACCCCTGTTGGTTCCGGGAGAAGCAATAGACCAGGAAGCAATAAGGCTATTAGAAAAGGATTTAATAGGATATAATGTTCAAGGTGGAATAACTGTGGTGCGGGAATAGGAGGAAGTTTATGGGGGGAAAGTTTATTACCTTTGAGGGCTGTGATGGTTCGGGCAAAACTACCCAGGCAAAACTGGCAGGAGACGCCCTTTCTAGGTTGGGGGTTTCGGTTATATTAACCAGGGAGCCTGGTGGAACTAAAATTTCCGAGAAAGTTCGCAAAATAATTTTAGATGAAAACAATAAAGAAATGGTTTGGCGCACCGAAGCATTGTTATATGCCGCATCTAGGTCCCAGCTAGTGGGAGAGGTAATTAATCCTGCTTTGGAAGAGGGGATTAATGTAATCTGCGACCGTTACATCGATTCCACTTTAGCCTACCAAGGTTTCGGCAGAGGACTTAGCCTCACAGATTTAAAGAACATTAATGTATTTGCTGCCGACTACCTTAAACCTGACTTAACAATATTGCTCGATTTGGATCCGGAAGAAACATTACAAAGACGTTCGGGGCGTAAGGCAGACAGATTGGAAAAGGAACAGCTGGACTTTCATCAAAGGGTGCGTGAAGGCTACCTTAAGCTGGCGGAAGATGAACCCCAACGTTTTGTAACAGTTTCAGGCAGTGGGAGTATAGACCATGTCCATAATCATATCATGAGCATAGTTTTACCTTTTGTTAAGGATAAAAGCTAATGGGGAGGGGGCCAATAATGAAATTAGTAATTACCGTTTTGCAGGACAGTGATGCGCCAGCCTTGCTGGAAAAGCTGGTGGAGCACGGATTTAGGGCGACCAAACTGGCAAGCACAGGAGGCTTTTTAAAGAAGGGCAATACTACTATTTTTGCTGGTGTGGAAAATGAGCGGGTGGATGAAATAATAAATTTAGTTAAAGAAAAGTGCTGCATGTCCCAGCAGGTATTAACACCTGTTACTACAACAGGGGGACCTATGGAATCCTATTTGCCCCACCTAATTGATGTGCCCAGCGGAGGGGCTAATATATTTGTAATTGATGTTGAACAATATATCAAGGTGTGACGTTTATGAAGATATCTTCATTAGGTAACCGTGAAAACTTCCCCGTGAATCCCGCTGATAAAATTGGCAAAGGGGAAGGGGAAACAGTTGAATTTGGTAAAACCTTAGGCGTTGCCAAACAAAAAGAATACCATAAGGATATGCAGCGCTTAATTGACGAAGTAGATAAAATGGCGAAGAGATTAGGACAATCCTGTACCCTTAGTGATTTAAAAAACTACAAAAGGGCGGTACAAAGCTTTCTAAAAAGGACTTTAGGGGATGCATATGAGGCCCAGGAGCAAAACAGCTGGGACCGCATGGGCAGGCAGAAGCTGTTTGTACTAGTTAAAAAGGTTGATGAAAGTTTAGAAGAATTGTCCAAGCAGGTCTTAAGCCAGCATAAAGATTCCTTGGATATATTGGGGAAGCTGGATGAGATAAGGGGATTGCTGGTGGATATGTACTTATGAGCAGCAAAGCTGCTTATAAGTACAGGTAAGCTTATGGGCTAGTTTTTAGGGTCAGGTAAAGGTAAACTAAAAAGCTACTCTGCATGACAGGTAAAGGGAAAAGCCGTGTTTATCCGTGTGGTCCGAAGGACTCCGTGGTTACAATATTACTCTAGGATGGTCGATATTATGTCGTTTGCTTTTATAAAAGGGCAAGATACTGCAGTGCAAATGTTAAAGAACTCCATACAAAGCAGGCATATCAGCCATGCTTATATATTTTCCGGTCCCGAAGGAGTAGGCAAGAGAACAACAGCTTTAGCCTTTGCCCAAGGGATAAACTGTTTGCAGCCCAGCCTTAACCTTGATGAGCGCTGCAGTTGCTTAAGCTGTCGAAAATCTATGGGTGGAAACCACCCTGATATTGAGATAATACGTCCTGAAGGGCTTTCGATTAAAATAGATCAAGTGCGCACCCTGCGCAATAAAGTTTTTTATAAATGTTATGAAAGCAAGTTTAAGGTAATAATTATTGATGATGCCCATTTATTTACAATAGAGGCAGCCAACAGCCTCCTAAAGGTGCTGGAAGAGCCGCCTGAAAAAACAATATTTATTCTTATCACAGCTGAATCCCAGCAGCTGCCTGATACAATAGTTTCCAGGTGTCAGCAAATACAGTTTCATCCCCTGGCAGTAAGCTGTATAATTGAGTTATTAGCTGAAAGTTTTCCTCAACATCTTGAAAGGCTGCCTCTTGTGGCAGGTCTGGCAAGGGGTTCCCTTACTAGGGCTGCAGGTTTGCTGGAGGACGGTCAGCTGTTGGAAAAAAGGACTGATACTATTAATCTTCTCAAAAGGGTTTTTGAGACTACCCCGGGGGAAATATTATTATGGTGTGAAAAGTGGGATAAAGATAAACAAAATATAAAAATCATTTTTGAGCTAATACAATTTTGGTACCGTGATTTATTAATCTGGCGGACTACTTCACGGGAAGATTTATTGATAAATCAGGATTATTTAGTTGATATTAAGAATAATAAACATACCCTTTCGGGTATCCAAAAATGCCTAACCCTGATTAATCAATGCAGGAAGCACTTGGATTTTAATGCAAACCCCAGACTGGTGCTGGAAGTATTCCTTTTGAGGACTACAACAAATTGAGATAGAAGGTGAAAAAATGCCGGTTGTTATTGGTGTACGCTTTAAATCGGCGGGCAAAATTTATTATTTTGACCCCGACAATCACGAAATAAAGCAGGATGATAATGTAATAGTAGAAACGGCCCGAGGTATAGAGTTTGGCAATGTAGTGGTGGGACCCAAAGAAATAAATGAGGAGGAGGTCATCCAGCCCCTTAAAAAGGTTTTAAGGGTTGCTGTGCCAGCCGATATAGAGCAGGTTAAAAACAATGAACAAAAGGAAAAAGAGGCTTTCAATGCCTGCCTGGAAAAAATAAGCGAGCATAAGCTTCCCATGAAGCTTATTGATGTCGAATATACATTTGATAACAGTAAGATTATCTTTTTCTTTACCGCAGAAGGAAGAGTAGATTTCCGCGAACTGGTGAAAGATTTGGCGGCAATTTTTAGGACCCGTATTGAACTGCGTCAGATTGGTGTCAGGGATGAGGCTAAAATGCTGGGCGGTATAGGGGCCTGTGGACGTGTATTATGCTGTCACAGCTTTTTAGGTGAATTCGAGCCCGTGTCGATTAAGATGGCTAAGGAACAAAACCTTTCTTTAAATCCGGCAAAGATCTCCGGTATATGTGGCAGGCTGATGTGCTGCCTTAAGTATGAAAATGATGTCTACCAGGAATGTAATAAAGAATGTGGTGACTGCCCTCCTAAGATTAACCTTAATCTTGATAAGTTTGATGAAGACTTTGATTTAAGTAAACTGGAGGATTAAAAGCCTGGGAATAGAGGGGTGCAGAGGTGAAAATTACAGAAAAGCTCATTGAATTAGAAAAGGAAATAAATAGGCTTTTGGATGAAATAAATGACTTAAAGATGCAGGCATATGTCTTAGAGGATGAAAATGAAAAATTAAAAAGGGAACTTTGCCAATACCCCGAAGAAAAGAAGAAAGTGGTAGAGGCCAATGCCCAAAAAATACAGGGTGAAGGACATGATAATTTAGCCCGCCTTTATAATGAAGGTTTTCATATCTGCCATCTCCATTTTGGACAGTCCAGGCAAGGAGACTGCTTATTCTGTATGGGATTTTTGAGAAAGATGTGATTAAGCTGGTACTAGTGAAAGAAAACGAAACAGTAGATGATTTAATTTTGTCAGGGCTTAAAATTATTCAAAAAAAAAACGGCTTTCGGTTTTCTATAGATTCTGTCCTGCTGACCCACTTTCCAGCGGTTAAAAAGGGTGACAGGATTATTGATTTGGGGACGGGGACCGGAGTAGTTCCTCTCCTCATGTCAACCCGTGGGGAAGATTTAGCTTTAACAGGTATAGAAATTCAGGAAGAAATAGCCGAGATGGCCCGGCGGAGTGTAGAACTAAATAATTTATCCCGGGTTGAAATAATTCAAGGGGACTTAAGGAAGCTAAATAAGGAGATGTTTAATCACTTTAATTTGGTTGTCTCCAATCCCCCCTATTTACCGGTTAACCAAGGTAAGGTCAGCCCTCAGCCGGAAGTAGCCCTTGCCCGGCACGAAATAATGTGCACCTTAAGTGAACTGGTGCAGACGGCAAAGAAATTACTAAAAGAAAAAGGAAGGCTGGCAATGGTTCATAGGGCGGAACGGTTAGGAGAGATTATGTATGAACTGCATAAACATGGTCTGTGCCCAAGTCGGCTCCGTTTAGTATATCCTCATTTGGATAAACATGCTAATCTGGTCTTGATTGAGGCTGTAAAAGGGAGCGGGGTTTCGTTAAAGGTTGAAAAACCCCTGATAGTATATAAGGATGAGACATGCTATACAGATGAATTATTAAATTATTATTTTGGTGGTGGGACCTGTGAACAATAAGGGTCGTCTTTTTTTATGTGCAACACCTATCGGGAACCTGCAGGATATAACCCTGAGGGTTTTGGAAACACTTAAGAGTGTTGATTTGATTGCCTGCGAGGATACTAGGCAGACCCTGAAGCTTTTAAATCACTTTTCCATAGAAAAGCCTGTGACCAGCTACTTTGAGCACAACAAAAAATTCAAAGGCGAGAAAATAATGGACCTCTTATTAGAGGGCAAGGATGTGGCTGTGGTGTCTGATGCCGGTATGCCTGGTATCTCTGATCCGGGCCAGGACCTAGTGGCCCGGTGTATTAGTGAAGGCATAGAGGTTACAGTTCTACCCGGCCCGGTAGCCTTAATAACGGGGCTGGTCCTTTCGGGGTTAGACACCAACCGCTTTGCCTTTGAAGGCTTTGTCCCCCGCAGCAAAAAAGAGAAAAGGGAGTTTTTTGCAAAGCTTGCTAAAGAGGAAAGGACCTTAATATTTTATGAATCCCCCCACCGCTTACTGGAAACTTTAGAGATAATGGAGGAAGTTTGGGGGACCCGCAGGATAGCTGTCTGCCGGGAATTGACCAAAAAATTCGAGGAAACGGTAAGGGGTACTGTCTCCCAGGTGATGCAGCATTTCCAGGGAAAAGGTGTAAAAGGGGAATTTACCATTATTGTGGAAGGTGCCTGGCCTGTTCGGGAAGAAAAAGGCATGGATTGGGCTTTGGCAAAGGTAAAAAAACTAGAATCCCAGGGCATTAGCACTAAAGAAGCGGTTAAGCTGGCTGCCAAAGAGGCCGACATCAGTAAGCGGGAACTGTATGAAGTGTTGATGGTTAAAAAGTAGTGGAAAGATAGTGGAAGGGTGGAATAGTGAAACAGTGGAAGTCTACTTATCCATTCATCTATTAGTTTAAAAGTTTAGTAGGAAGTTTTAATATTGTTAGCCAAAAATGTAAACCGTACCTACTTTCTCTACTGTTTTCTCTTTCACTTTTTAGCTCTTTCACTTAATAATACATAACAAAAGCGTCCTTGGTTTAAGGACGCTCTTGGTTATGTATTATGCATTTGAAGCCATAGCATGAGCACATTCGCTGCATACAAGCTTACCCTTGAAGTTTTGAATGTTATCGGCATTTCCACAGAAAACACAAGCTGGTTCATATTTCTTTAAGATAATTTTTTCATTATCTACGTATATTTCCAGGGCGTCTTTCTCATCTATACCCAAAGTTCTGCGAAGTTCGATGGGAATTACAACCCTGCCCAGCTCGTCCACTTTACGTACAATACCTGTTGATTTCATCTTTGCTTTTCCCCCTCTTTCCTACATATTTCGACATCCACTCAACTAGATGATACCAGCCCTTCCAGTATAAGTCAAGAGTTTTTCCTAATATTTTGTAAAAAAATAATAATAATGGTAATGCATTCGAGCAATTATGACAAAATCGGTAAAACTTGACATATACATAATTTTTTTAGTATACTTATTTTTACCAAAGTTCAAAGGATAAAGTAATGAAGGATTGAGTAGCCATTAAGTAAGCAGTACCAGAGAAATGGGAGACAGGTGGAAGCCCATACTGACTAAAGATGGTGAAGATGGATCTGGAACCGTTTTTCCGTTTGGCTCCCGTTAAAGAGCTTTCTCCTGATATATATTCGTGGAGATGCTGAGTTTTCTGTCGCAAGATAGGAATGAAGCAGGGTGGTAACACAAGAGCTTCTTGTCCCTGTATGGGGTGAGGGCTTTTTTTAGTCTTGCTAAGGTAAAGGTAAGCTAATGGGCTAACTGCATGACAGGTAAAGGTTAAGGAAACCACTTGGCATCTGCTTTAGGGTTATTCCTTGGGATGCATCACAAATTAGAAAGGGGACACACCTCTCTTAGATGTTTCCTTTGGGGTCAGAGGAATCTCCCCAACTAATAATTCAGGCTGACGCATCTGCTCACGGGTCAAGCTTAAAGGATGCATCATACAGAATAGCCGAGTAACTTACTCCTAATTAAAAACATGGAGGTCGATTTTATGGTTGAGAAGAAGAGTTTTTACATCACTACACCTATTTATTATCCCAGTGCCAATTTACATATCGGACATGCTTTAACTACAGTTATGGCTGATACCATGGCCCGCTATAAAAGATTGAAGGGCTATGATGTGTGGTTTTTAACGGGTTCTGATGAACACGGTCAGAAAATTGAAAGATCTGCTAAAGGACAAGGGGTAGAACCTAAGGAATACGTGGATAAGATAGTTGCAGGTTTTGAGAAGCTATGGTCCCGCTTGAACATTTCCTATGATGACTTTATACGAACCACAGAGCCCAGGCACAAGGAAGTAGTGCAGAATATATTTAAGACAATCTATGAAAAAGGGGATATATATAAATCTGAATATGAGGGCTGGTACTGTACCCCTTGCGAAACCTTCTTTACAGAAAGACAGTTGAGTGAGGGCAATTGTCCCGACTGTGGCAGGACCGTGGAATTAATCAAAGAGGAAAGCTACTTTTTTAAAATGTCAAAATACCAGGATCAATTATTGAAATATATAGAGAAAAACCCTGAATTTATCCAGCCTGTTTCTCGTAGGAATGAGATGGTAAACTTTATCAAGCAGGGTCTTGAAGATTTATGTGTCTCCAGGACTACCTTTGACTGGGGAATTCAGGTACCTATCAATGAAAGGCATGTCATTTATGTTTGGTTTGATGCCCTGACCAACTATATTTCTGCATTGGGCTATGGTACGGAAAAAGATGGACTTTATCAAAAGTATTGGCCGGCGGATATCCACCTGGTAGGTAAGGACATTGTCAGATTCCATACAGTCATTTGGCCTACAATATTAATGGCAGCAGGGCTTCCCCTTCCGAAAAAGGTGTACGGACATGGCTGGCTGCTTTTGGAAAGCGGCAAAATGTCCAAATCAAAGGGTAATGTTGTTGATCCCAACATACTCATGGATAAATACGGTGTGGATTCAATAAGGTATTTCCTTCTCAGAGAAATTCCGGCAGGCTCGGATGGCTATTACTCGGAAGAAGCACTTATTCAAAGGTGCAATACCGATTTAGCCAATGATTTTGGTAATCTTGTCAGCAGAACAGTAGCCATGGTAGATAAATACTTTGACGGATTCATTCCCCAGGGCAATGGGGCAGGTGATTATGACCAGGACCTTAAGGCATTAGCGGCCAGAGTCCCCGAGGAAGCAGAAAACTATATTGAGAAAATGGACTTTGCCAATGCCTTAGCCTCTATCTGGAAGCTTATCAGCAGGGCCAATAAATACATTGATGAAAATATGCCTTGGTTATTGGCCAAGGATGAAGCACAAAAGGAAAGGTTGGGGACAGTTTTATACAATCTATTGGAGGTTATTAGAATAAGCACTACACTGCTTACTCCAGCTATGCCTTTAGTACCTGCTAAGGTTGGTGAACAGATTGGTTTTGATTTTAGTCAAAGCCCATGGGAAGATGCAAAAACCTGGGGAATTCTCCAGGCTAATGGTAAAGTAAATAAAAAAGAAGCTATTTTCCCCAGGATTGACCCCAAGGTATTAGAAGACGAAAAGGAAGAACCTGTAGAGGTTAAAGCTGTTATGGAGCCTATTAAAGAGGAAGTTTCCATAGAAGATTTTGCTAAATTGGATTTACGTGTGGTAGAGGTAGTAAATTGCGAGAAGGTAGAAAAGGCTGATAAATTGTTGAAGCTGGAAGTGAAAATGGGGGAAGAAATCAGGACCATAGTTTCCGGAATAGCCAAACACTACCAACCTCAGGATTTAATTGGCAAAAAGGTAATACTGGTGGCTAATCTAAAACCGGTCAAGCTCAGGGGGATAATGTCCCAGGGCATGATACTAGCTGCATCCCATGAGGATACCCTGGAAGTAATTAATATTATAAAAGATATGCCGTCCGGCAGTAAAGTAAAGTAAGGGGTAGGATAGATGCTTTTTGATACA
Source organism: Bacillota bacterium (assembly GCA_049323895.1). GTDB lineage: Bacteria > Bacillota > Peptococcia > Peptococcales > BICA1-8 > JBMOKT01. The sequence continues at coordinate 61,329 of JBMOKT010000022.1, read as the reverse complement.
CATGCACACTTAGAGGATAAAAAATTTCAGGATGATGTTGGTGATGTAGTAAAAAGGGCAGCGGAGCATCATGTGAGCTTAATTCTTAATGTGGGGTATAATCTCCGTCATGCCCGCAGTTCCATAGCCTTGGCTGAAAAATATGATTTCATTTATGCTTCCGTTGGCTTGCATCCCCATGATGCCAAAGATCAAAGCAAAGGATTTTGGGAAGAGCTTTATAAGCTGGCGGGGCACCCCAAGGTAGCAGCCTTAGGGGAAATGGGGCTGGATTATTATTGGGATAATTCACCCCGGGATGTACAAAGGGATGTTTTTCGTCAGCAGATTGCCATGGCAAAGGATTTGCAAAAACCCATCATCATCCATGACCGGGATGCTCATCAGGATGTTCTGACAATAGTCAGGGAGGAAAGGGCTTTTGAAGTAGGCGGGGTTTTCCACGCCTATTCTGGGAGCTGGGAGATGGCCAAAGAAATTCTAGATATGGGATTTTATATATCTATCGGGGGGCCGGTAACTTTTAACAATGCACGTAAACTCATTGAGGTAGCGGAAAAAATACCCCTGGAATCACTGCTGATTGAAACAGACTGTCCCTATCTTACTCCCCATCCTTTTAGGGGTAAAAGGAATGAGCCCGCTTATGTGAAGCTGGTAGCAGAAAAAATAGCGAAAATAAGAAATTTAAGATGGGAACAAGTGGCTCAAATTACCAAGGATAATGGTCAAAAATTATTTGAGATAAAATAATATAGATTTTAAACTCTCCCCTAAATCTGGTAAAATGCATAAAATATTGTAGGACTGGTAATGAATATAGATGGTTTGGGGATTTGAAGGGGAGAGAAGATGAAAAGATTAGTACTGCTGATTTTATTAACATCGGCATTCGTACCATCCCAGTGGGCTGTCAATGATTATGCCAATGATGATCTAAAGTTATACCGCTATCTTATCAATGCTGATGGACAGGAAAAAGAATTATATTCCGTTGAAAGCAGCATTGATAAAATTTTAAAGGATGAGCAAATCACCCTGGCTGAAGACGACAGTTTAAATGTACAGTTTAGTGATGATACTTTTTTTGTTAAAATAGTTCGCCCGCTTATAGAAGTGGTTTCAGAATTAGAGGAAATACCGTTTGACCGGGAGACCCAAAACAGCTTTAAAATAACCAAAGGCTTCAGTAAAAAAATCCAAGAAGGTCAGCCTGGCTTAAAAAAGGTAAAGTACCAGGTTACTTATCGGGAAGGTGTAGAGGTTTCCCGGGAAGTGATTTCTGAACAAATTTTAAAAAATCCCAAACCGGAAATATTGCTGAAAGGGCAAAGAACCAAGGTTGCCATATCCTCTGGGAGACCAACCAATGCAAAAGATGTTCTTGTTATGGAAGCCTCTGCTTATACCCATACGGGCAACAGGACATTTACCGGGGTATATCCAGAGGTAGGAACTATTGCTGTTGATCCAGAAGTGATTCCTTTAGGAACTAAAGTATGGATAGAAGGATATGGCTTCGGGGTTGCCCAGGACACAGGAGGCTATATTAAGGGAAAGCGTATTGATTTATTTATGGAAACAAAGAGAGAATGCCTTTCCTGGGGCAGAAGGCATGTACGGGTTCTTATCCTTGAATGATTAATAATTTAAACTCAGCCTTCAAAAGGTCAAGGTATGTATGTCAATATACGCCTTGACTTTTTTCTAGAAGAAATAAAAAATATAATAATAAAGTTAGTTTTGATCACAGAAAGGGAAAATCATGAAAATAAAAGAGGTTATTGTGGTGGAAGGCAAGGATGATGTAAGTGCCGTAAAGAGGGCAGTGGATGCTGAAATTATTACAACCAGCGGGATGGGATTAAATGAGGAAATTTATAAGAAAATTGAAGGTGCTGCCCAACGCTGTGGCATTGTCATCCTAACGGACCCTGATTATCCTGGTGAAAAAATCCGCTCCCAAATAAGCCAACGACTCAGCCCCTGTAAACATGCCTATCTGGATAGGGAAGAAGCCCGCTGTAAAAATACAGGCAAGCTGGGTGTGGAATATGCGTCTCCTGAGGCAATCAGGAAGGCATTAGTTCAGGCGAGGGTAGAGAATAAAGACTACAGTAATGTTTATACATTACAGGACTTGTGTGAGTGGAACCTCACCGGTTCTGCCTATGGTTCTCAAAGGCGTTCCAAACTGGGACAAATATTAGGAATAGGCAAAACTAATGCCAAGCAGTTTTTAAAGAGGCTGAACTCCTATAATATTCCTTTGTCTGAAGTCAAGGCAGCCTTATTACAGATAGAGAGGCTTGATTAACAATGAGTTTAAAAGAGTTACTGGGAAAACACGGTTTTAAGTTCAAGAAAAAATTTGGGCAGAATTTTATTACTGACCCGGGTATCCTGAATAAAATTGTTGAGACAGGAGAAATCCAACAGGATGATGTTATTGTTGAGATAGGGCCTGGTGCCGGCACCCTTACTAAAGCACTGGCAAGGCAGGCAGGAAAGGTTTTGGCTATTGAAATAGATAAGGATCTTATCCCCATCTTAAATGAAAACCTGTCGGAATATAATAATATAAAAATTATAGAAGGCGATGCTTTAAAGATTGATTTGGATGAACTGGTGCGGGAAGAAATGGGAGAGCTGCGGTCCTACAAAATAGTAGCAAACCTTCCTTACTATATAACAACACCTTTAGTTATGCATTTTTTGGAAAGCGGCTTTAAAATTGAAAAAATTGTCATTATGGTTCAGAAGGAAGTTGCAGAAAGATTTACGGCTCAACCAAGTACAAAAGATTACGGAGCCTTAACGGTCAGCCTGAACTTTTATACGAAGCCTAAAATTGCTTTTTATGTTTCCAAAAATGTGTTCACACCCCGCCCTGATGTTGACTCAGCTGTAGTTGTCTTAGATGTACGGAAGGAAGCGCCTTATCCTGTAACTGATGTAAGCATCTTAAAAAAACTTATTAAGGCTGCCTTTAACCAACGCAGAAAAACCCTGGCCAACGGGTTAAAGCTGCTGGGAATTGGCAAGGAAGAAATAGGTCGCCTTCTGGAGGAAGCGGGAATTGATCCTCAACGGAGGGGAGAGACCCTATCGCTGGAGGAGTATGTAAGGCTGGCAAATGGCTTGGCGGAATACAAGCAGTAAATACAATTTTTTTCATATCCTTCCTTTATTTGTGGGCTGAAATTATACACACTCACGATTATAATGAAGTTGTCGCAAAAAGTCGAATAAAGGAGGGGGAAGAATGGGCTATAAGAAAGCTATTGCCAGTATAGTGCTAGCCTTTTTATTTATTCCTATTTTGGCAGTACCTATTCTGGCTTTTGGTTATACGGTAGTGCCGGGTGATACTTTGTTCAAAATAGGACAAAGATACGGAATATCCTACCAGTCCATAATGCAGGAAAACGGCTTGCAGAGTTCTAATATAGTACCAGGCATGTATCTTAACATCGCCGCAAAACCAGGCAGCAGCAATTTGTACACAGTTAAAGCCGGAGATACTTTATTTCTATTAGCAAAGGGTTATGGAACAACGGTAGATGCAATTAAAAGGGAAAATGGTATTTCAAGCAATACTATCAAGATTGGTCAAAAGCTGAGAATTCCCATTTCAGCAGCAACTCCTTCCCGTAGTCACAGCAACTACAATTTTACCCAGGAAGAATTAGATATGATGGCAAAAGCTGTTTACGGAGAAGCACGGGGAGAGTTATATAGCGGACAGGTTGCTGTTGCAGCAGTAATCTTAAACAGATTAGAAAGTTCGGAGTTTCCTAATACTGTCCGGGGAGTAATATTTGAGCCTTGGGCGTTTACTGCAGTACATGATGGACAGTATTATTTGACCCCTGATGCAACATCAAGGAGGGCAGTTAGGGATGCAATCAATGGTCATGACCCCACAGGGGGAGCGTTATATTACTGGAACCCCGTAACAGCCACTAATAAGTGGGTGTGGAGCAGACCGATTATTACGACGATTGGGAAGCACGTCTTCGCTAGATAATAAAAGGCTGTTTATAAGCAGCATATAGCTGCGTTCTTGAAAACCCCTGAGATCCTCAACGTACCTCTAGTACGCCTCCGGTCTCAGGGGTTTTCAACGCCTTGCTCTATACTACTTCTAAACAGCCTTTATTTTCTACAAAAACCATATTCCAATATGCCTTGCCAATACTCGCTTTTGAGCTCCCTTCAATAAAACAAAATAATAATCTATATTTTTCGATGTCACGGTAGCACATCCCGGTAAATTGGCATTCATCGTGACAGTTTAGAAAACTTGGCTTACGTACGCCAGGCGTAAGCCTTAGTTGCACTTATGACGACCAAAAATTTCTACTTTCTTTTAGGCCAGGGAAGCAACACATTCATGGTGACACGCTTTTTCTAGTCACTAGTCACAAGTCACTAGTCACAGCTTTATCTTTTAGCCCCAGTGACTTTACATATTCCTCCAAAACATCAAATCTACGTTCCGGATGATATCCCAGATAATATATGCCATTTTCCTCTCTGGAGAGGGGTTTGCCTTCCAGGTAATTTAGGGCTGTTAGACAATCCCCAATAATTGTTTCTGCAATATGCAGGCTGTGGTAATCGTTTCTTGCAGATGACTGCAGAAGATTATGGGCAACAGCTGTCCCTACTTGAATATTAAGCTTGTCAATACTTGCCATAGCCAGGCTCAAGGGAGGTACAGCCAAAGCTGACCATGGAACAGATTCCAAAAGCCGCCGGGAAACTGCATGGGGTCCGTGGGATGGATTAGCCAGCCCTAATTGGTTGAAGAGGCCCAGTTTTTTATTAAGTCTTTCTCTGTACCGCAGCACAGTGTGGGCTAAATAAGGTCTATTGGAAATATAAGGGTAACAGTTTGTTAGGGCCATATCGATGGAATCAAATCTGACAGCCTGGATAAGTTTAAGCAGATGATGAGTTATTTCCCCTTTCATATCTCCATCTAGGAATAAAACAACCTGACAGCCTAACTTGTAGGCTAAAGCTGCCCCTGCAGCCCGTGGCACATCAATTCCCAAGGCTTCACTAAATTCCAGCAATTTAATGTTATTTTTGTTTGGGTGGCTAAGAATAATTTCTTTTGAATTATCTATGCAGCCATTTATAACAGGAATAATATAGTCGGCATTAAGCCCTATACAGTTTTTTAAAGTATCCCAGATACTTTCTCCTTCATTCTTGACGGGTATGACCACCGCAACCATCCTAATCCCTCCCAATCCAACTGCTGCGTAATATGGATTACTGTTTCACTCTTTTTCCCGCCACTACTAATCCCATTACGGAAAAAGTTTTCCTCATGAAAGATGTTACACTTTAACCTTAATCTCAATCTTAACTCGATCTTTCCTATCCCTTACTTTATCTAGTGCAGGTTTATTACTATCTTATGCCTGCAATTTGTTTTATTGTGCTTGTTTAAAACACAAATTGACCATATAAAACATAGGATATTGAAGAGGATGATTTATGACTTAGGGGGCAATTAAAATGAGTATAATCAAAATTGGCGATTTAGTAGCCCGTAAATCTCATAATATGGATATTCTGTTTAAGGTAGAGGAGATTACGGAAAACGGACAAAAACCATATGCACTGCTAAGGGGAGTAGATTTACGTCTTTATGCTGATGCACCATTAGAGGATTTAGAGAAAAAGACTCCTTCGGAGATTAGTTCTTACAGGCAAACTTATATTAAACAAAACAGTGAAATGATGAAAAGAATTTTTCAAAGGAGAATCAAAGACAGGGAAAATTTTCTTTCAAGGGGTAACTCAAATAAACAAACAAAGGTAGAACATTTTGAAATCCCAGGGAGCGTTCTGCATTTAGATGGAGATAAAGAGTACTTGGATTTATGTATGACAACATATTCTCAATTGAGTATAAAGGCATATGGCTTTCACGTACCGGAAACCAACCAGGCAGAACAGGTAATAAAATATTTAGTTGAGTATACCCCGGATATCCTTGTTATGACTGGACATGACGGCATAATTAAAGGAAAAAACGACTTCAGCGACATTAACAGTTATCGTCACTCTAAGCAGTTTGTGCAAGCCGTAAGAAAAGCTCGGGAATATGAGCCAGGCAGGGATGACTTAATTATTTTTGCAGGGGCCTGCCAATCTCATTACGAGGCATTAATAGAAGCAGGGGCAAACTTTGCTTCCTCACCCCAAAGGGTTTTGATTCATGCTTTTGACCCCGTATTTATCGTAGAAAAAATTGCCTATAGCTCAATAAGTGAGGTTGTATCATTAAAGGATATCTTAAATAATACTATTACCGGTATTGAAGGTGTAGGAGGGGTGGAATCCCGTGGCCGGTTTAGAATGGGCTACCCTAAATCGCCATATTAAGTCAAATTAATACAAAAATAATTTATTGACAATCGTTAAAGGTCTCCTGTATAATAATTTATTAAATTTGACAAATTAACCCCGGGGTAGTATAATAGGTAGTGTCTAAAAGGTGAAAGAAGGTGATCGCTTGTCTGCTCGTAAGGTACTATCTGAGATCAAGCAGGATCTAGAGCCCTATGTTGGCACTGCGATAAAAGTAAAAGCTAACCGGGGTAGAAAAAAGGTTGTGGAGAGAACCGGTGTTTTAGAGAGCACCTATCCTAATCTGTTTGTAGTAAGGATTAATGAGAAATCAGTTGAACGCCGTGTATCTTTTAGTTATGCCGATATTCTTACCGAGACCGTTGTTGTTACTGTCAATAAAGATGGAAAAGACATGAACTTCATTAATGAACGTGCATAAAATTTTGGCGACATTTCCCAGGAAATGTCGTTTTTTCTTTCCTTAATTAACCTTGTTTATAATTACCATAGGGTGTTAAAAATGTTGTAAAGACACTATGATAAAAGTTTCACCTGATAAACAAGTCATAGTGGCTCCTAAAGGTCAAAAACCAATTTGTTTTTATTGCCTTGTCCAGTATAAAATGACTATACCCAAAAATATAGCATAAGGAGGAAAAAGAGTTGAGCAGGAAAAAGGGTATATCAGCAGTTTTGTTAGGAGTTTTTTTGCTGACCTTTATTTTTGGTGCTAGCCCTGCCTGGGCTGAAGAAAATACATATTCTTTTAACCAGGGTCAAGCAGAAAATGAAATGTTAAACTATATCAACCAAGAAAGGCAAAAAGAGGGTTTAGCGCCGCTAAAAATGGCAGTTCAATTGGTGGATATTGCCAGACTTAAATCCCAAGACATGGTTGATAAGAATTATTTTGCCCATAATTCCCCTACCTATGGCAGCCCCTTTGACATGATGAAAAAGTTTGGTGTTACATATGATATAGCAGGAGAAAACTTGGCAGGCAATGGTTCGGTATTGGGTGCACATAACGCTCTTATGAATTCCACGGGACACCGGCAAAATATACTTAATCCGAAATTTACCCATATTGGAATTGGTATTGTCAAGGGTGGTCCTTATGGAAGTATGTATACCCAGTTATTTGTTGGAAACCCCCAATTCAGCGAGCAAGCTGCAGGGGACAGCAATAACTCCGGCTCCGCTAACAGTAACCAAGGGAATGACTGGTCCGGATTCTTGTTGGATCTCATAAATACTGAGAGGCAAAAACTAGGGCTCCCTAAAGTAGTAGAAAACAAAGAACTTACCCGTGCAGCCCAAATGAAGGCAGGTGAGATGGTAGAGAAAAACTATCTTTCCCATAAATCCCCTACATACGGCTATATTGATGAGATGCTGAAAAAATTAAATATCCCCTTTGCTGAGGTTAAGGAAAATATAGTGGCATCCCCTGATGTTAAGATGGCTCATGATGCTTTAATGAAATCAATAAGGCATAAAGAGGTAATTTTGAACCCCAACTTTACGGAAATAGGGGTTGCCGTGCAAGCAGGTGGACAGTATGGATTTAATATTGTTGAGGTATTTATAAAGCCTCAACAAACAACAACACAGCCACAGCCTGAACCCCAGCCACAACCAGCTCCTCCAAAACCGGAGCTAGAGCCCCAGCCAGTTCCTGAGCCCCAGCCAGACCCTCAATCTGGCGAAGCCCAATTGGAGCAACAAATGGCAGCCTTGATTAACAAAGACCGTATGCAAAATGGTCTATCAAGCCTCACCTTAAATGAAAAGCTGACGGAGATAGCCCGGATAAAGGCAAAGGATATGGAAAGCAATCAATACCTAAGCTATACTTCACCTACCTACGGGCGAACTTCAGATATGCTTAACAAGGCTGGTATAGCCTATACGGTATTGGCTGAAAGCATCGTTGCAGCCTCAAGTGTGGAGCCTGCCCATAAGGCACTTATGGCTACAGCTAAGCATAAAGGCAATATCTTAAATCCTAGTGTACAGCAGATGGGTATTGGAATAGTTAAGAGTTCCCGCTATGGATATATAATGGTAGAGGTATTTTTAGGACATAGCAACAGTCCAGCAGCCCCCAGCCCTGATTCAGAGGAGCCTAAAACAGGTGCAGAAGGATTAACAAACCAGGAAAAAATGGAATTGCAAATGCTGGGATTAATTAACAAAGCCCGCCAAGAAGCAGGGGTATCTCCCCTTACTATGGAAACAAAAATTGTTAAGGTAGCCAGGCTTAAATCCCAGGATATGATTGATAAAAACTATTTTGCCCATACATCTCCTACCTATGGCAGCCCCTTTGACATGATGGAGCAATTTGGAATTAACTACAGAACTGCCGGTGAAAATCTGGCGGGTCACTATAGTGTAACTGGTGCCCATGAAGCATTGATGAACTCAGCTGGTCACCGCCGTAATATCCTTAATCCTAATTACACCCATATAGGTATAGGTATAGTGGAAGGCGGACCATACGGAATAATGTTTACCCAGATGTTTGTCGGATATTAATAACAAACCTTAAAGGTTACTGCATATAATGCAGTAGCCTTTTTTTATTAAATATTAATTATCCAAAAATTAATTAACAGTTATTTAATAAGAAAAATGTGCATATTTATCAAATAATATAAGAAATTTAACACAATTTTGAGGCAGGCACATAACATATAGTAGTCTCATAGAAAATGTTACTTATTTCTAGTCACATTTTACAACTTATCTCATATATTAAATTGAGATAAACCTATGAAAATTGAAAGGAGGAAATATTATTTATGCACATCACTCAGAATAAAAAGAGAATAAAGGTACAGCATGTGGTAGGGCAGGGAACTGCACAGTTTGATGTTGTCCGTGACTTACAGATCAGAGAAACAGTAATAGTAGATGATGTTCCAGTAGAACAAATCATCAGTGTACGGAAAATCGCCGATGTGGATGCAGAAATAGTAGAACTAGATTATGAAATACTGCCAAATAAGGTAATAGTCAAAGGAAAGCTGCACAAGCAAATCTATTATATTGCCGAAGGGGATAACGTAGTTCGGGAATATACAATTGTCAGCGAAGAATTTACAGATTTTGTCCATATTGAGGGTGCAAAGCCTGGTATGGATGTAATGCTTGATGCAAAGATTTTATACATCAACACAGATGCAGCCAATGGTTCCTTCCCCACCACCACTATCCATCAGAATGCAGTGCTTAGCATTACTGCCAAGGTTATTGAAATTTTACAGCTGGATGTTGTCACCGATGTAACAGGACCTGGCATAACTGTTGAGAAAGAACTTTTCAAAGTAGAAAGTGTTGTGGGAGAAGAGCAAAAGCAAAAGCAGGATAGTGTAGTTCATACCCTTGACAGACCGGCCAGGAAAGTAAAAGAGATGGATGCCGTCTGCCGGGATATGGATTATGAAATTTTACCCAATAAGGTAGTAGTAAGAGGAACACTCCATAAACAAATCTATTATGTTGACCCAGTTGATGATGCTGTACAGGAACAATCCTTTGATACTACCTTTAATGTAGTGGTCGACATTCCCGGAGCACAGCCTGGTATGGATGTCTACACCAGATGTAAAGTTGAATTCTGTGAGGCTTCTTTATTGACTACCAACAACGAAGAGGTAAGTACTAGGGTAAAAGCAAACTGTATACTGCAGGTCTTTGTCAAGGTAACAGAGATGGTGGAATTAAACCTTGTTACAAATGTAAAGGGTGCCACCGTAGACAGAAGAAGAATTCGGGTTGAAGATATTATCGGCAAGGAATGTCATCAGGAAAATGTCTCCCGCCCAATTGATACCGGGTTACCTGTTAAAAAGACTAAAGAATTACATGCTAAAATAAGAAATGTCAGCTATGAAAAAATTCAAAATAAAGTAATTGTAAAAGGTGATATTCACGTTCAGGCTTACTATGTGGTCTGCGGTTCGGAAGTTTTACCAGACCCCATTGATAATGAGCTGCGGGAAACAAGTGCCGATGTTCCTTTCACAACCTTTGTCCATTTTGACGGCGTAGACGAAGATACTATGATTGATGTCACAGAAAAAGTTGAATACACCGATTTGAAGCTTGAAGGTCCATCCTGTGATTCTACTAGGGTAAGAGCAGTTGCCATAATAGAAATCTGCGTAAGGGCATTTGAGATGAAGGATTTGATAGTAGTTGTAGATGTTAAGGACAGCGGAACCGGACCCGTAATTCCAGATGAAGAGTGCCCGCCTGAAGGATACTATTCTTACACTATTAAGGCCGGCGATACTCTAGCCAAGGTTGCTGCATCCTATCAAGACAGAGTACCTGGTCTAACTTGGCAGGATATAGTAAGAGCTAACCCGGGAATTAACCCCAATAGGCTTAGAATAGGTCAAGTGATAAAAATTCCATGCGTAGTTGGTAAAGGTTAATACAAAGTCTAGGCTCATCCCTCAGAGCCTAGACTTTCTTATTTAGGAAAGTCCCATTACAGAAAGCTGCATGTCAGTGGGCGAGCAAAATAGTGGAAAAGTGAAAGAGTGAAAAAGTGGAAGAGAATACTTAAGTATAGGAGGATTGCATGATGCATCAGAACAAGCCAACATATTGGGATGAATCTCAAGGAATAACCCAAAGCAGATACTAAATGAGGTTTTCCTTTACCTTTACCTGTCATGCAGTAGTACTTTTAAGCTTACCTTTACCAACTAAATTAACAAAATTGTAAATGTTTGTTATTTAGTTGGTAATTATGAATAAACCATATTTTTCCTGGCAATACTATTATTAGAATAAGCCGGGAGGTGCTTGAATATGAAATATAAAGTAATTGTTTCGTTTATACTATTATTAGTTTTAGTAGTGGCTGGCGGTAGTACTCTGCAAAATGATACTCCCGGTCAAAAGGAAAAGGACTTAATCAGGCTTCATGTGTTGGCAAATAGTGATAGTTCAAAGGATCAGGCTTTAAAGTATAAGGTTAAGGATGCAATTGTTAAAAATATAGAAGGAAAGTTTTCCCAATCAGATAGTCTGGAAAACAGCCGGCGCATTCTGTTAGAAAGCCTTCCTCAGATGGAGGATATTGCCAGGGAGACGTTAATTAGCCTAGGCAGTAATTATCAGGTGGAAGCCCAATATGGAAGGTTTTATTTCCCGACAAAATACTATGGCAGCTTTAGTTTGCCAGCTGGAGATTATGAAGCAGTAAGGGTAGTGATTGGTGAAGGCAAAGGTGCAAATTGGTGGTGTGTTCTTTTCCCGCCTCTCTGTTTTGTAGAAACCGATAAAGATAAAGCGGACAATAAAGAGAACGCTAGAATCAATAACAGTTATCCAATAAATACCCCGGATAAGTTTAAAAAACCTAAATTAAGGGTAAGCTTAAAAATAGTAGAATGGGTTATGAGTTCCCTGCCCACATTAGCAAAAATTTTAGTTAAAAGTTAATTCCCCCCTTTATATAGAGACCGTAAGGTCTCTTTTGTTTCCCAGGGTATACTACCATTATTAGTTAATACATGATAAAATAATTTTACTTGAGTATTGCGGAGGTAAATAAATGCAAGAAACCATTCTCATTGCCGCTAAAGATAAAGCCCAGTCAAATAAGCTTAAAAAAATTCTTACCTCCCATGGTTTTCAGGTGCTTGCAGAAGTGGAAGATGCTTTTTCAGCTCTAAGAACCCTTCAGAGCAAGGAAATTGCAATCAGCCTTATTGATTACGATTTACAAGGTATGAACGGTCTTCAGTTAGCACAAATTATCGCTGACGAAAGCCTCGGTCCTATCGTACTATTAAGTCAACACCATATTGATACCGGTAAGAACACACCAAAATCCCTCTTTGGAGTATTATTAAAGCCTGTCATAGACTTTCAACTGATAAATACCTTGAATTTGGCTTTAATTCAGTATAAAAATCAGAAAAAATTAGAAAAAGAGGTGGAAGACCTAAGGGATACCCTTGAAAGCAGGAAGATAATTGAAAAGGCTAAGGGTATCTTAATGCGTAAGCATGGTCTGCCTGAAGAAGAAGCATATAATAAGCTCCGGAAGAGCAGTATGGAAAAACGCATACCTATGAAAAAAGTAGCGGAAGCTATAATATTAATGGATGAATTTTGAGTGCCGTAATTTTTGCTTGCTAATCTTTAAGTCCCCTTCTATAATAAAAGCAAAGGATTTAAGTATTTTTGAGAGCAACGGCGCTCATAGTCAGTAGCTGCAAACTATTGATTATTGAGTGTCTAATTTTTTTTAGGGAGGTTATTTAATGACAAATCTCAGCAATAAGGATGTTTTAAAGCTGGCTAAAGAATATGACGTCCGCTTCATCAGGCTGCAGTTTACAGATATGTTTGGTGTTTTAAAAAATGTAGCAATATCAGAGAAGCAGTTGGAAAAGGCCTTAGCTGGAGAATTAATGTTTGACGGTTCTTCCATAGAAGGTTATGTGAGGATTGAAGAATCCGACATGTACCTGCGCCCCGACCCCAATACATTTGTGATATTCCCGTGGCTGCCCCAGGAAGGTGCTGAAGCCAGGCTTATCTGTGATATTTACAACCCCGACGGCACTCCTTTTGCGGGGGATCCCAGGTATGTGCTGAAGAGGGCTACCAACAAAGCTGCCACGATGGGTTTTAAGATGAATGTAGGTTCTGAATGTGAATTTTTCCTTTTCCATACTAATAATGAAGGAGTGCCTACTACTGTAACCCACGATAAAGCGGGCTATTTTGATTTAACGCCTGTAGACCTGGGGGAAAATGCACGGCGCGATATGGTGCTAAATTTAGAAAAGATGGGATTTGAAATTGAGGCCTCCCACCACGAAGTTGCTCCAGGACAGCATGAAATAGGCTTTAAATATGATGAGGCAGTTGCTACGGCTGATGCAATAATGACCTTTAAATATGTAGTGCGCACTATTGCCCAAAGGCACGGTCTCCATGCCACCTTTATGCCAAAACCGGTATTTGGTATTGCAGGCTCTGGCATGCATACTAATATTTCTCTGTCAGATATGGATGGTAGAAATGTATTTTTTGATCCCCAAGGGGAAGAGCAGCTTTCGGAAATGGCCTTTTACTTTATGGGCGGCGTAATGAAACATATCAAAGCTATTACCGCCATTACCAACCCCATTGTTAATTCCTATAAAAGGCTGGTGCCGGGCTATGAGGCTCCGGTCTATATTGCCTGGTCAACCCGTAACAGAAGCCCATTGATCCGTGTTCCTGCCAAAAGGGGTCCATCCACCAGGATAGAACTGCGCAATCCGGATCCATCCTGCAATCCTTATTATGCACTGGCAGTAGTTCTTCAGGCGGGCTTATCTGGAATAGAGAATAAAATTGTTCCGCCGGCACCTACTAATGCCAATATTTATGAAATGAATGAAGACGACAGATTGCAGCGTGGTATAGAAGGTCTGCCCCATAATTTGATTTCAGCGATTGCATACCTCCAGGAGGATGAAGTTATTAAGGAGGCCTTGGGCAGTCATGTATTTGACAGGTATATTGAGGCTAAAAAGCTGGAATGGGATTTATACAGGGGAAGGGTTCACCAATGGGAGTTAGACCAATATTTAACAAGATTTTAGAAAGTTATCCGCCTCTATAAGGCGGATTTTTTTTAAAATTAATTGGCTAATGGTCAATGGTCGATAGCAAATAAGATGTTTAATCTTGTCTGTGTTTATCCGTGTTAATCTGTGGCGGGTGATTTTTTTGTATGCAACTTTTTTCCCCTCTTATCATATACTTTTATACCAAATTAATGAAAAGGGGAGTTTGTTTTGAAACGCCAGGAGAGTTCGCCTTGTTCCAGCGGTGTCTACTGGGTAGTGGCAGCAGGTGACACCCTTTATAAGATTGCAATTGCAGCTAAAGTTGATTTAGAAGAATTATTGAGGGTTAATCCAAATATTGACCCCCGGAATTTACAAATTGGGCAGGAGATATGCCTGCCGGAGGGTGGGCAGCTGCCACCCGATGTTGGTGAGGTTCCCGACTGTCCGGGAGGGTTTTTTTGGGAGATAGCAGCGGGGGACACAATTTTTAAGATTGCCAGGGATTCAAATACTACAGTTGAAAAAATTCTGGCTTTAAACCCGAGAATTAATCCTTATAATTTAAGAATTGGCCAGTTTATTTGCATCCCGCCGAGATAAAAAATTTGGAAGTAAATTGTTTAGAGGCTAATGGTCGATGGCTAAAAGTCAATGGTAATTAAATTTATAGTTACGGATAACACTGATAAACACAGTTAAACATGAGAAGCAAATTATAATAAACATATATTGGCCATCGACTATAGGCGGGCTTTGCCCGTTTATATTTTTTTGTAACAAAATATATAAACTATAGCAGGATTTTAATCGAAAGTGGGGAAAAACTAAATAATAAACAGTCATGATTATGGCGGGGTGAGATTTGTGTGGAAAGGCCGTAAAATCATTATGCGCTGCCCTCAGGAAAAGGATGCGCCAACTTTGCAGAAATGGTATATGGATAAAGAGTTTAGACAGCTTTATGATGCCTATTCAAGCATATCACTGGATAGTATAAAGCAGGAAATACAAGAGGGAGGCTTTCTGGCTGATCCTAAATCAACCAAGGTGAATTTTATTGTTTTGAGGAAACACGATGAATTGCCTATAGGTGTAGCCAGTATTAGAAATATTAACCGTCAGAACGGCAACGCGGAAATTGTACTGGGTATCGGGGAAAAAGACAAGCGTCTAGCGGGTTATGGTATTGATATGATGATTGTCCTTTTGGATATTGTTTTTTATGAATTAGGTTTTGAGAAATGTTATCTGCAAGTTCATGACAACAATGAGTTGGGGTTAAATTCTGCCTTGAATTTTGGCTTTAAGGCTGAGGGGCGTTTGCGGAGGCATTCCTTTATCGAAGGAAAATACATTGACCTGTGGATTTTGGGGATCTTAAAGGGGGAATATGAGGTTTTACCTATTGTTCCAAAATGGAAGGGCAGGAAGTGAGGCAAATCTGTTATTTGCAGGTTAAGGTTGAGATAAAGGCTGAGGATAATTGTGAAGCAATGGAGAATTGAGAGTTGATAATTGAGAATTAAATAAATGTTAACTAGAAACTGAGCGAACTGCTCAGTTTTTTGTTTTATTAGCTACTAGACTCTTATGCAATACTCGCACAATCAAAACTAATTACATTAGTATATTTTATCAGTGTTTATCCGTGTGGTCCGAAGAACCCCGTCGTTGAAAATAGTTAAATCTAACGAAGTGAAATCTTAATCTAGCGAAGCAAAATACTAAAAGCGGCAGCAATTGGCAGCCGCTTTTTATTGCAATACAGAACATTGTATACAGTATCTATTATATAACACTGTATACAATATATTTCACGTGTATACATTATTTCCGCTCAAAAACTATTGCGAAATACCTCCTTTTGTTTATAATGATATAAAACAACAACTATTTTGCATAACTGTTATAACACAGGTATTCCAACGAGGGAATTAGAAATAACCGAAGGGGGTTTTTATATGTTGAAAGAAGGTCAAATTAGGATTCCGGCAGGTTGTGCCATAAGTGGGATAATGAATAAAAAAGGCGAGGTTTTTTCTGGTCAGGATATAATTAATTCCATTGCTGTAATGCACGACAGATCAAATGGTCTGGGCGGAGGTTTTGCGGCTTATGGTATTTATCCTGATTTTAAGAATCACTATGCCTTTCATTTGTTTTATGAGGATAAAAAGGTAAAACAGGAGACAGAATTTTTACTAAATAAGCTGTTTGTCATTGACTTAGCTGAGCCCATTCCCACCAGAAAAGTAAATGGCATTGAAAAAGCTCCCCTGATTTGGCGCTATTTCGTAAAGCCTAAGTACAACCAGATTGGGGAGAAGGAAAGTGAGTCAGAATATATTGTCAGCTTTATTATGAAAATTAATTCGGAATTAGAAGGTGCTTATGTATTTTCCAGCGGGAAGAACATGGGAACCTTTAAGGGTGTAGGTTACCCGGAAGATATCGGTGACTTTTACCGGCTTGATGAGTACCAAGCATATATGTGGACTGCCCACGGGCGTTTCCCTACCAATACTCCCGGCTGGTGGGGCGGAGCCCATCCCTTCAGCCTATTAGACTGGACTATTGTGCATAATGGAGAGATTTCCTCTTATGATGCCAACAGGCGTTATTTAGAAATGTACGGTTATAAGTGTACTCTCCAGACTGATACGGAGGCAATAACCTATATCTTTGATTTGTTATTAAGAAAATTCGGACTGTCTTTAGACAGCGCTGTTAATATTGTTGCTGCACCATTCTGGTCTAAGATATCCAGAATGAATCCAGAGCAGCAAAAGATGATGAAGGCCTTAAGGGCTGTATTTTCCAGTCTCTTAATCAATGGACCTTTCTCCATTATTTTAGGAAGCACTAATGGCTTTATGGCTTTAAATGACCGTCTAAAGCTCCGTTCGTTGGTGGCCGCTGAGAAAGGTAATACTTTATACATTGCCAGTGAAGAGTCGGCTATTCTGGAAATCTGTAAAAATCCTGACCGCACGTGGGCTCCCAAAGGAGGAGAACCTGTTATGGGTCTGTTGGAAGGCAAGGAAAGCCTGTATGAGTTTGACCAAACCCTAGAAGAAGAAGTTGTACGTCATTCTGTGGCACTATAGAAAGGATTGTTGACAATGACCCTAAATTATATGACACCAGCATTTATCATTGAAAGAAATCCAAATAAATGTATAGATTGTCAGGTTTGTGTAAGACAGTGTGCTAACGAAGCCCATAAATGGGATGAAGAAGAACAAAAGGTTTTTTCTGAAGATGCTAATTGTGTTAATTGTCACCGTTGTGTTGTTATGTGCCCTACCAGGGCACTTTCTGTTAGGAAGTTTCCTTTGGAGTTTAGGACAAATGCCAACTGGACCGCTGAAGCTATCAGGCAGATTTATCTCCAGGCAGAAACAGGAGGCGTTTTGCTGACTGGGATGGGTAATGACAGACCCTATCCCATCTATTGGGACCATATGCTCCTTAACGCCAGTCAGGTAACAAATCCATCCATCGACCCTTTAAGGGAGCCTATGGAGTTAAAAACTTACTTGGGAAGAAAGCCCGATTTCCTTAAGATAAAAAATGGGAAACTATTAGAGGATATTCCCCCCCAGTTGGAATTGGACGTTCCAATCATGTTTTCCGCTATGTCCTTTGGTTCTATAAGTTTGAATGCACATAAATCTCTGGCTGCTGCATCCAAAAAGCTTGGAACCTTTTGGAATACCGGTGAGGGTGGTCTTCATAAGGATTTGATAGAATATGGGCCAAATACCATTGTTCAGGTAGCCTCGGGGCGTTTTGGCATAAATCCCGATTATTTAAAAGCAGGTGCTGCTATTGAGATAAAAATTGGTCAAGGTGCTAAGCCCGGTATTGGCGGCCATCTGCCTGGTGAAAAGGTTGGCGAGGAAGTATCCCAGACCAGGATGATACCCTTAGGTACAGATGCCCTTTCTCCGGCACCCCATCATGACATTTATTCAATTGAGGACTTACGTCAATTGATTTATTCTTTAAAAGAAGCAACCCGCTATGAGAAGCCTGTTTTTGTAAAGATTGCGGCGGTTCATAATGTTGCAGCAATTGCCTCGGGGATTGTCAGGGCCGGCGCCGATGTGGTAGTAATTGACGGCTTTCGTGGCGGAACCGGTGCAGCACCGCTAAGGACGCGGGATAGTGTAGGTATACCTGTAGAATTTGCCTTAGCCGCAGTTGACACCCGTTTGCGGGAAGAAGGAATAAGGAATAAAGCTTCTCTGGTTATCGGCGGCTCTATTCGCAATAGCTCTGATATTGTCAAAGCTATCGCTCTAGGTGCCGATGCGGTATATTGTGCTACAGGTGCTCTTATTGCCCTAGGCTGTCACTTATGTCAAAAATGCTATACAGGTAAATGCAACTGGGGAATTGCCACCCAGGATGCCCAGCTTACCAAACGGCTCAATCCTGAGATAGGTGCAGAACGGGCAGCTAATCTCTTAAAAGGCTGGGCCCATGAGATAGAAGAACTGTTGGGAGGCATGGGAATCAACGCCTTAGAATCCTTAAGGGGCAACCGTTTGATGTTGCGGGGCATAGGTCTTACCGACCGCGAATTAAATATTTTAGGAATAAAGGCTGCCGGAGAATAGGAGGGGAAATAATGAAGAGGGTTTATGCCAGAGAAGAGTACTGTGTAGGCTGTAAGCTTTGTGAAGTCCATTGTATTGCAGCCCATTCCAAATATAATAATGACTTGGTGAAGGTTTTTAAAAAGGATGCAAATCCTCCCTTAAGCAAAATAATTGTTGAGGAAAACAGACCCATATCCTTTGCTTTGCAGTGCAGGCACTGTGAAGACGCTCCATGTACAAAAGCTTGTATTGTGGGTGCGATGCAGAAGGATGCCCAAACAGGTGCTGTTATTAATGAAGAGGACCGTTGCGTAGGCTGTTGGACATGTATTTTGGTTTGTCCTTATGGGGCAATCCAGCGGGACGAGAGGGGACATAAGGTAGCTTCTAAATGTGACCTGTGCAGTGATAAAGGTTTGCTACCTGCCTGTGTCCAGCATTGTCCCAACAGAGCATTGGAATATCTTGAAGAAGCCAGGAGTTTTCCCAAGGCAGAATAGGAGGTGGAATAATGAAGTACGTTATTATTGGAAATTCCGCCGCTGCAGTAGGTGCAGTGGAGGGTATCCGTCAAATTGATGAAACAAGTCCTATCACAATTATTTCCGATGAGCCTTACCATACTTATTCCCGCCCGCTGATTTCCTATTACCTTGCGGGAAAAGTATCTGAGGAAAAAATGATGTATCGGAAAACTGATTTCTATAAGGCTAACAACATAACTCCTTTGCTGGGTAAAAAGGCAGTTAAGGTTGACCCAGCAAAAAAAGAGGTTATATTAGAGGATGATACTAAGGTCAGTTATGATAAATTACTGGTTGCAACGGGTGGCACACCCTTTATTCCTCCCATGGAGGGCTTAGGCAAAAAAGGTGTTTACAGCTTTATAAAGTTGGATGATGTAAAAGAAATCAAGGAAGTGGTCATGACCGGCAATAAAGCAGTAATCGTAGGGGCTGGCTTAATCGGCTTAAAGGCTGCAGAGGGTTTGAAAAACCTGGGGGTTGATGTAACGGTAGTGGAACTTGCCAACAGGGTTTTGCCGGCAATCCTTGATGAAGAAGCAGCGCTGATAGTACAACATCATCTTGAAAAGCAGGGTATTAAATTTGAATTAAATACCTCAGTAGAAAAAATAACAGGCTCGGATAAGGCAGATGGTGTGGTCCTTAAAGGCGGTAAGGCTTATCCCGCTGACCTGGTGGTAGTTGCTGTAGGGGTTAGGCCCAACACTGATGTGGTAAAAGATACCTCTATCCTGGTTAACAGGGGAATTGTTATTGATAAACACTGCCGTACCAATGACCAGGATGTATATGCGGCGGGAGATGCTGCTGAAGGCTATGATATGATTTACGCCCAGCAGCGAGTACTGCCTATCTTGCCCAACGCTTATCAGCAGGGGGAAACAGCAGGGCTGAATATGGTCGGCAAGGCAGCTGTCTTCAAAGGCGGGTTTGCAATGAATTCCATTGGTTTTTTCGGTTTGCCCATGATTACTGCGGGAATTATCAAGCCTGAAGATGACAGTTATGAAGTGCTGGTGAAAGAAGTACCCCAGGAGTCTTACTATAAAAAAATTATCATAAAAGATAATGTAGTAGTGGGGTTTATCTACTTAAACAACGTTGATAGAGCAGGTATTATTACCAGCTTAATCAAGGAACAAATAAATGTCGGTGATATCAAAGAAGCTTTATTGAAGGATGGGTTTGGTTATATTGACCTTCCGGAGCAGTTGAGAAAAAGCAGGATGTTAAGGGGAGGTTTGGCAGGATGAGTGCAGTTATTGATGCAAAAGGTGTTTATTATAAAGAACTAAATGAGCAAATCAGAACAGTTCTGGAGTCGGGGGCTCATGAAGTAGTTGTTGATAATGTTAACGGTCAGCGTTATATAGGTGACGGAGTTACCGGCTCCCAAACCTTGATTATCAACGGTACTCCAGGCAATGATATGGCAGCCTACATGGATGGGCTGAAAATGGTCATAAACGGCAATGCCCAGGATGCCATTGGCAACACTATGAATGCCGGAACCATCATAATACATGGCAATGCCGGGGACACCTTAGGATATGCCATGCGGGGCGGGGAAATATACGTTAAAGGCAATGTTGGTTATCGGATAGGAATCCACATGAAGGGATATAAGGATAAAAATCCGGTGATTGTTATCGGAGGCAAAGCAGGAGAGTTTTTTGCCGAGTATATGGCAGGCGGCATTCAAATTATTCTCGGATTGAATATGCAGCCAGATGAAAGAATAGTTGGTGATTTTTGCGGGACGGGTATGCATGGCGGAATCATTTACTTACGGGGTTCCGTAGAGGACTACCAGTTAGGCAAAGAGGTTAAGCAATTGCCCGTAGATGACTCTGACTTAGAGACCATATCCAAGTACGTAAAGAACTATGCTGAATATTTTAATAGAGATTTCCAGGAGATAATGGGCAAGGAATTTATTAAGCTGATTCCTTATAATACCCGGCCTTATGGAAACCTCTATGCAAAATATTAAATTGTTAATAACCCCCTATCTAGTGCAGGACCTTTTATTTGGTCCTGCCTTTTTTATCGTTTATCACCAGGAAAAAATAAATTTTTAGTTGTGGATAACTAGCCCAGTACAGCTTTTTAATGTGTTTTACTAGCCACTAACAACTAGCCACTAGCCACTAAAACGCCAACATCTAGTTGGCGTTTTTTATTCTCTTTTTAAATAGTCAACGGCGTTATAGGCCATTTTGTTGAGAAGGGAAAGAATTAACCCCTTTTCCTCTTCAGAAAAATCCTTTGTCAATTGGGTCGTCCATATATTAATAATCTTAAGTAGTTTGGGCTTTATCTCTAAGGATTTTTCCGTAAGAAATATTTTATTAATACGTTTATCAAGGGGGCAGTTTTGGCGGTTTACAAAGCCGGCTTCTTCCAATTTCGCAATGGCACGGGCAGTGGTTCCTTTATCAATACATAAAAAGGTGGCTAGCTTCTCCTGGCTTACTCCATCCTCTTTAAAAAGGGCTAATAGAAAAATAATTTGACCACTGCTTAAATTAAAGGGCTGGAGTTCCCTATCCAAATATATTTGACCCAGACGATGTAAAACTGAAATCCAGCGACCAATAGATTTGTTTTCGTTCATTTATTTATACCTCCGTTACAGGTCGGGAGAGGATTCTAAATTCCTTTGTTAACCAAAAGAATGTTAGTAGTGCTGCCCCGAAGTCAGCCAGGGGACCTGCATAGAGTATTCCGTCCAAACCATAAAACCTAGGGAGAATAAGAAGTAAGGGTATTAATAATAACACCTGTCTGGATAATGTTAAAAGCATTGCGGATTTCGGCTTGCCTATTGCCTGGAAATAGTTAGCTCCTACCATTTGGAAGCCCACAACAGGCAGCATTAGTAAAAACAGTCTGATGGCCTTTCCCCCAAAGTTGATAACATCTGCATCATCAGGAGCAAAGAGAGCAACCAGATGTTCGGGATAAAGCCTGGTTATAATAAATGCAATTACAGCTATAGATGTGGCGGCATATATTGCAATTTTCAAAGCCTCTTTAACACGGGTAAATTCCTTGGCTCCATAATTATAGCCAATTATTGGCTGAACACCCTGGCTGATTCCTATCACCGGCATTACCAACAGCATCATTAGGCTAAACACTATCCCTATGCCGGCAATGGCTGTTTCTCCGCCATATACCCTTAAGCTGTTATTTAATACTAAATTCAATACGCTCGCAGCTATCTGCATGGCAAAAGGGGCAGAGCCAATAGCAAGAATTTTCATCATTATTTGCTTTTTGAATCTTAGGTTAACCTTTTTTATTTTTAAGACACTTTGCCCTGCTAGAAAATAATATAGGACCCAGACTGCGGAGAAACCTTGGGCAATAATTGTTGCAAAAGCAGCCCCCTTGATTCCCCAGTTAAAAACAAAAATAAAAATAGGGTCAAGGATAATATTAATAATTGCCCCTATTAACATGGTATACATAGCAATCTTGGGATTCCCTTCTGCCCTTATAAAATTATTCATCCCAAATCCTATGGCCATTAAAACATTTCCTAAAAGGATAATCTGCATATAGTCCCTTGAGTAGGGAAGTATTGTTTCTGTAGCCCCAAAAAGCTTTAAAAGTGGGGTTAGAAAAGCAATGCTAACAATGGAAAGAGTTAAGGATATCAAAATGAGACCCATGATGCCGTTGCCCATAATTCTTTCAGCTTCGTCTTTTTGTCCTTCTCCTAATTTTAAGGATATTAAGGATGTGGTGCCGATTCCAATAAGCATTGCAGATGCCATAGAAATCATCATGATGGGAAAACCTATAGTCAATCCGGCAATACCTAACGATCCAACACCATTCCCGATAAATATTCGGTCTACCACATTATATAAAGCATTAACTAAGGTGCCTATAATTGCTGGGATGGAGAATTTAATAAGAAGTGAAATAATACTTTTCTCACCCAGCTCTTGTGAACGGTTTTTCATAAAAAATCCTCCTTGATGACAAAAAGTTGCAACGACAACTATTCTATTATAGCGCCCTTTGATATTCAATGCAATTTTTATATTTATAATAAAAGGCGGTTTTTCCACAACAAATTATGGAAAAAATTAATTAAAAAAGTAATATTTCATTTAAAAGAAGGGCATGTTAACTGTTGGAAAACCTAAAAAAACCAAGGAGGAATTGCTATGGCTGCAAACTATGGTGCGCATGAAGTGATGGAACTGCATGAGGTGTTGACAGATGCTATTAATGGCATTAACCAATTCGAACTTTACCGTCCTCATGTACAGTGTCAACAATTAAGTTCAATGCTTGACAGACAACTGCAGTTTATGACTCAGGAGTATAACAACATGGTACAGGCTCTAAACAACAGGGGTATAACTTTTGGTTCGCCTTATCGGGCTCCTAAAACTGGTCAGCCTAAATATGGTCTTAATAACCCACAACCTCAAAGTCCAAATACCTCTCCCAGCCAGTTAGATGATAGAGATGTTTCCAGCGGTATGTTGGGTTGTTTAAAATCCTCAGCAATTATGAAATCAATAGCAGCATTAGAATGTGCAGATCCCCAATTAAGGAGAATGGTGCAGCAGGGATCTACCAATTGCTCTGAGATGGCTTATGAGGTATGGCAATATATGAACCAAAAAGGTTTTTACCAAGTTCCTACCATGAAACAAATGACCACTGATACAATGGTAGAAAGCTATAGTACTTCCAATATGGGGACTATGGGAAATATGGGTACAATGGACACTACTGGGACAGGAAACATGGGTAATATGAATTTTAACAAACAGCAAACTTCACCAAACTTCAATATGCAGTAGTTTCTTATTAATAACGCCCCTTGCCTGCCAGGCAGGGGGTTTTGTTGCATTTTTATCTGTTTTCCGAATTAATTGTATATGCAACTATATTAAAGCTGATGTCATCCAATTATTATAGTTGGCAAATAATACAGTGTTTATTATATGAAATACATTTTCGTTATGCAAAAACATTAACCCATGACAATTCAGAAAAAAGACAAAACACAACTTGAACAAATGCTGTTTATCTATTAAAATGAAAACAAAAACCATAATATGAAAACAACAAGGGGGATTTGCAATGATAGAAATAAGGTGGCATGGACGGGGAGGACATGGTGGTTTTACTGCCGCACGTCTCCTTGGTTTGGCTGCTTCTGTATATGGTAATAATTATGCCCAGTCCTTTCCATCTTTCGGTCCGGAAAGAAGGGGTGCGCCAGTTTTAGGCTTTACTCGAATTGATAAGGAGCCGATAAATGATCATAGTCAGGTATACAATTGTGATTATGTAATTGTATTAGACGAAACTCTTATAGACACTGTTGATGTGACAAAAGGTATTAAAGAAAATGGTGCAATAATAATCAATACTCGAAAAAAACCTGGCGATTTTAATTTTCAGAAAAATATTACTGTTCATACAATAGATGGGACAAAACTAGCTCTAGATATCTTAGGAATGCCAATTACTAACACGGTTATGTTAGGTGCTGTTATAGCTATTAGCAATGTAGCAGAAATAGAGTCAGTATATAGCGCTATAGATGAATTTATGGCAGATGAACTAAGAGATTCCAATAAAGAAGCCGTGAAAGCCGCGTATGACTCTGTCAAAGGAGTGAATTTATAAATGAAGCCTAAAGTGTTAGCAAAATATATTTACCCTGCCAGGAAAGAGGAACTTCCATTTGGTCCTGGGTCAGCCGCAGGAATTCTTGTAGAGATAAATTCAGGATGGCGTACCTTAAAACCTATTCTCAATATTGAAAAGTGTTCAAATTGTCTGCGTTGTTGGCTGCTTTGTCCAGACGGAGTAATAAGCAAGGAAAAAGAGCATTTGGAAATAGATTATGACTATTGTAAAGGTTGTGGGATTTGTGCTTATGAGTGCCCCCGGAAAGCTATAGCAATGGTAAAGGAAGGTGATAGCTGAAATGGGTTTTGCAAAATTAGAACATAAAAGATTCTTGTCAGGTGATGAAGCTGTTGCTGAGGCTGTTAAGCTATGTCGCCCTGAAGTTGTTGCCGCATATCCAATCACCCCCCAAACAGTTATTGTGGAAAAGATTTCAGAGTTTGTTAATGCAGGAGAAATGGATTGTCAATACCTACATGTAGAAAGTGAACATAGTGCTATGGCTGCCAGTATGGGTGCCTCCATGATGGGAAGCAGGACATTTACCGCCACTTCTTCTCAAGGATTGCTTTATATGTGTGAAATGCTCCATTATGTAAGCGGAAGTCGTTTCCCAATTGTAATGGTAAACGCTAATAGGACTGTGGCAGCCCCTTGGAATATCTTTGGTGACCATCGGGATTCTCTGTCTCAAAGGGATTCAGGATGGATCCAGGTTTATGTAGAAAATGGACAGGAAGCCCTAGACATGGTTATTCAAGGCTATAAAATTGCTGAAAACCGGCAGGTTTCCACACCTATTATGATTAATCTAGATGGCTTTGTCCTTACCCATACCTATGAATTGGTAAGCATCCCGGAGCAGCATCAGGTTGACTCTTTTTTGCCCCCTTATACAACAACAAATAAATTTGATTTTGAGAGCCCTAAAAGTCTTTGTTTCACAGCCTCACCGGAATGGCAAACTGAATTCCGCTATCAACAGCACGAAGCCATGAAAAAGGCGGAGAAAATAATTCAAGAAGTTGACGAGGAGTATGGAAAACTACTTGGTCGCACATATGGCGGGATGATAGAAGAATATTGCTGCTCTGACGCTGAATATGTGCTCGTTACCATGGGTAGTGTTTCGGGGACTGCCAAGATAATTGTTGAGAAATTAAGACAACAGGGTAAAAAAGCAGGTCTTGTAAAACTCCGTTTTTATCGTCCCTTTCCTAAGCAATACTTCCAACAATTAAGCAAAAAAGTTAAAGCTGTGGGTGTAATTGATAGAGATTTATCCTTTGGTTATGAAGGAGCGGTCTACTCTGATGTAAAGTCAGCTTTATTGATTGAAGGGTCTTCTATAATTAAAACAATAAACTTTATAGCAGGAATATCTGGGCGGGACATAAATAAAGAAAATCTTACTGCAATGTTTGAACAGCTGGAATCTGCGGTCCAGGGAGAAAGTGTTGAAGAAATTCAATTCACAGGATTGAGGTGGAAGAAGTAATGGTTGATGTCAACAAAATGCCCGATACGGAACTTTTCTATGGACATAAAGCATGTCAGGGATGTGGTGCTGCCATAGTTGCCAGACTCACCATGAAAGTTCTAGGGGAGAGAACCTGTGTAGCATTGCCAGCAAGTTGTATTTCTTCAGTAACCACTATTTATCCTCAAATGTCTTTCTTTGTAAATAGCATGACCAGTTCCTTCCCTGCTACTGGTGCTGTTCTTTCAGGCATGTCGGCAGCTGCAAAAGCTAAAGGTATTGATGATGTAAACATCTTAGGTTTAGCAGGAGATGGCGGAACAATTGATATTGGATTACAAGCGTTATCCGGTGCCGTTGAACGGGGCGATAACTTTATCTATATCTGTTATGACAATGAAGCTTATATGAATACCGGTATTCAGCGGAGCGGATTAACTCCTTATGGTGCCTGGACTACTACAACTCCCACTAATAATGGCAGTGTGGGTGAAAAGAACTTCAAAAAAAACCTTTTCGAAATAATGATGGCGCATCGTATACCATATTGTGCAACTGCTAGTATTGCCTTTGCTCATGACCTTCTTAAGAAACTAGAAAAAGCCAAAAAAATAAAAGGACCTAAAGTTTTCCATATTCAGGCCCCGTGTCCTACAGGATGGGGCTACAAAACTGAGAGAACTGTTGAAATAGGGAAGCTGGCAGTACAAACCGGTTTATGGTATTTAGCAGAATATGAAAACAATGAAGTGGTATTAAATTATAAACCAAAAGAATTTAAACCGGTGCAGGATTATTTACTGGCACAAAAACGCTTCCGTCATTTGCAGGCTAACGATTTTGCGGTGATTCAGGAACATCGAGACAAGGAATGGAAAATACTTAAAAAATATTTAAATAGGGGTGATGAAAAATGAAAACCGGTAAAGAGTATATTGAGAGTCTGCGGGCACTGAAGCCAATAATCTATTGTAACGGGGAATTGATTGAGTCGGTAGTTGATCATCCCATGACCAGACCTCATGTAAACTCAGCAGCCATGACTTATGCTATGGCTTTTGGACCCAATAAGGACTTGGCGACAGCCATGTCCCACTTAACAGGCAAAAAGGTAAACAGATTTACCCATATTCATCAGAGCACCAATGATTTAGTTAGTAAGGTAAAGCTTTTAAGAAAAATAAGTCAGAAAACCGGGACCTGTTTCCAGAGGTGTGTAGGAATGGATGCTTTAAATGCTACCTTTATAGTAACCCATAAGATTGATAAAGAATGCGCCACCAACTACCATCAAAGGTTTATAGAGTACATGAAATATGTGCAGGAAAATGACTTAATGGTAGCCGGTTCCATGACTGATGTAAAGGGTGATAGAAGCCTCAAGCCCGGGCAGCAAGCAGACCCGGATATGTATGTACATATAGTTGAAAAAAATGAAGACGGAATAGTAATTCGGGGCGCCAAAGCTCACCAGACAGGTATGGCAAATTCCCATGAAATGCTGGTACTGCCTACCACAAATTTAGGGGAAGAAGATAAGGATTATGCTGTGGCAGCAGCAATTCCTGTAGATGCCCCCGGAGTAGTCCATATATTCGGAAGGCAAACCAATGATCAAAGAAGACTGCAGGGAGATATAGATACAGGAAATGCTAATTTTGCCATCGTAGGCGGAGAAACCCTTACAATATTAAATGACGTTTTTGTACCTTGGAATAGGGTATTTATGTGTGGTGAATATCAATATGCCCAAGAATATGTAGAAAAATTTGCAGCCTACCATAGACAAAACTATGGAGGCTGTAAGGTTGGTCTGTCCGATGTGATTATTGGTGCCACCCAGTCTATGGCCGAGTATAATGGAGTCCCCAACGCCTCCCATATAAAGGATAAAATAATTGAAATGATAAACCTGGCCGAAACAATGTACTGTTGCTCAATAGCCTGTTCGGCAGAAGGAAAACCCACGGAAGCGGGTTCCTACTACGTAGATACCTTGCTGGCAAATACAGTGAAATTAAACTGCACTAAAAATATGTATGAGATTTCCAGATTGGCCCATGACATTGCGGGAGGGTTTATAGCCACCTTGCCATATGAGGAAGATTACAAATCCCCTGCAACAGGACCGTATATTGATAAGTATTTTAAAGGTAAGGCAGATGTACCAACGGAACACCGCATACGAATGGCCCGGCTGCTTGAAAACATGACCGGTGGAACTGCTTTGGCAGAATCAATGCATGGAGCAGGTTCACCGCAAGCAATGCGGATAATGCTGTATCGCGAATCAAACCTCAAGGAAAAGGCACAATTTGCAAAAAATTTAGCCAAAATAACTCCTGAAATAGCCCAAGAGGAAGCTGCAGCAACACAAGAAAACCAGGAATAGGAGGGGTAAAGTAATGCAAGAAGTTGTCGTTGTCTCTGGAGCAAGAACACCTACCGGTAATTTTGGTGGTACTCTTAGTTCAATGCAAGCACCCGAGTTAGGGGCCATTGTTGTAAAAGAAGCATTAGCAAGAGCTAATATAGATGGGAAAATGGTGGATGAAGTAATTATAGGGACCCATTTTCAGGCAGGGATAAAAGCAAATTCAGCCCGTCAGGCTGCAATTTATGGGGGGATACCGGCAGAGGTCCCCTCCTGGACCCCTAATAAAAACTGCGGAACAGGATTAAAGGCTATAAATCTAGCGGCACAAGCCATAATGGTAGGGGATGCCGATATTATTGTTGCCGGTGGCTGTGAAACCATGAGTGAAATACCCTATCTTCTTAAAAAAGCCCGTTATGGCTACAGAATGGGCAGCGGAGAGCTTTTAGACGGAATGCTTTACGATGGATTGATTGATCCTTTTGTTAACTACCATATGGGTGTAACAGCTGAAAATGTTGCAGAGAAATGTGGTATCACTAGAGAGCAGCAGGATGAATTTGCCCTGCAAAGCCATCTTAAAGCTTCCAAAGCTAGCAAAGAGGGTTTATTTAAAGAACAGATTGTGCCGGTCCCTATGACTAAGAAAAAAGAAGTTATAGAATTTGCCGAGGACGAAAGCATTAGGCATGATTTGTCTTTAGAAAAGTTAAGAAGCTTAAGGCCAGTATTTAAAAAAGATGGAACAGTCACAGCCGGCAACGCATCCAGTATTAATGACGGGGCAGCAGCAGTGGTAATGATGTCGAAAAGAAAAGCTGACCAATTAGGCATTAAACCCCGTTTGAAAATTATTGCCCAGGCATCAGCCGGAGTTGATCCATCTATTATGGGTTATGCCCCTGTTCCCACCATTAATAAGCTTTTAAGCAAAACGGGACTCACAAAAAATGACATAGATTTGTTTGAGCTTAATGAAGCCTTTGCAGCCCAGGCAGTTGCCTGCGTTAAAGATTTGGGTCTTGACCCTCAAAAAGTAAATGTCAATGGCGGAGCAATTGCTTTAGGTCATCCTGTGGGGTGTACTGGAGCCAGATTAGTAATTGCTATGATGTATGAATTGGAGCGCCGCCAGGCTAAACGGGGAATTATATCCCTGTGTATAGGCGGCGGGCAGGGCATTGCTACCTTAGTAGAAAGATGTTAAGGGGTGAAAGACATGAATGTTCAAGAAATATATATAATAGGTGCAGGGCAGATGGGTTCCGGGATTGCCCAGGTTGCAATCCAGTCTGGGTATAAGGTGATTCTTAATGATGTAGATGCAAATTTCTTAGCGAAAGCAAAAGGCAATATAGAAAAAAGAATTGAAAGACTGGTGGAAAAGGGCAAAATAACCGAAGAAGAGGCTTCTAATGCATTAGGAAAACTTAGTATTTCTTCCAATCTATCAGATGCCAAAGATGCAGACCTGGTTATTGAAGCCATAGTAGAAAACGAAGTTATCAAAGGTCAAGTATTCAAGATATTAGATGAAATATGCAAGTCAGATGCTATTTTAGCCAGCAATACCTCATCCATTTCCATCACACAAATTGCTGCTAATACTAAACGTGCTACTAAAGTAGTAGGCATGCACTTTTTCAACCCGGTTCCCGTAATGAAATTGTTAGAAATCACAAAAGGTTTAGACACATCTGAAGAAACCTTGCAAGCTGCTCAAGAAATAGGAGAAAGGCTTGGAAAAGTGACTGTAATTTCCAAAGACAGCCCGGGATTTATTGTAAATCGACTATTAGACCCTATGCTAAACGAGGCAGTATATTTGCTAGATGAGGGAGTAGCTTCTGTAGAGGATATCGATAAAGGAATGGTCAACGGATGCAATCACCCCATGGGACCCTTGGCTTTAACGGATTTAATAGGCTTAGACGTGCTTTTAGCTGTAATGGAAGTGCTTTATAAGGAGTATGGAGACCCCAAATACAGACCCTGTCCATTGCTGCGAAGAATGGTTAAGGCCGGGAAATTAGGCAAGAAAAGTGGAGAAGGGTTTTATAAATATTAAAAAAGGAGGGGACTAGATGAGCGATTATAATAACATTCTTATTATTATTTCAGAAGGAATACTAACATTAACTATAAACCGCCCCAAGGCTTTAAATGCCTTAAATACAGAAACACTTATAGAAATAAGGGATGCCGTCAAAGCAGCCGCTAATAATGAGGAAGTTCAGGCTTTAATTATTACCGGAGCAGGGGAAAAGGCCTTTGTTGCAGGTGCTGATATAGCACAAATGAAGGACTTAAATGTCCTGGATGGAAGAAACATGACTATTTTAGGGCAAGAAGTTTTTACGGAAATAGAAAATTTGCCTAAGCCGGTAATTGCTGCCGTAAATGGGTTTGCTTTAGGCGGTGGATGTGAAATTGCCATGGCCTGTGACATCCGAATTGCATCTGAGAAGGCAAAATTTGGTCAGCCGGAAGTAAACCTAGGAATAATTCCCGGTTATGGTGGTACCCAGAGGCTGCCTAGGCTAATAGGTAAAGGTAAAGCTAAATATTATATTTTTACCGGGGAAATGATGACGGCCGAACAGGCTTTTCAATTTGGCTTAGTTGATAAGGTAGTAGCACCTGAGGAACTTATAAATAAAGCCAAAGAAGTTGCTAAAACAATTATGTCTAAGGCGCCGGTGGCTGTGATGATGGCTAAAAAGGCAATTAATAATGGTCTGGATATGGATTTGGATTCAGGTATTGCTTATGAGGCTGAGGCATATACCACAACCTTTAGCACACAGGATAGGGTTGAAGGAATGACCGCCTTTGTTGAAAAAAGAAAGCCTAATTTTACAGGTAATTAGTGTGGGTTGCCTGTAAGAGAGATTAACCTTAAAGGGGGGAAAAAATAAAACTCTTTACAATTAAAAATTAATAAAGAAACGGGGGAACTTATTTATGAAAAGAAAAATGTCCATGCTTGTTCTTATTATGTTTGTACTTTCTTTAGTTCTTACAGGGTGTGGAGGAGCTAGTAAAGAGGCTCCTGTTCCTGAAGGCAAAAAAGAAGAGCCTGCCAAAAAATACGAGATTAAGGTGGCAACTTGGTTTGACCCGTCCCATCCAATGGTAAAATCCCTGGAAAAGTTTAAAGAAAATGTTGAAACCAAGACGAATGGAAATATAAAAGTAAGTATTTTTCCAAGCAGTCAATTGGGCAGCGAGGATACTTATATTGATAGTATAAAAGCCGGCTCTGTAGAGATGGGTGTCACCGGTACAATGATAAACACTTATGCTCCCTTGATTGCAGTAGCAGAGAAGCCGTATTTGTTTGAAAGCTGGCAACATGCAGAAAAGGCATATTTTGAGGCAAAAGTCGGCGATATAATGTCCAAAGGAATCATTGATAAGGCCGGATTTAGAGTTTTAGGCTGGGCAGTTAATGGATGGCGAATGATTTCCTCTAGTAAAAAAATTGAAGATTTTGACGATTTAAAAGGTTTGCGTTTAAGGGTTCCTAACGTACCATATTATATAAAAATGGCAGAGGCCTGGGGGGCAAACCCAACTCCAATGTCATTTGCTGAGCTCTTTACAGCATTGGAACAAAAGGTAGTTGATGGACAGGATAACCCATATGCAACTGTACGTGCTTCTAGTTTTTATGAGGTTCAGCCATACATGGTACATACAGGACATTTGTTTACTCCATGTGCGTGGATATTAAATGAGAAATTCTATCAAGGCTTGCCTGCCGATTACCAAAAGATTGTAGCAGACTCGGCTGAAGAAGCTATTAAATACAACTGGGAAATTTCAAAGGCAAATGAAGATGCGGATGTACAATTCCTTAAGGAAAAAGGAATAGAAATTGTCATGCCCGATGCTGAATTTAAAGCAAAACTTATGGAGTCACAGAATGTGAATGACCCTTGGTGGTTTGAAAAATACCCGGGTGCAGAGGAACTGTGTAAATTAATTGATTCATTGAAATAAAAAGACCAATACAATGTAACTGCCTACAAAGAGTAGGCAGTTACATTGTAATAGGAGGGGGGACATAATGGATAGAATTCAAAAAATATTAGGTAAAGTGTTTAATGCATTTATTGTTTTTGCTCTCAGCCTAATGGTTTTATTTGTATTTACCAACGCATTTTTAAGATATGTGTTTAATACTGGTATAACCCAGGTTGAAGAATTAAGTCGTTATTTTTTTATATGGACAGTATTCTTAGGGACTATTGCCGCTTTTAAAGATGGTCAGCATGTAGGGGTTAGTGTTTTAGTTGACTATTTAAAAGGAACAAAATTAATTGTAATAAAAGCTTTGAGTTACCTTGTCATGCTGTTGGGACTATGTATAGTCCTGGTTGGGAGCATTTCTTATACAAAAACCAGCATGCCTTCTCTCGGTCCTGCAACGGGAATACCTTTTGGGATAATGGCTTTCTCACTTACTATCGCAACATCTGCTATGCTGGGTTTAGTTTTTAATGATGCATATAAGTTTTTTAGAAGTGGCAAAAGGGAGGGATAGCTTTGTCATTAATTGTATTTTTAGGTTCCTTATTTGTACTATTGGCTTTAGGAATGCCCATTGCCATTGTTTTAATTGTATGCGCCATTATTTTAATGCTGTATGCAGGTAATTTTAACCCCGAGGTTATTGCTCAGTCCATGGTTATGGGTGCAAACAACTTTCCTCTTATGGCAGTACCTTTCTTTATGCTGGCCGGTGAAATTATGTCTCGCGGCGGCTTATCCAAACAAATTGTAGATTTTGCTAACATATTGGTAGGTAGGGTTAAAGGCGGATTAGGGTATGCAGCAATTATAGCCAGTATGATCTTTGCAGGCTTGTCAGGTAGTGCTGTAGCTGATGCGGCAGCTTTGGGAAGTATCCTTGTCCCTTTAATGGTCAGTAAAGGATATAATGTGGAACGAGCTACGGGGTTGATTTGTTCCGGTGCAGTTATTGCCCCAATTATTCCTCCAAGTATTCCAATGATTTTACTAGGAGTCACTGTTGGAATTTCCATTGGCAAATTATTTTTAGCAGGATTGGTCCCCGGCATCATTTTAGGTATTGCTTTGATGGTTAGTTGGCGTTGGGTCGCAAAAAAAGATGGGTATACCGATACAGTCACCTATACAAAAGAAGAGGTAAGGCAGATAACAAAAAGATCTTTGCCAGCATTAGCCATGCCGCTGATTATTGTGGGAGGAATCAGGTTTGGGATATTTACTCCAACAGAAGCGGGTTCATTTGCTGTTGTTTATGCATTTATTATAGCCCTATTTGTTTATAAAGAAATAGGATTTAAGGACTTGCCTAAGATTTTTATAGATGCAGCTAAAATGACAAGTGTCGTTATGTTTATTGTTGCCGCCGCATCTGCTGTTGCATGGCTATTAACAGTTCAACAAATACCGCTGCAGGTGGCTTCATTATTTACCGGCTTTAGTGACAGCCCCCTTTTATTGCTAATAATTTTAAACATTTTTTTATTCCTGTTAGGAATGGTTATGGACCTTACTCCAGCGGTTTTAATATTTGCTCCAGTGCTTTTTCCTATAATTAAGGTAGCCGGAATAGATCCATATTTCTTTGGAGTAATAATGATATTAAATTTAACAATAGGGCTAATAACGCCACCGGTGGGAACAATTTTATATTTAGGTTGTAGTATAGGTAATATATCCTTCCCCAGGATGATACGGGGGGTTATACCATTTTTAATTGCTGAAATTGTTGTGTTATTCCTTTATGTATTTTTCCCGCAAATTATCTTAGCGCCACTAAACTTGTTATATTAGTTTAAAGGAGAAAATTTATGGATAACAGGTCCGGTTTTTTTCAGATAAATGATAAAGATTCTGTTGTGGTAGCTACAAAAAAAATAAACAAAGACACAGTTATACTCATTTCCGATGAAGAGGTTAGGGTCAACAATGAAATTCTGCCAGGGCATAAGATTGCAATTAAAAAAATATTAAAAGGTGAAAAGGTCTTAAAATATGGGTATCCTATTGGAATTGCTGCCCAGGATATTTTTCCCGGCGATTGGGTACACACCCATAACATGGAAAGCAGCTTGCATGGAGGTAATTCTTATCTATATAATCCCCAGTTAACTGAATACAGTAAATCTAATAATAACTTGTATTTTAATGGTTATCTACGGGAAAACGGTTTGACCGGAATTAGAAATCATGTCTACCTTATCCCAATGGTTTTTTGTGTCAACGGACCTATCACTAAGCTGGCTGAAATGGCCAACTTGGTCTACCCCAAATCTGAAAACTTTGATGGGTTTTTACCCCTTTGTCATCCCTATGGATGCAGTCAGACAGGAAAGGACTTGGAGTATACTCAAAAAATACTGGCTAATTTAGCCAAAAACCCCAACGCGGGAGCCGTTTTAATTGTAAGTTTAGGGTGTGAAATAAATTCTTTGGATGTATTTAAACCATATTTAGGTGAGATAGATGAAAAACGTATTAAGTTCTTGGTATTGCAGGATTGTGAAGATGAATTTGAAACTGGAATCCAGTTATTAAAACAACTGTATGAGTACACTGTTTCTTTTTCAAGGGAAACCCTCAGTATTTCTAAGTTAACTATAGGTGTTAATTGTGGCGGCTCCGATGGTTTGTCAGGAATAACGGCCAATCCCCTGGTGGGCAAGGTAAGTAATGAGATTATTGCCCAGGGCGGCAGTGTCATTATGACTGAAGTTCCTGAGATGTTTGGGGCGGAACAGATATTAATGAATAGGGCTAAAAACCAACAGGTATTTACAAAGATTGCAGATTTAATTGAAAATTATAAAATGTATTTTTCAAAATATGGTGAAGAAGCAAACGAAAATCCCACACAGGGTAATAGGGCGGGAGGCATAACTACCCTGGAAGAAAAATCGTTAGGCTGTATTCTAAAAGGCGGAGAAGCGGTTGTTGAAGACGTCATAGAATACGGAGAGCTTATAAAGCATAGTGGGCTGAATCTTTTAAGCGGTCCGGGCAATGACTTAGTAGGGGTAACTGCACAGTTTGCGGCAGGATGTAATTTAATGATTTTTACCACCGGTAGAGGGACCCCTGGGGGTTTTGCCGGTCCTACCTTAAGAATTTCCACTAATAGTCAGTTATATGAAAGAAAAAAACATTGGAATGATTTTAATGCCGGGGAATTATTAAGTGGTGAAAATATAGATAACCTTGCAGCTAGATTATTGGACTTAATTATAAAAGTAGCTAGTGGAGAAGTAAAGACTATGACAGAGAAAAATAACTACTATGAAATTGGGATACTCAGAGACGGTGTAACATTATAAATCTTTCACAGCACTTCACAAAAAATAACTGGGGGATTAATTATGAAAATAGTTAAATTGGAATTATTTAAAGTAAAGCCTCGCTGGGTTTTTTTAAAAATTGAGACTGATGAAGGCATTTGTGGATGGGGAGAACCTGTAATTGAAGGGCGGGCCGACTCGGTAATAGCTGCAGTTAAAGAACTAAGTGAGTATTTAATAGGAAAAGATCCTTTAAGAATCGAGGACCATTGGCAGGTCTTATACAGGGGTGGTTTTTACCGGGGAGGTCCTATACTAATGAGTGCAATTTCCGGTATAGATCAGGCCCTGTGGGATATTAAGGGCAAGTATTTAAATACGCCTATTTATCAACTGTTAGGTGGTGCTTGCAGAGATAAGGTGAAAGTCTATTGCTGGATAGGCGGTGACAGACCTCAGGATGTAGGCAGGGCAGCAAAAGAAAAATTAGGGCAGGGATATACTGCTATCAAAATGAACGGGACGGAAGAAATGCATTATATTGATTCCTATGCAAAGATTGATGCGGTAGTGGAAAGAGTAGCGGCAATCCGGGATGTATGCGGCAAGGATTTTGGAATTGCTGTTGATTTCCATGGGCGGGTTCATAAGGCCATGGCAAAAGTTTTAACAAAAGAGCTTGAGCCGTATAGATTAATGTTCATTGAAGAGCCTGTCTTAGCGGAAAATATTGAAGCCTTGCGAGATATAGCCAATCATGCTGCCACACCAATAGCAACAGGGGAGAGAATGTTTTCCAGATGGGACTTCAAAAGAATATTTGAAGATGGCTATGTAGATATTATTCAGCCTGATTTATCCCATGCCGGCGGAATTAGCGAGTGTAAAAAAATTAGCGCCATGGCAGAAGCTTATGATATTGCAGTAGCACCCCATTGTCCATTAGGACCTATTGCTTTAGCCTCGTCATTACAACTGGATGCCTGTACCCCTAATGTATTTATTCAGGAACAAAGCCTGGGGATACATTATAATAGGGGCGGGGATTTATTAGACTATTTATCAAATCCCAGTAT
This sequence comes from Bacillota bacterium, assembly GCA_049323895.1. Lineage (GTDB taxonomy): Bacteria > Bacillota > Peptococcia > Peptococcales > BICA1-8 > JBMOKT01. The sequence continues at coordinate 24,306 of JBMOKT010000022.1, read as the reverse complement.
TTTTAAGTATCAGCAAGGTTTTGTGAATATTCCCCAGGGTCCCGGTCTAGGCATTGAAATAAATGAAAATAAGGTGAAAGAAGCCGCCAGGGAAGGCCATAACTGGAAAAATCCTGTATGGAGAAATGAGGACGGTACTGTAGCCGAGTGGTAGTATAATATAAACCATGATCAATGACGGATGACCAATGCTTTACATAATTAATCTTAAAACATAAAAAGTAATCAACCCTGAGAAGAACATTACAGGAAAGGTAATTTTATATTCTTTAAATAATTCTTCAGTGGATACGCCGAAGTATTCATTAGTTAAGGCCTGGCATAAATGGACAGGTGATATAAAGTATGCAGCAAAACCAACTGTAAAGATAAGCATGGCATATGGTATCTGCTCTGCAGGTGATGCAAGGGGCAGAATAAGCGGGTAAACCATCCCCACCAGCAATGAGGGATTTGCCACCGCATATGCAATTATTAAAGTTACAGCAATAGTCAAAAGCTCCAGGGGTATCCCAAATCTGATAACCTGCATAATCATAGTTTTAATTTGCGGGATATTACCTATTATATTCTTGAAAATCATAATTCCTAAAACTGCAAGGATAAGGTTTGTATTCTTGCTTTTCAATAACACCTTTTTAAATGCCTGTTTCTTAACCCCGATGGTATAGGTTAAAAAGATGCCTGGTACAAGGGCAGCATAAAATGGTATCCAAAAGACAAGCAAAATGCAGACAAGCAGCGGTGAAGAGTATAGCAAGGTGTTAAAAATTATCTTATTCTTAGTTTCCCCATTCTGAATATATTCCCTGTCCTTCAGAGGTTTAATATAGACAAAATAGGCAGCTAAGAGGCATGCCAGGGCAACAGGCAGTTGGACTTTCATTAATTCTACTAAGGGAATATTGCTGATATAAGAGGCGTTAATCAAGGGAATGGAAATAGGAAGCACGAAATACCAGGCATGTCTGATATAAAGGTTGATAGCAGCTTTTCTTGGTTTGGTAAGCCCTACCTTGTTACCTAAGCTGTCTATAACAGGTGCCGCTATAATTGCACTGCCCGTGGTTGTAAATGTTGATAAAAGGGAGGGGAAAATAAAAAGCAGTACTTTGGTGCTCCTAAATAGTTTTTCCAGGTAGTCCACCATTTTTTCCAGTACACCATACTCATCCATGGCTGCACTCAATATGTTTATTAAAATAACGGTGACCACTAGTTCTAGGGTAGGGACTTCAATTAAAGTATGTAAAACAAGATAAATAATTTTACTAAATGGTATTTGCGCAAATAAAGCCAAGAGGATGCCGCCCAGGGTAATGGCAATTCCAATTGGCTTTTTAAATTTAACTAAGGTCAGAATAAAAGCGAAAGATATTATTATTCCTGCAAGTAACATTTCTAGCACCTCTATAGATATTTATAAATACAGTAATAATTTTATCACTATTTCTAATATTTGAAAAATTATTTTATTGTTCTATAACTCTAGTCAGACCCAGTTTCAACTGGCTTACCAAGCGTGTATAGTTTAAAGGATTTTTTGAAATATAAGCTGCATCCTCCAAAATGTCTGGTAAACAAGGTTCACCTATAATTACTATTTTTGAATTTTTGGAGTGCTGCTTGAATAATTTTAAATTATCTTTATGGTCTAAAAAGCAATTGTCAATAACTAATATTTTCGGTGGGAAGTTTTCCAATAATCCAATCCCTTGTTCAAGGCTGTCAGCGGTAATAATATTAAGCCCCGCTTCCCTCACAGCTTGCTCTGAGGGATATTTTATCATCCTGTCCTTAACTATCATTAATACATCTACCTGTATAGATGTAACGTTTATATAGGATGGGAGGATAGCCTGGAATATGGCACCACCTTCTTGCGCGTTTTTGACTACAATATCACCCCCATGATTATGAATTATTGCTTGAACAATAGAAAGTCCCAGCCCAGTGCCGCGTTCCTTAGTGGTAAAAAAAGGTCGGAAAAGGTTGTCCATTATAGCAGGGTCAATTCCAGGTCCGGTATCCCATATAGTAATAAATACTTTTTGTCCTTTTTCGTGTAAAGAAACAAATATTTTTCCTTGTTCTCCGGCAGCTTGTGCGGCATTTCGGACGAGATTCATAATTACCTGTGTTAATTGACCAGGATCGGCTCTAAGAAAAGGTTCGGACTGTATATCAATTATTAGTTCCGACCCATAGTTAAATGCTTCAGATTCTAGTATAGGAACTAGTTCCCTTAGTAATGAAGAAAGCTGAACAGGTTCTTCTAATTTTTCTGCCGGTTTACCTAGAAGCAAAAATTCATTAAGCAATGTAGTAACTCTGTCGATTTCCTTCTGAACTAAATCTATATACCCTCCTGATCCGTGGGTGTCACCTTTTTGCCGTGTTAATTGCAGCAAACCTTTGGCAGCGCTTAAAGGATTCCGAAGTTCATGGGCTAATGAGCCCACCATTGCAGTGGTATTTGCAAGGCGTTCTGCTTTTCTTACCTCTTCCTGCCAGCGGTAATAATCAGTACGGTCCTTAATGAAGATTATCCAACCCTGAACGGATTTATCCTCGATTAGTGGTGATACTTGCCAATCTATACAAATCTGCTTTTTTAATAAATTTAATACTTCTACCTTTCCTTCTATTTGCTGGTCGATACCGGATTTGATGTAGGGAGTCCAAGGACCATTGATAAATGCATCGGATTTTCCTACTATATCAATTGTTGATATTCCCATTAATTGTTCAAAAGGAAGATTTACGTAACTAACCGTTCTCTTTTTATCCAGAACAACTATTCCGCTATCAATTGCCTCCAAAACCCGAATCATTCGTTTATGAAAAAGTCTAAAAAGGTTGTCAATTTCTACCACTATAGCAACTTCCTGCGCCATTAAAGGCAGTAATTCCATAGCTTGGTCAATAAGAACGGGAGCTAAGACACCCAGTCTTCCTTTTATTTCATTTGTACTTACCTCAACAGAGAAACCGGGTGACCCTTGTCCAGAGTTTAAGTAATTAATAACAGCTTGCTTGTCCCCTTTGTATATAGTTTGGTGGGTGGAATGGTCATATAACTCCAACCAACTCCCCTGTGCATCGAGGATAATTATTAATGCGCTCAATATCAAATCAAAAGAACGTTCAGCCGCATCCTCTTTTCCCTGAAACAAAGAAAGAATAATATGATTCATGTGCCTTAGGGTGGAAAGTTCTATTGCACGGTTTCCGCCCTGAAAGCCTTCTGCCAGAGCGGTATAAAAACTGTTGATAAGCTTCTTAGCAATTAGAGCTCTTTTTTCTAGGGATAAAACACCGGTTTCGGTACAAGCCTCACAGTCTCTAACTATAAAAGGAATACCGCCATCAGTTAGCAGGATAATTGCCTCGTGTCCTTTTATTGTTATGATGTGGTCAGTATCCCCATTTGCTAATTTAAGGACCCTATCAATATCCCCATTTGTCAGCGGTGAATAAGGGATAAGGCATATGGGGCAGCTGTTAGGCGCCTCGATAAGCCTACCGTCTGACAATAAAAAAGACAAGTTGACCTGTAAACCCTTGGCAGTGCTTTCAATAAAGCTCATCCACCGGTTTGAATTGGTAATTTTTTTAAAATAGGCATCAATATTCATATTATCCCCCTATATTGGACCAGGCACTTTGTTTACCCTTTTCCAATTTTGAGCCTGCTGTTTTCAATCCTTAACTCGCTTAATAGGGAAGAGTGCTGGCTTCCTCTCATTTTGACTACACGCAGGAACCTTTTAACATCTAAACCCTCTTCAATATAACGTAAAAGTATAAGGTTGTCTGCCACAAAACTGATTCCATGCTTGGTCAATTTTGAAAAAGTGTCGGTTTCATGAAGTTCGTGGGTCAAAAGGACAGTAACCCCCTGGGTTTTAAAGAAATCTGTAATTGCCCAAATGTAATCGGTATACTTAACTTTATTTTCCATACCAATTTCAAATGAAGAAATAGAGTCTATGACTAATCTTTTGGCATTATAATTAACAACCATCTTTTGAATCTCAAAAACATGAATGTCAACGTCCAGTTCAATAGGTGACAGATGAATCAGCTTTAATTTACCCTGGTCTATGTAGGGCTGAAGGTCAATCCCCAGCTTTTGAGCACTCCTTGCTATCTGCTGTTGGTTTTCCTCAAAAGATACATAGACTGCATTTTCACCTGACTGCAGACCTCCATAAATAAAATGGAGAGCCAGAATAGTTTTTCCTGAACCTGAGGACCCGCTTAATAACGTGGTTGAAGCTCTGGTCAGACCCCCAAAGGTAAGGACGTCCAGCTCGGGTAAACCCGTAGTTATCTTCTCCGAAAACTGCTCATAAACCTGTTGGCTGGCTACGGGATTTAGTCTAGGGAATACTTCTAATCCGTTTTTCGAAATAGTAAATACATTTTGCCCACCGGCAAACCCCGTTCCACGCATTTTCAATATCCTTAAATATCTTTTCTGGTACTTTTCTTCTTCTGCCCCCGATAGATACACAATTCCATCGGCAATAGAACTCTCCGGTCTGATTTCTATATCTTCTTCGGAATATTCACCTAGCAGCAGAGACGTACAATCCCAGGTGGCAAGTCTATTGGAGAGATCCAGAATAAATTCTCTAAATTCGAGAAGAGAAGGTATAATATCGGAAATTGTCTTGATTGTATCAACAATGATCAAGGCAGGTTCATATTTTTTTAATAGTTCTTCAATTACCTGAAGAGCATGTTTTGGTCCATGTTTTCGCAATACGCTCCCTAAATCATTATATATTACTTCCCGCTGAAATTTGCTTTTATCAAAAAAGTCAAATTCCTGCTGAAATTTTAATACTTTCATTTGAGATTCAGCCAGAGTTGTAAGATAAACCACTTTTTGGTCAAAGGAAGCATTGTGATACATCATTTGGTGAGCAAATATGGTTTTTCCCGAACCCGGTTTACCTACTAAAAGTATTGTGCTACCCTTAGGAAATCCGCCATCCAAAATATTATCCAGGGCAGAAATTCCTGTTGCCATCCTATCCATGTTATACCTCCCGTAGTTCCTCTAGTTGTTTTGTTAACTCGCTTGCAAGTTGTTTTCCTACCAGGCGGCTTAAAGTTGCAACAAATGCAGTAATAAACTCCTGGGTAATAAGATTGGCTTTCGAAGGTTCTAAATCTTTTAGCTGTTCCAGATTAATTCCTTCTTCTGAATAACGAATCAGGTTAGCTTCCTCATATTTCTCCCGAACCTTCCAGACAGCCCGTTCCACCAGCAGCAGGGTAACATGTACACCAAGTGCCCGCTCTATTGAATGGAATATCTCGTCGATTATTGCCTTAAAAGTACCCACTATAGGATACACCTCCCCAAAAAAGCAATTAATTGAATTTTCGCTTATAAAGTTTATTTTCCTGCATATCCACTTTAAAACGACAATAAATTTGCCTTTTTTACCCTTATGCTTCGACAGATTTCCTATTAATCACTTGATATACTATTTTTGTTGAATTTCTTACAACTGGAGTGATAAATTTTGGGTAGAATACTAGCAATTGATGATGAACCCAGTATACGAATGGTTCTGGAACTTGCCTTAAGTAGTGCGGGTCACGAAGTTGTATTGGCCGGGGATGGTTTGGAAGGGTTGGAGAAACTTAATGAGGATTTTAAACCAGACCTTATTTTGGTTGATCTAAACATGCCAAGGTTGTCAGGTAAGGATTTCATTCAGGAAATGAAAAAAAATCCAAATTATAATAATGTATGTGTTGCAATTCTATCAGGGTCAATGCTTGGGGTAGATGACTTCCCCCCTGAAAATACATACCAAAGAATCTTTACCAAACCTTTTGATTTAGATGAGTTGGTTGATTATATTGAATCGCTGGGGGAGCAGAATACTCCCTGTAATGCAAATTAAATTTCAATTACAGCATAAAGCATATAAGAAAATATAGTGTGTAATTTCCCTGTATTTGCCCCTTCAATGGGGTCTTTTTTTGCAAATTTCACTTAGATGCATAGGAATTTTTTTAATACAAATAATACAAATGCAAAAACTTAGAAAGGGGAAATTTCATATGGGTCGTAACTAATATGACCAACAAGTTTCAAGCCTGCATCGTTTATAAATATTAGAGGGAAAAGGAAGCCAGGATGAAAAGAAAAATCTACAAGGATAATTGCTGTATTTTCCAGTCTATTCTATACACAGCAGTAGGGTTATTTTTGTTAAGTTTGACCCCTGCAAAAAATATTACTAACCTGGAATTTCAAATCACCATATCGATGTTTTTTGTTGGTGCAATTATGTTCATTGCTTACAACCAAAAAACCGTTGAAATAACTTTTGATAAATTAATAATCGGGGGTTTCCTAAGTGCACAAGATGTTGAATTTAATAAAGTCTCCAGAGTAGTGCTAAGTAAAAAAATCAGTACCGCAAGGTTCGGCTATACACAAGATATTCACTTGTTTGGAAAAGACAATAACAAGGAATTAATAACTATTTCTACAGATATAATCGGTCACAAGCAATTAAAAGAATTCATTAATCTTCTGGTAAAAAAAAGCGGGGCCTCTTACCTCTAAGATAAATGCTCCTTCCCTTCCAACCCTTCAAAGAACAATTTTAAATTATTAGGCAATTTGTAATCTCCTTTTTGAATAGAGTCCGCCTTTTCATTACTATAAATGCACCTAAGAATGGCATTAATAATCATTGCCTTGGGTGGTTCGCTGTATTCAACATCCTCATAAATCCATACCCTGCAGTCAACAGAGTCTCCGCAAAGGTCACCACATTCCCTGCAGGAGGATTCCTTCACATCCAAAGCAATATCAATGCCGTTAACCCTGATTGTCGGTGAGCTGACAAATTGATGTTTTATAGCTAATTCTCGGGAAGTAATATTAATCTTATTCAGCACTAGCTCAAAACCTGCTGCCTGCAAAACCCCGGATACTTGATTAATTGCTTCAGCCAGGTTGTGTTCAGTACCTTGACATCTCTCACATACGCTTAAATCAAGATAGAGGAAATCAATAAAGATTTGTTTCTTTTCTTGCCCAGTTCCACAACAGCCACTACCACAAGCACAGCAATCAGAATATTTATTATTCATCTTTCTTTTCGCCTCCACTTTCAAGGATTTTAACAATTTCCTTTGGTTTTAAAACCTTGCCAAAGGAAACAACTTTTTCGTCAATTACCAAAGCTGGAGTTGACATTACTCCATACGCCATAATGTCCTTGAAATCTGTTACCTTGGAAATTTCCCCTTCCACTCCTGCCTCTTTTAGTGCGTCTTTGGTGTTTTCCGCAAGGGTCTCACAGTTTTTACAACCAGAACCTAAAATCTTAATTTTCATAGGGTTCACTCCTCAAAAAATATTATAGAAATTTTACATTAAAAAATAAGCAAAGGCATTAAATATATAACCAATCAGTATAATGCCAAGGGTGACAGTGCCGGCAAAGATTACTAATAACTTTGTTTTAACTACTTTCTTTAACATAATCATAGATGGGAGGGAAAGTGCGGTAACTCCCATCATAAAGGCCAGTGCTGTTCCCAGCCCTACGCCCTTGAGAACTAAAGCTTCTGCTATTGGCAGTGTTCCGAAGATATCTGCATACATAGGGATGCTGACTAATGTTGCCAATAGAACAGAATACCATTTGTCTTGACCCAGTACCGCATCAATAATTGATTCAGGAATCCAATTATGAATTACAGCACCAATACCAACACCTATTAAGATGAATAACCAAACCCTTTTAATGATCTCTGCTACTTGATCTTTTGCGAAATCAATTCTATCCCTGTTAGTTAACTCCTGTTGCTCCATTTCCAGCATCTTATTGTTATAAACGAAGGGTTCCACGTACTTGTCGAGTTTCAATTTGCTAATGGTTGTTCCTCCCATAACTGCAAGGATAAGACCTACCATTACATAGGCTATTGCAATTTTCCAGTTAAAGATGCTTGCCAGCAGGATAACTGATGCTAAATCTACCAGAGGAGAAGATATTAAGAATGAAAAGGTAACACCAATTGGCAACCCTGCATTAGTAAAGCCAATAAATAGAGGTATGGATGAACAAGAGCAAAAGGGGGTAACAGTACCCAGTAATGCGGCCAATATATTTGCGGACACTCCTGTAAATCTGCCTAATATCTTTTTTGTCCTTTCGGGCGGGAAAAAGCTTTGGATGTAAGAAATAAAAAAAATCAAAACAGAGAGTAAAATGAATATTTTTACAACATCATAAATAAAAAAGTGTAAACTGCCTCCAACTTTGCCATTTACGTCAAACCCAAACATATCCCTTACCAGAACAGTGACTAAATTATAAAGCCATTCCATTCTTAGCAATTGGTCATTTAGCCATTCAAGTATTGCCAAAAAAATCATCCCCTAAAATAACTGAATATCCTTTAAGTTTCAAGGTTTACACCAATTTCATCAAAAAGGTCTTTTAAAAGACTGAGATTATCCTTGTTAATAGTGTATTTCATCCATACCCCGTCACGTCTGCTGTTAACTAGACCACTGTCACTCAAAATTTTCATGTGATAGGAAAGGGTAGGTTGGGTGATGTGAAATTCCTCTAAAATATTGCAAGCACAAAGTTCGCCTCGGGAGAGCATATCAAATATCTTAATCCTTGTTTCGTCAGCCAGGGCCTTCATAAATAAGGCATAAGCACCATAGTTTCTTCCCAATTTTACACCTTCCTTCATAATTTACCCAAAAAATATTGACATCTATCTATATCCATTTTATTGCAGGACATAGATAGATGTCAATGTCTTAATTTATAATTTATACTTATTACAAAGTAGTTATATTTCCTTTAACAGATTATGCATCTCTATGGCACTCATTGCAGCTTCAAAACCCTTATTACCTGCCTTTGTTCCAGCTCTTTCAATTGCTTGCTCTATTGTGTCCGTTGTTAAAACTCCGAAAATTACCGGCTTTCCGGATTTAAGTCCAACTTGGGCTACACCCTTAGTTACTTCAGAACTGACATAATCAAAATGGGGTGTTGCTCCTCTAATAACGGCACCTAGGCATATTACAGCACCATAGTCCTTAGCGGCCATCTTTTGAGCTGCCAAAGGAATTTCAAATGCTCCGGGAACCCAGGCAATGTCAATATTTTCAGCACTTACTCCATGTCTTTCCAGTGCATCTTTTGCCCCGCTTAAAAGCTTACTTGTTATAAATTCATTAAAACGTGCTATTACAATCCCAACTTTTAGTTCCTCTGCTCCGACTAAGCTTCCTTCATATATTTTGCCCATTTATAATTCCCTCCCATTATTTAGATGCTTCTGTGTGCCAGCTTAACTTATGGCCTAGTTTCTCACTTTTGGTTTTTAAATACTTTTCATTACTGCATACCGGGCATACTTCAATTGCAATCCTTTCAGTTACTTTTAGTCCATACCCCTCTAAACCAGCAATCTTCCTGGGGTTATTCGTCATTAATTTAATATTTTTCACTCCCAGGTCTACTAGAATTTGGGCACCTATACCGTAGTCTCTAAGATCAGCAGGAAAGCCTAGCAATTCATTTGCCTCTACTGTATCTCTACCTTCATCCTGCAGTTTATAAGCTTTTATTTTATTTATTAAGCCAATCCCTCTGCCTTCTTGCCGCATATAAAGCAGAATACCTCTACCCTCTGTTTCAATTTTTTTTAAGGCAGCACCTAACTGATCTCCGCAGTCACACCGTAATGAGCCAAGGGCATCCCCGGTTAAACACTCAGAATGGACCCTTACTAAAACCGGCTCATCGCCCTGTACATTTCCTTTTACCAGAGCAACGTGTCCTTCTCCTGTTAAAATTTCCTGATATGCATACAATTTAAAATAACCATGTTTAGTAGGCATATCTACGACTTCTACTTTCTCAACAAGCTTTTCATATTTTCTGCGATATTTAATTAAATCAGCTATTGTAATGATTTTGAGGTTATATTTTTTTGCATATTCCATCAACTCAGGTACTCTAGCCATTGTGCCATTATCATTCATTATTTCACAGATTACACCGGAAGGATAACAACCCGCTAGTTTGGCCAAATCAACGGAAGCCTCAGTATGACCGGCTCTTTTTAGTACTCCGCCTTCACAGTATCTTAGAGGAAAAATATGACCAGGTCTTTTAAAATCTTGAGGTTTGGAGGTAGATTCTAATAACTTTCTAATAGTTAGTGCTCTCTCATATGCGGATATACCTGTAGTTGTTTCTGCTGCATCTACGGATACGGTAAAAGCAGTACCCATATTGTCGGTATTATTTTTTACCATTGGAAATATCTCTAATTCATCAAGCCTTTTTCCAACAATAGGCTGGCAAATCAAACCCCTGCCATAACTGGCCATGAAGTTTATTGCTTCTGGGGTAGCCTTGTCCGCAGCCATTACTAAATCACCTTCATTTTCCCTGTCTTCATCATCTACCACTATAATCATTTTTCCCGCTTGTATATCTTCTAAAGCCTCTTCAATTGTATTAAATTTAATATTATGTCCCATAGGTATCGCCCCTTTATAGAAATCCATTTTCAGCAAGAAAGCTCAAAGAAAGGTCTTTTCTATTATTAGATTGGTTGTTATTTCCTGTAAATCTTTTTACGTACTTACCAATCATGTCTGATTCCAGATTTACAATTGCGCCGACTTTTTTTATGCCCAGGGTAGTTAGTGACATAGTATGAGGTATTAAGGAAACGGTGAAGTCATCAGCATTAACATCAACTACTGTCAGACTAATACCATCTATTGCTATTGAAGCTTTAGGAATTAGAAATTCTAAGATGTACGAAGGTGCTGTTATTCTTGTTACAATAGCTATATCATGTTTAGTCTGTTCTATTATTTTTCCAACACCATCAATGTGACCGCTGACTAGATGCCCCCCCAGCCTGTCTCCCATTTTGAGTGCTCTTTCCAGGTTAACCTTGTCCCCTGTCCTTAACTCTTTAAGGTTAGTTTTTTTTAATGTTTCCTCCATTACCTGTGCATCAAAATCATTATCTGAAAACCTTACTACTGTTAAACACACACCATTTACTGCGATACTGTCTCCCAGCCTTACATCATTAAGAACAATATTTCCTTGAATCTTTAGCAGGGAAGAGGCCGGTCCATTATTTATAGTTTTAATAGTACCAAGCTCTTCAATTAAACCTGTAAACAATTGCTCACCTCCAGGCTGTAGTTTTATTTAGGGTAGGTTGTTACTAAAAAATCTTCTCCAACTTTTTGAATACATAAATCCTTCAACCTAAATGCTTCATTTAAATAATTTGGACCAGTTCCTGCTAGAAAACTTGGAGCCATTTGACCCCCGATAAGCATAGGGGCATAGAATAAATAAAATTTATCCACCAAGTTTTGTCTTATAAGCTCGCCATTAAGTATGGCGCCTCCTTCAGCTAAGATACTTGTAATTTGCCTCTCCCCTAATAAAGAAGCTAATTTATTTAAGTCAACTTTTTCTCCGTCGTTTACTACAATTATTTCCGCCTTCCCAGCTAAGATTTCCCTCTTCATAACAGGTGAATTCTCTGTTGTTGCTATAAGTGTAGGTGCCTCTGAGTCTAAATTTAAAATTTTTGCATCCGGTGATATAGACAGCTTGCTATCTATAATAATCCTAACTGGGTCTCTACCGCCTTCTATCCGGCATGTCAGTGACGGGTCATCAGCCAATACAGTACCTATCCCTACCATTATGGCATCGTATTTGTTTCTCAAAGTATGCCCATATTCTCGTGCTTCTTTCCCAGTTATCCACTGTGAGTGACCTGTTTTAGTTGCGATTTTACCATCTAAAGAGCAGGCAGTTTTTACGGCTATAAAGGGTTTCCTGGCTGTAATATATTTAAAGAAAGCCTCATTTAATATTATTGCTTCTTTTTCTTTAAGCCCTATTTCAACTTTAATGCCCGCATCCTGTAATCTTTTTACTCCTTTTCCGGCAACTACTGGATTTGGATCTAAAGTTGCAATGTACACATTTTTAAGCTGAGCCGCAATAATAGCCTCAGTACATGGTGGGGTTTTGCCATAGTGGTTACAGGGTTCTAATGTTACATAAAGATCGGCGCCATATGTTTCTTTACCGGCATCTTCAATAGCTAATGGCTCGGCATGAGGAGTACCAGCCTTCTTATGATAGCCTTTGCCAATAATTTGTTCGTTTTTCACTATAACCGCACCTACCAAGGGGTTGGGGCTAGTCCTGCCTGTGGCTTTTTTTGCTAATTCTATAGCCAGCTCCATATATTTTTCCTTCATAATTTCCTCCATACTTCCCTCCATTAAAAAAGCTCCCAAAAAATTTCGGGAGCATAGTTACTATCCACTAATAAGCATATCATAAAAAATGATATGGTCTTTAGCTTAAATCTTCTCTCATCCAGACTATACTGTCGGCACTGGAATCTCACCAGTTCATGCCTTTACGGCTCGTGGGCTATACCACCGGTCAGGAATTGAAAGCCGTGGCTTTCGCACCTTGCCCCGAAGAATTATTTAGTTTTAAGATAGTATAACCCATACATATATTTAAAGCAACCTTTCCTAAAAGAAAAACACTTTATTTTTCTTTCACACATTACATCCATTTCTAATATTGTGATATGAGCATAATATGGGGGTGGTAGATAAGTGATTGAATATTTGTCTCAATTTAATTTAATTCTATTAGGTATTTTAGCAAGTTTAGGTGCCGGTATTGCAACAGGAGTAGGTTCATTGCCGATTTTCTTTACCAGGAATGTTTCCAAAAAGTTATTAGATGCTCTTTTAGGAGCTGCCGCTGGAGTTATGCTGGCTGCTACTTCCTTTAGCCTTATTTTGCCTGCTATAGAAAAAGGTGGTGGAGGAATCAAAGGCTCAACAATTGCCTTGGTGGGAATATTATGTGGAGGAATTTTTCTTGATTTTGTTGATAAATTTTTCCCCGATACTAATTTACTTGCCAATGCGGTTTTTGAAAATGAAAACGGTGGGAATGGAAATGGTGAAGGGGGTTTTCTAAAGAATATTGCTTCAAATCCAAGGTTGCGTAAGACCTGGTTGTTTGTTATTGCTATTGCAATACATAACTTTCCGGAAGGGCTTGCTGTGGGTGTAGGCTTTGGTGATGGAGATATTAGCAATGGGTTAAGTTTAGCAATAGGTATCGGATTGCAAAATATGCCCGAAGGATTGGCTGTAGCCCTCCCCCTTCTGAGAGAAAAATACACAAAGTGGAAAGCATTTTTAGTAGCTCTTTTAACTGGTCTGGTTGAACCGTTAGGTGGTCTCCTTGGTGTAGGTCTAGTACAAATATCTAAACCAATTTTACCATTTGCGTTGGCCTTTGCTGCCGGTGCCATGCTTTTTGTAATTAGCAATGAAATCATTCCCGAAACACAAAATCAACGCAGCCACTCTAAGCTGGCTACCCATGCACTATTAATAGGTTTTGTTGTTATGATGTTTCTTGATAATACTTTAGGCTAGAACTAAAAGGTCTATAACAGTACTAATAATGGAATTATATATGTAAAAACAGTAAAACCTAAAATAACAACAAAATTTAAGCTAAGCAGCAGAAATTACGGGGATTAGGAGGGCGACTGATGACTTCTCATCGGTTCAAAAAGGATACTTTAGTCATAGGTGCATTGGCTGGTATAATAGCCACACTGGTTCAGGATTTATTAGGATTGCTTGCAATTATGATTTGGTCTCCATTCCTAAATTGTATCCGCATCGCGGGTGGATTAATGTTAAGACCTGACCAAGTACTGGGTGGTGGCTTGTGGCCATTTATATTAGGTTTTCAAATTGACCTGGTGGTAGGCATAGTATTTGGAGTAGTGACAGTAATAATACTTCAACAATGGGGAAATGATTTCTTTATCTTAAAGGGAGCAATGATTGGGCTAGCGGCGTGGGCTCTTTTTTATAACGTATTAAGCCGGCAGCTCAGCCGTGTTTATCCTGCTGAGTCGGTTTTACAGGCTGAAATTGCATTCCTTACCCATTTGGCTTTTGGCATATCCTTAACCTATTCAGTAGTGTGGTTAAGTAAAAGCATTAGTAAAAAGAATTGAGGTTGAGTTAACATAAAAGACCGTTAACCATTCCAATTGAAGAAAATAGCTGTAATACAGGTAGTTCTTATAATCGAATGTAAGGAAAATCAACTAGATATGGTAAAAAACACCCTGTGGGAACATCACGCCCTGGGTGTTAGTAAGTAAGTCTTAAAGAGGATATTTAAAGGATATGCAGTCAATTAACTACTGCATATCCTTTTCTTTTTCTTGGAGCTCAATATCCTCTTTACGAAAAAAATCTTTATCCCCGAAGAATGTTGCCGCTAAAGCAAGTCCAATCCCATACACTTTATTATTTCTCTTTATCTTTAATTTAATTCGCTTACTATGCAGTTTTTACAAATTACGTTGTATCAAGGCGCATAGTAATTGATAATAAAAAAGGGTCCATTTGTCTTATGCTATAATTCAAAGGGAAACCTTGGTGAATAAAGAATATTAGAAAAAAGAGGGGGGAGAGCTATGCAGGAATTAAAAATACTTTTAAACCAAAAGGCAAAGCTGGTGGATGGTTATAAAGTTGTTGAATTTGGACATAAAGAAAAAGCCTTACTGCTTGAAGGTGAACACTATAAGATCATCCCTATAACGACAGATTTAAGAAAAATATATTTAGAGGTAACTACTAAATGTAATTTCGACTGCATTACCTGTATTAGAAATTCATGGAACGAAAATTTAGGGCATATGGATATGACAATTTTTAACAAATTATTAATGTCCTTGAGTGAATTAGAGGAATTGGAAACTGTTCACCTGGGGGGTTTTGGAGAACCGCTCAGTCATCCAAAAATCCTCACTATAATTGAGCAGTTAAAAAGGCGTAATATAAGAGTGGAGTTAATTACTAACGGAGCACTGTTATCCCATGAAATGAACAGAGAACTTATAGGCTTAGGTGTTGACTATATATATGTTTCAATTGACAGCAGTATCGCCCGGGACTATTCCATTATAAGAAGAGGCGGGGATTTAAACCAAGTTATCCAGAATATCCTGGGCTTAAATGAGCTGCGCACTAACAAGAGCCCCTATTTTCCTAAGCTGGGAATAGCTTTTGTTGCTATGAAGAGCAATCTGAGTAACTTATCAAATTTAATGAAACTTGCTAATAGATTAAAGGCTGATAGAGTATCTATCTCAAATGTATTGCCTTATAACAAAGAGTTAGTTGACGAGACTCTTTATGATATGGAGGATGCTCAATTTCCTTTTAGCATTGATGTGGTCCATGCAACTATAGCAAATATGAAATTAAGGTCTTATAGAAGATGCAAGTTTATTGAGCAAAAAAGTGTATCAGTCAACTGGCAAGGTGATGTAGTGCCCTGCTATTCTTTGCTGCATTCTTATAAATGCTATATCTACGGAAGGGAGAAGCAAATCAGCAAATCTAGTTTTGGGAATATAATAGATCGGTCTTTAAAAGAAATTTGGAACGAACCCAAATTTGTAAACTTTAGATATAGGGTTAAAGATAATCAATTTCCTTCTTGCACTGATTGTAAATGGCTGGAAGGATGTTCATATACGGATGATAATCAGGCTGACTGTTGGGGCAACGAACCATCTTGCGCCGATTGTCTGTGGTATAAGGAAATAATAATTTGTCCGTAATAGTTTCATTTCTTCTATTCTATTCCTTTGGATTTATTTGCTTATGGGAAATAAAAGGTTATATGAAAATTATGTAGAAGAACTTATTAAAAATTTGGGGGGTGTTTAAAATAATTAAAAAGTTAAGGCACCCAATTACAACAATTTTAATACTAATTTTGTTTATCCCAATGTTAATTGCAGGATGTAATGGCAGACCTATCAATGCTATCGATATTAGCCTTAAAGATATGGAGGTTGTAGAGACTAACAAAATAAATAACAAATCTAGTACATTACGAGTAGCATTTTCATCTATCACTTCACCTAAGGAAAGTATTATATATTACAGTGACTTACTAAAATATATAGAAAGAAATTTAGGTTTAACTGTAGAAGTTATTCAAAGAAAGACTTATCAAGAAGTAAACGACTTGGTTGAAGCAGGAGAAGTAGATTTAGCCTTTATATGTACCTATGCGTATACCTTAGGCACAAAAAAATTTGGATTAGAGCCTTTTTTAGTCCCGCAAATAAATGGCAAAGTTACTTATCAATCATATGTCCTTGTTCCCCAGGACAGCTTAACTAATAAATTTGAGGAATTAGCGGGGAAACGTTTTGCATTTACGGACCCCCTATCAAATACCGGTTTTTTGTACCCAAAGTATCTGCTAAAGCAAAAAAATGAAACTGCAGAATCTTTTTTTAAAAATACAATGTTTACCTATAGCCATGATAACTCTATAAGGGCAGTATCAGACAAAATAGTCGATGGAGCAGCTGTAGATGGTTTGGTTTTTGAATATCTTATTGAGAAAAAACCCGAAATAAAAGATAAAGTAAGAGTTATAACTAAATCTGAGGAATTTGGAATACCTCCTGTTGTAGTAAGTCCAAAAGTAAATATAGAAATAAAAGATAAATTGAAAAAGTTGTTTCTAAACTTGCATAACACTGAAGAAGGCAGGAGTATTTTAAACCATTTGAATATTGATAGGTTTCTAGAGCAAGAAGATTCGAATTATGATTCAATAAGGAAAATAGCATCTGAGGTGTTAAATGGGGAGTAAAAATTTTACAAAGACCAGACTCCTTAACAGCATGAAATTTTTCACTATCCGTACTAAAATAATGGGCATAATTATTGGTATTACTTTGCTATTAGGTGTCTGGGTTTCCTTTCAAACATACGACACCATGCAAACTAACCTGAGAGAACAACTAATAAAACAGGGGATTTCTACCGGACAATATATATCTGCAAGAAGTGTCGATCTTATTTTTACAAATGATACCTATGCCTTACATCAGCTAATTTCTAAAATAGTAGAAAACAATAAGGATGTTCGCTATATCTTTATTTTGGATTCACAGGGGGATTTGATTACTAATAGCTTTGGAAAACTTTTGCCTAAGGGTTTAATTAATCTCAATAAAGTTCCTAAAAATAATCAATATAGCATGCAAGCGCTAAATACAGAAGAAGGTATTATTTATGATATTGCAATTCCTATCTTTGAAGGTACGGCTGGGACTGTACGCTTGGGGATGGTTGAGGATGAAATACAAAAACTGTTAGATAAAACTATGCAGAGAATGCTGTTAACTACAATTTTAGTAGCCATATTAGGTATTTTTGCAGCCTACTATTTTACTTCACTTCTCACTAAACCAATAGTCCAAATGGTTGAAACTACTAAAGCCGTTGGTAAGGGGCAATTTGACACGAAGATAAAAATTTCATCAGACAACGATGAAATAACCTTGCTGGGTCAGGCATTCAATGAGATGATTGAAAATTTACAAAAAGCCGACCAATTACGTTCCAGCTTACTTAAGAAAATTATTACTGCCCAAGAGGAGGAGCGCAAGAGAATAGCCAGGGAATTACATGACCAAACAGGGCAGTCTTTGACCTCTTTAATGATAGGTTTAAGAATGTTGGAAGAAAGTAGAGACATTGACGAAATAAAGTCAAAGAGCCTTCAGCTTAGGCAACTCGCTAATGATACTTTAGAGGAAATAAGAGACTTATCCCTTGCCTTGCGACCAAGTGTACTCGATGACTTAGGTCTGGAAGCGGCATTGAGAGGGTATACCCAAGACTGTTCGGAGAAGCTCGGAGTGGATGTGGATTTTCAGGCTTTTGGCATGCAAGATTTATACCTTGAGCCTGAGATTCGACTAACCATCTATAGAGTTGTGCAAGAAGCATTAACAAATGTAGCTAAATATTCAAAAGCTTCGGAAGCAAGTGTAATTTTAGAACGTAAAGGGGATCTGTTGATTGGTATTATTGAGGATGACGGTGTAGGTTTTGATGTACAAGCAATTTTAGACTCTACAATATATGAAAAGAAATTAGGATTGCATGGAATGATGGAAAGGGTAAATCTGATTGGTGGGGAACTAACAGTTGAATCAGAACCGGGAATGGGGACAACTATCTATATCCATATTAATTTAAAAGGATTGATGGCTAATGAATAACATTAAAATCCTCATAGCAGATGACCATGCAGTTTTGCGAAGCGGTCTTACCATGATGCTTAATGCCCAAAAAGATATGGAGGTAGTAGCAGAAGCAGCTGATGATTCCGAAACTATCTTGCTTACTAAAAAGCATAATCCTAATGTATTGCTTTTGGATTTAAATATGCCTGAACACGGAGGGCTAAGGGTAATTCCAGAAGTGAAAAGGCTTTGCCCCTCTTTGAAAATTTTAGTACTTACTATGCATGATGATGGCAGTTATGTAAAAGATGTACTTAGAGTTGGGGGAAATGGCTATATCTTAAAAAAAGCAGCAGATACAGATCTCCTATCAGCAATTAGATCAGTTTTTAGAGGGGAGACTTATATTGACCCCTCCATGACCAAGCACTTAATTTTTGAGATGTTTGAAATGCCAATCCAAAATCAAGAAGGTAGCAACCAACTAAGCTCCAGGGAAACCGAGGTTTTGAAATATATGGCCCAAGGTTATACTAACCAACAAATTTCAGATAAATTATTTATTAGTGTAAAGACTGTAGAAACTTACAAGGTTAGAATTAAGAGAAAACTAAACATTACTCGCCGATCAGATCTTATAAGATATGCTATAAATATGGGATTAGTTGATTTTTAAAAATACTGCGTCAGGTTTTACCCTGACACAGTATTTTTTTTGTAAGGATTTTTATATACAGTGGATTCAAATTAGTCAGGGTTTCACCGATATTTTTTTGTGAAAAAATGTACGATAATATATATAAATTAAACTTATTCTAACTATGTTGGTTTAGGCATAATTAAAATAATTTTTAGAATTGGAGGGATAATTATGAAGGTGTCACGGAGAAGTTTTCTCAAAATGTCTGCTGTTAGCGGACTTATGGCAACAGGCATATCGGGTTCAAAGATGATGTTGACCGCATTTGCAGAAAACACTAATGCAAATGGCGCAGGGAGTGGTGAATGGAGGGGCTCCACCTGTCAGGGTTGTACCACTTGGTGTCCCGTACAGGTAAAGGTGGTTGACGGCAGGGCCATTAAAGTAAGGGGTAACCCCCACTCCTTATCCCACCGGGGTAATGTCTGCCCCAGAGCCCACATTTCTTTACAACAAGTCTATGATCCTGACCGGATTAAAGTACCCATGAAAAGAACCAATCCTAAAAAGGGGAGAAATGAGGATCCCCAATTTATACCTATTTCCTGGGATGAAGCCATTGATACTATTACCGATAAGATGATGGAATTGCGCAAAAACAATGAAACCTACAAGTATGCTTTATTTCGGGGGCGTTATACCCAACTTAATGAAATTATTTATGGCTCAATGCCTAAGATTTTTGGTTCTCCAAATAATATTTCCCATAGTGCAATCTGCGCCGAGGCTGAAAAGTTTGGGGCATTCTATACTGAAGGATACTGGGATTACAGAGACTATGACTTATTAAATACCAAGCATGTTTTATTGTGGGGAGGTGACCCCGTTGCCTCTAATAGAATGACTCCTCATGCAATAAATGTTTGGGGAGAAGTTCTTGATAATGCCAAGGTTATAGCTATCGACCCCAGACTTTCTGCTACTGCTTCCAAAGCCCATGAATGGCTGCCGGTGATTCCAGGTGAAGATGGAGCCTTAGCCTTAGCTATAGCTCATGTAATTTTAGTTGAGGGCATGTGGTATAAGGAATTTGTGGGAGATTTTATTGATGGTGTCAATCAATTTAAGACAGGTCAAGTTGTCCCGGAGGAGTCTTTCCAGGAAAAATACAGTTATGGCGTAGTTAAATGGTGGAACTTAGAACTTAAAGATAGAACTCCTCAATGGGCAGAAAAAATAACAGGTATTCCAGTTGAACAAATAATAAGAGTGGCTAAAGGTTTTGCAGGAGCAGCCCCCAATGCCATTTCCTGGCTTACCCCCGGTGCTTCCATGCAGGTAAGAGGTGCTTACAGTGCTATGGCCTGTCATGCCCTGAACGGCTTAGTGGGCTCGGTAGACAATGTGGGCGGGACACTGCAGAGTTCAAAAGTTCCCCTTAGCAAGGCACCTGACTTTAGTGCATATATTGATGAAATTGCAGCAAAAGGCTCCAAAAATGCCAAGATTGACCAAAGGGGTACCAAAGAGTTCCCAGCGTTAAATGGTGGTAAATCAGGAGGCGGTGTCGTTACTAACAGGGTAGCCGATGCTATTCTCAGTGAGGACCCTTATGAGATTAAAGTGGCAATCGGCTATTGGAACAATTTTGTATTTTCCTGCTCTGAAACATCAAGATGGGAAAAGGCTTTAGAAAAACTGCCCTTTTTTGTGCATATTACTACCCACCCGGCAGAGATGAGCATGTATGCTGATATTGTATTGCCTGCTGCCCATCATATGTATGAAAGATGGGGTATGTTAAAGTCAAAAGCCAATAGATATGGTTATGCAACATTAAATCAAAGGGTTATTGAACCCATGTGGGATGTAAAGATTGACGAAACAGAAGTTACTTGGCTTATTGCTGAAAGCTTAGCTAAGAAGGGTTATGATAATTTATTTAGGTATTTTAAAGAACAGTTTGCTGATCCGGAAACAGGGAAGAAGCCTACTAATGGCATGGAATTTACTATATATGCCACCAAGTTGCTTACTCAGGACATTTGGGATCCAACTAGAGGAGCAAAGGGAGATAAGTTAAAAGGCTGGAAAGAATTTAAGGAGAAAGGTGTCTGGAACTCAGTCGCTTATCCATATAGGGGCAAATGGGGCAACTTTGGAACAGAAACCAAAATGTTTGAGTTCTACAGTGAGACCTTGAAAAAAGCCCTTGATGGTCATGCCACTAAACACAATACTACGGTAGATGATATTATGGAAACCTGCAAATTTGAGGCTAGGGGAGATTATTCTTTTATCCCCCACCACGAACCGGCTTTACGCTGGGGTGATGAAAAGGAATATCCATATATTTTCTTCGAACACAGGTCCCGTCTAAATCGGGAAGGTCGGTCGGCTAACTGTACCTGGTATCAGGAATTTAAGGATGTTGATCCCGGTGATGAAAGATGGGATGACGTGGCTAAAATTAATCCTGGTGATGGAGCTATGCTGGGTATTAAAACAGGTGACAGGATACGCCTTACCACCCCAGTGGGTCAGATTGAATGTACAGCCAAATTATGGGAAGGCATCCGACCAGGTACAATCGGAAAGTGCTTTGGTCAGGGACATTGGGCTTATGGCAGGATTGCAGCAAAAGACTTCCATAAAAAAGTGCCACGGGGTGGTAATAATAATGAAATATTACCAGCGGATTATGATAGATTTAGCGGCAGTACAGCTAGGCACGGCGGCGTAACCCGAGTTCGAATAGAAAAAATATAATTTCTATAAATACTGGAGGTGATTGGTTTGACTAATTTTGCTATGGTAATTGACCTGCATAAATGTGTAGGGTGTGGAGCATGCTCCATCGCTTGTAAAAATGAGAATAATGTCCAGGAAGGTTTTTATTGGTCTAGCTACCAGCATAAAACAACTGGTACATTTCCAAATGTGAAGTATGAATATCTTCCTACCCTTTGTAACCACTGCGAGAATGCACCTTGCGTTAGAGCTTGTCCTGTAGGTGCGATGTATAAAGATGAGAATGGGATAACAATGCATGACGCTAAGAAATGTATAGGCTGTAAAACATGCATGCTGGCTGATCCCTATGGTGTTATTTCATATAATAAGACCCATCCCCATAAAGCTTGGCAGGATAATAAATCCATTATTAAAGATATAACTTCCAGTGGTGCAGAGACCACTAAGGAGGCAGGGGCACCTATACCCTATTATAATCCGGAGAGGGAAAAGACCTATGCCGGTATTAGACCCGAAGGCGTCGTTGAAAAATGTACTTTTTGTGACCACCGGGTAAAAGAAGGTGAGCTTCCTTACTGTGTTGCATCATGTCCAGCCAAGGCAAGAATCTTTGGAGATTTGGAAGATCCCCAAAGTGAAATCAACACTTTATTGAATAAGCATAAAAACTTTCAGCTTAAACCGGAATTAGGGGCAAAACCCAAGGTGTTTTATATTAGGCAATACTAAGGAACTCTAAGAAAATGAAAGGGTGTAATGCTAATGACGCAAACAAACCAAATTCATGAACAAAGGGCCAACTGCTATAAATTGCTGTCTTTATGTTTCTACCAACCCGATGCTGAGATTTCAGCTATTATTGGGGCATTGCGCAAGGAGTTTAACTACTTTTCACAACAGGCAGTTTTTAAGCTGGATGAAATTTTAGTTGAATTGGAAGAGCATAAAGAGGACTTAAACTACTTTCTGGCAGATTATGCAAAATTGTTTGTTGGTCCCTTTAGCCTCTTGGCTGCACCCTATAGTTCCGTATATTTGGGACATGAGCGACGAGTCATGGGTGATTCAACAATTGAAGCTGTAAATTTTTATCAAAAAGCCGGGTTAGTTATAAATAATGACTTAAAAGATGCCCCTGACCATATAAAAGTTGAATTGGAATTTATGCAGTATTTGATTATGAAAAACATTGCTACCGAAGATGATAAATTTTTAAAGTTACAAAAGGAGTTTCTTTTGAATCACCTGGCTTTATGGATTGCTGATTTTAAAGAGGCGGTTACTGCTAATTCCAAAACAATATTATATAAAAACTTGCTAGAAGTAACCCGGTTGTTTATATCTTTAGATCAACAGTTTCTTTCCGAAAAAATATAAAGGAGGGATAAGCTTGTTTAATAGGAAAAATTGGCTGTTAATTTCTCTGGTACTAATTGGTATTGGAGCAGCAGGTGCTTTAAATATATTAATAAATGGTGAAGAGGTTATGGGTATTACTAATGATGTACCCTGGGGCATCCTCATTGCAGGCTATGTGTTTTTTGCTGTATCCAGTACAGGTGTAGGTTTAATTTCTTCCTTGGGTCATGTTTTCGGCATGCAAAGGTTTGAAGCAATAAGTAAAAGAGCTTTGCTTGCCTCTCTCATATTACTGTTGTGTGCTTTTGGTGTATTGTTATTTGATTTAGGGAATCCCCTAAGAATGTTAAATTTCTTATTATCGCCTAATCTAAGCGCCCCAATCTGGTGGATGGGTGCACTGTACGGTGTATACCTAATTTTACTTCTAGTAGAAATAAATTACAGCTTAAAAAATGACCACCATAAAGTTAAGCCAATTGCAACAGTTGCATTTTTTGTCAAATTAGCTGCAGTGAGTAACTTAGGTGCTGTATTTGCTATGCTCTATGCCCGTCCTTACTGGGCAGGTGCCTTTTATCCAATCTATATGATAGTTACTGCCATTTTATCCGGTGCCGCTGTATTATCAATAATCTTCTATTTTATTGATAATAAGAAGGCTGAAGGAACGCAAAGCCTTGTAAAAACATTGGGAAAAATATTAACAGCATTCTTAGCAGTGACCTTATTGATGGAATTATGGCAGGTTTTAATAGCCTCTTTTGGCTCTACTCCAGGCAAGCAATCAGCTCTAATGGCTTTAATTAGCGGACCCTTAAGTATAAGGTTTTGGCTGCTACAGATTGTCGTTGGTTTAGTACTACCTCTAATCTTATTATTAGGGAAAAGTTATAGCAGCAAGAAGGTATTTAATGCTGCAATACTGACAATGATCGGGGTATTGTCCATGAGGCTTAATTTTGTAACGGCAGGGCAAATTACACCGCTATGGCCAAGTGAAATTCTAACCTATAATGCTTATATCCCATCCTGGTCAGAGTGGACTGTAATTATAGGAGCAATTGGTGCAAGCATATTTCTGTATTTAATGGCTGAGCAAAGATTTAATTTGAATGTTTCAGAAACTGATGATACAAAAGTTATAAGTGGCAAAGTTCAATTAAACAGCTAACATACACCTCCCTAATATATATTCTCCGAGGCTGTATTACCTAAGGATTAATCTATGGAATACAGCCCTGAGTAAAACATTTTTACTCACGGGGTATAGCTGGAAACGGTTATACCTCCCCTTTCTTGGAAAGGAGAATAAGTGATAGGCTTAGTCTATCCTTATCTCTATTTCCGAG
>JBMOKT010000021.1:0-258119 GCA_049323895.1 Bacillota bacterium | reverse complement strand
TCGAATAATTTGCTCTTTAAATTCTTTTGGATAACTTTTTCTTCGCATTTCATATCCCCTCCAGCTATATGTTTAAGTTTAACTCATTAAGGGATATGACTCAAATCTAGTTACGGGGCTATAGAGCTACCGACATATAGTAGAAGAGGATAGATACATTTTTCATCGGACATTGTGTAGCCATCTTGCTGCCTCCTTCATCGTTACAGTACATCTTTCAGCAGACGCCAGCTCTCGCTTTTTATGTCACCGTTGTATGTCTCGGAGCATATGCACAATTCGAGGCTCTGCTTGTCTTGGCGAACAATACCACCTTTGAGATTCCTTGCGGCATATTTAGTGACATATGCCTTTAGAATATCGAATTTCTTAGATGTAAACCGGTCGATGTCCTCGCTGTCGCCTGTTTTAGAAAAGCCGCCCTTGGTTTCAATTATCCAAACCGAGCCATCATCTGTGCCGACAATATAATCGGGATAGAATGACTTTTGTTTGCCGAGGTTGTCGGTGTAGACAATGGAGAAATACTCCGGCCCTTTATCCCCGTTCTTATAAAACCACCGGATTTTACCGCTTGCCTCGCAGTATTTTTCGAACAGTTTTTCTGAAGCAGATCGTATCTCGGCAGATACACGGTATCCACGATAGACACTTTTACTCATAACTTCCTGCGACTTCGCTGTGCTGTCATAAGTAAACAGGTACTCCTGAGGAAATGCCACGGGCTTTTCCGTAATCCGCTGATTTAGGCTCAACTGGAATTGGTTACCGTCGTTAGCGGACATTGCTTCAAAAAATTCCTCCTTCAGGCGATCTTTATTATTGATTACAAATGCATAAAATTCGCGCACCGGAAGAGGTAGGATTTTCAGAGGACTGTCATTGTTTACACAGAACAGCCTCTGAAGAATGGTGTTAATAGTGCTGTATTCAAGCGTCAGCTTTAAGCCAATTTCGGCAGCGCAATGGTGGTACTCTCGCCCGTGCTTGTGCGTATCAAGTTTTTGGCTGATATTTATTGTATTCAGCGAATTAAACTCCTCTTTTACAAGCGACGTAACAGAACCGGACTTGGTTTCTTCAACTACCAATTCCGAGAAAACATATCCAGCGGTCTCAAGGCGAGTTCTGTTTTCCTTTGCTTTTGGCTTCGCCGAATACTTCGTTTCAAAATGTTTTGCCAACACCTTAAGGGCAAGGGCGGCATCACGGGGAAACGGCACATCGGTTTTATACTCGCTGATAATCGTAAAGCCACGATGCTCTGCCTTAATATAGAGTTTCAGGGCATCAAGCGCATCTTTGCCAAGGTGCTGTTTAACACTCTCTGTAAACTTCTCGTCCAAAGTGTAAAGGTAGCAACTGTCGAGCAAATCGCTTTCATAGTGCTTTTGTTCCGGCATGCGCCGGATACGCCCGATAGTCTGAATCTCAAAGGTCTCGCTCATATTGTCACGAAGTTTGACCAATATGTGTGCCCGTGGGCAATCCCAACCCGTCGCTATAGCTTGCTTGATGATTATAGCCACAGGCTCGGCATTTGGTTCGTCAATCCCTTCATCATTCTGCTTTTTGTCAGCGAGCCAAACCGCAAGTTGATTATTTTCATATGTGATGCCCTTACTTTCAAGGTATTTCTCAACCTGCGAAAGCAAAAGATCAGAGTTGTTTGGCAGCTGAATAACAACCAGAGGATTTACGTCCGCATTATGTTGCAAAAAAGCGGCACGAAGTTCCTGCTGCTTTGCCACTGCTTTATCAAGTAAGAATTCGACTTGATCTGCAACTTCAATGCTCTGCGAGAAATTTTCGTTGATGATAAGCAACTTCTTTATGAGCCCCTCTGCAATTACGTCCGCTTCGGGGACATCGACCATAAAGGCATCTGTATAGCCCTTGGGCGTGGCGGAGGAGCGAATTATCTTCTCGGTCTTGAAATAGTCCAGAATCTCTTTTGCTTTGATTGTGTCATTCTGATGCGACTCGTCCACTATGATAACGAAAGAAATCCCATTATCAAGAGCCTTTTCAATATGTTCTTTGAAATTGGTACGTTCGCCCTCCTTGAGGGCGTTATTACCTTTCTTGGTCAGCTTCTCCCAATTGATAAAGCAGCAGTCGTTTGCTTCGAAGCCACTTGTCATTACATCATAAAGCAATTTCGTCTGCGCCCCGTGGATGTGCTTATCCATTTTGGCTTTGCTCTGTTCTTCGAGGTTGCCTTTTCCGGGTGTAAGCCACACAAACACGGTGTTGCCGTGGCTGCGGCAATACTCGCTCATAAAGTGTGTGAGAATAACGGTCTTGCCGCTTCCAGTACAGCTTTTAAGAACAATATCACGCTTGTCGGAAGCCATACCCTCGTTCAACTTCGCAATCGCGGCTAATTGGTAATTCGCAAGAGTAATGTTCATATTCAGACCTCCAACTCGTTATAATAGTAGTTCGGTATCACGTTCACTTCGATATGGGCTTTTTTCAAGGCATCTTGCTGCTCGCCTGTCGGAAGCACGTTATGCCCGACATAGAGTTTGCGGCATTTTTTGAATTCGGCAATGTTGGCGACGAATTTTTCCATTTCATCATCCGTCAGCACGATAGCGATTTCAGTATTGCCGATGAAATTAACGCCGTTCTCCAACTCCACCAATTCGCAGATATGTAGAAGCAATTCATCGGCATATTCGTAGTAAAGTCGCTCGGTAATTGGTACAAACTCAATTCGGTAATACTTTAAGGAAGATTTGCTTTTCAATTCTTCGCTTGATTTTTTTATTCTTTGATATGTGACATTCCGACATATGTCATTCTCGTTGTTTGTACAAAGTATGAAACGGCGCTCACCTTTGTCTTTGACATTTGCCTTCATTACGGCTTCACCTGTTGTGCCTGAACCGGCAAAAAAATCGAGGATTGTAAACGACTTATTAGGTTTATCGTTTACTTCCAAAGTAATAAAAAATCGAATTAATTCACTTGGTTTTGAAAACTTGAAAGTGTCCTCTGATCCAAAAATATGGCGAATCTCTTCAGTTCCATCTTGAGTCAAAGGTCTAACCATTACAGAAAGTGGCTTTCCGCGCCTAATGTTGCCTTGTTCATCATAAAGATATTTTTTTGCTCTGACTGAATAGCTTCCATCTTTTTGGCGACTAAAAACAACCTCATCATTGGCTATAGCTTCTTCAAGCCTCTCTCTACTCCAAACCCATTGTTTGCGAGGATGTATCACATCTCCATTATATTCAATGTCATAGACCAAATTGGGACGGTCGCCAAGGCTCGTGGTCATAAGAGGTTGGGTAAGATATCCGCCTCGTTGGTCAAATTTACTGTCTTTCTTGTTATATTTTTGTTGACCCTCTTCATCCAGTTCCGAGGTGAGGTTCTTAATCGGATTTTTACTGTAGCATAAAACATATTCATGAACGCTTATAAAGCCAACAGTCTTTGCTCCAGCACCATACTTGCTTTTCCACACAATTGTTTCCACTCTGTTATCCTCGCCAAATATCGAATCGCACAATAATTTCAGAGTAGCCAATTCGTTATCGTCTATGCTAATGAAAATCAGCCCATCTTCAGTTAACAACTTTCGCGCAATATCCAAGCGTTTCTGCATAAATGAAATCCATTTAGAGTGCCTAAACCCATCCTCTTTTGCTACAATAGTATCATCATACCTAAAGTCTGTCCCTCCCGTATTGTACGGCGGGTCTATATAGATAAAATCAATCCGACCACGGTGTGTTTTTTCAAGCAAACGCAGAGCGGCAAGGTTATCTCCCTCAATGAGGAAATTCACTTGCCCGCCGTTGTCGATAAAAAGTTCTTTCTCTTCAGCCAACACAGGAACGTGCGTTTCGAGCAATTCGTCCACTGCTTCGAGGTGTTCCTCGAACACAAGACCATATTTTTTAGCCTTAACCTCTTTTTCTAATTCGCTTAGGTATGTTAAAAGATTGCCGGTATTCTCATTTTGATAGCCGCTGGCGATATAGGTGCGAATTGCTTTGATTTTATTTACAAGGTCATCTCTTTTTTGCTTTGATATATTTGTGGACATTCTGTTTTACCCCCAATAAAGAATCTTGCTTAAAATTTATACCTATCTATCACCGACTGAAGGGACTTATTCTTTTTACAAAAATCGATTAATGTTCGCTGTGCCATTTTACTTGGAGTGGTTTTTGCGTTTTCCCAACGGTTCACAGTTGCAAAACTAATATGCAACGCACGAGCCAAGTCCTCCTGGCTAATATTTAATATTGAACGTATTTCTCTAATCATTTGAGGATAATCCATTTTACTCACCTCGATTATGTTGCATTTATTATAACATTTGTTATAATATTATTCAATTTGACAGTGATATAAATAAAAGACAATAAAAAAACGTGTAGTCGTTGAAACTACACGTTTTTTTTTCATGGAGCTGGCAAGGTGACTTGAACACCCGACCTGTGGTTGTTGGTAAGGTAGTATAAATATCAAAAGCCTTTCGAAATAAAGAAATCCATCAACCGTAGATTGAAAACCTTTTTTATATCACGCAAAGCTTTTATATTTGAGTAACTAAAATTAAATAGCTGGTTTTTTTCGGCAGCTGTCATCTCAATCTTCGAAAACTGATCCATAAATTTAGATTGCGCCTGCTCAAGCAATAACTCCAAAAATTGTGTTTTCTCGCTATACGTTGGCTCTTCAAATTCACAGACCAAGTCAAATCTCGTTTGTAGTTCTGGCGGAATAATTTTTTTATATTCAGCCTCATTCTGCAGATTAGATGTAAAAACTATTACATAACCATCCAATTCATATTCTCTGGCCATTGAATCAGTGAATTTTCCCTCTTCCAGCAATTCAAGAAAGAACGAAAAGACTGGCCGTGTTGTTTTCTCAAATTCGTCGCACAAAATAACTCCGACTTTACTCTTTTTCACTTTATCGCTCAGTTCACCATGTTCACAACCGATATAACCCGCCGGGCTTCCTATCAAGCTGTTCAATGCATCATGACTGCTATAATTCTGAAAGTTAATCTTAGCTAAATAACTGTCTTGTCGTAGTCCATTAGCAATTAAACGTGCTACCTCTGTTTTGCCTATCCCCGAAGAACCTAACAAAAATAAAGACAAAACCTTTTGCTCTTTCGCTTTATTCAGTTCAATAAAATTCTTCATATAGTACTTAAATTTGTCTTTGAAGTGCGAATGCCCTATTAAGTTATGGTTAAATTTTTCAATAAACTCATCAGTTTCAGGTTTTGATAGAGTAGTTAATTTAACTATGTCTTTTTCCACATGACCTTCGACCTCAGAGATGCCTTCAAGGTCAGGAAGTAATTTTTTGATGGGTTCTTGTCCAGAGAAATATAAAGGGAAATATCTCAATATGGTATCTATTTGAGCTGCCAAAGCTATTACTTTTAAATTCTTAAATTGATTTATAAACATTTCAAGAGCATAAATAAGATTTTTATTATCTTCTATTGCATGGGAAACAGATGTTAAATCTACTATTGCCATTTCTGCAGACTTATTAAATTTTTCGAGTTCCGATTTTAAGTCACCAGATGCACGGGAAAAAGTAGCTAAAGGAATGTTGTGTCCATTAGCATATTCAATAATCTTTGCCAAATCATTTGAATTATAATATACATATATCGATTGACGAGTAAGTAGAGATACAATTGCGGATTTCTCTGCATCATCTGAAGCATCATTGTTTTTAAAGAATGATTCATGCGACGAAAACAAATCCGGGAAGAAAAAAATAGCATCGTCCGCAAGTGATTCATGGACGATTATCCTGGTATCTTCCGTCATCTCTCTGAGATTAATTCGTGCGGAATAACAATTATCTTTGTTAACTCTCAGCAGATAGATTAATGCAGAAATATCTATAACCGAATCAGGTTCGGATTCTAACAGATCTTTAGTCTCCGCAAAAATGAATGGATAAATTTCAAAATCTTTCTGTATCTGACGGAACTCATTGATGTCTTTATATGTATATAAAGTATAAAGAGACATTCTTCAACTCCTCTTCAAATTACTAAGCCAAATGCCAATCTTGTTCCACCAATGCAATTTAGTCGTTTTCAGTTCCTCTAATTTAAAAGCAACGTCCTGTATAATTGCTAAAGTATCAATGAAATGATACTCGTCTTGTTTTTGTGCTGCTTTCCCGGCAATTGGAACTGGCGGCGTGGAACTCTTAATAATTTTTGAAGTACTGTCCGCCGACTGACGAATACCTATTTCCTGAAGATAAGTAAACGTATTCGATGATATAAATTCTTCTTTTACAATTCCTTTGTACATGCCCACAACAGAGACATGCCCAATAAGTAAATCGTCTATATTATATTTGTTTTCAAACTCCGTTTGTATTTCAAGAGGGATTTTAATAATAATTTCAGTAATAGCAGAATCTTTTTTGTTGTCGGCTACAGACCCCTTAAGTATGTAGGCATAATCTTGTAGCATGGAACTAATGAGATTATTAATCTCCATGCCTTCAACCCTAACCCCTTTTAAAGCATCTCGTCTGAGAATTAAAAACTGTCGCAGGCTTTCTTCATCTAACAATTCAAGCCTGACATTATCAATCTTAACAAGGTCTCCTTCACTTAATTCATCAAAGTTTTTAACATTTGCACATCGTTCAATTACTCTTCGGAGCAATATGGATTTAGTCGTTTTCACATCTAATGTTTCGATAACCTTAGAAGAAGAAAAAGATGTTTCTCTCGCGTCTGAAGATATTGAAGCCTTTATTCCATCAAGAAATGATTTCGTTCCTTGGGCTGATATTGATGATGTAAAGCCATATTGCTCCTCAAAACTTTTACTATGATCTTTTTCGATTTTAGTAAGAATAACATTGTTTATCATCATGGCAATTTCATAAACTTTTGAGAAATTTAAATAATAGATATTAAAATCAGTCGATTTCTTTTGCTCCAAAACTGCAACCCCCTGTTTGAAAAGTAAATATAGAAGGCAACTATCATTTAAACCAGTCGAAATCGACGGGTTTATTCATCCAGCATCAGCTTCTTTTTCGAATTTCTAAGCTTGCGAATTTCCTCACGCTCAATAGTCTGAATATTTTTCTCCGGAACAGGCAGGTCTTCCGGAAGGGTAGCCCCCATTTCAATAATGGCTTTACGGATTTTTTCACCGACCTCGTAATGGGTATTATTTGCGGCTTCCACCGTAGAAACCTCATCCCGCTTCAGCTTTTCTTCGGTCTGCGAAATTCTGAACAGATTAGCAATCAGCTCTGTGCTGCCCATATAATCAAGGATTTTATCGTTTTTCTTCAAGCCTTTTCTTGTATGAATATCGGAGACCGTCATGCCGCCATAAAGGCCCATGTATCCGGCATTCTGGAAGATTGCAAATTCCTCATCGGTAATAACTCCGGCATTGTGTGCCGCTTCAGCAAGGAGCTGATTCCAATGTTTTATATTGCCGCGAACAACTAACCGTTTGTTGTTTTCGTCAAGCTGATTAAAAGCATCCTGGACTTCCTGGCACCGCGTCTGTATAGCGAAATAGGTTTGACCCAATGCGATAATTTCTTTTCTCGGATCGCCGTTTTGAACAATTAAGTAACAAGCATAGCGTGTAAGTTCATAGTCTCTCTAATTTTTCTTTGAGTTAAACTGCCTATATCGACCATTTTGCTGACCTCAGCAAAATGGTCGATAACCGCAAATCCGCTGTTTTTACAGGCAAGAATAGCACGGTCAATTACTTTCTGAAAATTTCTCCATTGTACATATTCTAAAACCTCAGCAAGCTCCCGCGCGAACCAAAATTCTCTTTCCGTTTTCGCGAACATGCTTTATGCTTTCAAATGATTTATATTCTTCAGCGTTTAAATTTGACATATTTCCCTCTCTCTGAAGTACCCCCTAATTTGTAGGGAATTTAACTACTTCTCATCGTTTGCCATTGCTGCGACATCCACAGCTATCACAGTATTTACAAATCTGTGAGCTTTGTTATGTGCAGAACAGCTTGTTATAATAGCCGTAGCAATTAGGTAACCCAATAAAATCCAGCTAAAAGAAACTAATTTCACAACCATTGCTATTCCAGTTAGAACTGCCAATGATATCGTTGTTATGTACAGATCTCTGCATAATAGGAAATCTCTATGCACTGAACTGACCGCAGAATCTTCTTTATGTTTGACATATATCTTATACCAATTTGAATTTTCATAACGAGCTTTTGATTTATTCGAAGGAATATTATCTATAATGTCTTTGTACTTTTCTTGCGCATGTATTATTCCAAAGCGAATATCATTTAACGTCCCATTTTTTATTCGAGTAAATACAGTTGTCCCAGGCATCTTTGTAATACCCAAATAGAGCAGAGTGTCCTTCATCAACTGCGAATAAAGACTATCTATTACAAATGCCAGAGAACATATCGCTCCTGAAATCAAAGCCGTTGAAACCAAACTCTCTATTTTTGATAATGCTTCCATATCAGTGCTTTTAACAATGTCAAGATTGCTACTCCCAATTACTAAAAACAAATACGCTAAAATGAACCATTTTAACTCATTATCTCTATAACTTTTAAGCGTACTCATAGTGCTACCTATCAATCCCAACTCTCAACTTGGTTACTAAATGATAGGGAAGTTGCCGGACTATAGTCTTCTCTGCCAGGGGTACCATGGTGATGCCATTTTGATGAAGCCCGCGCTTCGAACACCTTTACTCCTCTACGGATATAGGCATTAACAACCATTTTTTTAGGATGGTCAGAGTTTTTCCCGATTGAAACAAATGCGGTTTTGACTGCCTTACTGCCTTCTTCTACGATATCTCCAATTATCCTGTTAAGAACACTTGGGGATACATTATGCCTTCCTCCATGGTGAGGAATCTGGTGAAAATTGACAGAGTGCAAATCGATTCCTTGACTCTCCGCATAGTCAGCTGAGGCACTTAATGCACGAACTCCTGCATCACCTGTCAAGAGGAATTCTCCACTATCATCCATATTACCATGTATTACGATAGAAGTTTCATTCTCGGCAGTCGTTGACTCTCCTTCGCGTATAGAGTCCTTCCCCCAAATATCCGCAATCATTGTCACAGCTGCTTCAATAAATTTTCTGAACAGCGAAGAACTTTCACTTACTGGCGTTAGCGGCGTTTTAGAGGATTCAATTATCAGGTCAAGGAACATTTCTTTTGATGGCGATAGAATTGTAAGTGCATCAAAAATATTCAGACCCCTGAAAACCCTCATGAATAGTTGTTCCTTGTTCAATAGCCTTTTCTTCCAATGCAGCTATAGAGCTATACTTTTCCTTCAATTCTTGTTTTAGGCTATTAACAGTTTTCTTCCATCACTTATATACTCATATAGATCATCGGCGTATTCCCAAGGCCTATTCATTATTAAATGATTTACAGAGAAATTGTAGAAAATCTCTGTAAGCCCAGATGCATGATCATCGTCACTATGCGAGCATATAACAAAGTCGATGCTCGGTTCAGAATCATTTTGGAAGTAATATTTATCCAAAAGTTTTACAAGAGCTTCTCCGTGTGCTTTAAATCCTCCGTCATATACGCCAACAATGTATCGCTGATTTTTCTTTGAATAGAAACGAAAGCAGACGGTAGAGGCATCTTTGCAGTCTTCATTTATCCCAATGAAATCAATCTCATATTTCATTATTTATAACCCCTTTCACCTTAAATACCTCAAGAAATTTCAACCATATAAAATAAATTACCTCGCAGGGAAGTAATTTAAGTAGTCCAAGATTATAAACCCATCGAATTCGAGGGGCTTATAATCATCCGAATATTCTGCTATTTAGATATATTATAACAAATATTTCCTTTATTCGCAATCCGTATTGCATCCGGGCATTGCATTCATCCGACGAGTTCCTTCGCCATTGCCATGACCATCGGCAGCCCGAACATCTCTTTCATTTCCACATACCCGATAAAATTATAATGTATGTCCACTCGCTGGCTTTTGCTGCCATCAGGGTTATCTGTCTTTTCGTAGACCACAATCTTCTGTATCAGCTCGTTAAGGATTTGTGTATTCAGCTCAGTTATATCGGTGTACTTTTGTATAATCGGCAGGAATTTATCAATATTTTCGTATACCAACTCGGCACGGGAAATCAGTTCAGTGATCTGATTTCTCCGCTCTTTAAGCCCTGCCTGCTCTTCCTCGTAGCGTTTGGACATGACTTGATAGCGCTCCTCGGCGAGCTTTTCTGTTCGAGTGCCAAGTCCTCGTAGAGCTTGTTCATAATCTTGTCCAGCTCGGTGATTCTTTTTTCTATGGTTTTCAGTTCACGCTTGCATTTTTCGGTTTCCTGCTTTTTCTTTTCAGTCTTTGCGGCAATAATCATATCCTTGTATTTAGACGTCGCCAGCTTCGCCGCCTTTGCATTACAGCGGATGTCCTCCAGCACAAGTTGATTCATGGTGGTTTTCCAGCCAATTGCGTGAGATGTGCACCGTTCCTTGCCATAGTTCTTGTATACCCAGCAGGAGAAACCGGTGTATTTGCCTTTCTTCTTATCGAAGCTGACATTAAGTGAAGAGCCGCATTTTGAACACTTGACCAATCCCGCAAACATCTGTACCTCTCCGCTGCTGTTCTCACGTTTGCGGCTCTTCATCAGCTGCTGCACTGTGTCCCAAAGCTCCTGTGAGATGATTGACTCATGTGCATTTTCGACTACAATCCAATCCTCCTCTGGTGACGGAATACTATATCTATAAGGAAAAAAACAGGGGTTTGGACGGAAAAAAATTTTGCCCTCTATATCTTTAGGGAAAATTTTGAGGGGTTGAGTGAAAAAAATCCTCCTAATTCTTTAGTAAGTCTCTCGGAAATTCCGAAAGCTATATGGTTCAAGGTCTTCACCTTGGCCATTTTTGTTTTTTCCTCCAAATCTCATAGATAACAAATTGGGACTTGACAAATCCAAATCACCACCATAATTGCGATGGAGGCATTTTTGCCTACTAACAAGGTTTTGGATGGTGATTTTTATGCTAAAATCTTCTCGTTCTCATCAAGAGTTTCAACAATTTGTAGTTGAACAATTAAAAATTCATTACTTCCTATCAGGAACAACTCAAACTGTTTTACTTCATCAACGGGAATTTGCCAGAGTATGGGTTACTGATTTAAGTAAAGTAGCTACAAATTTAAATGACAGTTATTCTCCTAATAAAGGAGCCCCTTCCCGTGATCCCGTAGATATTTTTCGGTCCCTACTCCTAATGGAGTTAACCCAAGAAAGAACTATCGATGATTGGGTCAATAACCTGAAGGCTTTTCCCATCTGGGCCATCTTAAGTGGCTTTCATCCTAATGATGTCCCCGGGGTAGGTACTTTTTATGATTTCTTAAAACGTCTTTGGTTAGCTACTTCTGCTTATATCTCAAGTAAGGTCCGTAAACCCCGGCGCAAACCTAAAAAAGGCAAGAAAAAAGGGGATAAGTCGCCTCTTAAAAAACCCGGCGCTGTTAAACGTTTGGTTAACCGACTTCTAAAGCATCCACCTAGTTTCCATTCCCGTCCTCATGACCTGTTACAGCAGATCTTTAAGGAGTGCTTTGTCATTCCCTCTGCTCAAAAGGGGCTTTTGGGGGATATAAATAACCTTTCTATTGCCGGGGACGGTACCTCAGTCCGCACGGGTGCAAGCCGTTACGGAAAATTAATTTGTGATTGTAGAAAAAACAAAGTTTTTAATTGTAAGTGCTCCCGTAAGTATAGTGACCCTGATGCCACTTGGGGCTGGGATAGCTATCGGGAGGAATACTATTATGGTCGTAGCCTTTATGCATTTACCGCTACCAATAGCCCTTACGATTTACCTGTTTATCTTTATCTCCATAAGGCCAATCGCCATGATAGTATTGCTTTTGTTTATTCTTTTTTTGATGCTTTACAGCTTTATCCTGAGTTTAATTTTAGTGAATGCATCTTAGATTCCGCTCATGATGCTTACCCTATTTACCAGTTATTGCATACCAATAATGTCACAGCTATCATTGATTTAAACAATCGTAATACCGGTGTCTCTGCTCTTAATAATGACTTCTCCTTCACTAAAGATGGTATCCCTTTTTGCAATAAAGCCGATCATATTATGGCTTATCATGGTTATTGTAAGGACCGGCAAAGGCATAAATGGCGCTGTCCTAAATCGCGAAAAAAATGGAATATTAATTGCTCTGCCTCTTGTTCAAATTCTTCCTATGGTCGTGTTATTTACACTAGGGAAGAAGATAATCTTCGCTTTTTTACTCGCATCCCTCGTGATAGTGCTCTCTGGAAAGAACGTTATAAACGTCGCACTGCTTCTGAACGCTTTAATAAGAGACTTAAGGAAGATTACCGCTTAGAAAAAAGAGGTAAAATCCGTAGTTCCAGAGCTTGGAACTTTAGAGTTTTTGTTGACGCCATGTGCTTACATATGGATGCAATGGTTAAGCATCTTAAACTAGATATTAAAGGTTTAATTCTGCAATGGGAAAGTGAAGTGAAACAGATAGCTGCTTAATATATCCCTTTTAATACAAACATCTTTTTAGCCTAGTTTTTTTAAAAAAATCAAATGCTAGGTCTATTTGTCTTGCACATTTTCCCTTTTTACATAACTTTCTTTTCAAAAACATAATTTTTTTAGTCTGGTTGCTAATTTCTACCGGCTTTTACTACTTACTTTCCGAGAGCTTACTTTAGGGAAAAAATCAGGGGGCTGCACGGAGTAAATTTTTCCTCTAATTATTTACACTTTGAGAGGACCCGTTGGACCAAAATTTTTACCTCCTACTTACTTTCACGTTGGGAGAGATATCTGCACGGAATTTTTTTGTTCTTATAATCAGTCAATAAAAAAGACCTGCTGTGTATTGCAGATCTTATATTGAAAAGTAGGTTTACGGGGACACTGCTTCGGGTTTATATGGCGGCGGGGTACTGTTCTTCTCAGGCACTTCAACGAACATTATATAAATTTCTCCATCGGTTGATTTCAGTTGCTTTAATGCTGGAGGGGTTGATTCTCTCGGTGGTACTTCGCTGCCTCCCATAGAGCCGATTTTATGACCGTTCTCGAACATATCCTTGGCGATGACTTCGACACTTTGCTTACCGCTGTATTCAATCCATCCGAAGCCTGGTATCCAGAAATAAGGCTTGCCGTCGCTGACTGTTCTATCACCTGGTTTTGGTTCGGTGGAGGCTGGTACGGATTTTGATACAGCGTGAGATGTCAGGGCTATCGGCGGTGCTGTTTCTGTTTTTTCTTCTGATGTTACCACAAGGTTCTCCTGCTCACTCTCTACGGCACCCTCAGTATTAGGCGCAGGAGACTCTGTAGAGAAAAGAATTTGCGGAATTCCCTCTGACCGAGCCTCAATTTCGGTGGTTACGGCAGTTTTTACCGGCTCGGTGGGTAAATCCCCGACCTCGGCGCTTCGTGGCCACACAGTGGCACATAATGCGACACAGGCGATAACAGCTATTCCGGCAGTCATTTTCTTTATTTTAACTACCTCCCTTCAGCAACAGACAATACTCTACCTACTTTCACAAGTCTGCAAATAAATTGTAGTTTTGATGATGTAATTTACAGATTGGTAGATTTTATATTGTGTTTTATCGAAAAAGTAATATAATGTAATATAATGCATTTTAATACTGTAGCCTGAGAGGTGCCGAAATGAAAATATCTTATAAAAAACTATGGAAACTGCTTATCGATAAAGGTATGAAAAAAATCGATTTACTTGAAAAAGCAAATATCAGCACATCAACACTTGCTAAATTAGGAAAAGACGAATATGTGAGTATGGATGCGCTTGTAAAAGTTTGTACCGCTCTAAATGTTGACATCGGGGATATCGTCGAATTAGTTGAGGAGGATACCTAATATGCCGAATATCGATCAGAAACTCGAAGCATGGAAAAACAAACTGCTTGACCTAGGCAAAAGAAATCGTTTGCTTAATTACCGTGATTCAAAACGTTCTAATTTGAGAATACAAAAGCCATCTATTTTTAAAC
Organism: Bacillota bacterium; assembly: GCA_049323895.1. GTDB lineage: Bacteria > Bacillota > Peptococcia > Peptococcales > BICA1-8 > JBMOKT01. Next base: position 244,019 of record JBMOKT010000021.1, on the reverse strand, counting down.
TATGGGATAGCTTTGTTGTAAATGAAAATCCTATTGAATTCCCCTATTATGACGAAGACCAAATTTCCCTTCTAAGCGATGAGCAAGAGAACAGCTTAGAAAGAAATATTATGACAAATCAGGCAATAAAAGATCAGCAAAAAACACTCCGCAATCTTCGAGAAAAGGCTAAAACTGCAATGGAAGAGCAGGGTGTTAATATCCTTTATCTGTCATTTGGTTTTCTTAAATGGAGCGAAGATATTAACTCTGAACAATATTTTTTATCGCCTATTATCCTCGTTCCCGTTACGCTGACATTGGAATCAATTACATCGCCGTATGAACTAAGCCTTCATGAGGATGAAATTACTCTCAATCCTACGCTTGCCTTTAAGATGTCAAATGACTTTGGTATTGATCTTCCTGAATTTGATGCGGAAGAAAACCTGTCAGATTATTTTTCAAAAGTTAATTTGTTAATAAAAACTAATAGATGGGAAGTCGTTCATGAGACAGGACTTTCCTTGCTTTCGTTCTTAAAAATAAATATGTATCGGGATTTGGAAATCCATAAGGACAAGATTAAGGGGCATCCTATCGTACGGGCTCTAACTGGTGACACTACGGCCATCGGCTCTACATACGAAGATGTAAACGATTTTGACCATGATACGCAGACACTACCTTCTGACATATTTCAAGTTGTTGATGCTGATTCAAGCCAACAGGATGCTGTTCTTCTTGCTAAAAAAGGGGTTAGTTTCGTACTGCAGGGGCCTCCTGGTACAGGAAAAAGTCAAACCATAACAAATATTATCGCGGAATGCTTGGCTTCCGGCAAGAAAGTTTTATTTGTTTCAGAAAAGATGGCTGCCCTTGAGGTGGTTCGTAAACGTCTTACTTCTGTAGGTCTAAATGAATTTTGCTTAACTCTTCACAGCTACAAAGCAAACAAGAAGGATGTTTTGGAACAACTTGCTTCCGTTTTAAATCTTTCTCGGCAAAGGGCAAATCTGAATGACGAGGCTTATCAAAAACTTGACTTGCTGCAAGAAGATAAACAAAAGCTTAATGAATATGCACGACAAATCTTTACCGTCGTCGAACCACTTGGGAAGACAATTTATCAGGTAAATGGCGAATTAGCTAATCTTGAAAGCTATGAAAATATCATTTTCAGCCTTGAAAATGCCGCAGATAAAACGCCTCAAAAATTTAATCGTTACATTAATTTACTTACTCAATTTACCACCACTATTGGAAAAATGAGTGATGATTATAAAACCAACCCATGGAATAACGCTCATGTACCGGCAGTTACTAATGAACTCAGCCACGATATAGGTGCGTATTCATCAAAATTGCTACCTAAAATTAAAGCTGCCGCTGCTATTTATAATCGCATTTTTACTGACTTGGAATTAGATTATAAGCCATCTTTTACAGGGCTTTCTGAAATTGTCAGTATTTTAGATATAGCCAAACTTTCGCCCAAAGTACCTTTCAATTGGCTTGTTGGCGAAGATATTGCGCCATTATGGAATGAAGTGGATAAATTTTCCGTGCTTAAAATCAGTTATAAAAATGTTCAAAATGAATTGTCGAATATTTATAATGAACTCTCCGCTTATGATTCGAGCATTCCACTTTCTGAGCCAAATGAATTATTATCATTATCTCGGATTAATTCTGAGATTGAGAAGTTGGATGCTGCGATTTTAAACACTTACTGCTATTCAGTTTGGAACAGTGGAGATTTTCAAAAAGCACAGGCACTCTTTGATACAGCGAAACAGAATATAGAAAACATTCTTGGGCTACGAAATAAGTTACTATCAACCTTTGACCGAGAAATTTTAGATTTAGATTTCCGTGCAATGCTTTCAAGGTTCAAAACGGATTACACATCGTTTTTCAAAATCTTCAAAGGTCAATACAGGACTGATAAAAAAACTATTAAAGGTTTATATAAACAGATTGTCAATAAAGTCCGTGATGCTGAAATTATTGAAACATTGACCTCTCTCCGAGAGCTGGATGAGGTCTCTATATGGCTTTCAGAAAACAATCAAATATTAGCACAAACCTTTGGCGAACACTATTCCGGTGAAAACACGGATTTAACACTGCTGTCAAAGCTGATTAAAGCTTTTAATCTCATATTGCAAAGTAAAGACAAATTATCTCTTCTTGCCGCCTTGGCCAATACTTTAGAAGAGTGTGATGCTGATTTACAGAGGCATTATGACTTCCTTTACAAGGGCATGGATACCGATTGGTCAAATGTTCTTAGCTCCTTAAATTGGGCAAATGATTTTAGGAAGATTTGCGAAAATTATAGAGTTAACACAGATTTTATCAGAAACATATGCACCAATGAATCCAAAATAAATTTGTCTGCAAAATACTTGGCCGATTTAACCAACGCCATAGCTGATATGAATACAGAGTTCTCTTGGTTCCTTGATATATTTGAAAACAAGGATGATATTAAGGGTTTAGGTATGCTTGCTCTCTACGATAGAGTTACCAAGTGTATGAATGGGCTCTCTTTGCTTGAGGAATGGATTGATTTCAGAAATGCTCGTACTAATTGCCAGAATGAGGGACTTGCTGATTATATAACCAAGATTGAAGAACTTCATATTGATGCCGCTCTTATTATTCCGATGTTTAAGAAACGGTTTTATCGTTTATGGCTTGACGCAATTCTACCTCAGTATCCAGCCGTTCTCAATTTTCGCCGAAGAGTACAGGAAAATACAATTGCTGAATTTTCTCGTCTTGACAAGCTTCAATTTGAGATAGCAAAAGCACGGATCAAGAAAAAATTAATTGATTCTCTTCCAGCTTTTGAACGATTCACTTCAGGTGTTGATGAATTAAGCATTCTGAAAAGAGAGCTTGGAAAACAGCGAAGAATTATGCCTATTCGCAAATTATTCAGGGCTATCCCCAATCTGCTCCTTACTCTTAAGCCATGCTTAATGATGTCCCCTTTATCCGTGAGCCTGTTTTTAGAAGCGGAAAGTTATGATTTCGATATCATTATCTTTGATGAGGCTTCACAAGTATGCACCGAAAATGCTATTGGAGCGATTTCAAGAGGTAAACAGGTTGTAATTGCAGGAGATAGTAAGCAATTGCCGCCAACCAATTTCTTTATGTCATCTGCCTCCGATGCCGATTTTGATACAGATGTTGATGATGATGAATACGACGACACAAATGCTTATGAATCAATTTTAGATGAAGCTGGCCTGCTTCCCGAGCGTACCCTGCTTTGGCATTATCGTAGCAGACATGAACATCTTATCGCTTTCTCGAATACCAAGATTTATAAAAATAACCTAATCACTTTCCCTGCTAACGTTGATAAAGTGCCGCATAATGGTGTTGAATACATTTATGTGCCGGACGGCTATTATGACCGTGGTGGTAAAAAAGGAAATATGATTGAAGCCAAACGCATCGGAGAACTTGTATTTGATCATTTCAGAAGATTTCCTAATCGTTCTCTTGGTGTTATAGCTTTCGGGGAAGTTCAACAACAGGCTATAGATACAGTCATACGTCAGATGCGAAAAGAAAATCAGCAGTATGAATCATTTTTCAATGAGGACAATGATGAGGCATTCTTCGTAAAAAATTTAGAGAATGTCCAAGGGGATGAACGCGATACCATTATATTCAGCATAGGCTACGCCAAAGATGCAACAGGAAAGTTTGCAATGAATTTTGGTCCGCTTACTAAAGACGGCGGAGAGCGACGCCTTAATGTTGCTATTACAAGAGCAAAGCATAATGTAAAATTAGTTGGTTCCATTCTGCCGACTGATATTGAAGTTGAACGCATCACGAGAGAAGGGCCGAAACTGCTCCGTTCTTACATCGACTTTGCCATGAATGGGTCGTCAGTGTTATTAAGAGAAATAACAGAAAGCGATGTTATCGAACATGATTCCCCTTTTGAGGCTGCTGTCTACAACTTTTTGGATCGAAAAGGCTACAAGCTTGCGACACAGGTTGGATGTTCTGGTTATCGCATAGATATGGCTGTTAAGCATCCGACCATCAGCGGACAATATGTTATAGGGATTGAATGTGATGGTGCTGCTTATCACTCTGCGAGAACGGCACGAGAACGAGATCGTCTGCGTCAGGCGGTACTTGAAGATATGGGCTGGAAAATCCATCGTATTTGGTCTACCGACTGGATCAAAGACCCTGTGACTGAAGGGCATAAACTCATTGATGCCGTAGAAAGTGCAATTAATAATTATGCCGAAGAAAGCGAGCCAGATTCTCAAATGCCGTTGTCACAGGCGGAAAGCGAATTTTTAAGTATAAATGAAAAAGAAAGTGGTGCCAGTTCGGATAATATAGTTAATCCCTATGGATTTGAAAAACAGGCGTTCACAAATTTCAGCTCTTTGCCACGCAATGCTTCTGGTTACCTAAGCATGGGCGATTGTATCAAGGCGGTGGTTAATAATGAATATCCTATTCATTACGAATTACTGTGCAAAAATCTGGCTCCACTCCTTGGTAACGAAAAAGCGACTGTAAAGGTTCGTGGAGAAGTTGATTATGCTCTAAAATCTTTAAAAGGTGTCGTACGTAATGGTGACTTCTTTTATCCTTCCGACTACACAAAAGTTATACCAAAAGCCACAGGCAATACCAGACCCATAAATTATATAAGCACCGACGAGCTTGCTGAAGCTATGTTGGTTATTGTTTCAAATAGCTATGGTATTCTTAAAGATAGCTTGTTGCAATCCACCGCAAGAGAATATGGCTTTGCACGTTCCGGTGATAGAATCCAGGTTAACCTGCAAAAGGCATATGAATATTTATTAAAAAGCGGACGAGTGAAAGAAACTGACGGAAAAGTCGTGGCAGTTTAAAACCCAAAATTAGATGAAAGGAGCGTGCAAGTGTGGAAGAACTAATTAGTGTAATGATGGAAATTCGAGATCAGTTAATTGAATTGAATTCTAAAATGGACGTATTGACTGGAGGTGGATCAAATAGCCTATCCGATATAACTGAGGCAATTGAAGGTATTAAAGGCTCAGCCGGATATGATCTCTCAGATATACATTCGTCAGTTGAGAGCATCAAGGGTTCAACTGGATATGATCTGACTGACATACATTCAAGTCTGTCAAATGTTGAATCATCATTGAGTTCAATAGATTTTGCATTATCAATGAAAGACTGAATTTCCGGTGGGTAAAGTATAAAAAATCCTTAGAACTACTGCGATTCTAAGGATTTTCTCTTAAATGGAGCTGGCAAGGTGACTTGAACACCCGACCTACTATCCACTAGCCACTAACAACTAGCCACTAACTCCGTCGGAGTTATATCTGACACTCCGGACAGCTGTTATCTATTTTACAATTGTGTAAAACCTGTTTTTCCCGGCTTTGGTCACGGTAAACTGTACAGCCTTTTAGACCAAATCGGTAGGCAGCTCTGAAAGCCTCATCTACATCCTTAACTGTCGCCTGGTACGGCAGGTTGATAGTTTTACTGCAGGCACCATCCACATGTTCTTGAATAACTGCCTGCATTTTTATATGGTCAAGGGAATGTATATCCTTAGCGTAGACAAATATTTCTTTATACTCCCGAGGGAATTCATCCAGGTTTTGAATAGAGCCCTCTGCTAGGATTCTCTCCCGCAGCTTAGGGGTATCTATATTTAGCTTTTGCATAGCCTGCAGTAAAATTGGATCAATCTCATAAAAGCTTTGTCCATTCAAAATCTCTCTATAATAAATAGGGGCAAAATCAGGCTCCAGCCCCCAGGAGGTATTACACAGAGTAGCAATAGTACCAGTGGGAGCAATAGCCAGTAAACAGCTGTTGCGCATAGGTTTCCCCTGGGCATGCCAGTTGGAGCCCTCCCAGGCAGGATATACCCCTCTTTCCTTAGCTAAGTTATGGGAAGCCTTTTCTGCAGTATTCCGTAAAAAACTAGTCATTTGGGATACCCATTGCCTTGCTCGAGGGGTATGGTATCCTATTCCTAATGATTTCAAGGTTCGGGCTAAACCCATGAAACCCAAGCCCTGAGGTCGAATCTTTTGGGCTGTCTCGGTTAATTCAGGAAGAGGAAGCTGGTTGACATCAATCATATTGTCTAAAAACCGTTGTACCGTAATAATAGTTTCTTCAAAAAGCGGCCAATTGAAAGCTATATTATTGCCCTTGCATATTAGGTGTTTTTCAAGGTTGATGGAGGCCAGATTGCATGAAGAGTAATTGATATTGACAAATTCAGCACAGGGATTGCTGCAGTTTATTCTGCCCAAATGGGGATTAGCGTTGTCCTTGTTTATCCTATCCTCAAAGAAAACACCAGGCTCTGCCTTAAGCCATGCTTGATAGCACAGCTTTTCCCAAAGACTCCGGGCCGGCACGGTTTTAACGGTATATCCCCGAGGACTTATTAATGGGACTTCTTGGTCTTTTAATAGCGCCTCCATAAATTCCTGGGAAACTGAAACTGACAAGTTAAAATTCCTTAGTTTACCTTCCAGGGATTTTGCCTCCAGCCAGTATTCTATATCGGGATGGTTTATGGGGAGAAGGCCTAAGGCTGCACCCCGGCGCTTGCCACCCTGGGCTACACAGTTTACAGCTGTATCATAAAGGTTTAACCAGGAGGGGATGCCGCTGGAAATTCCTTTAGTAGTATTAATAATAGCTTGCTGCTCCCTGAGGCGGCCAAAATAAAAGCCCACACCGCCCCCGGATTTATAGATTAGGGCAGCCTGTTTAAGGGTATTAAAAATATTTTCTAAATTATCTTCAATCTCCAGAATAAAACAGGCACTAAGCTGGGGTAGCACAGTGCCGGCATTCATTAAACCTGGGCTGGAAACACACCACTTTTGGGTGGTCAAGCCATTAATAAATTTATTAAACCAATAGGTTTTTTCTTCATCAGTTTTTTCACATTCAGCCATAAATTTTGCAGTACGGATATACATTTCAAGGGGTGTTTCAATGATTTCCCTTTTACTATTCTTTAGTAAATATCTTTCTTCAAGTATCTGTTGAGCAAGGGGTGTAAGAGAGATTTCCATGTTGTCCCAAGGCAAGTTATTTATATAGGAATCCAAAGTCATCGATTAAACAACTCCTTAAACTTATGGAAAAAGTTTTTGCGTACTTCATAGTCCTGCTGCAGGTCGGGGCTAAGCAGTTTCTGGGCGATATTTCTAACACACTGGGCAGCGGGTGTAGAGGGCTCACTTAGCACAAAGGGCTTTAATTTTTTAATAGCCCGTAGTACATTGGTATCTTCTAGAATATAGCCTAGACTTTCTAGTCTGATGGACAAGAAGCGTTCTGTTACTCTAATCATCTTATCGGATATTTGTCTGGCCTCCTCGGGGCTTTCCACCCTGTTAAGAACTAGTTTAGGGCGTAAAGAAGGATCCCTGTCATCCATTACCTTTATAATAGCATATGCATCGGTAATGGCATGGGGCTCCGGAGTAGTTACAACAATTATTTCGTCACTGGCAAGCACAAAATTTATTACATTTTTTGATAGTCCTGCCCCTGTATCCACCAGAATGATATCGGCATATTTCTCTAAGGTTTGAAAACTGTTTATTAACCGGTTAAAATGCCATTCATCAAGGTCAGCTAAATTTTGCAGACCGGAACCTCCGGGTATAAGCTGTACGCCTCCCGGTCCTTCTATCATTATATCTAGTATATCCTTTTCTCTGCTTAGAATATGATTCAAATTATATTTAGGATGTAAATCGAGAAGGACATCAACATTAGCCGTTCCCAAATCTGCATCAATAATAAAAGTTCTATAACCCATTTGGCTCAAGGTTATCCCAAAATTGATAGTAAAACTGGTTTTGCCAACGCCGCCTTTGCCACTTGTTATGGCAATAACCTTAGTCTTTTTTGAGACCCGTTTTTCCATTAAGGTTAAAGGTATGGTTATTATAAGAGAGGGTTTAGGGGTAAAGGTCCTGCCAATTACCTCGGAGACAAACCAGTCTTTTGCACCAGGGATGTTTATCCTTAACATGGTACCCACACCCAATAGAACCAGCTTACCCTTGTCATATGGCATGGTAATGGTAAAAGTGGTTTCGGCGATTTCTATTATGGTGCCCTCGTAATGTTCATTATAGATAGGGGATTGGGGTTCTAAGTATATTACCTGGTTTATTTTGAGCATTTAATACCCACCTTTAACTTAGTGGCATTCTCTAATTTAATTCTATGGTGCATGGGTTTTTTCCTGCATATTTCGAAGGTACTCAATTGCCAATAAAAATGTTAATATTAAATAATAAGGACAATTAAATAAAAGGGGGTGTTGGTATGCCGACCTATGATTTTAAATGTAAGGAATGTGCAAAAAGTTTTACCGTTCAGACCAGTATTAAGGATAAAGGAAAAGTATCCTGTCCAGCCTGTGGAACAAAAGAAATACAACAAAAGTTCAACAGGGTGAATCTAGGTGGGGTTTCGGGAGGCAATGCCGGTTCCGCCTGCACCAGCGGCAGTTGCGGTTCCTGCTCCGGCTGTTAAGAATTAGATTATAAGGAAAATCTACTTAGATAAATTTAGTTGAACCTATTGAAAGCTGTCTTCCTTAGCAGTTTTCAATAGGTTCAATTATACAAAGGCAGCCAATGGGTTTCTCATTAGGGTTGATGCGTAAAGGATAAGAATTGTATTTTACTTTTAAATTATAATTTTTCTTGTGCCTAAAGGTATAGCTGTAATTTACAATGGTTTCTCCGGCTAAAATCCTGGGGTAACGGGTAAAGTCATACTCAGATTCAGATACTAAAAGCTGGGCAAATTCACTAAGGGTAAGGTCAATTAATTCCTCTCTGGTATAACCTATTAACTGGCAAAAGTGAGAGTTAACATAGGTTATGGTAGATGTATCATTGAGGACCATAATATTAAAGGGGAGATTATCGAGGATTGCCTGCAGCAGTCCTTTTTTTACCCATGATTTATCTGTTGCGTCTTTAAATATCTCTAGGATTTCTTCTTCAGCCCGGGGAAAAGCAGGCTCAAAATGAAGATTGAATTTTTTCAAACCTATTCCTCCTTTTTTGATTATGGAAAACAGAAAAGGTTTAATACTAAATTCTAATTATTTTACGTTTCTCCTGCTGTATAAAAAAATATCTCTTTTCTGATACTCCGTCTTTTAATAGCATAAAGTACTTTCCCTGCATACTTTATTTATATATTAACTATCACTAAATATAGGAAGATGTAATACAACAAATACCATATATTGGACTAAAGTGTAGTTGTTTGGCGAATCGTGGTGGAAAATTACGGAAAAAAACTAAAGGAAAAACACCTTTCCAGGGAGAAACGCTATATATATAGAAAAACATTATCCTTAGAAAGGAAGTTAATTCTGTGCAAATAAGAGATTTTGCGAATAAAAATATTTACAGTGAAATAGCTAAAGAATTGACTGTTCTAGCTGAAATGGAGGGGGCAGGGGGTACTTGCCTTAATATAATTGAAAATTTACCTCCCCAGGTCCAGCTAAAACTGGTATTAAATCTGGCCAAGTCTAACAATAGAAAATTGATACCTTTTTTTAGCCTGCTTTCCGAGGAAATGACGGGTGAAATACAAAAAATTGCTGAAAGGACATTGAAAAAATTTGAAAGTATGGGGGTCTATATAGAGACTCCGGGAGGGAAAAGGGAAAATCAGTCAGAAATAGTCGGGACATTTGCTACACCAACCCGGTTAGAGGGGAACTGTGTTTTAGTCTTTGTAACTGAGAGTGCAGGCAGTTTTCAGGCTCACTATTTTTCTTTGGCTTTCAACCATTTAGGGGTTAAGGAATATTTCCAATATAAAAGCAGGAATAAGAATGATATTTTAAATAGCTTAAAAAAACAAAATTTTGTATGCCTGACTATTGATGAAGGCCGAAAGCTGCTTTCTGATGCTCTTGGGCAAAACAAAAAATACAATACCAAATATGCCGGTGGTTTTTCTCAATATTGTTGGTTTGTTGAGCCCCAAAAAGAATCAAGTTTCGTAGATAATTCAAATTTAACTAGAAAATTAAGCAAAGAGAATTTCCCCCCAAAAACTATAGTTAATGCATATTTACTTGGTCTGAAAAATATGGACGCGGGTTTAATTTATGACCTTTCGGGTGTGGAATTGCAAAACATATTTGGTACTAGAGAAGATTTCATAGAGAATTGGTCTAATCCCCTGGAAAAATACAATTTCATAAAAAGTATTCACCTCTCCTCATGGTCGGAGGGGGAATCTCTTTTCTACCTTATCCGTGTTGTTGCCAGCGACGAAAATGAAGATTTACGAAAAATTGATTTTATTTTTAAACTCTCTAAAGCGGGGAATACATGGCTAATTGACAATGTTGAAATAAAGGATTTCGTACCTATTGGCAAAGAAGACCCCCTAAACCCCTTGAATTTTAAGGTGTACGCAGATATTTATAAAATAAATAATCCTAGCCTCTTTCGTAAACATTTTGAGAACTGGCCGGAAATACACCTTACAGGGGAGTTTGACGGTGGACTGTGTTATAAGTGGTTTAAACTTCGGAATCAGGTAAAAGACGGTATAGATATATGCCAAGATGTTTATGGAGAATTTATTATTACCAATAAAGAATTGATTATTTTCAATTCAAAACTAAAAAATATTGCGGAGATAAGCTATAAATTGATGATGGAAACTAAGGGTTTCAAGGATATCCGCTTAGAATTTGTAAACCGCAATTGCTGTACTGTCAGAGAAATATACCGGGTTATTGGTTCACAAGAGGCTTTGCTGAGTGATACTATTGACAATAGAGGTGTTTTATATATACCTGAAGAAGAGGTTGAGAAGTGGTATAAGGTATTTGCTGAAAATTACAATGAAACTTTTTTCCTGGGGGATACCAAGATTTTTCAAATTAAGAACCAACATATAGATATACAAGCAATATTTAGCGGCAGAGATTTATTAATTTTGACTTATCGGTCTAAGATAGACGCTATTTTAAAACACTTAGAAGTAGTAGATGCAGGCTATATTGAAATTGGCTCCTATAATAGTGATAGCGTAAATAACTGGAATAAATTAAAGTATCTGTGCAGAGTTAAAAAGAACCCTATGTTAAGTTTGCTGGTTCCCTTGGTCACAAAACAGAATTTGGCAAGGCAAATGGGTGTATTAATTTAGGCGACTCCGGAAGCCGATGTTGCACTTATACTTTTTACCTTGTAAAAGTCATACTCTTTTAATAAGTATAAAAATAGGGCGGTTCATATTTATGAACTGCCCTATTTTTTAACTGCTTGTAGTTCTTGAAATAATGTTTCTTCTTCTATTGCAGGAATGATTATTTCTTCTGCATGTTCTAAGACCGGGTAAGCTCTGAAAAGAGCTAGGTTGTCCATTATACCACCCGGTAAAGTAAGTCCTTTTTCCAACGTGTTGGTATTGCCGATAGCATTAATAATTATTGGGAAAAAGAGGGGGCGGTTATTCAAGGTAATAAACATTGCATTTTGGGTTTCAGTATAGAATATAGCTGTATTAGCTTCAATTCTAATATCATTTACTGAAACGGCTTCTGCACCCGCAGCCCATAGTTCGTTAATTATACTGACAATATCAATATACAGTATAGGTGAATCTTGATTTATTATTACCCTCAGGCCTGGGCCTTTTATTTCCTTTGTTCCGTTGATGAGTTCCAGCTTATTTAGTTCACTTTTTAGGTTGTTTATAATATTTATTTCGTCAGAAGTAGAACTTCTAATAGAAAAGAGTTTATTTTCTGTTTCTGCTAATTCATTCTCCAGTTGCAGCCTTTTATCACTTAGGTTTCTAACCATGGCAATTAAATCCTCGGATTTTTGCATGGAAAGATCAGACAAAACCCGGGTTTGAGTTTGAAACTGGGCGGACAATAAAATCCCCAGGAAAACTAATACTATAGTAATAGGTATTTGCCAATGGCTTTTTTGCATGATATCACCGACTTTCTATGACCAAGAAGCTAATTTATTGCGTCTGACGGTACTATTGGGTTAGTGTATTGGGTCTGACATACTTATAGGTTTAGCTTGAGCGTCTGACACAAACATCAGACTAGCAATCTTCACCCAAAAGGACGAAAATAACCTAATAGGTTATTTTCTGGGGCACCCCCGGTAGTTTTTCAGGCTTCTGCAAAGCAGGTGATGGCGGATAATTGCCAGGTTTTGAAATAACCTGACACCGAAGGCAAAAACTGCCGCCATATAAAGGTCAACTCCCAAGCGGTCGCCTAGATATGCTAACAAGGCAGCTAAAAGCGTATTTGTAAAGAAACCTGTTAGAAGTACAGTGCCGTCAAATGTTTCTTCCAAAACCCCTTTAACCCCACCAAAGACGGAATCTAATGAGGCCAAAACGGCGACAGACATATATTTGGCAAAAACCAAAGGTATTTGAAAGGATACTGCAGAACCAATGATAGCACCAAAAAATAAACCTAAAAGAGGGAGCCACATAATATCACCTACTTATTTAACTTGGTATAATTGATTTGATAGGTTCCTGAATAGGCGGGTATTTCCAAGGGATTCTCCTTTTGATAAATAGTATAGCTGACAGGGAATCCGGCACTTTTAAGCAAATCATATTCCCCTGATAAAAGGACCTCCTCGAGAATTTCCGGGTTGCCTATAGCCGAAATCTCAAAGGGTGGAGCAAGCCTGGTAGTATTAACCAAGATGACGTTTCCGACACATCTTATTTCCGACGATGTAACCAGCCTTTGACCATTAATACTAATTGCTTCTGCTTTACCAAGCTTTAATTCGGCAATAATATTAAGTATATTCTCATAGTGAATTATATACCTATTTGGATCATCGTTAGGTGATGCGTTAAGTCCTGCCTTATTATCATCAAGGATAACTTTAATACCCCTGCCTTTAACCGGCAACAGACCGGCTTTAAGCTTTGCCCTTTGTACTTTTTGTTGGAGGGCTTTAATATCTGACTGACCAGAAGCTGTATTGTTTTCGATATTTTCCAATTCCGAGCGCAGGTCACCTAATTCTGTTTGATATCTGATTATTTCTGCTTCCAGGTTGTTGATAAGTCCCACTAAAGCTTGATTTTTCTGTCCTACAGGGTTAGAAACCAGCGAAGCCTGAACTCTAAATTGCAGTGATAGCAACAAACCGGATATAATACAGACTATAGTAATTGGCAAGACCCATTTTCTCACTGTTCCTACCCCCTTAGCTCAATAATAGACTGCGATAAAGTTAAATTTATAAAGATAGTCTATACTAATTCTTCAACTTATTATAGCATAGACTGATATAAAAAAAAGATAGAAAATATTCCTTGCTATAATAACTTAAGGAGAAAAACGTTAACTGTCAATAAAAAAATGTATAATAGTATTATCGGGAGAAGTCTTAAGTAAAATACAAAAATATTTAAAAATGGGAATTTATAAAACAGGGTTTTTTTTGAAATTATCGAAAATGTATTTAAATAGTTAATTAAAGGAGGTGCCGCCTTGTTAGGACAATTCTTAAAAATCTTAAATCCCATAAATTTAATTGATGTTGCCATTGTAGCCTTTGTTATTTATAGGCTGATGCTGATTGTAAAAGGTACTCGGGCGGTACAGTTAATAAACGGTCTTTTTGTTATACTTATTGCAACGGTAGCTAGTGAGATTTTTGGGCTAAAGTCAATTAACTGGCTATTAGAAAAGGCCCAAACCGTTTTTTTTATTGCTATTCCTATTGTGTTTCAGCCGGAGTTGAGAAGGGCGCTGGAGCAATTGGGAAGAGGGAAACTTTTTACCCGTTCAGAATATTTGGCCCAGGAAGATGTAGAAAAATTAGTCAGCGAATTGGTAAGGGCTGTTAAGATAATGGCTAAAAAGAAGATAGGAGCACTACTGGTTATAGAAAGGCAAACCGGTCTGGCTGACTTCGTAGAAACGGGAATTAAAGTTGACGGATTGGTGACAAGTGAACTAATATTAAATACTTTTGTTCCTAAAACCCCACTGCATGATGGTGCTGTAATCCTTAGGGCAAACCGCATGGCTGCCGCCGGTTGTTTTTTGCCCCTTTCTGAAAACCCCAATTTAAGTAAAGAACTTGGTACCAGACATCGGGCTGCTTTGGGCATAACTGAGGTTTCCGATTCGGTAGTGGTTATGGTTTCCGAAGAGACGGGTGTTATCTCTGTAGCAGAAGAAGGTAAGTTAACTAGGTATTTGGATGAAGTAACTTTAAAAGAATTGCTTCTTAGTAAAATTGCACCACAACAAAAAGCTGCAACCCATTTCTTTAATTGGAACTGGAGGTCATAATGATGGGTGAACCATTTAAGGATAACTTGATTTATAAAATAATTGCCATACTTCTTGCTGTTTTGTTGTGGTTTTATGTTTCTGCCGATCAAAACCCTCCTGTTGAAAAGAACCTTAATCTGACAGTTTCCCATGAAAATTTAAGGGATGATTTAACCCTTACTTCTAAAGCCCCTTCAGTAAATATCAAAATCAGCGGCGACCAAAAAGTAGTCAGTGGGCTTGGGCTTAAAGATTTCCAGGCTGTTTTGGACTTGTCGCAAGTTAAAATGGGTGAACAGAGTGTTCCAGTAAAGATATCCAATCCTTTGGGTATTGAAATAAAGGAAATCTATCCGAAAGAGGTTGTAGTAAATATTGATAAGATTTCTGAAAAACAGGTGCCGGTTAAGGTGGCTTTACTAGGGCAGACCGCCCATGGTTATTCAAGCTTTAAGGCTTCCGTCAAACCCTCTCAGGTAGTTATCAGAGGACCTGGTAAGATTTTGGAAAGTTTAACAGAAGCCCGGGCTGATGTAAACCTTAACTCTGCTCAGTCTAATTTGGTATTGAATTTACCCATTAAGGTTCAGGATAGATGGGGTAATTGGTATGGATCAGATACATTGAAAATCATCCCAAATACGGTAGAGGTTTTCATTCCTATCATCCAGGATACCCCAAACAAGACTGTGCCTGTTAAACCTGTCTTTGAGGGCAAACCTGCTGATGGCTTCCAAATTGCAAGAATTTTGGTTGAACCTGAGACTGTAAAAATACTTGGACCTTTCAATAAACTTGACACCATTGATAGGGTGCAGACTCTGCCTATTTCCCTGGCAGGCGCCAAGGAAAATATTATTCAGGAAATTGATTTAAGCGTACCATCAGGAGTTACTTTATTATATGGTACAAAAGTAAAAGTAATGGTTCAGGTGGAAGAAGGTTCAGTTAAAAAGAGTTTTGATATACAAATTAAGGTGCATAACGGTAAGAGCACCCAAAGGATTGTATTAGCCGCCGACAAGGCAAAGATAATGGTTGAAGGAAAAAATGAAGTAGTAAGCAAGCTGACGGAAAAAGATATTCAGGCTTTTGTAGATGTGGCAGGCTTGGAGATTGGTACCCATGAACTAGAGATACATGCTGACGCACCAAGTGATGTTCAGGTCTTGCAGGTTGAGCCAATAAAATTAAAGGTAGAGATTAAGCCGCAGGAAGATAAACCATCGACCCAGGCAGGTGAGATTTCGCAGTAATTTTACACTTCTGGGTTGAGATAGTTTGTCTGACGTTGCTTGTGGGTGAAGATAGTTAGTCTGTTGTACTTTAGGGTAAACATTACGGGTCTGATATACTCACGGGCGAAGATTGTTAGTCTGATGTTGCTTCTAAGTGAAGATAGTTAGTCTGATGCTCTAATGGGTTGAGATTGTTAGTCTGACAAACTACTGGGTAAACATTGCTAGTCGATATTCTTAAAAATGCTTGTGTCAGACGCAATAGACTGACCAAATAGTACAGCAGACGCAAAATATTGGCTGCCTGGTATGTCAGACCCAAAATCCTACTTCTCAGGTGTTGTCAGACGCACAAGACTGACCAAGGAGTATATCAGACCCAATACACTTACCCAATAGATAAAACGATAGGAGCGATAGATTTGGGAAAAATATTTGGAACCGATGGTGTGAGAGGTGAAGCCAATTCACAGCTGACACCTGAATTGGCATACCAATTAGGAAGGGCAGGAGCTTATTATTTAAGCAAGGATTTTGAAGGTGAAAAACATATTGTAATTGGTAAGGATACCCGAATTTCCGGTGATATGTTGGAAAGTGCTTTAATCTCCGGGATATGCTCTGTTGGTGTCAATGTTTTTAAGGTTGGCGTAATGCCAACACCTGCTATTGCATTTTTAACAAAGAAGTTAGGAGCAATGGCTGGAATAGTAATTTCCGCCTCTCATAACCCGGCAAGGGATAACGGCATAAAGTTTTTTAACAATTTGGGGTTTAAACTTCCCGATGCCTTAGAAGAACAAATTGAAAATGCTCTCTTAAATAAGCTGGAGGGCATCCCCTATCCTACCGGTTCCGGTATTGGCAGGGTAGAGTATGTTAAAGATGGCGAGGAACTATATAAAGACTTTTTAAAGACAACAATCCGAACTGATTTTACTGGTTTAAAGATAGTAATTGATTGTGCTAACGGTGCTGCCTATAAAATTTCACCTGAATTATTTCGAGAATTAGGCGCAGAGGTAATAGATATTTTTACCAATCCCGACGGTTTGAATATTAATGATGATTGCGGATCCACCCATATGGAGGCACTACGGACAGCGGTACTTAAGCATGGTGCCCATTTAGGCATTGCCCATGATGGTGATGCTGATAGGATTTTAGCCGTTGATGATCATGGGGAGGTTGTTGATGGTGACCAAATCCTTGTTCTGTGCGGTTTGGACTTATTCAAGGAAGGGAAGCTTAACGGCAATAAAGTTGTTGTTACTGTAATGAGCAACTTGGGTTTAAAACAGGCTTTTAATAGGTTCGGTATTGAGATTGAAGAAACAAAAGTAGGGGATAGGTATGTTTTGGAAAGGATGCTGCAAATAGGGGCTGTCTTAG
The DNA here is from genome assembly GCA_049323895.1 of Bacillota bacterium. Classification (GTDB taxonomy): domain Bacteria; phylum Bacillota; class Peptococcia; order Peptococcales; family BICA1-8; genus JBMOKT01. Next base: position 227,027 of record JBMOKT010000021.1, on the reverse strand, counting down.
GTGGTGAGCAGTCGGGACATATAATTTTCCTGGATTATAATACAACTGGTGATGGGATATTAACTGCCCTTAAGCTGGTTGAAATAGTTAAAAAAACCGATATACCCCTTTCCCAGCTAGCCTCTCAGATGGAAAAACTCCCACAGGTGCTAAAAAATGTCCGGGTCAAACAAAAAAAAGGCTGGGAAAACAACAGTAAAATACAAGGGTTGATTTCTGAGCTTCAGCAGGGGCTGGGAAAGAGGGGTCGTATACTAGTCAGGGCTTCCGGAACTGAATCCTTAATTAGAGTAATGGCCGAAGGCAATGACCTAAACGAACTGGAAAAAATTGTGAACCAGATAGCAGAAGTGATTGAGCAAGAACTCAATTAGCTGCTGGGTGGAGATTGCTGGTCTGAGTTGCTTATGGGCTGAGATTGTTAGTCTGACATTGCTTGAGGGTAAGATTGCTAGTCTGATGCTTGTGTCAGACGCAGAAGAATGACCTCAAAGTACATCAGATGCAATACATTTACTTCTTGGCATGTCAGACCCAATAACTAACCCATTAGTACTACATGGAGAGTGTATGATGATTATCGGTATTGGAACAGATATTTTAGAGGTTGCAAGGATAAAGAATGCTATACAAACCAGACCTAGGCTGGCTGAGAGGATATTTACCAGGCAGGAGATAGATTATGCCCAAAAGTCCGGAAATTTTTTTGCTTCTTTAGCAGCAAGATTCGCAGCTAAAGAAGCAGCTTCTAAGGCTTTGGGCACAGGGATAAGGGATTTTAAGTGGCAGGATATTGAGGTGCAAAATGACGCTTTAGGCAAACCCCAGCTAATTTTTCATGGTAAAGCGCTGGACAAGGTTTGTGAAACAGGTGCAGTTTTTTTTCATATAAGTTTGAGCCACGGCAAAGATTATGCCACTGCTGTGGTTGTTTTAGAAAGGAGATAAGCAGGTTTGTTTATTGTAACCGGGCAGGAAATGGCCAGAATTGATAGACTGGCAGTAGAACACTGGGGAATACCGGAGCTAGTGTTAATGGAAAATGCTGGGATACAGGTTGTGGAATATTTAAAAAAGAAATTCTCCCCTATGAAAGGCAAAAAAGTTGTAATAGCTGCAGGGAAAGGTAACAATGGCGGAGACGGTCTTGTTATTGCCCGGCATCTTTCCAATCTTGGAGCCGATGTGAAGATGTTCCTTCTGGGCACAAAGGAATACAAAGGTGCTGCACTGGTAAATTATAAAATTGCCCAGAAACTGCCTATTAAATGGCATACTTTGGATAACGAAAATAGTCTTCACCTTTTTAAACTTTCTTTGCATTACACTGATATTGTTATAGATGCTTTATTTGGTACAGGCTTTAAAGGAGAAATGTCCAGTACAGCTGCTAAGGCTATTAATATTATTAATGAAAGCGGTTGTTATATCCTGGCTGTAGATATTCCTTCGGGAATAAATGCGGACAACGGTCAAACCGCTGAAACTTGTGTACACGCAGATACCACTGTCACCTTTGCTCTGCCTAAACTGGGTCTAATCGTTAATCCGGGATGTGATTTTGCCGGAAATTTGGCAATAGTCGATATTAGCATTCCAAACACTTTAGTAGATAGTCTAAATATTAATAAAATTCTCCTTACTCCTGATGATGTGTATAATTATATTCCCAAGAGGAGTAAAGACTGTCATAAAGGTAATTTTGGACACTTATTAATAGTAGGTGGTTCTCAGGGAATGGTGGGGGCTGTACATCTGGCTGCCCAAGGTGCGTTTGCCCTTGGAGCAGGCTTAGTAACCGGCGCAGTACCCCGCTCTATACAATCATCACTGGCAGGTAGTTTTCCGGAATTAATAACTATGCCCCTTGCGGAAACACCCCAGGGTTCATTAGGGTTTCTTTCCGGGGCAGAGATAGCAAGCAGCCTCTTGGGAAAAACAGCCGTTGTCTTGGGACCGGGCTTAGGTAGAAACAGTGAATTGCTGTCATTAATAAAATGGCTTTTAGAGCAGATAGAAATACCAATTGTGATAGACGCCGATGGATTAAATGCTTTAGCTGAGGATTTAGAAATATTAAGAGTTTGTAAAGCACCTGTTATTTTAACTCCTCATCCGGGAGAAATGGCCAGACTTTTAAAAACAGATACAGCCCATGTACAGTCTGACAGAATTAAATCAGCTGTAGGTTTGGCCGAAACTTATAAAGTCTGGGTTGTATTAAAGGGAGTAAACACAATAATTGCAGCTCCAGATGGAAAAATATATATTAATACAACTGGAAGTCCTTCCCTTGCTACTGCAGGCACAGGGGATGTTTTATCGGGCATGATTGGTGCTTTGGTTGGACAGTGTGAAGATATTGACGGGGCTATATGTACTGCGGTATTTCTTCATGGTCTGGCCGGAGAGCTTGTGACCGAGGAACGCGGCTCTATCAGCAGTAAGGCCGGGGATATTGTAGAGGCTGTGCCAAAAATACTGCAGAGGAGTTTTCCCTATGAAAAGTAGACCTGTTTGGGCGGAAGTGGATTTAGGTGCTATTAAAAATAATGTTCAGGAAATCCGTAGGCTGGTGGGTCAAAGAACTATAATGGCTGTAGTAAAGGCTAATGCCTATGGTCATGGTGCTTTCGAGGTTAGTAAAGCATGTCTGGCGGCAGGAGCAGATAGACTGGCGGTTGCAATTCTCAATGAAGGTGAGTATTTAAGGCGGAGGGGAATTGAGAGTGCAATTATGGTTTTAGGATGGACTCCCCCGGAGGATTATCCAAGGGCATTAGAAAATGACATTATTTTGACAATATACAATCTAAAAGAGGCTGAAGAATTAAATAAAATTGCTGCAAGGATAGGCAAGACTGCAAAAGTCCATCTCAAGGTAGATACAGGGATGGGCAGAATCGGTTTTACTTTTAATGATAAAAATGTCAACGCTGTCAATCAAATCTTAAATCTGCAAAATTTATTTATTGAGGGTATTTTTACCCATTTTGCCAAGGCTGATGAAAGGGACAAGTCCTATACCTATCTACAGCTAGAACGGTTTATTGAATTTATTGCCAAAGTTGAAAAACAATCCGGGTATAAATTTCCCATTAAACATGCTGCAAACAGTGCAGCAATTATAGATATTCCTGACGCCCACCTCGATATGGTTCGACCAGGTATAATACTCTATGGACTTCAGCCTTCGGATCAAGTTAACTTAGCTAAGATAAACTTAAGAGCTGCTTTATCTCTTAAAGCCAGAGCATCAAGGATTGAGAGGGTCCCTGAAGGAACTAGCATCAGTTATGGTGGCATTTTTACTACTTCTCGGGAAACTATTTTGGCTGCCCTGCCGATAGGATATGCAGATGGATATACTCGCCTATTGACTGGAAAGGGAGAAGTGTTATATAATAGCAAACGGTTTCCTATTATCGGTAAGATATGCATGGACCAATGCATGGTTGATATAACTGATAGTCCGCAGATAAGGACTGATGATGATTTTATTCTTCTGGGTCAAAATGGAAATAATTGCATCAGTGCTGACGAGATTGGGGAAAAGCTGGGGACAATTAACTATGAAGTAGTTTGTATGATATCTGCGAGAGTACCACGGGTATATATCGAATAAATGTAATAAAATACCACAAGTGGCGGCTTTTTTAAAAGAGGTATTTTATTGACACACGTCGTAAATAATATATATAATGGTATAGCATTAAGTATGTACGTTATAATACGGGTATTCTTTTTGTTATGCTTGGGAGGGGTAAAAACGTGTCGGATTTAAAACGGATAATGATTTCATTGCCTGATTATCTATTGGATGAGGTAGATGGTATCGTAGCCCTGGAAAAGAAAAACCGTAGTGAGTTTATCCGTGAGGCTATGAAATTATATATCGAAGAGAGGAAGCGGAGATTTTTGAGAGAGCAGATGCGTATAGGTTATCAAGAAATGGCAACTATAAATTTAGCTTTAGCCCAAGAAAGCATAATAAATGAGGATGAAGTGCAAGTTTTATTCGATAAAGCACTTGGAGTGTAGATAATATGGTAAACGTCAAGCGTGGTGATATTTTTTTTGCAGAACTTAGTCCTGTTATTGGTTCCGAACAGGGTGGAATACGTCCTGTCCTGATTATCCAAAATGATATCGGCAACCAATACAGTCCTACAACGATAGTTGCAGCTATCACCAGCCAAATAAGCAAAGCCAAACTTCCAACCCATGTAGAGATTAGTGCGAAAGAAAGTGGTTTGATAAAGGACTCAGTAGTGCTGACTGAACAGGTTAGAACCATAGATAAACGGAGATTAAAAGAGAAGGTAAGCAACGTTGATGACAAAATGATGCAGAAAATAAGCCATGCTCTAGAAATAAGCTTGGGCTTGCTGGAGCTGTAATTACATAGAATAGAAAGAACAGCACTTTATATGAAAGTGCTGTTTTTTAGTAGCTACAGTGGCTACAGAATTTACAGAAAAGCATTATTATGGGAAAATATTAAGCTTCATAACCCGAAAGCCAACTATGAAGTTCTATTTTTATCCGTGTGGTCCAAAATGTCCTGTGGTTTCAAATTTATTTCAGAATAACACCAATGATAAAGGTTTATTTTTAATTGTAATAATTATGAAAAATTATTACTATTATATGGTAAGCAAATGTTTTGCTACTGAAATAAGGAGTTGAGAAAATGCAGCCCATTATTGGTATTACTGCGGGATTTAACAATAACGAAGAAAAACATTTTATCACCGATTATTACGTTAAGGCTATTGAGTCATTAGGTGGTATTCCTATTCTTTTGCCGTCAGTAGGCATCAATCTAGTAGAAGCACTATATGAGCAGGTTGATGGAATTATTTTTTCCGGCGGCGGGGATGTAGATCCAGGTTATTTTGGGCAGAGCCCCTTAAGGGGTATCGGAGAAATAACCCCTCTGCGGGACCGCTTTGAACTATATCTTGCTAAAAAGGCTCTTAATGGCAAAAAGCCGGTTTTGGGCATCTGCCGGGGGATGCAAATACTTAATATTGCAGCGGGAGGTAATATCTACCAGGATATCGAACATATTACAAAAATTGAGCATGACCAAAAGGCTCCCAAATGGGCACCCTACCATGAAATAGAGGTGGCAAATAATTCACTTCTTTTAGATATAATTGGCAAGAATAAAATTAAAGTTAATTCCTTTCATCACCAGGCCGTAAAAGATATTGGAGCCGGTCTTATAAAATCCGCTTGGACAGAGGATGGAATAGTAGAAGCTGTTGAATCTGTAAACAGGGAACGAATGATAATTGGTGTACAGTGGCATCCTGAATGCTGCTGGGACCGGGATAAAAATGCCAAAGCACTGTTTGAGTATTTAGTCGGCAATGCAAAGAAGTGAACCTTGCCCTAGAAGTAATATTTTTGCGTCTGACACAAGCATATCTAAGGAAAATCAGACTAGCAAACTTCGCCCGTAAGAAATGTCAGACTAACAATGTTAACCCAAAAGCAAATCAGACTCATAATATTCACCCAGAAGCATAGCAGACTAGCAATCTTCACCCAGAAGCTTTACTGACCCTTAATCTTCACCAAGCAGATAAAAGGAGGACAGATAAATGACACATGTTGAACAGTTAGCAAAAGAATTGAATTGGCCACAGAATAAGGTTGCCAGTACTATTGGATTATTGGATGAGGGCAATACCATCCCTTTTATTGCCCGTTATAGAAAAGAAGTGACAGGAGAAATGGACGAGACCCTGCTAAGGCAGCTGGTTGAAAGGCTTGGATACTTACGTAATCTAAGCAAAAGGAAAGAAGAAGTAATTAAATCTATTAGTGACCAGGAAAAACTAACCCCTGAATTGGAAAAGGCTATCAATGAGGCTAAGGTTTTACAGGAAGTAGAGGATTTATATCTTCCCTATAGACCTAAAAGGAAGACCAGGGCCAGTGTGGCTAAGGAAAAGGGGCTCGAGCCTTTGGCTTTTATGTTTTTGGATAAAGGAAGAAGGGAAATGCCGGAAGAACTGGCTGCCGGTTTTATAAATGAAGAATTAGGGGTAGAAGATATCGGACAAGCTCTTCAGGGAGCAAAAGATATTTTAGCGGAACAGGTAGCAGATGATGCCGAAATAAGAAAAATTGTCCGTCACCTGGTCTGGCAGGAAGGTATCCTTAGTTCCAAAGGGGTAAATACTGAAGATGTAACACCATATGAGATGTATTATGATTACCAAGAGCCTGTCAAGAAAATACCTCCCCATCGGGTCCTTGCTGTTAATAGAGGAGAAAATGAAAAGTCCCTCCAGGTTAAAATTATCCAGCCGGAAGACAAAATTATAGAACGAATCGGAAATAATTATATTTCCCAAGCAGGGTTGAACTGCAAAAACCTAGTAGGTGAAGCAATTAGGGATGGATTTAAAAGGTTGATTGCTCCTGCTATTGAGCGGGAAATAAGGAACGAACTGACCTCTAAGGCAGAGGAACAGGCAATCACTGTATTTGCCAAAAACCTGCATAACCTTTTGCTGCAGCCACCTGTTAAGAGCAAGGTTGTGCTGGGTGTAGACCCTGGCTATCGAACCGGCTGCAAACTGGCTGTGGTGGATGAGACAGGAAAGCTTCTGGATGTCGGGGTAATGTATCCCCATCCGCCTCAGAATAAAGCCGCGGATGCAAAAAAACAAATAAAGGAAATAATAGATAAAAGAAATGTTGATATTATTGCTATTGGCAATGGCACTGCCTCCCGGGAGACAGAGTTATTGGTAGCGGGCTTAATCAAGGATTTAGAAAAGCCTGTGCAGTATATCATAGTTTCCGAAGCGGGAGCCTCTGTTTATTCCGCATCCAAGCTGGCCAAGGAAGAATTTCCTGATTTTGACCTTTCTTTAAGGAGTGCCGTATCTATTGCGAGAAGGCTGCAAGATCCTTTGGCGGAATTGGTGAAAATTGAACCCAAAGCTGTTGGTGTAGGACAGTATCAGCATGATGTGACGCCTAAGCGATTAGATGAAGCTTTAACCGGAGTTGTAGAGTCATGTGTAAACAGTGTGGGGGTGGAAGTGAATACTGCCTCTAGTGCCCTCTTGCAGTATGTAGCCGGATTAACAAAATCAACAGCTGATGGCATAGTCAAATACCGTGAGGAAAATGGCAAAATTACAAACCGGGAGCAGCTAATGAAGGTACCGAGGTTGGGGCAAAAGGCTTTTGTCCAATGCGCAGGTTTTATCCGTATCGCTGATGGCAGCAATCCTTTGGAAAATACTCCTGTCCATCCAGAGTCCTATCAGGCAGCCGAAAGGCTCCTTGCAATTTTGGGTTTCGGTATCAATGAACTAAATACTGAAAAAATAACGCAAATAAGAAGTTCTCTAGCCAAGGTTAACCTGAGGGAAATGGCTCAAAGGCTGGAAATTGGGGAACCTACCCTGAAAGATATAATGGAGGCTCTGCAAAAGCCGGGACGGGACCCCAGGGAGGAACTTCCTCCACCCCTTTTCCGTACTGATGTTTTAGCTATGGAGGACCTCAAGCCCGGCATGGAACTACAGGGGACAATTAGAAATGTTGTTGATTTTGGTGCTTTTGTTGATATAGGAGTCAAGCAAGATGGTTTGGTACATATATCCCAGTTAGGGGAAAAATATATTAAACACCCCATGGAGGTTGCAGCAGTCGGAGATATTGTCAAGGTTAAGGTCCTTGAAGTAGATACTGCCCGGGGCAGGATTTCATTGACAATGCGCCTATGACTTTGTAGTTAAGCTTTGGTCAGTGTGAAGCACCGCAGCAAAATTGAATGATAGTGCGACGTCTTATATGTAAGCTTGGATGACAGTGTGATAGTGTGACAGTGCTATAGAAAAAAGACTAATTGGTAAACTACTACTCATCATACTATCATACTGTCAATTAAAACATTATACTAGTAACCATTAGCTATCGACTATAGACTATTTGCCAACTAGCCACTAGCCACTCAACATGCAGTCTTCACCCAAGAAAAAAGGAGGTACATCCATGTTAAATACCCAGCAAATTTTTGACATTGCCCTGCGGGCCGCAGGGTTAACAGAAGCACCGGCAGACAGCGGCATAATTGTGCCAGGGAAAAATATCCGTAAGATTGCCTTTGGGGTAGATATTGATACATCGGAAATACTTTTAGCTAAGGAACTTGGTATTGATTGTGTGATTACCCATCATCCTCATTCTAAACACAAGGTTGATCTTTATAAGGTCATGGATAATCAAATAGATAGGATGGTTGAGGCTGGTGTGCCCATCAATAAGGCCCAAAAGGCTTTAGCCGAGAGAAAGGAACAGGTAGACAGGAGCATGCACGTTTCTAATTACGATAAGGCTGCTAATGCTGCCAAGCTGTTAGATATGCCTTTTATCTCCCTCCATTCACCGGCCGATTTGCTGGTGGAAGATTATTTGCAGCAATACCTGGATGATAGGCTTGCAAATCAACCTCAAGCCACAATAAAGGATATTATTGATCTTCTCTTAGAAATACCGGAATATAGTAATTCTTATGCTAAGCCCAAGGTCCGGGTTGGCTCGGAAAGCAGCTATGCTGGGCGGGTGTTTGTAACCATGGCCGGTGGAACCAGCGGCGGTAAAGACGTAGTCAAGGCATATTTTGAAGCTGGTATAGGGACATTAGTATTAATGCATGTGCCCGATGATATTGTAAAAGCAGTTAAGGAACAAAATATCGGCAATATTATTGTGGCAGGTCATATGGCCAGTGATTCTATAGGAATAAATCTCTTAATTAAGGCAATAGAGGAAAAAGGCGTGGAGGTATTTCGTATGTCTGGGGTAATAGAGCCATGATTGCCATTACCAATGGAAAAATCATTACCATGGAAGAAAATGATTACCTAAATGGGACAATATTGATAGAGAACGGGAAGATAGTTGAAGCAGGTGAAGGCATTTCCCTGCCTAAGGATATACAAGTAATTGATGGGGAAAATAATTATATTTTTCCCGGCTTTATTGACGCCCATACCCATGTAGGGATTGCAGAAGAGGTTTACCAAATTGAAGGCGATGACACTAACGAAATAACCGATCCCCTGACCCCTCAGTTGCGTGCTATAGATGCCATTAATCCTGATGATCTGGGATTTAAGGATGCCCTTTTGGGCGGTGTTACTTCGGTAATGATTACACCAGGAAGTGCTAATGTGATCGGAGGATTAGCCTGTGTACTTAAGGTGTGGGGAAGATCATTTCAAGAGATGGTGATAAACCCTGAGGTAGGATTGAAAATAGCTCTAGGCGAAAATCCCAAAAGGGTATATGGTCAACAGAAAAAAATGCCCCATACCAGGATGGCAACAGCTGCCCTCCTTAGGCAATCTTTTATTGATGCGCAAAATTACAAAGCTAAAGGGGATAAGGAACGGGATCTAAAAAAGGAAAATATACTAAAGGTCCTAGACGGACAATTACCCATTCGAGCCCATGCCCACCGGGCAGATGATATATTAACAGCAATCAGGATTGCAGATGAATTTGGAGCTAAATTAATTATAGAGCATTGTACAGAAGGTCATAAGATTGTTGATGAATTAATGGCAGCCCAGGTTCAAGCAGTAGTGGGACCATCTTTAACCAGCAGGGCTAAGGTGGAGTTAGGGGAAAGAACCTTTAAGACCCCAGGGATTTTAGCTAAAAGTGGTATTGTTGTGGCTTTAATGACGGATCACCCGGTAATACCTGTCCAGTATCTCCCCTTATGTGCTGCCCTTGCTGTCAAGGAAGGAATGGATGAAAGGCAGGCATTGGAAGCCATGACTGTTAACCCTGCAAAAATTCTTGGACTGGAGGATAGGATAGGTAGTATTAGGAAAGGCAAGGATGCTGACCTGGTTATTTGGAATGGACATCCTCTAGATATCAAGAGTAAGCCTATCCGGGTTTTTATCAATGGTATTGAAGTTTTTGAACAAAACGACAGACAATCCCAAAATTAGTCATTTTTCACCAAAGGATATCTTGGGTATTTATAGAATTAACTTTTTAATATTATTTGGCATAAAGAGTTGCTGGGGGTAAATATGGACAAGTCTAAACTTGATATACTGGTTGTTGATGACCAGCTTGGTGTTAGGTCATTGCTGGCAACTGCACTAGGAGACATAGGCTATAGCGTTGGAACTGCAGCTAATGGTGAGGAAGGGGCAAAACTTGCTCTGGAGATGCTGCCCAAGCTGATGATTATGGATATTAAAATGCCTGTAATGGATGGCATTACTGCTTTATATAAAATCAAACATTCCCGCCCCCAAATAAAGGTTATAATGATGACCGCATATGGAGAAGTGGAGACCATTGAACAGATAAAAAAAGGCGGAGCTGTGGGATATATTCTTAAGCCATTTGACATAGAGGCTCTCATCCAATACGTGGACAGCCTTATTAAAGGGAAGGATATTAAGGTGTATGCGTAGACTACTGGGTTAACATCTTGGGCAAGGTAACTGGTAACTGGTGACTGGTGACTGGTGACTGGTGACTGGTGACTGGTGAATGGTGACTAGTGACTAGTGACTAGATAGGCCGATTGTCGATGGTCGATAGTCAATAGCCAATAGCTGACTAAGCTGTTGGTAAGTTAGAAAGTGTGAAAGTATGATAGTAAACTTTATGACTATCTTTGAAGTACTTTTTCTCTTACACTATTTTACTTTTTCACTTTTCCCCTTTCTTTACCTTAGCCTTATGCTAGCGGAGCGGAACCTAAACGGCAAAGATGCCGTTTTTTTTCTTGCTGTTTTTCTAATCTTGTATTAGGATATACTACAGACTATAGTTAGGAAATATTAGGGAGGATTTTTAATTGGTTTGTGTAATAACTAAACAAGAGAAAGAAACCGAATATGTGGGACAAAGGATGGCAAAATACCTGGAACCTGGTGACTTTATTGCCCTGATTGGTCAGTTGGGGGCTGGAAAAACAGTTTTTTCTAAAGGAATTGCCAGGGGTCTGGGTATTGAAGAGGATATTACAAGCCCAACCTTTACCATTATCCATGAATATACCAATGGTAGAATACCTTTATTTCATATGGATGTTTACCGTTTGAAAGATGTGCAGGAAATGGATGATTTAGGATATGAAGAATACTTTTACGGTAATGGTGTTACTGTTGTAGAATGGGCTGATATAATTAGGGATATCTTGCCTGCTGAACATTTAGCTTTAGTATTCAATCAAGGGGAAGAAGGCAGAGAAATATGTTTTTATCCCCAGGGGGAAAAATATAAAAGGCTAGTGGAGGAGTTGACTGGCCATGATTATTCTAAGCATAGATAGTGCTACTCCTGTTGCAGGAGTAGCTATAGTTGATAAAAATAGAGTTTTGGCAGAGAGTTTTCTAAATACGGGAAATACCCACTCCCAGCAGTTGCTGCCTCTTATTAAACATACCCTGGATTCTGCAAACCTAAAGCTAGCCGACATTGATGGTATTGCCGTAAGTTCCGGACCAGGTTCCTTTACAGGCTTAAGAATCGGTATGGCGACGGCAAAAAGTATTGCTCAGGTTACCGGTTTAAAACTTATAGGGATACCAACCTTAGATGCTTTGGCCTATAACCTAAAAGGATACCCTGGTGTTATTTGCCCTATTTTAAATGCCAGAAAGCAAGAAGTCTATTGTGCTTTATATGAAATGCAAGGAGAAGATCTTCAAAGGATAAGCGATTTTTGGGCTATTAATCCAGAGGTTCTTGCCGAAAAGCTATTACAGTTAGAGCACAAAACTACCTTTCTGGGTGACGGTGTAGCTGAATACCACCAAGTTCTCCACCTTTTGCTGGGAGAAAAGGCTGGTTGGGCACCGATCCATAACCTTTTACCTAGGGCAGCCTCCTTGGGATTTTTGGGTTTAAAAAAACTTCAAGAAGGTTTATCTGACGATATCTTCCGATTAGAACCCTTTTACTTAAGAAAATCGGAAGCAGAAGTTAAATGGGAGGCAAAAAATGTGTGAAGCAAACGGGGTTACTCTGCGGGAAATGGAATTGGCAGATGTCTCCAAGGTTGTGGAGATTGAAAATGTATCCTTTACTACCCCCTGGTCTTCTTATGCATTTAGCTGTGAAGTGCTGGATAACAATTTCGCAGTTTATTTTGTGGTAACACCTGACCAAGATAGAGACAAGGTAATCGGTTATGGAGGAATGTGGATTATATTGGATGAAGCACATATTACCAATATCGCCATCGCGCCACCCTACAGGGGCAGACGTTATGGAGAGATATTAATGCTAAAGTTAATTGAAAAAGCAATCCTCAGGGGTGCGGAAAGGATTACCTTAGAGGTGCGTAAATCCAACAAAAGTGCACAGACATTATATGAACGATTGGGTTTTAAAGAAGCCGGATTACGAAAAGGTTATTATGTTGATAATAATGAGGATGCAGTAATCATGTGGAAATCTCTTCGTGAGGGAATTTTGGAGTGAAATTAATGAAGGATACTATAATTCTAGCTATTGAGACAAGTTGTGACGAAACAGCGGCTGCCATAGTAAAAAATGGCAGGGAGATATTAGCTGAAGTTGTTGCCTCCCAAATTACAACCCATCAAAAATTTGGCGGAGTTGTACCTGAGGTAGCCTCCAGAAAACACTTGGAGCTAATAAATATTGTTATAGATGAGACACTAAACCAGGCGGGATTAACCTTTGACAGTATCACTCACTATGGTGTTACCTATGGACCTGGTTTAGTAGGTGCATTATTAGTAGGTCTTTCTGCAGCTAAGGCTATGGCCTATGCGGCAGGAAAGTCTTTAATTGGTGTACACCATATTGAGGGACATGTGTATGGCAATTTCTTAGTTCATGATAATATTGAGTTCCCCGTCATTTGTCTCATCGTTTCCGGTGGACATACCACGCTGGTTAAGATTACCCAGCATGGTCAATATGTATTTTTAGGTCAGACCCGGGATGACGCTGCAGGTGAGGCCTTTGATAAGGTAGCCCGCTCTATAGGTTTAGGCTATCCCGGGGGTCCGCAGGTCGAAAAGGCAGCCCAAGAGGGAGATCCTAATGCTATAGAGCTGCCAAGGGCTTGGTTGGAAGAGGGGAGTTATGATTTTAGTTTCAGCGGAATAAAGTCAGCTGTACTAAATTACCTAAATCAGAATCAAATGAAGGGAAATACTATTAATACAGAGAATATTGCTGCTAGTTTTCAGGAAGCAGTTGTTGATGTTTTAGCAACCAAAACCATAAGAGCGGCCCAAGAATTCCAGGTAAACACTATTCTGTTAGCTGGTGGCGTTGCTGCCAACACAGCATTAAGGGCAAGATTAGAAAAACTAGGGGGCTTACAAGGAATAAAAATTTTATATCCCCCTATTAAATACTGTACCGATAATGCGGCTATGATTGGTGCAGCAGCTCATTATAAAGCTGTGCGTGGCGAATACGCCGATTTAACCTTAAATGCAGTACCAAACCTTAAATTCGGCTGATTTGCTTATAGGTGAACATTATTAGTCTGATATTCTTAAATATGCTGCTGTCAGACGCAATAAAATGACCAAGAAGTACATCAGACCCGAAGGCTTGCAGTATTAGTATTTGTCAGACTAATAATCTATCTTTAAAGACTGACAAAAATGGAGGTAAAATGTCTTATCTAGCTGATTATCATGTTCATACCAATAATTCCTTTGACAGTGTAGTTTCCATGGATGCATATTGCAGAAAGGCCATAGAAATAGGGCTGCAGGAGGTAGTTTTCACGGAGCATTTTGACCTTAACCCTCTGGACGAGGGCTTAGGTCTTTTTGACTTTAGCAAATATTCTCAGGAGATTGAACAATGCCGGCAGCGTTATGCTAAAAGCCTTGTAATAAAAAAGGGATTGGAGCTAGGAGAACCACATTTGTACTTGGAGGAGCATGAAAAGTTAATTGCTAATAAGGATTTTGATTTCTTAATCGGATCAGTTCATTATATAGGTGAGTTTTTACTCCACCGTGATTATGGCGATGAAGATGAACAACAGGTGTATTTGGATTATTTCCAGGAGGTATTGGAAGCTGCCCGCAAAGGCAAATTCCACGTCCTTGGTCATATTGATGTCCTCAAAAGATATGTTCCGCGGCATTTTCAAAAGTTCAAGGCGGAGGACTACCGAGAAATTATGAGAGAAATTTTAAAAGCAGCCATTGACAGCGGAAAAGGGATAGAAATAAATACCTCAGGTTATAGACAAGGACTGGGGGAACCTCTGCCAACAATTGAGGTTATTAAGATGTATAAGGAACAAGGGGGTGAGATTGTCACCCTAGGTTCTGATGCGCATCATTTAGAACATTTAGGACAGGATTTAGGGAGAGGCATTAATATTCTAAAAAGTTTAGATTTTAAAGGCATCTGGGTTTTTGAAAAGGGTGTACCCAAACAAATTCCATTTTAGAAAAACACTGCTTGCGCCGAGCCTCTGGCGACTGCGGAAGCAGATGTTGCACTTATACTTATTTCCATAGAAAGTAATTAATCCAAATAAGTATTAGAAAAACACGGCTTGCGCCGAGCCTCTGGCGACTGCGGAAGCAGATGTTGCACTTATACTTATTTCCTTGAAAAAAGTAATACTTTCCAACTAAGTATAGAAAAAACTGAGCATTTTGCTCAGTTTTTGTCGATTATAAATAGGTCATAAGGATCACACCCTAAAATTTTAGCTATTTTCAAACCGATAATAACACTAGGTGTAGTTTTGCCATTCTCAATGTTTTGGAAGTGCCTTAGAGTAATATTTAATTCTTTAGCCAAAGTTTCTTGGGTTAAACCCTTCTCTTGGCGTAGTTGTTTTATCATAATAACTCACCCAATCAGAATTAAAGTTCGTGTATTTTTTTTCGAAGGGGCGTGATACAATTTAAGAGTCAAGTATTATTACTATTTTCATCCGCCAATAGTATATAATTTTATTATAGTTTCTTTTCATTCTTAAGAAAAGTTACTAAAACGCGGTCCAGCTTTTGGCTGGCTTCTAAAACCTGTGCTGACAGCAAATTCCCGCCGGAAAGCTCAATAATCTTATGAAGCTGTGCCCTGAGTTTTTCGATTTCAATTAGTAATTCTTTGCTATTTTCCATATTCCTACTCCTAGTACTCTTAATATACTTTACTATATAATGTGCATTAATAGTGAAGATATTAAGGAAAATTTTATAAACATTATACAAGATATACTTGTACAATTGCAAGGATAATTTAACAAATACTTGTTGCACGGGGTGATTTTTGTTGGAAGAGATTAATATTGGTGCAAAAATTAGAAAAATCCGTTTTGAAAAGGGCTTGTCCACCTTAAATTTAGCTGAAATGGCGGGTTTAAGCCAACAATATATCAGTCTAATTGAAAATGGTAAGACTACACCTTCTTTAAAAAGTCTTTTTAAAATTTCAGCGGCCCTGAATGTAAATCCCGGAATTATTTTAGAGGATTTGGATAATCAAGAACAAAAACCTCATCTTTATAACCTGACGGACATAGATTTAAGAGATTTCATCTTACATGAGGAAAACATTGAGTATATACGATTGGCTAAGGAAATGAAAGAAAAAAATATTTCTACCGGCGACATGAAAACATTTATGGAGATTGTCCACAAGAATATGCTTAAATAGGACTCAAGTACTATAGGAATAAGACTTTGAGGGTAGGAAAAAACAGGACTAATTATCCTGGTTTTTTTTTGTCAAGAACTAAAAATGTCGCTTTATGCGAATAGTAAAGTGCTTAACAAAAAAAAGAACAGATGTTTTGTGGACTTTTCCCTGTGGATAATGTGGATAAAGTTGTGAATAACCCAGAATTATAGGCTTTTTTTTGTGTGGAATTTTTGCAGCGTAAAAACCACATCTTCCTGTGGAAAATGTGGAAAATATAATAGGGAGGGGCAAGGCTGGCTGTTCAGCCTGTGGAAAAAATTGTGGATAGTGTGGATAGTTCTTTAATAAAAAATTTTGTTTTATAAAAATATATGTGGGGTAAAAAATAATATGACTTAAATCACATAAAATAAAGAAGTTTGAAGAAAAATTTAAGATAGGGAGGGAAGGAATATGCACTATGTAGTTTGCTTAAAACAGGTTCCAGATACTACGGAAGTTAGAATAGATCCGGAAACAAATACACTAATCCGGGAGGGTGTCCCTGCCATTATTAATCCT
Source organism: Bacillota bacterium (assembly GCA_049323895.1). Classification (GTDB taxonomy): domain Bacteria; phylum Bacillota; class Peptococcia; order Peptococcales; family BICA1-8; genus JBMOKT01. The sequence continues at coordinate 210,791 of JBMOKT010000021.1, read as the reverse complement.
TATGATATCCATGCTTTAGAGGCGGCACTACAACTCAAGGATAAATATGGCGGCAAAGTAACTGTAATTACCATGGGACCCTCCATGGCCTTGGAAGCCTTGAAAAAGGCAGTGGGTTACGGTGCTGATGAGGCAATTTTATTAAGCGACAGGGCTTTTGCCGGGGCGGACACATTAGCTACCAGCTATGTGCTGACTAAGGCTATCGAAAGGTTGGACAAGGAAGAAAAAGTTGACATTGTTTTATGCGGTAAACAGGCTGTCGACGGAGATACAGCCCAGGTTGGTCCGGGGATTGCTGCAAGGATGAATCTGCCCCAGCTCTCTTATGTTATGGAAATCTCCACTATAGATGTTCAGGAAGAAAAAATAAAAGCTTATCGCAAAGTAAAAAACGGCAAAGAGCTGGCTGAGACTAAACTTCCTGCATTACTCACAGTAGTTAAGGACATCAACGAACTCAGGTATGCCGGCTTGGATAATTTAATTAGAGCCGCCCGTTATCAATGTAAGATATGGGATAAAAACCAGCTTGATTTCGAAGCTGAAAAACTGGGATTAAAAGGTTCACCTACTATGGTACGGAATATTTTTGCACCACCCGAAAGGGGTGGGGGGGAAATAATCCCCGGCGGGCAAGAGAATCCAGAACAAGCTGTTAAAACACTAGTTGAAAAACTTATTCCTTTAGAGGTGATACCCAATTAGCTTACGGGTCAGATGTTGCGTCTGACACGTCCAAGGAGTAATGTTTTGGGTCTGACAATCTAACAATGTTCACCCATAAGCTAGTCAGACTAGCAATCCTCACCCTCAAGCAATTCAGACTAACAATCTTAACCCAAAAGCAATATCAGACTAATATTCTTCACCCAAGAAAAAAATCAGACTAACAATATTCACCCAGAAGAAAAGGAGTTGGTCACTAAATGACCGTTGAAGTAATAAAAAAGAATTGTATAGGCTGTGGGGCGTGTGTACAAACCTGTCCCTTTGATGCCTTGGATTTAAAAGATGGCATCGCAGTTGTCGACCCGGAAAAGTGTACCGACTGTGGTGCGTGTGTGGCAGTATGCCCAACAGCAGCTCTAACCTTGGATAGCCGGAAAGAGCCGCAGGAAACGGTGAAAGAAGCTGTCGATAAAATAAAGGACTACAAGCCCTTGGACCCCATGGTCAATGCATATTTTGGTGTCTGGGTTTTAATAGAGCAAAGCTATGGCGAAATTGCCGAAGTATCTTGGGAGCTTTTAGGTGCCGGGAAGAAATTAGCTGATGACTTAGGCGTGGATTTGTGTGGAGTATTTTTAGGCAGCAATATTAAAGACAAAGTAGGTCAGATATATGAATATGGTGCTGATAAGGTTTATCTGATTGATAACCCAGTATTGAAGGATTATCGTACAGAGCCTTACTCCGAATCGTTGGCCAAGCTGATAAAAAAATACAAACCGGAAATAGTACTGATGGCTGCCACAACCCAAGGCAGGGATTTGGCAGGTCATGTAGCCACAAAGGTTGAAACAGGATTGACTGCTGATTGTACTGAGTTGAAAATCGAAAAGGAATCCAGGCTTCTTATGCAAACTAGACCGGCCTTTGGCGGTAATGTCATGGCTACTATTGTTTGCAGGAACCACCGCCCGCAAATGGCCAGTGTAAGACCAAGGGTAATGCCTATGCCTGAAAAAAAGGCTGGGCGTACGGGTACTTTGATTGAGGAAACAATTGATTTGCAGGAGGAAAATATTTTTACTAAGGTCCTGGAATTTGTAGCCCAGGGTGGCAGTGCCGTTTATCTAGACCGGGCGGAGATAATTGTTGCCGGCGGTAAAGGAATGGGTACCCAGGAAAACTTTAAATACATAAATGATTTAGCCAAGGTCCTGGGTGGAACAGTTGGTGCCTCTCGGGCTGCCGTAGAGGCCGGCTGGATTGATGTTGCACATCAAGTAGGGCAGACAGGAGCTACCGTAAGACCCAAGGTTTATTTTGCCATAGGCATTTCAGGTGCTATTCAGCATTTGGTGGGTATGCAGACAGCAGATGTAATTGTAGCAATAAATAATGACCCCGATGCCCCCATCTTTAAAATAGCCAACTATGGTATTGTTGGTGAGTTCCAAAAAATTCTACCCCTTCTGACGGAAGAGTTCCGCCGGAAGCTGGGGTCTTAAGGGGGGAATAATGTGGTTCAAGAAAAGTTTGATGCAATAGTTGTGGGTGCCGGTCCTGCAGGTTTGGCAGCGGCATATACAATGGCAAACAACGGTCTTAAGGTTATAGTGTTTGAAAGGGGAGAATACCCGGGAGCCAAAAATGTCATGGGCGGCGTTCTTTACCGGCAGGCAACAGAACAGGTATTTCCTAAGTTTTGGGAAGAAGCACCATTAGAGCGGCCTGTAGTAGAGTCAAATTATTGGTTTACAACCGACAATGCAGTTTCAAAGGTTGGATATCGAACCCAGGAATTTGCCGACCAGCCTTACAATGCATTTACCGTTTTAAGGGCAAAATTTGACCGGTGGATGGGGCGTAAGGTGGAACAAGCAGGAGCCTTATTAATCTGTGAAACTGTAGTTGAAGATGTTATCAAAGAGGATGGTAAAGTAATAGGTGTAAAAACGGGCAGACCTGATGGCAACGTATATGCTGATGCAGTGGTAATGGCAGAAGGGGTAAACAGTATGCTTACCCAAGAAGCTCTGGGAATGCAGAAAGGGTATTTAGCCTGGGATTACTTGGCCGTAGCCGTTAAGGAAGTAATATCCTTGCCTAAAGAAAAGATTGAAGATCGATTTGGACTGGAGGATGGGCAGGGGGCAACCATAGAAATTATTGGTGAAGCTACCAAAGGTATGGTGGGAACTGCATTTATTTATACCAATCACGAGAGTATTTCCATTGGTGTAGGGGCGTTAATGTCCCACCTTATTAATAGAAAACTTAACCCCAACGACTTACTGGAAAATCTCAAAAAACACCCGGCGGTAAAGCCATTAATCCACGGTGGTGAAGTAAAGGAATACCTGGGTCATATGATTCCTGAAGGTGGATATAAAGCAATGCCTAAATTGTATGGCAATGGGGTTGTTATTGTAGGTGATGCAGCCCAAATGGTTAACGGTCTTCATAGGGAAGGATCCAACTTAGCTTTAATTTCCGGAAAAGTAGCAGGGGAAGTTATAGTAAAAGCCTTTGAGAAAGGTGATTTTACAATTAACTCCTTAGCTGAATATCAAAAGAGGTTAGAGGAAACCTTTGTCATTAAGGATTTGCAAAAATACCAGCATTCCTCAGGTTATTTTGAAGAAAATCCCGAACTGTTTTACCTCTACCCAAGGCTGGCAAGCATCGTAGGCAAAGAATTCTTTACAATTGACAATATACCTAAAAGGGAAAAACAGCGAATTATTATGAAAAAAGTATTTGAACAAAGACCTAAGTGGGATTTGGTCAAAGACCTCTACAGGATTTGGAGGGTTTTAGGATGAGACTGGAAGATAAATTATTTTTAAACAGGTACCAATCGGATAAACATAGTCACATTCGATTGGTGGACAGGGAGCAGTGTTTAAAGTGTGATTTCAAGCCATGTACATATATCTGCCCCGCCAAGGTTTATGCCTGGAGTGAGGAGGAAAATCGCATTCTCACAGCCTATGAAGGCTGTGTGGAATGCGGCAGCTGCCGCTATGCCTGCCCGCCCCATATTATTGACTGGCGCAACCCCCGGGGAGGGTTTGGGATACAGTACAAATTCGGTTAAAGTGTGGTGAGGGGCTGGCGATAATTGCCCAGTAAAAAAGGAAGGGGACACACCTCAATAAAGGGTATAATATTGGAACGAGGAATGTCCCCAATTAATGCCTCCGGTTTTGCCCCTTCTCGTCGCCTTGTCCTGAACAATTCTTACCAGCCCCTAATAAGGTAGTGATGTTGTTAATGCAACCTAAGCGCAGACGTCGTGTCTGCGCCTTGCTTTTTCTGACCAAAACTTCACCAAGTATATTTTAGCTGGTCTCCCATATGGATTTCTTAAGTATTTGATTCTTTTATTTTGCTGAGCGAAGAGGTGTTTTTTTACTAGCCACTAGCCACTAACAACTGGCCACTTAAACGCTTTTTTATTCCGTTTTTATGATACAATTACTGCATTGGATGAAAGGGGTCGAAAAGATGGATCCACAGCTAATGCAGCTCTTGTATCATACAGTGCAAACCTATAATATTCTGCCAGTGACTTCTGTTTGTAACGTTAGGTGCATTTTTTGCAGCCATAGACAGAATCCCCCGGGAATACGGGCTGTGAGTGTGCCCCCTCTCCCGTTTAATATAATAAAAGATTTAATTGGCTTTTTGGATAAGAACAGGAAAATTGTTATAGGAGAATCGGCAAGCTTGATTATGGAAGGGGAGCCATTCACCCATCCGCAAATTATAGAAACTTTAGAGTTAATACGCCATACCTATCCCCGGGCAATTATTCAGCTTACAAGTAACGGCTCTTTTTTTGATGAAGATTTGGCAAAACGATTAAAAGAAATGGAACCCCTAGAAATTAATTTATCTATCAACATAGCAGATTTACAATTGAGAGAAAGGCTTATGAACGATAAAAGGGCTGCCATTGCCTGCAAGGCACCGGAAGTGCTGAGTAAATATAATATCGCTTTTCATGGAAGTATTGTAGCAATGCCCCATGTTACAGGCTTTGATAAGCTATATGAAACTCTGAAGTTTTTAAGTGATGCAAATGCCCAGACCATTAGGGTCTTTAAGCCGGGTTTTACCAAATACACGCCCCAAAATCTCTTGCCCGGAAAGGATTTACTGGATGAATTAGATGCCAAAATTAAAGAATGGCGGGAAAATCTCTGTCTCTGCCCTATTACCTTTGAGCCATCTCTTCTTAGTGGGTTAGAGGCAGAGGTAGTTGGTGTAATTAGAAACAGTCCGGCAGAAAAGGCGGGAATTATTAAAGGCGATATAATAGAAGCTATTGATGGCAAGAAGCCCTTTTCCAGGGTGGAAGCTTTTAAAATGTTGCAAAAAAATGCTCAATATAACTTGGGCATAAATGGAAAACATGGGCGTTGCCAGACTAGGCTTACGGTTACCAATGAAAAGAGTGGGTTGGTTTTTGATTATGATATCCCTTTTTCACTACTCCAAGATATTCAATCTATCATTAATAGGATGAAGGGGGAAAAGTTAGTCCTATTCTCTTCAAAGCTAGGTCACAAGTTACTGCAAGAAAATTTTGCAGACATTGAAAATTTACAGGTAGTACCCGTGAAAAACCTGTATTTTGGTGGTAATATCCAGTGTGCGGGATTACTAATTATTAACGATTTCCTTGCCGCTTTTAAATTGCTTTTTGGAGACAGAGGAACACCTGATGTGTTAATACTGCCATCAATTGCTTTTGATAAGGATGGAAGGGATATTACAGGGAGAGGTTTGTGGGAATTGGAAGAACTGACAGGCTGCCAGGTAGTTTTAATCTAAGGTGAGGCAAAGCCTCACCGATTTATTTGGTAGAAGTTGTTTTCTGTTAAGATATAGTCCATCAGAACATCATATCCATCGCTAGGCAAAGGTTCCGGACTAATTTGCAATTGATAGGACAAGGCTATCTTGGGGGTATCCTTTTTCAACAGGGGCAGGAAGCGGTCATAGTAACCTGCACCAAAGCCGACCCGGTGTCCCCAAGGGTCAAAGGCTACACCAGGAATAATACAAAGGTCGATAGTCAGAGGATCTGCTTTAATTAATTTACCTTCTTTAGGCTCTAAAATACCCATGGTTCTAGGTTCCAGGTCATCAAAAGAATTTAATATACTGGGGATAATTTCAAAAGAATTAGCCTTGCAAACGGGTATTATTACCTGTTTTTTTTGCTGCCAGGCTCTTTCTATTATCATTTTGGTATTTACTTCGTTCTTAAAAGATAAGTAGCACATAATTGTTTTTGCATTTTCCCAAAAAGGCAATGCAAACAGCTTTTCCCTAATAATTTGGCTTTTCTCTGCAGCTTCTTGTTCAATAATATCTTGCCGCAACTTTTTATATTTTTTTCTGATCAGGTCTTTCATAAAAACACCTCTTTTAATAAATTATGGAAAAAAATGTACTAATAATGAATAAAAGATTTTCAAAAAGGACATATTTTTTGATGTGGCAGAGAAAAATGGAGAATTCTATTAATATTTTACCTAAAAAGTTACTTTTGGGTAAAAAAAAATTAAAAAAAAACTTGATTATCATCCCAACCTTGAATAATATTATTATTAGATATTAGCACTCACCTCGAGTGAGTGCTAACAATAAAACTTTTAACTAATAAAGGAGGGTTTGCTTATGAATATTAAACCATTAGGTGACAGAGTGGTAATCAAAGCCATTGCTCAGGAAGAAAAAACGAAAAGCGGTATTGTTTTACCTGATACTGCCAAAGAAAAACCCCAGCAAGGTGAGGTTGTTGCTGTAGGGTCAGGCAAAACTTTAGAAAATGGTGAAAAAGCTCCATTAGAAGTAAATGTAGGGGATAAAGTTATTTTCTCCAAATATGCCGGCACTGAAATTAAAGTTGACGGCGAAGATGTACTTATTTTAGGTGAAAGAGACATTTTAGCAATAATTGGTTAATAATTAAAGGAGGGATTACATAATGGCCAAAGATATTATTTTTGGTGAAGAGGCAAGAAGGGCTCTGGAAGCTGGCGTAAATGCAGTAGCTGAGGCTGTAAAGGTTACTTTAGGACCAAAAGGTCGCAATGTTGTTTTAGAAAAGAAATTTGGTTCTCCAACCATTACTAATGACGGTGTTTCTATTGCAAGGGAAATTGAATTAGAAGATCCATTTGAAAATATGGGTGCCCAACTTCTTAAAGAAGTTGCAACTAAGACTAATGATGTTGCCGGTGACGGCACTACAACTGCAACGGTTCTAGCTCAGGCTATGATTAGAGAAGGTTTGAAAAACGTAGCTGCTGGTGCTAACCCCATGATTCTTAAAAAAGGTATCCAAAAGGCTGTAGATGTAGCAGTTGCGGAAATCCATAAGATTGCTAAGACAATTGAAAGTAAAGAAGCTATCGCTCAAGTTGCTTCCATTTCTGCTGCTGACCAAGAAATTGGCAACCTGATTGCAGAAGCTATGGAAACTGTAGGTAATGACGGTGTTATTACTGTAGAAGAATCTCAAACTTTCGGTACTTCCTTGGATGTTGTTGAAGGAATGCAGTTTGACCGTGGTTATGTTTCACCTTATATGGTAACTGATACAGAAAAAATGGAAGCAGTATTAGATGATCCATATATCCTAATTACAGACAAGAAAATCTCTGCTATCCAAGATATTCTTCCCGTATTAGAAAAAGTTGTTCAATCAGGAAAAGCATTATTAATCATTGCTGAAGATGTTGAAGGTGAAGCTTTAGCAACTATGGTTGTTAACAAGTTAAGAGGAACCTTTACCTGTGTTGCTGTCAAAGCTCCCGGATTCGGAGACCGTCGTAAAGCTATGCTTCAAGATATTGCTGCCTTAACCGGCGGACAAGTGGTAAGTGATGAGTTAGGATTAAAACTTGAAAACACTACAGTTGATATGCTGGGAACTGCCCGTCAAATTAAAGTTAGCAAGGAAGAGACTACTATAGTTGAGGGTAAAGGCAACAAAGCTGACATCGATGCAAGGGTTGCTCAAATCCGTGCTCAACTAGAAGAAACTACTTCCGAATTTGACAAGGAAAAATTACAAGAACGTCTGGCTAAATTAGCCGGTGGTGTTGCAGTAATCCAAGTTGGTGCTGCAACTGAAACAGAATTAAAAGAGAAGAAACACCGCATTGAAGATGCTTTAGCTGCTACTAGAGCCGCTGTTGAAGAGGGTATTGTAGCTGGTGGTGGTACTGCTTTAATTGATATTCTTGCTGCCCTAGAAGGCGTTACCATGGATGAGTTGGATGCACAAACTGGTGTTAATATCATCAGAAAGGCATTGGAAGAGCCTGTTCGCCAGATTGCCAACAACGCTGGTGTTGAAGGTTCTGTAGTAGTAGAAAAAGTTAAAGCTTCAGCTGTAGGCGTTGGTTTCAATGCTTTAACAAATGGCTATGAAGATATGATTGCTGCCGGTATCGTTGACCCAGCTAAAGTAACCCGTTCTGCACTGCAAAATGCTGCCAGTATCGCTGCTATGGTCTTAACTACTGAGACTCTAGTTGCAGATATTCCTGATGAGAATAAGGGCGGAATGCCTGGCGGAATGCCCGGCGGAATGCCTGGTATGATGTAACAATAAAACCCTGACCGCTGGTCAGGGTTTTATTGTTACATCAGGCAAAGGTAGAGGTAAGCTAACAAGTAATTCTGCATGACAGGTAAAGGTATAAAAAGATTACGCTTCGCTAGATTATTAATTGACATTAAAGATTACGCTGACGCTAGATTATAGTTGAAATCAGTTTGTTCCATGAAATCTCTAACCTAACTAAGTGAATAATCGGTGTTTATCCGTGTGGTCCGCAGGAATCCGTGGTTTCAAATTCTCTTTCACTCTTTCACACTTTCACTTTTTTTCCACTGGTCACAGGGCACTTGTCACTGCACTTTTTCACTTATTTATTGTAACGCTCAACTAATCTACTTGCTACTTTACCCCTTCCTTGGTATAGTATTTTTTATTAAATAATTTTTAAAAGGAAGGTGTTTATTTTGGCTAATGCTCCATTTGCTGACCGTTTGAAAAACATGTCTGGAAACGTAATAAGGGAAATTCTCAAGCTGATACAACAGCCGGATATGATATCTTTCGGAGGGGGTATGCCCTCTTCCGATGCCTTTCCCATGGATGAGGTAAAGGAAATTATATCTGAGATAATCGGGTCGGCGGATACAAATATTTTACAGTACAGTTCCAGTGAAGGCTATCAACCGTTACGGGAATTTATTGCAGGTTGGCTTGGCGAAAAAGGTATTAGAGCCACTGCTGATGAAGTTTTAATTCTTTCCGGCTCCCAGCAGGGAATTGATTTAGCTGCTAAAGCTTTTCTGAATACGGGAGATAAGGTTATTGTTGAAAATCCTACATACCTTGCTGCATTGCAAATATTTAAAACATATGAGGCTCAGTTCACTATTGCTGAAGTTGATAGTGAAGGAGTAAGTATTGATTCATTGAAGCAAGCCCTCAGTAAAGAACAGGATGCTGCTAAACTGCTTTATTTAGTACCTACCTTTCAAAACCCAACTGGTCTTACCATGAGTGAAACCAGAAGAAAAGAAGTAATTAATTTAGTTAAGGACTATAATATTACCGTAGTTGAAGATGACCCATACGGCAGCCTAAACTACACCGGTGAAAGCATTCCTGCTTTAAAATCCTTTGATCAAAATGGTCAGAGTGTTTATCTTGGTTCTTTTTCTAAGATAATTTCACCTGGTCTGCGGGTAGGTTATGCAGTTGCTCCCAAAGAGATTTTAAACAAAATGATAATCGGTAAACAGGCCACGGATGTCCACACTTCCAATCTATCTCAGATGATTGTCTATGAATTCTGTAAGAGGGGACTTCTAGAACCCCATATTAACAAAATTATCGCGGCCTATAAAGAAAAAAGGGACTTAATGTTGAAGTGCATGGAGGAGTATTTCCCTGCTGAAGTAACCTGGACTAAGCCTGCCGGTGGATTGTTTATCTGGGCTCGCCTGCCTGAGGGTGTATCTTCCACTGATTTGCTACAGCAGGCAGTTAAGGAAAAAGTTGCATTTATTCCCGGTAACAGTTTTTATGCCACCGGAGGTGGAGAAAATACTATACGCCTGAATTTCTCTAATGCTTCCAAGGCAGATATTGAAAAAGGCATTCAAAAACTAGGCGGAGTAATAAACAATTATTTGCAGAGCAAATAGTTGTATATTAGTGGCTAGTTGTTAGTGGCTAGTGGCTAGTAAAAACCAGTGTGATAGTTTGATAGTAAAAGGCGTGACATCGTGACGCCGTGACATCGGAAAACAAGAGTCGATAGTCAATTTTATTTTTTTCTCTTCCACTATTTCACTTTTGCACTTTTCCACTTTATTTTCTTAGCCTTTACCTTTAAAAAGTCTGGACTAAAAAAAGTTCAGACTTTTTTTTAATTAGGACAGGTAGTCAAGGTATAATTTCACCTTTTGTCTAGTAAAAATTAGTAGAAAAAAGGGGGGATTTTTATGGAACCTAGAAAAAAAGCTTCCTTTTGGTTTTTAAAGTTTCCAAGATTTAAGAAGCCCAAATTAAGTTTCCCAAAGTTTAAGGCACCCAAAGTTGATGTACCAAAAATAAACACATCCAAATTTAGTGCTTCAAAGTTTAAAAGACCCAGCTTTAATTTAAAATGGCTATTGATTTTTGCCCTGGTTATTGTAATTTCAGGGGGAGGGGTAGGGGTATACCGCACTTACAATTCTCAACCTCCGCAAGAAGCAGTTCTAGAGGCAATAACCAATACGTTAAACTCAGAATCATATCGTTATGAGGCCGTCTCCAAGAGAATTGTAGATGGTAAAGAGGAGATTTTAAGTGAAGTATCGGGGGAAAAAAGCAACGGGAATGTTCATTTTACCGGCAAACTTCATGTAGTAAACTCGGATTTTGAAATTTATCAAGTGGCTGACAAGTTATATCGTAAAGATGCTTTCTCAAAAGACTGGCTGGTTGTGGAAGATATTAATGTAGAGGCTACAGAGAAGTTGATACAGGAAATAAATCCTTTAGGAACATTTGCATTTTCTGGCCCAATCGATGCTGAGTACATTGGCAAAGAGAAAGTAAATGATAAGAAATGCAAGAAGTATGAAGTAATGGCTGAAACAGACAATAAATATCTCCACGTTCTCTGGAAGGACTTTGTCTATACTGTTTGGGTAGATAACTCTGGAATTCTTAAAAAGGCAGAAATCAGTGCAGTAAATAAAGAACATGAAAACCAGCGTCTTATTATGAGTGTGGAGTTTTCAGATTATAACCAGGAAATCGTAATCAATCCGCCCATGCAATAAGCCATAAGGTTCGTCTTTTCGTCTTTAACATTACCAGTTATTCTTAGTTTAAACTTAGGGATAGGTTTTTTAGCCTATCTCTATTTTTTTGACAAGTAGGCATAACAGACTACTTAATAAACGGACGATTGGACGAATAAACGATTAGACGACCAGACGCCATTGTTGACATTATATACTACCATTGGTATAATTTTTCCGTTGAACGGGACGCTATTGTTAGTAACCATATATTAGGAGGGACAAATGGAAACGTATGTAAGCAAAATATTAATTTCTGAGGAACAAATTAAGGAAAAAGTAAAAGAGCTAGGAGATATAATAACCAGGGATTATAAAGGCAAAGATCTTTTTGTAATTTGTATTCTTAAAGGTGCAGTAATATTTTTGGCAGACCTAATCAGGGAGATAAAACTTCCCCTTAGTATAGATACCATGGTTGTCTCTAGCTATGGTACATCTACTGAGTCTTCAGGTGTAGTTCGAATCTTGAAAGATTTGGATGAGAGTGTAGAAAATAAGGATGTGCTTATTGTAGAGGATATCATTGACACTGGACTTACTTTAAAATACCTGATGGATAATATTATTTCCAGGTCCCCCAAAAGTGTCAAGATTTGTTCCTTTTTGGACAAGCCTGAACGGAGAAAGGTAGATATTTTCCCCGATTATAGAGGCTACTCTATACCTGATGAATTTGTTGTGGGCTATGGATTGGATTATGCCGAAAAGTACCGAAACCTGCCTTATATAGCAGTTCTTGACCCCAAGGCGTATTCATAAATCGGTATTAGTTGTGCTAAAGCTAATGGGTAGATACTGTTAGTCCGTGTGGAAGCTCTATTGATATACAGAATGTCGGTGCTACAGTGCTACAGAATTCATTATCGGTGTCACGGCAGCACATCCCGGTAAATTACCATTCATCGTGGCACGTCAAGTAAGCTAAACATTACGCGTACTTTTACTATCACACTTACTAGTAACTAGTAACCAGTAACCAGTAACCAGTCACTAGTAACTATCTTAAGGAGGAACTAATGTTGGATTGGCATAAACATGATACCGTCTTAGTATTGGATTTTGGCGGTCAATATAACCAGTTGATAACCAGAAGGATAAGGGAATTAAAAGTTTATTCCGAAATGCTTCCCTATAATGTCCCTATTGCGAAAATAAAAGAGATTAACCCCAAGGGAATAGTTTTTTCCGGGGGTCCGGCCAGTGTTTATGGGGAAAATGCCCCCCACTGTGACCCTGAAATATTAAACTTAGGAATTCCTATTTTAGGAATATGCTATGGGATGCAGTTAATTACCTATGCACTAGGGGGTAAGGTGGAAAAGGCTGAAAGAAGAGAATATGGCAAGGCTGTCCTGGATGTTGATGTTGACGATAAACTTTTTTCTGGTTTGGATTGTGAACAATTATGCTGGATGAGCCACGGAGACTACATAACTGAGGTTCCGGAAGGATTCAAAAGCATTGGTAAAACCGAACATACACCATATGCAGCTTTCTCCCATGTGGAAAAGAAACTGTATGGGGTGCAGTTTCATCCCGAGGTTAAACATACTGCCAACGGGCAGGCTATCTTGGAAAATTTCCTTTTTAAAGTCTGCCAATGTAATGCTGATTGGACTATGGGTTCTTTCATTGAGGAAGAGGTAGAGATAATCCGCAAAATGGCTGGAAATAAAAAGGTGATTTGCGGTTTAAGCGGCGGGATTGATTCCTCTGTAGCAGCTATTTTGGTTCATAAGGCTATTGGTGATAACCTTACCTGTATTTTTGTGGACCATGGTTTCATGAGAAAGAATGAACCCCAACAGGTAAAGGAAATTTTCGGAGATAAATTTGGCATCAGGCTGGATTTTGTAGATGTGAAAGAAAGGTTTTTGAAAAAGGTAGCAGGAATTACCGATCCTGAGGAAAAAAGAAAGCGTATTGGTGAAGAGTTTATCAGGGTTTTTGAAGAAGAGGCTAAGAAATTTGATGATAGTGAGTTTTTAGTGCAGGGCACTCTCTATTCCGATGTTATAGAAAGCGGAACTGCCACAGCTGCAACCATTAAAAGCCACCATAATGTGGGTGGTCTGCCGGAAGATATGAAATTTCAACTGATTGAGCCACTGAGGAACTTATTCAAGGATGAGGTTCGAAATGTGGCCAAAGAGCTAGGACTTCCTCCGGTAATTGTAAATAGGCAGCCTTTCCCCGGTCCTGGTTTAGCTATTAGAATCATAGGTGACATTACTCAGGAGAAGCTGGATATTTTACGGGAAGCAGATTCTCTGATTTTAGAAGAAGTTACAAAGGCAGGGCTATATGATAAGATATGGCAATCCTTTGCAGTATTACCTAGCATTAAATCAGTAGGGGTTATGGGAGACGAAAGGACCTATGCATATCCAATCGTACTAAGGGCGGTAACCAGTGAAGATGCTATGACAGCCGATTGGGCACGCCTGCCTTATGAATTGCTGGAGAAAATATCTAATAGAATTGTAAATGAAGTTCAACATGTCAATAGGGTAGTTTATGATATAACCTCCAAGCCTCCCGGGACCATTGAGTGGGAGTAATTACATAGGTGGCAAGTATGGATGATATAAATTGTTTAAAATGCAGTTATTTTTATGTAACCTGGGATAAAAAGTTTCCTAGGGGCTGCAAGGCATATGGTTTTAAAACTGCAAAGGTTCCTTCGGTAGTAGTAATGCAATCTTCAGGAACAACATGTCTCTATTACAAACAAAAAGAAATCAATAAACAGGGCTGATTCCGACAAATAAAGGAATCAGCTTTTTATTTTAGTAAATTAGTACTATTGCGTAATTATAAAAACAATAATAACATATAATTATAATATAATGATAATATAATAAGGGGGCCTCACTGTGGATGGCAAATGGTCTTGGGTTACAGCTGGTGTAGCCTTAGGAATGCTGAATATTCTAATTTTCTTTTCAGGGAATCATTTAGGAACAACTACTTTTTATTCTCAAACCACAGGCTATTTAACTAATTTCTTTTTCCCAGATTGGATTCCTATTAGTTCTTGGACCAAGGGGACCTGCGGCGGTACAGCCAGTTTGTCCGTAGGGTGGCAGTGGCTTTTTGTAATGGGTTTATTTATTGGGGCTTTTGCTGGTAACAAAACAAGCAAAGTCAAGATTCAAAAGGAAGAAGTTCCGCAAATGTGGGTTGAGCGCTTTGGTAATAAACCTTATCTTAGATTTACCCATGCATTTTTAGGAGGTTTTTTATTGCTCTTTGGGTCTCGTTTAGCGGGGGGATGTACCAGCAGTCATGTTATCAGCGGGATGAGCCAAATGGCAGTAAGTGGTATTGTCTTTGGTATGGCTGTCTTTGCAGCTGGAATTCCCACGGCATTAATTCTTTATGGTAAGGGAGGAACGGCTAGATGAATAGTTTATTAGCGGTTTTTTTTGGAATATTATTCGGCTTTATTCTCCAAAGGGCGGGGGCGTTAGAATACAAAAATATTTTAAAGACCCTTAGACTTATAGATTTGCGCATTGCTAAATTCATGTTTTTATCAGTTGGCATTTCGACCATTGGTGTTTTTAGCCTGCGGGCAATGGGGATGCTTACTCTGGACATGATTAAATTTAATTTAATAGGTACTACACTAGGTGGGTTAATATTTGGAGTTGGTTTTGCAGTGACCGGCTACTGCCCAGGTACTTGCATTGGCGCCTGGGCCGAAGGGAAGAAGGATGCTGCCTTTGTAATCCTTGGGGGTATAATGGGCGTATTGGCTTTTACCGTTATTCAGAATAATCTGTTTGTCTACTTAAATACATTTGAAATGGGCGAATTAATGCTGACTGATTTTATCTCTTTGAACACCCTGGTCCTAGGTGCATTTTACAGTATGGCTATAGGTTTTATTGTTTATGCTGCTGATTATCTAGAAATAAAGATAAAGGCTGGAAAGGATTCTTCAATTCAACAAACTATATCCTAAATTATTATGTTCCGGCTAAGAAATTATATAGTGGTAAGAAAGGGGATTGTTATGTTTAAAACAAATGGTGAAAAAGCACTGTTGTCGATATGCTTAGTTACAATGATTTTTGTGGGTATTGCCTTGGTAAATGGTACGGGCAAAGAGGTTAAAGCACAGGATTCTCCCCTGGAACCTGCTGTCTTCTGGTATTTTGAAAGAATGCCTGATGACCAGTACAGAATAAATGCCGATGAACTTAAGGTTTTGCTGGATGCCCAAAAAGATATTTTTATCCTGGACATAAGAAATGCCGAGGATTATGATAAAGAGCATATTCCGGGGGCAGTAAATATTCCTTTCGTAGAAGTTGGCAATAGGATGAATGAGATACCAAAGAATAAGCCAGTTGTTCTTTATTGCTACACGGGGCAAAATGGCGGGCAGGTAACGGCCCTTCTAAATATCTCGGGATATTATACCAGATCCTTATCAAGCGGATGGGGCGGCTGGTTAAAAGAATTGGCTTCGACTGCAGCTGTTGTACCTGCGGGAGGGAATGCTTCCTCTGCTAATACAGTGACTCAGCCAATTCCCGAGGAAACAGTTAAGTGTCCAACTGAACAATAAAAAAAATTTATTGACAGTAAAAGGAGATTTTGTATAATTGGTATTGAAAACAAATTTAATACTAAGATATTACTGCAATAAAGGGCATCAATGGGATTTTTGATGTCCTGTTTTCTTTATTTGGGGGGTGGATAGAATAGCCGGTAAGTCATCGAAAATAATTTTTTTAAAAATTGTTGGAATGGGCATTCTTATGGGTATATTTTTCCCCTTTTACATATCTTTGTTCATGCATGTTCCCCGAAACATAATGGGCTTATTTTGGCTTTCTTGTATTTTTGCAGGTGTAATTGTCGGCACCATAAACTATTTTGTTACCCTTTCAATATTTAAGGACTTAAAACAAGAGGAAGAAAGAACTAAGCTTTTGGAAAGGGCTTCCCAGGTAGATCCTCTAACAGGATTACTGAACCGTCATTCCTTTAATTTAGCCATCTCAGAAATAAATAAATGTAAATTTAGAGAACCTCTGACTGTAGCATTTATTGATATTGACAACTTTGGCAAAATCAATAATGAATATGGTCACCTGCGTGGAGATGAGATACTAAGGAAAATAGCTGATATTATTATACATAATATCCGAAGTACTGATAAGGCATACCGGTATGGTGGTGAAGAGTTAGTAATTTTTTTTCATAACACAAAACCGGAAATTGGAGAAAATGCTTGCCTGCGTTTAAAGAATTTAATAGAAAACACTCATTTTAATACTTCTGCTAAAGTAACTGTATCTATCGGATTATCTTTTTTTGGTGAAGATTGTGGAATGCTGGAAGAAGCCATTGACAGGGCTGATGATGCAATGTATCAGGCTAAGGAAAAAGGGAAAAATGAGTTAGTGGTAAATTGTTATAATTATCATCCAATATAACTGACTGAGAATAGTCAGTTTTTTCTTTTTTGATATTGTATTTTTATTAAAAATAAGGTAATATATTGTCAAATAGTGAACATTATGATGGAAAAACTAAATAATGTTCGGAAAAGCGACTTGTATATATTTGGAGATATGGTCCAAATGTTTCTACCAGGCAGCCGTAAATTGCCTGACTACGGGTTGTTTGTATTAAGCATTTTATTTTTTTGCGCTCTTAATATAAACTCCCCGGATTTGTTAATCCAGGGAGTTTTTTATTTATACTTATTTAGAAAGTATAACTTTTACAAGGTAATAAGTATAAGAGCAACATCGGCTTCCGCAGTCGCCAAAGGCTCGGTGCAAGCCGTGTTTTCTAAAAAACTAAAGGGGATGGCTGGGCTGAAATTACTTAAAGATAGGATAAAACAGGATGGAAAAGTTATAGATAACAGGATAATTAAAGTCGATAATTTTCTTAATCATCAGCTGGATGTGGACCTGTTTAATGAAATGGGCAAGGAATTTAAAAGAAGGTTTTCAAACAAGGATATCACAAAAATTCTTACTATTGAAACTTCGGGTATTGCAGTGGCTTGTATTACCGCTCAGTATTTTAATGTGCCTGTCCTTTTTGCCAAAAAACAGGAGGCATCCAACTTAACAAATGAGGTTTATGAGAGTGAAGTTTATTCCTTTACAAAGGACAAGCTGTGGAAAATCCGGGTCGATAAAAGGTTTCTTAACGGACATGATAAAGTATTAATTATTGATGACTTTTTAGCTTTAGGAAATGCCGCAGCAGGGCTGATAGATATCGTAAAACAATCAGGTGCAGAATTAAGCGGTATTGGAATCGTTATAGAAAAAGGATTTCAAAGAGGCAGGGAGCTCATTCTAAGCAAGGCGCAGGTACAAATTGAATCTCTGGCAATTATCGAAGACTTTAAAGACGGGGAGATTATCTTCAAAAATTAATTTGTCAGTAGCTACAGTACCTACAGTGGCTACAGAAAAAAATTAGATTAGTGTAAAAGTGAAAGAGTGAAATAATGTACGCACAAAAATGGCGATAAAGTAAGTCAGACGCAAAATTATTACCCAGTAGTAATCTAGTCACTAGTCACCAGTAACTAGTAACTTCCCTTTCAAGCTAGCACATACTGAAACAACGTACCCGTCAGTATCCGCCATGATTAAACCACTTCTAATCATGGCATGCGTGATTGGTACGAAAAATAAATTACTTAAACTTAAAAAAAATAAGGGGGCTAAGTTTAAATGAAAAAATCTTTAAGTTTGCTGCTGGTTTTATTATTGGTAATGGCACTTGTTATTACCGGCTGTTCTCAACCGGCAAAAGAAGAACCTAAGAAGGAAGAGCCAAAGCAAGAAGAAAAAGCACCGGAAAAGAAAACAAAAGTCGGCTTTATTTATGTAGGACCTATTGGTGACGGCGGATGGACTTATGCACATAATGAAGGCAGAAAGTATCTTGAAGAAAAACTTGGTGTTGAAACAATAATTAAAGAATCTGTCCCCGAGAATGAAGAAAGTGCAAAAGTAATGAGAGATATGATTGATCAAGGAGCTAACATTATCTTTACTACTAGTTTTGGATTTATGGATTACACTCTAGAAGTTGCAAAAGAACACCCAGAAGTAACTTTCTTGCACTGTTCAGGATATCTCATGAATGATAACATGTCCAACTATTTCGGTAGGATATATCAGGCTAGATATTTGTCAGGTATTGTTGCCGGTATGAAAACCCAATCTGATGTTATCGGTTATGTAGCTGCTTATGAAATTCCTGAAGTAATAAGAGGCATAAATGCCTTTACTTTAGGCGTACAATCAGTGAACCCTGATGCAGTTGTTAAGGTTAAGTGGACCCATACCTGGTATGACCCTGCTAAAGAAAAGGAAGCTGCCAAGGCATTATTGGCTGAAGGTGCTGATGTAATTGCCCAGCATCAAGATACTCCTGGTCCACAGCAGGCTGCTGAAGAAAAAGGTGTTTGGTCAATTGGATACAATACTGATATGAAAGAAATGGCTCCTAAGGCATATATGACAGCTCCTATCTGGAACTGGGGTCCTTATTATGCAGAACAGGTAAAAGCAGTCATGGATGGCACTTGGAAAGCAGAAAGCTTCTGGAAGGGTATGGACTATGGTATAGTCGATTTAGCACCCATTACAGATATAGCCCCAGCTGGAGCCAAAGAAGCCGTAGAAAAAGTTAAGGCAGATATTATTTCCGGTAAAGAAAAAATATTTGTCGGACCTCTTAAGGACCAAACAGGCGCCGTTAAGATAGCAGATGGCGTAGTTATGACTGACGAAGAATTACTTTCTATGGATTGGTTTGTGCAAGGAGTAGAAGGTCAAATTAAATAAAAGGTGATACAGATATGACATATATTTCCATGAGAAATATTACAAAAACATTTGGTAAGGTTATCGCCAATAAAAATATAAACTTAAGTGTTGGGCAAGGTGAAATCCACTCCCTATTAGGAGAAAATGGAGCAGGCAAAAGCACATTAATGAACATGCTGTCAGGGATATATATCCCTGACAGCGGTTCTATTTTTATTAATGAGCAAGAAATTAAATTTGCCTCACCTAAGGATTCCATAAATGCTGGCATTGGTATGATTCATCAACATTTTAAATTGGTTGATGTCTTAACAGCCCAGGAAAATATTATTTTGGGTCAAAAAACAGCCTTCTTTTTAAATAAGAATAAAATTAAAAATGCTATAAATGAAATTGCGCATAAGTTTAACCTGGAAGTAGATTTGGATAAAAAAGTATTTGAAATGTCTGTGGGCGAAAAACAAAATTTAGAGATATTAAAGGTTATGTACAGGGGAGCGAAAATTTTAATTTTAGATGAGCCTACTGCGGTTTTAACACCGCAGGAGACGGCTAAGCTCTTTGCAATCATGCGCCGGATGAAGGAAAAAGGATGTGCCGTCATTTTTATAAGCCATAAGATGAATGAGGTTATGGAGATATCGGATAAGATTACTGTCCTTCGCAAAGGTGAAACTGTTCAGACCATTGAAAAAGACAAAACTAATCCTCAAGAGCTTACGGAACTGATGGTAGGACATCCTATAGATTTATCGATAAAGAGAATAGATAAAGTAAAAACACAAGCTGTATTAAAGGTGAATAATTTAAGAGCGGAAAATAGCGAAGGTGTTGAAATTCTAAAAGGTCTTACTTTTGACTTGCACGCCGGGGAGATATTAAGTATAGCCGGTATTGCAGGCAGCGGGCAAAAGGAATTATGTGAGTCCATAGCCGGATTGTATCCTGTTAAGTCGGGGGAAATTTTATTTAAAGGAGAAGATCTGGTCGGCAAAAATCCAAAAGAGATTATTACCAAGGGAGTAAGCATGAGCTTTATACCTGAAGACAGACTTGGTATGGGTTTAGTAGCCTCTATGGATATTGTGGATAATGTTCTCCTTAAGCAGTATCAAAAGCAAAAAGGCTTTTTAGTTGATAGAAAGCCGGCTATAGAAAAGGCTAAGGATATTATTAAAAAACTAGATGTTCATACCCCGGGAATCTTTCATCCAATAAGGGACCTGTCTGGAGGAAATATACAAAAGGTATTGCTGGGCAGGGAACTTGATACCAATCCGGAACTTTTAATTACTGCTTATCCTGTGCGAGGATTAGATATTAACACCTGCCATAAGATATATGATTTATTGAATGAAGAAAAGAAAAAGGGAGTGGCTATACTTTTTATTGCCGAAGACTTGGATTCCCTTATTGGTTTAAGTGACAGGATTCTTGTCCTGTCTAACGGTGAAATTACGGGTATTGTCGATGCCCGCAAAGCAACCAAAGAGAAAATTGGCTTGATGATGCTTGGTGAAAAAATCGAGGAAACTGAGGGTGCTTATGCTGTTTAAAGTGATCAAAAGAAGTGAAATAACCCAACAAAAAAGTATCCAGATAAGGACTGCAGCGATCCTATTGGCACTGTTAACCTCGGCACTATTTATTTTATTTCTTGATTTGAATCCTTTGAAAGTTTATGCTGCAATGCTAAAGGGTGCTTTTGGATCCAATTACCGGGTGCAGCAGACTATTATTACTACTATTCCCCTGGTAATTACCTCCTTGGGTATTGCTGTGGCTTTTAAAATGAAATTTTGGAATATTGGGGGAGAAGGACAGATAATGATGGGGGCGTTTGCCGCCAGTTACTTTGCATTGAATTATTCTCATTTACCAAAGCCTTTATTATTAAGCATGATGTTTATTGCGGGTGTCATAGCCGGAGGACTATGGGCCTTAATTCCCGCCTTTTTTAAAGCCCAATGGGAGACAAATGAAACTATCATCACCCTCATGATGAATTATATTGCTATAAAGTGGGTTACCTATTTGCAATACGGACCCTGGCGGGATAAAAAAGCCCTTGGTTTTCCCAAGATACCTAATTTTGCTGATAATGCCGTATTACCTGCTGTTTTTGGTATTCATATTGGTTGGGTAATTGCAATAATTTTACTAGTTGTAATGTATATATTTATGAAGCAATCTAAACTGGGTTATGAAATTGCTGTATTGGGTGAAAGTGAGAATACTGCTCGTTATGCGGGGATTAATGTTAGAAAGACCATAATTACTGCTCTCTTAATAAGTGGTGGCCTCTGCGGCTTGACAGGAATGATACAGGCCTCTGGTGTAAGTAAAACCCTTAATGTAGTTGTTTCGGGGGGAGTAGGCTATACTGCCATCATTACAACCTGGCTGGCTTCACTTAGTGCACCGGCTATTTTGATTGCCTCGGTACTTTTTGCCGCTTTAATCAGGGGTGGTTCTTTTATTCAGACTGCCTTTGGTATTCCTGAAGCAGCGGCTATGATTTTACAAGGTCTAATTTTATTCTTTGTCCTGGGCAGTGAGTTTTTTGTGAAATATAAACTGACAAAAAATGGCGAGGCTAAAACCTTGGTGGTAAAGGAGGAAGGGTAAAATGGATCTTGCCACATCCTTTCTAGCTGCAGCAATTGTAGCAGGAACACCCCTTTTATTCGCTACTCTAGGTGAGATAATCACTGAACGTGCGGGAAATCTTAACCTGGGAGTAGAAGGCATGATGCTCATGGGTGCTGTAATGGGCTTCTCGGTTGGTTTAAACACCGGCAATCCTTTTCTGGCATTGGCGGCAGCCATGTTAGCGGGAGCAATGGGTGCTTCCATTTTTGCAGTATTAACCATTTCCTTACGGGCTAATCAAGTTGTATCGGGTTTAGCCTTAACTATCTTTGGGACTGGGTTTTCTGCTTTTTTGGGTAAAAATATAGTCGGCCAGGTTGTTCCTGAAAGCCTTAAGTTATTCTTTAAACCCCTTGCAATTCCGGGATTAGTTAAAATACCCATCCTCGGCAAAGCATTGTTTCATCAAGATTTATTTATTTATTTGGGCTATTTGACAGCGATTGTTCTAGGTATCTATCTATATAAAACCAGAAGAGGACTTAATCTCAGGGCAGTTGGTGAAAATCCTGCTGCTGCTGATGCCGCAAGTATTAACATAACCTTATATAAATATCTTCATGTTTTGCTAGGCGGTGCTTTGTGTGGCTTAGGGGGAGCCTATCTGTCCCTGGTTTATGTACCGGCCTGGCAGGAGAATGTAACGGCGGGACGAGGGTGGATTGCTGTTGCCTTAGTAATTTTTGCAACATGGAATCCATACAAGGCCCTTCTGGGAGCATATTTATTCGGTGGTCTTGATATTATCGGCTTTAGAATTCAGGGAACCAGTATCCAGGTTTCTCAATATTTTATAGATATGCTGCCTTATGTGGTAACAATAGTTGTATTAGTAGTTGTTTCCATGCAGAAATCTAAGAAAAATGCGCCGCCCAAGGGGCTGGGGGTTCCGTATTTCCGCGAAGAACGGTGAAGAAGGGCAAGTCGGGGACGGTTCTTGCTTGCCTGGAAAATTATGCAAATAGAAAGTATTTATTTTGACCCTTTGGGGGTCTTTTTTCTTGTATGGCTTTTTCTGGAAGGAATTATTGAAACTATAATAGAAAATAATTTAGGTTGGGAAATTGTAATTAGGATGATTGTTTATCTTATAAAGGGTTAGGAGGAACTGAAATGGTGCATTTAGTATATTGCGACGATAAAGAAAAAGAGCTAGAAAAAATACTCTCTGGAACAAAAACAATGATTGTTCGTGGTGCGACTGGGCGAAAAATACCTCATAGCAGAGTGTTTGAAGGTGAAACCCTTTATTTTATGAAAAAGGGGACAGGAAAAATATCAGCAACAGCTAAGGTTGTAAGTGTACAAAACTATGAAAAATTGACTGATCATGAAATTTCTATGATACTTCGGAAAAACCAAGACAGATTGAATTTATCTGAGAAGCAAATGACTAGATGGCAAAAAAGATGCTTATGTTTGGTTGAATTTGATGGTGTGAAGGAAATTGCCCCATTGGAATTCGATCATCAGAGTAATATGGACGACTGGCTTATAGTTGAAAAAATAGAGGATGTAGTTGTTGGGACAAGTATTCCTTATAATTACGATAAATCCAAGTTTAAATAATAAAAATAATATTACTATTAGTTAATTTGATAGAGTGAAGGTTCGAGATGAAATCAGGGAAGTTGTAATAAAAATGACAAAAGAACATCATTTTTTTTACAAATGCAATAATTACTCATATAAACAAAAATGGTAATAAATTCAAGGCAAGCAAGAACCGTCCCCGACTTGCCTTTTTGCCGAATGATTATATAAAAAATATTAATAATGTTCGCTTTTTGATTGACATGTGACATAATTAGTGCTAATATTTACATATAATACAGCAAAACAACAAATGTTCCGTATAATTGGCGGGGATATGGCTCGCAAGTTTCTACCCAATAACCGTAAATTATTGGGCTACGGGAGAAAGCATACCTAGGGTTCCAAATGGAGGTAAGAGGTTAGAAGTCGGATGTTAGAATTTCTACAAACCTCGAGAAGTTATTTAGGTTTTACAGACTTCTGACTTCGGATTTCAGACATCTTTTTGGTCCGAGTGGTATGGATACCGGATGAGCGGTATTACACCGAAGGGATAAAAGCCCAGGCGGGTAGGTTTCCTCGTTTATTGGACAACCTGCCCCCTGGGCTTATTATATTGTATTATTTTCCAGAAAGGAGGGGCATCATAGATATAATCTAAGTTTGATTTAATTGCTGTTTTTTAAATAAATGTGAAATTATGACTGGAGGTAATTGTATGCTGGAAAATATATTTAAACTTAAAGAGAATAATACCAATGTTCGTACAGAAATAATGGCAGGTATCACTACTTTTATGACTATGGCTTATATCATCATTGTTAATCCGCTTATTTTAAGTGATGCTGGAATGCCCTATGGCGCAGTAATGGTTGCAACTTGTCTAGCTGCTGCGATTGGTACTTTCTTGATGGGTTTTCTGGCTAACTATCCCTTTGCTTTAGCCCCTGGTATGGGTTTGAATGCCTTCTTTGCTTATACAGTAGTTTTAACTATGGGACTTTCTTGGCAGGCTGCTTTAGCCGCTGTGTTTATTTCAGGACTTATTTTCTTATTACTTACTTTAACAAAGGTAAGGGAGGCAATTGTTAACTCAATCCCTTTGTCTTTAAAATATGCCGTTAGTGTTGGTATAGGTTTGTTTATTGCTTTAATTGGATTGAAAAATGCCGGCATCATTGTTCATAATCCGGCGACAGGAACCCTAGGTCTGGTTACAGCCCACTATTTTGCCGATGAAAATTTATCAAAGCTTCTGCCCTTTGGCACATCTCCTTCTAGTATCTATTTGGCTATTTTTGGACTAATTATTACCGGTGCGATGGTTGTTAAAAAGGTTAGGGGCTCATTGCTTTGGGGAATTTTAGTAACTACGTTGGTGGGTATTCCTCTGGGTGTTGTAAAATTAGGAGAAAAATTCTCACCGGTAAGTATGCCCCCAAGTATTTCTGAAACTCTATTTGCTATGGACTTTGCTGCAGTGTTTAGTTATGGTCTTATTCCCATTATCTTTGCTTTTACATTCGTAGATCTTTTTGATACTATCGGTACTTTGGTCGGCGTATCAAGCAAGGCGGGAATGCTGGATGAAAATGGTCATTTACCAAAAGCTAACAGAGCCTTACTGGCAGATTCTGTTGCTACTATGGCTGGTGCTGCTCTAGGAACAAGTACAACTACTACTTATATTGAGAGTGCTTCAGGAGTTGCAGAGGGTGGACGTACCGGCTTAACAGCCATCACTACCGGAGTATTATTCTTGTTGGCTTTATTCTTTGCTCCTCTGGTAGGAATAATCCCCTCCGCTGCAACAGCTCCGATTTTAATTATCGTTGGTATTTTTATGATGGAGCCGGTTACTAAAATTGATTTTGGCAATTATTTAGAAGCAATACCTGCTTTCTTTGCAATTTTTATGATGCCTTTAGCATTTAGTATTGCAGAAGGCATTGTATTCGGTGTTATCGCTTACACCGTTTTAAGAACGTTAACAGGACGTATTAAAGACATAAGTGTTACAATGTGGATCTTAACAGGGTTGTTTGTTTTGAGATTTTTTATAGCATAACAAGCGGGTTAATCCTGAGGAGGAAAAATGATGTCCAAACCTATTGTCGGAAATATAATTGATAATATTAATTTATTATCCATTTTGCAGGAGGCAATCCAATTCTTAGTAAGAATTTGTTTGCAAGGGGAGTTACTGATTGCTTCTGCTTTTAAAATGCCTTACCGGGCAATAAGGTTATGGGAAAATTTCATGAAAGCTTAAACAGAAAGCCCAGGCAGAGGGGATGTATGTCCTTTCGGCTGGGCTTCTTCTTACACTAAATAAACATAAAACCACAGGACGGTTTTATGTTTAAGGTAAAGGTGAGATCCACTCACTAGTAACTAATTACCATATAAATGGAGGTTTAAGTATGATTGAACGATACACCCTGCCAGAAATGAAAAGGATTTGGTCCGTAGAAAACCGGCTTAAAACAATGTTGGAAGTAGAAATACTTGCCTGTGAGGGTATGGCAGAAATAGGTCTTATTCCAAAGGACGCGGCAAAGGTCATAAGGGAAAAAGCCGATTTTAATGTGGAGCGAATTGAAGAGATTGAAGCAATCACCCGCCATGATGTAATTGCTTTTCTTACAAATGTTGCAGAATATGTAGGAGAAGAAGCCAAGTACATCCATATGGGCATGACTTCCTCAGATGTGTTGGATACGGCGCTATCGGTTCAAATGAAAGAAGCTGGTGAAGAAATAAGGGCTAAGCTTGAACAACTAGCTGAAGCAATTAAAGAAAAAGCCAGGGAGCATAAATATACTTTAATGATGGGACGCACCCATGGCATCCATGCAGAACCTGTTACTTTCGGCTTGAAGATGGCCTTATGGTATACGGAGGTACAGCGAAACATAGGACGACTTGACAATGCTATTAAATCTATCAGCGTTGGAAAGATTTCCGGTGCTGTCGGAACCTTTGCCAATATTGACCCGAGAATTGAAGAATATGTTTGCAACAAGCTAGGTTTAGAACCTGCTGAGGTATCCACCCAGATTATTCAAAGAGACCGACATGCTGAATATTTGACGACATTAGCTGTCATTGCAAGTTCGTTGGATAAATTTGCAACAGAAATAAGAAACTTGCAGCGCACTGAAGTTTTTGAAGTTATGGAAGAGTTTGCAAAGGGGCAAAAAGGCTCCTCTGCTATGCCCCATAAACGTAACCCTATGACTAGTGAACGGGTGGCGGGTTTAGCCCGGGTGATAAGGGGCAATGTAACTCCTGCCTTGGAAAATGTAGCACTGTGGCATGAAAGGGACCTAACCCAATCTTCTGTCGAAAGAATTATTATTCCAGATAGCACCACTTTATTAGATTATATTTTAAGCCTATTTATTAAGGTAGTTAAAAATCTACAGGTTAACAATGATGTTATGTTGGCAAATGTAGAAAAAACCCTGGGTTTGGTATTCTCCCAAAGGGTAATGCTGGCTGTGGTAAATAAGGGTGTACCCAGGGATACGGTGTATCAATGGGTTCAGCAAAATGCCCTGAAAGCCTGGGATGAGAAAATAAGCTTTAAAGAATTAGTTAAAGCTGATGCTAATTTAAGCAAATACCTTAATGGGGATGAAATTGAAAAATTGTTTGATTATTCCTATCACACTAAGTATGTAGATTATATTTTTGCACGAGCAGGAATTTAGCAGCCGGGCGAAGATTACGCGTCTGACTTACTCATGGGTTAGATTGTTTGTCTGATATTCTCCTGGGTGAAGATTGCTAGTCTGATATTGTTAAAAAATGCTTGTGTCAGACGTAAAAGAATGCTGCCTGGTATGTCAGCCCCGATAACTTACCTAACAGTACATCAGACGTAAGATATTCACTTCTAGGTAAGTCAGACTAACAAGATAGACCTAAAAGAATTGTCGGACTTAAAAATTGTCCCAAAAGAAGATTTAACCACAAAAAAACAGGGGGGAAGAAAATGGAACTTGAAATGTTGTATGAAGGCAAGGCAAAAAAGGTATACAAAACTGATATTCCAGATGTTTATTTGATTAAGTATAAGGATGATGCAACAGCCTTTAATGGTCAAAAAAAGGGAACAATCCAGTCCAAGGGTATCATGAACAATGAAATTACCAGCATATTTTTTAAGCTCCTTGAGCAACAGGGGGTTAAAACCCATTTTATTAAGCAAGTAGATGACAGGTCCATGGAGGTTAAAGCTGTTGAAATAGTACCTGTAGAAGTTATAGTCCGTAATATTGCGGCCGGCACTTTGGCTAAAAGGCTTGGCTTGGAAGAAGGGCATATAATGAAAAAAACTGTCCTTGAGTTTTGCTTAAAAAGTGATTCATTAGGGGATCCCATGATTAATCAATATCATATCGCCGCTTTGGAATTAGCCTCTGATGAAGATATGGCTTTTATTAGTGAAACAGCGCTAAAGATTAACGAAATTTTAAAACCTTATTTAGAGAAAGCTGGAATAGTGTTAGTGGATTTTAAGCTTGAATTTGGTCGAACCAGTGGGGGAGAGATTATACTTGCCGATGAAATTTCACCTGATACTTGCCGTTTCTGGGATAAAGCAACTAAAGAAAAAATGGACAAGGACCGTTTTCGTCGTGACTTGGGTAAAGTGGAAGACGCATACCAGGAAGTCCTGCGTCGACTTAAGGAGGTTAAATAAATGTATAAAGCCAGTGTCTATGTTACATTAAAGCCTAGCATCCTTGATCCACAGGGAACCGCTGTAAAAAAAGGCTTAGAATCCTTAGGCTTTGAGGAAGTTATTGATGTTAGGGTTGGCAAATTTCTCGAAGTGTCTTTTGATGTTGATAACAGGCAGACTGCTTTGGAACAGGTTGAGGAGATGTGCAAAAAGCTTTTGGCAAATCCCGTAATCGAAGACTATCGCTTTGAATTGGTGGAGGAATAATATGAGATTTGCAGTTATAGTATTCCCTGGTTCAAATTGCGATGCCGACTGTTATCATGTGGTAAAAGAAGTGTTAAAAAAGGAAGTAGACTATGTTTGGCACCAGGAGAAAGAATTCAAGGTTGAGTATGATTGTATCATTTTGCCTGGTGGTTTCTCTTACGGAGATTATTTGCGGACAGGGTCTATTGCCCGTTTTTCACCCATAATGAACAAAGTAATTGAATTTGCACAAGCCGGAGGCCTGGTTTTAGGCATTTGCAATGGCTTCCAGATTCTAACAGAAGCAGGGTTGCTTCCGGGAGCCTTGGTTCGTAACAAGGACTTAAAGTTTGTCTGCCGGGATACCTATCTTCGTGTAGAAAATAACCAAACTCCCTTTACCTTGGACTATCAAAAAGGGCAAATAGCAAAAATACCTGTGGCCCATGGGGAGGGTGCCTATGTATGTGATGAGTCGGTCTTAAGAGAGCTGAAAGAAAAGAAACTAATAGTATTCCGCTACAGCACTCCAGCAGGTGAAGTAACTCCTGCCTGTAATTTTAACGGTTCAACAGATAATATAGCAGGGATAGTAAACGAAAAAGGCAATGTGCTGGGTATGATGCCTCATCCTGAAAGGTGTGCTGAGGCTGTCTTGGGTAATGATTTTGGCAAACATCTCTTTACTTCAATTGTTAAGTGGTTAGAAGGGGGTGGCTTACATGGAAAATAATAAAGACCTTACGCCATGGCTGGAACTAGGGCTTACTGACCATGAATATGAGCTGATTAAGGAAATTTTAGGGCGTGAACCTAACAAAGTAGAGTTAGGTATGTTTTCAGTTATGTGGTCAGAGCACTGCAGCTATAAAAATTCCCGCCCCGTATTAAAGAAGTTTCCTACCGAAGGACCACAGGTTTTGCAAGGACCGGGGGAAAATGCCGGTGTAGTAGATATAGGAGATGGTTTAGCCATCGCATTTAAAGTTGAAAGCCATAACCACCCATCAGCTATTGAGCCTTATCAAGGTGCAGCTACAGGGGTAGGGGGTATTATCAGGGATGTCTTTACCATGGGAGCAAGACCAATTGCCCTCTTAAATTCCCTGCGTTTTGGCTCTTTGAGCAGTGCCAGGTCAAGGTATCTTTTCAGCGGGGTGGTTTCAGGCATTGCCGGTTATGGCAACTGTATTGGCATCCCTACAGTGGGAGGAGAAGTATATTTTCATCCTTCCTATGAAGGTAACCCTTTGGTAAATGCCATGTGTGTAGGGATTTTAGAGCACAAGGACCTGGCAAAAGGGGTAGCCTCCGGTGTAGGCAACCCGGTAATGGTAGTAGGTGCAAAAACCGGCAGGGATGGTATTAGAGGAGCTTCCTTTGCATCAGAGGAGCTTAATGATTCTTCGGAAGAAAAGAGACCAGCCGTTCAGGTAGGAGACCCCTTTATGGAAAAACTCCTGATGGAAGCCTGCTTGGAATTGATTAAAACAGGTTACGTTGTTGGGATGCAGGATATGGGTGCTGCAGGCATTACCAGTTCGTCCTGTGAGATGGCATCCAGAGGTGATAGCGGAATAGAAATAGATGTAGCTTTAGTTCCTAGAAGAGAGCAGGGTATGACACCTTATGAAATAATGCTCTCCGAGTCCCAGGAAAGGATGCTGGTTGTTCCCAAAATGGGCAAGGAAGAAGAGGTAAAAGCAATTTTCCAAAAATGGGGACTAGATGCAGTAGTAGTAGGAAAAGTAACAGATGATGGTATCTTAAGGATTAAAGACGCTGATACCATTGCCGCCGAAATTCCCGCTAAGAGTTTGACGGAAATGTGTCCAGTCTATAATCGGGAAGCAAAAATGCCGGAGAAATTGGCAGAGATACAAAATTGCAACCTGCAGGATCTTCCTGAACCTGTCAATTACCAGAAAACCTTTCTGGATCTTCTTGCCCGGCCAACTATAGCCAGTAAGGAATGGGTATATGATCAATATGACCATATGGTGGGTATTAATACCGTAGTCCGCCCCGGTGCTGCTGATGCAGCGGTAGTACGCATTAAAGGA
The DNA here is from genome assembly GCA_049323895.1 of Bacillota bacterium. GTDB lineage: Bacteria > Bacillota > Peptococcia > Peptococcales > BICA1-8 > JBMOKT01. The sequence goes on along the minus strand of JBMOKT010000021.1, from coordinate 180,705 downwards.
ACAAAAAAAGGCGTTGCTTTAACCATAGATTGCAATTCCCGGTATGTTTATCTTAATCCCCAGACTGGGGGGAAAATTGCAGTTAGCGAAGCAGCCCGCAATATAGTATGTACAGGCGCCAAACCTTTAGGAATAACCGATTGTATTAATTTTGGCAATCCTGAAAAACCGGAAATATTTTGGCAGTTTAAAGAAGCTGCTGAAGGTATGAGCGAGGCTTGCCGGGTACTAGGTACCCCTGTAACAGGGGGGAATGTCAGCTTTTATAACGAAACAAAAGGTGAAGCAGTATTCCCCACCCCTACAGTTGGTATGGTGGGATTACTAGAAGATTTAGATAAGGTTTGCACCATGGGCTTTAAGAACCAGGATGATATCATATATCTACTAGGGGAAACAAAGGATGAATTAGGCGGCAGTGAGTTTTTGGCAATGTATCATGGGCTGGAAGCTGGAATGCCTCCGGAACTTGATTTAGAAAAGGAACTAGCCCTCCAGCGCTGTACCCTGGAGCTAATCGAAGCAGGTATTATAAATTCAGCCCATGACTGCAGCGAAGGCGGTTTAAGTGTAGCTCTTGCCGAAAGCTGTATGGCGGGAGGGATAGGAGCCCAGGTTAAGCTGGAAAGTGATATAAGACCAAGCGCCCTTCTCTTTGGCGAAACTCAATCCCGCATAATAATCAGCATTTCCAGGGAAAAAGGGGAAAAACTTAAATCAATAGTGGAAAAACATGCTGTACCCTTAACAAAACTTGGTGTTGTACAGGGAAAATCTCTAGTTATTAACGGTGAGAAATTTACAATAAATCTTAGCCTGAATGAAATTGAATCCAGGCATAAGGGGGCAATACCATGTTTGATGAAAGGCTAGACAAGCTGTCTGAAGAATGCGGTGTTTTTGGAATATATGCCCCCCAGGCGGATGTAGCCAGGCTGACTTACTATGGTTTATTTGCTTTACAGCACAGAGGTCAAGAAAGTGCAGGGATTGCAGTAACCAACGGTGTAGGTATCCAAGTTCATAAGAATATGGGATTGGTAGCCGAAGTTTTTTCCGAAGAAGACATTTGTAATCTGACGGGGAATATTGCAATTGGTCATGTGCGGTATTCTACTACTGGAGCAAGTCTGGCATTAAACGCTCAGCCCTTAGTATGCAGATACCTCCAGGGCAGTGTTGCCCTGGCTCATAACGGAAATTTAACAAATGCCAATGAATTAAGGGATAAACTTGCCAATAACGGTTCTGTTTTTCAATCAACCATCGATTCGGAATTGATAGTAAACTTGATTGCCCGTTATGGACAAAATTCCATTGAAGAATCTTTAATGAAATGCATGATAGATATCAAAGGCTCCTATTCCCTGGTGATTATGACTGAGGAAAAGCTGATTGGTGTCAGGGATCCCTTTGGAAATAGACCTTTATGTATAGGCAAATTAGGAGATAAAGGTTATGTTCTGGCTTCCGAATCCTGTGCCTTGGATACTATTGGGGCTCAATTAATCAGAGATGTAGAGCCGGGGGAGATAGTAATAATTGATGAAAAGGGTTTGAGCTCCCAGCGCATTTTTACAAAAGACCAAGGGGCAGTTTGTATTTTTGAATATATCTACTTTGCCCGACCTGACAGTATTATTGATGGCATAAGTGTAAATAGGGCCAGGAGAAATATGGGCGCCCAATTAGCAAAGGAGACTTCTCTGCAGGTAGATGTGGTTATCCCTGTACCTGATTCAGGTACTGCCTCTGCCATAGGTTATGCCGAGACTGTTGGTGTACCATTCGCCCAGGGTTTATTAAAAAACAGATATGCAGGACGTACTTTTATTCAGCCTGATCAAAACTTACGTGAACTGGGTGTGAGACTGAAACTGAATCCCATACGGCAGGAGATTGACGGTAAAAAGGTGGCCATAGTTGATGATTCCATAGTGCGGGGTACTACCAGCAAGAAATTGGTGGAGATGCTCAGGCAAAATGGTGCATTAGAGGTTCATATGCTGGTCAGTTCACCACCTGTTACCTTTCCTTGCTACTATGGAATTGATACTTCAGAGCGGGCAGAGCTAATTGCTGCCCAAAAGCAGCTTGATGAAATCAGGCAGCATATTGGAGCTGACAGTTTGAATTATTTAAGTCACAAAGGACTTTTTAAAGCTATGGGTAAATATAAGGGTTTTTGCTCTGCTTGCCTGGATGGGGATTATCCCATTGTGATTCCTCCGCCTGAAGAACTTGGCAAACACATTCTGGAAACTCCAAATGGGAAGGGGGATAAACAATGCATAAGAAAGAGAGCTTAAGCTATCGGGAAGCCGGTGTTGACATTGACAAGGGCAATAAGGCTGTTGAGCTTATTAAGCCTTTAGTAAAAGATACCTTTCGCCCAGAGGTGTTGACAGAATTGGGAGGCTTTGGCGGCTTGTTTGCCCTGGATGTAAAAAAATACGAGGAACCTGTTTTAGTATCGGGCACAGATGGTGTGGGAACAAAGCTAAAACTGGCGTTTCAGATGGATAAACATGATACTATCGGTATTGATGCCGTTGCTATGTGTGTTAATGATGTCCTTGTTTCTGGCGCGGAGCCCTTATTCTTTCTGGATTACCTTGCCGTAGGCAAGCTTGAACCCCAACAGGTAGCACAAATTGTCTCCGGAGTGGCTGAAGGCTGCCGCAAGGCAGGATGTGCTTTAATCGGAGGGGAGACAGCAGAAATGCCGGGATTTTATCCCGCCGGGGAATATGATATTGCCGGTTTTGTGGTTGGGGTTGTTGAAAAAAACAAAATAATCAATGGAAAAGAAATAATTCAGGGTGATGTTATTTTAGGGCTTCCTTCCACTGGGCTGCACAGTAACGGCTTTTCCCTGGCGAGGAAAGTAATTCTCGAAAAAGCCGGTCTTGCTTTGGATGCTAAAATTGCAAATTTAGAGAAAACTGTAGGAGAAGTCATGCTGGAACCTACCAGAATTTACGTATCCCTTATCCAGCAAATCTTAGCTAAGGCAACAATTAAAGGAATGGCTCACATCACCGGCGGAGGTTTAACTGAAAATATTCCCCGTGTACTGCCGGATAATTGTCAGGGGGTAATTAATAAAAAATCATGGCCTAAACTTCCTATATTCGAAGTTATTCAAGAAATAGGCAACATTGCAGAGGAAGAAATGTATCGGACATTTAATATGGGTATAGGTATGGCTTTGATTGCAGATAGAGAACAGGCTGAAATAATAAAGAAGCTGTGCCTGAGTATAAACGAACAAGTTTTTGAGATAGGTGTGATTGCCCCCGGTAATAATGGGGTAAAATATCAAGAGGTATAGGCTTATGGTGTATAAAATAGCAGTTTTAGCCTCGGGGCGGGGCAGTAATTTACAGGCACTGATGGATGCCGCTCATGCTAAACAGGAATTTGAAATATCAGTTGTTATCACCGATAAAAAGGATGCTTATGCCTTAACCAGGGCAAGGGAGGCGAATATTCCTGCTGTAATAATTGAACGGAAAAACTTTGGCAAGCAGGATGATTTTGAATCGGAAATTCTTGCAGTAATTAGGGATTATCAATGTGACCTAATTTGTCTTGCTGGTTTCATGCGTATCCTAAGTCCTTATTTTATAAAATATGCAGGAAAGAAAATAGTTAATATCCACCCCTCCTTACTGCCTGCCTTTCCAGGGCTGCATGCCCAGAAGCAGACCCTGGAATATGGTGTCAAATTCTCTGGATGTACGGTACATTTTGTTGATGAGGGTGTAGACAGCGGACCCATTATCCTGCAATCGGTTGTGCCTGTTTATGAGGATGATACTGAAGAAACCCTTTCAGCAAGAATTTTGCGTGAAGAACATAAAATCTACCCCCAGGCAGTAAAGCTGATTGCTCAGGGTAAGGTCGAAGTAACAGGTAGGAAAGTATATATTAGTGGCTAGTGCCCAGTAACTAGTGATTGGTGACTGGTGACTAGTGGCTAGTTGTTAGTGGCTAGTAGAAAACCAAGGAACGTGAAAACAAGAAAGTCACGCGTTCTTGACGTGACATGTTAAAAAGGTAATTTACAGGGATGTCATTGTGACATAAAAAATCAAAAGTAGGACTGTTAATAGTTTGGGTTAACAATGTCACGGTGTTACGGACCCTAAATTCAACTAACAAGCTGTCACACGGACGTGCTGTATAACCAATGAACTAAAGCAAATAAAATTGGTGGTGATATTTTGAAAAGGGCAATTATCAGCGTCTCTGATAAAACAGGTGTTGTGGAATTTGCCAAAGACCTGGTTAGTTTAGGCTGGGAGGTTGTCTCCACTGGAGGTACTTACAAAACCTTGCAGGAAAATCACATCAATGTTAAACCTGTCTCCCAGGTAACAAACTTCCCTGAAATTCTGGAGGGTAGGGTAAAAACCCTGCATCCCAATATTCATGGGGGTATACTTGCCAAAGGAAATGAAGCACATTTTGATGTTCTGAAGGAGCAAGGTATTACACCCATAGATTTAGTTGCAGTAAACCTATACCCCTTTGAATCAACTATAAGAAAAGAAGGGGTTACCTTGGAAGAAGCAGTAGAAAACATCGATATTGGCGGTCCCACTATGGTCAGGGCTGCCGCCAAGAATTATGAGCGGGTAGCGGTGGTGGTAAATCCTCAAAGGTACAAAGGCATAATCCAGGAACTGCGAGACAAGCAGGAGATTCAATTAGATACCCGCAAAGAATTGGCTTTAGAAGCTTTTAGGCATACTGCCCAATATGACATAGCTATCAGCAACTATCTAGCAGGTATTTTTGATAATGAATTGTTTTCCCAAAGTTTTATCATGGGCGGGCGGAAGCTTCAAGACCTTCGTTACGGTGAAAATCCCCACCAAAAAGCAGCTTTTTATGCTTTCCCGGGAAACATAAGAGGGACTGTGGCTGGAGCAAAGCAATTGCAGGGCAAGGAGTTATCTTACAACAATATTGTCGATGTAGAAGCTGCCTGGAATATAGTGCAAGAATTTAAAGGGGTTCCGGCAGTAGCCATTATTAAGCACACAAACCCTTGTGGAGTTGCAATAGGTGAGTCTCTGGCTCAAGCTTATGAAAAAGCTCTTTCTGCAGACCCTATTTCGGCCTTTGGAGGGATAATTGGGTTAAACCAAGGGGTTGATTCCAAAACGGCATTGCAGATAGTGGATACATTTATGGAAGCAGTTATTGCCCCGGAGTTTTCCAATAAAGCTTTAGAGATATTAAACGCAAAAAAGAATCTTAGGCTGATTGAGGTGGGTTACAGCAAGCCCGAGAAGGACTATTGGGTGGAAAAGGTCAGCGGCGGTTTTTTAGTCCAAGAAAAAGATGAAATACAGATAAATGCTGAGCAGTTAAGAATTGTAACAAAGAATCAACCTACAGCAGAGGAATTGGAAGAACTCCTCTTTTGCTGGAAGATTGTTAAACATGTCAAATCAAATGCTATCGTGATCAGTAAGGATAGACAAACATTGGGAATTGGTGCCGGGCAAATGAATAGGGTTGGTTCGGCGACGATTGCTATAGAACAAGCAGGTGAAAGGTGTAAAGGTGCTGTACTGGCTTCTGATGCTTTCCTGCCCTTTAGGGATACCGTGGAAGCAGCAGCAAAGGCTGGTATAAAATCCATCATCCAACCAGGAGGTTCCATAAAGGACGAAGACTCTATTCAGGCTTGTGACCAATATGGAATCAACATGGCCTTTACAGGAATCAGGCACTTTAAGCACTAATTAATTCCCTGGAATTAATTAGTGCTAGTGTGCAGGCTTAATAGCAAATCAGTATGTAGTGTGACGGCTTAAGGGTAAACTGCATGACAGTGCGTAGGTAATAAAGAATATACTTTCGGACCTTCCAGACCTTCAAACTATCACACTATCACACTGAATATTTGGAGGTGAACGAAACAGATGCGCATCCTAGTAGTGGGGGGCGGAGGAAGGGAGCATGCCTTAGTTTGGAAAATCAGCCAAAGTCCCCGGTTAGATAAAATTTATTGTGCACCCGGTAATGCTGGCATTTCTCAACTGGCTGAATGTGTAAATATTTCCGCGGAGGATATAGGCGGTCTAGTAAAATTTGCTGTGGATTTTAAGATAGATTTGACGGTAGTGGGTCCGGAAGTTCCTTTGACATTGGGAATAGTGGATAAGTTCCAGGAAAAAGGTCTGAAAATCTTTGGACCTACCCAAAGGGCTGCAGAAATTGAAGGCAGTAAGGCATTTAGCAAGGAACTAATGGAAAAGTACAATATCCCTACTGCTAAGTACAAGGTCTTTACCCAGCCAACAGAGGCAAAAGACTATATAAATAAAGCAGGTGTTCCTTGTGTGATAAAAGCAGACGGACTTGCCGCCGGCAAAGGAGTAATGGTTTGTTTTGAAAAAGAAGAAGCAATTAAAGCAGTAGAGGAGATTTTAGTAGAAAACAAATTTGGTCAAGCCGGCAGTAAAGTAGTAATTGAGCAGTTCCTGCAAGGTCAGGAAGTAAGCATTCTTGCCTTTACAGATGGAAAAACAATTGTACCTATGGTTTCGGCCCAGGATCATAAAAGGATTTATGATAATGATCAAGGTCCCAATACGGGTGGTATGGGAGCCTATTCTCCAGCACCTGTATATACCCAGGCTGTTCATGAAGTGGTACAAAGGCAAATTCTGGAGCAGACCATTAAAGCCATGGAAAAGGAGGGCAGGATATACCAAGGTGTGCTTTACGCAGGTCTGATGTTAACTGCAGAAGGTCCCATGGTATTGGAATTTAATGCCCGTTTCGGCGACCCCGAGACCCAGGTCGTACTTCCCCGTTTAAAAAATGATTTAATTGATATTATAGAAGGTGTCCTCGATAATAGATTAGATAAACTGGATATAAAATGGTCCGATGAGGCAGCGGTAGTCGTTGTACTTGCATCAGGAGGTTATCCTGAAGGATATGAAAAGGGAAAATTAATTACTGGTCTAGAAGGTGTTCCCCCGGAGGTAATGGTGTTCCATAGTGGCACTAAAGGAAATGGTGAGAGGATTGTAACAGACGGCGGGAGAGTTTTAGGAGTGACGGCTTTAGGCAAGGATATCAAGGATGCAATTAAGAAGTCCTATCAGGGTGTTGGAAGGATTAATTTTGAGGGCATGCAATACAGGACAGATATCGGCGCTAAGGCTTTATAAAAAGAATAGGTATAAAGGAAAACCTCCTGTGGTGAGCAGGAGGTTTTCAAAATTAAAAAAGGGAAGAAAGAGAAAAAGTTTGTTCTTGGATTCACATATACTATATCAAAAACAAATATATTTGTAAATATGTAATATTGCAATTTTAAAAAAAATTAATAAATTTTGTTAGAATATTGACAATTTACGGTTGTCCGGTAGAATAAATATATAAGTATGTAATATTGTAATATTATCTCCGAGTTTATAAACCTGTGGATAAGGTCTATGGTTTATAAACCGTCAGGGTATCGTTGGAAACGCCGGTGCCTCCTTATGGAAAGGAGAACCTTAAATTTATGGAGGTGCAAAATCAATGGCAAAAGTGCTTGTTGCTGATGCAAACAAATGTGTTGGCTGCAGAATCTGTGAACAGTGGTGCAGTATGACTCACTACAAGGTATCCAATCCTAAGAAATCCAGAATTTCAATAACCAGAAGCCATGAGGATTATATGGACTACCCTGCTGTTTGCCGCCAGTGTGCAGATACCCCTTGTATCAAAGCTTGTCCCACTAAGGTAAGTGCCTTAAGTACAAATGATACTACTGGTGCTGTAAAAGTTGACCAAGAAAAATGCATTGCCTGTAAAATGTGTATCAAAGCCTGTCCCTTCAATGCAGTAAAACTCCATCCAGATGGAAAATTTGTAATTATTTGCGACCTATGTGACGGTGATCCCCAATGTGTAAAATACTGCCCTGAACAGGCTCTCTTATATATAGAACGCCAGGAAGCCGAAGAATTAATAGCTGCTGGGAAGGAGGAAAAATAGATGACTAAGAACGGAATTGCCGGACAACTTTTAAGGGTAAACCTTACCTCCAAAACAGTTACTAAAGAAAAAGTATCATTAGAAATGTTTATTGAGTATTTAGGAGGCAGGGGTTTATCTGCTTACTATTTAAATAAAGAAGTTCCTCCTCAGACACACGGTTTAAGTCCAGATAATAAACTAGTGTTTTTTAACGGACCATTTTCAGGAACCATGATTCCCGGAAATAATAAGATAAATGTTGCATTTAAATCCCCTCTTACCAACACCTACTCTTACTCCTTAGCTGGTGGTCATTGGGGTCCGGAGCTTAAGTTTGCCGGTTATGACGGTTTGATTATTGAGGGAAAATCAGATGTGCCTGTTTACCTTTGGATAGACAACGATAAGGTTGAAATAAAATCTGCTGAAAAACTATGGGGTAAGAATATTGCCGATACAGATCACAACATTAAAGAAGAACTAGGCGGAGACAACAAAATACATGTGGCGTGTATAGGTCCTGCAGGTGAAAATTTAGTTAAAATTGCCTGTATTACTAACGATGTCTTCCGTGAATTTGGCAGAGGAGGCGGCGGAGCAGTACTGGGCTCCAAGAATTTAAAGGCTATTGCCGTCCGGGGTACTAATGATGTAGAAGTAGATAGCCCTGCAGAATTAATGGAGTTCGTTGCCGGCTTGTATCCTAATTTTAAGAAAAGCCCTAAAGCTCAAATTAGAAGAATAGAAGGTACCAATGAATTAGTAGATGATATTAATAACGCGGGTTTCATGTGTACTAAAAACTTTAGCGAAGGGACTTCAGAAGCCAACAAGGTATTTGAAGGACCTAATTTTAGGGAAGCCGTAGTTTATAATGACTGCTCCTGCTATGGATGTCCTATTGCCTGCAGTAAAAATTGTGCTGTTGTCTCCACCAAATACGGAGATGTAAAGCTAGAGGGTCCTGAATTTGAAACCCTTGGACTTTTAGGAACAAACTGTGGTTTAACAAACTGGGAAGACTTATTACATGTATCCGCAATTTGTGACGCTTTAGGTTTAGACTCCATATCAGCTGGCGGTTGTGTTGCCCTGACCATGGAGTGCTTTGAAAAAGGTATCTTGACTTTAGAAGATACTGATGGTTTAGAATTAAAGTTTGGAAATGGTGAGGCCGAAGCTAAACTATTAGAAATGATTGCTTTCAGAAAAGGAATCGGCGCTGACCTTGCTGAAGGACCTGCCTTTGCTGCGGCAAAATGGGGTGCTCCCGACCTGGCTATCCATTCCAAAGGTATGACTTTTGCTGTGTATGATCCCAGAGGGGCAAAGGGTATGGCTTTAACTTATGCCACTTCCCCCAAAGGCGCCCACCATATGGTAGCTCCCGTTTTTGGCGGTGAGATGGCAGCAGGGAACCGTTTTGAAGAAGATGGCAAAGAAATATTGGTCCGTAATACCCAACTCAACTTTGTTGCTGTGGATTCCATGGGTATATGTGCTACCTGCCAGAATGGCTTTGGCAGACCAGACCAGTTAAAGGCATGGAAGCTGGTAACTGGTTATGAAATGACTGAGGCAAAACTTCTCTTTAATGCCGAGAGAATTTTTAACCTGGAAAGACTGTATAATGTGCAAAACGGCTTCTCCAGAAAAGACGACACCTTGCCCAAGCGTTTTACCGAAGAACCAATGCCTTCCGGTGCAAGTCAGGGACAGATAGTAAATCTTGAGAAACTTTTAAATAACTACTACGCAGCCATGGGATGGGATAATGATGGAATTCCCACCCCGGAAAAATTAAAAGCTTTAGGATTATAATACCCCCCTTTTTCATATAATCTCCTCATATACCACAAGCCAAACTTGGCTTGTGGTTTTTATTTAAAAGCATTCGATTATTTATGATTAGAGTAACATATAAATTACAAAATACTTGATTCTTTTTTAAACTTCGCATAACCTAAATAGTGTAGCTATTTTCTCGAATAAGGGAGGGATGTAAATTTGTATAAAGACAAAAATATACCTTTATACAAGCAAATTCTAAATGATCTAAAATACAAATTAAACAAGGGTTTTTGGAATATTGGTGATATTTTCCCCTCTGACAAAGAATTGATGGAAATGTACAGCGTTAGCAGTATTACTGTAAGAAGAGTAATATTGGAATTAGTTAATGAAGGTTGGATTGAGAGAAGACATGGAATAGGAACATTTGTAAAGAAGGAATTTGTCGAACCTTTGGAAAGACTAGTAGGTTTTTTTGATGAAATTCGGGCTAAAGGCAGGGTCCCATCGGCAAAAGTTTTATTTGCGGATAATATTACCGTATCAGAACAGTTGTTGGAGGAAGTACCCAATTTAGAATTTTTTAGGGATGAAAAGATTTTTTTGATAAAGAAAGTCCATTTGATAGATTATTTTCCCGTCGAAGTTGTAGATAGTTATTGGATTTCCGATGTTGGTATGGAAATTGTTAAATTTGATATCAAAACCCAAGGTCTATATGAAATTATTAATAAACAATTTGGGATACAAATAGCTCATAGGGAACAGGAATTAAGAGCAATTAGTGCCTCATTGAAAATTGCTGCAGAATTAGGTATTGCGGAAGGTGTACCAGTACTGCGGGCTGATAGGATTTCCCACGATAATGACGGAAAAGCAATTGAGGTTGCTGTTAATGTCTATCATCCAACAAATTATCGCTGCCGTATCGTATCAAATAGGGAAGATCAGGTGGATGTTTTTTTTGATCCAGATATCTGATTGAAAAGAAACTGGTAAAATTTTATAAAAAAGAAATTGACATGCACATTTACATAGTATACAGTGTATATAGACAAAGAATATTAAGAAAATTGCGCCAATATCAAGAGAGTTTTAAGAGAGTGAGGCGAAATGATGAAAGCACTTCAATTAGTGGAAGCAGAGCATTTGAAAATTGTTCAAATGGAGGATCCTGCCATCAATAGGGGTGAAGTTCTTATTAAGGTTCACTGGGCAGGTATTTGTGGAAGCGATATTCATATTTTTCATGGCAAAAATCCAAGGGTTAAATATCCCATAACATTAGGACATGAGTTTTCTGGGGAAATTGCTGAAGTAGGAAAAGATGTATCACCGGAACTAAAGTTGGGCGACCTGGTCACTGTAAACCCAGTAATTACATGTGGCAGATGTGAGCCATGTATAAACGGCAGGCGAAATGTATGTAGGAAATTTGGTTTATATGGTATTGATACCAATGGCGGATTTTCCCAGTATATAAAGGTCAAGCGCAAGCATCTTGTTAAAATACCTGTTGGAGTGACTACTGATTTGGCAGTACTCTCGGAACCCTTTGCCGTTGGGGTGCATGCAGTAAACAGGTCAGGTATTAAGGTTGGAAGTAGAGTACTAATCCTAGGTGGGGGACCCATCGGTTTGATTGTTGCTCTCGCTGCTAAAGCGGCTGGGGCAGGGTTAATAGTTATTAGTGAAATTTCCGATTATAGATTAGAAATTGTAAAGAGACTAGGATTTATAGCGGTAGATAATAAAAATACTGACCTTAAAAAGGTAGTTAATGATTTAACAGCAAATAACGGTATGGATGTAGTTTTTGAAGCAGCAGCGGCACCAGTGACTTCATTAACTATGACATCTTATTTGAAATCCAGTGGAACTGCAGTCATGGTGGGACTACACAGGGAACCTGTGTTAACAGATTTGCGGGATGTTAATTTACGAGAGATTAATATCATTGGGACCATGTTGTATACCGATGAGGATTTTGAAACTGCTGTGAACATGCTTTCGCAGACGGAACACCTGGCTGAAATTATAAGTCATCGGTTTTCTTTGGAGGATTACAATATTGCGTTCAAAACAATAATGCAAGATAAAACGGCAATGAAAGTAGTAATTAAACCTTGAGAGTAATTTAACATTATTTTTTTAAGTATCTTTTGTTTTGTAATAAGTATAGAGAGGAGTGATAATCTTTTATAGTTTCTTATCCTGAAACTTTTAATAAACTACTATTTTTTTTGAAAGTGAGTGATGGGTATGAGAAAAGTCAGCCTGGTTCTTTTAGTGCTATTTTTAATCAGTTCCATTATTGCCGGTTGTGGCGGAGCACAGCCAGAAAAACCTGCGGAGACTGCAAAGGAACCTGAGAAGGCACCTGAAAAAGCATTTGTAATGAAATTTGCTCATTCAGAGCCGCCAGGTCCACAAGGTCCATATACATATTATTCCGAAAAATTTATGGAAGAAATTAATAAAAGAACAAATGGACGCATTAAAGTCGAATTATATCCTGGTGGGCAGTTAGGGGGCGAACAACGGGTTATTCAGGATGTTCAAAATAATATTGCCCAGGCAACGATAGTTGCTGTTAATAACGTTACCGTGTACAGTCCCTCCATGGGTGCTTTTGACCTTCCTTATATGTTTACAAGTGTTGAAGACTTTGACAAGGTTATTAAGGAAAACAGGGATTTATTAAATAAAAAACTTGAAGATGAGGCAGGGTTAATAGCCCTTTCCTGGACACAACAACACTTTAGGGTATTGAATAACTCAAAAAAACCAGTTAAAAATATAAATGATTTAAAGGGATTGAAAATAAGGGTACCACAGAATCCCTTGCAGATTGCTGCCTTTAAATCTTGGAATTGTGAACCAGCTCCTATTGATTGGGCGGAAACTTTTGCTGCGGTACAACAAAAAGTTGTTGATGGACAAGAGAACCCCTATGTGAGTATTTATGCAAACAAGTTCCATGAAATAACTAAGTATACTACAGAAATTCACTATAAATTATGGGTAGGTCCCATGGTTGTAAATAAGGAATGGTTCGATGCTTTGCCACAAGATTTACAAAAAGCTGTAATTGAAGCAGGTCTTGCGGCTGAAAAAGCAAGTAATGAGTTTATGGGTAAATTAACAGAAGAAGCAAAGGATTTACTAATTAAAGCTGGTATAGAAGTATATGGAGCACCTGATGATGAACCTATTTGGGTTGAGAAAGCCATGAGTGTTTGGCCCCAGTTTTATGATAAGATTGGTGACCCTTTTGTTTTAGATAGCTTCCTAAAAACATTGGGTAGAGAAAAACCAAAAGCATAATTAATATTATTTAGTATGAAGCTGACCTCATATAAATGGGTCAGCTTCATATTACAGACAGAAAGAGGGAAAAAAATGAAGAAAAAGTTACTATGGTTCTACAATAACTTTGAACAAATTGTTTGCGGTCTACTCTTAACCTTTTTAATGTCTTTACTCTTTGTTCAAGTAATATCTAGATATTTTCTTGGTCGTTCATTTGCCTGGGCTACCGAGTTATCAAATTTCTCCTTTCTTTTCCTTGTCTATATGGCAGCAAGCTTAGGTGCACAAAAGGGTATCCATATCAGAGTCACTGCTCAGTTGCAGTTGATACCGGAAAAAGTACGAAATTCAATAATTTTCTTAACAGACATAGTTTGGATTGCATTTAACTTTTTTGTTATTTACCAAGGTTTTATCCTTATAGGGGTTAAGATGGTACAACGTCCTCTTATTTCTGCGGTAATGATGTGGGATATGCGATATATATTTTTAATTATTCCTTTAACTTTTGTAATTCAAACCTTTAGAATAATTGAATTTTGGATTAAAAGGTTTAAGAATATAAATGTAAAGGAGGCGGATATCCATGCCTCTTGAGTATTTAATATGGGTGGTATTGTTTGGTTTACTTCTTTTGGGAACACCGGTTTTTGTGGCAATTGGTGTAGCTACAGTTGTAGTTTTAGTACAAAGCAATATTCCATTAACAATAATACCTTTGGATTTATATAAAGTATCTGAGATGTTTCCCCTTTTGGCAGTGCCTGCGTTTGTATTGGCAGGGGCTTTTATGGAAAAAGGGGGTATGGCGGGACAAATCGTAGAGGTAGCTTCAATTTTTGTTGGTCGTATTAGAGGTGGTTTGGGAATAGTTACAATCTTAGGTTGTATGTTTTTTGCGGCTATGATTGGCTCGGGTCCAGGTACAGTTGCAGCTATGGGTAGTCTTATGATTCCCTCAATGATCAAAAAAGGTTATAAACCCGAGTATGCTGCAGGTGTATCTGCTACTGGAGGAACTTTAGGGATTTTAATTCCTCCCTCTAATCCTATGATAGTATATGGGGTAATAGCAAACTTGTCTGTTTCAACTTTATTTATGGCAGGCTTCATACCTGGATTTATTGTAGGAGGGGCGTTAATTCTTACTGCATACGTAATGGCAATCAAAGCAGGTTATCAAGGTACAAATGAAGAGTATAGCCCAGGAGAGAAAATTCGGGTAATTAAAAGAAGTATTTGGTCCTTAATGGCCCCAGTAATAATTCTTGGTGTAATTTATCTAGGGGTATGTACTCCTGTTGAGGCTTCTACAATTGCTGTTTTTTATTCTCTATTTGTAGGAGTTATGGTAACCAAAAAACTTAATTGTGACGGAATATGGGATAGTATTAAAATGACTAATGCTACTATAGCAATTCTTTCCATAGTAGTGGGTGTCTCTATATTATTTGGAAGATTTTTAACAATGTATCAAGTTCCACAAAAACTTGCGCAGGTTATGTTAAGTTTTAGTAGTGATCCTTACATTATACTTTTTTTAATTGTAATACTTTTATTCTTTTTAGGAATGTTTATGGAAACTTTGGCTACTATAGTTATTTTGGCTCCCATTTTATTGCCAGTCGTTACCCAGGTTGGAATTGATCCTTACTTTTTTGGAATTATTTGGGTAATGACTAACGAAGTTGCTATGTTGTCACCTCCCCTTGGTGTAAACCTTTTCATAGCAATGAGTTTATCTAATCTTTCACTAGAAAGGGTATCAATTGGGGCACTACCATTTATGTTTGTTATTATTGTAATAATCTTTATTATGATGAAATTCCCGGAAATAATATTGTTCTTGCCTAGGTTGCTGGGACAGATGTAAACACTTTTATTAGCAAAGTAAGGAGGACTATTTATGATTATACAATCCCTTTTTAGTTTGGTAGGGGAAAAGGCTTTAATTACCGGAGGAGCTTCGGGAATTGGGCTGAGTATTGCAAAGTTATTTGCAGAAGCGGGGGCAGATATTATTATTGCAGATAAGAATATAGAAGGTGCTCTAAAAGCAGCTAATGAATTAAAGGATATGGGTATAGATACTTTAGCTATTGAAGTAGATGTAGCCGACGCTGATTCCGTGGAGAAAATGCTTGGAAAGGCTTCCTCTGTATTTGGTAAAATAGATATACTTGTGAATAGTGCTGGAATTAATATTAGGGTTCCTGCAGAGGATTTAAGTGAAAAAGATTGGGATGCTGTTATTGATATTAATTTAAAAGGAACATTTTTATGTTCCCAACACGCCGGGCGGTTGATGATTAAGCAAAAGAAAGGTAATATCATCAACCTTGCTTCTATGTCTGGCATGATAGTAAACAAAGACCGAACAATATCAGCCTACACTTCCTCCAAGGGGGGAGTAATCATGTTGACAAAATCATTAGCTGTGGAATGGGCAAAACATAATATAAGGGTTAATACACTTGCACCAGGATATATTATTACCCCTATTAACCCCTGGATGAGTGACCCGGCTGTATGTAAGCCAACTCTAGACTTAATACCAATGCAGCGTTTTGCAGAGATATCTGAAATTGCACCATCTGCTCTTTTCCTTGCTTCCAGAGCTTCCAGCTATATAACGGGTTCCGTTCTTACAATTGATGGGGGGTACACTGTTTACTAAAGGGGTGTGAAAAATGTTTATTAATGGGACGGAGTATTGTAAACTACAGCTTTCCAAAATGATTGATTATGCTATTTTAAATTCTGATGTTACAGAAAATGATATTAAGGACATCTGTAAACTTGCAAAGACGTATAATTTTAGGGGTGTCCATCCAAATCCTATATGGGTCCCTCTGGTACTTCGGGAGCTTGAAGGAACAGATATAGAGACAGGGCTTGTAGTGAGCTTTCCTTTTGGAGCAAATCCTACTTCATTTAAGAAAAATGAAGCTAAAGAGTTAGTTAAGATTCTTAATGGAAGACCGGGCTGTATAGATGTAGTTACTAATATTGGTGCCTTAAAAGACAAAAATTATAAATTGTATACGGAAGATATTGCTGAAATTGTAAAGATTGGTCATAACTCCTCTTTGGAAGTGAAAGCAATAATTGAAACAGCTATGTTAACTAAGGAAGAAATAGAAGCTGCCTGCGAATGTGCAGTTGCAGCAGGAATAGATTTTGTGAAAACTTCAACTGGGCGGGGTGGAATTCCTCAGGTTAAAGATATTATAACAATGAGAAAGGTCCTACCTCCTCATATTGGGATTAAATATTCGGGCTTTGGAAACAACAATCCCACTGAACTGTTTGTTATGGCTCTTGCAGCAGGTGCAACAAGGTTCGGTACAACGATTGCACCTCAAATAATCGATGAGGTTTTTGCTAACTATTCCAATATTGTAATGAACTTAAATTGATATTTTTAATTTGTCTGCTTACTTTAATCGGTTTGATAATTTAAATTCAGGCGCACATACTCTGTATACTGTGTATAAACAAATAGGTATTTTAATTATTTCTTAGGAGGGAAATGTAGAAATGAAGGGTTGTATAGTAGTTGCTGAACAAACACGTTTTGGACCTATACCCATTAAAGGAGAGTTGACTCAAACACTGCCTCAGGTTAGTCAATATGGTTTTAAATATGTTGAGTTAAATATTAAAAATCCATTCACACTTGAGAAACAAGAGATGAAAAAATTATTAGCAAAAAACAACTTAAAAGTGGCGGCTTTGGCCTCAGGATACCCCTATTTTATGGAAAATATAAGTTTTACAGACCAGAGGGTTGAAGCGCGGGAATTGGCAGTTAAAAGGTTATTTGAATATATAGAAATGGCAAGTATCCTTGAAAGCCAGGTTATAATTGGTTCTATTCGTGGTGAAGCTCCAAAGGAAATTGAAGCGGAGATATCCTACCAAAGGTTTTTGGAAGCTTTGGATAAATGTTTAAATAAGGCAAAAGAAGAAGGGGTTTACTTAGCGTTAGAGCCTGTAAACAGATATGAAATGAATTTTATAAATACGGTTTCACAAGGTTTAGAAGTCATAAATACCTTAAAACATCCTAATTTAAAACTTTTAATTGATACTTTTCATATGAATATTGAGGAGCCGTCCATATATGAAAGCATTAGAGCAGCCAGAGGTTACATTTCGCATGTTCATATAGCTGATAGTAACAGATGGTCTATGGGTTGTGGGCATCTTGACTTTGAAAAGATATTAGAAGTTTTAACGGAAATAAATTATAATGGAGCACTTTCAGCAGAACTATTACCTATGCCTAACCCTGAAGAAGCTGTAAAGAAAATAATAGAATTTTTCAGTAAAAAAGAATTATAGAGGTGTTAATATGTACAGACAAGCAGAAAGGGAAGATCAGCTTATTTTTTTAAGAGAAAAAGCCAAGTTATTAAGAAGGTATATTCTCAAAATGATAGCTAATGCAAAATCAGGTCATCCAGGTGGTTCTTTATCTGCAGTTGAGATAGTGACTGCGCTTTATTATAAAATTATGAGAATAGATTTAAAAAACCCGGAATGGGAAAATAGAGATCGGTTTATCCTCTCGAAGGGTCATGCTTGTCCAGTCGTTTATGCGGCTTTAGCGGATTTAGGATACATAAGTATTAGCGATTTAAAGGAGTTGCGACAGGTTGGAAAACTATTGCAAGGACATCCTAGTATAAAAACACCTGGAATTGATATGGCAACGGGATCCCTAGGTCAAGGACTTTCAATAGCTAATGGTATGGCTTTAGGAGGAAAAATAAATGATAAGAATTATAGAGTATATGCATTATTAGGTGATGGTGAATTACAAGAAGGTCAAATTTGGGAAGCAGTTATGACTGCTTATCACAATAAGTTAGATAACTTAACGGTATTTGTTGATTATAACAAACTTCAATTAGATGGAAGTTGTGCTGCCCTAAAGTCTTTGGGAGGACTATTAGAAAAATGGAGAGCCTTTGGTTGGAATGCAATTGAAATAGATGGGCATGATTTTGAGCAAATATTATCTGCAATTACAATCGCAATAAAGACTAGGAATGTACCAACAGTAATAATTGCCAACACTATAAAAGGTAAGGGCGTTAGTTTTATGGAAAATGAAGTATCCTGGCATGGTGGCGCTCCCGATGAAAATCAACTCAGAATAGCATTAAATGATATAGGTGGTGAGGATGCATGGTTATGAGTATTTCCACAAAACAGGCATATGGTAAAGCATTATTAAACTTAGGAAGTCATAATGATAAAGTCATAGTACTTGATGGAGACTTAGCCAAAGCCACATGTACACTAGAGTTTGGCAAAGCCTATCCTGATAGGTTTTTTAATATGGGAATAGCAGAACAGGACTTATATTCTACTGCAGCCGGACTTGCTACTTGCGGACTTATTCCTTTTGCAACAACTTTTGCCATGTTCTCTGCCGGTCGAGCATACGATCAAATCAGAAACAGTATTGCATACCCCAAACTTAATGTAAAAATTGTAGGTGTTCACGGTGGACTTAGTACAGGTCCTGATGGAGCTTCTCATCAGTGTATAGAAGATATATCCTTAATGAGGACAATTCCAAATATGGTGGTTGTGTCACCAACTGACCCCCTTGAAACAGCAAAAGCTGTAGATGCAATTGCAAAATACCAAGGACCTGTGTATCTTAGACTAAGTCGGGACCCCATGCCAATTATAACAAAGGAGGATAGGAATTTTACTATTGGTAAAGCTGATAGATTGTTTGAAGGAGAGGATTTAACAATTATTGCCAACGGAGTTATGTTACATAAGGCCTTAAAGGTACGAGAACAGCTTGAACAAGAGGGAATATCAGCTAGGGTTATAAATTTACATACCATTAAACCAATAGATATTCAGGAAGTTTTACAGGCAGCCAGTGAAACAAAAAAGTTAGTAACCCTAGAGGATCATAATATCATTGGCGGTTTAGGAAGTGCTGTAAGTGAAATTGTTACTGATAACTATCCTGTTCCGGTATTAAGATTAGGTGTAAATGATGTGTTTGGTCAATCAGGTACAGCTGATGAACTTTTCGATTACTATGGACTTGGACTCGAAAATATTATAAAATCTATTAAATTTTTTTTAATAAAAAAAGCAGTGGCGATATGATGCTAGTTGATGATTCAAAGGAGAACCTATATGAAAAGAATAGCAGTACTTACCAGTGGCGGCGATTCACCAGGTATGAATGCAGCAATTCGTTCAGTTGTTCGTACAGCAATCTACAACAATTTACAAATATTTGGTATTAAGAGAGGGTACAGTGGATTGATAAATGGGGAGTTCATTAATATGAATCTTGGCTCGGTGGCAGACATTATCCATCGAGGCGGAACTATTCTCCATACTGCTCGCTGCAAGGATTTTTATACCTTAGAAGGAAGAGAAAAAGCTATTGAAAAGTTAAACGCAAATAAAATAGATGGATTAATTGTAATAGGTGGTAATGGCACATTTCAAGGTGCTTTGGAATTGGTCAAAAAAGGAATTAATATTATAGCTATACCAGGCACTATTGATAATGATATTGCTTGTACGGAATTTACAATTGGGTTTGATACAACTATAAATACTGTAGTTGATGCAATTAATAAAATAAGAGATACAGCAACATCCCTAGAACGAGTTTTTGTAATTGAAGTGATGGGGCGGGATTCGGGCTTTATTGCTTTGGCTGCTGGATTGGCCGGCGGTGCAGAATCCATATTAATACCTGAAATACAAGTCGACATAAGTACAGTTGTTGATAATATCCAAAGGGGAATGAAAAGAGGAAAAAGACATAGTATTATTCTTGTAGCAGAAGGAAGTGGTGATGTTAGGAGTATTGCAAAGCAAATTACTGAGCAATCTGGGTTAGATACACGGCTATCGATTTTGGGATACATTCAACGAGGCGGGACCCCTTCTGCTTTTGATAGAATACTTGCAAGCAGAATGGGAGCGGAAGCTGTAAAACTATTATTATGTGGTGGTAGTGGTAAAATGGTTGGGATAATTGGCAATAAAGTGGAAAATTTTGATTTAGAATGGGTATTAAAACAAAATAAAGAAATCGATATTGATGAATATAATTTAGCAGGGATACTCTCAATTTGAAAAATCTTAAATCTGAATAAGAATTCCTCCCCCCTTTATAAATGTAGAGACTTTGTATTTTTATTATAACAAGGTCTCTACACATTTTTGCTGTTTCAATTTTGATAAAAATTATCTTGAAACTTTAGATATAGTTAAATTGCTTCATATTTTTTCTCACATACCGCATGCCGTTTTAGGCTTGTGGTACTTTTATAGTTCTTAGAAAGTTTATAATTTTTACAAGGTAACAAGTACAAGTGCAACATCGGCTTCCGCAGTCGCCAAAGGCATGGCGTAAGCCGTGTTTTCTGATATTGCACGGAGATTGGATCATATTTCTTTATAAGATATTCCAAATAATAATTTATAATTTAAAGGATTATTTTTAGTTAAGTATTACTACATGACTAATATATGTTAAAATATTTAAGACTTATATTTTGGGGAGCTGGGTTAATTTGAAGATATTATGGGAATTATTTGCAACCTTCTTTAAAATAGGAGCTTTTACCTTCGGCGGCGGGTATGCCATGATACCGTTAATCCAGTGTGAGATATGTGACAATAAGTGCTGGGTCAAGGAGGAGGATATTGTTGATATTTTAGCTCTGGCCCAAACGGTTCCTGGAGCCATTGCAATAAACTCCTCTACTTTCGTAGGTTATAGGATTGCAGGAATTAAAGGGGCTCTTGCCGCCACATTAGGTGTTATTCTTCCTTCTTTTTTGATTATCTTAAGTTTAGCGGGCTTGCTGCTCAAATATGGGGAACTGGAGATTTTAGAAAAGATGTTTGCGGGAATTAGGGCAGTTGTTGTAGCCCTTATACTAGGTGCCGTTGTTAAAATGAAAAAGTCTTGTATAATTGACCGCAGTACTCTGGCAGTTGCAATCATTTCTTTGCTGGTATTAGTTATATTTGATATCCACCCAATTTTTGCAATTATTTGTGGTGCAATCATTGGATATATACTATACTCTAAATTTGTCATTGGCGGAGGTAGTAACTAATTGATATACCTAAAGCTTTTTTTTACTTTTGTTAAGATTGGGTTATTTAGTTTTGGGGGAGGTTATGCAATGGTCCCCCTAATACAAAAAGAGATTGAGTCCAATAATTGGCTTACTGCCAAACAGTTTATTGACATTATTGCTGTAGCCGAGACTACTCCGGGACCAATAGCTGTTAATTCAGCCACTTTTGTGGGATTCAAGGTTGCCGGATTCTATGGTTCTTTAGTCAGTACCATTGGTGTAAGCCTTCCTACATTTATCCTAGTGATTCTGCTTTCTAAGGCTGTTCAAAAATTTAGTGAGCATCCTGTTATGAAGGGAATTCTTTATGGAATTAGGCCTGTGGTGATTAGTTTAATACTTTTTTCCGCTATAATTATTGGAAAAACTGTACTGTTTCAGCATAATTCAAACAATATTGACTGGATAAGCCTAGTTATTGGAATCTTGGCTTTTATAGGAATAATTAGGTTTAAGCTGCATCCTATCTTATTGATTACAGCATCAGGTTTTTTGGGAATAATTCTTTATTGAGATAAAACATTAACTTTCTAAAAGGATTCTTCTGAATTATAAAGAATATTTATTAAGAAATATTTGATATTGAAAGGCGGAAGAATTATTATGTATAATAGTCGATTGAAAGAACCTTTCATTGATAGGCTTTTTGAGGCTATACTCCAGTTAAAAAACCAAGAAGAATGTTATCGTTTTTTTGAAGACATTTGTACTGTGAGCGAATTAAAGGCTATTGCCCAAAGGCTGGAAGTAGCAAAAATGCTGGCAGCTGACAGGACTTATACTGATATCGCAAATGAAACCGGTGCCAGTACAGCTACTATAAGCCGGGTTAAAAGATGCTTAAACTATGGTGCTGACGGATATAAGCTTGTTTTGGAAAAACTTAAAGATAAAAAGGAATAAGGAGTTGGTTGCATGTTAGTCATACCGGCTATGGACATAAGATGCGGCAAGTTTGTCCATTTGCTATCAGAACCTGTTTTTGAAGAGCTTGAAGGTAAGGATGACCCAGTAGAAGTGGCAGCATGGTGGAAAAACCAGGGGGCTGGTATGATTCATATTACTGATTTGGATGGGTCTTTCACCGGAGCACCGGAAAATTTAGATGTTATTAAAGAAATAGTTGATAATGTTAATATTCCCCTGCAGGTAGCGGGCGGAATTAGGTCAATAAAACATGTGGAAGATGTTTTGCAAGCAGGTGTAGCCAGGGTTATATTAGGTACTATACCGGCACGGGATCCAAAACTAATAGGGCAAGCCTGTAAAGAATTTGGTCATAAGGTAGCAGTTGGGATTGAAGGCAAAAATAATATGGTTGCCATTGAAGGATGGAATCAGCCAACCGATTGGACCATTTTGCAAATGGCTCAATATTTAACTGAATTAGGAGTAATGCGGGTAGTATTTAATGATACCCGCCGTGACGGCTCCCTGAAGGGACCTAATCTAGAGACGGCTAAAGAACTGGCTGAAAAAACAGGTCTTAAAGTAATTATATCCGGTGGCGTATCTTCCCTTAAGGACTTAGAAGAAATTGCTAAATTAGGTTCTATCGGTGTAGAAGGGGTAATAGTAGGCAAAGCCCTCTATACAGGAAATATTTATCTAAAAGAGGCTGTAAAAATAGGATAAATATGTATAACCTGCTGATGGGTTGAAATAATAATACTAATCAGGAGGTGTTTTTTGTGGTCAAAGAACCGGAGAAAGGCAAAAAAAAGGAAAGTGGCATTTTAAATGTTGAGGGTCCGGAAAAATATGAATTTGGAACAGAGTTTGAACCCAAAAATCCCCACAAAATGTTTGAAAACGTTCGTGAGATTGATGTTGATGGACAGGGTAAGAAAAAAAGCTAGGTCTTTGCACCTAGCTTTTTCATACTTTTATCCATCTAGCCACTATTTTCATTAACTTATCAATCCTAACCTCTGCATAAGAACGAGCAGAACTAAAAAAACTGGTTGATGTGTTAGATAGATTAATAAAGAGTGCTGCCCAAGGGAATTAACAGGGCTCTTTTCCCAGGAAAAGTTAAAAATGCTCTTTTTACTGGGATAGACTATCTTCCTCAGAGCAACCCCATAAAGAAAGACACCAAAGTAGGGGAATAGGGGATAGAAGTCCAGGGAAGCATAGTAGGCAGTAGTTAAACCTAATGGTACAAAAAAATTAGTATTTACGGCAATGCCGTCAAAATAATTCCCCAGTAAAATGATGAAGGTTCCAATTACTATCAGCCAAAGTGAATTTAAATCTTTAAATACATAGTAGAGAAAAATACTTGTTCCAATTAAATGTAAAATCCCAAAGTTAATATAGGTATCCGTATCGTAAATATAGGTAACAACGGTAATTATCATTGCAAAAAATAAAATCTTTAATCCCCGTCTAATGTTGCTTCTGCTCAAAGCGCAGCTTATACCTGTCAAAAGAATAAACATCAAAGCCGATGTTTCTCCTATAAGGTCAACTATCCCTGTTGTATAATCAATGTTAAAACCATAGAATTCGCTTAAATCGTATAACAGGTGAAATAAGCTCATTAAAATAATGGCTACTCCCCTGAGAAAGTCTATCTCCCATATCCTTTGACTATCCATCCTATACCTTCCTTTCAAAAGCCAATCTAATTATACCCTTTATAAAGTTGATATACTAGAGAAGAACCTACTGTGGCTACAGAACCTACAGTGGCTACAGAAAACCAAATCACTCGTGTGTAAGCCAAGATGTTATTCAAAATGTCCGTGTGTAAGCTTATTGGCTATACAGAATGTCTGTGCTACTGTGTTACTGAAATGATTTATCGGTGTCACGGTAGCACATTCCGGTAAAATGACAGTCATCGCGCACATCAAGAAAGCTTAAAATACGTGGTGACACGGTTTCTTACTAGCCACTAGCCACTAGCCACTAGCCACTAGCCACTAGCCACTAGCCACTAGCCACTGACATTGTTTGTGCTAGTGAAAACTTTGTCAAGTAACTAAAAAGCAGATAATTGGCTATTATAGCTGAATAGCCCAAAATTACTCTGGAACTTTCCGTTTTTATCTGAAAATTACAAAATATCGCCGTATTCTTCACAAATGTATTCAATAAGTTGTATAATTGTGGTTAGGAATGAATACATAAAATTCCACAAGGAGTGAGGAGTATGAAAAAGGTAATGAAGACTATGGATGGCAATACTGCAGCGGCATATGTATCCTATGCATTCACCGATGTTGCAGCCATCTACCCCATTACCCCATCATCCAACATGGCAGAACTTGTTGATGAATGGAGTGCTAATGGCAAGAAAAACATTTTTGGACAGACTGTTACTGTAACCGAAATGCAATCTGAAGCAGGTGCAGCAGGTGCAGTACATGGATCTTTGGCAGCAGGTGCTCTCACAACTACTTTTACAGCTTCCCAGGGGTTGCTGTTGATGATTCCTAATATGTATAAAATTGCAGGTGAACTTTTGCCGGGTGTATTTCATGTCAGTGCCCGTGCTTTAGCAGGTCATGCCCTTTCTATATTTGGTGACCACCAGGACGTTATGGCTTGCCGTCAAACAGGTTTTGCTATGCTGGCATCAGGTAGTGTACAGGAGGTCATGGATATAGGCGGAGTTGCCCATTTATCGGCAATTAAATCCAGGGTTCCTTTTATACATTTCTTTGACGGTTTCAGGACCTCCCATGAGGTGCAAAAAATTGAAGCAATTGATTATGAAGTGTTTAATAAATTGGTAGACCATGATGCTATACAAGCTTTTAGAGACAAGGCATTAAGTCCCGAACATCCCGTATTAAGGGGAACTGCCCAGAATCCGGATATCTTCTTCCAAGCTAAGGAAGCTTCAAATACATACTATGCTGAAGTAGCCGATACCGTTGCCGGCTATCTTAAAGAAATTAGTGCAATAACAGGCCGGGAATATCTGCCCTTCAACTATTATGGTGCTCCTGACGCGGAACATGTTGTAGTTGCTATGGGCTCAGTTTGTGAAGCTTTAGAAGAAACAGTAGATTATTTAACTGCTAAGGGTGAAAAAGTTGGTTTAATAAAAGTACACCTTTATCGACCCTTTTCGGAAAAATATTTCTTTAATATACTTCCACAAACAGTTAAGAAAATTTCTGTTCTTGATAGATGTAAAGAACCAGGTGCCCTGGGTGAACCTTTATACTTAGATGTGCGGTCCCTTTTTTATGGCAAGGAGAATGCTCCATTAATTGTAGGGGGGCGTTATGGTTTAGGTTCTAAGGATGTTACTCCTTCCCAGCTTAAAGCGGTTTATGACAACCTAAAAGCAGAAATACCCAAGGATGGTTTTACTATTGGAATTGTGGATGATGTCACCTTTACCAGCCTTCCTGTTACTGAAAAAATTAATACAGCCGGCAAAGGCACAACCCGCTGCAAGTTTTGGGGCTTTGGCTCTGATGGAACAGTTGGTGCCAACAAGGATGCCATTAAGATAATTGGGGACAATACAGACCTTTATGCTCAAGGGTATTTTGCTTATGACTCTAAAAAATCTGGTGGTGTAACGATTTCTCACCTACGTTTTGGACAAAAACCTATTCGGTCCACATACCTGATTGACACTGCAGATTTTATTGCCTGCCATAAGCCTTCATATGTGCATCAATATGAAGTGCTGGAAGGGCTAAAGGCTGGTGGTACATTTGTCTTAAACTGCACTTGGAAACCAGAAGAGTTAGAAGAAAAACTGCCAACTAAAATGAAGAAATACCTTGCCGATAATAATATTAATTTCTACATCATAAATGCAGTTGCCATCGCACAGCAAATAGGTCTTGGTGGAAGAATTAATATGGTTATGCAATCGGCTTTCTTCAAGCTGGCAGATGTAATTCCATATGGGGATGCTGTTCGCTATATTAAAGAAGCCATTGAAAAAACATATGGTAAAAAGGGCGAAAAAATAGTTCAAATGAACTGTGCAGCTGTTGATAAGGCAGCCGAGGCATTAGTTAAGGTAGATGTACCGACCCAGTGGGCAAATATTCAGGTTTATGATGAGGTGGCAGCTGCCACTGATGCTCCCGAATTCATCAAAAATGTAGTAGAGCCTATGAATGCTCAGCAGGGTGACAAACTTCCCGTCAGTACCTTTGTTGGCAGGGAAGATGGAACATTCCCTCAAGGAACGTCTGCCTATGAAAAGCGGATGATTGCCATTGATGTTCCTGAGTGGCAGATAGACAATTGTATCCAATGCAACCAATGCTCCTATGTTTGTCCCCATGCAGCTATTAGACCCTTCTTGCTGAATGAGGAAGAAATGAAAGCTGCTCCCCAGGGTTTTGCTGTTAAAAAAGCCATTGGCAAGCAACTGGAGGGTCTGCAGTTTAGAGTGCAGGTCAGCCCTCTTGATTGTACCGGATGTGGCAGCTGTGCCCAGGTATGCCCTGCTAAAGACAAGGCTTTAATAATGAAACCCGTAGAAGAACAGGTCGAAAAGCAGGCAGCCAACTGGCAATTTGCTGCTGATAAAATCTCTATTAAAGATAATTTATGGAATATAGAAACTGTCAAAGGAAGCCAGTTTGCTCAGCCCTTGTTGGAGTTCTCCGGGGCTTGTGCAGGATGTGGTGAAACACCATACGCCAAGCTGGTGACCCAGTTGTTTGGCGATAGAATGCTGGTGGCTAATGCTACAGGATGCTCCTCTATCTGGGGCGGTTCAGCACCCAGTACACCATATTGCACTAATAAGGAAGGCAAGGGACCAGCTTGGGCTAACTCCTTGTTTGAAGATAATGCCGAGTATGGCTTAGGTATGGTTTTGGCTACTAAGAAAATTAGAGAAAAAATTGCTATGTTAATGGAAGAAGCCCTTACCTTAGACATTTCACAGGAATTAAAGGATGTCTTCCAGGATTGGTTGGCAGGTAAGGATGATGCAAAAGCTTCCAAGGCGGCTGCCTTTAAGATGTTGCCCTTATTAGATAAAGAAACTAACCAAGTAGTTAAGGAAATAGCCAATCGAAAAGACTTTTTAGTTAAGAGATCCCAGTGGATTGTTGGTGGTGACGGCTGGGCGTATGATATCGGCTACGGTGGTTTAGATCACGTTTTGGCATCTGGTGAGGACTTTAATGTACTGGTATTCGATACAGAGGTATACTCCAATACCGGTGGTCAATCCTCCAAGGCTACGCCTGTTGCTGCCGTTGCTAAATTTGCTGCTTCCGGTAAGAAGATTAAGAAAAAAGATTTAGGCATGATAGCAACAACCTATGGTTATGTGTATGTTGCCCAGATTGCTATGGGAGCAAATATGAACCAGGCTTTAAAAGCAATTGCAGAAGCAGAGGCATATCCTGGACCATCTCTGGTTATTGCCTATGCTCCCTGTATTAACCATGGTATTAAAGCAGGTATGGGAAGTGCCATGGAAGAGATGAAAAAAGCTGTTGAATGCGGCTACTGGCATTTATGGAGATACAACCCCTTATTAAAAGCAGAAGGCAAGAATCCCTTTGTTCTTGATTCCAAAGAACCCACAGCAAGCTTCAGGGATTTTTTGCTGGGTGAAGTACGATATGCCTCATTAGCTAAATCCTTCCCCGAGATAGCTGAAGAGTTATTCCAATTAGCGGAAGAAGCAGCGAAAGAGAGATATGAATCATATAAGAGAATGGCAGCAAGCTGCCAGTAATCCTTATAAACAGTTAGTTTTAAACCACAGCCCGCGTGTGTCGTCGT
Source organism: Bacillota bacterium (assembly GCA_049323895.1). GTDB lineage: Bacteria > Bacillota > Peptococcia > Peptococcales > BICA1-8 > JBMOKT01. The sequence continues at coordinate 152,719 of JBMOKT010000021.1, read as the reverse complement.
ATCGTCTGGTATTACGATAACCGGGCTGTTCTCTTTTGTTAAAAAGTAATGCAAGCTTGTAGTAAAGCAAATTTAGTAATATACTTTTTAAGTAGCTGTAATTGTGATATTTTCAAAGGGGTTTTACATATGTTCCATGAAAAAGTGGTCATCGTAACAGGGGCTGGGGGTGGAATCGGGAGAGGTATCGCTCTGGAATTTGCCCAAAAAGGAGCTCGGGTAGTAATTGCTGAAATAGATAATGAAAAAGGTCGTCAAGCAGAAGAATATATAAAGGGAAATAATCAGCAGGCTCTCTTTATTCAAACTGATGTGGGTCAGGAAAAAAGTATAAGAAATATGGCAGCAGAGGTTGAAAAGACCTGGGGAAGAATCGATGTTTTAATTAATAATGCTGGGATTTCCTATTGGGAATCTCCTTTTGAAATAAGTGTGGATCAGTGGGACAAGATTATTAATGTTAATTTGCGGGGAGCCTTTTTATGTTCCCGTGAATGCGGTAAGCTAATGGCAAAAGGGGGTGGAGGGGCAATTATTAATATTGCATCGACCAGAGCTTTTATGTCTGAGCCTGGTTCCGAGGTCTATGCTGCTTCTAAAGGCGGGATTATAGCCTTGACCCATGCCTTGGCAGCTTCTTTTGCTCCTGAGGGTATAACCGTTAATTGTATTAGCCCTGGTTGGATACATAATAGTAATTATGAAGGCTTAACGGAAGAGGAACATAGGCAGCATTTTTCTAATAGGGTCGGCAGATCGGAAGACATTGCCCGGGCATGCCTCTTCCTAGCAAATAAAGATAATAATTTTATTAATGGGGCAAATCTTATTATTGATGGCGGTATGACAAAAAAGATGATTTATGTATGAAGGATGCAAAGTTTTATCTGGGTGTAATGACTAATTGATTAGATACGGGGTAAAGACATGTTTATTAAAAGAAGAATTCTTCAGTATTCAAAACAAAAAGGTCAGCAGTGGATAGCTATAAATATTGCAGAAGAAGAAAAATACACCTTGTTTTTAAATAATAAGAGAATTGTCTCCCTTTATTGTACACCTGAGAATTTGGAGCAATTGGCTGCAGGTTTCTTTACTGTGGAAGGTCTGATTTGCTCTAATAATAACTTTATGGAAATAAAGGTTGATAATGACAGCAGGAGAGTATTTGTCTATGCTGAACAGGTGGTCAACCTGGAGGATTTAGCAGGTGAAAGTACTATTACCTCGGGATGCGGAATGGGAATGAGTTTCTTAAATTCCAAGGAATTAAACTTTAATATAAATATGGATTACAGGGTTAACCTTTCTCAAATTCAAAATGAAATGAAGGTATTTCAAAAGGAATCTTTAATTGAAAAAAGTACAGGTGGGGTGCATAGTGCCGCAGTTTTTTTGGGAAAAGAAATTATCCTTAAAAGAGATGTGGGACGACATAATGCTGTAGATAAAATTATTGGCTGCAGCCTCCTTGACTCTTTTGATATCCAGGAAAAGCCGTTATACCTAACGGGTCGTATTTCTACTGAAATAGTATTAAAATGTGCTAAAATGAATATTCCCATGATTGTTTCCTTTTCCAGTGCTACTTCCTTGGCGGCACAAACAGCGGAAGATATAGGAATAACCTTAATTGGTTATATGAAAGGTAGCAGCGGATATATCTATTCTAGTCGTCAGCGAATAATAAATGATGATATTAATACTCAATAAACCAGTGATACTGGTTTTTTTTGTTTAAAAATATAACTAGGTGAAATACTAATTAAAGATTTTAAAGGAAATAGGTGGATAAAATGAACTTACCTAGTTTTAAAAGGCTTCCGAAACATATAGGCTTTATTCCTGATGGAAATCGCCGTTGGGCCCAAGAACGGGGATTACCCAAACAGTCAGGTTATCAGTTTGGAATAAATCCGGGGTTTGATTTATTTCAAATTTGTTCTGAGTTGGGTATAGAAGAAATAACCTTTTATGGCTTTACCCAGGACAATACTAAACGACCTGCCATCCAGACCAAGGCTTTTCAAAAGGCCTGTGTAAATGCAGTAATGCAGTTGGCAGATAAGGATGCAGATTTGCTTGTTATCGGGAATTCGGATTCCCCCTTGTTCCCCCGGGAACTGCTTCCTTTTACTAAAAGAAAGCGATTTGGCAAAGGTCTGATAAAGGTTAATTTTCTAGTTAATTACGGTTGGAACTGGGATTTGAACTACACTTTGAAAAACAAAGGTTTTAGCGGAGACTGGAATTATGATAACCTCATACATAATATTGCATCCTCGGATATCTCACGTATTGATCTAATCATTCGCTGGGGAGGACGGCGCAGGTTGAGCGGTTTTCTCCCGGTCCAGTCTATTTATGCTGATTTTTTTGTTGTGGATGAGTATTGGCCGGATTTCAAGCCGGAACAGTTCTTTAGGGCGTTGGAGTGGTATCAGGAGCAAGACGTGACATTGGGGGGCTAGAAAGTTTTGGCATATTTAGTTATCATAAGCATATATTAATAGTTTAGCAAATATAAGGTGGTTTGGAGTTATGCTGAGGATTACGGGAATTAAGGTGGCCATTGTAAAAAATCAGAAGGAAGCTATAGAGAAGGAAATTTTGCGGAAATTAAAAATTACCAGGACCCAGTTGCTTAATTATCGCATCTTTAAACAATCCATTGATGCCCGCAAGGCTGAAATGATTTATTTTGTTTATACGGTAGATGTTAGTGTAAAAGATCAGAATGGAACTTTGAAGAACTCCAAGGGAGAGGTTACAGTAACACCGGATTTGAATTATAAATATGTGCAAACAGGTTCTCAAAAAATTAAAACCAGACCGGTAATTATAGGTACTGGACCTGCGGGTTTATTCTGCGGGCTGATTTTAGCACAAATGGGGTATAAGCCTATTCTGCTGGAAAGGGGTAAAGATGTTGAAACCAGGACGAGGGACGTGGAGGATTTTTGGCTGACCGGAAAGCTTAATACCGAATCCAACGTGCAGTTTGGCGAAGGGGGAGCGGGTACTTTTTCTGATGGAAAGCTGACAACCTTGATAAAAAATCCCCGCTGCCGCAAGGTGTTGGAAGAGCTTATTTGCCACGGCGCCCCCGAAGAAATACTCTATTCCTATAAGCCCCATATCGGCACAGATATCCTGAAAGATGTTGTTAAAAAAATAAGGGAAAGTATTATCGGTCTGGGTGGTGAAGTAAGATTTAACAGTAAGGTAACCGATTTGGTTTCAAATAATAATTCACCCAAAGGAGTAATAATAAATAATAAAGAAGTATTGGAAAGCGATGTTGTAGTACTTGCCGTGGGGCATAGTGCCAGGGATACCTTTGCGATGCTTTATGACAGAAATGTACAGCTGACCACCAAAGCCTTTGCTATAGGAGTTAGAATTGAGCATCCGCAAGAAATGATAAACCGTGAACAGTATGGTGACTTTAGTGAACATGAAAGCTTAGGTGCTGCAGATTATAAATTAACCTGCCATGCATCTACAGGAAGGGCAGCTTATAGTTTTTGCATGTGTCCCGGTGGTGTGGTTGTGGCTGCTGCTTCCGAGGAGGATGGGGTAGTAACTAATGGTATGAGTTATTTTGCCCGGGATGCTGAAAATGCCAATAGTGCCCTTTTAGTAGGGGTTGGACCTGCAGACTTTGACAGCAACCATCCTCTAGCCGGAATTGAGTTCCAAAGAAAATGGGAAAGGCTTGCCTGTGAACTGGCAGGACGGGATTTTTCTGCACCTGTACAGGTTCTAGGTGACTTTCTTGCTGATATACCTTCAACATCATTAGGAGATGTTAAATCATCCTATAAACCGGGTATAAAATTTGTAGAACTTAAAAAATGTCTGCCGCCTTATGTAATAGATACTTTAAAAGAAGCCTTGCCTTATTTTGCAAAAAAAATAAAAGGCTTTGACAGGGCTGATGCAGTTCTCACGGGGGTGGAAACTCGTAGTTCCTCCCCTGTGAGGATTATACGGGATGAAAATTTTGAAGCCAATAGCTTCCCGGGACTCTATCCCTGTGGTGAGGGTGCAGGCTATGCCGGTGGAATAGTTTCTGCGGCCGTTGACGGAATTATGGTGGCGGAAGCTATTGCCCTTAAATATAAACCAATAAAAAAGGAGTGAAATAAAATGACAGGACAAGAAATGTTGGAATTTAAAAATTGGGCTGTGGTAGGTGATGTTTTAAATGAAGAAAAATTCGCCTCAAAAATTGTTAGACGTCTGGAAGGGGAGAATTATAACGTTTATAAGGTAAATCCCAGGTCCAATAGTGAAAAAGTCTATAAATCTATAAAAGACGTCCCGGAAAAAATAGATGTAATTGACTTAGTAATACACCCCAAGGTAGGAATCAATGTGATTGCTGAAGCAAAGGAGCAGGGTGTAGACAAAGTATTAATTCAGCCCGGGGCTGCAAGTGAAGAAATACTAAACTTCTGCAGTGAAAATAGTATTAATGTATTCGAAGGGTGTGTATTGGTTGAGCTTAACAAAAGAGGTTAACATTGAACAACCTGCTATAGAATCAAAATTTGAAAATGATAATATAAGTGGTATTGTACCCTGAAATAGTAAATTGTCAAAAAATTACTTATGGGTAAAGTATAGGAAATGTTTTAAAACATTTAAAAAAAGGAAAACCTTCGACCTCGTCGAAATATTAAGTATTTAATCAATTGAGGTGAGGTTTTTGAAAAAAAAAGATATTGTAATTGCAGGAGTGATAGGCTGGGTGGCCGGTCCTTTTACTTATGTGTATATCGGCAGTAAATCCCCCCTCCGGGCTTTAATTGAGCTATTAGCCATTATAGCTTTGGGTTATGCCATATCCATCTGGATTTTAATACCCTTTGTCCTGGGATATGCAATGTTTGGTGCCATGGGTGCACAAAAATATAATAATGCCTTAAAGAAAAATGCCCAGGAGGCAAAATAACATTTATAAAACGCAAGCATCTATTGATTAGGTGCTTGTATGTTTTTTGTTTTTAGGGTTATGCCGAAAAATCAATAATCTTTTATTTGGGAGGAACTATGAAAAAGTTCAAAGCAGGTGAGGGCTTTGCCTTGGAAATGGATGCGAAGGACCCTTTAAAAGACTATACCCAGCGGTTTTATAAAAAAGAAGGGCAGATATATATGGATGGGAACTCATTAGGTCTTTTATCTAAGGATGCAGAGGCTTCCCTTTTAAGAATTCTGGAAGAATGGAAGATATTGGGAATAAATGGATGGCTGGAAGGAGATATCCCCTGGTTTTATTATGGGGAAGAGTTAGGGAAAATGATGGCTCCTTTAGTAGGGGCCCAAGCCGATGAAGTAATTATTACCGGCAGTACAACTGTTAATTTGCATAACTTAACAGCAACCTTTTTTCGACCTAATGGCAAAAAGAATAAAATTTTGGCGGATGAATTGAATTTTCCCTCTGATAAATATGCGCTGGATAGCCAGTTAAGGCTGCATAATCTAAATAGCGACAGTCATTTAATCCTGGTTAGAAGCAGGGATGGAAAGACTCTTGATGAAGATGATATAGTGGCAGCAATGAATGAAAATGTCGCTTTGATTATCCTGCCGGCAGTGCTGTATAGGAGCGGTCAGCTTCTGGACATAGAGTATTTGACCAGTAAAGCTCACGAAAAAGGTATACTAATCGGTTTTGATTGCTCCCATTCCGTTGGTGCAGTTCCCCATAAATTTTCCCAGTGGGAAGTAGATTTCGCATTTTGGTGTAATTATAAATATATGAATAACGGTCCTGGAGGAACCGCAGGCATTTATGTCAACAAGAAACACTTTAATATTGATGTTGGTCTTGCCGGTTGGTGGGGATATCAAAAAGACAGTCAGTTCGATATGAAACTGGATTTTAGGCGGGCAAAAGCTGCCGGAGGCTGGCAAATTGGAACAATTAACATGTTAAGCACTGCACCCTTAGAAGGCTCTTTAAAAATATACCATGAGGCAGGCATTGAAAATCTTCGTGAAAAGTCTATGACAGCTACCGAATATTTAATCTTCTTAATGGATGAATTATTACCCCTGGAAAAGTACGGCTTTCAAATTGGAACTCCCAGGAATCCTCAACGGAGAGGCGGTCATGTTGCCGTGGAGCATGAGGAGGCACTGCGAATAAATGAAGCATTAAAGAAGAGGGGGGTTATACCCGATTTCCGATATCCTAATGTTATCAGACTGGCCCCCGTACCCCTTTATGTTTCCTTTCATGAGATATGGCAGGTTGTTCAACACTTAAAAGAAATAATGGACAACCAAGAATATGCAAATTTTTCTGATAAGAGCGGACCGGTAGCGTAGTGACCAGTGAAACAGTGGAAAAGTGGAAAAGTGAAAGAGAGTTTGAAACCACGGGGTCCTGTGGACCACACGGATAAACGCGGATAAAATATGGATGTAATCCATATGGATTTCACTCCGTTAGTATTGAAGATTACGCGCAACAAGTTGCACTAGATTTTAAGCCTTAATCTAGCGTAGCGAAGTCTTACTTTACCTTTACCTGTCATGCAGTTTTACTTATAAAGCTTACCTTAACCTAAAACCGGCTTGCCGGTTTTCTGTATCCACTGTAGCTACTGTAGTCACGGACTGATTTATCAGTTTCCTTTAAAAGAAGGTGATTTCATGTACCATGTTAATAAAAATTTTGTAAATCTAGCTTTATTATTTGTGCCTTTAGGTATTACTTTACTTTCGGGTTTTTTTATAGAAAGCCTGGCAAGTGTCAAACAGCTGTCCTTTGTCTTTCTTACTGTAGGGTTAGTCAGCAATTTTTACTACCCACAGATAATTAACATAAATGAAGATAAAATAATGCTCAAGCTTACCTTGGCAAAAAAATACAAGGAGTTTCCCCTTAATAAGCTTGAAGTATCTGTAGATAGCAGAGCCAGATACCTCATTCTCCATTTGGACCGCAAATACAGGCTGGATGTGAAAACCCTGCCTACTCAGCTTTATTATCAACTAAAACCTTTTATTAAAATTATAAGCCAGAAGTAGTATGTGACGCCTAACTAGGCGTTTTTTTCTATTACAAAAATATGCAAAAGACTATATCTCCTGCTAGAAGGTTTTTCTACTCTGGAAGGCGAATAAATCATGGTATAATAAAACGGCGTTCTATAGTGTCGCACAGTAAGGAGGCTTTGTATGGAAAAGGTTAAAGCAGCAATTATAGGTCCTGGAAACATTGGTATTGATTTAATGTACAAGCTTATGGACAGCAAGTATATTCAATTGGATACAATGGTTGGTATTATTCCCGATTCTGAAGGACTGGCGCTGGCAAGGAAACTTGGTTTTAATACAACCCATAATGGAATCAATGAAATATTGGAAAACGAGGAAATTAAGATTGTTTTTGATGCTACGGGTGCCAAACCCCATAAAATTCATGCACCTTTGTTGGAAAAGGCGGGGAAAATTGCCATTGATTTAACCCCCGCGGCAATCGGACCTTATGTAGTACCGGTGGTTAACCTGGAAGAACATTTAAACAGCCCAAATATAAACATGGTAACCTGCGGCGGGCAGGCAACAATTCCCATAGTGGCAGCCATTAACAGCGTGGCTGATGTAACTTATGCTGAAATAGTAGCTACCATATCAAGCCGTAGTGCAGGTCCAGGAACCAGGCAGAATATTGATGAATTCACCCAGACTACCGCCCGGGGCTTGGTGGAAGTGGGAGGTGCCGGTAGAGGTAAGGCAATTATCATATTAAATCCGGCCGAACCACCCATTATGATGCGGGATACTGTCTATGCAAAGGTAAATAACCCGGATGATGAATTGATTACTAAGGCAGTGGAGGATATGGTTGCCAAGGTCCAAGAATATGTACCTGGGTATAAATTAAAGGTTCCTCCAATAGTTGAAGGAGATAAGGTTACCGTTATGTTGGAAGTTACAGGGGCAGGGCATTACCTTCCTGCATATGCCGGCAACTTAGATATTATGACTGCCGCAGCCAAGGGAGCAGGAGAAAAAATAGCAGAAAATATACTCAAAAAGGTAAGGAGGTAGGATAAGATGGTTAAGAAAATCAGAATAATCGATTCTACCTTACGGGATGGAATGCATGCGGTGAGCCATCAATTTTCTCCTCAGGATATGGCAGAAGTGGCTAAATCCCTTGATGAAGCAGGGGTTGACACAATTGAAATTGGTCATGGTGATGGATTAGGAGGTTCATCCTTCCAGTATGGATTAGCTGCATACTCTGATGAAGAATATCTAAAGGCTGTTTCCCAAGTCCTCAAGAACGCTAAGCTTGATGTATTGCTTTTGCCTGGTATTGGCACTAAAAAAGAACTAGAAGTTGCTGCCAAATACGGAGCAAAAGTAGCCAGGATTGCGACCCATGTAACTGAGGCGGATATTGGAGAACAGCATATAAAATTGGCTAAAGAATTAGGTATGGAGGCAGTGGGCTTTCTAATGATGGCCCATATGGCTGATGTTAAAACCATAGTTCAACAGGCTGAGCTTTTTGCCAGTTATGGTGCTGATATTATTTATGTAACAGATTCGGCAGGTGCTTTAACACCTCAAGAGGTTGGAGAGAGGGTTAAGGCAGTAAAAGAAGCAACAGGATTGCCTGTTGGTCATCATGCCCATAATAATCTGGGGTTAGCTGTTGCTAACACCCTGTCGGCTATTGAAGCCGGTGCGGAAGTAGTAGATGCAACCTGTAAAGGACTAGGTGCCGGTGCAGGCAACACTCAATTAGAGGTTCTGGTAGCTGTTCTGCATAAACTAGGCTATGAAACTGGAATCGATTTGTATAAAATAATGGATACTGCTGATGACATAGTGGTCCCCAAAATGAAAAGACCCCAGGTTATTGACAAAAACTCCTTAACCATAGGTTATGCAGGCTGTTATGGAAGCTTCTTGCTGCATGCTTTGCGGGCTGCAGAAAAATTTGGTGTTGATGCCAGGGATATTCTTTTTGAAATGGGGCGTCGTAAAACGGTGGGTGGTCAAGAGGATATGATTGTTGACGTAGCCTATGAATTAAGCAGGGAAAAATAATATAAATAAAAAGGGGATGAATTGTATGAGAAGTCATATTACAACTAAAGGTTTAGCTAGAGCCACCCATAGGGCCTTATATTATTCTATGGGGCATTTACCTGAAGATCTGGAAAAACCTCTAGTAGCTATTGTAAATACTCAAAACGAAACTATGCCTGGTCATATTCATCTGGATACTATTGCTAAAGCTGTCAGAGAGGGAGTAATTGCCTCCGGGGGAACGCCAATTGAGTTTCCCACCATTGGACTCTGTGATGGTATAGCCCAGGGGAATTATGGCATGCATTATCCTTTAGCAAGCAGGGAATTAATCTGTGACAGTATTGAATGCATGATTAACGGTCATCAGTATGATGCTGTAGTCTTTGTTACCAACTGTGACAAAATTACTCCGGGTTTGCTAATGGCTGCTGTAAGATTGAACATTCCCTCCATAATGATTAGTGGTGGTCCCATGGCAACAGGATGCTTTGAAGGTAGTGAACTTGGCTATTCTGACTTAATGGCTGCCCAAGGTGAAGTGGCAAAAGGTAATATGACAATGGAAGATCTGGGTAAAATGGAACAAGAGGCTCTACCCGGTTGCGGTGCCTGCAACCTTTTAGGTACTGCTAATTCCATGAACTTCTTAAGTGAAGCTTTAGGTATGGTATTACCAGGCAGTGCAACACCGGCTGCCAGTGGTCAGAGGATAGCTTTAGCCAAGAAAACAGGTATGAAAATAATGGAGCTATATAAGAAAAACATTTTACCCCTTGATATAATCACTAAAGAAGCAATTGAAAATGCCATTGTTGTTGATTTAGCAATTGGTGGCTCCACAAATACTGTTTTGCATCTTACAGCCCTTGCTAAAGAAGCAGGAATTGAATTTGATATAAATACTTTTGCTGAAATGGCTAAAAAGATACCACATCTAGTTAAAATTAGACCTGCTGCGGGGGGACATTATCCAGTGGACCTTCATTATGCAGGAGGATTGGTAGCTCTGATGAATCAGTTGATGGAAGCAGGGCTGATTAATAGGGACGTGATGACTGTAACTGGAGAAACTGTTGCAAAAAATGTTTCCGGAAAAGTAATAATTAATAAAGAAGTTATAAGGCCAATTGATAACCCTTACTCAAAAACAGGAGGCATCCAGCTGCTTTACGGCAACTTGGCCCCTGAGGGCTCTGTTTGCAAGAGTGCAGCAGTTTTACCGGAAATGCTTAAACATAAAGGTCCGGCAAAAGTCTTCGACCAAGAAGAACCGGCAGTTGAAGCTATTTACGGCGGACAAATCAAACCTGGTGATGTCGTGGTTGTAAGATATGAAGGTCCTAAGGGAGGACCAGGAATGAGGGAAATGCTGACTGCAACGGCAGCCATTGTAGGTATGGGTTTAGGTAAAGAGGTAGCATTAATTACAGATGGTAGATTTTCGGGGGCTACTTCAGGAGCTGCAGTAGGTCATGTTTCCCCCGAGGCACAAGAAGGTGGACCGATTGCACTTATTGAAGAAGGCGACCTGATTGAAATCGATATTCCTGCTGGCAAAGTACAGCTCCATGTAAGTGATGAAGAATTAGCAGCAAGAAGAGCCCGCTGGCAGCAACCCAAACAGGAACATGTTAAAAAAGGAAGCTACCTGGACCGCTATGCAAAACTGGTAACATCTGCTATGTCAGGTGCGGTGTTTAAATAAACGGCTTTGCCGTTAAGGAATGGCTAACGCCAGGTAAAGGAAAATCCACCTAAAAAATAAAAGCCCTTCGGGGCTTTTTGTTGTATATTGGCATAGAAACCTACCTTTACCTATTTTTTATTAGTAACTAGTTTCTAATAAAAAATAGGGCCCGGCTTTCCGGACCCATAGAGTGGAGGAGATAAGAGGAGTTGTTCATTAAGTATTATGCTCCGATTTTCTTTAGCTTATACAATTAATTTATAAAAAAATAAAAAATTTAATTTAAGGTTCTATTGATGAAAAATATGCAGGATTAGTCAGAATTATGTAGAAATAAAGGAAGGAAAAAAATTACAGATGGTGATATTATGGTGGAAAAAATAAAACCATATGCAAATATTGTCCTATCACTAGGTTTATTTTTAGGACTTTATCTAATTAGTATTAATAATTACCATTTATTCCATACAATAGCCGAAATTTTTAGTATAGTTGTTGCCTTTTCTATGTTTATGATTTCTTGGAATGCCAGGATTTATTCAGAAAATGACTTTTTAGTGTTTTTAGGCATTGCCTATCTGTTTATTGGGGGAGTAGATTTACTTCATACACTTACCTTTGAAGGAATGGAAATATTTAGTTCCTTTGGATCCAATACAGCTGTCCAGTTATGGATAGGTTCCAGGTATCTTGAAAGTATTACACTGTTAACAGCCTTTTTGCTTCTGTATAAAAAGAAGAGGATAAATACCCACTATATCTTTTTTGCATACACAGCAGTATTTACTCTTATTCTTTTAGCAGTTTTCTATTGGAAGGCAGTTCCGGTTGTATATATTGAAGGAGTTGGGTTAACTTCTTTTAAAATTATCAGTGAGTATATAATCTGTTTCATATTACTTCTTACTTTACTATTACTGGCAAAAAACAGGAGAAGGTTTGATGCAAAAATTTATAGGTATCTATTCTGGTCTATTGTCTTAACCATTGCTTCAGAAATTTTCTTTACTTTATATACAAATCTGGTAGACATCCAAAATTTTATTGGGCATTTTTTGAAGATAATCTCATTTTATTTAATTTATAAGGCAATTATCGAAAAGGGTATTAAAAAACCCTATGATTTAATATTTAGGGAGCTTAAAATTAAAGAGGAAGAATTGGAGGCCCAGGCTATAACAGATGATTTGACAGGTGTATTTAATAGAAGGGCAGCATTTGATATTTTAGGGAAAATGCTTAAATTGACCATGCGTAACCAGCAGCCTTTAACTGTTTGTTTTATTGATGTTGATAACCTCAAGCAGGTTAATGATATGTTTGGTCATAGCGAAGGGGATAATCTGCTAACTGTTGTGGCTAAGACTTTGGAGAAATTACTTAGGGACTCGGACTTTATCTGCCGGATCGGCGGAGATGAATTCCTTTTAATTTTCCCTAATTGTAACCTGCAAGGGGCAGAGACCTTAGTGGAAAGAATAAAAATAAACTTAGATAGTATAAATATTGAGGAAAAGTACGTCTTTAAAATAGAGTTCAGCTACGGTTTAGCTGTTTATGACGGTGAAGGGGAAATAAGTGTAGATAAATTTATTGAAAAAGCTGATAACAACATGTACCAAAATAAAACCTTAAAAAAGCAGAGGGCAGTGCAATTAGCCATCCAGGATTTTGATGTATAGCATCAAAAAATCCCTCCCATATAAAATATGAGAGGGATTTTAAATTGCCTGTTATTTCACTAAAATAAGCAGCATTTTAAAGTTCTTTCTAGCTTCTAAGCCGTGGGGGATATCAGCGGGCATGATTACAACCTCTCCCGCTTTTGTGTTTACTATAGTATCACCAATAGTTACTTCCGCTTCTCCATCAAGGATATAAACCATAGCATCTCCGGGTGCAGAGTGGGTGCTTATTCCTTCACCTTCACTAAAGGCAAACAGGGTCATGCTCATGTTTGGGTTTTGGACTAAGGTCCGGCTGATGACCTGCCCTTCCTTATATTCCACCAGACTTGCCAGATTTAAGGCAGTGCTAAACTCAATGTTCTTAATGAATCTCTTTTCCATTTGTAAGACCTCCTAATATTACCTTTTCATCTAGTTAAATTTTAACATTTTATTATTTGCTAATGCGGTGATTAATATCACTACACAGAGGAAAAAGTATTAAATATTTTCCAAAAAGATAAAGATAACTGTATAATTATTAATAGATTAGGTTTATATGGAGGTAATAATGAAGGTTAGAGTTTCTACAGTACAATACCACCTGCATACCATCAAAAGCTTTAGTGAATTTGCAGAGCAGGTTATTAATTATGCAGAAATTGCTCGGGAAAACAAAGCTGATTTCTTGCTTTTTCCTGAATTTATCACAACCCAGCTTCTCTCTATAAAGAAAGGATCCAAATTAACAGATTTAGCAGAGTATACCCAAGAGTATCTTGATTTATTCCAAGACCTGTCTGTAAAGAAAAAGCTATATATTATCGGTGGAACCCATATTATTAAAGAAGAAGGCAGACTTTATAATAGTTCCTATCTGTTTTACCCCGATGGAACTATAAACAGGCAGGATAAGCTCCATATCACCCCTTGTGAAGTAAAGGAGTGGTGTATCAGCCCTGGCAAGGATATTAAGGTATTTGACACACCAAAGGGGCGGATTGCTGTCATCGTCTGTTATGATTTGGAATTTCCCGAGGTTGTTAGGATGGTTAAGGCCAGGGGTGCCGATATTATATTTTGCCCTTCCTGTACTGATGATGAACACGGGTTCTATCGTGTCCGTTATTCAGGTCATGCCAGGGCCGTAGAAAACCAAGTCTATGTGGTTATTGCCGGCACTATAGGGGGCTTGCCTACAGTAGATTTTATGCGTTCCAACTACGGGCAAAGCGTGTTAATTACCCCTAATGATATTTCCTTCCCTCCCCGGGGCGTGCAGGCAGAAGGACTTGTCAATTCAGATATGGTTGTAACAGGGGATTTGAATCTAGAACTTTTGTATGAGGTTAGGGAAACGGGTTCTGTAACAACTTGGAAGGATAGGCGTACAGACCTTTATCCCGATTGGAAATAGGAACTGGAGTGATATTATGTATTACAGGGAAATGTATTTTTTTGATAAAGAGCGTCCTGTGAAGGGAACTATCCGTTCTTATACAAAGGGAGATTTTTCCGGGTTGATTGATATTCAAAGAGAGGCTTTTCCACCGCCTTTTCCTCCAGAACTGTGGTGGGATGAAGAACAACTAAGCAATCATGTGGGCTTTTTCCCCGAAGGGGCCTTATGTGCGGAAATAGCAGGAGAATTAGCAGGCTCCATGACGGGCCTAATTGTAGATTTAGCTGAGGATGATATCCATCATACCTGGGCAGAAATAACTGATGAGGGGTATATCCGAAACCATAATCTCCGAGGAAATACTCTGTATGTAGTAGACATCTGTGTCAAACCGTCTTATCGGAAATTGGGGATAGGCAAGTGGTTAATGCATGCCATGTATGAGGTTGTTGTGCATAAGGGGTTAAAGCGGCTTTTAGGTGGAGGAAGAATCCCAGGCTACCATCTTGTTAGTGAAAAAATGAATGCGGCCGACTATCTGAGAGCCGTTATAAAAGGGGAAATGCAGGATCCTGTAGTTTCCTTCTTGCTCCGCTGTGGCCGAATGCCTATAGCCATAGTTCCTAATTACTTGGATGATAAGGAATCTTGCAATTACGGAGTGTTAATGGAGTGGCGGAACCCTTTTATTTTTAGATAAGTTAAAAAATAACCTAATCTAGAGGAGAAATCTGAGTTGATAAAAGAAAATAATTCCCCATACCGCTGGATTATTTGGTGCAGCTTGTGCAGTGCCTTTTTAATTGTATTTATTCAGCGGTATGCTATTGCAGTAGTGGTCAATGACTTGTCCGGCGAGCTAAAGCTGACCGGCTTACAATTAAGCAGCTTATCGTCTATGTATTTTTACGCCTATGCGTTCATGCAAATACCTGTAGGCATTATGGCCGATACATTTGGTCCCAGAAAGGTAACTTCCTTAGGAATGCTTGTAGCCGGAGCAGGATCTATACTGTTTTCAATCAGCCAATCCATAACTGTTATCTTTCTTTCCCGTTTACTGATTGGTATAGGAGTATCAACAATATTTGTCTCTATTTTTAAGATTTTAACTGTATGGTTTCCCCCTAATAAATTTGCAACATTAACCGGCTGGACATCAGTAATTGGTAATATTGGCGGGATGTTAGCCACCACTCCCCTGGCGCTGTTAGTTACTTTTATTGGCTGGCGGGATTCCTTTACTTCCATAGGTATAGCATCCTTGTTTATTGCTGTACTGCTGTGGTTAGTTGTGAGGGATAAACCTTCAGGTTCACAACCTGTGAATTTAACAACCAGTGACCCGGCTAAATCAGAAGACCTAAACATCTTTTATGGGTTGAAGCTGATATTATTAAACCCACAAATGTGGATAAACTTTTTTATAGTATTTGGTGTAATGGGTACCATTATGAGTTTTTCCGGGCTGTGGGGAGTCCCCTATCTTACCCATGTTTATCAGATGTCAAAAAGTACAGGGGCTAGTTATATTTTGATATTCACCCTTGGGGTCACAATAGGTTCTATATTTCTGGGCACTGCAGAAAGGGTTTTTACTTTTCGTAAAAGAGTAGTCCAGATCATAGCAATGATATTTACACTTCTCTGGGGGGCTTTGATTTTTTTCTTTAAATGTACCCCGGTAACATGGTTAATTCCTATTATTTTCTTCACCATGGGTTTTAGCGGTATTATGGTCATGCTGTTATTTGTCAATGCCAAAGAAATGAATCCTCCTCAGTACTCGGGGCTTGTTACAGGTTTTATTAACTTTGCCCCCTTTATAGGTGCAGCTTTTTTAAATACCTTAATTGGTTTTGTTCTTGACATAAGCTGGAATGGTTTAATTATTAACGGGGCTAGGATATATAGTGCTGTTGGTTATCAAAAAGGTTTATCGGTGTATCTGTTCTTTTCCGGGTTAGCTTTAATGCTAAGCTTAATATTTTTAAAAGACAGCAGAGAGTAGCTTTTTCTAAATAATATGGTTAGAAACCTAAGTCACATAGTAGACTTAGGTTTTCCTATGTATAGAACATTTTTACTAGACACTAGCCACAAACAACTAGCGACTAAAAAGCACTTCAGTTTGTTTTTGTGCAATCTTTTTTATTGGTAACTAAAGGAAAAGTATTAAATTTGGTAATTTAAGCTTATCTCTAAAAATTCATATAATTTTTAGCACCCTTTTTTTCATTCCTCAATAAACTGTAGGGGAAGAGGGGTGGGTAAAAAAGAATGTACCAAATTGTTAATTGTATTGATGCAGGCAGTGAGTATTGTCCATGCTACCTAGCGGAAACAAATGAGTGCATTATGTGCTCCCAACTGAAGGGCAAAGTTTTCTGTGATTGTACAAACTGGGAAGGAGTGTGTATCTACCAGGAATATGTCTTCAACCAAAATAGGATTAAGGACAGAAGAAAAGATTACCACTGCAAGGTTATAGAAAAGGAAAAGATTGCTGATGGCATATTTGTACTTAAAATTAAGGTTACTTCAACCCTAGCCAGAGAGCTTGACCAACCTGGTACTTATGTTTTCATGCGGGATTATAAATATCCAGCCTTATTTGAAACACCAATGTCTATCATGGAGGCAAATGTGAAGGAAGGCACTATTAAGATTGCTGTCCAGGAGAGGGGTGTGAAAACAAAAAAGTTATTGGAGCTAACAGAAGATGTAGTGTTAAGGGGTCCTTACTGGAATGGTCTTTTGGGTTTGAAATATATAAAAAGTCTGCAAAAGGGAAATGCATTATTAGTTGCCAGGGGTATCGGGCAAGCACCAGCCCTCCCTGTTGCTAAAAAACTGTTACAGGGGAAGAACAAGGTATTTGTAATATTGGATAAAGGCAGAATTGATTATAATTTTGTGGAAGACCAGTTTAAAAGCATAGGGTGCCAGGTCGTAAGCAAACCGGTATTAAATGCCAAAAAGCTGACAATATATGAGGGGACTAAAGATTTTATCAGAGAATTCATAGTGGATAACGATATTAGTCTATTATATAGTGGCGGGTCTGATAAGTTTCATGAAGGTCTCAGCGGAATTTTACGGGAATTAAAGAAAAATGTATTTTTTACATGTTCCAATGATGGTATTTTTTGTTGTGGTGAAGGAATTTGCGGCAGCTGTCACCGCAGATTGCAAGATGGTACCAGAATTAAAACCTGTAAAACACAAATAAATCCTTTAGAAATATTCGGGAGGGAGTAATGGCAATGGCTAAGGTTATAATTATTGGTGGGGGCTGGTCAGGTTGTGCTGCAGCCATTACTGCCAAAAAAGCGGGAGCAGAAACCATTATCTTGGAAAAAACTGATTTGCTTTTGGGTCTGGGTAATATAGGCGGTATTATGAGGAATAACGGACGTTTTACTGCTGCAGAGGAGTTAAAGGTGCTGGGAGCTCCGGAGTTAATTGAAATTACTGATAAAGCTGCCAGGCATGCAAATATTGAGTTTCCTGGTCATAAGCATGCAACACTATATGACGTAACTAAGGTAGAGCCCATGGTACAACAAAAGTTGGAAGAAATGGGAATAGAAATTAAATTTGAATCCCGGGCGATCGATGTAAAACAGTGTGGCAAAAAAATAGAGGGAATTTTATTAGCTGACGGTTCTTTGATTGAAGGGGATGTGTTTATAGAAACAACGGGCTCTACAGGTCCCATGGGCAACTGCTTGAGATACGGCAATGGCTGCTCAATGTGCATATTAAGGTGTCCTTCTTTTGGTCCGCGGATTAGCATCAGTCAAAGGGCCGGTATTGAAGACTTATTAGGTCAGCGGGGAGATGCCTTATACGGGGCATACAGCGGTTCTTGCAAAATTCATAAAGAGTCTTTACATGAGGATATTGTAAAGGAATTAAACGAAAAAGGTGTGGTAGTCCTACCAGTCCCAGAGGAAGACGTTAACCTGGATAAACTTAATTTAAAGGTCTGCCAGCAGTATGCCTTGAAGGAGTTTGCCGAAAATATTGTCCTGTTAGACACAGGATATGCTAAACTAATGACTTCATACTATCCCCTTAAAAAATTGAGAAAAATTCCGGGTATGGAGTATGCCCGCTACGATGACCCATATTCCGGGGGGAAGGGTAACTCTATTAGATACCTTTCCATGGCACCCTGTGCAAACAATTTAAAGGTAAAAGGTCTTGATAACCTGCTCTGTGCCGGTGAAAAGGCAGGACTTTATGTTGGTCATACGGAGGCAATAGCAACAGGGAGTTTAGCAGGGTATAACAGTGTCAGACTTTACTTAGGCATGCCTTTATTAGAGCTGCCTGCATCTACTGCCATTGGGGACATCATCTCCTTTGCCAATGAGATGATGGGAAATACTGAAGGAATGAAAAACCGTTATACCTTTGCTGGTGGAGCTTATTTTAACCGGATGCAGGAGAAGGGGTTATATACAGTCAATAAAGATGAAATTACAAGTCGGATAAAGCGCTTAGGGCTTGAAGATATATTTGCCGACAAATTATTAAAATAATTTCCACACTTTTAGCACTCTGAGTTATTTTGGAATGCTTTAATATGCTATAATTTAAAGCAGAATAATAGTCGGCTTAGGCAGCCCTAAGCCAGTATGACAAAAAAATTGCCGGTTTGCTTTAAGCAATTGCAACAAAGGGGCGGAGAAAATTGCTTTCTTCCTTATTAAGAATGATTATAGGCTGGCCGGGGATTATTACCTCGCTGATACTTTCTTTTTTAGGAATTATGTTTAGAAGGTATATATTTCTTGTATATGGAGCCTTGGCTGCTGTGCCCATTTCCATGTATCTTAGTGCTACTCCCAGATTTAGATATTTTATGGTGTTGCTGCCTTTATTTCAGTTTGGTGCCGCCTTTGCAGTACATAAAGGCAATATTAAACTAGCCTGGCTGCTTTTTTTACCTTTTTTATTTACCGTTAGCTGGTTAGCAGTTGCTGTACTCAGCCAATAAGTTCATTAATTTTAAAATAGCAAGTAAACATTTTGTGGGGCAGGAGAAATCCTGTCTTTTGCTTTACCAATGGTCAATGGTCGATAGCTGATAGCTAATAGTAGTTAACTTTCGAACTATCAAACTATTATATCTTTTTCACTCTTACACCGGGCACCGGAAACTGGTCACTAAAACGCCGCAAGGCGTTTTTCACTTCTTACTAGTCATTATCAGCAAATATTTGCTATAATAGTTAAGACCTTTTAATGGTAAAAAAGGAGGAGCTGTTTTGTCTATTTTTGATAATATGAATCCACAGCAACAGGAGGCTATTCAATGCACTGAAGGGCCTTTATTGATAATTGCCGGCGCCGGCTCAGGCAAGACCCGGGTTTTAACCCATAGGATTGCCTATCTTATCTTTGAGAAAAAGGTTTACCCGGGAAATATCCTGGCTATAACCTTTACCAACAAGGCTGCCCAGGAAATGAAGGAAAGACTGGAGAAATTGGTGGGACTAGCTGTTGACCAGCTTTGGGTTTCTACGTTCCATTCCACTTGCCTTAAAATATTGCGCAGGGAAATTAAAGCCCTGGATTACTCCTCTGCTTTTGTAATCTATGATGATGCCGACCAGCAGACTTTGCTGAAATCCATACTGAAAGATAAGAATTTGGATGAAAAAAAATTCACCCCACGGAGTATTTCCAATAGGATTTCCGGCTACAAAAATGAGCTTATTACCCCCCAACAGGCAGCCCGGAATCCCGAGAATGATTATTACGATGACCAGATAATTAATATTTACCAGGAATATCAAAAGCGCCTAAAAAATAATAATGCCTTAGATTTTGACGACCTGATAATGTTGACGGTAGATCTTTTTAAAGAGAATCCCGATATTTTAACCAAATATCAGGAAAGGTTCAAATACATATTGGTTGATGAGTATCAAGATACAAATACTGCTCAGTATATGTTAGTGAAAATGTTGGCTGCCCGGCATAAAAACCTGTGTGTGGTAGGTGACGAAGACCAAAGCATCTATCAATGGAGAGGTGCCGATATCAGGAATATCTTAAGCTTTGAGGAGGATTATAAGGAAACCACTGTTATAAAACTGGAGCAGAATTACCGCTCCACCCAGAACATTTTGGAAGCAGCCAATGAGGTAGTTAAAAGGAATTTTCAAAGAAAACCTAAAAGACTGTGGACCGATAAAGAAGGCGGGGATAAAATTTTCTATTATACCGCCCAGGATGAGGTTGAGGAAGCCTTTTTCATCACCAGAAAAGTTAAGGAATTGATAGATAAGGAAGGTCTGGAATATAAGGATTTTGCAGTACTTTGCCGGACAACAGGCCAATTCAGAGCTATTGAAGAAGGTTTAATAAGGAGTAATGTCCCCTACCGGGTATTCGGGGGTACTAAGTTCTATGACCGCAAGGAAATTAAGGATATCCTAGCCTATTTAAGGGTTATTCTCAATCCTGCTGATGAAGTGAGTCTGCGCAGAATTATTAACACTCCCAAACGGGGTATTGGTGATGCTTCTTGGGACAGGCTTGTTAACTATACCTATATTTCTGGCAAGACTATATATGAAGCCATGGATGAGCCTGAAAAGGCAGGCATCAGTCTCCGCTCCGCCAATCCCATCCGCGGCTTTAAAAAGCTGATGGATGGTTTCCGTGAACTAAGCGGCAACAGTGATATTACATACCTCACCAATAAGATTCTTGAAGATATAGGATATTATGAGGAGCTTCAGTTGGAAAAGACTGTAGAGGCGGAAACAAGGCTTGAAAACCTTAAGGAATTCCTATCTGTGACCAAAAAGTATGATACCGATTCCCAGGGGAGCAGCCTGGCGGACTTTTTATCAGAATTATCCCTGGTAACAGATATCGACAATTATAATGAAACAGAGGATGCGCTGGTCGTTATGACCATGCATGGAGCCAAAGGATTGGAATTCCCTGTAGTATTTATCACAGGTATGGAGGAGGGGATTTTCCCCCATAACCGCAGTATTAATTCCGATAATCCTACCGAGCTGGAGGAAGAAAGACGGCTTTGTTATGTAGCCTTGACCAGGGCCATGGAAAAAGTCTTTTTAACCAGGGCGTGGAAAAGGACAATTTATGGTCGGGATGCCTTTAATGCTCCTTCCCGCTTTATTGAAGAAATACCCCAGGAGTATCTGGAAAGCAGCCAGAACCGAAGGAAAGAGCAAACAGGCTTTGGCAGGCAGTTCAACAATGTAATCCCCTTTGTACCTAGAAAGGCGGCGACAGGCAATTTCCATATAGGTGATAAAGTTGAGCACAGCAAATGGGGGCAGGGGATAGTAGTAGCTGTCAAGGGTGAAGGTGATGACGCGGAGGTAAGCGTAGCCTTCCCTGACCAGGGGATTAAGAAGTTAATTGCCAAATACGCCCCCATCATAAAAGTCGGGTGTTGAAAAGCAGCATCTAGAACTTTGATTTCCGACTGAGGTAATCTGCTGTTCTATTCGTACTTATGTTTGTGGAAGATGATACTGAATGTCAGTGGGCGAGAAAACTAAGTGGAACAGTGAAAGAGTTGAAGAGTGCTTGCTTTTAGGAAATTACTGATTTTTCCGTGCCTAAGCTTATTTGTCATACGGAATGTCTGTGCGATAGTGCTACAGACGTTAGAAAAGCTAGACATTCATGTGCGCACGTACTTTTACTATCACACTATCCAACTATCACACTAATACCAGTCACCAGTCACTAAATTACTGACCACTAACAACTAGCCACTTGACCCGAAAATTTAACCCGTTAGCAACAAACAGGGGGTATATAGAATGCTATCCATAGAAGAAGCCAAGAAAAAAATCGGCGAATTAAGAGAAGAGATAGAGAGTCATGACTACCAGTACCATGTACTGGATAATCCTCTAATTTCCGATGCCCAATATGATAAGCTGATGCAGGAACTGATAGAACTGGAAAATCAATTTCCCCAGCTAACTACCCCTGATTCCCCTTCCCAAAGGGTAGGGGGGAGACCCCTAGAGGGGTTTAAAAACCACTCCCACCGTACTCCACTTTTGAGTCTGGGCAATGCCTTTGGCCGTGAGGAGCTTCTTGATTTTCACCGCAGGGTGGTTAACGGCTTGGGAACGACTGATGTGGAATATGTTGTAGAACCTAAGATTGACGGGCTCTCCGTGGCCCTTTACTACGAAAACGGCATATTGCAGGTGGGTGCAACCCGGGGTGATGCTGAAAATGGTGAGGATGTAACCCAGAACCTAAAAACCATTGGCAATGTACCACTGAGGCTGAGGAGTGCCTTGCCTTCCTTGGATGTAAGGGGAGAGGCCTACATGCCCAAGGATTCCTTTGCTAAATTAAATGCCCAACGGGAGGCAAGGGGAGAGGTATTGTTTGCCAATCCCCGTAATGCTGCCGCCGGTTCTATACGGCAGTTGGACCCTAAGGTTGCGGCAGAAAGGGATTTGCGGGTTATTGTCTATGGAATATTGTATGGAGAAGGAATAGATATAAAGAAGCATAGTGAAGCATTGGCACTATTGAAGGAGCAGGGTTTTAGTACTACTGAACCTTTAGTTACTGCAGACATAAATGAAGCAGCGGAATACTGCGCCCAATGGGCCGATAAGAGGCATGATTTGCCCTTTGAGATTGACGGCATGGTGATAAAGGTTAATAATATTGAACAACAGGAGCAGTTGGGCTATACCTCCAAGAGCCCCCGCTGGGCAATAGCCTATAAATTTCCTGCCGAGCAAGGTGTTACCAAACTCTTAGATATCTTTGTCAGGGTTGGTCGTACCGGTGCTGTTACGCCTACGGCAGTTTTAGAGCCAATCAGGCTGGCAGGGACGACAGTGAGCAGAGCTACCCTGCATAATGAGGACTACATTAAAGAGAAGGATATAAAAATCGGAGATTATGTTGTAGTTCAAAAGGCGGGGGAGATAATACCTGAAGTGGTAAGAGTTGTTACGGAAAAAAGAACAGGTGGAGAAAAACCCTTTAAAATGCCTGAATACTGTCCGGAATGCAAGTCTAAGATTGTACGACTAGAAGGTGAAGCAGCTTCCCGTTGTATAGATATAAGCTGTCCTGCTATTGTAAGGGAAGGTATCATTCACTTCGTTTCCCGTAATGCAATGAATATTGACGGTCTAGGTGAAGCAATCATTACCCAGTTTTTTGAACACGGTTTAATTAAGGATGCAGCAGACCTTTATTACTTAAAATATGAGGATATAGTAAACCTGGAAAGAATGGGTCCTAAATCGGCACAAAATCTGCTGGATGCTATTGAGGAAAGTAAAAAGAGGGGTTTAGACCAGTTAATTTTTGCCTTAGGCATCAGGTTGGTTGGACAGCGGGCAGGTAAAATTTTGGCGCAGGAATTTAAGTCTATGGATAGATTGAGCAAGGCTTCCTGGGAAGAACTTACGGCAATACCGGAAATAGGGCCTAAGATGGCAGAAAGCATTACAGCCTTTTTCCAGGCGGAGAAAAACCTTGAATTCATACAGAGGCTGAAAAATGCTGGAGTTAATATGGAAATGGCAGAGGCTGCCAAATTGTCTGATAAGCTGGGCGGCAAAACATTTGTAATAACGGGAACCCTGGAAGGTTTGGGAAGAAAAGAAGCTCAGGAAAAAATCGAAGCTATGGGGGGCAAGGTTTCCTCCAGTGTCAGCAAGAAGACAGATTATGTAGTAGTTGGTGCCGACCCCGGCTCTAAATATGAAAAGGCACAAGAACTGGGAGTTACGATTCTCAATGAGGAAGAGTTTTTTGAACTTTTGGGTGAATAAATACGTATTACCGTTATCCGTGAGCGAATGGGCACTATCAAACTAGTCTAGTCACTAGCCACTAACTACTAGCCACTATACCATAAATGTTACCCCAAATTAGACAAAGGATGTGAGAATATGAAAATCAGTATCAAAGACGTAGAGCATGTTGCCCTCTTATCCCGCCTGGAGTTGACTGCAGAGGAAAAAGAGGAGCATTTACAGCAACTGAATAAGATTCTAGATTACATGGAAGTTTTGAATAAAGTTGATACCAGCCAAGTAGAGCCTTTAGCCCATGTACTGCCCATACATAATGTGCTGCGGGAGGATGAGCTGCGCTCAACCCTTCCTAAGGATAAAGTACTGCAAAATGCCCCGGAAGAGGACGAAGGTATGTTTAAAGTCCCTAAAATTGTATAAAGGAGGGAAAGCGGTGGAATTGTTTAGTCTAACTATCCATGAGCTACAGGATTTATTATATAGAAAAGAAGTCAGTTCGGAAGAAATTACAAGGCAGACCATACAAAGAATTGATGCCGTTGAAGAAAAGGTTAAAGCTTTTATGACCTTAACTAAGGAAGAGGCAATAAAGGGTGCCCGAGAAATAGATAAAAAGATAAGTGCAGGGGTCCAGCTGGGTCCCTTAGCAGGCATTCCCATGGCTTTAAAGGACAACATGTGTACCGAAGGTATTAAAACTACCTGTTCTTCCAAAATTCTCTATAACTTTACCCCGCCCTATAATTCAACAGTATATGAAAAACTGTTGGGTGCAGGTAGTATCTTGCTGGGCAAAACAAATATGGACGAATTTGCCATGGGTTCCTCCACGGAAAATTCAGGGTTCTTCAGCACCCGCAATCCTTGGGACCTTAATAGTGTTCCAGGTGGCTCCAGTGGAGGCTCAGCTGCTGCCGTAGCTGCTGATGAGGCGGTATTTACCCTGGGCTCTGATACAGGAGGCTCAATTAGGCAGCCTGCCTCGTATTGCGGGGTAGTGGGTCTTAAACCTACCTATGGTGCTGTTTCCAGATATGGATTGATTGCTTATGCTTCATCCTTAGACCAGATAGGTCCTTTCACTAAAGACATAACTGACTGTGCCCTTGTGTTAAATGCTATAGCGGGGCATGACCCCTTTGACTCAACTTCTGCCAATGTTGATTATCCCGATTATACCGGTTTTTTGGTAGACGATATTAAGGGTATGCGTATAGGTATTCCTAAGGAGTATTTTGGTGAAGGTATTGACTCCGATGTAGAGGCTAAAATAAAAGAGGCCGTTAACAAGCTGGAGGAATTAGGAGCCATAGTTGAGGAATGCTCTTTGCCCCATACAGAATATGCCATGCCTGCTTATTATATCATTGCTCCTGCTGAGTGCAGTTCCAACTTAGCCCGATATGACGGGGTTCGTTACGGGCTAAGGGCGGAGGATGCACAGGATGTTATTTCCATGTTCAGTAAAACCCGTAAACAAGGTTTTGGAGAGGAAGTAAAACGGAGAATCATGTTGGGTACATATGCCCTGAGCTCCGGATATTATGACGCTTATTATTTGAAAGCTCTGAAGGTACGCAACTTAATTAAACAGGATTTTGACCGGGCCTTTGAAAAATTTGACTGTCTTTTGACACCTACAGCTCCCAGCACGGCCTTTGAATTTGGAGCTAAATCAGATCCATTAGCAATGTATAAACAGGATGTATGTACTATACCCATTAACCTGGCGGGGATTCCTGCCTTATCCATCCCTTTTGGGGTTTCTAAAGGGAAACCCGTTGGTCTGCAGTTAATAGGCAAGGCCTTTGGGGAAGGTACACTGCTCAAGGTAGGTTATACCTTGGAACAAAATACTGACCAAACAAGAATTAGACCAGGTCTGGAAGGGGTGAGCTAAATGGGACAATATGAAGCGGTAATTGGTTTAGAGGTCCATGTTGAGTTAAAAACAAAAACCAAAATCTTTTGCGGCTGTCCTACTGAATTCGGGGGGGAGCCCAATACCCATGCCTGCCCCATCTGCTTAGGTTTACCCGGTGTACTTCCTGTACTTAATAAAAAAGTCTTGGAATATGCTGTTAAAGCGGGTTTAGCAACTAACTGCAACATTGCTGAGTTTAGCAAGTTTGATAGAAAGAATTATTTTTATCCGGATCTGCCTAAGGCATACCAAATTTCCCAGTATGACCTGCCCATTGCTGAGCATGGATATTTAGATATTAATGTGCAGGGTGAGACTAAAAGAATTGGCATTACCCGCATTCATATGGAGGAGGATGCGGGAAAACTTGTTCACCAGGGTCTGACAATCTCTTCTTCCAATTCTTCTCTGGTGGATTACAACAGGACAGGGGTGCCCCTCATAGAAATTGTTTCCGAACCTGACATTAGGTCGGCAGAAGAAGCAAAAGCATACTTGGAACTCCTCAAGGCTATTTTAGAATACATTGAGGTTTCCGATGTAAAAATGGAACAGGGGTCCTTGCGCTGTGATGCCAATGTCTCTATCAGACCGGTGGGGAGCAAAGAATTCGGCACAAAAGCCGAGGTTAAAAACCTAAACTCCTTCCGCTCGGTTCACAGAGCTATCGAGTATGAGATTGCCCGACAAATAAAAGCGGTGGAAGAGGGAGAAAAAATTATTCAGGAAACCCGTACCTGGGATGAAAATAAAGGGGTAACCCTTTCTTTGCGAAGCAAAGAGGAGGCTCATGATTACCGGTACTTCCCGGATCCTGACTTAACACCTCTGGTTATCAGCAGAGAATGGGTACATGAACTAAATGACAATCTTCCCGAACTGCCGGTGGCTAAGAAACAAAGGTTAATAGCCCAGCATGGTCTGCCTGAATATGATGCCGGTGTAATTACCAGTTCTAAAGCATTGGCTGATTTCTATGATAGAACCGTTGCCATGTACTCCGATTATAAGACTGTCAGCAACTGGATAATGGTAGAATTATTAAAGCTCTTAAATGCTGAGGGTATGGAAATATCCCAGACGAAGCTGGAGCCTGAGGCGCTGGCCAAAATGCTGCAGATGATTGAAAAAGGCGCCATCAGCGGGAAAATGGCAAAGCAGGTCTTTGAAGAAATGTTTAACACAGGAAAAGACCCAGAAGCAATAGTAAAAGAAAAGGGTCTGGTGCAAATATCCGATGAGGGGCAAATAAGCGGTATAATTGAACAGGTGATAGCTAATAACCCTAAATCAGTAGAGGACTTTAAAGCAGGCAAGGATAAGGCTATAGGCTTTTTGGTAGGACAAGTTATGAAAGAAACTAAAGGTCAGGCTAATCCGGGGCTTGTTAATAAATTATTAAAGGAAAAACTTGAGCAGCTATAAAATGATGCCCGGCACTAAGTGCCGGGCAATTGCTTACAAACAATACCGCTGAAATCACAGCATTTATTACGGGCGTTTACTTATGAAAGCAAGAGGACTATAATAAATAATGTTATATCAATAATCCTCGAAAGGTGCACTTGAAATGTTAAGATATCTGGAACAATTATGCAGAATCAGTATTGCAGGTTTAGTACTTACTATTTTTTTGAAAGAATTTACAAACATTAAGATATTGGGAAGTTTAGAGGTTTTTTTATTAGTAGTTGTAATTTCAACCTGTTTAGTATTGGCTAAAGGGATACCTTTTTATATGAGTCTTACCACCTTAACCCTAGGTCATATCCTGCTTTTCAAATATCAAATGGGATACCAGATATGGCTGGAGGGGATTACCAAAAATCTTCCCTTAGCAATTATTTTTGTTATGGTTCCTATTCTGTCAATACCCTTGAGGTTAGGGGGGTATCTACAAGCGGTAAGCGGATTTGTAGGAAATTTTATTAATAAAACAGGAATTTTATTTTCTGCCCTTAGCAGTGCAGTTTATGGTTTATCTTCCATAACCAATTTAGGGGCAATAAGAATTGTGCATACCTTATTGGAGGATGTTAAATTTCCTCCCAGGTTTTTAGGCAGGGCATATTGTGTTGGCTTTGCCAGTGTTATAACCTGGTCTCCTTATTTTGCCTCAGTAAATTTAGTTCTTTACTACACAGGAGTTGATTTCAGCAGATTCTTTATTTTTGGATTTATGCTAGGTATACTGTATATATTACTGGGCAATTTAATTTTTTTTACTGATAAAACTTTACAGTTAGAGGTCCAGGAAAGCATTAAAAAAGTGCCTTTTAGTAAGTACCATAACCGGAAGATTCTGCAGCTTTTCTTTAATTTAATAGCCTTATTTGCTGTAGTAGTAATAGGTGAAAAGTTTTTTAATTTTTCCAGCATGATGTTTTTGGTAAGTTTTTTAGCAGTGGTTTATGCGGCTGTCTGGTCCTTATTTCTAAAAGAATTTAGGCTCTTTGCCAGGCAGTTAAAGGGATATTACCAGGGAATGATAGAAGTAAAAAATGAACTGGTTTTTTTTATAAGTGTAGGTTTTTTTGGTGTTGTATTGGCTAATACACCATTGCAGAAGATTATTGAAAATATTTTTCGTGGGGTTTCGGATTATTCCACCTTTATTTTAGTTGAGTTTATCCTTATTGTAATTGCCCTGCTTTCCATAGTAGGTATTCACCATATAATTACAATTACTACTTTAGGATTAACTATTAAGGCCTCAATGTTGGGAATGACTGATATCAGTTATTCCCTCACTCTGATAGCCGCTTACGGTTTATCAATGGTGCTTTCACCTTTTGCACCATTTAATATAATTACGGGAGGCTTGACCAAGGAACCTTCCTTTATTGTGTCTTTGAAATGGAATTTAACATTTGGTGCAGTTGCTATCCTATTTTCAGGAATATATATAACATTTGTCAATTCAATGTTCTAGAGAATGGAGTATAATCATGTTTGCTAAAAGGGTAGTTGAAAGGGTTTGCATTTTCAGCATTTTAGCTTTAACAGCTCTGGTTTTTAGCAAGGAAGTAATAAGTCTACCGGTACTGGATTATATTGAGGGCATTTTTTTGGTAGTTTTTTTAATTACGTCCCTCTTATTGGCAAGGGGTCCTTCACTTTATTTTAGTATAGGTTCCCTTGTAGTAGGACATTTTTTTCTCTTTTATTATCAGATGGGTGCACAAACCTGGTTTAATGGAATAACTAAAAATCTGCCTTTAGGAATTTTATTAATTCTTGTTCCTGTCTTATCCATCCCCCTTAAGATTGGAGGGTATCTTTCCTCCCTAAATGGTTTTATCGGCAGGTACGCAGGTAAAAAGAATATTTTCTTTCCTTTTTTAAGTTTGTTTATTTTTGTTTTTAGTTCTTTTACCAATCTTGGTGGAATTAGGGTTTCCTACGATTTAATCCGGGAAATGAAGCTGCCTCATAAATTTTTATCAAAGGTTTTTACCGCTGGCTTCGCTGCCTGTGTCCCTTGGTCACCATATTTTGGTTCAGCAAATTTAATACTTTATTATACCGATGTTTCCTTCAGCGAATATTTTATTTATGGTTTTACCTTGGGGATTATTGTTTTAGCAGCCGGTAATATTATGTTTGCAAGGGATCCAGAACTGCAGGAGGAAATATTGCTTTCTATTGCAGAAGCAAAAATAGATTGTACAAATTCCCCTGTACAATCTACTAAAGTAAAAATATTATTTTTTATTCTTTTCGGTTTAATAGTTGCGGTCTTAGCGGCAGAGCAATTAATTCCCTTAAGCAATATGATGCTGGTGGTGAGCTTGACATCTGTTGTTTATGCAACCTTTTGGTCAATATTAATAAAGGAATCTAAAGCTTTTCTAACACATATAAGGAATTATTCCGAAAACATACTGCAGTTTACAAAAGAAGTCCTTTTTTTCCTTAGTGTAGGATTTTTAGGGGTTATTTTGGCAAATACACCGCTGCAGTATTTATTACAGAAGTTTTTAACGATAATCTCAGGATATTCAATTTTTTTCTTGGTTGAATTCATAATTATAATTACACTGCTTTTATCAAGTATAGGCTTCCACCAGGTAATAACAATTACCGCCTTATCCTTAACTATTGACCCCTTTAGCATTGGTTTGACAACGGTTTCTTTTTCGCTAACTTTGCTTGCTGCATGGACGGTATGCATCATTGTATCGCCTTTTGTGCCGTATAACATATTAATGGGCGGTCTCCTGCAGGAAAACTCCTTTAAGATAGGTTGGAAATGGAACCGTAATCTGGGTCTCTTAGTAACCATTATTTCCGGTTTTTTAGTAATGCTGGTCAATCAATTATGATTGCTTGGGAATGGTTACATCATTGGAGTGGATTAAGGCTATAAATGAGCCAGTCTCGGTGATAAGACCAATTTCTCCATTGATAGTTTCTCCCGGTGAATTTACGACAATCTCTTTGCTCCCATCTTCCAGGTTGATTTTTATATCCCGATGATATGGGGTTGGAACGGCATTTGTATGGTGAATTCTTAATATCGGGCGGGCGTTATGCCAAAATTCTCCGCCATATTTTTCTGTCAGCTCCTTTTTGAAATTTTCCCCGACAGACCACTGGGCATTTAACCTGTGAGGTTCAATCTGATGGAGATCCAGGGTTGTTTCGAAAAAGGGAAGCGGCTTACCTGTTATTCTTTCTATGAAAACCTGGTTTTTGTTTTTATAATGCTCAGGTGTTACCTCTTCACCGGCTTCCTGGTTAAATAAGGGAAGAATTTTCTTTAAGCCTGGCATTGGTTCCTTCCTGCGGGAACTAATAAACTGCACAACGAACATTAATAATAAAACAAGTATAACAAAATACCATGCCCACATTTTTTACGCCTCCTTGATGTAGTACAACAGTTAGAATAATGGAGAATTGAAAATTGAAAGTTGAGAATGAACAATTTCAGTTAACGTCAGCCTTTTTTATAACGAATGGGAAAGTATAAATTCCTTTTATGTAGTTTGCTAGCACTAACCACTGAACGCCGCAGGCGTTTTTTATTAGTATGTTCAACAAATAAAACCTTAAACATTTAGTTTGAGTAATGATTCTGTTATACTGGTTATGAATTAGTAATATATTGGAGGTAGAAAATGCAGAAGACTTTACCACCTTCTAATCCTCCCTGGAAAGTCGCCGACGGGATTATTATTTTGATTATGATAAATGTGCTTGCCTTTGCCTTTAAAATCTTCGGCCATCAATGGGTTATTTCTGCAGCAGGGAGATTTCCTGGTGGAGTTAGTGATTTGAATGTGCTTTTGGTAAGCAGTTTTATTCAAACAGCCTTATTTTTATTATTCATTGGATACTATGTTTTTTTTAAGTATAAAATTAGTTTTAAATACCTGGGACTGGTAAAAACAAGATTTGGACACTGGTTAAAAATTGGTTTTATAAACGGAATAATTCTTTTTTTTGCCGTGGTAATAATGGGTATAATAATCAATTGGGTTTCTCCTATTGAGGTTAAACCCCAGCCTATTGCGGAAATTATCATGTCGGCACAAACAAACTGGGAGATGGTTATACCTTTTATTGTAGCCTCAATTTTTGCACCCATCAGTGAAGAACTTTTTTTTCGGGGTTTCTTATACCCTTCATTAAGGAGTAAGATTGGTATCTTGCGGGGAATGGTTGTTACTTCTTTAATTTTTGGCGGTTTACATTTTGATTTGGTGCGGATGATACCCTTAGCCTTTGGGGGCATCTGGCTGAATTGGCTCTATGAAAAATCCGGTTCTATATATACTTCCATTGTTGCCCACTCTGTCTGGAATGGTATTATGACTATGCTGATTTTTCTTATCCCATCGGCAATGACTTAGATGAGGGAAAGTTATGAAAGCTATTAAATTGATAGGAATAGGGCTTAGTACATTAATAGTAAGTTTTTTCCTGGTTTTCTTCAGCCTGGAAGTATACAAGCATACCTCCGCTGGAGATTTGTTCCGTGCCCACAAACCCTATGACCTTATTATTAAAAATGGTCGTATCATTGATGGGACAGGTGGGGAGATATATAAGGCGGAAATTGGTATTCGAGGGGATGCTATAGCTGCTATCGGTAAGAACCTTGTGTCTGAAGGTGCAGTGATTTTCAATGCCGAGGGTTATACCATTGCCCCTCAAAAGGTTGAGTGGCCGGAAAAACTGGATTGGATAGAGCGGGATTTAGCTTCAGCCTTATTAAAGTACCCTTCCCATAGGATTATTGTAAAAAAGGCTGCCAATGGTGAATGGATTGGCAAAAGTGTAAAAGGTTTATTACTTAACAATATTTTTACCCAGGAGGTCTTGGGGGCAGATCCATCAGCTATGGCAGTGATTACGCCCAGACTAGACGAGCCTGCCGTAAATAATCTTGCTTCAGCCTATTACCGGTTAACAGGCTGGAGAAGCGACTTGTTAGAAATTAGGCAGGGGAAAATTGAGAAGGATTATGAGGCCCAGCTTATTGTTTTTAATCACCGGGAAATTGATGATGAAACACTTCTTAATATCCTAAACCAAGAAAAATTACCTCCCTATGAATATTTAATTAAAGGTAGTGCCATTCAGTCAATAAACACCAACTCGTGACATGTTTTAAGGTTCTCTTTTTTATCCTTGCCTTCTGTTATTCTAGGCAAATAAAGCCGGGTGGCATTAAATTTAAAAAGGGAAGCATATTGGTTAATAAAGGGTAAAGGACTTTCATTTTTTATAATGGAAATAATGTTGTTTTCCACACTATAGACAATCTGGTGGTCAATTGTTACTTCAGGGTTATCGGCGGGAGCGTAATATGTTCCGCCTTTTTTTAGTTTGTATTGGTAGTTGATGGGGTGTTTTTCTCCCTTTGTAAAAATCAGCATATTTGCGCTAAGCTCTTCAGGTTCATGGGTAATATTAAGGTCACCCAAAGGCATGTTTACATTTTTTTTGACGGGTGAGGGCTTACCCGTGATACCATCACAAGGAAATTCAAACATAATCTCTCCAAAGGATAAGAAAATAGGGTCTTTATCATCAAAGATAATCAGGAAGTAAAAGAAGTCATCAAAAGATAACTCTTCTTTTAGCACAATCATCCATGGACTCTGCTCATCTTCTATATTACATCTTTTTAGAAGAAGGCTTAAACGAGCCTGTTTTAAAACAGATTTTACAGAGACATTAACAAAATTGGAAAGGTAAGAAATGCTCCGCAGTCTCTTGGGCGCCGGTATTATGGCTCCCAAAAGAGGGGTTTCATCTATATTGATTAGATACTGAAAGAGATTGCGAAACCAAACCATTGTTATGGTTAAAGCAATTAAGGGCAGTAGATATACAAGGCAAAGCCAGGTAAAAGGTGACTGGTAGCCCAGGATATATAAGCTTAACCAGAGGAGTATAACTAAGCCGATAGTGATATTCATATACTCAATAATTATCTTACGGGGATTATTGGGGAGTATATAGTGCATTTGATATTTTTCAATAAGGTTGAACATTCTTCCGCTTAAATTCAAGTCACTTTGGTAGGAAAGATCGATAAACTCCTCTAGTATTGCTTGCAGCCTTTCCACCTTACGTTGTATGATAATGGAAATAAAAATACCGACTGAACCCAACAGGGTCAGCAGCCCTCCGATCATGCTGGTTATAATAAAGGGATAGAGGTTTGCATTAAACATTTTTACCTCCTTAGAAAATTTCCAGATTAAAACGATGGTTTTTAGCAACAGCGGCCAATTCAGGCAATTCCAGTTCCTGTGCCCGCATTTCCAAGGTATGAAGAAAATGCTGGATACTACTGGTATGAAGCCCTTTTTGGGCGGCTGTTTTCCCCATGGCAGCTATGTGCTGCAAGAATATTTCACAGCCTGCTACATAACCTTCCTCTACCAAAAATTGGGACACGACATGAAAACAATTGCTTAAATAACTCCATACCAAGTCAGTAAAGGGATAATCCTTCTGGAGGCTGTAAAGGTATATCTCAAAGATGCATTCTGTAAATGTCTCGGTACATATTTTTTCATTATCCTTTTCAATGGTCTTTAAGAAGGCTTTTAACAACTCGTTTATGCCAATCTTAGTCTGGGTGAGATTACAGTCCTTCATGGTTTTTATTATAAGAAACTTTGCCTCGGCTACTGGATGTTGCTCAGGCGAAATTTTGTCTAGTTTTAAAAGGAGTTCTTTATCTAAGGTAGTTACCTCTGCCAAGTCTAAATATTTTGTTTCCTTATTAAAGTTAAAAGTTTGGGAGAGCAATTCTTTAATGTTTGATGCAAAATCAACAATATTACTCAAAGGCATCACCTTATTAAGAAGTTGGAGTACTATTAGGTTTGGCAACACCACCTTGTTGTATACACTATGGATATGGCTAAGGCAAAGGTATGATAAAGGCAACTATGCTATAAGAGTGTATGTTAATTGGAATGGGAGGGTATAGGTTGAAAGAAAAACCGGTAAAATTTGGACAAAAATATATGGTTGAAATAAGTGGTCTTTCCCACCTGGGTGAAGGAATTGGCAAGGTTAATAATTTTGCAGTTTTTGTTCCAGGGACAATTCCCCAGGAAAAAGTGGAAGTGGTTATTACAGAGGTTAAAAAGAACTTTGCCCGGGGAAATTTAATAAAAGTGCACAGCCCTTCAGCAAAAAGAGTAGAGCCGCCTTGTGCCTTTGCTGACAAGTGCGGTGGCTGCCAGTTGCAGCATATTGATTATGCTCTGCAACTGCAGTTGAAACAACGTCAGGTTGAAGATGCACTCATTAAGTTGGGAGGAATAAAAACACAAGTACAGCCAGTCTTAGGAATGGATTACCCTTGGCGTTACAGAAATAAGGGGCATTTTCAACTTGAGAAGAATCAAGGTCAGATTGCCCTGGGTTTTTATGAGCCTGGAACCCATGATTTTGTCCCTGCTAAGGATAGCCTTTTATTTAGCACAGTTATTAATAAGCTGGTGAGATATTTAGAGGAAACCTTGACAATAGAGGATATTAAGCTTTACGACAGGGAAAGGGGTCAAGAAGGAATAAGGAACATTATGGTCAGGGAAAGCAAGGCAACTGGTGAATTAATGGTCATCTTTATAACCAGCACCGAGGATTGGCAATTAGCTAGTACAGCAGATAGCCTGACTGCCGTTTTCCCCCAGGTAGTGTCCATCTACCAGAATGTTAATAAAACACAACAATCGGTAATTCTTGGAGATAAGTTTATCATACGTAAGGGTCAAGAATTTATCATGGACAATATTGGAGAACTGAAGTTTAAAATTTCCCCCCAGTCATTTTTCCAGATAAATAACTGTCAAACAGAAGTTTTATATAATAAAGCCATTGAATTTGCAGGACTTAGCGGGGAAGAAACAGTGCTTGATGCCTATTGCGGCATTGGGAGCATAGCCTTATTTATTGCCTCCCAGGCTAAACACGTTATTGGGATAGAGGTTGTGAAAGAGGCTATTGATGATGCCCGGAAAAATGCAGAGTTAAATACTATTACTAACGCAGAATTTATTGTAGGAAAGGTCGAGGAATGGCTGCCTCGATGGGTCAGTGCAGGGGGGAAAGCTGATGTAATCATTGTTGACCCACCCCGCAAGGGCTGCGCACCGGAAACCTTGGAGGCAATTGCAGAAGTAAAGCCCCGAAGGGTGGTTTACGTTTCCTGCAATCCCGGGACCCTGGCTCGGGATTTGAAATATTTGACAGAGCATGGGTATGAGACGAAGGAAGTTCAGCCGGTTGATATGTTTCCTCAGACGGGGCACGTTGAGAGTATAATAATGATGACGAATAGTGGTTCTAAGGGCAAATGAGGCAGGTCAACCACTATATGTAGTGGTTTTTGTGCAAAAAATGGACTAAAATCGGGCCGAAAAAGTGCATTTTTTGACCCTATTTTTTGAGGCGTTTTATAGATGACATTCGGTGTTTTAGAAAATAACAGGGCTAGTAATATATTTACAGTATTTAGATTTAGTGATGAGGTGATCAGATGGACATCCCTAAAAGAAGAAAAAAGAAAGCTAAAGACATATCAATTAAATAATAAAGAGGACTTTGTTTATTATCTATATCAGCTCATTTGTAGAAGCTATAAACTATTAAAGCGACAAGATAGATATTTAAATGAACTGAGTGCTTATATAGAAGATGTCCAGCGAAAGAACATATTAAAGCGAACAGCAGCAATAGACGTGCCATACGAAGATTATAGTGATTTTTTGGCTTTGCAAGGACATATTGAAACCCACTTATTAAATACGCTTGGTGACTTACAGGGCAGTTCGCTCTCATATTATAAATTTAGAAATTTAATTCAGAAGAAAAAGAAGAAAAAAACTTTGCCTTTTGAAATGAGAGAGATTGAAGATGACATCATTGAAATATTGGTTGGTTTGAATAGAGCTAGAAATTTTCAAAATCATGAGCCAGAATCGTTAATAACAGCTGAGGCAAAAATGGTTAATGAAAAGCAGTTGTTACCTGTTGAATATAACCCAATCAAGATTATAAATTACGAAACTTGTACATTAGAATTTTCAGTAGATTTGCATAAGTCATATAAAGTGCTAAATGATGGGGCTAATAAAGTGTTTAAAAGTATGGTACTAGTACAGTGTCAACTCTTAAACTGCGGATAAAGTCGCTTTAGCTTGATTCTCGCTGTATCCGTAGTAAATTGCCAGTCTACACCTTTTTGATGTTTGTTTCTTGCAGTTTCCCATTCTGTTAATTCCTCGCGAAGGGAAGCGATTGATGGAATTCTACGATCCAAACATTGACGGGTCATGGCACTGAGTTCAATCTCGGCTATGTTCAACCAACTGCCATGCTTGGGGGTGTAATGTATTTCCAGTCGCATCGCCAGTTTTCGGGCTATTTCCGGCGTAAATGCTTCATATAGTGAGGCGATTGAGTGCGTGTTCAAGTTGTCCATAACCAATCGGATTTTGGGTGTATGTGGATAATATACTTCCAGCAATTCACGAATCTGATTTGCCCAATCTATTCGAGTTCTTCGTTCGCAAACAGAAACATGACGCCAACCAACTAATGGTTCTGTAAAAACGAAAATGCTGCAAGTGCCATTACGAATGTACTCTCCATCCTGGCGTTTTGGCTTTCCCGATTTCATCGGAATAGGACAACGGGTTTCATCTAATAACTGCTGAGGTTTCTCATCCATACAAATCACCGGATAAGATGCATCAAATGGCTGTTGGTATAAATCCAGGATATCTTCCATGCATGCTACGAATGCAGCATTATTTTGAGGTGGGATACACCAGCATTTACGTAGATGAGGTTTCAGTTCGTTTTTTTAAAAGGCGTCCAACCGCCTCGTGTGAGATACTATCAATAAACTGGAGCTCAACTGCTTTATCAGCCAGTAATCTCAAAGACCACTTGGAACGTCCTGCTGGCGGAGAACTACAGCTTAGTGCTATGATTCTGGCCTCTACTTCTCCGGTGATTTTTGGTTCGACTGGTGGCGTTTCCCGTTTTTTCCTCCCTAGTGCCGCTTCCAATCCGCTTTCGGAGTATCGTTTACGAATGGTATGCACCGTTTGGTGGTTAACATGAAACAGCTTGGCAATTTCTATCTCGCTTTTTGTCTTGCCATCAGCGTTCTCATCAGCAGCAAGCAGTACGTTCGCATGCATAATGGTTTTTGCTGGCGCTGTGCCCTTCCTGATAAGATCAAGTAAAATGTTTCGTTCATCAAGACTAAGTCGGACATGGTTTTTTATCTTTGGCATGATAAACACCTCCACCCTCTATGAAGATTATATCATGCTTTAGAATTATATTATAGTTTTAGTGTTGGCAATCTACTAGATTATGAATTTTTGTTGGGAACAAAGGTTGAGATAATAGATGTTATTTCGGTGAATAGCAAAGGGATGTCGCATTTAGAGGCTGTTAAACTGGCTTCAGAAATACAAGGATATAAAAAGCAAAGGCATTAAGATTAAAATCTTGATACCTTTGTTTTTATATTAAACCAACACAATTTAATAAAGCTGCCATCAGGCAGAAGCATATGAGAGGCTATGTTTTTCTTTTTTGAGAAGCATAGCCTCTTTTTTTATTGCCTGCCGCAGCGCAAAAAGAATGGAGGAAATCAAAATGGCAAACGAAACAATGCGTATCTTTTTCCCTCTGAAGATTATCACCTATCCCCAGGGCGAATATGGATTGGATGATAATCCGGAGGACATCACTTCCAAAGAGGCCGTAGCGTATGAGGACTCTATCCTCGCCGCAATCGCAAAAGAGAATCGGTTTTTTGAAAATGACCGTGGCCTTGCCGAATACATCCACGACGAAGCTCTCAATAAAAAGGTGTATAGCCTGTACCCGTCAGTGGAAGTCGTCGATGGCGAGCTATGGGGAGTCATGACAGCAGGACTAAAAGAATCGCTCTCCGGCGAAGAAACCGCCGAGCTCATTAATTTTGTGTCTGGGCAAAATAGTGACGGGTACGGTGAGGGCCTGGAACAGCGCCCCATTAAAACGTCCAACGGAGAAATCTACGTCAGCTTCTGGAATCATGAAAACTATTCTTTAAAGCTGGAGCAGGAGATGAAAAACAAAACTCCTGACATTGGATATGGCGGTCCGGTGATGGGAGGAATGTAAATGAGCAAGGTGTTCTCTATCATCGGTCTGGAAACCAACACCGGTATCCAAGACGTCGGACTCATGAGCGGCATTCCCGAAGCGGAGGACATTCAAAAATCCCAGCTATACAAAGAGCTGGTCGAGGACTGCGGCGAATCAGAATATATCATGGTGGCAGTCAAATCTTACTGTTATGGTGAAGGAGAGCCGGAGGATGCCACGACTGAGGATCTCGATTGGCTCAAAGCTCATCCCGATTTTTTGTTAAGCGAAGCGGTCACACATCTGCAGACTAAAAGCTTCGCTATCCTATACCCCGATCAGGGAATGCAGATGAACATGTAGCGCTCTTTGGTTTCTTATGAAGCTGGAGGGCGCTTTTTGTGACAGCAAATTGCTGTGAGCTATACAACTAAATAAATGAACGGGAAGGCGCTGTCTTTACAAAAAAGGCGGCGCCTTTTTTGTTTTTCGAGAAGGGGGCTGAACTATGAACAATGATTTAAACACAGAAGTAAAAATCGACGCAGAAGGAACCGGACCACCTAAAAAGTATGCCGTGCCTTCGCCCGAAGATACCGCCCGATGTGCTGGATGTCCTTATCCCGGCGTCGGTTTCATCTGCTGGAGTCCAGACGGCTCCTGTATGAGAACCGAGGTTGAAAGGATCAGCCGCCGAAGCAGAGGGAGGTGATGCGATGAACAGCCCCATCAGCTGGGTGGGCGGTAAAAAGGCGCTGCGGGATCTGATTTATCAGAGGATGCCGAAGGAATTCGGCAGATACATTGAAGTCTTTGGCGGAGGCGGCTGGGTGTTGTTCGGGCGAAAGCCCGGCTCCGCTATGGAGATATATAACGATTTTAACTCCGACCTTGCTAATATGTTCCGCTGCATCCGTGACCGCCCCATGGCCTTGCTTAAGGAGTTGGGCTTCCTTCCGCTGAACGGACGGGATGAGTTCAATGTCCTGAAAAAATTTCTGGAGAAGGAGGAATTCACGAACGAGTACCTGCAGGAGGAAATAGAGATCGCCCGGCGGTATCTCACAGCACCGCAGTTTGATGAAATCAAGCTCATCCTCTTGGAAAATGCGCAAATGAATGACGTCAAACGCGCCGCTGCCTTTTACAAACTCATCCGTTTAAGCTACGGAAGCGGCTGCACCAGCTATGGCTGCCAGCCATTCGATATCCGCAAAACCTTTGACCTCATCTGGCAGGCAAGCCGCAGACTCAAGAACACGGTCATTGAGAACAAGGACTTCGAAGCTCTGATCAAGCAATACGACCGTGAGAACGCCTTCATTTACTGCGATCCCCCATATTATCAAACAGAGGGACACTACGAAGTGGTATTCAGAAAAGAAGATCATTACCGTTTGCGGGATACCTTGGCATCCTGTCTGGGTAAATGGCTGGTCAGCTACAACGACTGCGAATTCATTCGTGAGTTATATCAGCACTTCAACATCGAAGCGGTCAGCCGCATCAACAACCTTGCGCAGCGCTATGACAACGGCTGCGAATATGCCGAGGTGCTTATCTCCAACTACGACACCAGCGAGCGCATGCGGGATATGCCTATCCAGATGGGTTTATTCGACCTCGGCGGATTGTTCGGCATGCAATAACAGGAAAACAAATTATTTTTTAAGGGAGGTTTTACTTTATGAAAATGATTGAAATGCGTACATGCGTGGATAAGGACGGCCGACTTGTCATTTCTGAAAAAACCGTAGGAGGGGCCGGATTCAATCCCGGTGATGAGGTGTACGTCTCCCTTGCAGTTG
The DNA here is from genome assembly GCA_049323895.1 of Bacillota bacterium. GTDB lineage: Bacteria > Bacillota > Peptococcia > Peptococcales > BICA1-8 > JBMOKT01. Next base: position 112,720 of record JBMOKT010000021.1, on the reverse strand, counting down.
CGAAAGGGGAAACCCATCCCAGCCCGATACACCTCAGCACAACTGAACCTTCAAATATCATTATTGATCCAGATGATGAGGATGTGTTCGCTCCGGAGGATGAGCTGCACATACCGGATGTGCTTCTGGAGGCTGCGGGTATTCCGAAGGACTGCAGTCTCGGCGCTTTCGGCGGGAACGGAAGCCTTGTCTTTTACAATGCAGATGAAGATGAGGAAGATGAACTGGAGGATGAGTTGGAGGACGAAAGTGATCTGTTTGTACCCGGTGAGCTGTTGGAGGCGGCAGGCATTCCGGAGGATAGCGATCTCGATATCATTTTCACTGACGGCGCCATCGTCATAATGGAAGCAGATATTCTGGACAATCTGCCGGATGAGCTTCGGGATCTGTTCGCTAATATTGGCATTGATCCCGATACGGTGCGGGAGGTTATGAGAAAGGAAGGTTATTTCGTATGAAAGCAAAGCCCATTTACAAAATCCTTGATGACAAGGGCAGAGTCCTGATTCCCAAGGCGCTCCGTGCATCCGCTGAAATGGAGCATGGCGATATTGTGCGTCTCGGCGTTAACAAGGGGGTCATCACAGCCAAGAAGGTTGATCTCATCGAGCTTGGCGACCAGTCGCCGGAAGCAGTGGAAGCGTTTGTGCGCGCCGCCATCCGCGACATGCCGGAGGAAACGCAGATAGGCATCGCCGCAAGACTGCTGGAGCTGGTCGAACAGAGAAAGGAGCAGCGCCATGAGTGAGGAAGTATTGTTTTCTCAGGAGGACTGTCTGCAGAGCGGGTATGACTTTTCCATCAGCGGTAAGGTTATAGTCCTCAAACCCTCCGTGTTATCGGAAGAATTCCGTAACACCAAGCATCAGCTGTACTTCTGCACCGGAGGCTTCGGCAGCAATCCCAATCCCAGCGGCCGATCAGTTTTTGTCGTTTCCCTTGCGGACGGTGAACAGGTTCGCTGGAACCGAAGCGACATTCTCGGTATCGCAAAGCCGGAAATCCTGTCTGATCATGCCCGGCTGCAGCTCTCGCAAATCCGTCCGGCAGCTGCGCTGGATCTCAAAAGCCATGAGCCGCAGTACAGCGGCTATTGTTTTTTGCCGGACGGCCGATATACCTCCGGCGTATGGCTGTGCAGCATCAAGGAGGTGCAGGACTACATCGAAATGCAGAAGGACTATCAGCATAGGGTAATGATTTGCGACCGTGATGACTTCTGTGTGTTCGAGATGATTGACGGCAAGCTTATTCATCCTTCACCGGAGGTCTTGGAAGCTTTCTTTAAGGAACAGCAGGAGCCGGGCGGCATGGAGCTGAAGCTATGAAAGCAATATGGACTTAAGGCCGGAATCAGATAAAGGGTTCCGGTTTTTTCATTGTCAAAATTAAAAGAAAGGATTGAGAAAACCCATGAAACAGAAAGGAAAACGCATCGTTATTATTGCCCTTGCTCTCCTTCTCCTTATATGCGGCGGAATCTATACGGCGTACCGCCTGCATCCGGAGAGCTTTGTCGGGCAGGACGAAATCATCACACGAGGTGAGTACGCCGCAATTCTGGCGCAGGAAATTCCGCTCGATACCTCAAATGCGGAAAAAGACCCGCCCAGCTTTTCCGACATTGACGGTCACTGGTCGGAAAAATACATCGAGGCACTCATTGACGCCGGAATCATTGACCCCGCCGATTATCCCGACGGCTTCCATCCCGACGACCCGATCACCCGCGCCGAGATACTAAAGATGCTCGTGAGAGCGGAGGGCAAGGACGAGGAAGCAAAAAACACTCAAGGGCACAGCGGATATGATGACCAGCCGGACATCAGGGATGAGGATAAGGGATATGTCATCATCGGCCGTGAGGACGGAATCATCGGAGATACGGATGATAATAAAATCCGTGCCAATGATCCGGCTACCAAGGGCGAAGCCGAGGATATGAACGACAAGGTCACGCCGAAGCCGACTGAACCAACGCCGTCCGCTCCCTCGCAGACTCCGGATGCAACCACTCCGAGTCCGGCTCCCGGAGCTACAGATCAGCCGGCACCTACCCCGATGAATCCGGATGAAAACCAGCCAACCCCAACTCCTACTCCGACTCCTACGCCCGCACCCGGCAATCCCGGCGGCGGCTCATATTATCCTCCCGCACAGGTGAGGTTTGAACTCCCCGAAACGGTTCATACCGACAGCGAAATTCAGGTGATGCCTGTATGGAAATACATGAAAAGCTATACCTGGACATTGACCAAAACCGCCGTGGATGGTTCACAGCAGCCTGTAGAGCTGGCGGACGCCGTCAGCGGGACCCTCGGTTTGGAGGGCGGTACCATCCAGTTCAAGGAGGACGGACAGTATACTCTGACCGCCGTTGCCAAGAACACCAGAGGAAAAGAAACAGTGCTGTCCAAGCAGGTAACAGTGTATCCGGTTATCGACCTGAGCTTTGACCTGCCGGAAACCACCCATACGGACAAATCGGTTACGCTTTCATTCCCGTTGGAAAAGCTATACGGCCACGACATTGTGTGGACGGCGACAAAGGACGGCGAAGCTGCCCAGCCGACTGACATTCTGAGCGGCGAGCTTGAAAACGAGGGCGGCACCTATGTGTTCAGGAACAAGGGCGAATATACACTCACAGCGTCCATTGCCGATGATACTGGTCGCGTATTCACCCATAGTAAAAATACCAAAGTCTATCCTGTGGCGGGCATTGCATTCTCACTTCCCGCTGTGTCTCATACTGATACGGTGCTGGATGTGACCACAGCTCTAACCGAAGCGGAAGGGCTAACCATCAACTGGAGCCTGACGAAGAACGGTGAAGCGGCAGCGCCTACCGATGAGCTTGAGGGCAGCCTCACCAACGGCGGCGGGAATATCCGCTTCAAGGACAGGGGTGTATATATGCTCACCGGGACACTTACCGACGAAATCGGCAGAACCTTTGAAGCAACCGATACTGTCACGGTCTATCCTGTGGGTTCCATCGGCTTTTATGTGCCGGAAATCACCCATACCGACAAAACGGTTCATGTGGAAACCAAATTTGAGAACCTCGGCGACGCTTCAATCCAGTGGTCGCTGACCAGGAACGGAGAAGCTGGTGCCCTTGCCGAAGCGGTTCAGGGCGAGCTGACCAACGAGGGCGGATACATCCGCTTCATAGATAAAGGCGAGTATGTTCTGAAAGCAGCCTTCACCGATCCGACAGGCAGAAGCTATAGCTACACCGCGCCGGTCAAGGTCTATCCCGTTCCCGGCATCACATATACTCTGCCGGAAACTGCCCACACTGATACCATCGTCAACGTAATACCGGAAACCTCGGAGCTGGGCAGCCTGAAGGTCGAGTGGCTGTTAGAGAACGGCTTCGGATTCCAGGATTTTGGGACGTATGTCGACGGAACGCTGGACAACAGCGGCGGCTCCATACGCTTCAAGCACGCCGGGACTTACGAGCTGATCGCCCGCATTACCGATGAAACCGGACGGGTATTCCTGTTCGAGAACGGAGGCAGGATTGAAGTCCTGCCTGTGCTGAGCATCAGCTTTGAGTTTCCTGAATCGACCCACACCGACCGCAGCATCGACCTGAGAACCCGCGGCAACAACAACGTGCTGCCGGTAGAATGGTCACTTACCAAGGACGGCGAGGCGATAGAGCTAACTGATGTTATGGAGGGCAGCCTTAATGCCTACGGCGGGAAAATACGTTTTACGCAGATTGGAGATTACATCCTGACTGCTTCCATGACGGACGCGCTAGGCAGAGTGTTCTCATATAGTGCATCAACGACAGTCTGCCCAATCCCAACGATTAATCTCAGCATGCCACAGGTCTGGTACGAAAGTGAAGCCGGAACGGTCAGCGTCAGCGGTACGGATTTGGAGAACCTCACAGCAGACTGGACAGTCGTGAAGGATGACGGCGGTGCTGAACCGTACTCAATTTACACATCCGGTACGCTCACCAAAGCAGGCGGCAGCCTGACCTTCCTGTCAAAGGGACAGTATAAGCTGACCCTGACCATGACGGACCCCACCGGCCGCACCTTCACCAAGAGCCGGGGCTTCACAATATCCCCCATCCCGACCATGAGCATAAGTGTCACTCCGCTGACCTACAGCGGAGATGCTGTTGCAGTAACCGCATCAGGCTCGGAGCTCGATGGAACGGATACTGCTTGGCTTATCTCTGTGGATGGCGGTCAGCCCAAGCCCTATACCCAATATGCCACAGGCACTGTCGGTACAGGCGGCGGCTCCCTGACAATCAGCACGGACAAAACCATTGCAGTTAAGCTGATTGGCGAAACTACCAATGTGAACGGCAGGAAATTCACCTTCACATCCAACACGGCGACGGTCAAGCCGATTGCCAGCTTCCCGTTCTCGATTCCGTCCTATGTCCACATCGGCGGCAATATAAACGTATCCCTGCCGACTGTGTCCGGATTGGAGGGCAGAACCCTTACATGGTCGCTGACCAAAGGCGGAAGCCCGGCGAGTTACTCCGGAAGTCTGTCAAACAGCGGCGGCGTTATTACAATAAGCGTACCCGGCAGTTATGTTCTGACTGCCAGCACGACCGACAGCACAGGCAGAGCTTTCACTTATTCGCAGAGCATCACCATTACTAATACTGCGCCGAATAAGCCCACCGGCAGCGCCTCAGTCACAAGAACAGCACTAAACGGCAAGCTGAAGGTAAACATTTCGGCATCTGCAGCCGATCCGGACGGCGACGCCGTTACGCTGGAATACTCCGGCAACACGGCAGACAGCTATTATTCCGTGGGTACTCACACCGTCTATGTCAGAGCGAAGGACGCATGGGGGCTGTATTCCGACTGGACACCAATCACCTTCACTGTGAACAACTCTGCGCCCACAACTCCGGTAATTAACCGTACTCCTGACGGCAACAGCATCGCTCCCGGCGTACCGATTACAATCACCGCCTCCAGCTCCGATGCTGACGGCGACGCCATCACCTACATTTGGGAAGGCCGTCCGGCGCAGACAAGCACTGCTTATCCCCTCGGTAAAAATGTGGTGCGTGTGAAAGCTGTTGACTCAACTGGCGCCGAATCGCCTTGGGCGGCTATCGTGTTCTTTATCGCCGACCCCAATCGCGGCGGGGGCATGACGCTGACCGGCCCTGAATCGGTCATTCTGGAACAGGGTATCGCAGGAGCGACCATCACCAACTATACCTTTACGGTGCCGCCTGTTTCAGGTCACAGCGGCAACGACTACGGTCGTGTTCGCGGCTATAATGTGCTGACAAGACAGTGGGATCAGATGAACTACGGCACAACCACCAACGGCATCACCTTCAGCCGCAGTCTGTCGCCCGGCATCTACAGCCAGCTAGAGTTCTACTATTACACCAACCACAACTGCATGTACAACAAGAGCAATATCACTTACTCCGTAAGCTTCTACTTTCAGTAACCAATCCTCTGATGAGGGAACAGCACTATGATTATCATGCTGCTGTTCCTAACCGTTTTACAAATCAGGAAAGGAGAAATCGCCTATGAGCGTAAATGCCTATGAAGAACACTATGAGCATGTGGAGCTGTTCGGCAAACCGGCGCTCTTTACCAACTCCCGCATCGAGCGGTCGACTGTTCCGAAGGGTTTTCACTGTTACGATTTGCGCGGCTCGGATAATGATCCCGGCAACCCGGTAACGGTTGAAAACCTCGTCGCTGTGAACCACGCCGCGACTGTTCTTACACCGGAACCGGTCGCCATCCCCCAGGAAGGATATTGCCGGCTCAAGGGAAAACTGAATTTTCTTGGAGAGTGCATGACGCTCGCCGAGTTCTGTGAGGAACATGGTCTCACTCTTGAGGGTCTAAGCGAGCTGCCAGACATGTGCTTCTCCGTTTTGCCCAACGACGGCAGCCTCATCTGTGTCAAGCACGGTGAAACCGGCTATTACAAATCGGATTGGGATACCGGCGACCCTGTGAAGAACAGAGAGCTTGCCGATTTCAGCAACGAGAAGCTGGGCGTATCTAAAGCGCAGGAGGAAGCCATGGTCATCAAATCCATGACCGGCTGGGTGTCTCAGGAACCATCCACGCAGGAGTTTGGTATGGAGCAGAAAATGGGAGGAATGTAATACAAGGAGGCTTTCATGAACGGTATTCAGATTAAAAACAACCGTATTCTCTACTACGGCAACACAGCCGGATATCTCGACAAGGACAAGGCCGTGGTAGACCCCATGTTTGAAAGCGACGAGCTCAAGTCCTATCTTTCAAACACCAAGGGAATCAATGTGGAGTGGACGCCCGGCACCTACGAGCGGCTGGCGGAGGGAAAGCTCGATTCGGAAGGCAATGCACAGCTTCTGAAGAAGTGCCGTGTCTGGCAGCTCAGGCCCGATGTTGACCCCATGATGAAATTCATAGGATACGACGAGTTGCTGAAGAATTTCGGCGAGCCAGATCTGGATAATTACCGGGTGGTCTACGACGGCGAGGTGGATACCAACGAGCTGGAGGCGCTATATGCCAAATTCAATCTCGACCATCCCTCCGGCTACGAGGGGCACAGTCTCTCTATGTCGGATGCTGTCGAATTATACGATGATTCCGGCAGCACCTTTCACTATGTAGACCGCTTCGGCTTCAAGGAAATATCCTTCAAGCCGCAGGAGCAGGAGTTATACCAAGGACCGGAGATGAGCATGTAACCCAATCAGCCGCAGCCGAAAGGCTGTTTTTTTTAATTTCCAAAATTTATAAGGAGGAATCACCAATGCGTAAAACACAAAGTGCGGCCAGCAACACGCTGGAACCTGCACAGACCGCCGCCGAGCAGCCCATGCCTATGAAGGTGGATGTCAAGGTCGGCTCCATCCGTCCGGAGGGCAATGTCAGAGCCTATGCGTCCGTCAACCTCAATGACTGCTTTGCCATAAGGAATGTAAAGGTTGTGGACAGCTCCAAGGGGCTGTTCGTCGCCATGCCCAGCTACAAGGCGGGAAACGGCGAATATAAGGACATCTGCTTCCCCGTGACCAAGGAATTCCGGGAGCAGCTAAATAACGCCGTTGTAGATGCCTACCATCAGGCTCTCACACAGAGCCAGCAGCAGGGAGCGGCACAGGCTCCCATTGAAGCACCGGAGCAGACCTCCGGCCTGCGTATGGGATAATCCAGGAAATGGCCTATGCTTAAAAATATTTACGGAGATGATGCCCATGAGCAAAGAGCAACGCCTTACACCTCGGGATATCAGACAGACCCTTTACTCCCGGCTTCCCGACATGAAACTTCCGGAAAACTTCGTAATCCGTGACGGGTTTTTGTGTAAAGGAAATACGCCCGTGACCCTTGTGACTTCAGGAATTATTGAAGCAGCCGCCCAGGGCTTTCTCCATGTGGGTGAAGCAGAGGATTACGAAACCGAATAAAATTCCACGGGCAGTTTAACACCGGTCTAAATCACCGGTGTTTTTTGCTGCCCATACGGAGGTGGTAAACACGAAAGAAGTGATGCTTGAACTGGATCTGATCAGAGTTGTATGCGATCCCAATCCTCTTTTTAAGTATCAGCTGATTTACAGGGACGGAATGGCTACAGGCATGGCGGGAGTATACAGCTTTGACGAGGATTGGTATTACCTTTACAAAGATGACACGGAAAGATATAAGGTCAAGCGGTGCAAAGACTTGGAAGGCATTCCCTCCGCCTTTACCTACAAGCAGCAAAGAAGGCGGGAAGATAAACCGGACAGACAAAAACCCCTTGAGCAAAGCGTGGCAGCCGATCCGCCCGCTTTGGAAGAAGTGCCGGAGCACAGCGGCTCCTTGCGCATGGGCGGTATGTAAACAAAAACCGATCAATGAAAATATGAATTTGGAGGTAAATCACAATGAAAAAGCTCACTAAAAAAATCATCGGCAAGGCAAACGATATGATCACAAGGGTGATCGCCAAAAACACAGAAATGTTCCTCAAGTCTAGGGTCATTCTCTGCTCCCAGCGCGGGGAAGGCTTCGTGGACACTGCCATCAAAATCCTGATGGCAGTTGTCATCGGTGCCCTCCTTCTCGGCGGTCTTTATGCCCTGTTCGGCGAAACTATCCTGCCGACCCTGAAGCAGCGTATCATCGATATGTTCAACTATGGAGGCTGATCTGGACGCTTTGTCCCAACTGGCGATGCTCATGCAGGGCGGTTTTTTTGCCGCCCTGCTTGCGGCGGCGTCAATTACCGATATCCGCAAGGGTATCATTCCCGATAGGTTTTGCGTCGGCATAGCCCTAACCAGCCTTATTGCCTTTGAGCCACTGAAGCTGCTTGGAGTTTTCGCATCAATTATCTTTCTGATTGTTGCCCTTTTATTAGGCGGTATGGGCGGCGGGGATATCAAGCTCATGGTGGCAGCAGGACTGGTGCTGGGCTTTAACAAAAGCATGATCGCTGCGGTCATCGGCTTAACCGCCCTGCTGTTATTCCATGCAGGCAATTATATAATCCAAAAGCTGCGCGGGAGGGATGTTCAAAAGGCATATCCTCTCGCACCGTTTCTTTCCCTCGGCTGCCTCGCAGCCTACTTTATAACTTAAGGAGGAACACTCTATGAGCTTTCTGAAAAACCGCACGGTGCTGGGAGTTATCTGCATTGTGCTTTCTTTAATCATCTGCTTTGCGCTAACGCCTCTCTTTAATCAGAGCGTGTCTCAGAAAACGACCGTCATCCGGGTAGCGAAGGACATCAAAGCAGGCGATACCATCACTAAGGATATGATCCAGACCGTGGAAGTCGGCGGCTACAACCTGCCGGAGGATGTAATCAGGCAACAGGACGCCGTTCTCGGTAAATACGCAGTGGCGGATCTGTCCCCCGGTGACTATGTCCTCACGGCCAAGCTGTCGGATACACCGGCGTCGGAGAATGCCTATCTGTACAACCTGAACGGCGACAAGCAGGCTATTTCCATCAGCATTAATAACTTTGCCGGAGGCTTGTCCGGCAAGCTGATCTCAGGCGACATCGTGTCGGTAATTGCGCCCGACTATAAAAAGCAGGGCTCCACTGTAATCCCTCCGGAGCTGACCTACGTCGAGGTCATCGGCGTGACCGCCAGCACCGGCTACGACACCGACCAACATACCGCCGAAGCTGACACCTCCGCAAAGGCTGATGACAAAAAGCAGCTCCCAGCCACCGTCACACTGCTGGTTTCATCGGAGCAGGCAAAAATCCTCGCAGAGCTGGAGTCAGACGGCAGGCTCCATCTGTCCCTCGTTTACAGAGGCTCTAAGGAGAACGCCGCTAAATTTTCCGAACTGCAGGATAAGGTAATTGAAGCCCTGTATCCGAAGCCTGCGTCGCAGACGGCTGAACAAACCTCGCAAGCGGCTGTTTCGGAAACACCGATCCCCTCAGCGGTTCCAACTGAGCCTCAAAATTCTGTACAGGAAACCGGAGGTGAGTAAAGATGCTCAATTTCATGAAAGGGAGTATTTTCTCCCGCAAGCAGGCTGAGTCTGTGCCGGAGGAACCGGAACAGAATGTGCAGGTGCTGGCGGTATGGGGCAGCCCCGGCAGCGGAAAGACCACTGTGAGCGTCCGTCTTGCGAAATATCTGGCGGATCAGAAGAAGAATGTGGTCTTGCTGCTGTGCGACATGACCACGCCCATGCTGCCCTGCATCTGTCCGCCCGGCGATCTGGAGTGTGAGCGATCCCTCGGCAGTATACTTGCCGCCACCCATGTGACGGATCTGCTCATCAAGCAGAACTGCATCACCCACAGGAAGCTGGACTACCTGACCATTATCGGAATGCTCAAGGGTGAGAACGTGTTTACTTACCCGCCGTACTCCCAGGAGCTTGCAGCCGAGCTGATTGACCATCTGCGGGACATAGCGGCCTACATCATCATCGACTGCGGCAGCGCCATCGCTCACGATATCCTGTCTGCGGTTTCGCTGCTGGAGGCTGATTCTGTTCTCCGGCTGGTAAACTGCGACCTGAAGTCTGTCAGCTACCTCTCCAGCCAGCTCCCACTCCTGAAGGATCAAAAATGGGACGCTGACAAGCAGTACAAGGTGGCTTCCAATATCAAATCGAATCAGGCAGGAGAGCATATCGAGCAGGTCTTGGGCAATGTCTCCTTCAGGCTTCCCCATTCGGACGAGCTGGAGAATCTGGCTCTATCGGGGAACCTGCTGGGAGAGCTGACACTCAAGGACAGCCGGAGCCTCCGCAAGGAGATCGCCCGGCTCGCAAAGGAGGTGTTCGGCGTATGAGCAGAAAGAATCGCATGAAGGATATAAACATCCCGCCTCTTGCGGGAGTGAAACCTCAGGCCATCACCATGACAGGCAATCAAGGCCTGTTTTTTTCATCCGATGGAGCTGCCAGGGATTTCAACTCTGTGTTACATGAGGTGCAGGAGTACATCTCCGGCAAATATGCCACACTGATTACCGATGGCGGCACGGAGGAAGTCAAGGCGCAGATCAAGCGGTATATCACCAAATATGTTCAGGATTACCGTATCGCTGTTTCGGGTATGTCACAGAAGCAATTGGTGGACGCTCTGTACACCGAGATGGCGGAGTTTTCGTTCCTGACAAAATACATCTTCGGAGCCGGTATTGAGGAAATTGACGTCAATGCCTGGAACGACATCGAGGTACAGTACAGCAGCGGAGTCACCAAAAAGCTGGATGAACATTTTGACAGCCCTGAGCATGCCATAAATGTGGTGCGGCGTATGCTTCATGTGTCCGGCATGGTGCTGGACAACGCCAGCCCCGCTATTCTGGGGCATCTCTCTAAAAATATCCGTATCGCCGTGCTGAAAACTCCGCTGGTGGATGAGGATGTGGGGGTATCCGCTTCAATCCGTATCGTGAATCCCCAATCCATGAAAAAAGAGGACTTCATTCGCGTCGGGACTGCTACCGAACCGATGCTGGATTTTCTGGCAGAGTGCCTCAGATACGGAATTTCTGTCTGTGCGGCGGGAGCCACCAGCTCTGGAAAGACCACTCTGGCGGGATGGCTTCTTACAACCATACCGAACAGCAAAAGGATATTCACCATTGAAAACGGCTCCCGTGAGCTGGCGTTGGTGCGCCAAATGGATGGTAAGGTGTGCAACAGCGTCATCCATACCCTGACCCGCATGAGTGAAAACGAGAAGCAGAACATCGATCAGGATATTCTCCTGGATATGGCTCTGCGCTTCAACCCTGAAATCATCTGCGTGGGCGAAATGCGCGGACCGGAGGCCTATGCCGCCCAGGAGTCTGCCAGAACCGGCCACACGGTACTGACCACCATCCACTCCAACAGCTGCGAGGCTACATGGCGCCGTATGGTCACCCTGTGCAAAAGGAAATATGACATGGCGGACAACACGCTCATGGATCTGGTGACAGAGGCATTCCCCATTGTGGTATTCTCCAAGCAGCTGGAGAACAAGCAAAGAAGGCTGATGGAGATCATGGAGTGCGAGATCCTGCCGGACGGCACGCGAAGCTTCCGCAGCCTGTTCCAATTCCAGATTACAGAGAACCGCGTGGAGGATGGGAAATTCATTATCAACGGCTGCCACAGCGCGGTACAGGGAATCTCGTCAAGCCTTCAGAAGCGTTTCCTTGAAAATGGCATGCCCCAGGATACCCTGAAGCAAATCCTTACGGCGGGAGGTGCTGCCTGATGATGACAATCCTCTTAATTGCCTGTGCCGGTTTCATCGCCGGTACTTTTCTTTTGCTCGGACTCTCCCCGATGGAGTTTACTGACGGGCTGTTCGGGTTTCTGACCCGCAACAACAAAAGCATTAAGTCGGAGATTAACGAAGCCGCCCGGCGAAAAAAGCCGTCCTTCCTTCGCCGTGAGATTACCGAGGTTCAGGAGATCCTCGCCATCACCGGGCGAAGCTCCCGCTTCTCCATGATCTGCGCGGCGTCGCTGGTGTTCCTCGCAATTGGCGCCAGCCTTGCCATCCTGATTGGCAATGTGTTTCTTGTGCCCGTGATGGCGGTTGGGATGATGTTTATACCCTTCTGGTACATCCGGCTGACAGCCACGCATTACAAAAAGAACATCGCCGCCGAGCTGGAGACGGCGCTCTCCATCATCACCACTGCATACTTAAGAAGCGAGGATATCCTGACGGCAGTGGAGGAAAGCGTCCAATACCTCAATCCTCCTGTACGGAGCGTATTTGCTGGATTTCTGACTCAGGTGAAGCTCATCGATCCCGATCTGGACAAAGCGCTCCACAGTATGAAGCCAAAAATAGACAACGAGGTGTTCCATGAATGGTGCGACGCCATCGCCGCCTGCCAGCACGACCGCAGCCTCAAGACCACGCTGACTCCGATTGTCAGCAAGCTCTCAGACATGCGCATTGTGAACGCCGAGCTGGAATATCTGGTGTTTGAACCCCGCAAGGAATTTATCATCATGGCTCTGCTGGTGGCCGGCAATGTGCCGATTATGTATTTTCTCAACAAGGACTGGTATCACACCCTGATGCACACGGCGGTGGGGCAAATCATCCTCGCGGTCTGCGCTGCGGCGATATTTATCTCTATGGCTTTTGTCATCAGACTGACCAAGCCCATCGAGTACAGGAGGTGACGGAAAGGATGACACAACTGTTTTTTACCGGAATACTCCTTGCCGCAGGCCTGTATTTCATTCTGGCAGACATCCTGAAGCTGCCGACCATGGACACGGCCAAGGCCATGCTGAATGCGGGAAGGAAAAACAAAAAGGCTGTTAAAACGCTGGAGGTCTGGATCATGTCGGGGGCGGTTAAGCTCTCAGGACATATCCGGATGGACGAGTACAAGCGCAGCCGCATGGCAAACATCCTCAAAGCTTCGGGCATCAATATGACTCCGGAGGTCTATTCGGCCTATGCCATTACAAAATCCGGAGCGATCCTGCTGGGAGTGATACCCTGTCTGTTGGTTCTTCCGCTGCTCTCGCTGGTGCTGATCATTCTCGCGGTCCTGACATACTTTAAGGAAACCCGTAGGGCCGACGAGCAGCTCAAGGAAAAGCGGGAGCAGATCGAGGGCGAGCTGCCGAGGTTCGTTTCTACTATTGAACAGACCCTGAAGGCCAGCCGCGACGTGCTGGCGATGATGGAAAACTATAAGAAAAACGCCGGTCCCGCCTTTGCCCAGGAGCTGGATGTGCTGACCGCAGACATGCGCTCATCCAGCTATGAAGCGGCACTCACCAGATTCGAGTCAAGGCTCAATTCGCACATGCTCTCTGACGTGGTCAGAGGACTCATCGGCGTCCTGCGCGGCGATGACAGCGCCGTGTATTTTCAGATGCTGTCGCATGACTTCAAGGCATTGGAGCTTCAGCGGCTGAAAGGGCAAGCACAGAAAATCCCGCCGAAAATCAGGATATTCTCCTTTGTCATGCTGATGTGCTTCCTGCTCACTTATATGGCAATCATCGTCATGGAGATTTTAAGCTCCCTCGGCACAATGATTTAGAAGGAGGTGTGAATGCGAAATGGATAAGAAGAATATTGAAAAGGAGCTTTCGGAAAAGCTTGAAGCAAACTATATCTCCATAATGAGAGAGTGGCTGAAGCTGTTAAAAAGCAAACGCGGCGAGGGGTATATCGACGTGGCGGTGCTGGTTCTATGTGTGATGCTGGTCATAGCCCTGGCTGTGAGCGTGCTTCCGGTATTCGTGACAAAAAACAAGCTGGACACCTACGCTACGGAACTCTGCCGTGAGGCGGAGATTGCCGGGCGTGTCGGCAGCGAAACTACCCTGCGGGCGCAGGTTCTCACTGAGAAAACGGGGCTTGCCCCGAATGTTTCGTGGTCAAAAACCGGAAGGCTCCAGCTCAACGAGGAATTCACCGTGACTGCTGCCGTTCAGACCGACATCGGCATATTTGGCGGCTTTGGGAGCTTCCTAATTACCCTGAAGGCCGAGGCCAGCGGAAAGAGCGAGGTGTACTGGAAATGATAATTGGCAGAATTTATGATATACTTAGAAGCAAAAAAGGGTCGTCATTTCCTCTTGTCGTTGCCGTTACCCTCGCGCTCGTGATTGTATTCTGCGGTGTTACCGAGTCCATCCGGCTGATGATAGTCGCTCAGGGTGTTCGGGATGCTGTACAGTCCGCTGTTATTTCGACAATAAACGACAACTACGATGATGTGTATCACGGTGTGCGGGAAGGCTACAGCGGAGCTTATCAGCCCAGCGCCTCCGACTTTGAAGAAAGTCTGGATTACGGCGATATGTACGGCAGGCTTGATCAGCTGCTGGGACTCCGGAAGGAAAGCGGCTATCATGTGAAGTATGCCGGGGATGACATGGAGTTCCGGTTGTCCGGACTGTATGTTGACCTTGACAATATGCCATTGGCTCCTGCCAGTCCCGATAATTCAAGAGGACTGCTGGCTGATGCGTCCATAAGGCTGGAGGTTCCGGTATCCTTTGGCGGGAAAGCACTGCCTCCCATGGTGATCAATCTCAGGGTAAAGGCAAAATATATGCCGATATTTTAACTGTTTTCGGATTAGCAATAGACTTCCGGAAACTTTTATAGTATGGTGTGTCATTGAAAAAACATATCAACCTTTTGCACAAAGGAGGTACCCTAAATGAAACTGACAGACAAAACAAAAAAACGCCTAACCATCGCCGGACTCGGTGTGGTGTGCGTAGCCCTTGTTATAGCAATAGCCTCGCAGTTTAAGCCGGAGGTTCCCAAGGAACTATCCATCCAACCTTCAAGCACGGTATCTGATGAGGTAAACCCCGCCGAGGTAATTCCTTCGCCGTCGACGGAGGTGAATGTACCGTCCATCAATCCGGATGAGGCTTCCGCTCCGCCTGTGGGCACCGGAGATTCAACCGGAACCGAGCAGAGCATACAGGCGGAGGTTACCAAGCCCACAAAACCGCCGCAGGAGGTAAAGACCGACCCGTCCAAAACCCCGGATGGAGAAAAGGTCGATACGGTGACCCCTGTCGAGCATGATAAGGTAACAAAGCCGGAGAGTACCCCCACTCCCTCTACACCGAAATCCGGAGATAAAAATGAAAAAGGTCAGATATGGGTGCCGGGATTCGGATGGGTAGATAACAGTGGCGGGAACGTAGGTACCAAGGCGGATGATATGTATGAAAACGGCAATAAGATCGGCATCATGAACTGATTAATTTAATAAAAGCAACCGCGAAAAGCACGGCAGAAATGCTGTGCTTTTCATGTTGCAAGGAGGATTTCATGAAAAAAATACTCAGCATCATGCTTGCGATTGCGCTGCTGTTGTCCGCTTTGTTGCCAATGCCCGTCTTTGCTGTTGGAGAAGGTAACATAGATGGAGGCGGCGGAGGGATGGGCAGTGGCACAAACACTGATTACTGGAATGGCGGCGATGAAGGCGTAAGGGTTACGGTCATTCGGGTAAGCGACCATGCGGTTGTAACCACTCCAATTGACCTTTCAAATAAGACACCAGCCACCTCCATCATCCATTTTGGGAAGGTAAGTAAACTGCAGTATACGAGCGGCAGGTCTCTTTCACCTGTCCAAGGTGCATACTACTATATAAACCCAACACAATCGATTCCAAAAATCATCACTACTTCTAGCGGCAACGGAAATATTGCCGCAATCAAAAGTTACTTCACCGACGAGCAGGTCATCCGAAGCATTGCAAATCTTACCGGCATGGATTTTAACGTTTTGATAAACGGTAAATACCGCCTGCTTCTGGAACCCATCGCATATATGACCTTTGGGGGAATCAAGTACGCCATGACCGCAACCGAGGCTGCACTTTTTGACCAGCAGCTGAACGGCGGCCTGCGGAGCAGGATGGTGTCCCTCAGTCATAAGAATCTGCCGCTGGCGATGTTCCTTGAAACACCTGATCTCGGCTACCCGGCATGGGATGGCTCAACGACCACGGCCGCTTCGGACGCAGATATTATTTCATCCCTCGGACTCGGTATTGTGCGCTTCAACGAAGCAGAGCCGGAGCCTCCGGAGGTTACGGCAGCCGATTATGAATACAGGGTTAACACCGAAGTCATCACATCGGTAACTGTTCGGGGCGGCCAGGCAGATCCTGACCATCCTGTCACGGTCCGCTTCACAATCGGAGGCCAGCCCTATAATGTCGGCAGCATATATTATCCGGAGGGCGACAGTCAGCTTGCATGGGTTCGCTGGAAGGCTCCTGCAACGCCGCAGACCATGACCATTTATGTGTCGGTATCGGGCGGGGGCTCTGCAAGCCAGAGTACCATTACAGCGAGGATTGTGGATCTGTCAACAAATGATCCGCCCAATCCGGTGGCTGATGACCGGAACGATTCCTATTCCAGAGCTGCCATTCCGAATAAAGAACAGAAAGCCTCGGCATCCTGGGGCGTCTGGCATCCATGGTGGCGTGCCTATTGGGTATGGCACGGTTCAGGTGAGGACGGCTATTGGTGCGATCACGGATGGTGGGAGTTCGACTGGCTCTCTTACAGCGCCATCCTTTCGGCATCCATGAATGTCGTGCCGGATGTTAAAGCACCGACCGCATACGGCAAGAACATGAAAAGCGGGTACGGAATCAATCAGGCCGTCACCGCAAACGTCAGCACCAACCAATCCCCGGCGGTAACTGATGCACAGACAGCCGTCACATATTTCCCCGAATTCCGGTACGAAGCATACTGGCGGCAGCTGGAGCATACACAGTCCGGATATGGCTCAAAATTCGAGTTTAAGTCCAACAAATACTCGACCTATAATCGCCGGACACACTTCACTCCCATCTGGTTCCCTGACGGAAGCTATACGCCTTACACCTGGCTCATCGACTGCTGGACTCCGGCTGGAATGCTTTCCATGAACCTCATCGACTCGGTGAACATCCGGGGAAGCCTTTGGGATGACTGGCATATCGCGCCGGTAAAACCGTAAACAACAGAAAAAGAAACATGACCGCAGGGCAAGAGCTTTGCGGCCTTTTTCTATGTAAAAAATTAAGAAAAGAAAGGTGGTTATCCTCATGAAACTGAAACGAATCCTGCCCGTTCTTCTCGTGGTCTTGCTGCTGGGTTTTGCGTTCTGTACGACTGCCTATGCCGCGCCCACAGGCGACGTGGCCGGAGCAATCGAAAGCACCTGGAACGACGCATCCGGTCAGATCAAGACTGTAGTCAACAAGGTGGTATTTCCTGCAATCGACCTCATCCTTGCTGTATTTTTCTTTGCCAAGCTCGGTACGGCATACTTTGACTACCGGAAGCACGGGCAGTTTGAGTGGGCTGCGCCCGCCATCCTGTTCGCATGCCTTGTGTTTACCCTGACCGCACCGTTATACATCTGGCAGATTCTGGGGATGTAGGAGAAGAGCACAAACACCTCCTAGCGTATAGTTAATTAATGGGAACGCAGATTTCGCAAAGGTGTTGTTCTATCAGTGCAGCCGCATAGCGTTCCAAAATCGGCCGTGTAGAATCAGGCAGATAGTTGTCTACAGAAAGCTTTTGGAAAATTTCTGCCCAAGCCTGTTTTATAGCTTCGGCTGTATGCTTAACTGTACAAACCGCATATTTCCCTCCGGCAATGTCACCTTGCTGCACGTCAGCGTTTGCTATAAGGTATCCTTCAGGCAAGAGTACGCAAACATCATACCGACAGTTTTCGGGAGGCGTGATCTGTGGGTTGTCGTGGGCAATGCCTAAAATTACCGTTTTATCGTTCATCAGATCATTGGTTTTGGCCCAGTGTTTCAAATGTTCCATAGCTTGGATGTTTCCCAAACCATAAGGGCCAGTTTGCCGAATGTAAGCTATACGGCTGGGGGATATGTTCTCTACGTTTATAATCATTGCATTTTCCTCTCTTTGTTATATTGTGACCGGTCTTTTTTCACAGTACAATGCTTTAAAATGAAATGCAACTCAATTTTTAAAAGTTGTATATTATTACCAGTTAAGCTGATTGTCTTTATGCAAATATTGACTGGAATATCCTTGTTAGGAGGTAAGAAAAGATGAATTACTTTGAACAGGAACTGCGAAAGCTGTTCGGAAATGACGCAGCTATCTCTGATAAAAGGTTTGTAGGCAGGGCTTTCTTCGGAAAGCTCACCGACAGCCTTCGTGTAAGAATTGAATTCGTCACGCTGGGTACGGCTGACCATTACGATGCAATCAAGGCAACCATTATCAACCGTAACGACGGTCCGGTGGACGCTGTAACGCTTCGATTCTCCGACCTGATCGGCAAAAAAACGGTTAGTAACCCGAACTTCAGGGATGGCGTCACCCCGTATATATGGAAGTATGGGGACAAAGTCGAATGGTATGTCTACAAGCCGACTAAAGCGGATTATGATCAGATATCCGAGGCTATCAACGATTACCTTGACGTATACCGTGAA
Organism: Bacillota bacterium; assembly: GCA_049323895.1. Classification (GTDB taxonomy): domain Bacteria; phylum Bacillota; class Peptococcia; order Peptococcales; family BICA1-8; genus JBMOKT01. The sequence goes on along the minus strand of JBMOKT010000021.1, from coordinate 94,271 downwards.
CCGGAACTGGAGATGGAGCAGCCCGGCCAGGGTGAAAACGGTCTGACAATGCAAGGCATGTAAATCAGCAATATTTCAGGAGCTTGTGAAAAGACAGGCTCCCTATTTTTTTATACGGAAAGGAGGTGACCTCTCATGTTCATATGGGATTTCGTCGCCGAAACCGTGCTGGGGCAGATTGTCGACTGGTTCTACGGTCAGGTAATCGGCTTTCTCGGTAATTTCTTTGCCGAAATGGGCAACATGGGCGCCGATCTGTTCGAGATGAGCTGGGTACAGTCAATTGTCCTGTTTTTTGTTTATCTGGCTTGGGCGCTCTATGGTACCGGACTGGTGGTCTCGGCCTTTGAATGCGGCATCGAATACCATAACGGCAGAGGAAGCATCAAGGATGCAGGCATGAACGCCATCAAGGGTTTTATGGCTGTAGGACTTTTTTCTACTGTCCCAGTGGAGCTATATAAATTATCCATCTCCCTGCAGAGCAGCCTAACGGCTGGGATCACCGGATTCGGCGACGGTATAGACACCATCGCAAGCAATATCATCAGCGAGTTGAGTGCGGCTGGAAGCCTCGAAAGCGCAGGAAGCGTTTTCGGTTTCGGAGCTATCACAAGTCCGATCATGATGCTTTTTATAGTCATCCTCATGGGCTATGCCGTTATCAAGGTGTTTTTTGCGAACCTCAAAAGAGGCGGCATTTTACTGATACAGATATCAGTTGGCAGTCTATACATGTTTTCTGTCCCGCGCGGGTACCTTGACGGCTTTGTCGGCTGGTGCAAGCAGATTGTCGGCCTGTGCCTGACAGCCTTTCTGCAATCCACCATCCTCATCGCGGGGCTCATGGTGGTCAGGGAGCATGCCCTGCTGGGGCTGGGCTTGATGCTGTCGGCAGGTGAGGTGCCGAGAATCGCCGGAGCGTTTGGACTGGACACCAGCACAAAAGGCAATCTGATGAGTGCGGTTTATACAGCGCAGACCGCCGTCAACATGACGAGAACCGTAGTAAAGGCGGTGGCGGCGAAATGAAGCTGGTATATATCTGCTCCCCCTATGCCGGGGATATTGAAGCCAATGTTCACTTTGCCAGGGCTGCATGTCTTTATACTGTGGAGCAAGGCTGTGCGCCTGTCGCCACCTGATATACCCGCAGCTTCTGGATGATAACATACCCGCCCAGCGTGTGAACGGCACCCAAATGGGGCTGCGAGTACTGGCCTCCTGTGATGAGCTGTGGATATGCGGAGAGCGTATCAGCCACGGCATGAGCTGTGAGATTGCAGAAGCCGAGCGGCTCGGCATACCTATCCGGAACCTGTCAACAGAACAGATACATGGAGGGAGCCATATGAAGAAATTATGCTTAAATCCTAAAGAAAGAGAATTCATGCCGGAGGAAACGCCTTCCTGTGGTATGAATCTTCATCTTTGACCTTATCGCTGTCCCTCGGAAGCCTGTTTGACGGGATCGGCGGATTTCCGCTGGCAGGCGTCCGGCAGGGTTTCACCCCTGTGTGGGCCAGCGAAATTGAGCCGTATCCCATCAAAGTCACGAAAATACGGTTTCCCGAAATGCTCCATGCCGGTGACATTACAAAACTGAAGGGAGCCGAGCTTGCCCCCGTGGACGTGGTCTGCGGGGGCTCTCCATGCCAGGATTTATCGGTCGCAGGAAAACGCGCCGGGCTCCAAGGCGAGCGCTCCGGCCTGTTTATGGAGCAAATTCGTGTCATAAAGGAGCTGAGAGAGCATGACGCAAGAGAAAAGCGGACAGATGATCCTGTTCGACTTAGACCCAGATATATGGTCTGGGAGAATGTCCCCGGAGCTTTCTCCTCCGCAGACGGAGAGGACTTTCGCGCGGTGCTTGAGGAAACCTGCCGAATTGCTGACAGTACCGTATCTGTACCTCGACCTCCGGGAGGGGTATGGAAGTCTGCTGGGGCCATATTGGGAGATCAATTCTCACTTGCTTGGAGGGTATACGACGCTCAATACTGGTCCGTCCCACAAAGACGCAAAAGAATCTATCTTGTCGCAGATTTTGGAGGGCACACCGCACCCAAAATATTATTTGAGCAAGACCGCTTGCTTGGGGATTCTGCGCCGTGCGAAGAAACGCGGCAAGGAGCTGCCGCCTGTTCTGAAGCAGGCGCTGGAGATTCAGGCGGGAATCAATCCGGATTAGAAGCAGACAGCGATCCCATCGCCTTTGCCTGCAATCAGCGTGACGAGGTACGGGATTTGCACGGTGTGTCCGGAGCAATTCAGGCGCAGCCTGGCATGAAGCAGCAGACATATATATCCGCCGGCTTCTCGGCCGGCCAGGGTGAAAAAGCCGGAGGAATCGGCTATCAGGAGGAATGCGCTCCGACATTAAAAGCTTCGGAAAGCGGCTCCAACATGGTGCCATCCGTCCTGTGTCTTAATGATCAGGGCGGGAGCATTATGAATGTAAGTCACAATATCACCGGAACGCTTCGCGCTCAGATGGACGGTCATCCGCCTCTCGTGCTGGGCAGCCAGCAAGGCGGCGCAGAACTTTGCGTAAATTTGTGCCCGGCCATTACATCGGCAGCGGGGACCAGCGGAAATAATCAGCCGGTTTTGTTTGAGAACCACGGCATTGACTCCCGCTATACAGGACCCCAGGAGGTAGCGCCGACCATGTCCGCCCGGTATGGTACCGGCGGCAACAACGTACCGCTTATTTCACAGGATGCGGAAACCTATTGTATCGCCGGCAACATCATTGACCGCCAGGATCACAACGGCGGCAACGGCATGGGATTTCAGCCGGATATCAGCTATACCTTAAACACTTCAGACCGCCATTGCGTATTCTCCCAGCAGCGAAGCGATGAATACGTTTCAAACGATGTGGTCAGCACCCAGAGTGCCCGGCAGTATAAGGACTCGACGGATCTTGTGTGCGAAATGGACGTCGCCGGGCTTGACTGCCGAAACGGTACTGAAAACGGTGACTTAAGCGGGACGCTCCAGTCCAAGTCAGATGGAGGATACTCGCTGAACAACGTGCATCCCGTTCGCATCGGAAAGCTCATCCGGCGCTTAACGCCGTTGGAATGTGATAGGCTCCAGGGCTTCCCCGATTACTGGACTGACATCCCCGGCGCCTCAGACAGCGCAAGATACAAAGCCCTTGGCAACAGCGTTGCGATTCCCTGCGTGGAGAATGTACTCCGGGGGATCGCTTATTTTTTGCGAAAAATGTATCCGGATAAAGGAGAATAAGAGTTTTTAGGAGGTACCTATGGAAAGTTATCTTGAAAAACCCACCCTCGACGAAAGGTTGGAAGCCTATAAGGAAACAAAGGATTTCGAAGCTGATGTCGTTTGGCTCGAAAACGGTTACCGACAACATGGCTTGGATATTCCCCCATTGGAGGCTTTACGCTCTGAAACCATCAAGAACCAGCGCGAATGGCTGATAAAGCTGGAACACTGTCAGACTGAAGGACATCTGCTGAAAGAAACCGCCGATCCTGAGAATGGCACGAGCGATTTATACTGTGACCGGTGTGGGTTTTCACAGCGGCTTTATTGGTAAGGGAGGAATGAAACCTTGTACATCTACCCCGACAACTTAAAATCCAAGGCAGTGCTGTGGCTGTGGCAGCTCAGAGATATCGGCGTCATCGGTGTCGGTCTTTTGCTTTCTGTGTTTGCGCTGGCGCAGCTTAAATTCATGCCGCCCATTGTCATCACAGCTCTCTATGCCTTTTTGACCATTCGCTTTGACGATATCAGTATCCTCGATTTTATTAAATACGCCTGCGCTTTCTTTATCACGAAGCAGCAGACCTATGAATGGGGGTACGGCAAGCAATGAACAGAAAAGAAAAAAAGACGGCAAAGCAAAAGCAGTACACCCGTCAGCTTATCAACACAAAAGCTGTCACAGGCCATGGTCTGCTGACATACAGAGGCGATGAGCTTGTGTATTTTCTCATCAAGCCTACCAATATATCGGTCCTGTCGGAAACCAGCGTATCAGCCCGGATATATTCATTGATGACCGTGCTGAAAGGGATGGCGGAGCTGGAATTTCTGTGCCTGAACAGCCGGGAAAATTTCGAGGACAACAAGCAGTTCCTGAAAAGCCGGATTGAGCAGGAGAGCAATTCTGCCGTCCGCAGACTATTGGAGCATGACCTGAACCACCTTGACCGGATACAGGTGCAGATGGCGACGGCCAGAGAATTCCTTGTGGTCATCCGGCTGAAGGGCGAAAAGGAGTCCGAAGTGTTCCCGTACTTAAACCGTATCGAAAAGACTCTACGGGAGCAGGGCTTCTCCTCTAAACGAGCTGAACGTGAGGACGTCAAACGCATGCTGGCAATATATTTTGAACAGAACGTCACAACGGAACGTTTCGAGGACTTTGACGGAGAGCGGTGGATCGTTCTGAACGAATGAAATATATAAAAAGGAAGTGAACCATATGGTACATCAAAGCAAGGCACGGTCGCCGCAGTCAGAGGATGTCCGCATACAGGAATATCTCGATATGATCGCCCCGTCCGTGATTAAATTTTTTGCGGATTATTTTATCTGCGGCAACACCTATCGCTCCGTATGGGCACTTCGCGAGTATCCGACCGCCACTGAAGAACAGGCCATCTTGCGCCACCTCGGAGAGAAGGACGGGGTGACCCTGCACATCTATACCCGGCATGTGACCCCTATGGAGGAAAAGAAAATCATCTCAAACGCCGCCAACAAGAACCGGATGCAGAGAAGCAGCACCCAGGATTTACAGCAGACAGTCACGGCGGAAAGCAACCTACAGGACGTGGCGACTATCGTGGCGCAGATGCACCGGAGCAAGGAGCCGCTCCTTCATGCGGCGGTCTACATAGAACTGTCTGCTCATGACCCTGACCAGTTGAAGCTCTTGCAGACCGAGGTGCTGACCGAGCTGGTACGGAGCAAGCTCAACGTGGACAGGCTCCTGCTTAGACAGCAGCAGGGCTTTATTTCGGTTATGCCCTCCGGATGGAATGTGTTCGGCGATCAGTTTGAACGGGTGCTGCCAGCAAGTTCGGTAGCCAATCTTTATCCCTTTAACTACAGCGGCAAGACAGATCCTAATGGCTTTTACTTGGGCAGGGATAAATTCGGCAGTAATATTCTCGTGGATTTCAACCGGAGAGCCGACGATAAGACCAACGCCAACATCCTCATCCTCGGCAACAGCGGCCAGGGCAAGAGTTATCTGTTAAAGCTCATCCTGTGCAATCTCAGGGAATCAGGAATGCAGATCATCTGCCTTGATCCTGAGATGGAGTTTGAGGATCTAACCAACAACCTCGGCGGATGCTTCATTGACCTGATGACTGGAGAGTACATCATCAATGTTCTGGAACCAAAAACCTGGGATGAAGCCGGTGATCCGAGGGATACCGAAGCGCCTCAGGCGTTCCGGCAGACCAGCAAGCTCAGTCAGCATATCAGCTTTCTCAAGGATTTTTTCAGAACCTATAAGGATTTTGATGACCGCCAGATCGACACCATTGAGATCATGCTGGGGAAGCTCTATGACAAATGGGGCGTCACCGACCACAGCAATTTTAACCGCTTAAAGGCTGCGGATTACCCCATCCTGTCCGACCTGTACGAGCTGATCGAGTCGGAATATAAGACCTTTGACGAAAGCCAACGCCAGCTCTATACGGCGGACACTCTGCGGGAAATCTGCCTCGGGCTTCACTCCCTGTGTAAGGGCGCGGAGTCCAAATTCTTTAACGGGCACACCAATATCAAAAGCAGCGAGTTCGTGACCTTCGGCGTCAAGGGACTTCTGCAGGCCAGCAAGAACCTGAGAAACGCCCTGCTGTTCAATGTGCTTTCATATATGAGCAATGAGCTTCTCACCACTGGCAACACCGCCGCCAGCATCGACGAGTTCTATCTGTTCCTCTCCAACCTGACGGCGGTGGAATATGTCCGCAACTTCATGAAGCGTGTCAGGAAGAAGGAAAGCGCCGTGATCCTCTCCTCGCAGAACCTAGAGGATTTCAATATCGAGGGGATCAGGGAATATACCAAGCCGCTGTTTTCCATTCCGGCTCACGCCTTTCTGTTCAACGCCGGCAATATCGACAAGCATTTCTATATGGATTCCCTACAGCTGGAGGAATCGGAATACAACCTGATCCGATATCCCCAGCGCGGCGTGTGCCTGTATAAATGCGGAAATGAGCGGTATAATCTCGTGGTTCAGGCTCCGGATCATAAGGCGGCGCTCTTTGGAAAGGCTGGTGGGCGATGAAGAAAGGGGTGACAAGGCATGGACTTGAAGGAGCAGCGCTTCGGCATTGAGATTGAAATGACGGGGCTGACCCGCCAGCGTGCCGCGCAGGTTCTGTCGGAATACTTCGGGCGGTCGGACAGCTTTGACGGCGGCTATTACGGAGAATACTCCGTGCTGGATAATCAGAGTCGCCGCTGGAAGGTCATGAGCGACGGTAGTATAACAACAGAAAGAAAAGAAGGTCGGCAGATTGTTTCGGCGGACAGCACCTACAGTGTAGAACTGGTCAGTCCCATCTGTCGCTACGAGGATATCGAGGTCATACAGGAGCTTGTGCGTAAGCTGCGGGAAGCCGGAATGCGTGTCAATAATTCCTGCGGAATTCATATCCACCTGGACGCCATACCCCACAATGCCAATTCCCTGCGAAACATCACCAACATCATGGCTTCCAAGGAGGATCTGATTTATAAGGCCATGCAGGTGGAGGTTGCGAGAGAACGGCAGTATTGTAAGAAGGTGGAGCAGAGCTTTCTGGAGGAATTGAACCGGAAAAAGCCCCGAACTTTGGATGAAGTCAGCCGTATCTGGTATCACGGCAGCGACGGCCGCCGTGAGCATTATCACAACAGCCGGTATCATTGCCTCAATCTTCATAGTGTGTTCCAAAAGGGCACCATCGAATTCCGGCTCTTCAATTCCACCATGCATGCCGGAAAAATCAAGGCGTACATCCAGCTCTGCCTCGCCATCTCAGCGCAGGCTTTAAACCAGCGGTGTGCCAGCCGCCAGAAAACCCGAAGCACCAACGAGAAGTATACCTTCCGTACCTGGCTCCTGCGGCTGGGGCTTATCGGGGATGAATTCAAGACCGCAAGGCTTCATCTGCTGGAGTATCTGGATGGCTGCATCGCCTGGAAGGAGCCGGCGCAAGCCCTCCAGCAAAAGGAACGGTTAAGACAGAAAAAAGAAAAAGAGCTGGCGGAAGCCGCGCAAGCGGCAGTAGAGCAACAGGAGCAAACAACCGAAAACGGACAGGAACAGGCCGGGGCGATGGACGAAAGCCCCGGCCTTTCCATGTCAATGTAGCAAGGAGGAATGAAGAAAAATGAAAGCCGAAACTCTGTATATCGCCTACGGCAGCAATCTTAATCTGCCGCAGATGTCGTTCCGCTGCCCGACCGCCAAGGTAGTCGGGACAAGCGAGATCAAGGATTATGAGCTGCTGTTCCGGGGCGGACGGACAAGCTCCGTCGCAACCGTGGAACCGCTCAAAGGCTCAAGCGTCCCTGTTCTTCTGTGGAAGCTGAAGGAACGTGACCTTCAGGCTCTCGATCGCTATGAAGGATACCCATCTTTTTACCGTAAAGAGATCCTCGATGTGGCGATGAGAGGCAAGACTGTTCCTGCCATGGGCTACATCATGAACGATGGTCATCCCTTCGGATCGCCCTCGGATTATTACCTTAACACCATCCTGGAGGGCTACCAGTCAGCGAGCTTCGATACCGAATTTCTGGAGCAGGCCGTGGAGAAATCCATCCGTCTGGCGAGAGAGCAGCAGGAACAGGAGCCGGATCAGGGCACGCTGTTCGACCTGAAATGGTGGTGATGCACCGTGGCAGATCTCGCAACAATTACTCTTGCAGTTAAGGCTGCAGTCGCCCTAGCTGCCGACAAAAGGACGTTGAAAGCAATCGGTGTAGTCGTCGCTTCTATCCTGACGCTCTTCATCCTGATCGTCGTGATGATATCCAGCATCCTCTCGGCAGGCTCAGACCACAATAAAGCCGCCATAGATCTGGCCTTTAACGGCGGCAGTATTCCATCAGCCATGCCTGTCGAATATGCCTCGCACATCAGCGACATGAGCGAATGCTTTGCTGTTCTGGACGAAGCCGTATCCGAGGCTGAAGCCATGATGGAAGGCGGCACTTTAGACAACATCCGCATTAAGTCTATTTTTTATTCTCTGAATTTCGGCGCTGTAAATCTGTCCTTATCCACAGCCGAGGCCCGATCCTTAGTCGATTGCTTCGTCACCTATGAGGAAAGAACACGGACGATAGAGGGAGTTGAGGTGACTTATATTGTCGCTGTTCCGGTCAGCCTGGATACCGCTTATGGCAAGCTGTCCTTATCGGGTTTAACAGTGGACGGCGAGGATAAAGCTAACGCTCAGAAAATCTATGAGCGGATAGCGTTCGGCGGCGCAGGCGTGTTCACCGGCGAAATTAAACGCGGCGGCCCAGGAAGTACCGTACTGGATATCTCCACGTTCACAGATCCGGTGACGAAGAACAATCTGGATCTGGTCGCCTATGCCGAGCAAGCCTTTGGTTCTGGATGGGATTACGTCTGGGGTACATACGGCGACATTCTCACGGATTCGATGTTCAGCTACAAGCTGGAGCAGTACCCTGACGGCGTAGGTAACTACGAGGAATTCATCCGCAGCAACTGGCTCGGGGGCAGGACAACAGACTGCGTCGGTCTGATTAAAGGCTACGGCTGGCTCGACACAAGCACACTGGAATACGGGTACGAAACCAACGGCATGCCGGATATCGGCGCGGACAGTATGTATAAAAGTGCGGCGGTTTCCGGTCCGATTGATACCATGCCCGACATTCCTGGTCTTGCTGTTTGGAAGTCTGGACACATCGGAATATATGTCGGAAACGGCAAGGTCATTGAAGCCATGGGCACTAAATATGGAGTCGTCAAAACAAATCTCGCCGACCGTTCATGGTCGGCATGGCTCGAAATTCCCTACATCAACTACAACATAGGAGAGTGAAAATCATGCTTATGCAAGCAATCTTTACGCGGAAGGCTGACGATTATCCCGTATGGGACTGCGTAGTCGAAAAAATCGTAGAGCTACCGGAAGCCGAATACAAGTATTTCAAATCCGTTCCCCTCCGGGATATGCCCTTTATTGCTGAGAATACCGACCTCATGCACCGGGACGAAAATGGAGTGTTCCACTGTCTGCTGGTGCTGGGTGAGGAATCATCTGACGGCATCCTGATTGAATCGGAGGGATACAATTACGCCAGATACTCCAGCTTCATGCCGGGAGCGCGTGAATTTGTAAACGTGCGACTGAACCAGCTGGCCGACCAAATTATCCGCAAGAGTACGCAAAGCACCTCCAACGGAACATGGGCAGTTTACTTTGAGGAGATACAGGAGCGGTATCATGTTCCCGTTTCGCATAATAACGGCGTTGGCCCCATGCTCCAAAAAATCCTTGAAGCAAGGTCGGAGCTGGCAGAGCTTGAGCCGATGGAGGACGGTTTCGACATGGTTTTCTATCTGGATTATTGTCCGAATCTCGACAAAAACGAGATACCGGAACCCGAACCGCCTGCAATGCAGATGAATTTATAAAGGAGGAAATCACAAGATGAGTACAACCGAATTAAAGATCCCCTTCCCTTCGGAGAGGCTGGACGCCCTCCGTTTTTTCATGGAGAAGAAGGAACAAACCGTAGAGCAGGAGCTAATGGAATATCTCAACAAGACCTATGAGAGGCTGGTTCCTGCCAATGTCCGCGAGTATGTGGAAAGCCGTTTGGAGCCAGAAACGACTCAGGAACAGACAGCGGAAACCCAATCGACTCCTGCTCCGAGAGAGCGTCACCCTCGCACCTCCCGCCGACAGCGGGAACAGGCTGCGGCTGAAGCACCTCCTTCTCCGGAGGCTCAGTCAGAGGCTGAAGTCCCTGCCGAGGAAGAAGCCCAGGGCATGACCATGAGCATGTAAATTGAAGAAGAGAAGGAGGTGCTGATTATGATAAAGCTTGGTGTGGACAACGGAAACTATAACACCAAATCCTCGGAGGGGATGCTCTATGCCGCCGGTTATGCCGCAAGTGACAAAGAATTCCTTGTGCCGGAGATGCAGCTCTTTTTCGAGGGCAAGTATTACGCCATCGGTGAGCGCCGTCTGCGTTTTCAGCAGGACAAGACCAGGGAGCCGGATACATTTATTTTAACGCTCCCGGCAATTGCGGACGCCATGAAAAAGGCAGGGGTAAGCAATGCTGAAATTGCCCTTGGCGTGGGGCTGCCCATCGACAGCTATGGCACACAGAAGGAAGCCTTCAGGCGATATTTCCTGCGTAACAACATATCATTCCAGTTCGATGGGACATTCTACCGCTGCCGAATTGCGGAATGCAAGGTGTTCGCGCAGGGACATGCGGCGCTGTGCAGGTACTATCCGCAGCTCAAGGATTACCGAAGCATTACGCTGGTGGACATCGGCGGGTATACGGTCGATATTTTTACGCTTCATGATTTCCGGCTTGACAGGTTGAGCTGTGCCAGTCTCCGCATGGGTACCATTACCCTGTACAGCCGGATTCAGGATACGCTCCAGCGAAGTGACATCCTCCTGTCAGATGGACTCATCACTGATGCTATACGCGGGGAAATCCAGCATACCGACAGCAAGTTAATTGGAGCTGTTGTAGAGCAGACCGTGACCGCCTATTGCAAGGAGCTGTTCAATGCGCTCCGTGAACGCGGATTGGATCTGCGGCTCCCCACAGTGTTTGCGGGCGGCGGCGCTGAGCTGCTGGAACCCAGGCTGCACGAAAACAGCCTGAATACGGTGGCGGTGCTGAACCGGTTCGCCAACGCGGACGGCTACAAGCTCCTGATGGGGTGAGCCTATGTCCGAGCGAAAAAGATATTATTTATCCTTCGATATGGACAACCCAAGACACCGGGATGCAGAGGCGCTGTTTGCACGGCAGGCCAGCAGACAGCGCACTGAATATGTGGTCAACAGCATTCTGACGGCACATCAGTCGGAAATTCTGGAGCAGATTGTACGGCAAGCAATCAGGGACGAACTAAGAAATGCTGCGCCGCAGCTTCAACTTAGACTGCCACAGGAAACGGATACCAGTGTTCAGCTGTCCGATCTTCCCGGCAGTCTTATACATGCACTGGAGGAATTGTAACCATGTTGGCTCACTTTTCTGCCGCCCTTATACCGGATGGATGAAAAGTACACCAACATGGCTCACTTTTTCGCAAACAACACCTGTGCATCAGGAGCAGCCAGAAGAACCTGAGGAAACCCGGAGCATAACAATGAGTATTTAGGAGGCGAACATGGAGAAAAAGATAAAAGTGTTAATGGTGGAACCGATGAAGGAACCCTATCCTGCTGAAGTTGAAAACACCTTGGAAGGGTGCAGAAGGCGGTTGGAGGATATATTGAAACGGTATATCTGGATGATTATGTTGTTCTGGTTTGCTATGAAGAGGGAAAGCTGATCGGGCTTCCTGGCAACCGTTCTCTTGGAAACGACATCATTGCCGGAACATTTTTTCTGGTTGGCAGCAATGATGATGGGGATTTTGTGTCGCTGACTGAGGATAAAATCCGGCAGTACAGTGATCGATTTCAAAAGACGGAAACCTTTACCCAGGAACAGGTGGAGGATGCTTCCGTTATATTTTCATTAGATTTAAGCAAATGAAAGGAGTAAAGCTGCATGAAAAAAGCTACTGTACAGATCAGCTTTGAAGCTGAAAAGCTTCGTGCCATACACCAGTACATGAAGGACGAAACAGAACTGCAGGCTGAACTGGACACCTTGCTGCAAGCACTATATGAGAAGCACGTTCCCGCTCCTGTCCGGGAGTACATTGAAAGTCGGGATACCAGCGTGATGGACGCCCCTAAACGCAGCACACGCCCGGCAGCTCCTGCAGGACATAGTAGTCCAGTTGCAGACAACGATGAATAACAACCTGCAAACGGGATGTTACCGCCTGTGTGCCCCTGTGTCGCGTTTTGACGGCAGGGGTGGCATCGTAACACCTGTGGGCAGGGTAATACCCCATGTTGAGGCTATGTAAAAGAATTCGGGGAAAGACGAAAACAATCTCGGTAGTATGCCTAATAACCACCAATTTGAGAGGTGAACCATGGGGTCGAAAACCATGCAGGTTAAAGGCAGGTGGTCGCTTTGCGACCTCCTGCCGCCCCACACCGCCCCGCAACGCGGGTCGGGGAGTTTCGGTGGGTACACCTGAAATTGGATTTGGTCACCTTTCAGGTGGTCGGAATTCCTTAAAAACTGGCATAAACACAGAAAATATAAGCTTTTCCGGGGTACACCCGACAGGTGGTTCCGGAGATTTCTGACAAGGAGGACTCACTATGACTGAAGAAACTAAAGATCGCATCCCGCTCTGGCTCTACCCCAGCACAATTGAATGTATGGATGCGCTCTTAGAAAAAGATAACTGCAAAAGCAGGAGCGAATTTATTGAAAAGGCCGTCCGGTTTTATAGCGGCTACATTTCGGCGGAGGACGGCATAAAGTTTTTGCCGACTGCCATCACCTCGGCCATGTCGGGTATCATCAGCACCACGGAAAACCGCATGGCGCGTCTCATCTTCAAGCTGGCGGTGGAGATGTCCATGATGATGAACATACTCGCTTCGACTGCGGAGGTGGATGAAAACACCCTGCACCGACTGCGCGGAAAGTGCGTTGCTGACGTGAAGAAATCCATCGGCTCTGTGACCTTCGAGGATGTAGCTAAATTTCAAAAGGGTGAATAGTCATGCCGAGGATTGTTTTCAAATGTCGGTACTTAAAAAACTCAGCGGAGCATCTGGAGAATCTTGTGGAGTATGTGGCGACGCGGGATGGCGTGGAGAAAATCTCTTCCGCCTCCCGTGACAACCCCGCCACGCAGAAACAGGAGATGCTCATCTCAGACATTCTCGCTCAGTTTCCGGATGCGGCGGATCTGTTTGAGCACGAGGAGTATATCAAACAGTCCACCGTCAAAAACGCTTCGGAATTCATCAGCTCGGCGCTAGATCAGAATATGGATCAGTTGTCCCATCAGGGGGTATATGTCAATTACATCGCTACCCGTCCCCGCGCTGAAAAGCTGGGAACCCACGGACTGTTCTCCGATGAGGATACTCATCTGGTGCTGTCAAAGGTAATGGAGGAAGTTGCGCAGCACACCGGAAATGTCTGGACGCCTATCATTTCTTTGCGGCGAGAGGACGCCGCCCGGTTAGGGTATGACAACGCCGCTGCGTGGATGGCGCTCATCCGCAAGCAGAGGAATATCTTTGCCGAGCAGATGAAAATCGCTCCGGAAAACCTGCGCTGGTATGCTGCCTTCCATAACGAAGGCCATCATCCGCACTGCCACATGCTGGTGTACTCGGTGAATCCCCGCGAAGGGTATGTCACCAAGTCAGCCATTGAAAAGATGCGGAGCAGTCTGGCAAGGGAAATCTTTCAGCAGGATCTCATACAGATTTATTCCGAGCAGACCACACAGAGAAATACGGTTGCCGAACAAAGCCGTGAAGCCCTGAAAGAAATCATCGGTAGAATGAGCGGCGGTGTGTGTGTGTGCGGCGTGATTGATAGTCTGCTTACTCATCTGGCAGAGCGTCTCAGGCATACATCCGGCAAAAAACAATACGGCTATCTCAAAGCACCCTTGAAAGCTATCGTAGATCAGATCGTTAATGAGATGGCAACGGACGCGCGGGTGGCGGAAGCCTATGCAAAATGGCAGGAACTTCGCAACGAAGTACTGCGCACATATATGGATAATCTCCCCGATCCTGTTCCTCTCTCACAACAAAAAGAATTCAAGAACATAAAGAATCTGGTGATTACAGAAGCCATGAACATCGCTGGGCACCATTTCACCTTCGAGGGTGATGAGTCAGCAGATGATTTACGTGAAGCAGCAGTAGAATCCGATTCCCCATTGCCGGAGGATGAATTCCTACCGGTTATAGATGAAGCGCTGGAGGATGGTGAGGATATACCGTCCTCTGCTTCGGAGGGTTCAACCCATTCGGATTCCGATGAGGCTGATACCGGCAAATCGCAGATCGAGTGGAGTGATCGATATATGGAGGCCCGCGCTTTCCTCTACGGCAGCGATGAGGCGGAGCCTTGCTTTGAGCAGGTCCTCCGTTTGTTTTTGGAGGAAGCCGAAAGCGGCAATGCTCTCGCCATGCATGACCTCGGCAGGATGTACGCTGATGGGCTCGGCGTCGATATGGACGCAGAAACCGCATTCGCTTGGTACGAAAAAGCCCTCTCTGCTTTTATGGATATCGAAGCGGATAAGAAAAGCAGGTATGTTGAATACCGCATCGGCAAAATGCATGCGGCGGGGCTCGGTACGGAACAGGACTATGTGGAAGCGGCAGGATGGTTTGAAATGGCGGCTTCCCGAAATCACAAATATGCCCAATATTCTCTTGCCGGTCTGTACTATCGGGGGCAGGGCGTGGAACAGAACTTCGAAACGGCGTTCCGGCTCTACAGTAAATCTGCGGCTCAGCGTGTTCCGTATGCCTATTACGAGCTGGTGAAGATGTACCGGGACGGTATCGGCACGGAGAAGAATGCCGAGGAATCGAAGCTGAATTTTGAGAAAGCTTTTTACGGCTACAAGCGTCTGGAAGAACAAAGTCATGACGATAAGCTCCAATATCGTCTTGGGCAGATGCTTTATACCGGAACCGGAACAGAAAAGGACGTGGAAGCGGCCATCGGATACTTTAAAAAGGCTGCCCGGCTCGGTAATGTCCATGCGCAGTACATGCTGGGCAGGATTTATCTCGATGCGGACAGCGGTCATAAAAATTCGGAGAAGGCTGTCCTGTGGCTGACCAAGGCTGCGGATAACGGCAACCACCTGGCTCAGTATGCTTTAGGCAAACTCTACCGTGACGGCGGTCATGTGAAGAAAGATATGGCGAAAGCGGTGGAGCTGTTCAGGAAAGCAGCGGAGCAGAACAATTCATTCGCTCAGTATCAGCTTGGTAAGCTCTATCTGCTGGGACTGGATATACCTAAGGATGTGGAAGCCGCCGTCAAATGGCTGACTATGTCCACAGAGATGGGCAATCAGTACAGTCAGTATACTCTTGGCAAGCTGTATCTTATGGGGAGAGATACCCCCCGTGACCGTGAAGCCGCCATGCGCTGGTTCACGATGTCTGCTGAACAGGGTAACGTCTACGCGAGGTATTTCCTCGACCATATGGACTCTTTAAACAAACCTTTTCTGACCCTTGCGGTTATAAGGCTCCTGCATCACTTAAGCCGGATTTTCCGCGATGAGCAGAAAAGGCTTTCCGGTGGTCCGGGCATGCAGACGGATAGCAAGCTCCGACGCAAGATACGCGAGAAAAAGATCGCCCAGGGTCACGCACCGGACGACCATGAACTTAAGCATACAACCTATTAATGTAAAGGAGGGCTTCCATGCAGAAGTTACAAACAAAACATCAGCAGAAAAAGAAACCGCTTCCGGAAAAACTCAATTCGGCGTCCCTCAAACCATCCGCTCACAGACGGGTGGCTTTTTTTCGCCGGTGCGGTAAGCGTAAACGCTGACTAAGGGGGTAGTGGAGTATGGCATATATTCACTTTACAGATGAACAAAAACAACGGGCCAATTCAGTGGATTTGGTGGACTTCCTCCAGCGTCAGGGAGAACAGCTCATTCGCTCCGGCCGAGAGTGGCGCTGGAAACGCTTCGACAGCGTGACCGTGCGCGGCAGTCAGTGGTTCCGCCATTCCCGGAAAGCAGGCGGCCATGCCATCGACTTCGTCCAGCAGTTCTATGACATGAGCTTTCCCGAAGCGGTGACGCTGCTCCTCGGCGGCGAGTCCGGCGTGGAATGGAACCAGACCTCCAAGAGTGCGCCGCCTCTCCGCAAAGCCTTCGCGCTGCCGGAAGCCAATCCGGATATGCGCCGGGTGTTTGCCTATCTTATCAAACAGCGCTTCATAGACCGGGAGGTGCTGTCCCATTTTGCCCATGAAAAGCTAATCTACGAGGATAAGGAATATCACAATGCCGTGTTTGTGGGGCTGGATGAAAACGGCGTTTGCCGTCATGCTCACAAGCGCGGAACCTACACCCAGGGAGAGCAATACAAGGGCAATGTGCAAGGCAGCGATCCCAAATACAGCTTTCACCGGATTGGGGAAAGCGATACACTGTATGTTTTTGAGGCGCCAGTGGATATGCTATCGTTCATTACCCTGAATAAGGATGGCTGGAAGCAGCACAGCTATGTCACGCTGGACGGCGTATCGGAACATGCTATGCTCTGTCAGCTGGATACGAATCCACGACTGAAAAGCATCGTGCTGTGCCTGGACCATGACGAGGCAGGCATCGAAGCCAGCGGCCGCCTGAAGGATATTATGCAGGAGAAGGGCTATACGAATATTTCCGTACTTCAGTCACAGCACAAGGACTGGAACGAGGATCTGAAAGCCAGGCATGGCGGCAGTCCCATAACGGCACGGGAGCATCCAAAGCTGGAGCTTCTGCCCAAGGTGTGCGCCGAACTGCACGATTTGTGCAAAGCTCTTTCAACGCATAAAGATATTGACTCCTTCCTCGCAGAGTGTGCCGAGACGGTGGAACCGCTTCTTGCCTCCGGTAAAACAGCGGCTCTGAATACAGAAGCTGTTCGGGAGTGTCTGCAGTGCATGGCAGCTGGCTCACTGACAGCCCTGCAAAAGCAGCTGCGCCAGATGGAACAGCCAGTGACAATGGAGCAGCTCGTTCAAAAGCTGCAGAACAGCTACCGTCCCCATGAGGATCGGGGCTGGCTTCGTACTAAGGCGGAGCAGCTGCGACAGGATGTTTCGGATATCAACCGTCAGCTTCAGGCATCCGGTATCCGCACGCTGGAGGATAAAGAAAAGCTCCTGTCCTCTTATCAGCACCTTGCGCTGGACTGCGTAAAAACCTTAATGTTTGTTGAACTGGAGATGCTGTCGATGCTTCCGGTACGGGAGCAAGCAGTAAATTTTTCGATGACCATGTAAAGGAGGGATCGAGTTGCAAACATCCCAAATCATAATTCTATCAGCCGCCGGACTGTCTATGTTCGGGGTTATCGGCTTGTTATCACTCATAGCGCATTACTACACGCTCAACGGCATCAAGTCCAAAACTGTCGGCGACGGTCAGCACGGTACGGCGCGCTGGGCAACAAAGCGGGAGATTAAAAAGACTTATACTGAAATTCCCTATGAGCCGGAGAAGTGGCGGAAGGGCGAAAGCCTTCCGAAAGCGCAGGGTCTGATAGTCGGCTGGAGGAAGGCGTCGCTGTTTGACAATACCGCTCCGCACGGATATGCGCTGGTTGACGATGACGATATCCACTGCCTGATGATCGGCGCGGCAGGCGTCGGCAAGACCGCAAACTTTCTCTATCCGAATCTGGAATACGCCTGTGCCTGCGGCATGAGCTTTGTAACCACCGACACCAAAGGCGACCTCTACCGCAATTATGCCGGGATCGCAAAAGACAAATACGGATACGAGGTTGCTGTCATTGACCTGAGAAACCCCACCCGCTCGGACGGAAACAATCTGCTCCATCTGGTCAACCGGTATATGGACGCATATCTCAATAATCCTCAGAACCTTGCGTTTAAGGCCAGAGCGGAGAAGTATGCCAAGATTACCGCCAAAACCATCATCTCCTCCGGCGGCTTTGATTCAGCAATGGCTGGACAAAATGCCTTTTTCTATGATGCAGCAGAAGGGCTGCTGACGTCCGTAATCCTGCTTATCGCGGAATACTGCGAGCCGAAGCAGAGGCACATCGTGTCGGTGTTCAAATTGATACAGGATCTTCTGGCGCCCAGCGGCGTCAAGGGCAGGACTTTGTTTCAGCTGCTCCTTGCTCATCTGCCGGATGAGCACAAGACCAAGTGGTTTGCGGGAGCGGCGCTCAACTCGGCTGAGCAGGCCATGCAGAGTGTTCTCTCTACTGCGCTTTCACGGCTTAACGCTTTTCTGGATTCCGAGCTGGAGCAGATACTGTGCTTTGACACGGCAATCGATGCGGAAAGGTTCTGTACCAATAAAAGCGCCATCTTCCTGGTGATGCCGGAAGAAGACAGCACCAAGTATTTCATCATCAGTCTGATCGTACAGCAGCTCTACCGTGAAATGCTGTCAGTGGCTGACGAGTATGGCGGCAAGCTTCCCAATCGTGTGATGATGTTCCTCGACGAGATCGGAACCATTCCGAAAATTGAGTCGGCGGAGATGATGTTCTCTGCTTCCCGTTCCCGCCGTGTGTCCATTGTAGCCATCATCCAGAGCTTTGCGCAGCTGGAGAAAAACTATGGCCGCGAAGGGTCCGCTATTATCATTGATAACTGCCAAGATACCGTATTCGGTGGCTTTGCTCCCAACAGTGAATCCGCACAGATTTTGTCGAAAGCCATGGGAAGCAAGACCGTCATGAGCGGTTCCGTCAATCGGGGTAAAAACGACCCGTCGCAGAGCCTGCAGATGATTGAGCGCCCGCTGATGACGCCAGACGAGTTAAAGTCCATGCCTAAGGGCCATTTTATTGTTACCAAGACCGGAGAATACCCGATGCGCACCCGGCTGAAGCTGTTCACGGAATGGGGCATTACCTTCGGCAAGCCTTATGAGATTGCCGAACAATCAGCCAGAGAAGTGGAATATGCCGACAGGCGCAGAGTGGAGGAAGAAATCATCCGCCGACATTCTGTCTGTGTGGATGTGCCGGAGGAAGATGAAGTCAGAGTTGCCGCATCGGGCGGATTACTGCACACGCCGAATCAGGAGCCGGAAGCGCCTACCAGGACAAAAGCACCTGTTCGAATTGAATAGGGAGGTGAAGCTGTGGGTTACTTTTCTTCTCTTTATTCCTCGGAGCTTCCGCATCGCGCTAGGGCTGTCTATATGTACCTGCATGACCGAGCAGATAAGGGCGGCAAATGCTACCCGGCGATTGGTACCATCGCCAAGGAGTTAAAGCTGTCCCGAAGCACGGTCAAACGCGCCATAGCTGACCTTGAAAAAAGCGGTCGTCTGCGTAAGGAGCAAAGGTGGCGCGAGAACGGCGGCAAGAGCAGCAATATGTATTATTTAGTGCAACAGGATTCCAGCTAATCGGTTAAAAAACAACCTTCCCTGCCAAGGGGAAGGTCTGTCTGCTTTTGGTGAACTGTGGTAGGGTTCACAGTGAGCTATGCAGTGAACTCTCCACTCTAAAAATATTCTAATATCAGAAAGGAAACAAATTAGTTAAGTGAATAAATGATATGAAAGATGGAAGCATGGATGAATTTAGAATAAATATCGGGACTATTTTGCAGTAATTTGGTTGTAACCTTATAGGGGTTGGCAAGAAGGTACGCGTAAATATTCTGCTATCTGGGGAAAAATTAGTCAGCTTTAGGTTTATCTTCAGACACAGTTTAACAGGTTATTCTGTTAACGCAGGGAATAAATTGCTGCTATGGTGTAAAAACTAGTTAAGCAGTCCCATTATTTTAGATGACGCTATATCCCAAACCTTACCATTTTTGTAAAACAACACAATTCAAACAAGAGGTTACAATATGTTTCGAAAGATATTCAGACTAATAAAATATTTCAAATTTAAATCACAAAATACTGAACACCAAAAATTATCAAATAAAAACGGTCAACATATAGCGCAATCTGGAAAAATAGTTAAAGAAAAACTAGAGCAAGTATTTTCAGATTGCAGTGACTTTATCTTACGGGAAATAAGTTTAGGAGATGAGCCGCCTGTAAAAATCATCATTGCATGTATTGATGGTCTGGTAAATAAGCAGTTGGTAAATACCGACATCTTAAAACCATTGATGATAGAGGCAAGAATTGCAAATCTAAAGAGGGAACTAAATAAACAAACCATACTCACTATCTTAAAAGAAAATTTATTAACCACAATTGAACTGCAAGAGATTCAGGATTTCCAAGAAACAATAGATGCTGTTTTGGCTGGAGATACTGTTATCTATATAGAGGGAAAAGAAACAGCATTAAAAGCAGGCTCTAAGGGATGGGAAGCTAGAGGCATTGAAGAACCTGGTACAGAAGCCGTCGTACGCGGACCGAGGGAAGGATTTGTTGAATCACTAGGCATAAACATATCTCTTTTGCGAAGGAAGATAAAAAACCCCAGGCTTAAATTTGAAATGATGGAATTGGGGAAGCAAAGCAGGACTAATGTATGTATTTGCTATATCAAAGATATTGCCAACGAAAAAATCATTGAGACAACAAGAAAAAGGTTAAAAAATATCAAGACAGATGCAATTTTGGAATCAGGGTACATTGAGGAATTTATTGAAGATGCACCCTTTTCGATTTTTCCTACGGTCGGAAACAGCGAAAAGCCCGATGTTGTGGCTGCTAAGCTTTTGGAAGGCAGAATAGCTGTTCTCTGCGATGGCACCCCTTTTGTGCTCACCGTGCCTTTCTTGTTCGTAGAGTCAATACAGTCAAGCGAAGACTATTATTCCAGATCGCCGCTTTCCTCGATGATTAGAGCGCTTAGAATGCTGGCTTTATTAATATCCATTATCTTACCCAGCTTATATGTGGCTGTTGTAGCCTTTCATTATGATATTATTCCCTTTAAACTGCTATTGACTATGATGGCGGCGAGAGGAGGCATCCCTTTTTCGCCATTCACCGAAGCATTTATGATGGGTGTTATTTTTGAAATCCTAAGGGAAGCTGGTGTAAGGATGCCAAGACCTATCGGGCAGGCTGTCAGTATCATGGGTGCTTTGGTTATTGGTGAGGCTACCGTTAGTGCAGGTTTGATCAGCGATCCCGTTGTTATAGTTACAGCATTAACGGCCATTAGTAGTTTTGTTGTTCCGCCCACGATGGGATTTTTGCCCTTCATCCGGATAATTTTACTTGTTGCTGCAAACATCCTGGGTTTTATGGGGATGCTATTAATAATAGCAGTATTTCTCATCCATATGTGTACATTGAGGTCTTTTGGTGTTCCCTATCTCTCTCCGTTTTCTCCTTTGGATGTAACAGATTTGAAAGACACAATAATACGAGTCCCGATATGGGCAATGACCACCAGGCCAAAGGCCCTGACATGGAAGGATACGGATATGACAAAATATAGAATGAAAATAAATTTTCGAGAGAAAGAAAAGTAATGATGATCAAGCAGATAAGAAAGATGCTGGTATTATTAAATATTTGTTTGGTTGTGATTTCCATCCCGGGATGCTGGAATAATAAAGATTTGACGGAGATAAATATTGCTGCGGCAGTGGGTATTGATAAATCCGATGATCATAAGATTGAATTAACTGTACAGCTGGTTAAACCTGATGCGATGAAGCTTGGCGAAGGAGGGGGCGGGGGTAAAGAAAAAGCTGTAGAGGTATTTTCCATTACGGGAGATACTGTCTCTGAATGCTTTAGTAATCTGTTGATAATAGTAAATCATGAAATATTTATCAGTCATCTCCAGTTAATAGTACTCGGAGAACAAATGGCAAGAGATGGCTTGAGCGACGTACTGGATTTTTTCGCCAGGAATCATGAGGCAAACCGCCAAGCGGGAATTATCATCGCAAAAGGAACATCGGCAAAGGAAATACTTACAGCTGAAAGTACGCTGGAAAAAATTCCGGCTCTCCATATATTGTCAATATTAAAAAATAATGCATCCTTTGCTAAGACCAAAAAGCTTATGATGATTGATGTTTTAAAGGAAATAAGCAGTCCTGGAAAAAATCTGACAATCGGCGTGATTGAAGGCGCAAAGGAAAAAGAAAAACCATCGTTAAAAGACATGAAAATTGAAGGAAGCGCTGTTTTTAAGAACGATAAATTAATTGGCTGGTTGAATGCTCAAGAGACCAGGGGGCTGTTGTTCGCAGAAGATCAAGTTAAAAGTGGGATTATCAATATCCCTAATCCCCTGAATGAAGATAAAAACGTAGCCATTGAAATGATACGTTCCAGCGGAAAAAAAGATGTAAAGATAAAAGATGGAAAACTAGTGTTTTTGGTAGAAATTAAAGAAGAGGGAAATATAGGTGATCAGCAAGGGAACGGGGATTTAACTACACCAGAACTGATTCAAAAACTAGAAGAAGAAGCGGCCAAGGTTATCGAGAAAAATATACGGGATATTGTTGATCTGGCCCAAAAAGAATATCATTGCGACATTTTTGGTTTTGGAGAGATTGTGTATAGAAAACATTTAAATTACTGGCAGCAGGTTCAAGAAAACTGGGATGAAGAATTTAGCAGCACACCTGTGGTAATAAAAGTAACTTCGAAAATCAGAAGGGCGGGCTTGATTAAAAAGCCGATCCTGTCTAGATAAAGAAGGAATATTTATGATTATAGGACTGATTGCCATCTTTAGTGTAATTGGCTTTATTGATTTGCCGGGATTGTTAAAAAAAACAAATCAGCGGGCAAAGACCATGATTGTATATTTTTTTCTCCTGGCAGCGGGATTGACTATAAGTATTTTACAACTGCTCGAAAAAGCTCCTGTCAGTCCGGCTAAAATTATTGAAAATATGGTGAAACTTGTAGTATTAAGGTGGATGGTATGATAAAAGATGTTAAAATTTCCGGTGTTCAATTAGCCGTGTTAATCATGGGTTTCCTCTTAGGAAGCACAAGCATTATCAGTGTAGCCTCCGGTGCCAATCAAGATTCCTGGCTGGCATTTGGCATGGGATGGGTTGGCGGATTTATTTTAATGGGCATGTATGTAGCTATATCCTTATTGAACCCTTCCAAAACTCTTGTTGAAATCTTAAAGGATGCTTTTGGCAGGTATTTGGGTAGTGCGGCAGCCGTTCTCTACATTTGGTATTTTATCCACCTGGCCAGTCTGGTTTTAAGAAACTTTGGGGAATATTTGGTTACCACTATTTTTCCCGAGACCCCGATTATCTTTGTTATAATCTGTTTTATGCTGGTTATTGCTTATGCCCTTAAAAACGGATTGGAAGTAATTGCCAGGATGAGCCAATTGTTTGTTCCCTTGGTTCCGTTTACAATAATCTTTGTTTCCCTTTTACTCCTTAGTCAAATGAATCTTAATTATCTTTTTCCCTTTCTGGAAAAAGGAATTAAACCTGTTATAAAGATGGCTTTTGCCGTCTTATCTTTTCCTTTTGGGGAAGCCGTTTGTTTTTTGATGATATTTCCTCACTTAAACAAAAGAGACAATCTTGTAAAAGTTGCTTATCTTTCACTGGCAATTATAGGTTTTTTAATTTTCATTGTCGAAATCCGAAACCTTTTGGTTTTAGGTGCGGAGATGGTGGCAAATAATTATTTTCCCTCGCAGACTGTTTCAGAACTAATACCCAATATCCACATTGATCAGATAATTGCAATAAATTTATTGATTGGCGGCGGGGTGAAAATCTGTATCTGTATTTATGTAGCAGTTCTGGGTATTGCTCAGCTTTTTAACCTGGATGATTATAAACCTTTTGTTTTGCCGATAGTTACAATCGTTATTGCTTTGTCGATTTGGGTGTATGATAATTTATTCGAAATGTTTTACTGGGCGGTAGAAATATGGCCTTATTACTCTGTTCCCTTTCAAATCGTTATACCGCTGTTGCTGCTAATTAAGTCGTCGATCAAATGGAAAAAGAAACAGAAGCATTCTTGATTTTACAAATGAAAAATGCTATTATACTATTACATAGTACGTACGTCCGAATTAAAAAGGGAATTAGGAATAGGTTCATTCTACAATGACATAATTTTTATAAGCCGCATCTAATTATGTGAAAGGGGTGATAAATTGAAGCAAGACGCAGAAACAAAGAATCAGTCGGAAAAAATCTTACTTGCAGCCTTTCACTGCATATCATCAAAGGGTTATGCCAATGTTTCTTTAAGAGATATTGCGAATGAAGCAGGTGTAGTTTTAAGCCAACTAAATTATTACTACAAGAATAAAGAAGGATTATTTACAGAAGTTATTAAGCTGATGGCACAAAAATATTTAAGGGAAGTAGAGCAATGTTTACAGAAAGGGGATGCCCCTAAAGACAAAATTTCTTCTTTAATAAAATATTTTCGGGAAATGCTAAAAGGTAATCCTGCACTTTTTCGTATGCTATATGATTTAACAGGCTTAGCCCTCTGGTCTTCTTCTCTTAAAGATCTTCTGTGCGGCCTTTTTAAAGGCCTATCGGATTTGATTGAAAAACACATTTTACATGATATCCCAATAAAGGAGAATTTAGAGGGATATTCTCCCAAATCTATAGCTAGAATGATTCTTGGTGCAATGCTAGGAACTGCCATACAGGTAATTTTAGACTCCGATGAAGAGAACTTGCCTGAAGCATTAAGTGCGATAGAAATAATATTCGAAGAAAGTTTAGCTTAATAATGAAAGGAGAAATAGTTAATGTTGAATTTATTAGAAAGATCAATGAATCTTGGTTTTGGTTTATTTGCTTACTCAAGAGAAAAAATTGAAGCAGTAGTAGATGAACTTATAAATAAAGGGGAAGTCTCAAGAAAAGATGCTCAAAAACTGGTAAGCGACTTGGTTAAAAAAGGAGAGGAGCAACGGGAAGAGCTTAAAAAATTGATTAAAGACGAAGTAAAAGAGTCCTTAGACTATGTGAATATAGCAAGAAAAGAAGATTTGCTTACTAAAGACGATATAAAAAATATTGTCAGAGAGCAATTTGTTCAGGTGTTAGGGCAAAATCAAAAAAAATAATCAAGAGTAACAGTTTACAAATGGTAAAATTATCCCAAAATTAGTACGGACGTCCGAAATATTGTCTGGTCAAATATTCAAAAGAGGTGTCTTTATTGTTTAAGTCTATTCTCTGCTTGATGGGAAGCTTGCCTTTCCATATAAGGGTAAAGATTGTATACTTTATCACTAAAAAATTAATAAACTATTATGGTGACATTAAGGTAAGAGGCTTGGAAAATATACCAGGAGAACCGGTAATCTTTGTCTGCAACCATCTCTCCAATGCTGATGGTCTTATTTTACGTGATATTTTGGCACATCGGCGGGCAGTTTTTTTGGCAGGGGTAAAACTGCAGAACGAATACCTGACAAACCTGGTTTTGGAAACTATAGATTATATACCTATTTATCCTAATCAACCGGACCGCAAGGCCTTAATGAATGCTATACGGGCATCCAAGGATGGCAAAGATATAATTATTTTCCCCGAAGGTACACGAAGCCGAACTGGAAAAATGATTGAAGGATGTGCAGGGGTTTTGTTCATTGCAAAGAAGGTAGGGGTGCCATTAGTCCCGGTTGGTATCTGGGGATCGGAAAAACTATTACCTATTCAAAATGGCAATATGGGCCAAGAATGGTTTCAAAAAGCTGAAGTTAATGTTGTTTTCGGCCAAGCCTTTACACTGGCCGAGCTAGGTGAGGATGAACCGATAGAAGACATTATGCGAAGAACTGCCCGGCTGTTACCGAAAGAATATCGGGGAGTGTATGCTTAGTAATTAATTACTATTTTTTTTTATACACAGGTAAGTTAAACGAAGGGTGGTAGTATATTGAATAATGTTGGAATTATAGGATACGGATATTTTCTGCCTGAATTGGTTGTGAGCAATTCTGAAATTGCTAAGCATATTGGTAAAACCGCAAACTGGATAGAAGAAAGAACAGGAATAAGGGAAAGAAGAAAAGCAGAATATAACATTAGCACTTCAGACATAGCTGTAAATGCGGCAGTATCGGCACTTGACAAGGCAAATATAAAAGCTGGGGATATTGACCTAATTATAGTTGCTACGACTACACCAGACATGATATTTCCCTCCACTGCGTGTTTAGTTCAAAGTCGAATAGCCGCTTGTAACGCGGCAGCCTTTGATATTAGTGCAGCCTGCAGCGGTTTTATGTACGGGTTCGACATAGCTGTTAGCTATGTCGCATCCGGACGATATAAAAAAATATTATTAATTGGCGCTGATACTTATTCTAAAATTGTAAATTACAAGGATCCACAGACCAGTATCTTATTTGGTGATGGGGCAGGGGCAGTTGTTATTGGGGAAGTACCCAAGGGGTTCGGGGTTATAACCAGCTTTTTAGGTGCAGACGGTTCCGGAGGGGATTCCTTAAAAGTTCCTGGCGGAGGCTCAAAAATGCCCCTTACACATGAACTATTAGATCAAAAGATTAACACAATAGTCATGAACGGTAGGGAAGTTTATCAATTTGCAGTTAAAATTATTGATCAGATAATTAATCAGGCTGTACATCTTTCAGGGATAACTATAGAAGATATAAGTTTAATAATTCCTCATCAAGCCAATAAGAGGATTTTGCAGTCGGTTGCGGACCGGTTAAGGTTACCTCCCGAAAAACTATATTGCAATATTGAATATTATGGAAATATGTCTTCGGCCTCTATTCCTGTTGCTTTGTCCGAAGCTTGTATTAAAAAACAAATAAAAACAGGCGATCTAGTATTACTCATTGGTTTTGGAGCGGGATTAACTTGGGGAGCCAGCTTAATGAAATGGTATAGCTAAAAATCATTAAGAGAATAAAAATAGGTTGTGATTTAAATTTGGTAATTAATCGATATGAACATCTTAAAAGGTATCAAGAGATAATTTTAGTCTTTGCCGGCCATGGTTTTGGTGCTTTAATTGACCAACTAGGCCTTTTGAAATACCTGAATATCAAAAAAAGAATGATAAAAATCGAAGCGGAAAATGAGTATGCAAAACTTTCTGTAGGTGAGAGATTAAGATTGGCATTAGAGGGATTGGGGCCAACTTTTATCAAACTCGGGCAAGTTATCAGCACAAGACCCGATCTTTTCTCTAAAGAAATTATAAATGAACTGGAAAAATTGCAGGATGCCGTACAACCCCTGCCTTTTACAGATATCAGATCTGTAATTGAGAATGAGTTTGACGAAAAATTGGAAAATATCTATATGGAGTTCACTGAAAAACCTTTGGCGGCAGCATCCATTGCACAGGTTCATCTCGCCAGATTAAATTCAGGTAAACAAGTAGTAGTTAAAGTTCAAAGGACGGGAATAGAAAGAAATATTGATTTAGACTTAAAGATCTTAAAAGACCTGGCCTATTTTATCGATAACCATACTCAATATGGTAAGCTCTATGACTTCAGTGTAATGGTTAAAGAATTTGAAAATACTTTAAAAAATGAATTGGATTTTAGAGTAGAAGGAGAAAACGCGGAAACTTTCCAAAGAAATTTTTCTAAAGACAAAGATATTTTAGTACCGTCAATCAGTTGGATTCATACAACAAGACGTGTCCTGACAATGGAGTATATTGACGGGATACGGCTATCTGATTTTGATGCATTAGAAAAAGCGGGGATTGACCGTAAGCTGATAGCCAAGAGGCTTGCCACATCAATATTTAATCAGATATTGAGAGATGGCTTTTTTCACGGCGATCCCCACCCGGGAAATATTATGGTTTTACCCGACAATACCTTAGTCTTTTTAGATTTAGGTATGGTAGGAAAACTAAGCGAAGAACGTAAACTCCAGTTTCTAAGGATATTAATTGGCATTGTCTCCAAAAACAGCAAGTTAATTGTTGAAGCCTTGATGGAGCTGAATGCTTTAACAACCAGGGTTAATACAAATAAACTTGAAAAGGAATTTGACGCAATAAGAAATAATTATTTAGCGCATGAGCTCAACAAGATAAAAATTGGTGAATTGTTGAATGAGATTTTTAGAATAGCCTTTTCCTACAAAATTATGCTCCCCCCTGAATTTACAATACTGGCAAAATCACTAATTACTATGGAAGGATTGGTAGAAAAACTTGATCCCCAGCTAAGTGTTTTAGAAATTGCGGAACCAATTGTTAAAAAATTAGCGTTTGCTGCCTTGTCACCGGAATATTTTGCAAAAATATTATTTAAAGGTATAACTGATTATAGCAGTTTAATAAAAAAACTACCTGATTTTATCCTTAGCCTTATCAAGAAAATAGAAGATGAGGATTTCACATTCAATTTTAAGATTCAAGATATTGAAAAGATACTAAGAAGAATGGATAGAATATCCCATCGAATTTCCTTTAGCATGATACTTTTGGCGGTAAGTATAATTATTGCCGGAATTATTATCGGTTCCGGAATGAGCGCCCATACCGGAGTAGAAGTCTATCATTTAAATATAGTACTTTTAAAAATAGGATTAGTTGTCGCTGGAATAATAACAATAGGTCTTATACTTTCTGTCTTTCGTTCAGGAAATTTCTAGACTTCTTTACAGCAAAGGAGGAGAGGTAATTGGGGAATAATCTTGTTGAGGTAGTAATTTTTTTTGCTTTTTATGCTTTCATTGGTTGGATTTTAGAAACAATATATGCAAGTATTCCTGCAAAACGCTTTATAAACAGGGGATTTTTGGCAGGACCATTTTGTCCCATATACGGTTTCGGAGCTATCCTTATTGTTCAAGCACATGCTTTGTTAGGAAGTATTTTTCAGAACGAGTCAATATTATTAATAGTAAGTATCGGTTTATCCATGCTCTTAGCCACAATTCTGGAATATATAACCGGTTATGCTCTAGAAAAAATTTTCGGTTGTAAATGGTGGGACTACAGTAAGGAATTTTTAAATTTGCATGGCCGGGTGTGCCTTAAGTATTCACTACTATGGGGATTATTGACATACTTCCTGCTTTTAGCAGTTCATCCCTTTAGTACTAAATATTTTGCAACAGTACCAATATTAGCAAAATATAATTTAATGATAACTTTAATAATCCTTTTCCTTCTTGATATTATGTACTCGATTACTGAAGTTCTGAATTTAAAACGCCTGCTTTCTGTGAGTTATAAAAAACCTATAACAAAATCTTATGAAACAATTTTAACCTATAAAAGACTATTTCTGGCTTTCCCTGAACTGTATTTTTTTAATATAGGCAAATTCAATAATGAAATTAGGAGTTTTCTGCATGGTAAGGTTGAAAGGATTAAAATTCAGATTAAGAGCAGGCTGTCTTAAAGAATATAAGAATTGCATAGAAGACTTACTAATCAACGAGACAGTACAAATGATGAGGCATTTTAGGCACCATCATCAAACAACCTGTTTAGAGCACGCTTTAAATGTTTCATATTACAGTTATCTAATATGTAAAAATATGAGGCTGGATTATGTAGCGGCGGCAAGAGGGGGACTGCTACATGACTTGTTTTTATACGATTGGAGAGTTACTGAATTAGAAAGGGGAAAACATGCTTTCAGGCATCCCGGCATAGCGCTGGAAAATGCTAAGAGAATATTTACTTTAAATAAGATTGAACAGGATATCATTGAAAAACATATGTGGCCGCTGACAATTAAGCCGCCTATGTATTACGAATCACTTATAGTTTGTATTGTGGATAAGTATTGTGCCACCTTGGAAATTGTCAATAATTCCAAACTTATGCCGACCGATGATAAATCTGTCCTGTTTTAAGGGAGTGAGAATGGTTGTTTGAAAAATGGGGAAAATGGCTGAGCCTGATTGCTGTTGTTTTAGGGTTATCCATGGATCTTTTGGATATGACGATTGTTAATGTTGCCATCCCGGATATTATGCTGGAGCTTGGGACGGATCTACGGCTTTCTCAGTATGTTATTACTGCTTACATGGTAACCATTGGGGTTTTTGAACCGATTACGGCTTATTGGGCTGATACAAGAGGAATGAAAAAAATCTATCTTATTAGTCTCTTTATTTTTACGGGCGGGTCCATCTTATCCGCGTTAGCTTGGAATATTAATGCCCTGATTTTCTTTCGGATTATCCAAGCAGTTGGCGGGGGAATGATTATGCCTCTGGCTTTGTCCATCGTTGAGAAAACCTTTACTAAAAAAGAACTCCCCTTAGCCATGGGATTGATGGGTATTCCTTTGCTGATTGCTCCTGCTATCGGACCAATGATCGGAGGATACTTGGTCGATACTTTTGACTGGAGGATGATTTTCTGGATTAACATCCCTATTGGTCTATTGTCAATCAGCGCTTCTTATTTATTATTACATGAATTTGAAACAGTAACTAAAAAATTCGATTTTTGGGGTTTTGTATTATCTGCACTGGGTTTCTCGACCTTGCTCTTAGCCCTCAGCAACGGTGCTGACGAAGGTTGGACATCTTTTAATATTGTGTTTCTCTTTTTTATTGCCCTAAGCAGTTTGATTCTATTTTTCCTGGTGGAAGCCTTTTCGCCTGATCCCATCTTGGATTTAAGAATTTTTAGAAACCGTATCTATTCCGGTTCTCTGGTCGTTACATTCTTTATTATTATGAGTTTATTTGGCAGCCTCTTTCTCCTGCCTTTGTTCTTGCAGCAACTAACGGGATTAAGTGCAATGGACACCGGCATGATGCTCTTGCCGGAAGTCTTGGGTATTATCATCTTTATTCCAATCAGTGCTGTTCTCCTTCCCAGGATTGGTGCAACCTTTTTAACTGTAGCGGGGATCACGATTATGTCATTGGGAACCCTGTTTTTTATTAATCTTGATATCAATACAAGTTTAAGTGCAATTAGGCATTACTTATTCATTGTGGGAGTGGGACTTGGCCTCGGAATTATGCCTTCTGTTACCTTAGCTTATAGTTCCTTACCGGCGGAATTAGTGAATCAAGGGTCCGCCTTTTTTAACATGGTTCGCCAAATTGGCAGTGCTGTTGGCGTAGCAATTCTTACCAGCATAATTCAGCAACGGACTCCCTGGCATTTTGCCCAGATAGCTACAACCGCCACTCCATGGTCGTATACAGTGCAGTCCTTTGAACCTTTATCTTCTTTATATCAGGGTTTAGGTTTTCAGGCTCCTGAAGCTCAAATGCTCAATTTGTTAACCCTGTTTAGGATAGCTCAGGAAAAAGCGGCTGTTTTAGCGTTTCAAGATGCATTCTACGTCAATGTGCTCATGGGCTTAATTGGTATCGTGCCTGCCTTCTTCTTAGTTCAAAAACCTATCCTAGTTTTAATTCGTAAAAAACCCAAAAAACAAGGTGTGTCGAACGAAAGCATGATGCTTCATTAAATATTATTCACAATTAAGACTTGATAAGGAAATGAGGAGGAGAATCATGAAGAATCAAAAGGTTGTCATTTCAGTAGTACTGACCGTACTCTTAATAATTGGCGGCGGAATCGCAGGCTATTATTGGTACGAAATGTCTCATTATATTACTACAGATGACGCACGGATCAGCGCCTTTACTGCAAATGTCAGCCCGATCATCTCGGGCAAAATAACTTCATGGAATGTTTCTGAAGGGGAGTATGTTAAAGCCGGAGCAACGATTGGGTGGCAGGATACAAATGCGATTGCCACCAGCGCAAGTGTGAATCCTAGCGCACTTAATCCTATAGGCAGTATCACCGTCAGTAAAGCGGAGATTACTGCCCCGATTTCCGGCCAAGTGATTAAGGTTACAGTGCGGGACGGACAATTGGTTGGAACCGGACAACCTCTTGCGGTAATCGCCGATACAGAGGATCTCTTTGTAGCTGTTAATATTGACGAAACTGAAGAAGGAAAAATAAAGGTCGGACAACTTGTGGATTTAAAGATCGATGCTTTACCCGGGAAAACCTTTCAAGGAAGAGTTGATGAAATCGGAAAAGCAACTCTTTCAACTTTTGATATTTTACCCATACAATCTGCCAACGGCAACTTTACCAAAGTTACACAACGAATTCCGCTAAAAGTACGTTTCCCGGAAATAAATAAGCTGGGGCTCTTACCCGGAATGAGTGTTACCGCTAAAATCCATATCGCCGGATAACGAAAGGAGGAGAAGATGATGTTAAATACACGGCTAAATGTGTTCAATAAAAAAATTATAAGCCTGATTCTTTTATCCTTAGCAGTATTTATTTCCATTACAGGATACGCTATTTCCACGAAATCTGCTGCCAAGCATGTAGAAGCCCCGCTGCTCGTAAAAACAGATGAAGTTAAAGTCCAAGATTTTAGCGGACAATTATCATTAATCGGTATTATGGATGCTCAGGAAAAGTCTAACTTAAGCGCCCAACTTCCAGGGAACGTCATTGCCGTAAATGCTAAAGAAGGAGACTATGTTAAAAAGGGCGATGTCATCATTTCCTTAGATAGAAAAGACTTGTTGAATCAACTTGAACAAGCACAGGCTGGGTTTGTCAATGCTCAGTCATTGGCAGAGCAGGCACGCATCAATTATGAAAATACTGAAGCTGATTTTGTCCGTTTTCAGGAACTCTATCAAGCGGGAGCTATCTCGCAACAGCAACTGGAACAAATCACAGTCAAAAGGGGTATTACTAAATCACAATACGAAGTGGCCCAGGGGGCGGGAATTAATGTGGCCAAGGCGGCGCTTAATGCGGTTAATTTGAGCTTGGCCAAAATGGATATTAAAAGTCCAATTGATGGAGTCTTAGTAACGTCGAATGTATTCGTTGGGGATACGGTTGGTCCCGGTATCCCTATAGCGGTGATTATAGCAACTGATCAACTTGTTTTAACTGGAAACCTCTCAGAGAGCCAGATAAACTACGTCAAGGTGGGTGACCCTGTCGAAGTCAGCGTAGATTCTATTCCAAACCGGACCTTTCCGGGGGAAATTTCTTATATTAGTCCAATCTCCATTCCAACGGGACAGTTTTTTCCGGTAAAAGTAACCGTAGATAATCCGGAAGGCCTATTAAAAGCAGGAATGACTACTACGGCTAAAATTACTGTGAAAAGTTCATCGGTATTAGTCATCCCCAACTCTGCACTTTTGAGGCGGGACGGCAAGGATTATGTTATGGTCGCGAAAGAAGGAAAAGCAGTGAAGACCGCTGTTCGTACAGGTCTTAGCAATGAAGAATCAACAGTTATCGTCCAAGGTTTACAGGCTGGTGACCGTATTGTTATTAATGGGGCAGATGGATTAGCTGATGGTGAGGAAGTAAAGGAATAATCCATTTTAAGCTAAAAATTAGACTGTAATTTTCTAGGTATAGTGACAAAAATAAATTAAGGGGGAAATCTTGTGAAGATAAAGATTATTACTGATTCCAATATTGATTTACCCAAAGAATATCTTTGGAAAAACGAATTAGTCATTGTACCTTTTACATTTTCTATTAAAGGTAAAAGCTATACTGATGACTTTGGTAGGTCAATAGGCTATAAGGAATTTTATAATGAAATGCGTATGGGCGAAATGCCTACTACCTCCCAGATTACACCTTTTACCTTTGAAGAAGCTTTTAGAAAATATATAGCGGAAGGATACTCAATTATTTATATTGGTTTCTCTTCCGTCTTAAGTCAAACATATAATAACGCACTAGTTGCGAGAAATATTATTATAAATGAAAATACAAATGCGGATATCTCTGTGATTGACTCCAGAAGTGCTACGATAGGGCAAGGACTAATTGTTTATTATGCATGCGAAATGCTCAAACAAGGAAAATCAAAGGAAGAGATAATTAATTGGGTTGAAAGCAATAAACTTAAAGTCAATCATTTGTTTACGGTAGATAACTTGAACCACCTAAAAAGGGGAGGGAGAATTTCGAGTACGTCAGCTGTTCTGGGAACAATAATAGATGTTAAACCCATTCTCTTTGTCGATAATCAAGGGGGACTAACCTTTTCAAAAAAAGTTAGAGGCAGAAAAAAATCTATAAATATTCTTGCCGAAGAACTTCAAAAAAGAATTATTAATCCCGAAGAGCAAATGATTTTCATCTGCCATGGTGATAGTGTCAAAGACGCAGAACTTCTTAAAAAGGCAATTATTGATAAAGTAAATGTAAAAGGTGTCATAATTAATTATACCGGACCCGTAGTAGGGTCGCATACCGGTCCGGGCATGCTGGCTGTCATGTTCCTGGGTGATAACAGGACTGCTTAAGAACTAGTCGTTGTACGGATTCTTATTTAATGATAAAGGGGAACTAGTGTATGAGTATTGAGGTGATCTTTCAAATTGCAGGAATCGGTTTCCTAACGTATATCATCCATGCTTTGTTAAAACAGGCGGTGAAAGAGGATTCGGCTTTAATCGCCACGCTAGCCGGTGTTTCCATAGCTCTTCTGATGGCGGTGTAAGTAATTTCCGAATTGTTTATGAAAGTGAAAAGTGTTTTCTTTCTGCCGTAGCGAGACATTCATGCCACTATTGTGACACCATCACATAATGAAAACTCTTTCATAGTATCAATAATGGTAATAGCAAATAGCATATGAAGTATGGTCAAACAAGTTTAGTGCTACGTGCTCGTTAGCCAGATTAATCTCAGCGACCTAGCATTCACAACCATAGAGTGGCACCCATAAGGAAGCATGCTTTGGCTGGTAAACTACTTAGTTAGCGTTGAAACCCTATAACATTACGTGGTTGGGATGGATTCTCTTTATCGTATTAAAACTGAATTATAGTGCTAAGGGCAAACTTGTTGAAAGGCAGGGACGCAAAGCTATAGGGTCTAAGGTGCTAATTGCACTATGATAGCCTGGTCGCCGCATAGATTTCTGTATTTTACCTGCCCTTCAGAGGCAGGTTTTTTGTTTTGAAAGGCATGAATATTTCGGCAAAATGCGACTCTCATGTGAATCTTGACTTTGTTTATAACAACAGGGAGGGCTGACATTTGAAAAACAATATAGAAAGGTTAGAGTAGCTGAATTTGTATGCTATCAAGGTAACGCAATAATTACCTTCCTTGGTTGGAATATACGCCTTCCAGCCTTATTGTTTCATGCGCATCCATTAGATAATAAAACACAGAATGACTTGAAAACCGCAGTTTGCAGTACGCAGATTGCGGTTTTCTTTTTGACAAAAACCTTATGTTTTCGACCAGATGTAACAAATAAACACCATGCTAAATTGGTAAGGTGCCGCTCTCCTCCGCTTGTTCTTCATTTTCTGGATTAAAAATCTTGAAATGGAGGACAAGCCCATGGAAGAACAGGAGCGAAGATACGCATTGGTAGTTAAAAAGCAGCGGATTGAAGTCAGCGAAGAAATCTACAAGTCCTACTATAAACTCACCGAGCGGGAAAAATACCTGGACAAACTTGCCGAAAAAAAGCACATCTCCCTTGAAACCTGCTGCCAAAACGGTCTCCAAGCCGACTACATAATATCGCACACAGTGGAATCAATAGAAGATGCTATCGCCAAGCGGGAAATGCTTGAAAAACTGAAGCTCTGTCTTGAAACGATTTCAGAACGGGAACGGCTGCTGATCTACGCGCTGTATTTTCAAGGGAAAAGCGAGCGCCAATTATCGGCTGAAACCGAAATTCCCCAAAGAACGATCAACGATAGAAAGCGCAAGATTCTGCTGAAGCTAAAAAACCTTATGGAAAAATAAAAAATAAATCCGCTCACTCCCTCACTTTTTTCCTTAAAGAAGTGAGGGGGTTTTTTCATCCCTCATTGCTCTTTGAAAAAAGTCGGCGCAATCCGTCCATATCCAACAGCTCAAATACGTTAGCTGTTCAGCCGCCAAAACGGAAAGTGACTTTGGTAAGCACGCTAAGACAGCCTGCGGGCTTTTTTGCCCGTCAAAACGATAGCATCAAAGGCTATGAGCGAGAAATGCTTGACCATAAACCAATCTGTGGTGGATTGTTTCGCCAGGACCTGAACAGCCTATCATGATACTCCTGCATAGTCGAGGTTGAGTCCCAGAGTGCAGCCCGGAGGTTCTCGGGGAGGTGAAATTCCTGTGATGCCTGCTGACCACAGGCAGTTTGAGCTGTTGCCCCGGTGCTTGGGAAGTAGTGTCGAATAGAGCAGAGGCTGAAGATGAAGAACAAGCAGATCATTTTCTGATCTTGGAAACTATGCGGCAAGGCGGTCTTTCCCGTCCTGCCGTATCCTTCTGAGATTAAATTCAAAATATTACGAAAATATCGAGGAGGAAATCGATATGCAAAAGGAAGCATTGGCTGAATTGCTAAAGAAGGATCTCATCATCGGCTATGTATACGGACTTGACGGAGGGCGTCAGGAATACTATTTTGAGAAGTCCCCGTCTTGCATCGCGAGCTTTATCATGTTGAAAAAGGAGCATGCGGACAAGATGATTCTGACAGATACGCTGGATAGGCTGGTGCTGGACACTTATGGCGAATTTATCAACCGCTGTCCGGATCAGAAGCTTCTGCAGGAAATCACAAAAGAACTGGTACCCATGCAGTTGGGCGAAAAGGAGCCTATTTGCATCCCAATTGCGAGCGTTGAAGAAGCTCAAGCCTTCTGGTGCCAGGAAAGTCAGAAACGAGCATGGATTTACTGCCGAATCGATGCGCCGGAGGATAGCCACAGCGCCCTGAAAGGTCAGAAAAAGGAGCTTATGGATTACTCAGAACAGATGGGATTTGTTGTTGTCGGCGAATCAGAGGATATCGGAAGCGGTCTGGATTTTGACCGTGCCGGTCTTGCGGAGGTCATGAAGGCTGCCGGTGATGGTAGAATGGATGTATTGCTGGTAAAGAAGCTTGACCGCCTGGGGCGGGATACAGCTAAATTACTGGAGCTTCTAAGAGGTCTAGATCAGCTGAGAGTCGAGCTTTATTCGCCGCTGGAAGGCCGAATCCAGTTGGATTATCAAAGCCCTTCACTTTCTATGCAGTAAATGGGGGGTGAGCTATATGTCAAAGAATCAGTCAGCCAATGAAGTGAAATATAAGGTAGCGGTAAAGCTGCTGGATATTATGCTCCGTAACGGACTTATCTCCCCTGATGAGTACAAAAAAATCGATGAATTGAACCGTCAAACCTTCACGCCGGAGCTTTCCGGAGTATATGTGTAAAAACACCTGGATATCTCAAAGCTTGTATGGTAGTGTGTGTTGCTGACAGGAGGCCAAAAATGAGAGAAAGGAGAGAACGCATGGCTAAGAACGTTGTAAGAATAGATCCTGTTAAGCAACAGGTCACCCGGCAGTTACAGCCCCAAAAGCGGGTTTGCGCCTATTGCAGGGTAAGCACCGACTCCCGTGAGCAGCAGAATTCCTTTGCCGCACAGCTGGCGTATTACACCGCCTTAATTGAAAACCAAGAGGACTGGCAGTTTGCCGGAATCTATGCCGATGAAGCAAGAAGCGGCACCAAGCTCCAAAAAAGAGATGACTTTTTAAGGATGATGAAGGACTGCGAGGACGGCAGGGTTGATATGATCATAACCAAATCCCTGACCCGGTTCGCCAGAAACACTGTGGACAGCATCCTGACCATTCGCCGCTTGAAGGAGCTTGGCGTCGCAGTCTATTTTGAAAAAAAGCATATAAACAGCCTGTCGGAGAAAAGCGAGCTGATGCTGACCATTTTAAGCTCTCTGGCACAGGGCGAATCCGAAAGCATCTCCACCAACAGCAAATGGGCAGTTGTAAAACGCTTTCAGGACGGCACCTTCATCCTCGGCACTCCCGCTTACGGCTATACCAAGGATGAAAACGGCGAGCTGATAATTCAGGAGGAAGAAGCCGTAGTAGTCCGACGCATCTTCCGAGAATACTTAAACGGCAAGGGCACTTATGCAATCGCCAAGGATTTATCGGAGGAAGGAATCCCCACTATACGCTCGGCTGAGAAATGGCATGACAGCGTGATAAAGGAAATGCTGCTGAATCCCATTTACACCGGAAATCTGCTTCATCAGAAAACCATGACCACAGAGGTGCTGCCCTTTAAGCGAAAGAGAAACAAGGGTCAGCTTCCTCAGTACCTGGTTGAGGACAACCATGAACACATAATCTCACATGAACAGGCGGAGGCGGTCAGGGAAATCTTTGAATACCGCAGAAAGCAGATGGGGATGGACGATTCGGGTAAATACCAAAGCCGGTACTCTTTCAGCAGTAAAATCCTCTGCGGAGAATGCGGCGGCACTCTACGAAGGCAGAAAATCTATATCGGCAAGCCCTATGAGAAAATCCAATGGTGTTGTCGCCAACACATTTTGGATAACACCAAATGCAGTCAGAAGGCAATCCGGGAGGATGACGTTCAATGGGCTTTCACCGTGATGTGGAACAAGCTCGTAAGCAATTATACCGAAATCCTCACTCCCCTGCTGGATACGCTTAAAAAGCTCCGAATGGACGAGCAGCAGGAGCAGGAAATCGGGGAATGCAGTAACAGAATTATGGAGCTTACAGAGCAGGGTCATATACTCAGCAGACTGGTATCAAAGGGGTATATCGACCCCGCGGTATTTATAGAGCGGCAAAATGCCCTGACTATAGAGCTTGCCGCTGTGAAAAAGAAAAGGAGCCAGCTTCTGGACAATAACGGCTTCGACCGAGAGATTGCCGGAACGGAGCTGCTGCTGGAACTGCTCAGAAACAATCCTCAAGTTATTGAAGAATACCGTGAGGATTTATTTTTACAGGCGATAGATAAGGTCATCGTGCAGAAAAACGGACAAATCACCTTCCGGCTCATCAACCGGCTGGAGCTGTCCGAACTCTGCAGGAAGGAGGCGATGGAGGATGATGCAAAGGCATATGCCCATCGGGTATAAGCTGGCGGACGGTAAAATACAGCTTGATGAACTCAAGGCGGATGTAGTAAAAAGAATATTTGCAGACTATCTGTCCGGAGCTTCCACCTCTGCCCTTGCAAAACGCCTGACCGAAATGGGATTTCCGAACGCCAACAAAAAAGCCTCCTGGAATCATGGCTCAATCGGCAAGATACTGGAGAATGTCAAATACCTTGGGGATGAATTCTATCCGCAGATGATTGGCGCCGAGCTGTTCGACCAGGTGCAGAAACGCCGCAAGGAGCGTTGTGAACAGCTGGGGCGAAGCATCCAGCCAAACAGCGTGAACCGCCAATATGCCTTCACCGGAAAGCTTCGGTGCGGGGAATGCGGCGAGGTTTATCGCAAATACATCGAGCACTGCGGTAGAACGTCGGAAAAGTCCTTATGGAAGTGCAAAAGGTATATTTACAAGAACCGAGTGTGCTGCCGGTGCGGTTTCATTGCGGATGAGCAGATTGAAAAAGCTTTCCTTGAGGCAGCCAACCGGATTCTGGCAAGGATACAAATCCTCGACCGGAAGCCAAAGAAAGAGCCAATTCCCAATAACCCTGAATTTAATAGATTGGATCAGCGGATTAAGGAGCTGGAAGCAGAAGGACGGTATTCGTCCAATGAACTTCCGGCTCTTATTTTTAAGCGAGCACAGGCCCTGTACAAAACGGCAAGGATCAATGACGCCGAATATAACTCCGAAAAGATGAAGCAGGCGTTTTCAGGCAGACAGCCTCTCGCAGATTTCGATGAGGAACTGTTTCTGAAGGTGATAAAGCAAATCACGGTTTACGCCGATCATCGGCTGGTGTTTGAATTTATAAACGGATTAACCATGGAAGCCGGATACTAAACCAAGGAAGGAGAAACCATGATGCAGACAGCGACAGCAAAAAAGAAAAGCATATCTATGATACCCTCCAAGTCGGAGTATGACAGGAGTATAAAGCCCCAGTTTAAGGCACTGCGGGTGGCGGCATACTGCCGCGTCAGCACCACGCTGGAGCAGCAGGAAACCAGCTATGAAGCCCAGGTATCCTACTACACCGAAAAAATCAAGAGCAATCCTAACTGGAAGCTCGCCGGTATATATGCCGATGACGGTAAAAGTGCCACAAACACCAAAAAGCGCGATGACTTCAACGCCATGATCGAGGACTGCATGGCCGGAAAAATTGACATGGTCATCACCAAGTCGGTCAGCCGCTTCGCCAGAAATACAGTGGACAGCTTGCAGAACATCCGCAAGCTCAAGGAAAAGAACGTCGCAGTCTTCTTCGAAAAAGAGGGCGTGAATACGCTGGAGGGAACCGGCGAGCTTTTAATCACCATTCTGAGCAGCCAGGCGCAGGAGGAAAGCCGGAACTTGAGTGAGAACACCCGGTGGGGTCTTGTCAGGCGGTTTGAGAATGGCATCGTCTCGGTCAACCACAATAAGTTTTTAGGCTATACCAAAGATAAGAACGGTGAGCTAGTCATCGTACCGGAGGAAGCGGAGCTGGTCAAACGTATTTTCCGCCTTTACCTTGAAGGGAGCAGTATCATACAGATTACAAAGATATTAGAATCGGAAGGTATCAAAACCGTCACCGGCCTGACCAGGTGGTGCCCCGGAGTCATCGAAAAGATGCTGAGCAATGAAAAATATATGGGCGACGTCCTGCAGCAGAAAACCTACACCGTTGATTTTCTCACCAAAAAGCGGGTGAAGAACAAAGGCATCGTCCCCCAGTATTACATAGAGGATGACCATGAAGCCATCATTCCCAAGGAGCTTTATTATCAGGTGCAGGAGGAAAAAGCAAGACGCGCAAGCCTTAGTAAGACTGCGGCAGCCAGAAGGGGAAAGCAAGAGAAGGAGAAAAGCAAATACAGCTCCAAATTTGCCCTGACTGACATCATGGTATGCAAGGAATGCGGCCAGCCATACCGCAGGCAGGTATGGTCTAAATACGGCCAGAAAAGCGCCGTGTGGAGATGTGAGAACCGCCTGAAGAATGGAACCAAGAACTGCAAGCACTCCCCCACGTTTAAAGAGGATGTTCTGTATGAAGCGATAATGACCGCCATTAACAGCGTCGTGGAAAACCGCGGTGAGTTTGTCGGCGCCTTCCGCGAGAACGTCATACGAGTCATAGGCAGTCACTCCACCAAAAATGTGTCTACCGAATATGACGGACAAATTGAAAAGCTACAGGGTGAGATGCTGGCCTTGATCGAGGAAAATGCAAAGCAGGGCTCCATCACGGAGGATTTTGACGAGCAATACCATAGGATAGCGGAGCAGATCAACGACATTAAGCAGAAAAAGCTGGAGCTGGTGCGGGAACAGAAAATGGCGGCGAATTTTCAGCAGAGGCTTGATGATATGGACGCCTGCCTGAAGAAAACCACCTGCGAGGTCAGGGAGTTTGACAACGACCTGGTCAGGAGGCTCCTGCAGAGCATCAAGGCCGTTAAGGATGATCTGATAGAAATCCAATTCAAATCCGGAATCGTGATGAATCAGCGGGTTTCATACTTTGATTGAACACAAGGCAGGGACGGCTAAAAGGTCATCCCTGTTCTTTTATTAAAAAACACAGGAGGGAATAGCACATGCTAAATAAACGAAATAAGGTTGAACGGCTTAAGAAAATGTATCCTAAAGGAACCCGCGTTCGATTAACTGCAATATCCGGAGAACTGGATATGCCTTCAGGATTGACAGGGACAGTGGATTTTGTAGATGACATTGGTCAGCTTCAAATGACCTGGGACAATGGCAGAACCCTTGCTCTTGTTCCCGGTGAGGACAGCTTTTCCGCTATTTCACAACCAAAGCCGGTGCAGACACGGACTGAGAAGCCGGATGCTCCGCTCATCGGCGCCAACGGAAACATCTTTAATTTGATGGGGATTGCTTCACGCACATTAAAAGTGGCAGGCATGCGGGAGCAGGCTAACCAAATGTATCAGAGGATCACTGCTTCCGACAGTTACGGGGAAGCGCTGAATATCATCGGTGAGTACGTCAATTTCACTGAGGCGGATCAGCCGGAGCAATCAAATGACGTGGACGAGCAATTCGGCATGAGAATGGAATGAGGGGAGAATAGGTGATGAGTTGGCGGTTCTCATACTTTGATTAACACAAGGCAGGAACAGCCAATAAGATGTTCCTGCCTGAGGATAAATAGCTATTAAGAATAAAACTCTCAGATTCCACAAAAAACTGAGAGCTTTATTCTTAATATTTGCAGCATTTTCACTACGGTGGTAATTTGATGTCTTTAAAAATATTAGCAATAGATTCTTATGATTTAGTTGATAAAACGGCTTAGTTTCTGATTATAAGTGTTAATACTTTCCCATATTCGGGATTATATATGCATTCTTCATGTACCGTTTCATCAGCTTGTGCATCTGCAAACCAGTATTTTGCTGGGACATCTCCTTGACGTATCTCCTCTGTGTTGCTCGGATTATCGAAAAACGTGGCTGTTATGCTTGATAGATCTATCGTTGGATTCAATGGCCTATTGCCAGGATACGTCTTAATAATTTCCCATCTTTCAGATTGTATAACAGCGTATTTGTCTTTAGCATATTCTACCAATCTATTTACCAATGCAAAGAGTGAAACATCATATTTTTCTAGAGCAAGCTGCTTTAAACTTTCTATGCTTGCTCTTGTTTTGATGAAGTCTTTATTTAGATGAACTTGAGGCATAATTAGTTTAGCAGCGAAATCTTGAGCTTCCATTTCCTGAATATCTTCTGTCAGCAAAGTAGATGAGCCACTTTTCCTCACATAATATTTTTGTTTTAGATGCCACGGTATCACCGCATGCCCTATCAATATAGCTGTAGTAAATTTTTTCCTTTGAATGTTTTTGATTTTTGAGTTCAACACAATAATTTTTTGGGGGCCATTAAAAAGTATACCTTCCCCTTCTTCGTCAAGTTGGTCTTCGTAGATTAAAATATTCAATTTATTTGTGATTTGTCGTATGTCAATTGGAAGAGTACCGTTAGAGTGATTCCGCAGAACCCATTCGGCAAAGTCCGATTCAATAGGCATTGGGATACTTCTATGATAATCAGTAGAAAGAAAAACTGCGTACTCAAGAAGCTTATCTTTGTCTTGCACCGATAAGCCTTGAGCAATTTTTAATAATAGGTTTATAGTTTGATCGTTAATAATATCTCTGCTTGCTTCTTTGCCTGAAATCAAATAATCAGTGGTAACATTTAATGCGT
Source organism: Bacillota bacterium (assembly GCA_049323895.1). Taxonomy (GTDB): domain Bacteria; phylum Bacillota; class Peptococcia; order Peptococcales; family BICA1-8; genus JBMOKT01. The sequence goes on along the minus strand of JBMOKT010000021.1, from coordinate 51,307 downwards.
TGGAAAGCTTAATAAGCGCTTCATATGAGGGACTTCTTAATCCTGATTCATACTGGCTTATTGCAGGTGGCTGCAACCCAGCCCTTTTCGCGAGTTCAGTTTGGCTTAACCCCAACTGTTCGCGTCTTTTTAGAATTAGTTCAGATACGGACAAAGCAATGCCTCCTTACAAATATGTTTATTTAAATTAATAATAACATGAAGAAAATATCTTTACAATTATTATTAACAAATGTTATAAAAATAATTATTAAATGTTATTGACTGGCTATTATAACAACTGTTATAATAAAAATTGCCAAGATGATATAAACAATTTTAAGGGAGGTTAGCGATAATGAGCAAACTAATAACGGTAATAATTAATGGTCAGCCGGTAGAGGTTGAAAAGCGAAGCTATTCATTTCAGGAGGTAATTACGCTTGCCTTTGGAAGTTATGATGATTCGCAGAAATCTTATACTATGGTATCAACTAGGAAAAATGATGATGGAGATAAACATAAAATATCATATTCTTTAGGTGACCAAATTAAAATGAAAGATGGGATGAGAATAAATGTCGACTCAACTAATAGATCTTAATGATGACTTGAGAAGGCTTAAGGATGAAGGATACAATATTTCTATAGTTAGCGGGAATTTAGTGATTAAAGGGATACCTTATGTAAATAAAGATAAAAAGATTCTATTTGGCACCATTTACTGCCCGTTGACTTTATCGGGGGAAAAGACTGTACCTCCTCAGGATCATACCGTAAAATTTATGGGAGAGCATCCTTGTGATCAATTTGGCACGGAAATTAATTCTTTCGTGAATAGTGCTAAACAGCATACCCTTACTGCAGAGATTATAGGATCATATTACTTCTCTTCGAGACCGCAGAATGGAAGCTATCCTGACTTCTATACAAAAATGACGAGGTATATTGAATTATTATCTGCACCAGCAAAATCTATTGACTCAAGTGTTTCGGCACAAAACTTTGAATATGAATCCTATAGTGATTTCAGTGTATTTAAGTATCCTGATACCAACACAGCCAGGGCAGGGCTGTCTCATATATCAGAAAGAATAAAGGATCAAAAGGTAGCTATAGTAGGCTTGGGAGGGACAGGTTCTTTTGTATTGGATTTTGTCAGCAAAACCCCGGTTAAGCAAATATCATTATTTGATGGAGATCACATGCTTAATCATAACGCTTTCAGGATTCCTGGCACTATGACTTTGGATGAGCTAGAAAAAAAGCCAAGCAAAGTCACTTATTTCAAGGAGAAATATGAGAAGTTTCGAGACGGTATTATAGACCATGATGTATTTATTGATGATTCGAATGTAGCTCTTCTGGATGGGCATGATTTTGTGTTTGTAGCAATTGATAATTCGGAGGCTAAAAGGGTAATAATTGAACATCTCATGGCCTCCAAAATTCCGTTCGTGGATTTGGGTATTGGTATAAGTGTTGTTAATAATTCATTACGGGGATCTATAAGGAAAACTCTTATAACACCAGAAAATTGCGATTACCTAAATAAGATTTCTACTAAAAAAGCAACAGGCGAAGATATCTATTCTCAAAATATTCAGATTTCAGAATTAAATGCTTTGAATGCAATCATGGGTGTTATAGCTTGGAAGAAATTAAACGGTTTTTACTTAACAGAAGATATTTTTTATAATTCAACTTTTATAATTGATGAAGAGGAAATTAAAAATGAGACATAAATTCGTTGAACATATACCATCGCAAATTGAAGAAGATATACTTTATATCTCCATTGAATACGATGTTGCGAAGCATAAATGCCCCTGTGGATGCGGAGCGGATATTGTAACATCTTTATCACCGGCAAGATGGAAGTTAACCTATGATGGCGAAACGGTATCTCTTTATCCTTCGATTGGAAACTGGAGCCATGGGTGTAAGTCACATTACTGGATTACTAATGATAATGTGGTATGGGCAGGCCAGATCACTAATAATCAAATGAATAAAGTAATAAGAAATGATAAAGAGGCAGTGAAAAAACATATCGGAGGCAGTTCGAAATCGAAAGGCTTTATTGATTGGATAAAAAATATATTTAGACCTCACTAAAGTTTAGACGAGCAGTATCAGAGGATAGCAGAATAGATCCGTGTTTAAAGCAAAAGAACTGAAACTGGTACAGAAGCAAAACTGGCCGTAATTTTCCGCAAAGGATTGATGATATGGATTCCTATCTGAAGAAAACTACCTACGAGGTTTGGAAGTTTGACAATGACCTGGTAGATGGCTCTTTTGCAAAGCATCAAGGCTGTCAAGGACGATCTGATAGAGATTCAATTCAAATCCGGAATCGTGGTAAATCAGCGGGTTTCATACTGTGATTAATACAAGGCAGGAACGACCAACAAGCTGTTCCTGCCTTGATGATAAATATTAATAGAATCCGCAATGTCACTTCGCAGAATTGACAGGTTAAATAAATGAAAACTCCTTAAAAAATGACTGCAATTTGACTTGTTAAAAATTACAGGTGGCTTTTATTTGTGTTTGATGAGCCTAAGTTTTATGTGAAATAACAAAAATAACAATTTGCGGCAACTATCCTATTGACCATGCTAAATATCCTTGTTACAATAATTAGGATGTAGTTTATTAAGGAGTGTGGCCTAAACATGAGCGCAGACGAATCTTTGCGTCTTAAAAGCAATCTTTCAACTTTAATGGGAAAGTATAGATATTCAATCAAGGACGTTCATGAAAAAACTGGATTATCAAGGAATACTATTTCAAGCCTTTATAATGATAAGGCTACCCGTATTGATTACGAGACTATGCTGAGATTATGCTGTCTGTTCAAATGCGATGTCAATGAACTCTTAATACTTAGCAAATGTGAAGCAGAATAAAATTTATTTAGTTAGGGAGTTTTGGCAATGAGTGACAATGAGAAGAAACCCGTTTCCCCGAAAATCCTATCGATATTCTCGGGCTGTGGTGGTCTGGACTTAGGCTTCCATCTTGAAGGATACACGACTATTTGGGCGAACGATTTCTCCGAATGGGCTGTAGCATCATTCAAAAAATACTTCGGGGATGTAATAAGACTTGAAGATATTACAAAAATCGATCCATATAAGGATAAATCTATCCCTGAGTGTGACATCGTGCTCGGCGGTTTTCCGTGCCAGGACTTCTCAGTAATATGGAAACAGCCGGGGCTGAATGGCAAGCGCGGAGGACTATACAGGCATTTTCTTGAATTTGTTGATGCTAAAAAGCCTAAAGCCTTTGTCGCGGAGAATGTTAAAGGTCTGCTGACCGCTAACAAGAGAAAGGCAATTGAGACTATTATAAAGGATTTTGAATCCATAGAACCAGGCTATGTTGTAAAGCCTCATCTCTACAATTTTGCTGATTACGGGGTACCGCAGTTCCGTGAGAGACTGTTAATCGTCGGGGTGCGCAAAGACACGGGATTTGATTTCATCCATCCGCTTCCTTCTCATGGAGAAGGGCGGGCACATCCGTATGTTACGGCAGGCAAGGCTCTTGAAGGAGTTGAAAAAGTTCAATTTAATAATGAGCCTATCAATTCTCTTCCGAAAACAAGGAAAATGCTTGAACGTATACCTGAAGGAGGTAATTTTACAGATATCCCTAAAGACGATCCACTATATGTTAAAGGCATGATAAGCCATGTATACAGAAGAATCAATCGGAGCGAACCTGCTAAAACAATTATTGCTGCTGGAGGCGGAGGTACATGGGGATATCATTATCCCGAACCACGGGCACTGACTAATCGTGAACGTGCTCGGCTCCAATCCTTTCCGGATGATTTCGAATTCATCGGAAATATCACTGAAGTCCGGAGACAAATCGGTAATGCCGTACCGCCGGAAGGAGTACGTGCCGCGGCACGCAGATTATTGCCATTGTTTACTGGCGAGTATCAACATATTGATTTAAATGATATTTTTAATAAGCTGTCAAAAATGACAGTTAAAGAGCGTTTGGATTATGTGAATTCAGAGATGAATTAATGGAGGATATCACACAATGGAATTTCTTTTTTCCAATTACAAGCCTCTTGATACGCGGTATCGTACATTTGCTGACACATTTTACTCGCTTATTCCAGAAGCAATACGAATGGATATTGCCGTCGGTTACATAACTGCAGATTCATTGGCGGAACTTAAACAGACCGTAGCTTATAACTCAAACATTGAAACGCTTAATTTGCTTATTGGGATGCACCGTTGGGACAAATTTACTAAGCTTGAATACAACGCGGCGAGTGATTTGAATGATTATTTGCGGGGAGAAGGACGAGGGGAAGTACGCTTAGTTACGCCGTTTAAATTTCACGGAAAACTGTATTGTTACTCAGACTCAAGCGGTGCATTTGCAGGAATAATAGGCTCTAATAACCTGAGCAGTATTGTTGAGAGCGGGAGCCGGACTTACGAAGCTTCTTCGCTCTTTCGCGAGCCGGAGTATGCAATGAAAATGCGCAGCTTCATTGAAGAACTCTCCGTGAAAGCTACAGACAATCTTGCAGATTGCGAAATAAGCGATTTCAGACAAAATAATCTTCTATTAGAAAATCATGAGCATGTTGAGAAGATTCCTCATGATCGATTAGCTGACTGTGTCAGTTCGTTAACGGATACTCGCTTCGTAATCCCGCTTGTTAAAGACGGAAGAGTGCCTGAAAAAAGCAATCTCAATGTCTTTTTTGGCAAAGGAAGATTGGTGACACGGACCGGAGTGATTCAGCCTCGGCATTGGTACGAAGTGGAATTAATTGTTCCGAGCATCGTAACATCCTTGGCAGGATATCCGCAGAAAGAAACACCAGGAGCAGTATTTGACGTTATAACAGACGACGGATGGAAATTCTCCTGTAAAGTCAGCGGAGATTACAGTAAGAATTTCCGTTCGGAAGATGATTTGAAAATACTCGGCAAATGGATAAAAGGCCGTTTAGAAAATGCAGGAGTGCTTGAAGTTGGACAACCCGTTACCCCCGAAACATTTCAGCAATATGGAAGAGATAACTTTTCTCTAACAAAAATGGGTTCGGGAAATTTATGGTATCTTGATTTTGGGGTGAATCATTAATGAGTTACGTAGATAATTATCTCAACCATTTGTCGGAGAGCGGAAATCTTGCGCTTGCTGAAGCAGTAAGGGATACTGTTGATAAAATTACTCCGGCTTATATTGCGACATTTTCATACAAAGATCACGTTGTGAGTTTACTCGAAGGGAATGTTCAAAGCGGAAAGACCAGCCATCTCTTCGGACTTATTTGCTCTGCTGCCGACGAGGGCTTCAAACTATTTGTCCTTTTAACTACAGATAATAATCTTTTGCAACAGCAGACTCTTTATCGTGTGAGAAAGGATTTGCCTGATTTTTGTGTTTGCGGCGAATCTGATGAATACTCTTTCTTTACAAACAATATGAAGCGTCCTGCTATAATTGTGCTTAAGAAAAACAGCCAAGTTTTGAAGCGGTGGAAGAATAACTTTTCTTCATCTCATTTCTGCGAAGGCAACCCATTGTTCATCGTGGATGATGAGGCAGATGCCGCAAGTTTGAATACGCTGATTAACAGAAACAAACAAAGCTCGGTCAACAAAAATTTAGAAGAAATTAAGAAGACTGCCTCAAGCAGCATTTATATACAAGTTACAGGAACTCCTCAAGCCTTGCTTCTGCAGTCATATCAAAGCGGATGGCGTCCGTATTTTACCCACTATTTTTCGCCTGGCAAAGGCTATATTGGAGGAAATGAATTATTCCCTTATGATCATCCGCCTTATGTTATTCTCACCGATAATGAGGAAGCAACAGAATTGCTCAAGGATGACGAATTTGCGGAGAATGGTCTTAAACAGGCTGTCCTATACCATCTTGTTTCATCTGCTGAGATTTTTCTAAACTGTGGAACGGTTTCAAACTTTTTAATACATCCGAGTGTTAAAACCGACCAGCATCAAAAGTTCGCCGAAAAAGTCGGAGATTATTTGAATGAAATTTATCAGTCAATTGATGAACCATTTGTTTATGATGCGTTTACAGCGGTCTACAATGACCTTGCAGTAACAAAGCCAAGTATCAGCCCATTTGATGTGATAATGGAAAATATAACTCTGATGCTTGAAACTGACGGAGTAAATATACTTGTCATAAACTCCCGAAATTCTTTCGAAGATAATGTAAAATACGAGTCAGGGGTGAACATCATTGTCGGAGGTAACAGCCTCGGACGCGGTGTTACAATTCCGAAACTTCAAACCACATATTATTGCCGTGTGGCTAAGAGCCCACAAGCTGACACGATGTGGCAGCATTCTCGTATGTTCGGATATGACCGTGACTTAGGATTAATGAGGGTTTTCATTCCGCCGGTGCTTTATAAGCTGTTTGCGGAAATTAATGCTGCAAACAACAGTATAATTTCTCAAATTGAAAAAGGATGCCCGGAAGAAGTGAATATTCACTATCCCGAAAAACTCCGACCAACTAGAAAAAATGTACTTGATGATGGAGTTGTTAAAACATTCACAGGCGGAGTTAACTACTTCCCGTTTTACCCTGAAAACAAGGATATCGGTACATTGGATGGGATTCTTGAACGATTCGGAGAAGATACCTATTCCGTTAACCTCCGGCTGTTTGAGGAAATTCTTGAAAACATTATCTCAGAGTCGGATGATTGGGAGCCTGAGGATTTCAAGGGATTTATACAAACTATCAGGACTGAAAATCCCTCCGCTCAAGGCAGACTAATTGTGCGACGCAACAGGGATATAGGTAAAGATACAGGAACATTGCTTTCGCCGACTGATCGTGCTTTGGGTGATTCTATTAAAGACGAGGCTGTACTTACAATGTATAAAATCACCGGAAACAAAGATAAAGGATGGAATGGCAGGCAGATTTGGATTCCGAACATCAAACTGCCCGGAAAAGAAGTATATTACTGTATCTGACAGGAGGGGTGTTCTTGGCAGATAATCATTCTTATAACATGTCGCGGATTCGAAGCGGAAATACCAAACTTGAAGAAATCGTACGAGTATCTTTTTTGAAGGGGACTTCGATATAGAAAAAATGACAAACGCTATCCCGGCAAACCAGACGCTGTTTTTCAAAAATATCGAACAGTTGTCTTTATCAATGGTTGTTTCTGGCACTCTCACAGCGGATGCCCAGGGTTTGTAATGCCTAAGTCTAATCTCGAATACTGGAATCCTAAATTGGAACGTAATCGTCAGCGGGACGCTGAAAATATTGATGTTTTACAAAAGAACGGCTGGCGAGTAATCGTGGTTAGGGAATGTGAGTTAAGAAAATCATTGCGCGATGAAAGACTTGCTAAGCTTTATAATGAGATAACGGCTGCTATTACACTGAAATCGATTGAAAATGCTACAGCCGAATCAGATGGATGCGAGGACAAACGATAGGCCTTGAAAAATAATCATGCCCAAAGTGCGGGACGTAAAGCTTGTACGAGGGCGGAGAGGCTTGGATAATATAAACTACTAATTGCTTATGAGGTGAGAGTATGATTATGCGAGTTGCTTCAATTGATGACAAGCAGTATGAATTATGTCTGGAATATGGTTTGTGGGGAGATGAAAAATCAAGCATAAAGAGGTGGAATTCTGGAGATCTTCTCTTATTTAAAGTCAATAATGAAATCAAAAGTATAGTACGTATAACAGGATTATGTTTCGAAGATGACCTTTTGATATGGGATAATGGATATTACAGGTATCGTATTCCATTTCAAATGATTAAGGAATTTGACATAGAAAAAAGAAAACTGCTGTCTGAGGAATTTAGGGAGAAAATGATAACTGAATATGGTAAAAAGTATGGTTGGGTGATTCTTAATAAGCAACCTATTAAAAGTGAGATTGCTGAGTATATTTTTAATTACTGAGATTATTGGAAATCAATACAGAGGATGCATTTGCAATTTCTGGAATGCTTATTTGTAGTCAGACTCAATCTCATTCCACAATTTCCTTCAGTGTCAATCGCACTGGCGTTTTGTGATTATGTACTCATGTTTATTTTTGAACCAATTAGTAAAAGTATAGCTTTTTTCGCATAAAAGAGGGGTAATCAAAATGTTTATTTGGGATCTAGGGCCCCAAATAGGAGGATGGGAATGGACATTAAATTAATATTTGAAAAGGCTAATCATGAGATGGCCGGAAACCTATCGGTTGCATTTAATGATAATCAAATAGATGTGGGGAAAATTACTGAGTTAATAGATGCCTACCGAACAAGAGCATCTGCGATTGAGAACGAATTAATCAATGAAATAATCTATGATTTATTCGTATCTTTACAGTTATCACTGACAGGTATGTATAGACATAGTTTCATTAGTACTCGATGTGCATTGGAATTAGGTGTTACGCTTATTAAATTCAAAGATGATAACTTGTCATTCCTGCTTTGGAAAGAGAACAGAGAGGATATTTCGTGGACGAATTTCTTTGATGAAGATAGAGGTGTTTTTTCTAACAAATACGTAAATCTATTTCTTAAAGACAGCAATTTCGAGCTGGTCAGATTGAGAGCTAAAAATCTTTATCGAGAATGCTCTGAATACGTTCATGGGAAATATGGATATATCTCTTTATTGGGTGATCCAAAGTTTTCATACAACAAGGAATTGTGTAAGAAAACGCTCGAGGTTTGTGAGGAATCCATAAAAATTTTGAATATTCTTCTTATTGCTCGTTTTGGTAATAAAGCGATCAGTATTATGTATTGTTTGAAAAACTTAGGAAGGAGTTTGAAATATAGTAATGAATAGCTACATTATCAGAACTGAGGATTTTAAAGACGAAGTCATCAAGGATGTTTTTGTCGAGACTGCGAAAGATAGAGAACTAATAAATAATTTGAAATCAGAACATCAAATGCTTTTAGTTGGAAGTCGCGGAGTCGGGAAAACAATGCTGTTGAAAATGGCAGAAATTGAGCTAAATGAAGAATATCGGACTAAGAAGTATCTTCCTGTATTTTCATCATTTGTAAAAGGGATTTTGGTCAATAACACGTTGAATAGTAATCATTTTCGATACTGGATGATTTCAAAAATTTTAAATGCATTTAGAAGTGCATTATTAGGTAAAGGGGTAATAACAAGAGGTAATAATCCCTTTGAAATGCTTTTTAAAACTGGCACTGAGGAATCGAATTCACTTGATGAATTTATTAAAATACTCGAAGAAACATGGAATCAAAAGCTTGATCTTAATTATGAAAGAGTAATTGAAATACTTGGAATTGAAAAAAACAATATCAAGTTCATTAACGAAATTGATAGTATAAAAATATTAATTGAACAATTTTGCAAAGAATATCAAATTGAAAAAGTTGTATTTCTATTTGATGAAGCCTGTCACAATTTTATACCTGAACAGCAACGTGAATTTTTTTCAATGATTAGAGACTTAAGAAGCCCATATATATGCTGCAAAGCTGCTGTCTATCCTGGCATTACTTATTATGGAACTTTGCAAAAGTTTCATGATATTCACATAAAGCGCGTCGAGAGAGATATTACGGATAAACATTATTTTATAAGCATGCGCGAAATCGTTGAAAAGCAAAGTTCGGATACTGTTTTTTCTAAGTTTAAGGAAAAAGGACAAGAATTAGATGCCCTTATCATTTGTTCAAGTGGCAATCCTCGACTTCTGCTTAAGAGTATTGAACAAGCAAGCAAAGAATTTAAAACACTAAAAAGATCTGATGTCAACGATACAATAATTGATTTTTACCGTGTACAAATTTGGGACGAGCATACTAGACTGTCAGATACATACAAAGGGCATAAAGAACTTATTGACTGGAGCAGGATCTTTTTAGAAACTTCGGTTATGCCTGAAACAATAAAGAAAAACACTGACAGGAAGCCTAAGCAAACTACATATTTTGCGGTTCAACGTGATGTTGCAGAGAAAGTAAAAAATGCAATTCGAATTTTAGAGTATACAGGAATAGTTCAACTGCATACTGAAGGAACAAAGGTTCGAACATCTGTTTACGATAGATATCAAATAAACATCGGGGTTGTAGTAGCAAGCGAATCAAGTAAATCAAGCGTTGAACGTTGTAGAGAATTATATAGCGGTCTCTCGCAAAAAATATTCACTGATTATGGAGCAAATTCTCCGGTTTTCAGGCCATTGGTTGACAATCCGGCAATAAAAGATGGGTTTGAAGGCACTAACCTAGCACTTGAAATTATACTTCAAAAACCTATCGAATCACTTGACATATCTGTGAAGCAAATTAAAAGGTTAAAAGATGCTGGATTTCTGACTATCCACGAAATTCTTACAAATGATCAAGATTCATTAATGAGGGCACAGCAAATTGGTCCAATTAGGTCAAAGTCAATATATTCAACGGCTTATAATGCTGCAGTAGAATATATTTCCGGATAATAAACTTATTTTAGCATTATTCATTCATGGATGCTACTGTCATAGGCATGCTAACTGTAAGTATGCCTATACCCCAAAATCAAATCAAGATTTTTGATTACTGAAACTTGACTTGGAGGTGCGATTATGCCGCTTGAAATAATCCGTAATGATATAACGAAAGTTCATGCTGATGCAATTGTCAATGCGGCAAATACATCTTTGCTCGGAGGCGGTGGCGTAGACGGAGCGATCCATAGGGCTGCAGGATCAGAATTGCTTGCTGAATGCCGAACCCTTTGCGGCTGCGATGTCGGACAAGCAAAGATCACAAAAGGGTACAATTTGCCTGCAAAATTTGTTATACACACCGTTGGCCCTGTTTGGCACGGTGGTAATGACAATGAGGAAAAACTGCTTGCTGATTGTTACAAAAACTCACTTGCATTGGCTAAAAAACATAGATTAGAAAGTATTGCATTTCCGTTGATATCATCAGGCGCCTTTGGATATCCCAAGGACAGAGCGCTGAAAACCGCAATTTCCGTAATTGGTGACTTCCTTTTGAGCAATGATATGACGGTGTACCTGGTGGTGTTTGATAAGGCAGCATTTACTCTGTCCGAAAAACTGTTTTCATCTATAACGCAGTACATTGATGACAAATACATAGAAGAGCATCCAATTGACCGAAACAACAGATTTGAAGAACGACATATTCTGAAAGAATATTGTTTGGAAGAACCAATGCTTTCACCTATGGAAGCATCTGCACCAGCGGCAAAGCGCAAACGCAGTCTTGATGATGTTGTAAAACATATGGATGAAACCTTCTCACAGATGTTGCTGCGCCTAATTGACGAAAAAGGCATGACAGATGCGGAAACATATAAAAAGGCCAATATAGACCGGAAACTGTTTTCTAAAATCCGAAACGACATAAATTACAAACCGAGCAAACCTACCGCTATTGCCTTTGCCATAGCATTGAGGCTGAACCTAGATGAAACCAAAGATCTGCTGCTTAAAGCCGGATTTGCTCTTTCTCACAGCAGTAAATTTGATATTATCATTCAATACTTTTTAGATGAAGGAAACTACAATATTTTTGAAATCAATGAAGCCTTATTTGCTTTCGATCAAAACCTGCTAGGAGTTTAGCTGAATTGAGGATCTATTATTTGCTTAACAGTAAAAAAAGAGGTTAATACAAATGAGTTACATAACTACGAATTCAAAGATTCATTTTATACCGCATAACCCAAATAAAGATGATATAGATATTAACGATATTGCCCATGCATTAGCACATATGTGCAGAGCAAATGGGCATTTTAACAGTTTTTATTCTGTGGCACAGCATTCAATAAACTGTTCTTTGGAAGCAAGAGCAAAAGGCTATTCAAAAGACGTACAGCTTGCTTGCCTGCTCCATGATGCAAGTGAAGCATACATGAGCGATATAACAAGACCTGTTAAGAAACTGTTGCCGCAGTATCTGGATATTGAAGAAAGGCTTCAAAAGGCAATATACGAGAAATTTAACGTTTCGGATGTAAGTCCGGACACGATTAAAGAAATTGATGACGCTTTGCTTTATTATGAGTTTATACATTTGCTTGATGAAAAAGTGTTTGATTATGAACCGGAGCTTATAAGCCGACCGGATTTTACACAGCGGGATTTTATAAATGTGAAAAATGAGTTTGTCGATATATATAACCAGCTGACATCAGATGCCCAAATCTTTAAAACAGTCGGAATTGACGGGTGCGATGGCGGTTGGATGACAGCAGTGCTTTGGGGCAGAAGATTATCAATCGCACGATATAATAGAATAGCTGATGTGCTTGATGCACACAAAACAGCTGACAAATTCATAATAGATATTCCTATAGGTCTTGCAGACAGCAGAGAAGAAGCAGCACATCGACCGGAGAATGCAGCGCGCAAAATCCTCAAAGGGAAATCGTCCTCGATTTTTCCGGTTCCGTTTAGAAGTGTGGCCAGGGCAAAAACGGTTGCAGAAGCTTGGAATATAAGCAAAGCGTTAAATGCCGGCGCAAACTATATGACTATGGGCATTCGTGATGCAGTTAATGAAATTGATATTTTCCTTCAGGAAAACGAAACGTGGAAAAATGTTTTGTATGAAAGTCATCCCGAAGTTTGCTTTGCCTTGTTAAACGGCGGCAATCCAGTTATGGAGAAAAAATCAGAAGAACAAGGAATTGAAAAGCGTCTGGAGATTCTTGAAAAATACGGGATTGGCCGAATGTCTGTTACCAAACACCCGCTTTTTACAAAATACAGTGATGATGTTGTGGATGCAGTTTGCTTGGCTCTTGTAGGAAAATTTGCTGTTGAAGGAAAAAGTGCCTCGATACCTATTGAGGACGAGATTAAGGCCGATGCCACGGGATTAAAGATGCAAATGATAATCCCAAAATTATAACAATTTGTCGCTTGTTATGCGACCGATCTGAAAATAAAAAATGCTATCCTAAAATCACAATAAATAATGATTTGGAGGATAACATTATGAAAAAAGATTTAACTGAACTGGTATTTATTCTTGACAGAAGCGGCTCCATGAGCGGTCTAGAAAGCGACACAATTGGCGGCTACAATGCCATGCTTGAAAAACAGAAAAAGGAACCCGGTGAGGCTGTTATTACCACAGTTTTATTTGATGACAAGTATGAGCTGCTGCATGACCGCATAAATCTTCGGGGGATAGCTCCTATTTCAGACAAGGAGTATTATGTACGCGGAAATACTGCATTGCTGGATGCAGTGGGTAAAACAATCAATAAGATAGGAAATGTCCAGAAGCATACAGCCGAAGATGAGCGTGCCGAGCATGTAATGTTTGTAATAACTACAGACGGCATGGAAAACGCAAGCCGTGAATACAGCTATGATAAAGTGCGCCAAATGATTGAACATCAAAAAAGCAAATATGGCTGGGAGTTTATCTTTCTTGGCGCAAACATAGATGCCATTTTAACTGCGGAACGTTTCGGCATTAGTAAAAATAGGGCAACAAATTATAATGCAGACAGTGAAGGTACGTTGTTAAATTATGAAGTGATCAGCGAAACGGTAAGCTCTATACGTGCTAACCGCTCGATATCTGAAAATTGGAAGGAACGTATTGACGAGGATTTCAAGAAACGTGGCGGCAGGAGATAATTATGATCGGTGCTATTATTGGAGATATAGTAGGTTCGGTTTATGAATGGAACAATATAAAGACCAAAAATTTTCCTCTATTCAACTCCGAATGTTTTTTTACTGATGATACGGTCATGACACTTGCAATAGCAGAAGGATTAATGAATGGCGGCGATGATGAAGATTTCATTGCCGCCATGAAAAAATATGGTCGTTTATACCCTGATTCAGGATATGGTGGACGTTTTGGCAGTTGGCTGTTTTCCGATGACATCAATCCATATAACAGCTGGGGGAACGGATCGGCTATGCGGGTTTCACCGGTGGCTTGGGCTTTCGATATTCTTTCAGAGGTAGAGAAATATGCTAAGATCAGTGCTGCTGTAACGCATAATCACCCGGAGGGAATCAAGGGGGCTCAGGCAACAGCTGCAGCCATATTCCTTGCTCGCATGGGAAAAACAAAAGAAGAGATTAAGGCTTATATTGAGAATAAATATGGCTATAATTTAAACCGATCTCTTGATGAAATACGCCCAAATTACCGTTTTAATGAGAGCTGCCAGGAAACAGTACCCGAGGCGATAATTGCTTTCCTAGAAAGCGTTGATTTTGAAGACGCTATACGAAATGCAATTTCACTAGGCGGTGACAGCGACACTCTTGCGGCGATAACTGGCAGCATCGCTGAGGCGGCTTATTGTATTCCAAAAGAAATCAAGGAAAAAGCTTTATCGATTTTGGATCAGGGCTTACTTGATGTATATAGGGAAGCGCAATCAAGAATGAAAATCCTTATTCGTTAATTGGTATGGCGGTTTTGCGTGCACGTTTGTCATGTTTAGGAGGTAGAAGAATGCTTACTGTTGAGCAGTATATTTCACAGATGAAGAAAAAGGACAAGCTGGATGAATTCAATTTCCAGAATCATGCTGAAAACATGACGACAGTAATAAAGTATGTTATGGATTATTTTAACAACTACCTTAATCCTGAAGCATATGACTACGAAAATATCAAGGTTGAACAAACTCTTTTAAAAATAGAACAGGAAATTGGAGCCTCATATCCTAAAAGCAAAGATTTTATTTTCCGGTATTATAAGGAATACAAAAGCCGCATAGACCGAACATTAAAAAATTACATATCTGATTTGAAGTATTATGATTTATTTTACTGCAAAGAAGACTATGAGAGTGCGGTTGATGCATTTTGCAATAGTTCAAAGGTAAAAGGGATTGGCGTTGAAAATTTTAAGGAGGACTTAGCAGTATTAGCACAAGAGATTAAAGAGAATGAAACAGAAAAGCCTTCTTTCTCAAGCTACAGGCTCCTCGACGATTCGCTAATAGACTGGGTTAAGAGTACATGCAGGAAATATAAAGTAAACATAATTCAATTTACAGAAGGCTATATATGGAAGCACAATGAGCGGTATGTTGAAAGAAAATATGATAGCAAGTCTGAAACGCATTATCGCATTAATCGATATAATCACCGATACAACAATAATCCCTTTTCAATCGATGAAGTGTACCAAGAGAATAGTAATCGTCCATTTATCGAAGGCAAAAAGGGTGAACTGGAAATGCTCATGATGTACGATTGGATATTTGATAATGTAGAAGATTCAGATTACTGGTCTGAATATGTGAATCTTTGTATTTCAACCCAAAGGGTTAAAATAGTAAAAAACATTAACGCTCTGATTCCGGTAAAAGTTAAAGATATTGCATATCCGCCGGATGTTCAATGCAGTAAATCGTTTATTGAAACATACGATGGTTTCATTAGTAACAATCCGGGGACATCCTACATTCTCAGGCTATCATATAATAAGGATAATGATTTGATATGGAAGGAAGAAAAGGAATTAAGGAGTGTAATCAGCAATTTTCATGAAGCCTTTTCAAAATATTGCGCACCGTCCGTATTAGAGATTTTTCCGCCGATACGATCAAACAACTATGGCGAAGAAGAATTTTTTCAAAAATATAGTTTATTAGAAAAAGCTATGAGAAAATATTCCGATTTGAAAATTGTTATTGTTAACGGCCCTGAGAGGTACCATTCAAAACCAAAATACCTAGTGCAGACGGTTGAGGACATATTAAATATAAGAAAGACAGTAAAAGAGAGGAAATACCATTTAAAACTTGCAGTTGATATCTCTTCGCTTTTTAAAAAGAAGTGCTATGGACATGAACTCGAAGAGAAATTAGACAAGTTAAGTGAAATAAGAAATAGCATATTGGGAATTCATTTGTCCAATATTCATGATGTTTATAGCATTTTCAGCGAAATAAGAAAAGAAGACGATGTATACTTAAATTCATATGGCTACCATAAATATTCAGATTTTCTTGGCGGCATTTCTGCACTTTTTAATGATAATTTGCCCCGTTATTTTGTTCCGCAAAGCGTAGCTGGCAGCGAGGATCTGGAGGAGCTTGTCGATGTCCTCCTCAGAGGAGGATTCTCATTCCGCATAGAGGGGCAAAAGTATGTATAATGAAGATGATTTTCTTGCGGAACGGGAAAAGCTTTTTAACGAGGTATGGAGTGAGCCAATGACAACCATCGCAAAGCGCTATGGCTTGTCTGATAATGGATTGCGTAAAAGATGTATAAAGCTTGAAATACCCCTGCCGCCTGTAGGCCATTGGGCAAAGCTCCAGGCAGGTAAGGAATCGGCTCCGAAGCCCAAGTTGCCACCTATGAAAATAATAAAGCAAACTATTCATGCGGAGGATAAAAAGCATATTATCGAAATTGAAGATATTTCCGAAAAAACAGACAGCGAGCTTGAGAGTACGGATGGAATAGAGCTTTTGACTCCAGAATCGAAAGAAAATTTTATTCAATGGTGTAAAAAAATTCAAGTTCCCAAGAAAATCGATAATTATAACCAATTAATAGCTGAATATCAGAAAGAAATTGAATATAGAAAAGCAAGAGATGAAGAACATAGATTTCATGATATTTTTAGATATACCGATCTCTATTAGACTGTCCATCATAAAACGCCCTATCGTGATAACATAGCCGTTCTGCCGATATCAGTCTCGGAGAAACAAACCAATAGAGCACTGAAAATAATGAACACTTTAATCAACCTGGTCAGTGAATTAGGCGGAAAGGTAATTGTTAACCTTGGTGACAAGGACAATGCCACATTCATGGTTTTTAATCATGACTTCACTTTCGATATGAATGAAATCATGATAAAGCAAAGAACCAAGTTGCTAGAGGCTAAAGAAGTTATTTTAAATACAGAGTTCAAACCAATGTATGAGAAGCTGCATAGTGGGTTGCTGGAAATTGGTTTTGCTGAAATCTCTGACAATCGGACTAGGGAAAAATGTACCAAAAGGCTGCATTTTCAGGATTCTTTAAATGAACCGCTTGAAAAGCAATTGGGTGAAATTTTCATATCCCTATTCAAAATTGCAAATGAAGCTGCAATTGCTAAATATATTTCAGAACGGGAATATGAAAAAAGAAAAAAGGAAGAGCAGCTGCTACGTGAGATCGAAGCGGAGAACTTAAGAGAAAACCAAAAAATAGAAGGGAAAAATCAAAGGCGAATTAAATTTCATCAGAATATAGATCGCCATATGGAAGAATGGTTTAAATACCAGAACCTAAAGAAATATATCAATGACTTGAATGAGCTTCTGCCAACAATAGCTGATCCCGAATCAAGGGAAATAATCGAAGAATACCTTTTAGTTTTAAGAGATACAGCTGAGAAAGCTAACCCTCTTAATAACATTATTTCAGAAATAAAATCACTGAAAGATGACTGAAAGGGTTGCACAGCAGAGGGTTAAATAAAAGGTGGATATTAAACATCCTCGAATTGGTAGAAAATTCGATAAATTACCCTTAATTATATGGTATAATATAGAAGTTCGCATATCAAAGCGTGTTATTAAAATTAATCAGAGAGGGGGTATACTGTGTCGTTCCTAGATTTTTTCAGAAGAAAACCGAAATCAGTTCAAAGTAAAAAAACATTTTCACAGAACGGAGTGACGACCGGAAACGTAAAACAGCCCAAAGCCAATATATCATCATTCATAAAGGTGACAACAGAAATCATACCCTCTGTGGCAGAAGAAATTGTTCCAGCTGAAAAGAGAATGCAAAACGCCATCGTTAGCAAACAAGGATTATATCCTCACGAGGTGTTGGTTCTTGATTATGCTCACTCGTATTATACAGAAGGCAATTCTTTTCAAGGTTTTTGGTGGTACAGGTACGGAGTGCGGGATGTCGACAAATGTCTTCGTTCCCTGCTTGAACGGGGATTTTTGCAAATCGGAGATTTACAGAGCGCTATTGCCTTAGAAAATGCAACGGTACTAAAAGAAGAATTGAAAAAGAACGGGCTTAAAGTGAGTGGAAAAAAAGATGAGCTGATACAACGCCTGATATCTGAGGTATCTCACGAGGAACTCAACTCCCGTTTTGCCAAAAGAACATATCAGTTAACTGAACTCGGAAAGCAGGCACTTGAAGAAGAAAGTTATGTACCATACATACACCGGCACGCTCTTGAGGATTTGGATATATGGTCGCTCAACAAAATAATCCATCAGTCTCCTTATATGCCTTATCGGGATAAAATTTGGGGTTATCTAAACAAGCGTAGCATGGAGCATTTCGCATCTCGTGATTTTGGATTATACAGAAACTGCAGGCATCATATGTCAACCTTTCTTATGGAAGAAAAGAAAATAAAAGATTCCTTGGGCATGTTATCGGAAGTCGTGTTCTATGATTTAAGCGGTCTTGGTAATGGCTACGATCCGCGGTTTCTTGACATATACGCTCAGAACTTTTTCCCTTACAAAGATTCAACAGTCACAATGGCGCCGGGTATAACAAGTGCAGTTATCCATTGTCAAAAAGAGCTTAATTTGTCAGATGAAGAACTAAAAGCAACAATGCTTGACCGGATGAATCGCTTGAGTGCTCCGTTACATCTTTTTACGCCAGAAGAATGCGTAGATATTGTTTTAATGGAGTGCCACGAAGATACTGAATCATTAACAAGGATATATGCCAAGGCAAAACGGCGATTCAAGCAGAAATTTCCGGACATTAAGTGTTGATTCAGGAGATAGACAATCATGGGTAGAGTGACAACTCCACGCGTTATTACACCGGAGATACGAGAATTATGCCGGACCATATCTGAGCACGAACCTGCATTTGTTGCTCTTAACGTTGATTCAGGCAGCCTTATTAACGAGTGTTTTCATAATATCGATACTTATATAGAAAAGCATGGCGGTCAAAGGATTCTCGGCAGGAGCATTTGGCAAAGGGCGAATGCCTTAATTGAAGCCGAGGCCCATGCTATATGGAAATCTCCTACCGGTGAAATCTTTGATATTACTCCACATACAAATAATGAAACATCAATCTTGTTTGTAGTTGACCCTAAAATGACATATGCAGGTAATTGCATACCTAATATCCGAAAAGCATTGACCTCATCCCCGTTAGTGGCTGAGTTCATTATTCTTTTTAATGAACGTGATCGAATAGCGGCAGAATCAAAAGAGAATACATTTTCATTACCAACTTATATCGTCAGGAGAGTGATGGAAATTGAACGAATACTTAACCAGCGAGTCAGTCGCAATGACCCGTGCCCATGTCAATCCGGGATAAAGTATAAGAAATGTTGCGGCAAGTATGAAACATAGCCTATCTGCTGTAAAATTGTAAAGCAAAAGCAGTCGCTAAATCGGTGAAATTGTTATTGTTCCGGAGCAGGCAGAGGTTGTCTGAAAGCTGTTTGACTTGTATTTGCAAGGTTTGTCATTAGGGCAAAAAAAGGCTTACAGGAATCCAAGGGGATTAAAACTGTAACGGGCAAGGAGATTTGGGATACAAAAACGATTCAGAAGATGCTTAAGAAGGAGAAATACAAGGACGACACGGTTACAGAAGACCTTTACCGAAGATTTTATGACTGGTAAGAAAAGCCTAAATATCGGACAACGCAGCCGGTATTATGTAAAGGGCAGCCATCCGGCCATTGTTTCTGTCGAAGTGTTTGATAAGGT
This sequence comes from Bacillota bacterium, assembly GCA_049323895.1. Taxonomy (GTDB): domain Bacteria; phylum Bacillota; class Peptococcia; order Peptococcales; family BICA1-8; genus JBMOKT01. The sequence continues at coordinate 31,581 of JBMOKT010000021.1, read as the reverse complement.
TCAGGAGGTAATTGCTAAGCGTTCAAGACTTGTGGTTAAAGATGATGGTACGGTAGAAGCCAGCGGGAGCAAATATAACGGTAAAACCTTTTGAGGAGGTTACTCGTCTGCAGTGATTGTCGAGCGTCGTATCGAAGGAGAACGGAAAAAGGAGAACGGAAAGAGGTAAGATAGTATGGAGATGTACCGTGCGAGCGATGTGAATGTAGCAAAGAATTATCTTAACCAAAATGAGTTGGACAGACTAAATAGAATTGTAACAATGTATATTGATTATGCGGTTTATGCTCAATCGAAATATTATGACGTTAAGGACTGGCTACATATCACAGACTAATTTTTAAAATTTAACCACGCGAGGTTTTAAAGGATTCGGGAAAGATAAGCCATGAAGAGAAGCTATGTCCAAGGCAAAAAGTATATAAGAAATTTCGTGTAAAGCAGGATGAAAGATATATTTTAAAATTGAAGAAGCTATGGAGAAGTATTTGTAGGGAAATAAGATTTAAACTGACTGATTGCTCTTCTTGATCGGTTATTTAACTTTTCAAATATTAACTTTACCCCAGCAGAAAAAATGAATTCCCTCTTGGATTAAATAACTGTATTTAAGCTGATGGCGACAAACAAAACGGCTAGAACCTACCCTAGTATCCATACTATTTCACAATAATAGGTAATACAGATGATTGATGCAAGCATCCGTTGTCCATTTCGATTTCTGCCCAAAATGCTATTTTTCCTCCCTTACCGGGTAATGAACCCTGATAAGTCCATCCATCTTCAATACTATCATCTACTGCTAAGACTTCAGGTGGCGCCTCTGTCCCTAAAAATGATGCTTTAAATATTACTTTTTTAACTTCATTACTGTTAAGTAAAGTAATTGAAACTTCATCTGTGATTAAATACCAGCCATTTTGGATTATTGGTGCTGGAGTTATTCTATAGACTAAAGGAATATTCATTGGATTATTAAAAAGAAGTTGGGTTTTATAACTCTCAATTGTTTCTTCAACATCACTTGTAAGTGAATTATTTATCGTGAACCGCTCTATTTCTTGTTCTAATTGCTTGACTTCTTCCTTTAATACCCGATTCTCTTCTTCAAGAATACTCCGACTTGAAGTACAACTTGTTAATGTTAATATGGTAAATAATATTACGTAAAGGAATAATAAAACATTATTTTTCATGAAAGTCCCCTTAATATCAATAATATTTAGCTTGTGACTTATTACTAGCAACCATTTTTTGGTATAAATTTACATTATAAAAATAAGAATATTCTTATTTCGTTGTATTGTCAATATACCACTAGATTTTTTTACCACCAGGCTATTTGTACTCTACTAAAATTCTTTTCTAAAATATACTATTGATTCTAGATTTATTTCTTTTGCAAATTCTGTTTTGAGTCTGCTACGGCATTATCACAAGGGCAGGCTTTCATATTCAAGGATCGTTTGACACAAAATGTCTTGATAACCTCATCAATCAGTCTATTTTAATTCATTTCTTCAATAAACTTTGTTCAACAGTCTGAACACTGCTCCCATAAAGATAAACGGGATCTCTCATTGAGATAAACGAAGATCGACAGGCTCATAGAAATAAGACTATTAAGATGACGACGACGGAGATGGAGCCGAAAAAAATGAGAATGAGCAAAAAGAAGTGATGGAAAGTTCGATCGAGCCTGAAAGTAGCATGTTTCATTAAAGAAAAAAAGAACGTTGCTTTCACTATACTGCCTATGTCAGTTATGATCGGACAACTATGTTTCCCCCGAAATCTTTGAAACGTTATCAATGTACTATGAATGCAATGCACTCAAAGCAATCTTATACAGAATGTGTGGAGAAACCTTTAAAGAGTCTTTGTAGATCCTAAAGAAAAAAATGGAATGCGATAATTGCAGTATAGTAAGGTTAACGAAAGTACAACACCTTTTGCGTGTATAAATTTACATAAGCTTCGAAGAATATTTTAAAGGCAAACCTCAACTTACAAATTTACACATTGAAATTACAAGCAAGTGCAACGAAAGATGCGTACATTGCTATATCCCACATGAAAACAAAGTAAGCGATATAGAACCTGATTTGTTTTATGATATTTTAAATCAATGTAAAAATATGAAGTTATTGCATTTGACATTAAGTGGCGGAGAACCAATGTTGCACAAAAACTTTTGCGATTTTTTAAGAAAATGCAAAGAATACAATCTTTCAGTAAATATTCTTAGTAATTTAACATTACTTAATGATGAAATTATCAAAGAAATGAAAACAAACCCTCTTTTAGGTGTTCAAGTCTCACTATATTCAATGAATCCTAATATTCACGATGAAATAACCCAAGTGAAAGGAAGCTTTGAAAAAACAAAGAATGCAATTTTGAAGCTTATTGAAAATGATATACCTTTACAAATAAGCTGTCCCATAATTAAACAAAACAAAAGTTGTTACGATGATGTTAAAAATTGGGCAAAAAAACATAAGCTTCGTGTCGGAAGCGACTTTGTTATCATTGGAAGATACAATCATACAACGGAAAATCTAAATAATCGTTTGTCTATGGATGAAGTAAAAAATTTTATTAACGATATCATTGTGAATGACACGAGTTATTTGGAGCAAATGGAAAAGGAAGCGGAGAAGAAAAGGAATATAGCAGCAGACGATTATGTTTGTAGCATTTGTCATTCATCCATTTGCATAGCAGAAAACGGAAATGTATATCCATGTGCTGGCTGGCAGGGCTATATTATTGGCAATATTAAATGTAGATTCTCAAATTATTCAGGCCACGATTCTCAAACAAAGATAGCGTAGATTTCTTAAATATCTCAAACTATTTCAGAACCTCTGTCTGAAATTCTCAAATTCTACTGGTACATAAAATACGAAGAAGAAAAGACTATGGGTTTATCGCTTTGGTTCTCCTCAAGGATAGCAAAAAAGAAAGCTGAGGCGATTGTAATCACCTTCAGCTATCCTTGGCAGAACCCCATTAGGCGCTCGGGTTGCTCCCCAGCATTGCCCTATCCTCCTAATGGGAAAGAGCCCTAAGTTAAATATTAAGTTCAGCCTGAGCAAGGTAAACAATCTCTTCATCAATTAACCTTACTTTATTCTCACAGGCTGAAAGCAAACAAGCAGTGGCTAAGCTATTAATCAAACGTGGGAAACCATTAGTAATAGCATAGATAGCTTCAATTGCCGATGTTGTAAAGATTTCTTCCTGCACACCGGCAAACTTAAGACGACTACTTATAAAATCATCTAACTCCTGTGGATTTAAACCTTGCATAATATGTTTCACCATAAGCCTTTGTCTAAGGGGATTATTAATACTTAAGGTGAGCTTATTACGGATTAAAGGTTGTCCGGCAAGAATCAGAATAAAAGGATTTTGAGAATCCATTTGGAAATTAAAGATTAGTCGTAAATCCTCTAAAACCTTATTGGAAGTTAAATGAATTTCATCTAAGATAATCACAGGAGTAATTCGGCGTTCATCGTATAAAGTAGAAATAGCATTTTGAATCTGATGGAACAAATGAACCTTTTTGTGCCTTGGTTCTTCACCTAATTCCAAAGCCAGTCCTTGGTAGAATTCAAGAACAGTTACAGTAGCCAAAGAAAAATAAGCAGGCTTGTACAGAGCAGGATTTAACTCTTTTACATACTTTCTCAAAGCCGTAGATTTTCCAGTCCCAGGCTCACCAGCAATAAGACCAATACCCCGTGTAGATTGAAGATATTTAAGTCTAGAGTCCAGCTCCTTAAAGTCTTGGCTTAAGAAAAGTTGTTCTGTAGGTATCTCTTTAGTAAATGGGTTAAACTTAAGACCAAAAAACTGTAAAAACATCACTTTTCACCTCCAGTATTCTTGTCCATGATGTTAGTAAAAGAAATAATTGAAGGAACAGGAGCAGAAGAACCCTTGGCTTCAGATTCACGAGATTCTTGAAAGTGTTCTTCCCTAGGTGGACGTCCTGGACCTTTACGCTTAACATGAGCGTTTTCACAGAAATTCACTTGGCGGGCTTCACCAACCTTGTGACCATCTTTGTAAAGAGGTAAAAACCTGGAAGCTGAAAGTAACCATTCAGGGTCATAGCGTACTTCGACACGCGAATTAGCAAGACACTGGTCTGTTTCATAGAGAATATTATTCATAGACAAAGTGGCATCATGGCCAACCTTACGGGTAACCCTTAAAAGTAAATATTCTTCTAATAGAGCCGGTGAAGAAAAGAGTTTAATCTGACTTGCCTGAGACATAAAGAAATCCATTGGGCTCATACCAAGAGAACTATGAGTTTTTCTTTGGTAATCTTCTTCTAACCACTGCCAAAACTTAAGATTTAATTCATCCAAGCTCGTCAGTTTAGTAGGATCCAATCTGGATAAAAACCGTAAACGGACAGTATGGAAAAACCTTTCAATTTTTCCTTTAGAGGTAGGGGTAAATGGTTCAGTATGGATAAGTGAACAACCTATACTTGCAGCCATCATAACTAATTGCCCACTGCGATAAATCTTGCCGTTATCTGTATAAATCATCTTCGGGATACCACGTTTTAAGATAGACTCTTTTAAGGCCACCCTAAGAGCCGAGAAATTCTGGTAAAGAAAAAACTCAGCATGAGTAACAAGGCGAGATGCATCATCAATAAAAGCAAATAAATAAGTTTGTTTCTTAGACTTACCAATTTTAATATACGGACCAAACATAACGTCTGTTTGCCATAACTCGTTAACAAATTGCCTGGAAAAGCGTTTAAGTTCTTTCTCATTAGAATTATTAGGAGTCTTACCTTGAGCAAGATTCGGATTAGCAGCTAGGAAACGGTAAAAAGTTGCTAAAGATAACTTCTCAGGTAGAATCACACCATCTTTAACGAGTTCCTCATAAAGCAAGATACTTGTAATCCGAGGGAAAAGGGCTCTTTTTTGTCTGACCTTTTCAGCAACCATCGGATCAACCCGTCGGCTTTTCCCCCGATCCGATCGATATCCAGGCTTTAAAGATTCAATACCGCCTTGACGGTAGTCATAAAGCCAACTGTATAAAGTCTTGGGAGAATAAGTTTTCAAACCGTAATGAGGCATCTCTATTGGTTTAAGACAAAGAGTTTCAAAATACTCTTTTTGGTTTTCAACCTGGCCGTTAAGCACAGGAGCAATGAGAGAAAATCGTTTTAAAGCAATATTCTCCCGGTCCTTTTCTGAAAGCATCAATAAATACACCTCCCACATTAAGTGCGTTTTAAAAGGGGAGGTCTAACCGGTTAAACGTTTCCTTTTAAGAATAGTAGCACCAAAAAAGGCCAAATCCTACGCAAAAGTTATGTTGGTTATGAATTTCTCGAGGTTTGGTTATAAAATCCAATCATAAAGGCTAAACTAATTTGCAAGGAGTCATAAAAGAGTGATTGGATTGTGCGAAAAACCTCGTGGAAAAGGTCTGGATTTGCGAGAATCTGGAGAGTGCAAACGCCAATACCTTTTGGGCTCCTTTCTCTTTACCCGATTCTTCGGGAAGCTCAGTCAGAGGATCAAGGTTTCGAAGGATTAGTTGTATAAAAGTTAGGTTACATAGAAATCGATGGTTGTAGAACTGTCTGTGTTGCCTTTGAAGATTCAAGCAATTAGCTTGAATAAGTGCTTCAAGAAACGGGACTAACTTAAAAAAGTGACAGATAAGGTTTAGGAAGATAAGGTCTAAAGAGTACTGAAAATATGGAAGACAAAAAGAAGGCAAATAAGAGAAGGTATGGCCGCAATATGAGCAGTAGTATCGACGTATAAAGATCCTGCAGGTTTTGCCTAACGTGACAACATTTCGCTCATAACATCCATGCTTTTCTGGAGGGATTTTTATCCGACAGGATGGGTGGGAACATTCACTGGGTAAAGGAATTGAATTATCCCAGCTTGCTTGCAGATACTCTTCAGGAGTTAAAGAAGTATAATAAATAAGTTGCAAGTCTAATCACTCTCCTTGCAACTCAGTGTTCCCAAATTTGATTTACTAAAATACTTCGAGAATATTTCTCGTATTAAGTTGGTATATAAATTGTTCTCATACTCTATAATCTGAGAACATGGTTAACTGTTCAACTAGTTTAAATTAAGAACCTACAATTAAAGATGCCCCTCTCAAGGAAATTTGGAATAATTCTGAAAAAATACAATATCTAAGAGGCTTGAGGAGAAAAGATTTTCCTAAATGCATTCAATGCCTTGATAAAGAGTTTTGTACCATGTGTATGGTTAGGAATGCAAATGAAGATCCTCTGGGAGATCCATTAGCGGTTAATGAGTATTTTTGTAATATCGCAAAGCTTAATAGAAACATGACGCTTGAATGGAAAGAAAAATATAAAAATTCTTAGAAAATAAATTTTTCGGTCTTAAAATCATATGGATTAGTAAATTGTATAAAATAAAGCCTTCAAGATGACAACACGCTTTTGAAGGTTTTATTGCTTACAATTTATTTGAACTGTAACGCAAATCTAGATGCTACATTCGCGAAAAAATGCCCTAACTAGGCGTCTGTTTCTGAAATATACCTCCCCGCCAAGGGGATACCAGAGGGGTACGACATCTTTTTTGTATCCTCAAGGCACGTGGAAGCCATAATCCTGTTGCAACGCTTGAACACCTGATGAATAGCGGGATTGCAGGATTAAAGATGAAATATGTCTTTGGCGTGAGGGGATGCTTTCACGTCTTTTCTTTTTGATAGAATATAAATGGGCTTGCCATTTTACATAGATGATGAAGGAACGCAAATGAAGAATGTAAAGATAATACCAGCTAAACCCAAAGAGAACAAAAAGTTTAGGGTTGCTGCCTATTGCAGAGTCAGCACATCTGAACCGGAACAAATGCGCAGCCTTGAGCTCCAGATAAAAACCTATACGAAGATGATACGAAACCACCCCAACTGGATTTCTGCTGGTGTATTCTTTGACATTGAAAGCGGATTGCGTCGAAGCGGCAGAGGCGGGCTGGATAAAATGTTAAGGAAAGCGGCTGAAGGCAAAATCGATTATATAATTACAAAGTCAATCAGCAGGGTATCGAGGGATACGCTGGAGGTTTTGAAGATAATAAGATTTTTGAGAGAGCGAGGGATCAATATGCATTTTGAAAATGAGAACCTGGATTCGATCAATGAAGATAAGGAATTTGAGATTACATTGAGGGGGATGCTGGCACAGGACGAGAGCAGGAATACCAGCGAAAACATCCAATGGGGATTTCAACGCAAGTTCGAAAAAGGCGATATCTTCACAAAGTATAAGAATTTCATGGGATACACTTGTATTGACGGTGAGATAGTCATTGTGCCGGAACAGGCAGAGGTGGTCAGAAAGATATTTGACTTATATTTGCAGGGCCTGTCATTAGGGCAAATAAAGGCTTATCTGGAATCCCAGGGGATTAAAACTGTAACGGGCAAGGGGATTTGGGATACAAAAACGATTCAGAGGATGTTGAACAATGAGAAATACAAGGGCGATACAATGCTTCAAAAGACCTTCACCGAGGATTTTATGGCTGGTAAGAAAAGTAAGAATATAGGTCAACGGAACAAGTATTATGTGAAGGACAGCCATGCTGCCATTGTGTCTGCAGAAGTATTTGATAAGGTACAAGAGGAAATGGCTAAGCGTGCAAGACTCATCAGCAAAGAGAATGGTACGGTAGAAACCAGCGGAAGTAAATATAACGGGAAGTACCTTTTGGGGAATTTGCTCGTTTGCGGCGATTGCGGCGCATTTTACCGGAGAAGAACGGAAAGAGGCAAAGTTGTCTGGCGCTGTGCGACAAGGATTGAAAAAGGCAAAGATGCATGCCCCCACTCCCCAACTCTAGATGAAAGATGGGTGCAGAATACTATGAGTAAGGCTGTTTGTCAGAACAGTGTTTATGATGAAGGCGTTATCAGAAAAGAAGTCGATAAAATTCAGGTTTTTGATGCCTTTATTTTTATCATCCACAAGGATGGATCACTGGAGAGAATTAATAAATAGGATGATCAGATAAGGAGCAATGACCGTGACTGTGGATGCAGTTGCGGTTTTCCTGTTTGTGGGGTATTCTCATTACAAGAAATTTAATTTAGAAATAATTGTCCCTAAACTTGACAATGGTGTCCCAAGGTGTTATAGTTGTATTATCAAGAATTATTTTGAGGTGGAAGCCATGAAAAAGAAAAATGTAATTAACTTAATAAAATATTATGCGGAGAAAAATGATGCCGCTTTTAGAAATGAAGCTTATGAAATAGCACGATATTTTGATGAAGTAAATAACTATCAACTTTCGGAGTATATTATGGCACTATTGTCAGATGCCAATACCTTTACGCCTCAAATGGAATCATCGACACACGCTTTTTTTAAACGCGTTGATATAAATTCAGAACCGTTACCTTTACCAGAAAGTATAAAAGATAGCGTGTTAGGAATTGTAAACGCCGTCGGACATAATGCGGGTATTAACAAATTTCTATTTGAAGGTCCACCTGGTACTGGGAAAACAGAAACTGCTAAGCAAATAGCCCGAATACTTGAACGCGAGCTTTATATGGTAGATTTTGATATGGTAATCGATAGCAAATTGGGTCAAACTTCAAAGAATATTTCCAGTCTTTTCGATGAGATTCGCAGTTTAGCACATCCAGATCGAGTTGTAGTCTTGTTTGATGAAATTGATGCAATTGCAATTGATAGAATAAATTCAAATGATTTGAGAGAAATGGGCAGGGCAACCTCGTCTGTATTAAAAGGCCTCGATCATCTAAACGATAAAGTTGTGCTTATTGCAACAACAAATCTTTTTAGGGCATTTGATAAAGCTCTAATAAGAAGATTTGACTCTGTTATCGATTTCAGTACCTATACGCAGGAAGATTTACTTGATGTTGGCGAAATCATTTTGAATGAGCTATTGGTGAAATTTAAGTCTGCAGGCAGAAATATGAGGCTCTTTCGAAAAATCCTAAGTACTATGAGTCAAATCCCGTATCCGGGAGAACTAAAGAACCTGATTAAAACATCACTTGCATTTAGCAGTCCTAATAATGAATATGATTATTTGAAACGTCTATACACTGCCATTAACAAAGGCGAATCTGAAAACAACATAAAGGATATGCAAAGTAAAGGATTCTCGGTTAGAGAAATTGAGATATTAACGGGTATTTCAAAAAGCCAAGTATCTCGTGAATTAAAGGAGTAATTGTACATGAATAATCTTTTACAATTAAAAGGGCCATTCGAACAAGCTGCACGGGGACAGACTCCTATAATGACGAACTTGCCTGCAGGAAAATCAGTTAACGTTTCGCATTTAGAAAAACTGAGAAATGATTTAGTGGAATCCAAAAGTTTCTGGTCAAAACAAAACATTTTTGATGGCGCACTAATCAGTGTTTATTACACTAAAGTTGCTGCAAAAAGTAATAGGATACAAGGTCTTTTAGCTAAGAGATCTAATAAAGCAAACAGTTCAATTGTTGGAGCGCGCTTTACGGGTGAGGGTTCACCTAAGCACATAATTACTCATTTTGTTTCATTCGATATAATTAATGAGTCTATTGAACGGCTGAACCAATGTATTGATCTATTAAATAATAGATACAATGGAGTAATCAGCCATGACACGATAAAAAAAATCAATATGAAGGAAATACCATTTGTTACACCCAATATAGTAAAAGCAAATTTTTTGAATGTTATTGTAGATGCTTACTATGTTGAGAAATTTGGCATATTAGTTGATACTGCGGAATTAAAAGATGAGTCAATAATCACCATATACAAAACGAATGTTAAAGCTACAACACTCATGGAAAAGCTTGGCATCAACTTGCAATTTACAAGAGTACTGGATGATACGACGATTTTGTTAAGACCAGACGAATTGGCGTTGTTGAAGCAAAAGGCACCATATCTAATTTCGATGGCAGTTAGCGATATAACTAAGCTAACTAAGGTTGATTTTGATTTTTGTGATGATCATATTATCACAATACCTTCTCCGAAAAATGAACCTACGATTGGAGTCATTGATACTATGTTCGATGACGGTGTCTATTTTTCGGAGTGGGTTGAATTTAAAAAGATGCTACCGGATGAAATTCCGTTATCACAAAATGACTACAAGCATGGAACCGCTGTAACTTCAATCATTGTGGATGGTCCCGCAAGTAATCCTCAAATGGATGACGGGTGTGGGCGATTTAAAGTTCGCCATTTTGGTGTTGCCACAGGTGATAGGTTCAGCTCATTTTCAATTTTGCGAGATATTAATGAAATAATAACATCAAACAAAGATATAAAAGTATGGAATCTATCTCTTGGATCAAAGCTTGAAATAAACCAGAATTTTATTTCACCAGAAGCAGCCATACTGGATAAATTACAATACGAAAATGACGTGATATTTGTTATCGCAGGCACGAACAAAGACTCAGATGAGATCCCTCAAAAATACATTGGATCTCCAGCTGACTCTATAAATTCTTTAGTTGTTAATTCGGTGGATTTTGATAAAAAGCCGGCTTCGTATTCTCGCAAAGGACCAGTTTTATCATTTTTCACAAAACCAGATATAAGCTATTACGGCGGTGATGGAAAAAATCTTATACGTGTTTGCACACCAACAGGTGAAGCTTTTGTTAAGGGTACTTCATTTTCGGCACCTTGGATAGCAAGAAAGATGTCGTATCTAATTGACATTCTTGGGCTAAGCAGGGAAGTTGCGAAAGCACTAATCATAAACTCTGCATCCGGGTGGGACAAGCAAAAGATAGATTCAACTATAATTGGGCATGGAGTAGTGCCAATGAAAATAGATGATATCGTTCGGTGCCCTGAGGATGAGATACAATTTGTGCTATCGGGTGTTTCAGAAGAATATAACACTTACAATTACAATATTCCGGTACCTGTTCATAAAGAAAAGCATCCTTTCATTACGAAAGCTACTCTTTGCTATTTCCCATGTTGCTCTAGAAATCAAGGCGTTGATTACACCAATACTGAGCTTGATTTACAATTCGGAAGGTTAACCGAAAAAGGTATAACACCTATCGATAATAATTACCAGAGTTCTGAGGGGGATCATTATACTTGGGAAGAAGATGCAAGAAAGTACTTTAGAAAGTGGGATAATGTAAAACATATTAGAGAAACTCTCAATAACCGAAACCGTCCAAAGAAATGCTATAACAAAGGAATTTGGGGAGTGAGCCTAAAAACAAAAGAGCGATTGGATGAAAAGTATGGAGTAGGTATAAAGTTTGGTATCGTTGTGACTTTGAAAGAAATCGAGGGTGTTAATAGAATTGATGATTTTATTAAGAACTGTTCTCTTAGAGGATGGCTTGTTAATAAGATCGATATTCAAAACCGAATTGATATCTACAATATTGCAGAAGAAGAAATTGATTTTGAGTAATGATTACCAGTTTAGAGAGTCGAATTACAGTTTGTGTCACAGTATAAGCTGAGCTCAATCAGGTTTAGAATTCTATGGTATTGGGATATGAGTGAGAAACACCGGTTATAGCTCAACTGATTTGTAGAAATTACGGTCTTCTCAAAAAAGCAAAAAAATAATGCAAATATAATTTGCACATGATTTATGTGATTGCATTGGGGACATCAACGTTCCCTTTACAATATATATCATTCGAACTAGAAAAACATTAGATTGCAGGTTTACACAGAAGGTTCCTGACAAAATAGTGTTATACCAGTTCAGAAAGGAGGATAAACCTCAGTTAACCAAAGGACGCCAATCCTTTTAGTCAATGTATGTACTTATAAAAATATCACTTCTAGTGATAAAAAACAAGAAAAACCTTCTGGAATTTAGAAAAGGAAGGTTCATAATCTATTGAACAGTAAAGTTAATATCAAAATTGATGGTCAGAAATACCATGTCACAGAAAAAATGAGAGGCTCTGAATTAAAAACTCTCGCAGATATTCCACTTGAGGTAAGACTTGTTATAAAGATTGACAATGCACCTGATTCGGATGTTGAAAACAGCCAGGAATATGATCTAACAGACGGAATGAAGTTCGTATCCGATACCTTTGACGACCCCATAAGAATCATGATCGACAACAAGCAATACATTGTTAACGAAATCATGACCGGTGCAGAGTTGCTCGCAATGGTCAATGCATCTCCAGATGAATATAAGTTAGTAAAGGAAGAGAAGGTTGAAGCAGACAAAGAATATCTACCAGATGTGAAATATGAGATTTGCAAAAATGACGTATTCTTCACAACTTTAAGAAAAGTTACAAACGGAGGACGTGGATATGCCAATGCTTAAGCACGATGAAGAGTACCTTAATTCTAGGGGATTTGTGTACACAGTCTCAGAGGATAGCAATGGACTTTTTCTGGTGCTGAAGGATTACAAACTCTCGACAGAATACGACCAACAGCAAACGGATGTATTGATTAGAATCCCTGTCGGTTATCCGATGGTTGGAATTGATATGTTTTATGTAAGGCCGTATATTAAGGTTGCTGCTTCTAGTCTTAATCCTCCTGCAACAGATGGTATTGCCAATTTTATAGGTACAGATTGGCAACAGTTTTCAAGACATTACCCTTGGAGCCCCACTTATAATCTGGAGACTCATATTAAGATGATTGATGATGTTCTTGCTAGAGGAAGGTGGCAGTGAATTTGAACAGAGAAATAACCTTCCTCCAAGGGGAATATGAACGCTTACAACAGCATCTTTTTAAAGATGGGAAGGAACAGGCAGCCTGCATTTTATGCGGGTTGTCTGAAACTCCCAATAAAATAGCCTTTCTTGTAAGAGAAGTCTTTCCTATATCACAAGAGCACATAATTTATAACAGTGATAAACGTATTGAGTACAGTTGTGAGGCATATGAATCAGTCATTAAACGCGCAGCAATCACGAACCAGTGTTTCTTTATTGTGCATTCCCATTTCAATGGATATCTTGGGTTCAGCGAACTTGACGATGAGCAAGAGTCGAAATTACTGGCCTGCGCTTGGAACAGAAGTAATAAGGGTTATCAAGGAAGTCTGGTATTCAATGATGCATCTACTTTTGAAGGGCGGGTATTTGAGCCTATTTTAAAAGAATTTCAAGAGATTCATCGGTTAAAAGTAGTTGGAAATCAATATCGCATTATCAATTCTATTAAGCAACCTGAAGCAAGGGCTATTAACTTGCAGAAACTAGATAGAAACATTCGTGCCTTTGGTAAAGACATGCAGTATAGGATGGCCGATCTTCACATTGGTGTCATTGGCTGTGGCGGTACAGGATCAGCTCTCATTGAAATGCTAGGTAGAATGGGAATTGGTAAAATTACGATAGTCGATCACGACCAGTTCGATGCTTCTAATATTACACGAATGCATGGAACTAAAGCTGCAGATGAAAAACGTTTGAAAACGGAAATTATGGCTGAAATGATTAGTGGCTTAGACCTTTCAACTTCAGTTATAGCAATCTCTGAAAAACTGGACAATGCTATTACTGGCGGAAAATTGAAGGATTGCGACATGATTTTTTCATGTCTGGATGACACCAACTTCACAAGACTAATACTAAATCAACTATCTCGATTTTATTATATCCCCCTTATCGATATGGGAATTGCATTTGATTCAAGAAATGGAGTATTGCATGATGTATTGGGCAGGATCGACATTATAACTCCTGATCGAGCGTGCTTATTGTGCCGCGAAGTTATAGATATGGCTAAGTGTGCATCGGAAATGATGTCCCCTGAAGAATATAGCAGGCAGTTAAAAATCGGATATGCCAAGGAGCTAAAGGATGACAATGTGCAATCAGTCACTTATAATACTATGATTGCTTCCCAAGCAATTAATGAAATGCTCTATATGCTTCTTGGAATGAGAGATATCCATAGAAACAGTCATAAGGTATACAAATACTATAGTGACCGTTTTACCAATGATGGCGTGAATGATTTGGCTAAAAAATCAGACTGTATTTGTGGTTTGTCAGAAAAATTAGGAAGAGGAGACAGCGATACATTCCTCGATATGTATTGGCCAAACAAAGATCATGTTTAAGAGATTGATAAATTTCATTTTCCAGAAGGATAGGTTTAAGACAGTCATTATTGCTGAGCCTGGAAAGTCTATTGAAATTCCTTCTAAAACTCTTGTGTTGACCAAGAAAGGAACTACGTTTACCTGGGTTCGTTACAAATGCCCTTGTGGATGTGGTGAATTAATCAGCCTTTCATTAAGTCCGGTCATTTCACCTTATTGGTCAATAGTGACTTCGCAAGAGAATAGTAAAAAACAAAAAGTTACGATTACACCTTCTGTATATATGCGCAACACTAAGTGCTGCTCTCACTATTTTATTACCGAAAACAAGGTAATCTGGTGCAAGTAATTATTAAGACTTGAATTGCGGAGTATGCAGGGACCACTTAATAAGTATCCCTACAGAATGGGGAGGTCTAAACGTTCTGTTGGGGACTATGACTATTCTAATTGAATTGAATAATTGTTCAGAATAAAGCTCTCAAACCACAACAAGTTTGAAAGTTTTATTACACACAATTTTTACTGGCTGGTAAAGTTGTAGCTGCACTATGTTATGCCGAAAAAAGATAACGCTCTTTTGATCCTAAAAGGGTGGCGGCGGGTTTCTATGTTATAAGGCGAAAGATGAAGTTATACCATTGTAACTGTAAAATGTACTCATCTTATTAGATCAGGCTATACTTTGCCCGGTGTGGAGGATTTATAATGATTTTTTCTGAAAAACTGAACATTCTTATTAATGACATAATCAGCACGCAGGAGTTTTGGATAATCAATTATTATTTGCGTTCTATGAAAAAAGCGCCGCACGGTGGCGTTTTCCATATTGAATATCCTAACAAGTTCCTGAAATATTACGCGGTACCAACATATCTCTTCTTCACTCCAAATGCTGTAATTCCGGCGCCATTGCTGGATACCGTTGATAAGTTTCGAGCGATGATTGATGCCGCAAATATTGATACCGAAGAATTATTGCGGTATTGCCTTGGTATTAACCCTGACGACCTTGGAAACCCTCGTAACGGAAATCGGATGTATATAGCCACTTGCGGAAAGATAATCATTTCCGTCGGACGCGGCGAGATGGAGCATATGGTCGCTGTTTCCGACGCCATCGAAGGGAAGATAGGGTATTTGGACAACTTCCATATTGACGAGGAACGCCTTGTTTTTCTTTTTATTTTCTCGCTTATGGAAAGTTTTGCTCACGGGATTCATGATATAGACGAGATCATCAGTCATGAAAAACTGACACTGCCTATTGATAAATATGGACTGAGTGATGTGACGGAGGCAGAATTTGAGCGGCAAGGGTTCAGGTTGAACGATAAATACTATCTCTATAATATTTTCCTTGATACGTCTATTGGGAGCCCTGCATCTGACGCGCCGAAAACAATTGAAATAATCCAGAGAATAAAACCGAATGTGCAAATTCTCACACGGTGCGATGAAAACCTCGCCGTGCTCTATTCCCGAATGGTCAGTACGGCTACTACGGACTTCCAAAAATGGCGTGGGATTACACTCAACTTCGATAATATCACTGAGCAGATAAAGAGTGGTAAAGAAACCATAGTGCATTTTGATCCTCAGACGCTGCATAAAATCCTTGTTTACATCAAGCGCGGAACTGATGAAACCGGGGCAGAGTTCTACCATGTGAATGTCGAACAGCTTTGGAATCCCGAAATCTTTGAGAGTGACGAGGACGTAATCATTACGAATTACATTCACGGGACCTACTATCCGACGTGTGAAGCCTTTGAACATATCGACTTTTCAGTAAACCAGTATAGCAGAGAAATCTTCGAAGCTAAATACAGTGACGCAGAAAAGATAACTGGAGTGTCGATTGGAGCGTATGGAAATCTGCATTACAAGATATGGTGCGTCAGAGGTGACAATCTCTCGCACGTGGTTTGGGCTGATCTTGTATGCGCATCGCTTGACGCGCCGTTTAGAAATATTTTCATGGAGACGATTGGCGGTACTTATACAAAGGATGAGGACTGATTTACGATGTGTAATTTATTCATATCCAACCGCATCCACAATTAAGCCGGTTTAAAATTCACGGGTAATTTGTCCTTGACGGTGGTGGCTTTTACTATTAACCCCTAACCAGATGCTCATCGCATTAGTTATGGGTGGAGGGTTGCTCTTAGAAAAAGGGGTTATCGGTTTTCGAGAAAAATAACCCTCCACCAAGGAACTAGTAGGTCTTCACGACATCTTTTTTGTATCCTCAAGGCACGTGGAAGCCATAATCCTGTTGCAACGCCAGAAACCTTGATAAATAAGGGATTGTGGGATTATGAGTGAAAACATGATTTGACGTGAGGATGCTCTCACGTCTTTTCTTTTTGGTAGAATATATATGGTTACCCATTTTACATAAATGATAAGGATTGAGATGAAAAATGTCAGAATTATTCCGACTATACCTAAAGAGAATAAAAAGCTAAGGGTTGCCGCCTACTGCCGGGTCAGTACATTAGGACCGGAACAACTGCGCAGCCTTGAGATTCAGATAAAGACCTATACAAAGATGATAAAAAGCCATCCTAACTGGCTTTTTGCTGGTGTTTTCTATGACATTGAAAGCGGATTGCACCGGAGCGGCAGAACCGGGCTGGACAAGATGCTAAGGAAAGCGGCAAAAAGTAAAATTGATTATATTATTACCAAGTCAATCAGTAGGGTATCGAGGGATACGCTGGAGGTTTTGAAGATAATAAGATTTTTGAGAGAGCGAGGGATCAATATGCATTTTGAAAATGAGAAGCTGGATTCAATCGAAGTAAATAAAGAATTCGAGATTACTCTGAGAGGTATGCTGGCACAGGATGAAAGCCGGAATACCAGCGAAAATATTCAGTGGGGATTTCAACGCAAATTCGAAAAAGGCGATATCTTCACTAAGTATAAGAACTTCATGGGATATGACTGTGTTGACGGTGAGATTGTAATTGTGCCGGAACAGGCAGAAGTAGTCAGAAAGATATTTGATTTATATTTGCAGGGTCTGTCATTGGGACAAATTAAGACTTATCTGGAATCACAGGGGATTAAAACAGTAACGGGCAAGGGGATTTGGGATGCAAAAACGATTCAAAGGATGTTGGCCAACGAAAAATACAAGGGAGATACGTTGCTGCAAAAGACCTTTACAGAGGATTTTATGACTGGTAAGAAAAGGAAAAATATCGGACAACGTAACCGATATTATGTGAAAGACAGCCATCCCGCCATTGTTTCCGCCGAAATATTTGATAAGGTACAGGAGGAAATGACTAAGCGTTCAAGGCTTGTCCGCAAAGAGGATGGCTCTGTAGAAGCCAGCGGAAAATATAACGGTAAATACTTTCTGGGGAATTTGCTTGTGTGCGGTGATTGCGGAGCGCCTTATCGGAGAAGGACGGAAAGAGGCAAAGTAGTCTGGAGATGCTCTACACGTATTGAGAAAGGCAAACAACAATGTTCAGCCTCCCCAACTTTACACGAAGCGTGGATTAGAGAAAGATTGAGTGAACTGCTATGCGATGGTCATTATGATGAGAAGATTGTTAAAGACAAAGTCAATAAAATAGAAGTTTTTGATAAATATATCATCGTACGAAACAAGGATGGTTCGCACTTAAAGGCTAATATCTAAATTGTAAGTAATGCCAGAAACTTCCTGTTCAGATCAGAGACTTAACTGAGAAGAAGTTGAATTTAGTTTGGAAACGGAAAGTTTCAAGCAAAGGGTGGCTGTTCCTGCCAAAGGTAAAAGCTTTAAACTAAAATCCTCAGTGTGCTGAGGGTTTGGTGTTGGCAGATTTGAAGTAGTATTATAGCAAATGGAGGATAGCGGTGTAATAAAATGTTCTATTATTACCGCCTAAAATATGGTATAATACAAATAATGACATGAATTTTAGTAAAATTCTGTAATTGAGCCATGCATTTTTGTATGGCTCAATTTGATAAATATAAAAGAATTGATTTAAGGTTGTAAATATAATGAAAAAACACGTATTAGTTTTTGATGAAATCAATACAAATGTTTTGTATAAGCACCTGGATCTAAAGAAAGAGTATAGCCATATTAGAGGCTATCATGGATGTCGTCCTCTCTCTTTGGATACTTACTATGAAAATGGTATAGTTCCAATCAGTAAAAATGAAACGTTAAAACTTGCTTTATACTTACTCCAAAATGACAGGATAAGTGAAGATAAGATAATTAAGGTATTTAATTCCCACTGGACGAGTTTAATGGACTCGCAGAAATATGTATGGCTAACTCTTACAAGAGATGAGTTGATTGATTACTGTGGTCATTACTTAATTTACGGCAGCGAATTTATTTGCGGAATGGCAGCAGAACTATTCTGCCAAGAGAGATTAAAAAAAGGAATTCCAACGATTTTTTATTGTGATATACCTATTGAAAAGATTCCGCCAGACTATTTAGAAGATCTTAATGAGAGAATCCAATCTGGTGATGGAAATAATTGCGGATTTAAAGTTTTTGGAGCAATTAGTAAAGATGAAATTATAAAGTGTGAGCACCCACCAAAGATTTTAGATCCTTTAAACGGATATATACCGTATTATTATCGACAAAATCATGCCAAGTAAGAAGGGATAGTTCCATGCCGATAAATGAAAATATTAATAAAATTGCTCGATATGCTGATCAAGCATTTGATAAAAGAGACTATCAAGCTTTAAATAGAATAGCAGAAGATTGTTATAAAATGCTTGACTCATCAGAATACACAGATTTAGAAAAGGCAATTTTGGCCTATCATGGTGCGACCTCATTTGGTAACTATATTTCAATAGTACATAATGGGGCAATGAAATATTCTGAGGAATGCAATAATGAATCCGATTTTGAATTTTGCATTTATTTGTTCAGAAGAAGTATAGATTTCTTCAATAAATTTAGAAATAATGAGTCAGTTTGGAATGAAGCAAGTAATGAAGAAAAACAATACTATTTGAATTATTTACTTATGGCATATACGAATTATGCTAATGATTTATATCAATGCGGAAGATTGTTAAAATCTATATCTGAATTAGAATTTAGTATTGCAAATTACTTTCCTATGGCTGTAGGAAATATGGCATGCAAATTGATTACATACGCCGAGTATGATTATGACAAGGGACATAGCGACATATTTTGTAACGAAGCCTATCAATTATTATTAGAAGCATTAGAAGGTAATCTACATGATGATGCCAGGGATTATTTTATAAAACAAAAAGAAAGATTAGAGAAATGCTTCCCAATAGAATTCTTGAGTGAACCATATAAATTTGAAAAATTTCCTTTAGGAAAATCAAAAGTAGAAAAGAACTATAGAAAATGGTGTTTAGATAATAATCTGTATCTTAACACCCTAAATGATGTTTTTTACCATTCGTTGGTTGCACATGACTGCATTCATCTTCCGGATATTGTAACCGGCATCAATGTCGGGGTTAAATTTCAAGGACTGTTTAATCAGTTGAAGCAAGAATATGTTTCTGCCAGATATATGATATATGATGGAATAAATAGTACGGGAAAACATTACTCTGATAATGATGTTTACTTATATAATACACTTGACTATCCTGTTTATGGTCTAGGTATTGAAAAAATAAAGTGCGCATATAGGAGTTTATATTCTTTATTTGATAGAATAGCCTTTTTCATTAATGATTATTTTGAATTAGGACTTGATGAGAGAGACGTGTCTTTCAAAAGCATTTGGGAAAGAAAAAAAGCAGCGAAAAGTGGAGCTATAGATTTAAAGAAAAATATGACAGGAATCGAGACATATAATCATCCATTAATCGGTTTATATTGGTTGTTTAAAGATATAGGAAAGAAAAAAGTTAAGCATGATTATTTGGAACCTGCTATCAAACAAATTGCAGATATAAGGCATGCACTTGAACATCGCTATTTAAAAGTGCACGATTTAATGTTTTTTCTTCATGAAGATTCTGCATTAAGCGATTCATTAGCAAAATCAGTGTATTTATCTGATTTTAAAGATGCCACTATGGCCTTAGTACAGTATGCAAGAGAAGCAATTATTCTTTTAGTCTTGGCCGTTCATCGTGAGGAGCAAATAAGGAGTAAGAATAGATCTTTCGATATAAAGATTGGTCATATGTCATTAGATAAATATGAAGATGAATGGAAACAAATTTTTTAGAAATAGATGGTAACTTATCTTCTAAATGAAATCATTAACGGGCGAAACGAAAGAGGTTAAACATGATAGAGATAAACTGGAAAAAATTTGAGGTTAAACATCCCAAAGCTACCGAGGCTTTCGAAAGCATGTGTTATTTCTTGTTTTGCCGTAAGTATGGGATAAATGACGGAATTCGAACTGACTTTAATCAAGTGGGGTTGGAAACGGAGCCCATTAAATATACTGATGAAAAATATTATGGTTTTCAAGCAAAATTTTTTGATAAAAATATTAATTACCAAAATATAGAGAACTCAGTGGATAAGGCATTAGAGAATTATAGTAACCTCCATCATATAGTTATATATTTAAACCAAGAAGCTCAGACTTCATGTGATAGCGCAGTAAGCATTGAAACAAAATGCAAAAACAAAGGAGTTACAGTTGAGTGGTTCTTACCAAACAACTTTAAGACTGTTTTAAATCAGCCGAGAAATTTAGATTTAGCTCAATTTTACTTTGGTGAAGCAGATATACTTGGTTTTATTTCAGATGCTAAAAGTGTACGAATGAGTACGCTTTTACAGTCAAGAGAATATTTAGAATTAAGTTTGTCTTGCATAGAAAAAAGGTTATCAATAACAGAATATGCAAATGAAATTATTCAATCAGATAAAAAGCTACATTTATTTACGGGCTCAGCCGGGACAGGTAAAAGTGTTTGTATGTGTAAGTTACTGCATATTTATGGTGGCCTTGAAGAAGAAACGCTTGAAGAGCAGCTTATAAAAATACAAGAAATTGGAGCAATACCTATCTATATTAATTTAAATAATACAGCATTAAAAAGTTTAGAAAGCATTGTAACATATTATAAACAAGATATTTTCCATGGAGACAACAGTAATAAGTTTATATATTTACTTGATGCTTTGGATGAAATACCACATGATAGGATAACTTCTGTTCTATTATTTATTGAGGATTTATTAGAAAAAGAATCTACGAAAAAAATAATTATTTCTTCACGGCTGTCAAGCTACAATAAACACATTTTAAAATCTACTTTTTTTAACTTTGATGAGTATGTAATTAATAAACTAAATAATGAGCAAATACTTTACTATTTCAATAGTAAAGGCAGTGAAGAAAAAAGCATAATACTTACTATGCTTGTAAATGAAAATAAAAATTTTATGGAGAGCATTCAAGATGTACTTACATTATCTTTATTATGGAATCAAATAGAAAAAATCAATAGGTCAAGTTCGTTAACAGATTTAATGAAGTATAGCACATCTGAAATATTAAAAAACATCCATCATAGAAAATACTTAGAGTCACTTAACTTACCAAATCCTAAAGAGGTTTCGATAATCGAATTAAACAAAAGAATAGCTTTTTCATTATTCGAAAGAGATATAACAAGTATCGGGTATTCTGATTTATATGACATTATTGGAAATTTATTTCCTAAATGCGATTACAAATCTTTGAATGAAATTATAGGATATTTGGCAGATAGTTTTTTTGATATTACGGCTACAAATGAATCATATGCTTTTGCTTACCAGCATAGACGATTTGCCGAATATTTTACCATATTAGAATTAGAGGAGAAAATAGAAAAGGATTTGAATTATCTTAGAACACAAAACATTATAATTAATGTTGATTTGTTTGAGAAAATGTTAATTCCATATCTTCAGAATAAAGCACTAGAAGAAAAAGATTTATCTCTTGCTTTTTTAGTTGGCCTTTTTAATGTATATCTTGGGAATGATAGGGCTTGGGGCGTTGACAAATCCTTCTACTTTTGGACTGATTGGATTGTTTACGCTGTAGCATCTCAAAACAACCTGATTTTTGAAAGCATCAGTCAAGATCAGTCATTACCTTTTCATGAATTCTTTAAGTATATTCCCGAAAAAATTATTTACCATTTATCTAAACAATCAGTTAAAGCATCGTTTAACGATGAAATGAAACAATTTTTTAAGATCTATATTTCATTAATTAGTAGCATGAATAAATTCGATAAACAAACTTTTATAGCTGGAATGATGCGTAACTATGACGAAATAATGAAATTATCACAGGAGAAAAAATATTACTATAATTCAATTTCTGTCAAAGATAATAATTTAGTATGGAAAAATATTACTTATATTAATACTGTCATAAAACAAGATAAGATCCATGAAATGGTTAATATAGCTTTAGAAAAATCAAAAGAAATTAATATTGACGATTTATTTGGTGAGTACATAGGAACGGATTTACTATACTTAAGTTCTCTATATTACAATCTTATCTTACACCATTCAGATAAATGTTCTGAAATCATTACGAAAATGAATTTAAATCAATTGAGTGTATTTGCTATTTCATTGGCTAAGCCAGAATGCATTAAAAAACTATTTGAAAACGCATCACTAAAGCAATCGCTGAAAGAACTATGTGCACCAGAAGTGACAACAGGAAATTTAAGTGGTGTCCTAAATATTGCATTGAAAAATATTTTAGAACTGGAGTTATCTCAGAAGGAGGTTAAACTAGCTCAAGAATTTTTTAATAATAACAAATTGCTTAGTGTATCTGTATTTTGGAAAGACCATTGTGATACAGTAGCCCTATTATTATATTCATTTAAAGAATATAGCATCTGGAATAAAGTGGAGTTATCAATAAAGAAGTATGTGGAAGCATATTCGACATTTATTAAAATGTTTACTAAATCATATTCCATTTCCAAGTTCGTTAGATCCATTAAACCAAATATGTTTAAAAATGATGAAGCCGACTATTATATTAGGATTTTATTAGGTAAAGCCTTAGCTCTAGCAGATGATGAAGATATTCATCTTAAAGGAGCAATTGCTTATATAAATGGTATCCCCAACGACGGTGGCCTGCTGGTAATATATCATACGATGAAATTATTTAACTCAAGTAGATTCGAAAAATTACTGAATGTTACGGATCTAACTAAACTGTATACACCGGAGATTTATCAAGATATAGATTTTACAAGCACAAGTGATTCCTTATTTATGTTATCTTTTATTTTGTCTAAACACAATAATCCACTTAGTTATGAGGTTCTTCTTAAAGGCATAAGTAATGGAATACTTCGAATGAACGACAGAAAAGATACTATTGGTGATTACAAGTTGCTTGATTCATTAGAAATCCTATTAAAAAATAATTGGATTTCATCAGATGTTCTTATTAACTATTTGACAAGAATATTAAAAATAGCCGAAGTAATGAATTCGCGCCATATAGAAAATGATACCCATGGCATAGTGATGAGATTGTTGAGAGAATATAATTTTGATGCAGCTCAATTTTACTATGAAAAAATTTCAACATTGCAGGAAACATATAACCTTATTCATCTTGACTATGCACTAGCTATGGTGTACAGAGGAATGAATATTAGGCAAATCGAAAATTGTTTAAAAAACATATCGGCTGATTATGATAGATACTATCAAAAGATAAGTTGGGATAGTTTTTATTATAAAATAGAAGCATATTTAAATATTGCGAATTCAGATTTCTATTCAGATTATGAGCAAAAGGAATGCTTTAAAAAGGCCTGTGGGGAAATTCAATCATTAGTAGACGCCGGATGGGAAAAAGAACTTAAGAGGGCGGAATATGAAATATACACTCAACTATGTACAAAGTATGGTAAGGAAGTTGATGTAGAAAAAGAAAAGGAAATTGACTATCCTGTTAGCGCAAAAAAAGAACAGGAAGTAAAAACATTAGATATTCTGAGGGAGATAGAGGAAGAAGCTGAACTAGATGAGTTATTTAAGAAATTAGAATCTAATTATTTGCTTGATAGTTTTGAAGTTAATGATTTGCTTATTGAAAAATGTATCAATATCTATGGGAACATAGATTCAATATTTGGTTTACTTGAAAAATTACATTATCCAAGTAGTACACGATATTCTTATAATAGTGAGTATTTTTGGATGACGGTTGTTTCTGCACTAAAAAATCAAAAATCAAAAAATAGTATGGTCGACTTTCTTATCAAGAGTGGCGGTGGCCACGACGGATTTAGTGAGTTAATAAAGATTTATGGATTTTTGGATAGTAAGGAAATTTGCATTAGAGCTTTTGATACAATGCTTAAGAGTATAGAGTTTTTATTATGTTAGTAGATCTCTTATTTATAACTAATTTTGATACGAAAAGGACATATTATCATGGATATTAGGAAAGCGAATGGTAATAGATTAGAAGATTTTGTCGAGCATGTATACAATATTTTATTGAATAATGAAAACTTGAGAGATGTTAAAATCCAAAAAAACTTTGTTGAAATAGGTCGTTCTGGTGCTAAACATGAATTTGATATCTTATATGAAATTAAAATAGCAGGAGTTGTACATAGAGTTGGAATCGAATGTAAAAACCATAATAGAGCTATAACAAAAGGTATGGTTCAGGAATTTAAAGGCAAATTGGATGATACTAATAATATCCAGGGGGTATTCATTTCTGCGTTGGGATACCAACAAGGTGCACAAGTCTTAGGAGAACATTATGGAATTAAGTTAATGCAAGTGACAGATTTACCTAGAATTAATGAATTATTAGCATCAACAATTAAAACGGGGATGCTTCCCGATAAAAGTATTAAGGGTGATCCTTTCTGGGTTATTATGGAGAATTCTGATACCGAAAATACTACAGGGTCATATTTCGCGTTTGAAGGCAATCAAATCATTCTATTTCTCTCAAGAAAATCAGCGGAGAGAATTGTAAATAGATACCATTTAACTGATCATGGAGTTTTCGGGGTAGCTCGGCAGCACCTCAAAGCAATTTGCTATATGTCTAAAGTATTTGGCTACAGGTTGTTAATCTGTAGTAAATTATTAAGGGAGCCTGAAGAAGAATTGATGGCCTGGGATTATTCGTGTGATGATATTCTAGATGAATTTATCGATTAACAGCTAGATCAACCCCTGCCGCCAAGGCCCCACCAGCTTCAATCGGCATCTTTTTTGTATCCTCAAGGCATGTGGAATCCATAATCCTGTTGCAGCGACATAAACCTTGATAAATAAAGGGGTTGCGGGATTGAGATAAAACATGCTTTGATGTGAGAAAGCGCTTAACGTCTTTTTATTATAATTCCCTCGAATTCGGGGGAATTTTTCTTAAACTCTTTACATGGATAAATATTTCAGTTACAATAAATGCGAACAAATGTTTGGAAGAGACTGAAATAAACCTGTCGCAAATTGCGACCGATTTATAGAGATACCCATTAAATCAAAGCGGAGGAAATAAACCTTATGGCGAAGAAAAAAAATAACGAAATCACCATACGTTCAAGTGCTGCCGAATACCTGACATACATTGCAGCAACAGGCGATGATCCTCAAAGCTTTGAAATGCGATATGAAGATGAAAACATCTGGCTTACACAGAAGATGCTGGCAACGCTTTATGACGTAGAGATACCGACCATCAATGAACATATTGCGAATATATTCTCGGATTACGAACTTGAGCTGGAAGCAACTATTAGGAATTTCCGAATAGTTCAAACCGAAGGTTCGCGCCAGGTCAATCGTGAAGTGAAGCATTATAATCTGCAAATGATTATTGCCGTGGGTTTTAAAGTAAATAATGAACGCGCTGTACAATTCCGCAAATGGGCAAATCAGATCGTGAAGGATTACACTATCAAAGGCTTTGCTATGGATGATGAACGCTTGAAAAATGGTGGTTCTATTCTTACAGAGCAATATTTTGAAGAGCAGCTCCAGCGTATCCGTGAAATCCGCCTGAGTGAGCGGAAGTTCTATCAAAAAATTACCGATATTTATGCAACCGCCATTGATTACGATGTAAATGCAAGTGCCACAAAGCGTTTTTTTGCCACAGTCCAAAATAAGCTTCATTGGGCGATTCATGGACAGACCGCTTCAGAAGTTATCTATAACCGTGCAGATGCTGGAAAGAAACATATGGGGCTGACCACCTGGAAAGATGCACCTAATGGGAAAATTCAGAAATTTGACGTATCAGTAGCTAAAAACTACCTGAGCGAATTTGAAATGGGGCAGCTGCAGCGGCTAGTTTCCGCCTATTTGGACATTGCTGAGAATATGGCACTTCGACATATACCTATGACCATGCAGGATTGGGAAACACGACTGAACCGCTTCATACAGGCAGCTGACCATGATGTTTTACAGGATCCGGGAAAGGTGACGGCGGAAATTGCCAAAGCCCATGCTGAAAGCGAGTTTGAAAAATATCGTATTATCCAGGACAGGCTGTTTCAATCTGACTTTGATAAATTAATTAATGGCATAAAGGATGAAGAGTAATATTTAAAGGCGTCGAATTCGGCGCCTTTAGAATGTATAATGATATCAGATACCCTGCCGCCAAGGAGCTACCAGCTTCGAGCGGCATCTTTTTTGTATCCTCAAGGCATGTGGAGGTGGTAGTTAAACTAGAAAGGCGATAAAAGCTTGTAATATCAATGGATTAAGCCACTGAGTGTATAGATGACATTCAGTGGCTTCTGTATTCGGGAACATATCAACTGGTTCTATCACTTTTCTATCACTTGTTGTGTTATTAAGGTTGGAATGTAATAAAAGGTAAAATTCTAAAGCACTTTGATAAAATGCAGAGAGCTTTTTGCAGAATATATATGTCCGAAAACCGCTAGCATTTTGTTGGAAGAGTTGTATAATAAATTTATCAAAGGGGGATAGTTCAATGACAGAAAAAGATGAAGAAATATTCTATGCCGCTTTCAAATCAAAAGATAGCCGATTTGACGGACAGTTTTTTGTGGGAATTTCTTCAACTGGCATTTACTGTCGTCCTGTTTGTCGTGCAAGATTACCTAAGGAAGAGAATTGTAGCTACTTTAAAACTGCTGCGGAAGCTGAACAGGCCGGATATCGTCCATGTCTGCTTTGCAGACCAGAGCTTGCACCACATAAAACAGTAGCAGACACAGGCAATGTTCTTGCAAGAAAGGCGGCTAGACTTTTGGAGGAAAGCTGTGGAAGCGGGCTGAGTCTACCTGAGTTGGCGGGCTATCTCGGATGTACAGACCGTCATTTAAGGCGTATTTTTATGGAAGAGTATCATGTTACACCAGTAGAGTATTTACAGACTTGTCGCTTGCTTATGGCTAAAAACCTTTTGACAGATACAGACCTGTCCGTTATTGAAATTGCAATGGCCGCAGGTTTTGGCAGCTTAAGACGATTCAACGAATTGTTTCAGAAACAATATCAACTGTCACCGACATCATTGCGGAAGGAAATAAAAGAAGGAAAAGAAAAACGTAGCGAAATTACTGTAGGAGTGGGCTACCGGACACCTTATGAATGGCAAAAGATACTAGACTTTCTTTTTATGAGAGCAATTCCAGGAGTAGAAACAGTACGTGATGGATTCTATTTTCGGACCGTACGGCAAATGGACAGAAAAGGAGAACTAATCTTTGGATGGATAAAAGTTGGGAACAAACCACAGAAAAATATACTATCAGTCACAATAAGTGAAAGTCTGATTACGGTATTACCCCATATACTTGCACATATTAGGCGACTTTTCGACCTCTACTGTGACCCCGAAGCTGTTTATGAAGCATTGTCCTGCATGAACGAGATAAAAGCTGAGGTCTGTGTGAAGGGAACAAGGGTGCCGGGATGTATGGATCCTTTTGAAATGTCTGTACGCGCTGTCCTTGGACAGCAGATTACTGTAAAAGCTGCGAGCACACTAGCAGGAAGAATGGCTGAAAAACTTGGAACTCCAGTAGAGACAGGGATTGAAGACTTAAATTATGTATTTCCTTCTCCAGAAGATATTTTGAAACTGGAAGGCCGGATTGAAGATCATCTTGGTCCGTTGGGGGTTATTGCTACGAGGGCAAGGACGATACAGTCATTAGCACACATGTTTTCATCAGGAAAGATTGACTGTAGTCTTTTCGCCGATCCAGAAAAAGAAATAGAAAAGTTGATGCAGCTTCCAGGTATTGGGGCATGGACTGCAAAGTATATCGCAATGCGAGCCATAGGATGGACAGACGCTTTTCTTGAGACAGATTATGGCATAAAGAAAGCTCTTGAACCAATGACAGCAAAGGAGATGTTTACAAAATCAGAAGAGTGGAAGCCGTGGCGCAGTTATGCGACTATAAGCCTTTGGAATTCATTATCAGAAATGGAGGATTAGTATGTATTATATAACACAATATCAATCACCTCTAGGAAAACTCCTATTAGCCAGTGACGGTGAAAATATCATAGGCCTTTGGTTGGAAGGACAGAAATATTTTGGTGAAGCAGTAAAGAGTGAAAAGACGCAGAAGGATGACTTACCAGTTTTTGCAGCTGCAAGGGAATGGCTGGACAGGTACTTTTCAGGTGAAAAACCTGGAATCAATGAACTACCATTGGCTCCAAGGGGAAGTTCATTTAGTCAGAAAGTATGGAAAAGTCTTTGCGAAATTCCATATGGGCAGATAACCTGTTATGGTGAAATTGCAAAGAAAATAGCTATAATGGAACATAAAACAAGTATGTCAAGTCAAGCAATTGGCGGTGCAATTTCAATTATTATTCCCTGCCACAGAGTTGTCGGTGCAAATGGCAACCTGACAGGTTATGCTGGAGGTATTGCAAAAAAAGTAAAGCTTTTGGATCTGGAGGGTGTAGATATGACTGATTTAACAATTCCCACAAAAGGGACAGCACTATGATTATCAGTGCCAGCCACCGAACTGATATCCCTGCATTTTTAAATGGATTAAGAAAAAGAATTGTTGCACATCGTCTGGTATGGCGGTATTATCCTATTTTACAGGTGGAGTGTCATAATCACTCACCTTGTTGCAGCTGAAGGATTATAATAGGAGCCTGCAAACAGTAGAAGACTTTTTACCATATATAGATAACTGGTCGGTTTGTGATACATTTACGCCGATTTCTTTCCAGGAAAATTTAGCTGATGTTGAAGTAAAGATTCGGGAATGGATCAAATCAGATCAACCATATACCGTGCGTTTTGGCATTGAAATGCTGATGAACAGAAGAAATATTTAAGAACATTGAAAATTTAGGAGGCGTAGTTGCTATGAAAAAAATATATTTTAATCCAGGTTGTGCCCTAAGTATATATAAACCTAACATGGAAAATAAAATCTTAGATTTTCTAAATAAAAATTATGGAACTGTTGCAATGCATAAAATTTGCTGTCGTCATGATCCGCAGCTCGAAACAGGATCATTAATTATTAATGTATGTGCAGGGTGTGACCGACGTTTTAGTAGCTTATATGAGGGAATATCTACAATTTCTTTGTGGGAAGTACTTGATGGTTTAGATACTTTTAAATATCCTGATTATGAAGGCTTAAGTATGTCAGTGCATGATGCATGTCCAGTGCGTACAAAACCACAGGTACACCAGTCTGTACGAAGTTTACTAAAGAAGATGAATATTAAAATTGTGGAGACAAAATATAGTGGTACACGTTCGATTTGCTGCGGAGATGATTTTTATCCAAAGCTACCAGTTGATCAGATTCATCAAAGAATGAAGGATAGAGCTCAATCTATGCCATGCAATGATGTTTGCGTATATTGTGTTTCATGTATCAAGTCTATCTATATTGGTGGTAAAGAACCACGACATCTGATAGACCTTTTAATGGGTGAAAAAACTGAACCACAGGAATATGATACTATAAAGTGGCATGAACAATTACAGCATTATATTGATAAGCATTAATAGATTAGCTAAATGATTAATTATTAGGAAAGATTAATTCGTAAAACAGATTAAGCTAATAAACAAGCAAGCAAGACAAATTATCCTACCAAAATAAGGTATTACTAGACTATATAGTAATATTGATTTATAGAAGATTGGAAAAGGTATACAGCAAATAACATATGATGTAGTGCTTTCAAGGTTTTAATACTTACAATTTGATGAAGAGCTCAGATTGGATCATCAGCTTACATGAGCTAGAGGATAGTTATAATGACGGTGGAATGCAAGTAATCAATTAAAATAGCGGACAAAAAAAGACTGAAAAAATTAACTTTGAGAAGGTCTTTTTCAGAAATATACTCTGACGTCAAGGCACAACCAGCTTTAAATAGCATCATTTTTGTCTACTCAAGGCATACAGAAGTTTGCACATTATTGTCAAAAAAGTAATTTCAACTTTGAGTTAGGATTACACACCATATCTTGCAAGTGTAAACCAAGAGAATTTGACCAAATATAGGTTGGGGATTGACCTGAACATATGTTTGGTCTTATTATTATGTTGTGACATTAATTTGCAGAAAGTTGTTTAAAAACTGTATATTAAAAAAATGCTAAGAACCAAACGGTATGGAGACGAACTTTGCTAACTTTGAATTAAAGAAATGTATGAATTTCTTGGATAAAATTGATTAGGAAAATAGTGAATTAATTTATTAATATCGTGTTATAGAGATATTGTAAAAGAGAAGGGCGAGGTGAATTATATATGCTCTTTAATAAATCAGATATCGGTGCACAATCAGCTTGGAAGGGTTATTCGTCTCAGACCCTATATATTGCTTCAAGGATAATGGAGGAAACGGCCAAGGACGAGTACTATCCGGAACACCTGGAAGATTTGTTGATTAAACGTGACGGACAAATTGTTGAAGCTGTGCAGGTGAAAAACCTATTCAACCCGCTTGCTATCTCTGATTTAGCTTCAACCAAGGAGTCCAGGAGTGGAGAGGGGTTTTTTAAGAGGACATCAAGTTTACGCAATTCCGAACCTATGCTTCAAACACTACGAGTTGTATATTTCGGGGAATTGGGACAGGAGTTGCAGGAACTTTCTAAGGGGGATATTTTAACTCATAATAAAATCAAAGATAAACTCATAAACAAACATGGACTATCAAATGAGGATGCTTTATGGATTTTAGCCAAAATCCGTTTTCAAAAGGCTGATATTCAATTGCTGGAAAAACAAATACTGAGCCAGCTTCAATCTTATGTTCCCACGATGGCAGTTCCGGAACTGGCCCGCACTCTTCTGATTCAATATATCTC
Organism: Bacillota bacterium; assembly: GCA_049323895.1. GTDB lineage: Bacteria > Bacillota > Peptococcia > Peptococcales > BICA1-8 > JBMOKT01. The sequence continues at coordinate 137 of JBMOKT010000021.1, read as the reverse complement.
CGATCTGTCTAAAACCAAAGGCTATACCTCGTTAGCCCTATGGCAGGAAAAAATACATAGAATCGGCATGGATATAGCTGCCATGGACGGCTATTACAAAGAATATCAAAAATCTCTAATCCGGCTGTGCGACATGA
>JBMOKT010000020.1:0-7688 GCA_049323895.1 Bacillota bacterium | reverse complement strand
AATGGATTACAGCGACTTGCGGCTTAATGAATGCTGAAGGAAGAAGAATATCGGAAAGCCGTGTGCGGGAAAACCGCATGCACGGTTTGATGAGGGGGGAATGAAAATTTCATTCCCCTACTCTACATCAAAGACCACTTTATCATTAGCCTTTAAAAACTCGGCATAGCTGAGTTTTATAATTTGTGTTTTTTTGTTTTTAATAATAAAATATATGTTAATGGGTTTGTAGTACAAAGGAGGGTTTTTGGCAAGATGAAAACAAGACTAACAGAATTATTAGGTATAAAATACCCAGTAATCCAAGGAGGGATGGCATGGGTATCTGAATCAAGCTTAGCAAGCGCAGTTTCAAACGCAGGAGGGGCAGGTGTAATTGCTTCCGGTGGCAGAGATGTGGATTGGGTAAGAAATGAAGTAAGGAAAGCTAAAGAATTAACAGATAAACCTTTTGGAGTTAATATTGTTTTGATGGATAATAATAAGGATGATAAGGTTGCAATGCTCTGTGAAGAAAAGGTAGCCTTTGTGACCCTGGGTGCAGGTAATCCGGTGCCCTACTTTAAAATTCTTAAAGACGCGGGTATCAAGGCAATCCCTGTAGTACCTAATGCTAAACTAGCTAAAAGGGTTGAGGAAAACGGTGCAGATGCTTTAGTAATTGAGGGAATGGAGGCTGGTGGGCATATTGGTACCCAAACTACAATGTCCTTAATGACCAATGTTATCCCCCAAATTACAATACCGGTAGTAGCGGCAGGTGGTATTGCCGATGGCAGAGGTGTCGCTGCGGCTTTATTGATGGGGGCCGCCGGTGTGCAGGTAGGGTCTGCCTTTCTGTTAGCAGAGGAATGTACTTTACATCCTAAGGCTAAAATAAAGATTATCTACGCGGAAGATACTGATTCTGTAGTAACAGGCTATTCCCGAGGACATGGTGTCCGGGGGTTAAGAAACAGCTTTACTGAACAGTATTTGGAGAAAGAGCGTGCAGGTGTCTCTATAGAAGAATTAAATAAGCTGGCTACGGGAACAAACCGCTTGGCTGCTATTGATGGCGAGATTGACCAAGGTCTGATACAGGTGGGACAGAGTTTATATCCTTTAAATAAAGTAAAGAGCAGTAGGGAGATACTCCAGGGGTTAGTTGCAGAGGCTAGGGCAGTATTAGAGGGGGCTGCAAAGCTAATATAGTGGAAAAGTAAACAGTGAAAGAGGCTAGTAAAGGTTAAGGGAAGGCATCTGCTTACGGGTTAAATCTTGTGATGCATCACATGAATGTTAACTTAAGGTGACGCATCTACTTTCTGGTCTAGCTTAACGGATGCATCAATAAAAGTTGACATTCATCGGATGCATCGTGCAGTATAGCCTATTAGCAGATGCATCCCCATAAACTGTCATTCATCGGATGCTGACTTTAAGAATAGCATCTTAGCCGAAGTTTTTAGCTAAAATCAACCTCAAAGTATCCATTTCTGTTATATACTCGCATTGAGTCGGGGTCTACATTAAGGAATTCCAGGTATTCCATTAAAACTTCCTGGGCCTCTTCCTTAGTAGCAGCGCTATTATTTACTAAATCGGTCAAATATTCAAGTATGGAGTCTTCGGTTGCTTCCGGAAATTCCTCAGCCTTACGAAATCTTTCAAGGACATATTTTGTGTTGTGCATTTGTCTGACCTCCTGTAAAGTTTTTATTTCTATGCTTATATTGGACGAAAAACGGGAAAATATTCATAGCTTAGTATGACTTTTAATAGATGGGAATGATGTTGATGTTAAAACAAGAAATAATCAATTATTTCAGAAGTGGCGAAAAGGAACATGAGAATTTTAGTATAGGAACAGAATTTGAACACCTAGTACTCGATAAAAGCTCCTTAAAAAGTGTGGGCTATGGAGGAGAGCAGGGTATAGAAGGGTTATTGAAAAAGCTTACAAATAAGGGTTGGCAGGGTATAACTGAGGGTGAATACCTTGTGGGGTTGAACAAGGAAGGGACGACTATTACTCTTGAACCAGGATGCCAGTTGGAAATCAGTATTAAAAGTACACAAAGCCTTAAGGAAATGGATAAGACATACCTGGAATTTCTAAGGGACATTTTTTCTATTCTGGAAGAGAATAATCAGCTTATGCTTGCCATCGGCTATCAGCCGGAAAGCAAGATAGAGGAGGTAGATCTTAATCCTAAAAAGAGATACCAGTTTATGGCTGAATATTTTAAAAACCAAGGGAAATATGCCCATCATATGATGAAGGGGACAGCAGCAACACAGTTGACTATAGACTATGCCCACCAGGATGATTTTCGTAAAAAATTTCAAGTTGCCTATGCTCTTTCCCCTGTTATGGCAGCGCTTTTTGACAATTCACCCATCTTTGAAGGGGAAGCTTATCAGGAGTATTGTCTGCGGAGGAAGATTTGGAACAATTGTGACGATGCAAGGTGTGTGATAAACAATTTTATGGACAAGGATTTTGGGTATGGGGATTATGCGGATTTCTTGCTGCAAACGCCACCTATTTTCATTAAAAAGGGTGATGAATATATTTATACCGGTGAAAAGACTCTTGCGGAAATTTACCATGAAGGAAATATCAGCCAGGAGGAAATTGAGCACGCTGTTTCAGTGGTTTTCCCTGATGTCAGGCTTAAGAAATTTATTGAAATCAGAATGGTAGATGCTCTTCCTTATCCCTTAAATTTGGCTTATGCAGCCTTGTGGAAAGGTCTTCTGTACAGCCAAGAAAACCTGGATGCATTATACGAATTCACCATGACTATAGATCAAAACGCTGTAGTAACTGCAAATTCTGATATAATCAAAGAAGGAATGAACACTAAGTATGGGCAGGGTACTCTGAGGGACTTGGCTAAGGATTTATTTTTCATGGCGGGCAATTATATAAATCCTGCTGAAGCACATTATTTACAGCCGTTAGAGCCAATAATTTTTAAAGAAATTTTACCAAGGGAAGTAACTATAAGATATTTAAATGAAATGAGAGCCTAAAGTGAGCAGTAATATGGAAAAAATGAGGTCAGTCGACCTCATTTTTTAATCTCCAGTTTAATCCATGGAAGGTGTTATCCTTCTAAACATATTCTGCAGTTCATCCAAAAAGCCGGAAAGAGGTCGTCCTCCCTCTATATCACGGGCAATACGCTGTAATCTGGTGTAAGTATCTGCGTCTTGAGTTACATATACAGTTTCAATGTCAGGGTCATCTTCTTTTACGACCCTTGCAACCTGTTTCTTGATATTTTCCGCTTCATTCCCACTGATATTTGCATAAAGGTCAATGCCTACATAAGCAATTTCCTCGGCAAATACTACTGTTACAGAGTTGACATTGTCTACACTTCTAACAATTTTTTGGGCTAATCTTTCTGCTTTTTCTTGCTGGGCTGTATTAGTTCTGTTGTTGTTCCTGTCTTCCATTCTTGTATCACCTACACCGGGGTCATTGTTATTTGGTGCGGGATTGGGTGCCGGAGCGGGTCTTTTCTGAGGAGTACAAGCTGATCCTATCATAAGAGCAGCTATGAGGATTATTACCAGTAACATTATTAATTTTTTATTATTTTTCATAATAGTCCCTCCTTTGTATTTACTTTTAGTATTTGATATTCTACCTCCTTTATGCTTGGAAAAACAATACAGAAAAAAACATGAAACATTTTGATTAAAGGAACGTCTAATGTATTAACTCTTATATAATTATGAAAGGGTGATATCTATGAAATTGTCTTATATTGATAGAGTTTGTATAGTTTTGCTGGTAATAAGCATTTTGGGTTCACCTTTTATAATTGGCTAAAATATAACAACAACCAAAATCGCACCTCTACCGACCTTTACAGGTCGGTTTTTAAATGCTTCTTTCAGAAGCCTTTTTTGTTATATAAAAAATAAAAAAAAATTTTCTCTTTATTGGAGGAATTTGTTAAAAGAATGTAGAAATATACCAAAAAATCTAGAAAATTGCTAAAGGCAAACCTTTCGAAAGGAAGGGACGCAAAGCCATGGGTCTAAGGTCTTTAAGGATTATGACTGCCAGGCTGCCAAAGGATATTTGGTGCAGCTAAGGAGTTATAGCTGCTAATTTACGTTTTAGGGGTGATGTTAGTGAAGTTAAAGTTTAGACTGCCTATTATAATTATTGGTTTAGTCCTGCTAAGCAATATAGCTTTAGGCCTCTTAAGCTTTAAGGAAAGTTCCACGATGGTTCTGCAAGGAGAAGGCGAGCAATTAAGAAGGATTGTACATGACCATCGGAAAAGTATTGAATTGATAGTTGAATTGGAAAAACAGGTTGTAAATGGTTTTAGCAACCGTATTGATTTTATTGATATGGTGAGAATTGGAAACGCCTATACCAATTTTATGGAAATGAAAAATGAAAACCAAGAAATTTTAGAACAAACCAGATCCGAACTGGCTAAGGTTGTAAAATACAGAAAAAACTTAGATCAGGTGTTCCTGTTGAACAAAGAGGGCAGGGTAATAGTGGACAGCCTTGGTAATGCTATTGATAAGGATTTATCTAAAAACTCTTATTTTTACGATGCAATTTATAAAAAAACCACCCAGGTTTCTAAAAATATGGTATCAGAAAATACCGGCACCAATGTAGTACACTTTGTTGCTCCGGTAATAGACCCAAAAACTGGTGAAACAATAGGGCTGGTGGTAAACGCTGTCTATACCAAATCTTTCTTCACAGATTTACGGCAAGAAAAGCTTGGAAGTAATGGGCATTTATATGTAGTAGATAAATTTATCACTGTATTAACGCACCATGATGAGAATTTAATAGGAAAAGCATATGAGAATGAAACCATTAAAGAGCTTGTCTTAAATTTGAGGGTCAATAATGATATTAAAGATGCCGCTATTGACACATATAACAACGGTAGTGTAACAATAGCATATATTGTTATCCCTGGATTGGATTGGGTGATGATTGGCGAGGTAGATACTGCAGAGTTTTTATATGGGGTGGAAGCTTTAAGGAATAAAATGACTTTAATCGGAGTAATCGTCTTTATTTTAGCAGTTGTTTTAGGGGCGTGGCAAAGCAGGTTAATAACTAAGCCCATTAGCCAGTTGCAAGGAACTATTATGCTGGTGGGGCGGGGATACCTTAATACCAGTGATATTAAACGCAAGGATGAGATTGGAGAATTAGCCGATTCTTTTAATGAAATGATAGTAAAACAGCAGGAGCTAATTAGACAAGTTGCCAAAACCGGTTCCCTGTTAAATTCGGCATCTCTATCCCTAAGTACTGTTAGTGAGGAAGTATTGGCAAGTGCCCAACAGGTAGCAGCCAGTATTGACCAGGTGGCGGCAGGGATAGGGGATAATGCAAAAGATGTAGAACTGACCAGCGGCGCACTGTTTGAAGTAGGGGAAAAAGTAAATAATGTGCTGCAGATTATTAAAAAGATGCAGGAAGAAAGTATGGCTATTGTTAATCTAAATGAGGCAGGCGTAGAGATAGTAAACGAATTGCAGGAGACTAATGTCAGCAGTAAGGATGCCACCGAAAAGATTGCTAAGGATATTGAAAAATTGAGCAGTAAGTCTGCCCAAATCGGAAATATTATAAACACCATTGACAATATTTCCGACCAAACAAATCTGTTGGCCCTTAATGCAGCTATTGAAGCAGCCCGGGCCGGTGAGGCGGGGAGAGGATTCTCTGTAGTAGCCGATGAAATAAGGAAACTGGCTGAGCAGAGCTCGTCAAGTACCGGAGAAATTGATAAAATTATCAAAGAAATTCAAAATGAGGTAGCTCAGGTTGTTACTAAAATGGCTGAAGTGGGTCAAGCCGTACAAAATGAGAGTAAAGCGGTTGGGCAGGCCAAAGAGATCTTTGACCGTATCCACCGGGCAGTGGAGAGCATAACCAATGAGATAAAAATAGTTTCAGAGGCAATGCTTAAGGTAGTAGATAGTAAAAATGCAGTTGAGGGATACATGAACAACGTAAGCGCAGTAACTCAGGAAGTATCAGCAAGTGCAGAGGAAATTGCTGCTACAGCCGAGGAACAGACAGCTTCAATAAATGAGGTTACCCAGGCAGTATATGGACTAAACCGGTTAGCCGAGGAACTTAAGGAACTGCTTTCTTTCTACCAAACCTCTGATGATGAGCAGGTGCAGGAAATTACTGAAGAAACCCTGGAAATAGTTGAGGAGGTTAACCCGGAGGTTATAAATGAAGATGAAGCTGGGGAGCCTTTATCCAGTGAAGAAGTTGATGAAGACAGGGTTATTAAATAGCTAGTATTAATACCGTTGCTCAGGCAGCGGTATTAATATTTGCAATAAGGAGCGGATATCATGAAAAAGCTAGTTTTGCTGGCAACAGGCGGGACCATTTCAACACAAAATGACGAGAAACAAGGGGGTCTTATTGCTAAGCTTAATGGAGAGGAAATTTTAAACCAGTTATTAAACCAGAACGTGGATTTGGAAGTTCAAAATTTCAGTACAGTTAACAGTACCTATCTCACTCCCCAGGATATGTACTTATTAGCTAAGAGAGTTGAAGAAATTCTCCAAAGAAATGATATTGATGGGATAGTAATTACCCATGGCACTTCCACTATGGAAGAAAGTGGGTTTATGCTGGATATTTTAATTGAAAATCATAAACCGGTTGTTATTACAGGTTCCCAGCGTCCTTCCTCAGACCAGTGGCCTGATGGACCACAAAATCTAGAGGCGGCAATCAGGGTGGCTGCCTCAAATCAGGCAGAAAATAAAGGGGTTATGGTGGTCTTTGCCAGCAAAATATTCCAGGCTAGGGAGATACAAAAAATACATACCTATGGTCTGGAGGCATTTGATAGCGGTGATAAGGGACTGCTGGGTTTTGTCTATAGTGATAAGGTAGTTTTTTATTCGGACAAGACCAGAAAAAAACTAACCGTTACCGGATTTGCTGATTATCCGGTGGATATTATTAAATTTTATGCGGGAGCAGACAAAAAATTTTTTAAAGCTGTAATAGCTAATAAAGTTAAGGGCATAGTTGTGGAAGGAGTAGGCTTAGGCAATGTTAATGGGGAATTTTACCAGGGAATCAAGGAAGCACTGTCGCAAGGAATCGAAGTGGTAATAACCTCCAGAAGCTATATGGGAAGGGTAATTCCCCAGTATGGTTATCCTGGAGGCGGACTTTCCTTGGAGAAACTAGGAGTAATATTCGGGGAGGGGCTGCCTAGCCCTAAGGCCCGGATACTTTTAATGCTGGCATTTAATCAAGGCTTAAAAAGGGAGGAAATCCGGGAACTATTCAAGATGTTTCCTTAGAAAATCAGCTTCAAAGCTGTCGTTCCAATATTTTTTAGGGAAGTTTTTGAGGGCAAGTTTAAGGTTTTTCTTTTCAGGGATGTATTGGGTCTCATAATACTGTCTCCAATATTTGTCATACATGTCATCATTGTTAAATTCAGAGTGCTTTTGCCTGAGGGTCGAGGATTTGGTAATAGATAGCCCTTTAAAATCATAGGTAAATGCCAAATCCTTTTTTTTATCGTGCGTCCAGCGAAGCTGGACCACACTTGCCAGTGAAAGTCTGGCACGGGTAATTGCCAAGAAGCCCGTTAGCTAATCCCAGTGCGTCGCAGTAATGCGGGGTGCCAAGCGGGAGGATAAAGTAC
>JBMOKT010000019.1:0-8062 GCA_049323895.1 Bacillota bacterium | reverse complement strand
TCTAAAATTTCATTTAAATTTAACCTTTTTACTATATTGTTTAGGGCGAACAGAAAGACTCCTAATCGCCCGGGGAAAACTGCTAAAAAATGTGACTTTTTCAGTGGTCTCGGACGTTTCACTTGTCTTCCAATGTGCTTGCATGTTCTGGCAGTTTTTACTCAAAAACAAAAAGGCTTTACGAAAATCAAAATAAATACCTAAAAACAAAAAGCATTTGGAATTTCCAACCTTCTTTTGTACAATACTATTCCATGAATATTGTCAAAGGGGGTGAAAATTATGGGTGTAGCAACTATGGTAACGAATAAATATCAAGCTTGTATTGATGCTTGTTCCAAGTGTGCACAGGCTTGCTTTGAATGCTTTACTGCTTGTTTAAACGAACCTGATCTTAATGCAAGAAGAAATTGTGTTAGTATGTTGGTTGAATGCGCTATGATGTGTCAGATGTCAGTATCAATGATGTCAATGAGTGGACAGTTCTCAAAGCAACATTGTCAATTATGTGCTCAAATTTGTGATAAATGTGCACAAGAGTGTGCGATGTTTAAGGATGAACATTGCCAAAAATGTGCCGAAGTTTGCCGTATGTGCGCAAACGAATGCAGAAAAATGGCTGGCATGTAGTCTTCTCCACCTATTTATTATTGGATCTTGCAAAGTCTAGTTGAGTAAAACCAAAAATCCCTCTAGGTTACTTATCCATTTACGATTTTTAATTGAGGATAGGAGATTAATTGAGAGCAAATTAGGTTCCCTAATTTTTCAACACCAGTTCTGATTTGTGCAGGAGTAACACCGCCGAAACTTATTCTCATACAGTTATTACCCATGCCGCCGCCTTCGATAAAGAAACTCTCGCCGGCAATATAAGAAACCTTTACATCTGGATTGGTGGTGGATTCCAGCAGCAGTTCAGTGGTATTAATAGCGCCTGGCAGTTCCGCCCAAGTAAATAGACCCCCATCTGGGAAGGTTCTCTTGGTTCCCTCTGGAAAGAATTTGTCAATTGACTCAATCATTACATCTCTTCTTTCACGGTACATATCACAGATTTTCTTATGATGGGCGGGATAGTACCCTCGTTTAAAGAACTCAGCACATACTACCTGGGATAAGGTAGATGTATGGGAGTTGGTTGCTGTCTTTGAATCAAAAAATTTTGGTATCAATTCATCATCTGCAAGCAAATAACCCAATCGGCTGCCTGGAGAGAAAACCTTGGAGAAACTGCTTGCTAGAATAGTATGACCTGTTTTATCGAAAGATTTGATAGGTGGCAAATCAATTCCACTGTAGCGTATGTCACGATAGGGATCGTCTTCTAAAATAATTACATCGTATTTGCTGCCCAACTCAGCAATTTTTTGTCTCCTATCTAAAGATAGGGTTCTGCCAGTGGGATTTTGGAAAGTTGGAACCACATAGACCAATTTGGGATTATGTTTTATGATTTTCGCCTGCAGATCTTCCGGAACCATACCGTTGTCATCCATCTCCACACTGATACATTTGGCCTGAAACATTTCAAATATTTCAACGGAATGAACAAAAGTGGGCGATTCAACTAAAATTACATCACCGGGTTCAATAAACAGCTGACATACTAAGTTCATTGGCTCAAGGCCTCCATTAGTTATCATTACATTATCGGCGGACCCTTTAACCCCCTTAGGTGCAAGCAAATCAGTAACAATAATTTCACGCAGGTCCGGTAATCCCATGACACTGCCGTACTGAAGAGCTTCGATGCCTCTTTTATCAATCCTCATAACTTCATTTGTAATTTCCCGGACAATATCGATGGGCAGGGCTTCTTTGGCGGGAGCACCTCCTCCGAAGGATATAATTTCTGGATCATTCATGTTTCCGAATAAGCCCCGAATAACTGCTGCCGACTTTTCCATAGTTGTCATACGTTTAGCGAATTTTGACAATTAAATCACCTCTTGCGTTATTTCAACAACATACTTTTATGTAATATAAGTAGTATCATGGTTGGCTGCATGAAAATGTTTAGTACTCATATTATCCTTATGAAATTAATTTTTCGTATATTGCGTATTTTACTCTATTTTAATACTTTTGTCCACTGAGCGCAATCATTTGTACTATATTTTTAGTACATTTTTAATATAAAAATTATTTTTGGATGAGGAAGAATTGATTAATACATCCGTAAGGGCTAATCCCTCAGTGAGGGTAATTTTATACATACTAGAAAGTATAATTTTTACAAGGTAATAAGTATAAGTGCAACTAAGGCTTTCGCCATCGCCAGAGGCTTGGAGTAAGCCCTAGTTTTCTAATGTGCTTAGAACATGGGTTTTAATTATCTTGAGGTTTGTATTGCTATTAAGATATAGTATTAATAGGAATATTATCAAATGATAGTCAAGTGTTATGCTTTTAACTATTTTAGGAAAGAAGGGTTGTACTTGAAAAAGGCATATAAAAATAGATTGGTATTCATTTTAATAATTTTTATTACTGTAACTATTTTTTATGTATCCGGGGCAGTTGCCCAGGAAAAAGGCAAACAAATCACAATCCTTTTTACCCATGATTTGCACGATAACTTTCTGCCACTTAAAGATGAACAGGACGGATTAATAATAGAATCAGGCGGATATGCCCGTTTGCAAAGTGCAATTAATGCCGAAAGAAGGAAGGACCCCGCGGCATTAGTAGTGGATGCAGGAGATTTTTCCATGGGGACACCTTTCCAGACTATATTTACTAAAGAATCTCCAGGACTTAGACTCATGGGCATGATGGGATATGATGCTGTAACCCTGGGAAACCATGAGTATGATTACCGGGCTCAGGGTCTTGCTGACAGTCTAAATTCTGCTGAACAAAGTGGTGAAAAACTACCATACATTGTACAGTCCAATGTAATATTCCCAACTGACCAAAAGGGAGGATTAACCCCTTCCTTAAGCAAATTGCAACAGGCTTACCAAAGCTATGGAATTAAAGATTATGTGGTCATAGAAAAGAACGGGGTCAAAGTGGGGGTTTTTGGTCTAATGGGGGAGGATGCTGCTTCTAAAGCCCCCATGTCTGAAGTAGAGTTTGCTGACCCTGTTGAAACTGCCAAAAGTATAGTCAAAATGCTTAAAAAGCAGGAAAAGGTAGACTTAATAATATGCCTTTCCCATTCAGGGCTATGGCCTGAAAAGAAAAAGTCTGAAGATGAAATCCTAGCCGCAGAAGTTCCTGATATTGATGTAATAATTAGTGCCCATACCCATACCAAGCTTCAGGAGCCAATTGTGGTTGGCAAAACAATAATTGGTTCAACAGAAGACAGCGGGAAATATCTAGGTGTTTTAAAAGTCATACAAGATTCAGCTTTGGAGTGGAAACTTGATAGTTACCATCTGCAGCATATTAATGAGGACATACCAAAGGATCCTGGTATATCTAAAATAATAGATAGATATAAGAGACTGGTTGATGAAAACTATTTTAGTTTATTTAATATGAACTTTGACCAAGTATTAGCTGTTGCACCCTTTGGATTTGATACCGTTGACAAGATATATCAAAAGCATGGCGAGTCTCCCCTGGGGAATCTCATAAGTGATGCCTATACAGATGCTGTAAGGAAGGCGGAAGGGGTAGATTATACCCCCGTTGACGCAGCAATTGTACCTTTAGGTACTATACGAAGTTCTTTTTTCCAAGGGAAAATTACCGTCGGTGATGTTTTTAGTGTAAGCTCCTTAGGGATAGGACCGGATCGGATTCCTGGGTATCCCCTGATTTCCGTATATCTGACTGGTAAGGAATTAAAAACAGTTTGTGAGGTAGATGCATCGGTTTCTCCCATTATGGATGATGCTCAGTTGTTTATTTCGGGCTTAAGTTTTACATTTAATCCCCATAGAATGATATTCAATAAGGTGACCCGGGTTTCCTTGCAGAGACCAGATGGTTCTTTGCAGGAAATTGATGACCAGAAGCTTTACCGTGTAGTTGCCGGATTATACTCAGCACAAATGCTATCGGTTGTGGGGGAAAAATCCTTTGGCCTATTATCTCTTGTTCCTAAAACAAAAGACGGGATTCCTATTAAGGATTTTGAAGCGCAAATCATCAGGGACACAACAAGCGGAAACAATAATGAAGTGAAAGAATGGCTGGCTATTGCCCATTATCTGCAATCCTTTCCAAAAGCAGACGGGGTTGCGCAGATTCCCCAGTATTATAACCAAACCCACGGTAGAAAAGTTGTTGATGATAATAAAAATATATCAGCCTTAGTAAGTTCCCCTAATAGGATTACATTGACTGTATATGGTATTATTTTTGCTGCTATTTCTTTAATAAGCTTTATTTTATATAAGATTGCTATAAGAAAAATCCCAATACTGCGGGAAAAAGCCAACTGAATATATAACAGTTCGGGCAAGTATACATTATTATATAAAAGTTATTATTGACAGAAGCTAATGGTATTCATTAAAATAAAATAAAGAGACAACTTTACTAATAAACTTAGTATGGAGGTAAAATTCGAATATTTTATCAAAAGTATTAATATGAGTCCGCATCAAATAGAATGTATCAGTATGATACATTTTTTTTAACTAGATAATTTAAATTGGCAGTAAAAAATTATTATAAAAAAGGGAGGACACCCATGACCAAAGATGATATTTTAAATAAAATAACCCGATTGATATTAGAAGCCAAGGAAAAAGCTCACCAAGAAACCAGTTGGGAACCAATGCCGGAATTTACCCAAAGCCTGAATTGGCCAATCACCTGTACTATCGGCCCTGGCCTGGAAGGTGCTATAGTTTGTGAATCAAAAATTGGTTATGTTAATGGCTCTAAAGGTTGGTTAATTTATCAGGGTTATGATATTTTTGATCTTTGTGCCTACTCATCCTTTGAAGAAGTGACGTATTTATTATTTCATGGGAGACTGCCTAACAAAGATGAATTAACTTCTTTTAAGCAAAAGCTCAACCTCTATCGCAATATTCCTAAAACCATTAGACAACTTGACAGCTTTAATATAGAAGAAATTAGTCCGATGGCTTCTTTACGCCTTGGAAGTGAACTGATGAGGCAGCAGAAAAGCAGGCAGGTTGAGGAACACGTGCAGCTTTTATATCCGGGAATTTCTGCCGATGAGGATTCTATCCCTATGGAAAAAAAGCCTACTGGAGAAGAAAAAGCTATTTATGAGTTTGATAGTGATGAAAATGAAGCTTCTGAGTTGATTGATAGTTGTTATCAATGTATAGCAGGACTTTCTAGTATTATGGGAGCTATTGTCAGATTGCGCTCAGGACATCTGCCATTAGAGCCTGATCCTAATTTGGGATTTGCTGCTAATTTGTTGTATATGATGAATGGCAAAAAGCCTACACCTTTGGAAGAGCGAGTAATGGATATTTGTCTCATTCTCCATGCCGAGCATGGTATTAACGCTAGTACTTTTGCTACCATGGTTGTAGCTTCTACTTTATCTGATATATATTTTTCAGTTGGGGCTGGTATTGCTGCTTTAAATGGCCCATTGCATGGTGGAGCTAACCAAAAGGTTATCAGTACTTTAGAAGAGATAAAGTCAGCAGATAATGTTAAAGCATGGTATAAAAAGCTGAGAGAGGAAAATGGTAAAGTAATGGGATTTGGCCATCGTGTTTATAAGGCATATGACCCCAGAGCAAGGATTTTAGAGCCTCTGGCGAGATTATTGGTGAATGACAAACCCCAAATGCAGGAAATGTATAAAATCGCAAAAAGTATTGAAGCAGAAGTTCAAGAGGATATGGGCAAAGAGAAAAAGATTTTCCCTAATGTTGATTTCTACTCCGGAATTGTCTATAAATCCTTAGGAATTGAACCGGAATATTATACCCCTATTTTTGCAGTATCCCGTGTTTCTGGCTGGACTGCCCATGTAGTGGAATATCTTAAGAAAAACCGCATTTTCCGACCCCGGGCGATTTATGTCGGTGAATATTTAAATGAATTTATCCCTATTGAGGAAAGAAAATAAATATTTAAAGGATAGCAATAAACAATGCTATCCTTTTTTTTTAGCAAATTAAGGGGAATAAAGGGTATTTTCAACAATTATCAGGTTGGCGTATAAGGCAGGATTATAGTACTCTGTTTTTATGGGTGTCATATAAAAAACCGTAGAGCAGCTTTAATAGGCTGAAGGTATTTTGGGGGTGTAAGTGGTGCTTGCGAAACAAGAGATTACTACTTCTGCCACTTTAAACCATTGGCGAGAGTTACGTTTAAGAATCATTCTTGAAGGTATGGCAGTGGGATTATTGACTGGTGCAGTAGTAGTTGCTTATAAATTGCTGTTTGAAGAGGCAGAGTCACTTAGAAATAAGGTTTATACACTAATAAGCCAAGAGGGGTCAAAGGCAGGACTCTTATGGTGTATTTTACTGGTTATTGTTTCATACCTGCTGGGATTAATAGTGTCCAAAGTGCCTCTGTTAGGGGGGAGCGGCATCCCTCAAGTGAAGGCCCAACTGTTAAATCAACTGAAGGTAAATTGGTTTAAGGTTCTTATTTGGAAATTTACCGGCGGCATAATGGCCATTTTCACCGGATTATCTCTAGGAAGCGGAGGACCATCTGTCCAAATGGGTGCCTGCGTGGGCCAAGGGGTCAGCAGGTCTCTGGGAAGATTGAAGGTAGAAGAAAAGTATTTAATTACCAGTGGGGCCTGCGCCGGGTTAGCTGCAATATTTAATGCTCCCTTAGCCGGTGTAATATTTGCTCTGGAGGAAATGCATAAAAATTTTTCACCTATAGCTTTGACCTCAGCCATGGCTGCATCACTTACCGCAGATTTCGTCTCTCGACATTTTTTTGGGCAAGAACCTATATTTAAATTTGAATCATTACCGGTGCTGCCTTTTGATTACTATATATATTTAATTATCTTGGGCGTACTAATCGGACTCTTAGGAGCAGCTTTCAACAGCGCACTGAAAAAAACACTTGATGTATATGCCATCCTTCCAGTTAAACTACTGTACAAACCAGTAATACCTGTACTAATAGCCTTTGTTTTAGGGTTTTATTTGCCCCAGACCCTTGGGGCCGGCTACCAACTAATGGGTTTATTACAGTCAGGTGATTTTACTTTCACCTTTTTGTTGATTTTGTTTTTATTTAAATTTGCTTTTACTATGATAAGTTACGGCAGTGGTGTGCCTGGAGGTATATTCCTTCCTTTGTTGGTAATCGGGGCACTGGCGGGAGCTGCTTACGGAGTTATCGCTGCTGAGTATCTCAATGTTAGTGCTGAGTTTAGCAATAATTTTATTGTTCTATCCATGGCTGCAATATTTACTGCCGTCTTTAAGGCACCTATCACAGGAAGCATACTAATTACAGAAATGACCGGGTCATTTAGCCACCTTTATGCTATGATTACCGTTTCATTAGCGGCATATATAGCAACGGATATTTTAAATTCCAAATCTATTTATGATGATTTAATGAGAAGGGCATTAGAAAACTACGGTAAGAATATTACCGGCGACCAGAAAGTCAAGGTGATTTTAGAATCTTATGTCTGCTTAGGTGCGGAGATAGATTCTAAAAGAATCAAAGATATTCAATGGCCTAATGACAGCCTCTTAGTTGCTATAAGAAGGGGAGAGCGGGAAATAATCCCTAAGGGCAATACTATTATTCGTGCAGGGGACTTAATTGTACTGTTAACTAATGAGGATCAAGAACAGATAGTACAATCTTTGCTAACTAAAATGTCAAATTATCAAGGAGGGGAATAGTGGTATCTGTGAAGGCTTTTCATACTAATCAGACAATATAAACACAAATTAAGTATTTTATATAAAACTACCCTTTATGGGTAGGTGTAAGTGACCCTAAAATAGTATAACATGTATCTTGAGGGTAATCCGGAAATAATTGGATTTTGGAGGTGAGTTTGTCATTTCAATATTGGTTAATAATACTCTACCCCAAATAGAGCAAGAACTTATTTATATGTTAAACGGTGTATTAAAAAAAGTCTTAGGCAAAGGGACAGCTAAGA
>JBMOKT010000018.1:0-8171 GCA_049323895.1 Bacillota bacterium | reverse complement strand
GTGATTCTCCGGAATCTTACTGTATAATATTGAATACATACTTAATTGCATATTTTTGCTTTTAAGCATGGAAAAACCCCCTCTGGTATTAGTGTCTCAACAACTCTATTATACCGGATTTTAGGGGTTTTTCTTTATTTTCCTACAATCTATACCCTATTTGCCAATTATTATGATATCTTTTTCAGTGGTCTTAAAACGTCCCTGTGTCTTACCTGTGTCTTACTGCAAAATAATGCCTATATTTATTTAAAAAAAAATAGGCATAAATATTACTAATATGATTTTAAAAACCTATTGTTTAACTAAGGCTTCTTGACGTTCCAACATGTATTCGCTTACTCTTGTTAATTTGCTTTCCTGCAACTTATAAAGAAGATGGGCCTTTTCAATACTTACTTCCTCAAAACACAAATCATTTCCTGGCATCAATTGCGCAAGTATAGATAAATCCACGAAGATAACAGTAGCAATTTTACTATAGCCCCCTGTAGTCTGAGAATCTGCAAGCATTATTATTGGTTGCCCATGTCCAGGTAGTTGGATAGAACCGGGGACTATGCCATCAGATATTATATCTGGTTCTTTACTATGCTTGATAGCAGCACCTTCTAATCTATAACCCATTCTATCGTATTGGTTGGTAATTTTATATGATGAGGAAAAAAACTTTTCAAGTTCTTCTCTTGTAAAATAATTTTCTTGTGGTCCAAGAATAACTCGTATTTTCTTACTATCATACCTTGGTATAAATTCTTCTGGAAGTATTTCTGGAGAAAGTTTCTGATGAACCTCATTGCTTCTAAGCTCATCCCCCATTAAAAGCTTTCTTCCCTTAAAACCTCCAATATTACCTCTTAGATAAGTGGACTTACTCCCCATAACAGTAGGTATATCAAAACCACCCTGAATAGCCAGATATGCTCTACAGCCTTTCTTTAAAGATGCAAATGTTAATAAATCCCCGGTCTTTACTTCTAGAGACTGCCATGATTTTATGTTTTGTCCATTTAAAGTTACACCTAAATCGGCTCCTGTAATAGCTATTAATCCATTACCTTGAAATTTTAAGGCAAGACCTATAAAACTAACTTCTAGACCAGCCTCATCTCTAGAATTACCCACAAGAATATTTGCTAACTGTAAGGCATAGCCATCCATTGCCCCTGCTACAGGCATACCAAATTTTTCATAACCAAAACGTCCTAAGTCTTGAATTGTTGTAAGGAGACCGGGATTTTCAACTGTCATCTTAATTTGCATTATGATCACCATCTTTAAGAGAATATCTCGTAATTTTATAATCATTCTGAAAAACTTGCAGTTCAATCTGGTTAAATTCTTCTTCGTTTATGGGCACAAACCTTAAATAATCGCCAGCCCTAAGCAAAAAGGGTTCCTTCTTATCAGGGTCAAAAAGTCTAACAGGTGTTTTGCCAATCAATTGCCACCCACCCGGACTATCTATGGGATATATACCCGTTTGAGTACCAGCAATTCCTATGCTTCCACCGGGAATCTTCTCCCTTGGAGATTTTAATCTGGGTGTAGCAATACTTTCAGACATCCCCCCTAAATAGGGGAAACCTGGAGTAAAACCCATCATATAGATAAGGTAATTTTTTTCATTATGAATACGAATTACGTCCTCTACTGAAAGATTATTATGACTAGCAACATATTCCAGGTCAGGTCCATGCTGACCTCCATAAACCATAGGAATCTCCGTAACCAACGGAGCAATAAACTCTTTTTGATCTTTTGGATTTTCTAAACGACGTAATTCGTTAATCAGTTGGTAATTGGAAATTACTAAAGGATTATATCGTAATAGTATTGATCGATATGTTGGTATCCAATCTAAAATGCCATTAATATTTGTTTTTTCTAAAAGATCAACTACTTTTCTAACACGGTTATTAGTTTGAGGATTAATTTCATTACCAAACTCCATAGTTAAGGCACAGTCTCCAGAAAACAAATACTTTACTTCTTCAGTCATTAAATCACCTCTATTTTAAAGCCTTTACTTCAATGCCAGATTCTAGCAAGACTTTTCGAATAGTTTTTACTAATTCCAAGGCTTCTTGGTTATCACCATGAACGCAAATAGAATCAGCTTTTATATTAACTTTTGCTCCATCAATAGCCGTAACCTGCCCTTTAGTAACCATCTCTACAACTCTTGCTGCAGCTTCCTCTTTATCATGAATAATTGAGCCCTTTATATTACGGGATGCAAGCGTGCCTTCAGGAGTGTATGCTCTATCGGCAAATACTTCACTAGCGGTTTGTAGACCAACATCTTCACCGGCTTTAATAAGCTCATGACCTGATAATCCCATTAAAATAAGCTCATTATCAACTGCATAAACACCTTCAGCTATTGCTCGGGCTAATTGATAGTCTTTAGCAGCCATATTATACATAGCACCATGGGGCTTAACATGCTGCATTTTACCACCTAAGGCCTTAACAAAGCCATTAAGGGCACTAACTTGGTAAATAATATATGCTTTAGCTTCTTCTGGACTAATGGTCATATTTCGTCTACCAAATCCCAGTAAATCCGGGAAACCCGGATGAGCTCCTACAGCTACGTTATTTTCTAATGCAGCCTCAACAGTTCCCTCCATGACAAGAGGATCGCCGGCATGAAAGCCACAAGCAATATTCACAGAACTGACATATTGAATTACTAAGCTATCATTACCAATTTTATAGTTTCCAAAGCTTTCACCAAGGTCACTATTTAAATCAATTCTAGCCATTGCCATTCCTCCTCTAACGTCTATTCATTTACTCGTTTATCCGTCTACTCGTCTATTCTTCTATTTTTACTAAGATTAGCTGCAGATAGACGCAGATATCTTACTTTACTTTTATTTACACATTCCTTAAGGAACTTACGCACTGGTTTTACTAGTCACTAATCACTGGTTTTTACCATTAGCTATTGACCATCGGCCATCGACCAATAGCCAACATGCAGCAGTTTATCTATTATTAGTATTGCTAGTCACCAGTCACTAATCATTATTTCACCATCATTTTTGGTAAAACAAGTACAATTTCAGGATATATTGTAATTAGTACTACTACACCTAAGATAATTAAAAATGACGGAAGTGCATAATATGCAATAGTAAAAACATCCTCATCAGTAAGTCCATTAATAACAAAGAGGTTAAATCCTACGGGAGGGGTAATCTGCGCCGCCCCAATCATTATTACGAGATAAATACCAAACCATAAAGGATCAAATCCGGCTGCTAAAATAAGTGGTAAGGCAAGGGGCAGACTCATAACAATCATGGAGAAGCCATCTAACAAAGTACCCAAAATAATATATAACACAGACAAAATAATAATTAAGAAATATTTAGAAAGTCCCAATGTTCCTATAAACTGAGTTAACTTACCAGGTATACCCAAATAACCCACTGCTACTGATAAAAAAGAAGCACCAGCTACAATTAACATAATCATACAGCTTGTTTTTACTGAGCCAAGCAATGCATCCATGAATATCCTCTTATTCATGCTACGAGATAACCAGGCAAAAAATAAAGAACCTAATACACCTACAGCAGCTGCTTCGGTAGGGGTAGCCCATCCTGTATATATACTCCCTAAAACCATCACAATTAACGCTATTACTGGGAACAATAGGGGAATGGTTTTGATGCGGTCATTCCATGTATATTTTTCTTCTCCACGAGGAGTATAATTAGGATTTTTAAGAGAGCGAATTATAATATAACCACTAAAAGCTCCTGCCAAAAGAATACCTGGAATAATCCCTGCCATAAATAGTCTTCCTATACTAACTTCAGCCATCATCCCATAAACCAGCATCATCATACTTGGTGGAATAAGAAAACCTAAGGTTCCCGCTCCTGCTAAAGAACCAAGATAAAGTTTTCTACTATAATTCCTTTTGTCTAGTTCAGGAACAGTTATTTTACCTACTGTCGCTGTAGTTGCAGCAGACGATCCACTGACAGCAGCAAATAAAGCACAAGCAACAATATTTACGTGCATTAAGCGCCCAGGTATTTTATCCACCCAAGGAGAAAGACCTTTAAATAGATTTTCTGATATTTTACTACGGAATAGTATTTCACCCATAAAAACAAATAAGGGCAAAGCCATCATTGTTGAACTATGAGTACTGTTCCAAAGTATATTTGACAAAATTATAAATACTGGACTACTAGTAAAGAATAAGAATCCTCCCATGCCCACTAAGAACAGGGATATCCCAACCCAAACGGTACTTCCTAGTGTGAAAACAAGGAGTCCTAATATAGTCATCGATACAATAAATAAACTCAAGTCAATATCCCCCTTATTTTAATTAGCGAATTAACGCCCTAGAGCCTTTGTTTCTACATCATCTGAGTCAATTTCCCCAGACCGCAATTTAACTATTGTACGCATTATTTCAGCAATAAATTGCAACGTCATTATTAAAGAACCAAGGGGCATAAAAAATTGAGGAATAGCTAAATAGGTTGATGTAATAGACATTGATCGGCTTTGGGATACCACTGAATCCCAAAAGAAATTAGTAGTTGTATAAGTAATTAAGGTAAAAAAGATCAATCCTACAATTAATGCATAAATTTCAAGATACATTCTAGCCTTATCTCTAAGGACTGTTTGTAAAAAAGACATACGAATATGCCCCTTCTCTTTAAGTGTATAAGCCAAACCTATAAAAGTTATACCGACCATCAAATAAGCAGTGTATTCCTCAGTAATATAGAGGGTTTTGCTAAAAAAGGTACGTAATACAATTTCTACGAGGACCATAACCAAAGCTAATATCATCATAAAACCTGCTATAATTCCCGTGCCTTGAGATATACGGTCTGATATTTTAATAAATTTTTCCATTCTTTCCCCTCCTTATTTTTTTGTCTAACAGAGGAACAACCGACAAATTTGCTGTCGGTTGTTTTCTATAATAGTTTCTAACGGCCAACCTTTTCTTTGAATTTCGCAACAATCTCTTTTGCCTCAGGTGGAGCATCTTTTAACCAATCTGCTCTAATACCTTCTGTTATTTCAGAAAGGTCATTCATTAATTCTTCACTAGGTTCTAGAGTTACAATTCCATTATCATTACATTCTTGTTCTTTTTCTTTATCAAGCTCAGCTACCATTGCCCACATTTCTTCTTCCATTTCTTGAGCAAGCTTAATCAATGTCTCTTGTGTTTCCTTATCAAGCTTATTAAATTCATCTAGGTTAACTGTAACCATATTAACTGCTTGAGTAACATTTACTGGAGCATAATATTTAAGAACCTCCCAGAACTTGCCATCAACAGCCGTTGGACTAGATGTTAAAACAGAGTCAATTACTCCTGTAGCTAGTGAAGAGTAGACTTCACTAAATGGCAGCGGATATGGAGTAGCACCTAAAGCTTCCATTACTAATGCACCATTTTTATCATAAGTTCTTGTTTTTAGACCTTTCATATCTTCTAATGTCCTTAATTCCTTCTGTGCCCAGAACCCAGCTGCTGGCCAAGGAGCATTATAAAGTATTTTTTGATTCCATTTTTCTTCTGCAACTTTATCAAAATATGGACGGGCAATTTGATGCAATAATCTTGCTTCCTCATGACTATGAACAAGAAATGGCAGAGTAACTACTCCGAACATTGGCTCGTCCCCAGCCACACCACTTATAACTAAATCTGTAACTGGCACAAGACCATCACGAACAACCTTCAAAAGCTCTGGTCCTTTATATCCAAGGGCTCCACCAGCTTGAACATCCATTTCTATTTTACCATTTGTAGCCTCTTTAACTTTTGCAGCAAAATCCACAAGCCCTATACTATGATGATTATTTGGTGGATAAGCTTCATTCACAACCCATTTTACCGGTTTTGCTTCTGGCTTCTTATCCCCTCCTGAGCTAGAACCACCACTACCGCCACAACCGGCAACAACTAAGGCAAACATTACCAGCAAAGAAATCATTACAACTAATTTTGACTTTTTATACATTCTCACATACCCCCCTAAAATTTATAATTCATAGTTTAGATATAAAAAAACTTGTGTCTGTGATTAACCCCCTCTGTTTAAAGTTTTGTATTTCATTGTTTTTTTCTGAATTTTATATTATTTTCTACTATTAAAAATCATAAAAAAAGGAACCCTCTAACCAAAGCTCCAACACTTTTCTCTTGACAAGTTGTTGCTTGTCTCTTTCTTCAATTATAAAGAAAATTGATAATGCTTGTCAATGTTAATTTTATATAAAATTGCATAGGAAAACGCACTGTTGTATAATAATAATTTTTATTAAGTAAATTATGCCAGACAATATTACTGCTATTTTATTATTAGATAGTGCCCTGACTACCAATATGCTTTTAAAAAAATTAAGTGCACAGATTCGCATGCACTCAATTTTTCCATTATTTAGTTTATACATCTAAAGACTTAAGGTTGTTAAGAACTTGAACCAGATTGTTTACGAGATGATCATGATAAAGTTGTCCGTTTTCTGCTGAGCTTTTTGTTGGGGAGCCGGTAGTTCCACCAGCAATATCCACACTTTTTTGCATATCTTTCTTTGTACTAGGTACATAACAGAGAGTATCACCAGGATAGGCAGGGTCAACAGAATATAATGGATGTTGTTGAACAGGATTATCCTTTGCCTTTTCTAGATGAACTAAATGAGGATTTCTATAAAGCATCTGGGATGTTTCTATCTCCTCTGAATGTCCAACTGGTCCATATCCTAACTTAGAAACAATTTCTTTTGACATATATGCAGGGTCAAATAGTACAATTTTTACACCCAATATTCTTTGTGCCCGTTCTGCACAAATTTGCATCCATGGAATATTTACAATACGGTGTCCATTAATTACTACAAATTTCTTAAACCCATGGTCATTTAGCGAGCTAATTACATCATATAAAACCTCAATAAGTATTTCAGGACGAATAGTTATTGTTCCAGGCAAGACCATATGGTGAGGACTCCAGCCAAACCAAAGAGGTGGTGCAACTATCACACCTGCCTTTATAGCAGCATCTTCAGCTAGCATATTAGCGACCATTGTATCAGTTCCAAGGGGGAGGTGACTACCATGCTGTTCAGTACTACCAACTGGAATAATGGCCGTATCTAAACCCTTATCTTTTAATTCTAAGATTTCCTCAAAGCTTTTATTCTGTAACCAGACACTCATTTATTTATCCCCTTTCTATTTTTATAATGAATCATATTATACTACCTTTGTCCAACTGCTACAATCATTTGCACTAAATTTCCTATTATATAAAGTTAAATGTCCAACATATTTGTAAAAAAACTCACTTATTACAACATATTTAGAGTTGGCAATTAGACACAAGCCAAATGATGATTATTACCATTAGAAATGTTTCAAAGAAAGTTTCACTTAAAAAGTTTTTCCAGCATTACCGTCTGCCATTGTTATTGCTCCCTTTTTATATTATTAGGTAATCTATACCTTGACGATATTATATTATGTGATTAGGAAATAAAAAAGCTTTTCCAAGATCATTTAAAATTTCAGGAGCTATCCCACATCCTTCATCCTTAACGGTCAAAATTATATTTTTATTGTCCAAATAAGTTCTAATATGATTTCACCACCATCGGACATAGCATCTATCCCATTACGAACTAAATTTATTATTACTTGCCTTATCTGATTTGTATTTAAAATGTAACTCTGGAACATTGTTACGTTCTAATTTAATATAACTGTTGTTTGCAATTGCATTTATTTGAAGGAGCGGTATTATATTTTGTATTTATCATATTTATATTTGCATTTAAAATTCTTCATGTTTAAATTTCCTATAGAAAGAAACTCTAAAACATTATTGTTTGGCTTACTTACTTTATCTACGGAAACATATCCCCAACATAAGAAAAGCTCGATTACTCAAGTCTAAAAAACTGTGTTTTCTATTCAGGCAAACTACACACTCAACGTGCGCTGTAACTCTGGAAATGAATTCCGTCATCATTTCCGGCTCCTTTTGCCGCTTCTTATACCAGCCTTCAAGCAATTGGACAATCAAATCTTCTTTTTGCTTTTCGGTAAAGTTCTTAGGAAAAAAACGGTCAATTCGTTCACGCTGGATATTGAATTTTTCCTT
>JBMOKT010000017.1:0-86155 GCA_049323895.1 Bacillota bacterium | reverse complement strand
GGAAAAACCCCCTCTGGTATTAGTGTCTCAACAACTCTATTATACCGGATTTTAGGGGGTTTTTCTTTGTTTTCCTACAATCCATACCCTATTTGCCAATTATTATGATATCTTTTTCAGTGGTCTCTAATAAGCGTCCCCCTGTCATTTATAGCGTCCCCCTGTCATTTAATCTCCAAAGGATATACCAATATTCCTAGCTGTCTTTACAAGGGGGTCTTGGGGATTAACCAGCTTAACCCCTTTAACTATATCTAAAGGAACACTAGTTATTTTATTGTCAATTAGTGCGACCATTTCCTGGAATCTCTCTTCGTAAATAAGCTCAACGGCTTTAGCACCCAGCTGGGTACAAAATACCCGGTCAAAGCTGTTGGGGGAGCCCCCTCTTTGCAGATGTCCCAAAATTGTTGCCCGGCATTCAACATGGCTTGTTTTTTCAATGGCTGCCGCTAACCAGGTGCTTATGCCGCCAAGCTTAACCAGGCTGATATCTGTTTCGATGACATCCCTCACTATGTTCTGGCCTTGGGTAGTTTTAACTCCCTCAGCGGCAATAACCAAACTAAAATGTTTACCTCGCTTAATCCTGTCGTGGATTGTCTTGGAGATGCCTTCTAAAGAGTAAGGTATTTCTGGTATCAAAATTATATCTGCACCACCGGCAATACCGGCATGTAAAGCGATCCATCCGGCATCCCTGCCCATTACTTCCAAGATCATAACTCTATGATGGGATTCCGCAGTAGAATGAAGCCTGTCAAGAGCCTCCACAGCTACATCAACTGCGGTTGAAAAGCCAAAGGTTATGTCTGTACCAACTATATCATTATCAATTGTTTTAGGCACACCTACCACTTTTATATCGGTTTTGGCGGCAATTTCCCTTGCCATTCTCATGGTTCCGTCTCCGCCAATTACTATTAAACAGTCTAATCCCAGGTTTTTATAGTTTTCATTAATAACAACTGACATATCTACATACTGTATTTTGCCGTTAACTGATTGTTCGTATTTCATAGGGTTGTCCCTATTGGTTGTCCCTAAAATTGTTCCTCCTCTAAAAAGAATACCTGATACACTGTCATGGTTTAATGAGATGTACCTGTTTTCAATAAGACCCTTGAATCCATCCTTAAAGCCAAAGACTTTATGTCCATGGGAGATGGCTGTTCTTGTTATGGCCCGGATCACCGCATTTAGTCCTGGGCAATCACCGCCTCCTGTCAGAACACCAATCCGCATCATAATCCCTCCTCTAAAAAATTTGTCACCCTTTAATATTAACACTTCATTAAACTAACTTAAATATTAATAGGGTATTTAATAATTTATTTAAAAAGGCTTCCTTTAAATTATTAAAATACTTTAATTGAAGCCTTTTTTATAACGAATAGGAAAGTATAAAATTCCTTAGTGTTCCACTTTCCGTAATGAGTTTCAAAAAAGGCTTCCTTAAATTATAAAATACTTTAATTGAAGCCTTTTTTATAGTTAAATAGTACTAGAAGAAATAGATGCTTTTAAAAGTAGCGGGAAATACATAGTGGGAGTATTGATAATGGAGTTCTTAAGCGGTGTTGTGGAACGGATTACATTTACCAATGAAGAAAATGGATTTAGTGTAATCAAAATAAAATCTAAAGGTTATCCGGAATTGGTTACCGTAGTGGGCAATATGGCGGGAATTTGCGTGGGTTCTGTCTTGAATTTAGATGGTTCATGGAAAATGGATAGTAAATATGGCAAGCAATTTGTAGCAGAAAAGATAGAAGAATCTATTCCAGCCACAGTTGCCGGTATTGAAAAATATTTAGGGAGCGGTTTGATAAAAGGTGTCGGACCTGTTAATGCCCGCCGCATAGTCAAACGATTTAAAGAGGATACCTTAAGAATAATAGAGGAAGAAAGCCATCGTTTAATAGAAGTGGAAGGCATCGGTCAAAAAAGGGTAGACATGATCCAGAAGGGGTGGCAGGAGCAAAAGGAAATTAAGAATGTAATGCTTTTCTTGCAGGGCAATGGTGTTTCTACCTCTTTTGCCGTAAAAATTTATAAAACCTATGGAAATGAAAGTATAAAGCTTGTCAAAGAAAATCCGTACCGCTTAGCAGATGATATTTGGGGCATTGGCTTTAGGACTGCAGATCAGTTGGCCCAAAAAATGGGTTTTAATCCCCAGTCTTATGAACGGTGCCGGGCAGGAGTTATTTATATTCTCAATCAATTAGCCAGCGAGGGTCATTGTTATGCTACCCGGGAGCAATTGGAAAGCTATGCTCAAGAACTTTTGGAAATAGAACATCAAGAGTTAAATTCTGTTCTGGTAAAAATGAGCCTGGGCAAAGAAGTTATCAGTGAAGGGGAGGATGCTTTTTATCTTCCAGCCCTTTACTATAGCGAGGAAGGTGCTGCCCAGCTTATTAAGGAATTGGCAGGTGTTGCAAATAAATTCAGTTCCCGGGACTTAGAGGGTATCATAACAGAAATCCAAAAGGAGAATAACATCTGCTACGATGAAGTACAGGCAGCAGCTATCGGTACTGCCGCAGCAGCTAAGTTTATGGTTTTGACAGGAGGACCGGGAACGGGTAAAACCACTACTACTTTAGCAATTATCAAAATATTTGCCAAAATGGGAGCCAAAATCCTTTTGGCAGCCCCTACGGGGCGGGCCGCTAAAAGGATGTCTGAGGCAACGGGAATGGAAGCTAAAACAATCCATCGTTTACTGGAGTTTAAACCTCCTGAAGGATACCAGAGGAATAAAGATAATCCCCTGGAGTGTGATGTCCTGATTATCGATGAAACATCTATGGTTGATATTGTACTTATGTATAACCTTTTAAAGGCTATTCCCCGGGAGGCAGTGGTAATCCTGGTGGGAGATGTGGACCAGCTACCTTCTGTGGGATCCGGCAATGTCCTAAAGGATATTATTTCCTCCCGTCTGGTCAGTGTCATAGAACTAAAAAGAATTTTCCGGCAGGCACAAGGCAGTATGATAATTACCAACGCCCATCGCATTAACAGGGGGGAGTTCCCCCTATTGAAAAACGGTAAGGAAAATGATTTCTTTTTTATTAAGGAGGAGGACCCGGGCAAAGTTGTGGAACATATAAAATCCCTCTGCAAGACAAGACTACCTGCCTTTTACAGAGTGGATCCAGTAGGTGATATACAGGTCATTACCCCCATGCAGAGGGGGGAGGCAGGGGCACGCAACCTTAATGAAGTTTTGCAGGAGGCGTTAAACCCCAACAATACATTTCTTAATAATGGGGGCGTTAAGTATAAGCTTTATGATAAAGTAATGCAGATTAAGAATAATTATGAGAAAAATGTTTTTAATGGTGATATCGGCCGGATAACCCATATTGATCTGGAAGATAAACAGGTAAAAATCAGATTTGATGACGTAGACGTAGAATATGATGTGACTGAACTGGATGAAGTTGTACTGGCCTATGCTACTACAGTACATAAAAGCCAGGGGAGTGAGTATAAGATTGTAGTAGCTCCTTTGGTTACACAGCACTATATGATGCTGCAGAGAAACCTCCTATACACATGTGTGACCAGGGCCAAAAAAGTGCTGGTATTGGTCGGTTCAGCCAGAGCCCTTGCCATGGCAGTGAAAAATAACACCGTCAGCCAGCGGAATACGAAGTTAGCAGAAAGGCTCAAGGCTAATGGGTAAACATTGTAGGTCAGATAATGCTTTTGGGTGAAGATTGCTAGTCAGATAAGGCTAATGGGTGTAGATTGCTAGTCAGACAATGCTTAAGGGTTGAGATTGTTAGTCAGTTGATGCTTCTAGGTGAACATTGTTAGTCAGTTTTTAACTGACAATCGAAGATTACAATAGAAGTAACTTACAAACAATGAAT
Organism: Bacillota bacterium; assembly: GCA_049323895.1. Taxonomy (GTDB): domain Bacteria; phylum Bacillota; class Peptococcia; order Peptococcales; family BICA1-8; genus JBMOKT01. The sequence goes on along the minus strand of JBMOKT010000017.1, from coordinate 82,265 downwards.
CACACAGATATAACTGACTCAAAATGAATCCCTTAAGAAATAACTGACAAAGCATGAATCCCACTAGAACTAACTAATCAACAATGAATCCCGTGAGCAAGAAACTGACCAAAAATGAATCCTTTTAGATATAACTGACATAGAATGAATTCCTTAAAAAAATATAAGAAGGTGTTTTTATGGAAATTTGGCTGCAAGGATTTATAATTGGTTTGTCAATAGCTGCACCTGTAGGTCCCATAGGGGTTTTGTGCATCAGGAGAACCTTAGCCGGGGGCAGATTATATGGTTTTGTGACAGGAATGGGTGCTGCAGTCACAGATTTAATTTATGCCTCCATAGGAGGCTTTGGTTTGACAATGATTTCTAATTTTCTGGTTAGTCAGCAAAATATTTTCCGTCTTATTGGGGGAACCTTTATCATCTATCTAGGCTATAAGATATTTATCACTAAGCCTGCAGTAGATGACGCTTCAGCAACAGGCTATGGTTTATTGACTGCTTTTGCTTCTTCCTTTATTGTTGCCATTACCAATCCTATTGCCATCATATATTATATTGCTGTTTTTGCCGGTCTGGGTGTTGCTATGGTTGATAGCAGCTATGCTGCGGCGGCAACTTTGGTTGCAGGGGTATTTATGGGTTCTGCCTTGTGGTGGTTTATCCTGAGCCAGGGAGTTGGTTTGGTCAAAAATAAAGTCACTGAAGGAGGCCTAAGACTTATCAATAGGTTCTCAGGTACTGTTATTGCCGGTTTTGGAGTCTATGCCATCTGGTCTAGCATTTTTTAATTAAACTTAATTTAAAAGCCCTGTCTTTTTAAAAAAAGGTAGGGCTTAAATAAATCTTAAACTTTTTGTATTCAGCTAGTATGCATCAGTAAGAATTACATCTAACTAACAAAGCAGCTCACTTATTTTCTTAACCTTTACCTGTCCCAATATGTTAACCCAGCAGCTTACCTTTACCTAACATACACATAAATGAGCATTGCTTATTTATCTGTATGTTCCTCCACCTAAGGAGGGAGGAATTGCTTTTAAGGTGTACATATCCGGCACCTCAATTTCTTCACCTTGTGGACCTAAAAGCCAGGTTTTACTTTGAATAAGCCAGAAGTTCCCTCCGGTATCTATTGCTCCTGCAACAGGAACCGCAGAGAAAACTATTTTAAAGTCCCAATTCCAGGTCCAACCTTCCTGTTCCCCTGATAGATACTGGTAAAAATGAGCCATTTGCCAGGCGCCATCTTTCCACGGCATCCCGTGGAACATAGCTTGGTCAAAATCCTTGCTCCATTTTCTCACTAAAAACTGGACATTTTTTGTTTCCCAATCAACTGGTGCTGAAGGTAAGCCGTATACGAAATTTTCCCAGTTTTCAAAAGAACCGTTAAAAATACAGGCTGTTTCATTATAGCCATACTCATCAAAGGCTGCAAAAACTGTACCAGGAATTAAAAGGAAGATTAGTACAAGCAAAGCACATAAGCAAAAGACTAACTTTTTATCCATTAACCATCCCTCCATTTTTCATAGATAAACAGCTTTGAAAATAGTTAAATTCGCTGCGGAATATTTAGAATCCTGCCAAAGTTATTTAAATTGAAGTAATTTACAGAATTAAATGAATTCCTGATTTATACTTAGATTATAAGGAAATACGGCAACTGATTTTAAACTTGGTGAAAAAATGGCTGATGTTAATCCCGAAAATGGCATGCTTACCATAAAGATATCGGCACTGGTTACTGGGTACGGAGTATTGAAAAGGTCTTAGCCGTTTTACCTCCACTTCATGAATAACTGCTCTAAAAGCACAATGGCTTTATACATAATTGCCGCTGCAATTGAAAGTATAATCACACTAGTCATTACTAAATCCAGTTTAAATACTTGACCCCCATATACTATTAAATAGCCCAAGCCTGCTTTGGAGACTAAAAATTCACCAACAATAACACCGACCCATGATAAGCCTACATTAATTTTAAGGGCAGAGATAATTGTAGGAACACTTGCCGGTAAAATGGCTTTTTGAAGTATTTGCAACTTAGTTGCTCCAAAGGTCTTCAGAAGTTTTATCTTATCTTTATCAACCTGAGAAAAACCTGAATATACCCCTAATATAGTAACAATTAGGGAGATAAAGAGGGCCATTGCAATGATAGCAGGTGCCCCATTTCCAATCCATACAATTAAGATTGGTCCTAATGCAATTTTTGGCAAAGCATTTAATACTACTAAGTACGGGTCAAGGACTTCGGAAATAAAATCCGACCACCATAATACAATTGCAATTATTGTACCCAGAATTGTTCCAGATACAAAACCAATTACTGTTTCAAAAACAGTAATTCCAATATGGTAATATAGAGAACCTTCCCGATGAAGGTTAATTAGGGTTTTCCATATACGGGTAGGCTGACTGGTAATAAAGGAATCAATCCAGCCAAGCTGACCGGCTGTTTCCCACAGTGCAATTATCCCTGCCAATAAAAGTATTTGAGTTGACAAGACCTTCCAACGGTACTGTCTTCTTTCCCTTAAATAGGCTAGATGTTCGGGTGAGAAACCCTGTACTTGTTTTTGATTAGACACGGACATCCAACTCCCTCCATATCTTGTTAAAGTAGTCCTTAAACTCCGGTGCTTCCCGGCAGCCTAGAGGCGTATGGATATCACAGGTCAATCGGATATTATGAATGTTCTTAACTGTTCCTGGCCTTTGGGTTAAAACCACAACCCTGTCAGCCATGCTTATTGCTTCAGACAAGTCATGGGTTACTAAAATCGCGGTTTTGTTTTCCTTCCTGATTATTTCCTTTACCTCATCGGTTACTACCAGTCTGGTCTGATAATCCAGGGCGGAAAAAGCCTCGTCCAGCAGAAGGATTTCCGGATTAATTGCCAGGGTACGGATAAGGGCTACCCTTTGGCGCATACCTCCAGAAAGCTGGTTAGGAAACTTATATTTAAATTCCTCGAGTCCATAGTCCTTTAAAAGCTTGTGTGCAAATGCGGCTGTAGTATCATTCACTTTATCTTGAATTTCTAAGCCTAAGACTACGTTTTTCCAGATGCTCCTCCATTCAAACAGTTGGTCTCTTTGGGGCATATAGCCCACCATTCCGGTGGGCTTTTTTACAATTTTATTATTTATAAGTATTTCCCCGTCGGAAGGTTCAATCAGACCGGCAATAATATTTAATAGGGTAGATTTGCCGCAGCCGCTTGGTCCTACGATGCTGATGAATTCTCCCTCCAAAATTTCCAGAGAGACGTTTCGTAAGGCTTCTATTTCACCTTCCGGGCTCTGGTATTTCATTGAAATGTTTCTAATTGTTACTAAAGGTTTAGCCTCCACTAAATATCATCTCCCCTTAAGACTGTATGTGGATTGACTTATTTAGCCAGTTTTTTTGCTTCCTCAGCAAAACTATTAGTGACAAGTTTAGCATAAGGAGCCCTTTTATTTAGCTCCCCGGCCAGTTCCATCACATCTTGCATTCTTTCAAAGGCTTCGGGGCTGAATAAAGGATCTTTAGCCCAGGCATCTATTTCCTTGTAACGTTTGGCAACAGCTGTTAAGACTGCTTCGTCCGAATCAGGAAAAGAAGGTTTAATGGCTTTGGCTATTTCTTCGGGGGATTTTTCTTGTATCCACTTTTGTCCTCTATAAATAGCATTAGTGAACTTTTGAATTATGTCCTTGTTCTTTTCCAGATAGCTTTTCTTGGCGGAAAAGACTGTGTAGGGTATTTCACCGCTGTCTAGACCAACTGAAGCCACTACATAGCCCGCACCTTGTTTTTCAAGGGTTGCTGCCACGGGCTCGAATAATGTGACATAATCCCCTGTTCCTCCGGTAAAGGCTCCTGCCATTAAGGCAAACTGGATATTAGTCAAAACCTCAACATCCTTATTGGGCATAATACCTTTGTTTTTCAGCACATATTCCAGGGTCATTTCCGGCATTCCGCCCTTGCGTCCACCGATAATGGTTTTTCCTTTAACTTTTTCCCAGGTGAAATTTGGATCAGGTTCCCTGGCAACCAAGAAGGAGCCATCCCTCTTAGTTAGCTGGGCAAAATTCACTGCATAGTCTTCTTTACCTTCGTTAAATACGTAGACAGTTGCTTCAGGTCCCATAAAACCGATATCGGCTTGGCCGGAGAGGATTGCTGTCATTACTTTGTCTGCACCCTGACCGGTGGTAAGCTCCAGTTCTATACCCTCTTCCTGGAAAAATCCGTTATTTATTGCTGCATAAAGGGGTGCATAAAAAACAGAATGGGTTACTTCATTTAATTTTACTTTGGTTAACTTTTCTTCTCCACAACCGGTAAAAGAAAACATGGCCAGGACACTAAAGAAAAAAATTAAGGTCCAACATATAAACTTTTTCATTACAAACGGTCGCCTCCTTAAAAATATTGTTTTGTTTCGTAACATATTATTAATGGGAGGTCTTTTGTGTTACAGTTGTTTCAATAAAAACACTTTCCAACCAGTACTAGCTGATTTTTCCTTTAAGTAGTAAAATAGTAATAGTTCGACAATATTCTACTTTTAAATGGAGGCAGGTAGGGATGGAGTTCAAATCCGCGATAGAAACATATAAGTTTATAATGGATTTAGAAACATATATTATGGAAAGCAAAGCTATTCCTTTTAGCAATAAGGTAATTGTGGATAAAGACATAGTTTATGACTATCTTGACAAATTGCGCAGCAAACTTCCTAAAGAGATGAAAGAAATGAAAAAGCTTTATGAAAGCTACGAGAAGGGGGAAGGGGCGTTGACTTGCCAAAAGGAAACAAATCCTGTGGAAGCAGCAGTGGAAAATAACCACCAGGAGTCATGTAATGGGTACGAGGAAAATGCCCAAAAGGTTATTGCAGAGGCGCAGGACTTTGTTGATCAGCTTCTGGAAACAGCCCAAGCCATATTGCAAGATAAACTGCAAGAGGTTGGGAAAGGTCGTAAGGAAATTAATGAGGTTTTAAGTAAAATGAAAATAACATAGGTATTAGAAAACATAGCTTGCGCCGAGTCTTTGGCGACTGCGGAAGCCGATGTTGCACTTATGCTTATTACCTTTTTGGGAGGTTTTATACCTTCTGATATGTATAAATAAGGAATGGACCTCGGGTCGTTCCTTTATTGTAATTTACAAGCAAAAGTACCTGTCCCCGGTGCTTTTTCTTTTGCATTAATTAACAAAAGGATAGTATGCCTTATTAGCGAATAAAGCAAAGGAGTCAAAAAGAAAGCAATAAGGGGTTGAAATATGTCCACGGAAATTAAAAAAGTACATGAAGCAAAAGCAAACCCATTGGGTTATGTAGTAGTGGCCGCTGTTCTTTTAGCCATAATTTTTGTTTACTATTTGCCTGCTATGAAGAAGGTGCCCCTTAATTCAACGGAAGATATCCACATTTACTATTTGGGGGAAAAAGTTGATTCAGCCCTCTTGAACGAGGAGCAGTTATACCTGCCTCTGTCTTTTATCAAGAGTAAAATTGACCCTAATATTCAATGGGACGAACAAGGACAAAGGGTAATTATTACAACACCCAATGAGGTGTACCACCTTCCCTTGGGAAAAAGGGAGGGGATGCTGAATCTTGAGCCATATCCCTTCAGCTACCCTGTGGTAAAAAACCAGGGCAATATTTATCTGCCCGCGGAGCCCCTGGATGAATATTACCAGTTGAATATACAATATCTGCAGGAACAATCGGTAGCAATAATTCATAATTTTCAGGTCCCTTTAACTGAGGGCACTGTCCTGACTGCAGGAAAACTGCGGCAAAATCCTGCGGATAGATCCCCCTGGCTGGAGGAAATAAGCCAAGGGGAAAATGTTTATATTATGCGGGAAGAAAATGGTCACTACTGGGTGGAAACTATCAGTGGACAAATGGGTTACCTTGACAAAAAAATGGTACGGCTGACAGGAATAAAAACAGCAGAAATTGCAAGGGAATACTACCAGCCTTGGAACCCCTTAGGAGAAAAAATTATAATGACTTGGGAAGGGGCATGGGGGAAGACGGTAGATCCTAAAAATTTGCCCAACCTTTCCGGGCTACATGTTGTATCACCGACATGGTTTAGCCTGGAAAAGGATGGTTTAGTAAAAAATCAGGGTGACGTAAGGTATGTGCAATGGGCTCATGAAACAGGACGCCAGGTGTGGGGCTTATTTGATAATAGTTTTGACAAAGATTTAACCCATCAATTCCTGTCCAGTCCGGAATTGCGGATTAAGGTCATTAAACAATTACTTACTTATGTTGATCTCTATCAACTGGATGGCATCAATCTGGATTTTGAAAACATGTATTTAAAAGACAAAGAAGGTTATGTTCAATTTGTCAGGGAACTGGCACCCCTTCTCCATGAGAAGGACCGCTCCATTTCAGTAAATGTCACCTTTATTTCCCGTAGTGAAAACTGGTCTATGTGCTATGACCGCCAAAGCCTGGGTGAAATAGTGGATTATGTGACAGTAATGGCCTACGATGAACATGGTACTTTCAGCAATTATCCAGGTTCAGTTGCCTCCCTGCCCTGGGTTGAGGAAGGCTTACGTCAAATATTGAAAGAGATACCAAATGAGAAGATTATTTTAGGCGTGCCCTTTTACACCAGGCTCTGGGAAGAGAGTACAGATGAAAAGGGCAACAGGAAATTGACCTCCAAAGCCATTTCTATGACAAGGGCTGAAGCCTGGGTTAAAGAAAACAAACTCCAGCCGATTCAGGATCCCCTGACTGGTCAAAACTATGTGGAACTTGAAAAGGATGGGGTTAAATACAGCATATGGCTGGAAGACGAGTTTTCTATGGAGCAAAGGATAAATTTAATGAAAAAATACCATTTGGCGGGTATTTCCGGTTGGCGGAGGGGTTTTGAGCGGGAGGGCTTTTGGCCTGTTATAACTGATTTTATTAATAAACGATAGACAATTGAAAAAATAAAAAATCCTGCGAAAGCAGGATTTTTTATACTTATTTAGAAAGTATAATTTTTGCAAGGTAATAAATATAAGTACAACATCGGCTTCCGCGGTTGCCATAGGTTCGGTGTAAGCCCTGTTTTCTAATTTGTAAATGAAATTATTGGTAGAGAAGGGTATGTAAGTAGAAGGAAGGGAATAAATTGAATCCGAACAGTATTCATACAAATAAATTTTATGTTAGCACCGGGCTTGTGCAAATACTATTTATTGCCACTATTGACTTTTTTCTAGGAAAAGATATCCATTTCTCCTATTTTTACTTTATTCCTATCTCTTACGTTACTTGGTATGTGGGTGAAGGTGCGGGTCTATTTATGTCAATTTTAAGCGGAATAATTTGGACCGTTATTGAAATCTTCTTAATTCCTGAAAATTTCTCTTCAGGTATTTTCTATATCAACTCCGCCTTAAGATTTTCCTTTCTGATGATTATTGTTTTAGCTTTGTATATGCTAAGAAGTACTTTGGATTCAGAAAAAAACTTTGCCCGGGAGGATTCCTTAACTGGGATTGCGAACCGGAGGGCTTTCTATGAGCGGGCAGAAGTGGAAATGGAACGTTTGCGCAGGAATAAGCGTCCCCTGTCAGTTGCTTATCTTGATTTAGATAATTTTAAAGCAGTGAATGATATTTTAGGTCACGAGGTAGGAGATAGGGTATTAACGGTAGTAGGCTCAGTTATTGAGAAAAATATTAGAAAAACAGATCTTGTTGCCAGATTAGGAGGGGATGAGTTTGCAATACTAATGCCCGAAAGCGGCTGCCAACAAGCTGAACTGATTCTCAAAAGGATACAGCAGGATTTATTAAATGCCATGAAACAAAATGTCTGGTTTATTACTTTCAGTATTGGTGTAGTAGTATATAACACTGCACCTAATGATGTTAATGAGCTTGTAAAGACAGCTGACAGGGTAATGTATTCGGCAAAAGACAGCGGTAAGAATTCAATAAATATATCGGAAGTATCCTAGTTTAAGGATTGAATATAGTTTAGAACGGAGTTAGATGCATTCTATGAAAAACTTAAATATACCTTTGTTTGACCTGGTAATGAGTATTACTAATACAGTAGATCTAATCAGCCCTACTTTAGTTGACCACCATAAGCGGGTAGCCTATCTTTCCTACTGCTTTGCAGAAGAATTGGGACTTTCCAGGGAAGAAAGAAATGATATTTTCCTGGCTGCTGCTTTGCATGATATAGGGGGATTAACTTTAAAGGAAAGAATCGATGCCTTGGAGTTTGAATTAAAGGATTCGGACCATAGTATAAATGGGTTTCTCCTGCTTAGCAAACATCAGCCTTTTGCTAAGGCTGCGGAGATTATTAGGCATCACCACTGCTGGTGGGAAAAATCCCGTGAAAACCAGGAAATTCCCCTGGGCAGCTATATAGTTCATTTAGCCGATCGTATTGCAGTTTTGATTAATCCTCAAAAAGATATATTAAACCAAATGGATAGAATATATCAGACCATTTCCCAACAAAAAGGCAAAATGTTTATGCCTGATTTAGTTCACCTATTTCAGGATTTGCTCCCCAAGGTATATATTTGGCTGGAAGCTGCATCCCATTATACTGTTCCCATATTAAAAGACAAGGTTAATCTAGGGGACTTTACTATTTCCATAGATGAGTTGTTATCAGTTACCAAAGTATTCTCCCATCTTATTGATTTCAGGTCAGCTTTTACCGCCCGCCATTCCAGCGGTGTTGCCTCTGCAGCGGAAAGCCTGGCACAGTTGTCATCCTTTTCCATTGTAGAACAAAAGATGATGAGAGTGGCTGGTTTCCTTCATGATATTGGCAAACTGGCTGTGCCTGGTGAAATTTTGGAGAAACCAGGGCAGTTGACAAAAGACGAATTTAATATTATTAAAACCCATACTTTTTATACATACCGGACTCTTTTTCCTATCAAAGAATTAAATGTAATTAATAATTGGGCATCATTACACCATGAAAAACTGGATGGAAGCGGTTATCCATTTAATTTGAACGAAGACAGCCTTTCCTTGGGCTCCCGCATTATGGCTGTTGCAGATGTCTTTACAGCTTTGACGGAAGACCGGCCATATAGAAAAGGTATGCCCAAAAGCCAAGTAATAAATATACTAAAAAAAATGGTTGATAATATGGCGTTGGATAAAAATGTAGTTGACTTGTTATTAATAAATTATGAAGAAATTAACAGGCGTACTCTTCTGGCCCAAGAGGTAGCTGTCAGTGAATATAAACTTTTTCTGCAAAAATGTTACAGTATGAAGTCGGATAGTAATTTAGAAAATGCCAATTTTTTGCCTTGTAAACTTATCGAAAAAGGATTATAAATAGAACGTAGATTATTGTGTGGAATGGGGGCAGAAAATGAGTAATGCCATTCTTTTTAAGCTAAAAAATGATGGTGATTTTTTTCTAAATATGTTTGGTGACTATACCTATCTCACTGCTGGGTATTACATTTCGTTAGATGCCGAATTGGCGGATGAGAAGATAATGCCCACAACAGAAGAAGCATTGGACGCTTATGTAGTACCCCTTGCAATGGAAAAAGCCAAGTTAAACAATATTTTTACCCCGGAATATGAGATTGTTACCGAAAAAATTGTGCCGCCGGTTTTAGCCTATCCTATAAACCCCTATACTTCCAAGTTTGAGGTTATTACAGATAGTGACAACCTCAAACAAAAACTTAATACCGTCACCATGAGCGGTAAATATGCCACCCTATGCCAAAGATTGCCGGAAGACTACCGTATTGATATTGTCCGGTGTGTTTTAGGCAAGACCTTGGTCAAGGAATATGAGGAGTTTACCCAGGCGGTCTTCCAGGTCTTTAGGATTCCTTTAATGAAAATCAGGGTTATTGTTACAACCTCCCGCTATTTGTTTTCTGCAATAGAGCCGCTGTTATTTGATGAGCTTACATTAAAAGAGAAAAAAATCATTGAGGAGTCAGGGACATGGCAAAAATAGCAATTTTTACTGAACGGTACACTATCAGAAGCTCTGTGGAACTTGCCGCTTTGACCAATTACCGCCTTGCGGCATTTGAATTGGGACACCAACTGGATTTTCTTTTCCGCAGTGAGTTAAAATACCTGGGAAATTATGATGCGGTATTTATCAGGGCATTGACTGACCCGCTGAATACCAGCTATGTTGTCGCCAGGATGGCGCAAATGAAAGGACTAAGAGTAATTGATGAGCCCGAAAGCATTAGAATATGTTGTGACAAAGCAAACATGTACAAAAGACTGATTGCCAAGGAAGTCCCCATACCACAAACAGCTTTTTTAGATACCAAAGAAGTTACTAAAGAAAATGCCAAGGAGCTATTTGAGACGTTAGGGATACCTTTAGTATTAAAAGCTCCTAATTCCAGTTTTTCTGCCTATGTTGAAAAAGTAAAATCGGTAGATGAATTTATCAAGGTGGGCAAGAGATTTTTGCGCAGGGCCGATAGGATTATTGTACAGCAGTATATGCCCAGTGATTTTGATTGGAGAATACTGGTCCTTAATGGAAAAGTCCTGGCCGTGGTAAAATATATTTTTGCCAGGAATACCTGGCGGTTGATGGATAGGTCCCAGGATGGTGAGCATTGCTCTGTGCAAGGTTTACGAGCAGAAAATGCAAGTCCCATGCTTTTGGAGACAGCCGTCAAAGCAGCTAAGGCAATTGGCAACAGCCTTTATGGCATTGATATAAAAGAGGTAGATGGTGACTATTATGTAATTGAGGTTAATGATAACCCTAATATTGATGCCGGATTAGAAGACCAATACAGTCCCGATATTTATAAGGAGATAGTAAGGTATTTAGCAGGGGAATAAGGAACCGGGCAGTTCAATTAAAACTGCCCGGTTTTTTACGTTAATCCCATTATTTCCTGCTGGATTTCCAAAATGCTTTTGGTAACCTGTTGCAGTGCTAAAGCTTGTTCATTTGTTGTAGTAGCATTTTGCTGGACACCAGTTGTTATATCAAAGATCAGCGATTTTATTTCATTCAGAACCTGGTTTATGTCTTTTAAAGAATTTGTTGAATGGCTGGATAATTTTCTCACTTCGTCGGCAACAACTGCAAAGCCACGCCCTTGTTCACCGGCCCTGGCAGCCTCAATAGCAGCATTCAAACCCAACAGGTTGGTTTGACCTGCAATGTTTCTAATAAGTTCTAGAACTTTATTAATATCATTAACCTGGTTTTCCAGAGTTTTTGCTACATTTTCCAAGGAACTGCTAGTACCGGCAATTTCTTCCGCTCCTGCAGAAATTTCTTGGACTGCAGCTGATATTTCCTGAACCCTTGCAGCAACCTTATCAATAATCAATTGTTTTGCCGTATTAATTTCAGCTTTTTGGATTTCTTCGGTAACAATTACAGCTGCTAATTTTTGCAGGGGAGCCACAAAATTAGGGTTACCGGTGATACCTACACATGCAATTCTTTTACCGTTCATTATAATGGGACCGGTATAACCTGCCAAAACTCCTTCCATTTTTGCGGCTTCTTCATCCGTAATAGCAACAAAGGGTTTGCTGCCTTCCATTACAGCTTTTGCCGCCGGGTGTTTGAATCCTAATCTGTGGGGTTGGGTAGTTGCGATGATTTCACCCTCTTCCCCTTGGACATGCACATTGCTCCCAGTAACCTCATGCAGCATTTGAACAACCTTTTCAGCTAAATCTTTTGGTATTTGGTGAATCCAAGACATATAACTGCCCCCGTTTCCTTTATCTTGTAAAAGTTTTCTTGTAAGTACAAAAAAAGAAATAAGCTTTCGACTTATTTCTTTAAGATATTATGTTTTTCCTTCTTAAAAATGGTTTTATCTAAATTTTTACTTTCTAATTAAATCTGCAGTGCTGGCGTCTAGTTTTTTTATCATTTCAATCAAAAGCCTGAGAAGATTTTCATAATCCTCCCGGTGGAAAAGACTGCTATGGCTATGGATATAACGGGTTGGAATGCCAAAAGCAACGGAAGGTACACCTGCCCCATACTTGTGGATAGCTCCTCCGTCAGTACCCCCACCCATCATGGTGGTAAATTGCAAGGGAATACCTTGGCTTGCTGCCGTATCTATTACAAAATCCCGAAGTGTCCTGTTAGGTATCATGGAAGCGTCGGCCAGTAGAAGAATGGGACCTTTTCCTAACTTGACATCTATGTGCAGGCTCTCTAAGCCGGGGGTATCACCTGCTATGCCCACATCCAAGACAAAGGTGATGTCGGGTTTAATTAAGTCTGTAGAAGTTTGTGCACCCCGCAGTCCCACTTCTTCTTGAACTGTTCCCACCCCATAAACCGTATTGGGATGTTCTATTTTGCTTAATTCCTCAATGGTTTCCATAAATAAAGCTACCCCCAAGCGGTCATCCAAGGCCTTCGACATTATGTATCTAGGGTTATGCATGAGGGTGAAAGAACTCTCTGGGATTACCACATCTCCCGGTCTAATTCCGAATTTTTCCATGGCTTCTTCCTTGCTTTCCGCACCAACGTCAATAAACATAACCTTTTTTTCTACAATCTTTTCCCGCTCTTTTGCATCCAAGAGATGCGGAGGGGTAGAACCGATTATACCGGGTATTTTTCCTTTGGAAGTTTTAACTATTACTTTATGGGCTAATAAAACCTGGTCCCACCAGCCGCCTAGGGGTATAAATTTAAGATACCCGTCCTTGGTAATAGCACTTACTAAGAAGCCAATTTCATCCATATGCCCGGGCAGCATAATGCGGGGATTCTCATCTGTACCTTGTTTGCGGCAGATGATGCTTCCCAGATTGTCATAAGATATTTCGGAAATCTTTTCCATTCTGTCCTTTATGTAATGCCTTACCTCTTCTTCAAAGCCTGATACCCCATGGAGCTCAGTCAGTTCTTGAATTAATTTTAATCTATCCATATTAATTATCATCCCTTTCGCTATGAAGATTTTAATTCTCAATTCTCTAATCTATTCCTCCCTTGTGATAATGAGGAAAAAAAGTTTACAAATTATATGGTATTATTATAACAAATACAGCTGTGTAATATGTTGCCAATTAGGTGGGATAGGACTAAAATGGACTATTTATTTGGTAAACTAATAGAAGATGTCTAATCTGAAACCAAAGATAAGTGTTTTGTTGAAGGAATTTTGTCAAATTAAAGCGAAATTTACGAATAGAAAATACTATAGAGATAGGTGCTAGGTTTCCGGGGGTGATTATAATAGAAATTTATGCCTTGATTGGTGAGAGCGGAACCGGTAAAAGCCATAAGGCTATGTTGGTGGCTGCAGAAAAAGGAATTGACACTATTATCGATGATGGTCTCTTAATTAAAGATGGTCGAAAATTGGCGGGTTTCTCAGCAAAACGAGAGTTAACCTCTATTCAGGCTGTTAAAAGGGCCATATTTATGGAACCTGAGCACGCGGAGGTTGTTAAAAAGGAGATAGAAAGGGTAAATCCTGAAAGAATACTGATTTTGGGAACATCGGTGAAAATGATCGAAAAAATTACCCAAGCCTTGGATTTGCCCCCAGCACAAAACCTTATATTTATTGAGGAAATTTCTTCAGAACTGGATATTATTAAGGCTAAAAAAATGAGGAATGACTTTGGCAAGCATGTAATTCCCCTACCCACCATTGAAGTAAAAAAAGATTTTCCTAATTACTTAATAGACCCCTTACAGTTTTTCTTTAAAAAAAAGGACCTGAGGAAGGTGGGCGAGAAATCAATTATCCGTCCTAGATTCAATATGTTAGGGAAGCTCCTGATTTCAGAAAATGTTATTGAACAGCTTGCCAAGGCTGCGGCTGAAAAGCAGGAGTCAATAAAGCAGGTTTTAAAAGTTCAAGTGGCTATGGATGAAGACGGAGTTTCTATTTCTGCTGAGGTAACTGCCAGATATGGCGCAGTACTAAAAATGGTTGGAGAAAGATATCAAAAAGCAACTATTGAACTGATTGAAAACTTGACAGGGTTAAATGTCCTGCGGGTGGATGTACGCATCAAGAGCCTGCATGTAGATTAGAGTAAAGCTTCATAAGATTCAGGAGTGATGATATGGCAAACCAAAACATGACGGCATGGTTCATGGAGAGCGGATTTGTAGGCATCCCCAAAAATCTCTTAGGATTAATGGAACCATTAGGATTAACCTTTGATGATTTAGGCAAGATCGTTTATTTATTATACTGTGGCTGTGACCAAATCAATAAAAATGATTCTTATGCCATGGAAGCCATTAGGAGTTTGCATAAGAAAAACCTGGTATTTTGGCACCCAGACATTGGCAAAGTCGATTTTTCACCCATGTTTGATCTAATTGCCAATAACCTGGGCGCTCATCCTGCTATTATTGAAACTGCTGTTACTCAAGATGAAATGAATTATTCACAATTTATTAAAAGCTTAGAAAAAAAACTGGCCAGGTTCTTATCTGTCAAAGAAAAGGTAGAGCTGCAAAAAGTAGTTCAGCAATACAACTGGTCCTATGACCTGCTTTTGGATATGTATATTTTTTTCCAGAGCAGCTTTAGACGACATTACGCCTTTGCCTTTTTTGCTCAAATGGCTTTTGGGGCTAAGGTACAAGATCGGGAGAGTTTGGGGCTGTTCATTGAAAAGCTTAACTATACCCTTTACAAGGTTATCGAGGTAAAAAGAAGACTGGGTCAAAAAAATAATCCTACAGAGGTAGAAAAAGAGTGCTACCAAAAATGGTTCAATGAATGGAAGTTTTCCCATGAAATGATTTTATTGGCTGTGGAACAGACTATCCATGCCACAGATCCCTCCTTCAGCTACATAGATAAAATTCTGGAAAACTGGCATCAAGCCGGTGTTAAAACCCCTGATGCCTTAACACCCTATCTGGAAAAGAGAAAAAATTATAAAAAACAGAATCGAGGGACAGATGGTGGGGGGCAAAGCAGCAAAAAACAATATGTAAACAGCTATATTAGGGATTTAAACGATTTGGTAGAATAGGAGTTGCACCCATGCTAAACAGGGAAATATTAATCCAAAGAAAAATAAGTGACTGTGAAAAAAAAATAGAGAGACTTCATGAAAGCTTTCCTAGACTAAAGGAAATTGCTGATGAAATCAGCCGCCTAAGCTATGAAAGGATAAATAACGGCATACTTAAAAAAAATAACAGCAGGGTAAATGAAATAGATCGACAGGTAAAATTATTAATTAAGGAAAAAGAGTTTATTTTAAAAGCTAATTCTATTGCTGATAACATTTATGAACCGGAATGGGACTGTCCTAAATGCAAGGATAGGGGTTATACTACTCCCGGAATTCTTTGTGAGTGTTATAAACAGGAACGCTTGGATGCCTTTTTCCGGCAGAGCGGCATAAAAGGGGATATGGAAAACCAAACCTTTGCCTCCTTTGATACATCCTATTATAAAGACCCCTTGGTGATAGAGGAAAAATTACGACGGTGTAAAAAATTCCTGGAGAATTTAGCAGCGGGAGAAAAACAAAACAACCTTTTATTTTTAGGTGATGTGGGTCGGGGAAAAACCCATCTTTCTGCAGCCATTGCCAATGAATCCCTAAAGCGAGGGATTACTGTTGTTTATAAAAGGATTGAAGAACTGTTAGATATCATCAGGGATAATAAATTCCAGAGGGAAGGCGAAAATAATCCCAATGATAACCAGTTAAACCTATTAAAGAATGTTGATTTATTAATTATTGATGACTTAGGCTCTGAAAATATTACTCCTTTTGCGGAAAACCAAATTAGGATACTAATTGATGAAAGAAACAATCTAAGCAAACCTTGGATTATTAACAGCAATTTAAGTATTTCGGAGCTGCAAAGAAACTATGGGCAAAGGCTGACCGATAGGATAATCGCTAAAACTGATATCTTTGTTTTCGAGAGTGAAATGAGTATCAGAGAGATACTAAAAAGGAAAAATATGCAGGGACAAAGGAATAACTAGCAGCTAAAATATAGTTACGATTATAATAATACTTAAATAGGAATATAATGGACCAGGGAAGTCATTATTCTTTCAACGTTGTTTCTGCCTAGGAGGTAGAATGTGAATAAATCAAAAATACTTACCGGATCAGTTTACAGCCTGATAGTTATACTTGTAATCGGTTTAGGGCTGTTTATAGGGTGCCAACCGGCGAGGAAACAATTAACCCAAGAAGAAAAGGGACTTAAGCCCCAGACTGTCTTAGAAAAGGAAAATATTAAGAAGCATATAAAGATATTGACCTCCAAAGAACTTGAGGGGCGCAGGGCTGGTACTTCAGGGGATGGGGAGACTGTACTATATTTAGCTCAAGAGTTAAAAAAAATGAATTTAAAACCATTAGGAAAGAATACTACTTACTTTCAAACCTTTCATCTGCCCTTAACCGGTCTGAAATGGGAAGATAATCGGTTAGTCTACTATCTAATAAATGAGAAATCAAAACTTCTCACAGATAATGTTTTGGCTTTGCTGGAGAGTCCGGTAAGACCTGGTGAATACATAATTATCTCGGCTCATCATGATCATTTGGGAAGCCTTGACAACCAGCTTTATCCAGGGGCTAATGACAATGCATCAGGTGTAGCAGCAGTTTTAGAAATGGCACGGGTTTTAAAATCTAAGGAGCATCTGCCCTACTCAGTAATTATTGCTTTTTGGGGTGGTGAGGAAATGGGGCTGTTAGGTTCCAGCTACTTTGTTGAAAATCCTGTTGTGGACCCTGCACAGGTAAGAATGGTAATAAACTTGGACAGCATAGGTTCCGGTGCAGATAATGACTTTATAATCTGGAACGGGGATGCCGGCAAGATTGTGCAAGGAATTTACTCCCACTTACAAGAACTTGAGGGTGGAGAATTTGTCTTAGAAAATACAACCCAAAATTCCAGTGATCACAAGCCCTTCTCCCAGGCACAAATTCCCGCAATTACCATTCTAGCTGCCAACTGGTTAAACAAAAACCATACTTCATTGGATAACCAAGTGCTGATTAATTACGACAAGATATTCTTTCTTGCCAAAAACCTGATAGATTACTTAACTTCTGAAGATATAGTGAATCTCCTGGAAAGTAACCGTTAGGAGCAAACCCCAATGTTAAGGCAGCCCAAAGGAGGATTGTATGGTATTTTTTGATTCCCAAGAACTACAGATAATTTTCTTATCGGCTTTGCCTTTAACTGAATTAAGATTATCAATTCCTATTGCATTTGCCATGGGAATGAGTCCTTTAAAAAGTTACCTTCTCGCTTGTATTGGCAATTTTATACCAATTGCACCGGTTTTGCTGCTTTTGGAACCCCTCAGCAGTTTTATTGCCAGGATTCCTCTTATAAATAATATCTATTTCAAAATAATAAATAGAACCCGTACCAAAGGAGCCCAAGTTGAAAAATATGGCGCATTAGGGCTTCTCCTTTTTGTGGCTGTTCCTCTACCAGGTACAGGTATCTATTCAGGAGCAATATTAGCTTTTCTATTTGGCATCCGGTTTAGGTTTGCTTTTGCAGCTTTAACCTTGGGCATGCTGTTGGCAGGATTGTTAGTTACCTTAGCCAGTGCAGGGGCAAAAGAATTGGCTGGCTACCTATATGATTTTGAATTATTTTTATTAGTGGTATTATTAATTATCATTATTTACTTCGTTAAAAAGAAGAGGCATAAGAAATAGCTAACAGTAAAAACTACCTCTAGGGAGGTGGTATTTTGCAAGGTAGCAATAAAGAGCACCAAAGACTGCGTGAAAAAATGTCAACCATAGGTTTGGGTAGGGAAGAAAATGAGGCAAGTGAAGCCTTAGTCACAGATTTAAAAAAGTTAAATAAAAACAAATTTTTTTTCAATTTAGAAGGAGAAAAGAAAGGGGGCAGCCAAGATTAATATGGCTGCTTTTTTAAGGTTGTGGAAAGGAGAGTTGAGATGAATAAGCGAATAACAGTGTTAGGCGGTGGACCAGGAGGGTATACAGCAGCTATCAGGGGGGCCCAGGCCGGTGCCCAGGTCACATTGATAGAAAAAACATCGGTAGGGGGAACCTGTCTGAATTGGGGCTGTATTCCTACCAAATCATACATCGAAGGGGTTGCAGGGTATCCAAAAAATTTAAAGGAATTGAAAAATAAAAAAGATAATATTGTAGCACAACTGGTGGGGGGAGTAGAGACCTTAATACATAAAAACAAGGTTGAGTTTATCAGGGGTGAAGGCCGGGTCATTTCACCTCGTCAGGTGGAAGTAATGCTTTCTGACGGCACAAAAAGGTTAGTGGAAAATGATGTTTTGATATTGGCAACAGGTTCCCGCAGTATTAATTTACCTATTAAAGGTATTGATGCCCCAAGGGTAGTGGACAGCAAAGGTATTTTGGAGTTGGAGGAAATCCCCCAAAGTCTTTTAATAATTGGTGGTGGAGTAATAG
Source organism: Bacillota bacterium (assembly GCA_049323895.1). Classification (GTDB taxonomy): domain Bacteria; phylum Bacillota; class Peptococcia; order Peptococcales; family BICA1-8; genus JBMOKT01. The sequence continues at coordinate 63,802 of JBMOKT010000017.1, read as the reverse complement.
GGCTGGAATTTGCCCAGATATTTGCCGGTTTAGGTTCTAAGGTTACTATTGTAGAAATGCTTCCTAAAATATTAGCCAACCTGGATGAAGAATTAGTACGCCGGCTGCAGCCTGTTTTGAAGAAACAAGGAATTGAGATATTAACAGGGACCAGGGTAATGGAATTGGAAGATAAGGATGGTGTCTTTTTTGTAAAAGTGTCAGGCAAAAAGGAAGAAATTCTGGAGGCGGATTTAGTCCTGTCTGCTGCAGGCAGAGAACCCAACTTGCAGGGAATCGATCCCCAAGAACTGGGTTTGGCAATGGATGGGAAGTTTATAGAAGTTGATGAAAAAATGCAGACTAATCTTTCCAATGTTTTTGCCATAGGAGATTTGGTAAAGAGCCCCATGCTGGCACATGTTGCCTCCTATGAAGGGGAAGTTGCAATGAAGGTAGTTTGTGGATTAGAAGCACAGGCAAATTATAGCGCAATACCTTCATGTGTGTATACACATCCTGAATTAGCAGGGGTTGGGATAGATGAAAACCAAGCAAAAATACAGGGATTAAACTATAAAGCAGGTAAATTTCCCTTTAGTGCAAACGGCAGGGCATTAACCCAGGATGCTGCTTACGGTATGGTAAAGATTATTGCCCAGGAAGAAACGGGGCGCATACTAGGCGGTCATATCTTAGGACCCAATGCTTCTGAGTTAATTCATGAACTGACTTTAGCTGTCCGCTGGGGCCTTACTGTTGAGCAGGTTGCGGAAACGATACATGCCCATCCCACTCTTTCTGAAGCTATGCTGGAAGCCGCCCATGCCGTGTTTCACAAACCAATCCATTCCTTGTAAAACGATAATTATTTTAAGCCCTTTTCTGACGTAGTGAATCGTTGGAAGGGGGCTTTTTATTTTTTCAAAATAACAATAGCTTTCGACCATGGACTATTGACCAAACTGAGCTAGGTCAGTTTAATATTTTTTATTATCCTGGAAAAACTATTGTCAAAAGTACTTAAGGAGAAAAATCAAATGATTAAAGATAAAATGATTAAAGACAAAATTTTACAGGGAATAGCGGTGGGATTGCTGGCAGATGCAGTAAAACTTACCATTAATTTCATGTCTTTTCTTCTGGGATATACCGACGTAGTATTTTGGCAAATTACTGCTTCCCGTTTTCTAGCTAAGGAGTATTTATTTGGTACACCGGCTTTGATAGTAGGTGCTGTTGCCGATATTACTGTATCAGCAGGTTTAGGGGTAGCGTTTGTCTATTTCATTTATATTTTTGGCAACAGGGATTTATGGATTAAGGGAATAGGCTTTGGGCTTTTCGTTTGGGTTGTGCTCTTCGGGAGTTTGCTGGGACAGTCAGTAGCAGCAAAGATACCCCAAAATGTATCTGGAATATTTGTGACTATCGTCGCCCATTTTGGTTATGGTTTTGCCCTAGCCTTCTTTACTAAACTGGTCTGCAGAACTGAGCAAGAGAAAGTGCCAAATCAAGGGATTGCCCGCTTTAAGCCTTTGCCGGTCTCCAAAAAAATCCTTATCAAAAAAAATGATGAAGAAAAAAACATTATACTGAAAAAGTCTAAAAAATAGAATAATTGGTTTCATTTTTTACCCGGATTAAACCGGTTTTTTTTTCGAAATTTTTTTGAAAAAAAATTTTTAATAATTTTGCAGGGAAATTAACTTGGACAGCGAATAAAGTGGGTACAAGTGGTATAAAATGGTTTAAAGTGGATTGAAGTGGGGGAAAGGTGGTGGGACGGCATGTTTATGGGTGAATATCAGCATACAATTGATGATAAAGGTCGTCTTATCATGCCTGCTAAGTTTAGGGATGATTTAGGGGATAAATTTATAGTAACTAAAGGTTTGGACGGATGTTTGTTTGTTTATCCTATGGAGGAGTGGAAGGTCTTGGAAAGCAAACTGCGCAACCTTCCCTTTACAAAAGCTGACGCCAGGGCATTTGCCCGTTTCTTTTTCTCGGGTGCTACCGAGTGTGAACTTGATAAACAGGGCAGAATATTACTGCCTACAAATTTACGGGAGCATGCCCAGTTAATAAAAGATACATTTATTATTGGAGTTTCTTCCAGATTAGAAATATGGAGCAAGGAAGTTTGGGAAGACTATAGCAATAAAGCTGAATCCTCTTATGAGGAACTGGCAGAGAAAATGGTTGATTTTGATATAGGACTGTAAGGAAGTGTAAACAATGAATTTCGAACACGTACCGGTTTTATTGGATGAAATAGTTGAAATAATGGATCCTCAACCAGGTGAAGTTTTTGTTGACTGCACCTTGGGGGGCGGGGGACACAGCAAAGAGTTTGTTAAAAGATTAAAACCCGGCGGGGTATTAATTGGTATTGATCAGGACAGCAACGCCCTGCAAGCTGCGGAAAAAAACCTTGAGGAGTATAAAGAAAATGTCATTTTTGTGCACAGTAATTATGAAAGATTGGGCGATGTTTTAAAAATACACTGTCCCCAGGGTGTTAACGGAATATTATTTGATTTAGGTGTTTCCTCCCATCAGTTGGATGAAGGGGAGAGGGGATTTAGCTATATGCAAGATGCACCCCTTGATATGCGCATGAATCAAGAGGGCAGTTTAACGGCCCATGACATAATTAATAATTTTTCTCCGACACAATTAACTGAAATAATCCAGGATTACGGTGAAGAAAAATGGGCAAAACGTATTGTGGAATTTATTGTTGCAAGAAGAAAGGAAACCCCTATTGAAACTACCGGTCAATTAGTAGACATAATAAAGGCCGCGATTCCCGCAGGTGCTAGAAAAGAAGGACCCCATCCAGCTAAAAGAACCTTTCAGGCCATAAGAATTGCTGTTAACAGAGAATTAGAAGTATTGGAAAATACTTTAGATACAGCAGTAAAGTGGTTAAAAAAAGGAGGGAGAATAGGTGTTATTTCTTTTCACTCTTTGGAAGATCGTATTGTAAAGGAAAAATTTAAGCACATAGCATTAGATTGTATTTGTCCGCCGGAGCTGCCCATTTGTCAATGTGTAAAACAATCCGAAATAAAGATTCTCACAAGAAAGCCGGTAACAGCCTCTCAAGCTGAATTGAAAAAAAATCCCAGATCAAGGAGTGCCAAATTCCGCGCAGCACTGAAACTCTGACATGAGAATGATCCAGGGCCACAGACCCACATGTTGCAAGCACCAGTCGAAAGAGAAAATTTAGCCACGGATGACTTTCACACACGGGTGGACACAGATATATTAATTATTTTTATTAGTCACCAGTCACCAATAACTATTTTTAGTACAGATATAGAGCGAAAAGACGACTTGACGAACAGACCAATCAACGAATTTTGTTCTAAATTTGAAGGAGGGAGAATACCTTGGTAATGGCATATAAAAAGGTAGTGGGTACAGATTATGTACCGGAGAACTACTCAGATAGCAAAAAAAATGCAAACAAGGTTCCAACCTCCAAAAAGTCATGGTGGCTCTTTAAAGCTACGCCGGCAATGGTCTTAATTGTCTTAATATTCATAACGGGGATGGCATTTGTTGCTCAGCATGTTTGGATCAATTTTTTAGGCTATCAAATTGCCCAATTGAATAAAAATATTAATAATATACAAGTAAATAATGAGAAGTTAAAATTAAAGATAGCAAGTTTTGGTTCCTTGGAAAAAATAGAGGAATCTGCACTGAAGATGGGCATGGTCTATCCCCAAAACCAATCCATTCATTATATTTTTTCACAAAATAACCATAGAAATAATGAAACATCCATTGTGCAAATAACAGGGCTTGTTGCGCCGGACAATAACACAATGTCTTCCCAAACTGGCAATATTGCTGCACAACAGGCTTGGTTGGGTACAGTACAGGATTTTTTTTATCACTGGTTATTGGGGAAAAGTAAAAACTAGGAGTGGGCAACTTGGTTAGTTTAACTATGAAAAAAAGAATCAGCTTTATCTTTTTAATTTCAGCCTTGCTGTTAGGCCTTTTAGTGGCTAGGGCTGCCTGGATTCAGTTAATAATGGGAAAGGAACTCCAGGCCAAAGCCATTGATAGTCGATTAAGAAATATCGACGTAAAGGCAAAGCGAGGCATTATTTATGACCGAAATGGTAGTCCATTAGCAATTAGTGTAAGTGCTGATTCTGTTTATGCAGTCCCGTCCCAAATACGCCGATCCCAAAGGGCAGATGAAATTGCCGAAACTTTAAGCAAGGTTTTAGAACTGGATAAAGAAGAAATACTGGCAAAGATAAATAAAAAGGTAGCTTTTGAATGGATAAAACGCAGGGTGCCTGATGAAAAAGTTAAGGAATTAAAGGAACTGGATTTGCCGGGCATCAATTTTGTAGAGGAAAACCAGCGTTATTACCCTAAAGGCACCCTGGGAGCCCATATCTTGGGCTTTGCAGGCATTGACAACCAGGGACTTAACGGTATTGAACTTACATATGATAAGGAACTGAGGGGCGTTTCCGGGAAAATCATGATCGAGTACGATGCAGCGGGCCGGGAAATCCCCAATGCTATGCACCAATATATTCCTCCTATTGATGGAAACAGTATTTATTTAACTATTGATGAGACTATTCAATACATAATTGAGCGTGAATTGGACCAGGTCATGAAGATTAAGCAGGCAAAAAGGGGTGCTATCCTCGTACTGGATGTAAAAACAGGAGAGATTCTGGCCTTGGCGAATAGACCTGTTTTTGATCCTAATAATTACGCCGACTATGACAAAGGCACCTGGCGGAATTTTGCTATATCTGATGCATATGAACCGGGTTCAACCTTTAAAACGGTAACCGCTGCGGGAGCTATGGAAGAAAATGTTGTAAAGCCCAATGATAGGTTCTATGACCCGGGCTATATAAAAGTAGGAAAGGAAACTATCAAATGCTGGTCCCGGACCCCCCATGGCAGCCAATCTTTTATAGAGGGGGTGCAGAATTCTTGCAACCCTGTTTTTGTAACTGTAGGCTTACGGCAGGGGAAGGACCGTTTTTATAAGTATTTGGAGGGATTCGGGTTTGGTCAAAAGACCGGCATAGAACTTCCCGGTGAAGCTAATGGGATATTGGTACCCAAGACTAGGGCTAAGGATATTGACTTGGCAACCATGTCAATAGGGCAGGCCAATGCAGTTACACCTATTCAGTTAACAAGAGCCGTCGCTGCTATTGCCAATGATGGATGGCTGATGAAGCCCCAGTTGGTAAAGGAAATAAGGGATTATGAAGGTAAATTGGTTAGAAAAAATGACCCAGAGCCGCAGAGACAGGTAATTTCTAAAACAACATCAGAAGAACTAAGGGCTATTTTAGAGACAGTGGTAAGTGATGGAACTGGTTCTAAGGCGTATATTGAGGGTTATAAGGTTGCGGGCAAAACGGGTACTGCACAAAAAATACTTCCCGGTGGAGGATATTCTACCAGTGAGTATATAGCGTCTTTCGCCGGCTTTGCACCTGCCGACAATCCCCGAATTGCTGCATTGGTAATTGTTGATTCACCTCAGGGTATATATTATGGGGGACAGGTAGCCGGACCTGTATTTAGAAATATTATACTGGATACATTACGGTATTTGCAGATACCACCGGAATTAGAGCAAAAACCGCAAACTGCCAGTGGGCAAATAACTGTGCCAGATGTCAAGGACAAAAACACTGAGGCAGCTGTCAAAGAACTAAAAGCCCTAAAACTTGAAGTAAAAGTTGAAGGGAACGGCGATAAGATAATCAGCCAGTTGCCGCCGGCGGGCACTCCAGTTCAAAAAGGCAGTTTAGTAGTATTGTATTCCCAGTTGAATGAGTCCCAACAAATTGTGGTACCGGATTTAACAGGCAGAACTATTAAGGAAGCCAGTAAAATATTAAATGATATTGGTTTGCGCATGGCTCCTCAAGGAAGTGGTTTGGCTGCCCTGCAGGAACCTTATCCAGGCACAGAGGTGGAGCAGGGTACCATTGTAAAAGTGCAATTTTCCTCGCCAAACGAGGAACCCCATGAGGAAACAATTGGTCCTTAAGGACCTGTTTCCTCTTTTGTATTAATATTGTTCTAACCATTGTATTGTTGGGCTATAATATTACTTATAGGAAAATATAGGATGGAGGTCAAATCTAATGGTTTTGTTGTCATCACTGCTGGAAGGGATAGAGTTAAATAGTATTTCCAGGATAGAAGGCTTAGCTATTAAAGGTATAAAATATGATTCCAGGCAGGTTACTAAGGATGACTTATTTGTTGCAATAAGAGGTTTTAAGACTGACGGTCATAAATATATAGAAAAAGCTATTGCAAATGGTGCGTGTGCAGTTGTAATCGAGGATGCTGCTTATCGTTCAGATAGATACCCCTGGCTTTTAGTAAATTCAAGCCGAGAGGTTCTTGCCGATTTGAGTGCAGCTTTTAATGACCATCCTTCTCGGGAGTTTTTGTTAATTGGTGTAACAGGAACCAATGGCAAAACCACCACTACTAACCTTATTGCAAAAGTTTTAGAGGATCAAGGACATAAGGTAGGATTAATAGGAACTATTCATAATAGAATTGGTAATAAGATAATTCCGGTTGAGCGAACAACACCTGAATCATTAGATTTACAGCAGCTGTTTAAGGAAATGGTAGAAAACAAAGTAGATAGTGTTATTATGGAAGTAAGTTCCCATGCTTTAGATTTACATAGGGTACGGGGCAGCGATTTTGATGTTGCTGTTTTCACTAATTTAACCCAGGACCATCTGGATTATCACCATACTATGGAAAAATATTACCAGGCGAAGGCAGCTTTATTTACCCGTTTACTAGGGAGTAAGTCACCAAAAGCAAGGGAAAAATTAGCTGTGATCAATGGTGACGACCCCTGGGGTCAAAAACTTCTCAAAGATACAAAAGTCAAAACCGTAACCTATGGCATTAATAGTACAGTTGATTTTAAAGCAGAAGATATTCAAATAGCTTCCACTGGTGTCTCTTATTCAGTAAATGATAGTTTGGTTCAGTTGCAGCTGACAGGGAAATTTAATGTATATAACTCCTTAGCTGCCCTAGCTGTAGTAGCTAACCTTGGCATACCTCTGCAGGCTGCTGCCCAGAGCCTAAAGCAAATGGCAGTTTCCGGTCGTTTCCAACTGGTAGAAGGTACTGATGATTTTGCAGTGATTGTTGACTATGCCCATACCCCTGACAGCCTGATAAATATTTTGGCCACTGCTCAGGAGTTTGTACAAGGAAGAATAATAACTGTTTTTGGCTGTGGCGGTGACCGTGATAGGACTAAGAGACCCATCATGGGCAAAGCTGCAGCCCAATATAGTGATTTTTGTATTGTTACATCGGATAATCCTAGGTCAGAGGAACCTGAAAGGATAATAGGTGATATTCTGCCCGGCTTGCAGGAGATTTCCACTCAGGAGAAGTATAAGGTAGTAATTGACAGGAAAAAGGCTATTGAAGAGGCTCTCAATATGGCAGACAGGGGAGACATTGTAATCATTGCCGGCAAAGGACATGAAACATACCAAGAAATAAAAGGGCAGAAATATCCCTTTGATGATAAGGAAGTTGCCGAAGAAATATTAAAAGTTTTATCAAAGAAGGTGTAAAAATGTTGGATTTGAATCTGCAAAATCTAGCCAAACTTTTAGGTGCACGTTACCAGGGCAACTCAAATATTTACCCTCAAAGGGCTATTATAGACAGCAGAACAGCCCAGCCCGGAGATTTATTTTTTGCTCTCCCTGGACACAGGGTTGATGGACATGAATTTGTGGAAAATGCCCTTCAGCAGGGAGCAGTGGGTGCCGTTATCAATAATTTAAAAGCAGTAGCAAATCCTGAATCCAAAAATCTTATTATTTGCGAGGATCCCTTAAGGTTTTTGCAGGATTTAGCAAAATTGGTTAGACAAAATTTAAGTATTCCGGTTATAGGTATTACCGGCAGCACCGGAAAAACAACAACCAAAGATTTGGTTTCCCATCTCCTTTCCCAAAGATATAATACCCTTAATACCCAAGGAAATTATAACAATGAACTGGGAATGCCCCTTACCCTGTGCGGGCTGAATAAATCCCATGAAGCAGTTGTCTTGGAAATGGGAATGAGGGGGTTGGGTCAGATTGATTTCTTGTGTCAACTAGCCAAACCAACCCATGGAATCATTACAAACATTGGTGAGGTTCATGCCGAACTCTTGGGGTCCCAGGAAAAAATTGCCCAGGCTAAAGCAGAGCTATTAAAAAACCTTCCCCAGGAAGGTACTGCCTTTTTAAACTTGCAGGATAGAAAGTTGATAGAACCTTGGCTTAAGGAATGTAAAGCAGAGGTCCAATGGTATTCGTTGCACGGACCCAGCGATATTTTTGCCTCCCAAATTAAAATTATGGGGGAAGCCGGGAGCCAATTTAGAGTGCATTATCTAGACCAGACCGAGGTTATTACTTTAAATATCCCGGGAGAACATAATATCAGTAATGCTTTGGCGGCCATAGGGGTTGCCAGAAGCCTTAACCTTTCCTGGGCAGAAATAAAGCAAGGTTTAGCTGAAGTAAAATTAACGGATATGCGTTTACAGATAGTCAAGGGTAAAGGGGGAGCGCAAATTGTCAATGATACATATAATGCAAATCCTACCTCTATGGAAGCCGCCCTTAAGGTCCTTGCCGGGATGTCTGGCCAAAGGAAAATAGCTGTTTTAGGTGATATGTATGAACTGGGAAGATACCAGGAAGAGGGTCACAAAAGAATGGGGGCAGTGGCTTATAAGGAAAAAATCGATATAATTGTAGCTGTTGGAGATTTAGGAATGCTCATCGGTATGGGAGCGATGGATGCCGGAATGAGGCAGGAAAGTGTTATCCTGGCTCAAACTAATGATGATGCATTGGAATATCTGCAAAAAAATATTAGCAAAGGTGACGTTGTACTAGTGAAAGGCAGCAGGGGTATGAAAATGGAGAATATTGTGCAGGGATTAGTGGGGTGATAACCAGGTGAAAGATATTTTAATAGCATTTTTTGTAAGCACAGGCGCGTGCCTGGTACTAGGACCATTCTTAATTCCTGCCCTGAGGCGGCTCAAGTTTGGACAAAGTGTAAGGGATGATGGCCCCAAAAGACATTTGCAAAAGCAAGGCACTCCCACCATGGGAGGTGTTATGTTTCTTTTCAGCTTAACCTTGGGAACTGTATTCGTGGCACAGGAAAGCCTTATTACTTATGTTCTGCTTATTTTTACCTTGGGTTATGGACTCATTGGTTTTATTGATGATTATATTAAAATTATTAAAAAAAGGTCTCTGGGGTTAAAAGCCAGGGATAAGCTGATAGGTCAGTTGATATTGTCGGTGCTCTTGGCGTGGTCTGCGGTAAATTACCTAGGCAGGGGAACCCAATTGCTTGTTCCTTTTATTGGCAACACCTTTGATTTGGGTGTATTTTACATTCCTTTCGTAGTATTTGTTGCCATAGGCACTACCAATGCTGTTAATCTGACAGACGGTTTGGATGGGTTGGCTGCCGGAATCACCCTTTTTGTTTCCTTAGGTTATGTTTTATTGGGATTTTCTGAGGAGCTTTTCAGTATTACAGTTTTTAGTGCAGCTTTAGTAGGGAGCTGTTTAGGTTTTCTGTTTTTTAATATCCATCCTGCCAAAGTCTTTATGGGGGATACTGGTTCTTTGGCATTAGGTGGCGCAATAGCAGCCCTGGCTGTTTTCACGAAAACCGAGTTGTTTCTGCCCATTATCGGCGGAGTTTATGTACTAGAAGCCCTGTCGGTAATCATGCAAGTAATTTCCTTTAAGCTAACTGGGCAAAGGATATTCTTGATGAGTCCCCTCCATCACCATTTTGAACTTAAGGGATGGTCGGAAGAAAGGGTAGTTCTTACCTTCTGGACCGCCGCCGCGTTATTAGTTGTAGCAGGGCTGATGAGTTATAATTATACTTAAGGGTTTAGCTGTTGGGTCTGATGTACTTAAGGGTCTAGCTTTTTAGTCTGAATACTTCTTGGTCAATTTATTGCGTCTGACACAAGCATTGCAAGCTACTCCTAAAGGTAATCGGACTAACAATTTTCACCCAGAAGCAGATGCCAACTATCAAACTATCAAACTAGTGCACCAGTCACTTATTTTTCTAGCCACTAGCCACTAACAACTAGCCACTTAAGAAGGAGTGTGTAGCCATGGAAGCAGCCGGAAAAAAGGTATTAATAATGGGTGCTGCGCGCAGCGGCATTGCCGCAAGTAAATTTTTAGCAAATAAAGGTGCCAAAGTCACCTTAACTGATATAAAAGAGCCATCGGCTATGAAGCAGGTAGAGCAGGAAATTACATCTTTGGGTATTCAAACCTTGTGGGGAGTACAGCCGGAAATTAACCAATTATTACCCGATTTAATTATTGTCAGTCCCGGCATTCCAATAAATATTAGACCCTTGGTTGAAGCAAATATAAAAGGCATTCCTGTCATTGGTGAAATTGAACTGGCTTACAGATATTCTTCAGCTCCTTTTATTGCTGTAACAGGAACTAATGGGAAAACTACTACAACAGCCCTAATAGGACAGATTTTTAAAGATGCTCAAAAAAAGGTGATAATTGGGGGGAATATTGGATTGCCCCTCATAAACTATGTAGAAGATATTACTGCTAAGGACCTGATAGTTGCAGAGGTCAGCAGTTTTCAATTGGAAACCATTGATAAATTCAAACCCAGGGTGGCAGTATTCCTTAATTTAACTCCTGACCATTTAGACAGGCACGGTACTATGGATAATTACCGGGCAGTCAAAGCAAGGATTTTTAAGAATCAGACTGAAGAAGATTTTCTTATTCTTAATTTTGACGATCCTTTAGTTAAAGAATTAGCTCACGGAGCTAAAAGTCATGTGATATTTTTTTCTAGGCGGAATAAGTTAGAAGAAGGGGTATATTTAGCAGATAATCAGATAGTAATTGATATTGGAGAAGGACCCGTTGTTATTTGCAGCCGTGACCAGGTGAGCATCAAAGGAAACCATAATCTGGAAAATGCTATGGCGGCAGTGGCAGCCGGTTATTTATTAGGGCTTGAACCAGAAGAAATCAGTACCTCTTTGATTAATTTTCCCGGAGTACCCCATCGTTTGGAATTAGTTGCGGAAATAAATGGAGTCAAGTTTGTCAATGATTCCAAGGGGACCAATCCCGATGCTAGTATTAAAGCTTTGGAAGCTTATAATGACCCCATAATTTTAATAGCCGGCGGTAAAAACAAGGGTAGTGATTTTCGGGAATTAGCGGCTAAAATCAAAGAAAGTGTAAAACAGGTAATTTTGGTTGGGGAAGCTGCGGCAGAATTGAAAAAAGCGATGGCGGATGAGGGCTTTAAAAATATTTATTTAGCAGAAAGCTTTGCAGATGCTGTTCAGACTGCTTACCATTTTGCACAAAAAGGGGATTTGGTTCTCTTATCTCCTGCCTGTTCCAGTTATGATATGTTCAATAATTTTGAGCATCGGGGCGATGTATTTAAGGAACTGGTTTTCCAGTTAAGGGGGTGAGTGGGTGAGCTTTAAAAGAAAGCAGCCCGATATCGTTCTATTCTTAACAACCTTCCTCTTATTGAGCATTGGTGTGATTATGGTTTTAAGTGCCAGTTCTTATCATGCCATGTTATTTTATGATGACCCATACCATTTTTTAAAAAGGCAAATGATGTGGGCCGGTCTAGGCATAGCTGCCATGTTTTTCTTTATGAACTTTGATTATTATAAAACCAGAAGGCTGATTGTAACAGGATTTGTTATAACGCTTATTCTCTTGGTGATGGTCTTAATTCCCGGGATAGGTAAAAATGTAAACGGCTCCAGCAGATGGATTGTACTGGGTCCTCTTAATTTAGCACCTTCAGAGATAGTAAAACTGGCCATAGTTTTTTTCTTTGCCAGAATTATGAGTTTAGAACCCGAAAAAATAAAGAACTTTAAAGGATTTCTATATTTATTAGGGATTTTGGGAATAGTAGCTGCCCTTTTACTAAAGCAGCCTGACTTAGGTACTACCATTGCCGTTGCCGGTACAGCTTTTTGTATGTTTCTTGCTGCCGGGTCACGGTTTACCCACCTGTTTGGTTTGGCCTTAACGGGTATAATGGGGGTAGTAGCTCTTATTATTCAGGAACCTTACCGCTTAAAAAGGATTGTAGGATACCTCAAACCTTTTGAAACGGCTAGCAATGAAGGTTACCAAACTGTACAGTCTTTATATGCACTTGGTTCAGGCTGGCTGTTTGGCATCGGGTTAGGGAACAGTCGGCAAAAATTCCTCTATCTGCCAGAAAGGCATACTGACTTTATTTTTGCGATTATTGGTGAAGAGTTAGGTTTTATCGGAATTCTTTTAGTAATTCTCCTGTTTTTCTTGTTTATCTGGAGGGGTTATCGGATTGCCTTATATGCTCCTGACCGCTTTGCCTCACTGGTAGCCGTTGGTCTTACGAGTATCGTTGCAGTTCAGTCGGTAATTAATATGGGTGTAGTTACTGGCAGCCTTCCAGTAACGGGTATAACCCTTCCTTTTGTCAGCTACGGGGGTTCATCATTGACACTTTCTTTAGTAGGCGTGGGAATACTTCTAAATATTTCCAGGTATTGCAATAAATAATCTCGTTACGCCTTTTGGTTTTTGTGTTTATCCAAAGTTAAACATAAAGCAAAAAGGCGTAAAGCTATTTGGGGATGGTGGTTTTTTTATGAGAATCCTTTTTACAGGCGGGGGAACCGGGGGGCATGTATATCCTGCCCTGGCTGTAGCCAAACATATCTTAAATAATTATCCGCAGGCAGAAGTTCTTTATGTTGGGACTAAAAGAGGTTTAGAGTCAAAAATAGTACCTGAGGCAGGTATTGCTTTTGCAACCATTGAAGTTGAAGGATGGCAGAGAAAGTTTTCCTGGCAGGCTGCTCGGGCTGGTTTAAAAGCAGTCCAGGGTGGAACCCAGGCCTTTAATATCATTAGGAAATTCCGTCCCCAGGTAGTGATGGGAACCGGGGGATATGTGTGCGGACCTGTAGTTTTAGCTGCATCCCTTTTGCAAATTCCTGCCGTTATTCACGAACAAAATGCTCTGCCGGGACTTACTAATAAAACCTTAGCCCGTATTGTAAATAAAATAATGATAACTTTTCCCGATTCGCAGAAATATTTCCCCAATCCTAACAAAACAATATTAACAGGTTTGCCTGTTCGGGAGGAAATTTTTAACATTGGCAAAAAAGAAGCTAGCCAATATTTTGGTCTCCAGGAAGATAAATTTACCCTTTTAGTCAGCGGGGGCAGCAGGGGAGCAAAAAGCATCAATAATGCCATGGTTGAAATTTATCCTCAACTTTTAACCATACCTAATTTGCAGTTGATCCATACTACCGGGGAGGAAGGGTATACTCAAATTGTAGAAAAATTGACAACAATGGGTATAAATTTGGAAAAATACGGAAAAATTATTCTTAAGCCATACATATATGAAATGGAATATGCTCTAAATGCTGCTGATTTATGTGTGGGCAGGGCAGGGGCCACATTCATTGCAGAAATTACTTCTCTGGGGCTTCCAGGAATTTTAATTCCTTATCCTTTTGCTGCCGAAAACCACCAAGAATTTAATGCCCGATCACTAGTTGCAAGTAAAGGTGCAGCCATGATTTTAGAAAAAGACCTGAATAGGGATAATCTATATAATACCATTGCAGGGCTAATTAATGATTCCAACAAACTTAAGGAAATGTCTGTAAACATGAAAAAAGCAGGAAATCCCGATTCTTTGGAGAAAATAATGAAGGTTCTTCAAGATCTTACTTCAGGGTGAAGATTGCTTGCCAGATAAACTTCTGGGTGAAGATTGAGCGTCTGACAATTCTTCATAGTCAACATTGCTAGTCTGATTTGCTTTTAGGTGAAGATTACTGGTCTGATATACTTTTGGGTGACATTGTTAGTCTGATATTCTAATGGGTAAACATTGCTAGTCTGACAATTGCTTCTGGGTGGACATTTTTAGTCTGATATACTTCAGAGTAAGATTGTTAGTCTGACTACTTTTGGATTAACATGCAATGCTTGTGTCAGACGCAACAGCTAAACCCTTAAGTATGTCAGACGAAATAGACTGACCAAAAAGTTCATGTCAGACGCAACAGCTAGACCCTCAAGTATATCGGACGCAATAAATTGACCGAGAAGTATATCAGACGCAATAAACTGACCAAGACAGACCCCAAGTATCGCATTATTAGTATTGTCAGACCCAAAAGGACAGCTGCTTGGCATGTCTGTCTCAAGAGTTTTGCTCTAAAGAAAGCATGGACAGGCCTGCTAATGTTCCTATTTATTTTTTTTTATCATTATGTAGAACAATTTTTTTTTGACAATACTATACATAAGCCAATAATAGTCACCAGGATTATCTTCTAAAGGGAGCAGTTGTAACATCTTTTCATGATGCTGCATATAAAGTAAAGAATATACTCCGCCTTTATATTTGCGTTGTGCTAGAATGGCTGGAAGGAGTTGAAAGTTTTGACTAAAGCAAAAAAAGAATGGATACATTTTGTAGGAATTGGTGGTGCCGGAATGAGTGGCATTGCCAAGGTTTTATTAGATTTAGGCTATAGGGTTTCTGGGTCAGATTTGAATGTATCAGAAACAACAAAAAGACTGGAAGAAAATGGTGCGATTGTCTATGCCGGGCACAAGGCAATAAATATTCAGCAGGGAGTGGATAAGGTAGTGGTCTCCACAGCAATCCCTGAAGAAAACCAGGAGGTTCAGCGGGCAAAGGAATTAAATATTCCTATTTTACAAAGGGCCGAGATGCTTAGTCAGCTGATGGAGCGGCAGAAAGGGATTTGTATTGCCGGAGCCCATGGAAAAACCACAACAACTTCAATGATTGCCTTGGTTTTGGAAAAGAATGAATTTGATCCTACGGTAGTTGTAGGAGGAGAACTAAATGATATCGGCGGAAATGCAAAGTTAGGGAGAGGTGAGTATCTGGTTGCTGAAGCCGACGAAAGTGATGGTTCCTTCCTCAAGCTTAAACCATGGTCTACAGTAATAACAAACATCGAAGATGACCATTTGGATTATTACGGTTCCCTGGAGAATATAATAAAAGCATTTAATGAATTTGTTGATCTTGGAAGTCCTCAAGGATTTTCAGTCCTTTGCAACGATAATTTTTATGTCAGGCAACTTGCTGACCATATTCCTGGAAAATTGATAACTTATGGCTTAGCTGAAGATGCTGACTATACAGCGAAAAATATTATATACAACGGTTTAACAAGTATGGCGGATATATTCTATGGTGATAAATTTATAGGCCAATTGGAACTAAATGTGCCTGGAAAGCATAATATAAGTAACGCATTAGCTGCCGTTGCCGTTGGTCTTGAATTTGGCATCAGCTTTGAAAAGATAAACCAGGCACTTTCTAACTTCCGTGGAGTACAAAGGCGTTTCCAAATAATAGCAAACATTAATGATATTTTAATAGTTGATGATTATGCCCATCACCCAACAGAAATTAAAGCAACTCTCCAAGCAGCCAGGAGTAGTCATTCCGGCAGGATTATTGCTGTTTTTCAACCCCATAGGTTTACAAGGACCCAATTTTTAGCAAAGGAATTTGCAAAAAGCTTTGATTTAGCCGACAAACTGATTTTAGATGAGGTTTACTCAGCGGGTGAAAAACCTATTTCAGGTGTATCAACCCAATTAATAGCAGACCATATACCCCCCCATACAGATTTAAATTATTTTAAAAATAGGGAATCACTGGAAAATTATTTAGCTGAGGTAGCAAGGTCAGGTGATTTAATTCTAACCTTAGGGGCAGGGAACATATGGAAGGTTGGCGCTGATTTGGCAGATGTTTTAGCAAAACGGGAAACCTTAGCATCTGTTTAGTGGAGGATGAAAAATGGATTTTCCAAGTTTAGCAACTTTACTTCGGAGCGTTGTTGAAGGTGATGTGAAAATTTCCGAGTCCATGAGCCGGCATACCACATGGCAGATAGGGGGGCCGGCTGATTTATTCTTTACTCCCCTAGATATAATCGATTTGGAAAAAGCTCTTAATTTCTCTTCAAAACATAACCTGCCGGTTACAATTATCGGTGGTGGTTCCAATTTATTAATTAAAGATGAAGGGATAAGAGGTTTAGTTATAAGCCTGTGCGGTTTAAGGAAACTGAAATTTAATGGTGCAGAGGTAACAGTCCAAGGAGGTGTTAAACTTCCTTATCTGGCTCGCCAGGCGGCAGACAGGGGATTGAGGGGTTTGGAATTTGCCTCAGGCATTCCCGGAACCGTTGGTGGAGCAGTAGTAATGAATGCCGGTGCTTTTAGCGGCAGCATCAGTGATATTGTAGAAGGTGTTACTGTTATGGATTTGTCAGGGCAAACAATGCATTTTAATAAAGAAGATTTACAATTTTCCTACCGGTCAAGTAAGCTGCAGCATTTTAAAGGAATTGTTGTTGAAATACACCTAAAATTGAAAAGTGGTGATGTTTCGGAAATAAAAAGCATTATGGCTAATAATTTGAATCGTCGTAAAGCAGGGCAGCCTTGGGAATATCCTAACGCTGGGAGTGTTTTCAAAAATCCTCCCGGAGATTCTGCAGGACGCCTAATAGAATCTATTGGGGCTAAGGGCTGGCAGATTGGCAGGGCACAGGTATCGGAAAAACATGCTAATTTTATTATAAATTTAGGTGGTGCTTCCAGCTGCGATGTATTAAATTTAATTGAAAAAATTCAATACCAAGTAAAGAATCAGTATAACATTTTACTAGAACCAGAGATACTTGTTTTGGGGGGATATTAATGGAAAAGTATATTATTATGGGCGGAAATCCTCTTGCTGGTTCCGTAAGAATTAGCGGTGCAAAAAATGCTGTTTTACCCATTCTGGCTGCTTCACTACTATCGCCAAAAACCTCAGTAATTTATGATGTTCCCAGACTACGGGATGTTCATGTAATGAAAGAGGTTTTAGAGTTTTTGGGGTGTACGGTGGACTGGTCTGGCTCAACTATGAAAATTGACAGTTCAAAAGTAAATTCCATAGAAATTTCGGACTTTTTAATGCGTAAAATGCGGGCATCAAATCTGGTAATGGGTCCCCTCCTCGCTAAGTTTGGGTTTGCTAAACTAAGCTTCCCGGGAGGCTGTGCCATTGGTTCCCGTCCTATGGATCTTCACCTTAAAGGTTTACAGGCTATGGGTGCAAAGATTGAGGAAAAATTTGGTTTTATTGAGGCCATAGCAGAAGGCGGAGTATTAAGAGGGACTGAAATATGTCTGGATTTCCCTAGTGTAGGGGCTACTGAGAACATTATGATGGCGGCTACCATGGCTAAGGGTAAAACGGTGATTTCCAATGCAGCTAAAGAACCAGAAATTGTTGATTTGGAACGGTTTTTAAATAATATGGGGGCGCAAATATCAGGAGCAGGAACAGATGTAATAACAATACAAGGTGTTGAACAACTTGTGCCTGCTGAACATACTGTCATCCCCGACCGGATTGAGGCCGGAACCTTTATGGTTGCTGCGGCAATTACAAAAAGTACAATAAAAATTGAGAATGTTCATACTAGACATGTGGAAGCCATTGTTTCCAAGCTAAAAGAAATGGGAGTGCATATTTTTGATGAGGATGGTGCGCTCAAAGTAGTGGGTAGTGATAACATAAAACCGGCTGATATAAAAACTATGCCGTATCCTGGATTTCCGACAGATATGCAGCCACAAATTATGGCACTATTAGCCTCAGTAAAAGGGACCAGCGTCATTAGTGAAAACATTTTTGAAAATAGATATAAACATGTAGATGAGCTGCGTAGAATGGGAGCGGATATCAAAGTGGAAGGAAGGATTGCCATCATTAAGGGCAAGGATAAGAACGCCTTAAGCGGAACCTTTGTAAATGCTACAGACCTCAGAGCAGGTGCTGCGTTAGTCCTGGCCGGCTTAATTGCTGAAGATGCAACTATTATTGATTCCATCTATCATATTGACCGAGGATATGAAAATTTTGAGCAAAAGTTACGAGGATTAGGGGCTAAGATTATTAGAGTGACTGAAACCACCCAGCGTGGGTTGGAAAAATAAATTTATTTGGGAGCGCAAACCTGGTTTGCGTTTTCGAAAAGGAAAACCTTGGACAACTTATAGCCTGCTTGCTATAATTAGTGGCGAGGGATTTTTTATATTTATGAGAACTCGCCAAAGGCTCGGCACAAGCCGTGTTTTCTAATTTCTGGCCGAAATAGGTGAAATTTATAATGGATGTATCCTATCTGGATGATTATCAGAGGAGAAGGAAGAAAAACAATAAAAAGAATGTTAAAATACCGACCCCTGTCATTTATTTATTACTATTGGCAGTGGGTTTATACTTTTTCATACATTCACCCTTTTTTGCTTTGAAAAAAATTACTGTCGTAGGCAATAGTTCATTAGAGACAGAAAAGATATTAACCTTAAGCCAGCTAAAACCAGGTCAAAACTTAATGAAAATTAACGGAGATGCAGTAGTAGAAAGGGTATCTGTCCATCCTTTAATAAAAGAAGTAAATATTAAACGCAAACTTCCCAATACCTTAGAAATTATTATTGAGGAACGAAAGCCTGTATGTCTTTTGGTGTCTCCAGACGGTTTTATCCAGGTTAGTGCAGAAGGTCATTTTCTAACACTGGTAAATGATATCGGAGAATATTCCCTGCCTGTCATTAGTGGAATCGGTTTAGAACAAATACCTGGTCCGGGGCAGCTAATTAAGAATCAGGCTCTAACAATGGCTCTCAGTATCATAGATGAAAGTGAGCCTGAACTATTACACAACCTGGTGGAAATTAATATTGCCAATGAAAAACATATACTGGCTTATACTGAAACCGGAGTAGAAATTAGAATAGGTTCTTTTGAGAATATTAAAGAAAAAATGACTAATTTGCGGGAAATCCTTGGCGATTTCCAAAAAAGGGGAGTTGATAGCGAAAGCATTGAGTATATTGACCTTCGTTTTAATGGTCCGCCTGTAATAAAAAGCAAAAAATAATTGGTTTTTAAAAAAGGGAATTTTATTCATCATGTGGAATTTATGGTAAGTGATTTGTAGTATTTGTTATTATATATGATTATTGCAGAGTAGGATGAAAGGGGTTGTATGGCTTCATGCTGGAATTTGATGTGGATATTCACCAATTTGCTCAGATAAAGGTTATTGGTGTAGGTGGCGGAGGAAGCAACGCTGTAAACCGAATGATTGCAGCCGGTCTAAAAGGTGTAGAATTTATTGCAATTAATACTGATGCTCAAGCTTTATATCTTTCCCAAGCGGAAGTGAAGATACAGATTGGAACAAAATTAACAAGAGGTCTTGGTGCTGGAGCTAATCCAGAAATAGGGAAAAATGCTGCTGAAGAAAGCCGCGATGAACTAATAAAAGCACTGAAAGGTGCCGATATGGTTTTTGTTACCGCCGGTATGGGCGGTGGGACAGGCACTGGAGCTGCACCGGTAGTGGCGGCTGTGGCCAAAGAGGTGGGCGCATTAACCGTAGGTGTAGTAACTAAGCCATTTACCTTTGAAGGCAGAAAACGTTCCCAGCAGGCGCTTACCGGAATAGGCAGCTTAAAAGAAAAGGTCGACACCTTGATTACTATTCCTAATGACCGTTTATTACAAGTAGTCGACAAAAATACTTCGATCAATGAAGCTTTCCGTATTGCAGATGATGTTTTAAGGCAAGGGGTACAGGGTATTTCTGATTTGATTGCCGTTCCTGGTTTGATTAACCTTGATTTTGCCGATGTTAAAACCATAATGCATAATACCGGTTCAGCTTTGATGGGTATTGGCACTGCTGCCGGCGAAAACAGGGCTGTTACTGCTGCCCGTAATGCTATTTCTTCTCCCCTCTTAGAAACTTCAATTGAAGGGGCCAAGGGAGTGCTCCTAAATATCACGGGCGGTTCAGGTTTGGGTCTGTTTGAAGTCAATGAAGCTGCGGAGATTATTGCTGAAGCTGCTGACCCTGAGGCAAATATTATCTTTGGGGCAGTTATAGATGAAAAATTAGAAGACGAGATAAGGGTAACCGTTATAGCAACTGGTTTTGACCAAAATCCGCCCAAGCCTGAAGAAAAAATAACCCTTAAGAATTATCAGGCTGAGGATTGGACAATACCTGAATTTCTCAGAAGAAGATAAGGAAATAAAAGGTAAAACGGCCCATGGGGCCGTTTTTGGTATGGCGGTTAAAAATTAAGGATAAAGGTTAAAAGTATTATTAAAGGGTATCATACTAAAAAGTAAAAATAGGGGATATTTTTGATGATTGATGTTTCGGCAGCCATATTAATCAAGGATAATTTAATACTGATTGCCAAGAGGGATGATGAAGATTTTTTAGCCAACCTATGGGAATTCCCCGGCGGAAAAGTTGAAGAAGGGGAAACACCCCAGCAATGCTTGGTGCGGGAGATGAAGGAAGAGTTTAATGTGGAGGTAAGTGTAGGTAATTTCTTTGCGGAAAGTATTTACCATTACAGTCATGCCTCCGTCAGGCTTCTTGCTTATTGGACTGTACTGGAAGGGGGACAGCTAACGCCCCATGTTCATAAAGAGATTAAGTTTATTCCTGTACAGGATTTAAATAAATATTCTTTTGCCCCTGCAGATATTCCGCTGGTTGAAAAACTCAAGAAATATTTTAGACTTGTTTAATTTAATATTAATAACTGAAAGGGGTGGGGGGAATTGGGACATTTAAATATTTTATTTATTGGCTTGGGGGGAGCTTTAGGTGCCTTAAGCCGTTATCTGGTCTCCGGATGGGTAACTAATAGATTCCAGCATTTTTTCCCTTATGGAACATTAGTTGTTAACATTACAGGCTGTTTTTTATTAGGCTTTTTTTATTCCTACACACTGGAGAGGAATGTTTTACACGATTATCTTAGAGTATTCATTACTATAGGTTTTCTGGGTGCATTTACTACATTCTCAACTTTTAGCCTGGAAATCCTGAATCTCATTAAGTCAAACAATCTAAAAACTGCCTTAATATATATAGGAGTTAGCGTTATTATTGGACTATTTGCCGTATGGCTGGGAGCCTCATTGGAAAAATATATTTAACCTTTCTCAGAAAAAGAAGAGATGACGAACTGACTAAATGACGAGTTAGCGAAAAGATGAATAGATGAGTTAAAGACAGAGACGCCTTTAAGGGCGTCTTATTCTTAATAATATCTTAATATTTATCAAATAATTTCCTGAAAAAAATTTATTAACATAATACTAAAGTTATTAATTTCAGGAAAGGTTGATTTAAATGAGCAAAAATACAAAAACAAGTCCCCGTTTTATGGTTCAGCTATTCTTTTTTCTTCTTATTTTATTAACATCCATTAACAAGTATGCAATTGAGGCAGGAAGCAAAGGTTTAGCCTTTTTATCCTCTGCATCATTACACGGGTTGTGTCCCTTTGGCGGAGTTGTTTCTATCTATCAGTTTGCAACAGTAGGTACTTTTGTGCAGAAAATCCATCAATCTGCTTTTATCTTAATGATAATTGTTTTCCTTTTGGCTGTTTTGTTTGGTCCCGTTTTTTGCAGTTGGATCTGCCCTCTGGGGTCTGTACAAGAATGGTTTGGCAAAATAGGGAGGAGGATTTTTGGCAAAAAGTACAATAATTTTATGCCTCAAAAAATTGATAATTACCTGAGACATACCCGCTACCTCATTCTTGTCTGGGTTTTATATGCAATTGGCTCAACGGGAAAACTGCTGTTTCAGGAATATGACCCATATTTTGCCCTCTTTAATTTCTGGACTAGTGAGGTTGCTGTCACAGCCTTGGTAATCCTAGGATTAACAATAGGGTTTTCCTTATTTGTAGAAAGACCCTGGTGTAAATATGTCTGCCCCTATGGAGCAGTATTAGGTATAACCAACCTTTTTAGAGTCTTTAAAATTAGACGGGAGGCTTCAACGTGCATTAACTGTAATAGTTGTAACAGGACATGCCCCATGAATATTACCGTAGCCCAAAAGGAAGTTGTTAGAAACCACCAGTGTATTAGTTGTATGAGATGTACCTCCCATGAAAGCTGCCCCATAGTTGATACTGTTGAACTTACTGCTAAAGGAGGTTTAAGCATATGAAAATAAAACCGTGGGCAATGGGGCTAATTATATTTGTATTGATGTTTAGTGGAATTGGTGTAAGCAAAGCTTTGGATTTATGGATTACTACATCTTCGAAAATTCCTGCTAGCTATAAAGAGGGGGAATTTGCCGGGAATTATAATCCTGCGGATATAAGAGGGTCATATACCTTTGATGAAGTAAGCCGCTTATTTGGCATTCCCCTTGAGGATATTGCCCGGGCTTTCCATTTACTTGATATTGACAAGGTTAAGGTGATGCAGGTAAAGGAGCTGGAAAGCATGTATGAATACCTAAAAGCTGCGGGACAGGAAATTGGAACTGGATCAGTACGGATGTTTACTGCATTTTATAACGGTCTGCCATATAGTTTAGATGAAGAAGTTTTTTTGCTTAAACCTGCGCTGGAAATATTGGAAAACAAAGGTAAAATTACCAGGGAGCAGCTTGCTTATTTGCGCGATCATATCTTAGAAGCAGCACCTGAAGCTTTGGTTCGATCTAATTCAGATGAGGGGGAAAAGGTAACGGAACCGGAAAAAACAATAAAAGGAAAAACCACCTTTGGAGAACTGCTGGAATGGGGTATGACCTTGGAGGAAATAGAAGGTATTATAGGAAAGAAGGTTCCCGGTAATTTGATGACTGTCAGGGATTTTTGTGTAGAAAATGGTATGGAATTTTCGGTAATTAGAGGAATTTTACAAGAAAAGCTGAATAATCAATAAAGGAAAAAAGCCTGTATAAAAACAGGCTTTTCTGCTTACCAATTAATTGTTAAGATAAAATCATAAAACATTCAGGAGGATTGTTATGGAAAATATACTTTTTAGGATTAACGGAAGTATTGCAGAAATAGTTATAAACCGTCCTAAGGCTTTAAATGCTTTGAACAGTCAAACTTTAAATGAGTTAAGGGAGGTAGTAGGTCAGCTTTCTGAAAACAAAGAGGTAAGGGTTGTCATTGTTACCGGGGCAGGAGAAAAGGCTTTTGTGGCAGGTGCTGATATTTCGGAAATGAGGGATAAAAACTCAGTTGAGGGGCGGGAATTTGGCCGACTAGGACAAAGGGTTTTCCTAGAGCTTGAAAGCCTGCCGCAAATTGTTATTGCGGCGGTAAACGGCTTTGCCCTGGGTGGGGGATGTGAGTTGGCCTTAGCCTGTGATGTTAGACTTGCTTCTACAAAGGCTAAATTCGCACAGCCAGAGGTAAATCTTGGAGTAATTCCCGGTTTCGGAGGTACACAACGGCTTCCCAGATTGGTAGGCAAGGGAATTGCCAAGGAAATGATAGTAACGGGGGATATGGTTGATGCCCAAGAGGCTTACCGTATTGGTTTGGTTAATAAGATTTTTGAACCGGAGCAATTGATGGACGAGGCTAGGAAAATGGCAGAAAAAATAATGAGCCGTGGACCCTGGGCGGTAAAGCTGGCCAAATCGGCAATTAACAATGGCTTAAACATGGATGATGTTTCGGCTTATAATCATGAGGCGGAGATTTTTGGCTTATGTTTCTCCTTGGAGGAACAAAAGGAAGGAATGGCGGCTTTCTTGGATAAAAGAAAACCTGACTTTAAAGGTGTATAACTAAAAGGTTTAATATTACATACCTTACTGGAATTGGCAACTTGGACAAAAAAGGAATCTAAGAAAAAAAGTATAATTAATTCAAGATAAGTTTTGGTAGTTTGGGGGTCTGCAGATGCTGATAAATCAGCTGATTTCCTCTAAAAAGATAACATGTACCGTAAAAAATACCCTCTGGGAAGCCCTTAATAATATTACCTTATTGGGGGGGAGTGCCGTTCCTGTTGTTGATTGTGACAACAGGATTGTGGGTATTTTTACTGTGAAAGGCTTTATTAGGGCTCTGGACCAAGGGTTTGGTTTGGATTCTGCTATTGAGAAATTTATTGAGGAAGCAATAATAATCAATGAAAAAGTAACTTTGACAACTATTTTGGATTATCCTCTCAACAAAATTGTTATAGTTGATGCAAATCAGGCTTTTCTAGGGGTAGTTTCCCAAAATAAGGTCGCCCACCACCTTTTGAAGCAGCGGGATAATGCCAGTGAGAATTTGAATGCCATCATGGATACCAGCAATAGCTGTATTATCAGTATCAATAGCCAGGGTAACATTTCTTATTTGAATAAATCCGCTGCAAATTTGCTCCAGACCGATGCTGAACAGGTTTTGGGGCATCATATAGAGAAATTCATTCCCAATACCAGGCTGCCGGAAATTGCCCGTTCCGGCAAAGCGGAAATTGGACAGCATTTTACCCATGGAGGAAAAACCTTTATTACCAACCGGACTCCCGTTATTCAAAATGGCAAGGTTGTAGGGGCTGTAGCAATTTTTCAGGATATAACCGAACTGCAAAGCATTATGGAAGAGTTGACTAATGTCAAGCAGTACAAGGACTTATTGGAAACGGTAGTAGATAATGACTATGATTGTATTGTAGTAGTAGATGCCGACGGAATCATTACCATGTTTAATAAAGCATATGAGAAATTCATAGGAGTACCTCGTGAAAAGGCTATAGGAAGACATGTTACTGAAATTATTGAAAATACCCGTATGCATATCGTGGCCAAGACTGGTAAAGCTGAAATGGCGGATCTCCAAAAAATATGCGGGCGGGAAATGATTTGCAACCGCATACCCATCAAAAAAGGCGGAAAA
The DNA here is from genome assembly GCA_049323895.1 of Bacillota bacterium. Taxonomy (GTDB): domain Bacteria; phylum Bacillota; class Peptococcia; order Peptococcales; family BICA1-8; genus JBMOKT01. The sequence goes on along the minus strand of JBMOKT010000017.1, from coordinate 38,852 downwards.
ATTTGGGGTGCCGTAGGCAAAACCATGTTTAAAGATGTCAAAGAACTTACCGCTTTAGTGGACAGGGTAGAATCTTTACAGAATGAATTAGAATATTATAAGGATGTTGTTAAAAAAATACAGGGTGCTCATTACACCTTTGAAAACATTATAGGCTCCAGTCCGGAGATAGCTGAAATAAAAGCTATGGCCTTAAAATTGGCCCAAAGCAATTCCACTGTTCTCATTAGAGGGGAAAGCGGTACAGGGAAGGAACTTTTTGCCCATGCTATCCATTATGAAAGTACCCGTAAATATAAACCATTTATTAAAGTAAATTGTTCTGCCATACCGGAAAGCCTAATGGAATCTGAGTTGTTTGGTTATGAAGAAGGAGCTTTTACAGGTGCGAAAAAAGGCGGAAAATACGGTAAGTTTGAACTGGCAAATGGAGGTACTATTTTTCTGGATGAAATCGGTGACATGCCGCAGAATATGCAGGTAAAGCTTTTAAGGGTTTTGCAGGAGAAAGAAATTGAAAGGGTTGGGGGAACCAAAACAATCCCTGTTGATGTGAGGGTCATTGCGGCCACTAACAGACCTTTAGAGGATTTGGTCAAAGAAGACAAGTTTAGACTTGATTTATATTATCGGCTGAATGTTGTAGAATTAAAAATTCCACCCTTAAGGTTCAGAAAAGAAGATATTCCCCAATTGATTAACCACCTTCTGGCTAAACTAGCAAATAATATGGGCTGCACTATTCCCAGCGTTGAGCCGTGTGCATTGGAGATTATGGTTAACTATTACTGGCCGGGTAATATCAGGGAACTGGAAAATATTTTGGAAAGATGCCTTAATTTCCTGGACGGCGGTGTGATTAAAGCGGCTAATTTACCCTACCATATTAAGAACAGTGATATAAGCTCTAAGAGCGGTGAAGTACAATTATTAAAGGAAGCTATCGAAGAAACTGAGCGCATAACCATAGTCAATGCCCTGCAAATCTGCCAGGGCAACAGGATCCAGGCTGCCAAGAAACTGGGAATAAGCCGGGCCAATATCTATCAAAAAATTGAAAAATATAAGCTGGACTAAATTTTTCTAAAATTCTAGACTTTTTCTATTTATTTAGACTGCTTTGCCTGATTTTCATAATTTATTGGGGGTTTTCCCCGTTATGATTTTAGGCGAGGCGGTTTTTATTTTACCTATTTAGGTTAGGCATATTTCTTGCAATAGTATTTTTGTCAGAATAACTCTTGGAGGAGGTACCTATGAAGTTAAATGAGGTTGTAATGATGAGTGCCTGCCGTACGCCGATTGGTAAATTTATGGGCGGCTTGCAAAATGTCAGTGCCCGTGAATTGGCAATAATCGCCGGTAAAGAAGCAGTACGGAGGGCGGGAATTTCAGCTGAAATGGTTGATGAAATAGTGGTTGGACAACTGTATACAGGAATGCAGGGTTCTCTGCCTGCCCGTCAGATAGGGATAAGGGTAGGTTTGCCTCATCGCAGCAGTGCAGTAAGTGTGAACCAAAATTGTTCTTCCAGCATGAGAGCCTTGGAAATCGCTGCCCACAACATTATCCTGGGCAAGACGGAAATTGCCCTGGTAGTAGGGGTAGAAAGCATGACTAATGTGCCTTATCTCCTTCCCCAGGGTCGAATGGGTTATAAGATGAACCACGGCACTTTAGAGGATGCCATGCTTCATGACGGGTTAATTGATGAGCTTGTGCCTGGTCATATGGGGCTTACCGCCGAAAATGTTGCGGTCAAATATGGAATTACCAGGGAAGAATGCGATGAGTTGGCATTAATCAGCCATACCAGAGCAAATCAGGCCCTCAAAGAAGGAAGATTTACCAGGGAAATAATACCGGTGGAAATTAAAACCAAAAAAGGTGTAAGTCTTTTTGAAGTTGATGAGCATCCTATTAGGGACGCTGCTATGGAAGATCTAACCAAACTGAAACCTGTCTTTAAAAAAGATGGTGTAGTTACTGCAGGTAACGCCTCGGGTATTAATGACGGGGCTGCTGCGGTAATCATCATGTCCAGGGATAAGGCTGGTGAATTAGGCTTATTGCCGCTGATGAAGCTAATCAACATCTGCACCGAAGGTATGGATCCCAAGATTATGGGTCTAGGTCCTGCTTTAGCAATACCGAAATGTTTAAAACAAGCAGGTATGGTTTTTGAGGACATTCAGTACTGGGAGGTAAATGAAGCCTTTGCTGCCCAGTGGCTGGGAGTAGGACGGATGTTGGCAGAGGAGTTTAATATGAAGCTGGACTTGGAGCGGGTTAACCATAATGGTTCTGGAATAGCCTTGGGACATCCAGTGGGGTGTACAGGGCTGAGGATAATTGTAAGCTTATATTATGAAATGGAAAGGCTGGGCTTAAACACTGGCGGAGCATCCCTTTGTGTAGGGGGAGGACCTGCTATGGCATCATTATGGACCAGGGATGTCTAGAAATATAGAAAGTTTCTAAAATTTTAGACACAGCCAAAACCCCTTGTATTTGTTTGAAAAGTCAGTAATTTTATATACAATTCCATAATTTTAGACACTATTTATTGGTTAGGGAATGTCTTCTGTTGGTTTACTCGCTTTAAAGAACTTGGCACGTTTTTTGCAATATTATTTCCTGAAGCAATTATTTTTTCAAGGAGGTGAATTTTAAAGGTTCCCTTTTTAAAAGAAATAATATTTAAGGAGGAGTTATATGGTTCTCGGAATTATTTTATCACTTGCCTTATTGATGTTTATTGCTTATCGCGGTTATTCAGTTATTCTTTTTGCACCGGTGTGTGCCCTTTTAGCTGCCGTTACAGCAGGCTATCCTATTTTAGGGACTTATACTGAAGTATTTATGCCCAATGCAATGAACTATGCCAAGAGCTATTTTCCTGTATTCCTGTTAGGGGCAGTTTTTGGTAAGGTCATGGAAGAAAGCGGTGCGGCAAAGTCTATTGCCCAGTGGATCATTAAGAAGCTGGGTTCCGGCAAAGCCATCACTGCAGTTGTACTTGCCTGTGCGGTATTAACTTATGGCGGAGTAAGCTTATTTGTTGTAGCATTTGCTGTTTATCCTTTTGCTGCTGCTTTGTTTAAGGAAGCAGATATTCCCAAGCGTTTAATACCGGCCTGTATTGCCTTAGGTTCCTTTACCTTTACTATGACTGCATTCCCGGGAACACCACAAATTCAAAACTTAATTCCTGGTAAATATTTTGGAACTACAGGTTATGCAGCACCTACTATAGGTCTGATAGCTGGTATTATCATGGCTGTGGGCGGTGTTATGTGGTTGGAGTACCGCAAGAAGAAATTTATTGCCGCCGGTGAAAACTACGGCAGCAAGCATGATTTTGTCAATGAGCCTGTAGCCAGCAAGGAAGAGCAGGAATTAATGAGTCCAGCCCTTGCTATTTTGCCTTTGCTTTCAGTACTTGTTCTAAATTTTGTATTTACAAAAATGATATTGACTTGGGATACTGCCAAGCTGGAAGCAGTAGGAATTAAAGTGGCAATCAGCGGAGTAGTTGCTATCTGGGCACTTATCGCTGCTCTGGTAATTGGTATAGTATTAGCAGTAATCTTTGGCTGGAAACAAATTAAGTCTGAAGCTAACTTGGCTAAAGCCCTTAATGCAGGTGCTATTGGTTCCTTATTAGCTATTATGAATACTGCTTCTGAAGTCGGTTACGGCAACGTTGTCCGCAGCTTGCCAGGTTTCAAGAGTGTTGCTGAATTCATGATGAGTATTGACCCTGGGACTCCACTAGTTTCCGAAGCTATTACTGTTAACGTGCTGGCCGGTATTACCGGTTCTGCATCAGGTGGTATGAGTATTGCCCTTGAGGCAATGGGACAAAGGTATCTTGAGTGGGGTAATGCTGTCGGTCTTAACCCGGAACTGCTGCACAAGATTGCCTCCCTTTCCTCCGGTGGTTTTGACAGTCTGCCTCATAACGGTGCTGTTATTACCTTGTTGGCAATTTGCGGTTTGAATCACAGGGCATCCTATCCTGACATCGGGATGGTTTCTGTAGTAATTCCGTTCTCTGCAACAATCTTTGTAATTATCCTTGCAACTTTAACTGGTATTGTATAAGTTGATAAACAGCTTCCGGCCAAAACCGGAAGCTGTTTAATGAAGCAGGATATTTTCAAGTAATCACAAATAATAATTAACTTGGTAAGGAGTTGTATCATATGGCACCTAAATTTTTATCAGCCAGGGAAGCGGTAGAACTAATTAAAGATGGTGACATGGTAGCAACCGGCGGTTTTGTGGGTAATTGCCATCCGGAAGCCTTGACTTCAGCTTTGGAAGAGAGATTTTTAGAAACGGGGACTCCCCAAAATATCGGACTGATTTATGCAGCAGGCCAAGGGGATGGAAAAGAAAAAGGTCTTAATCATCTAGGTCATCCGGGATTGGTAGGCAGGGTGATTGGCGGTCATTGGAATCTTGCTCCTAAGTTAGGCAAGCTGGCGGCTGATAACCTTATTGAAGCCTATAATTTGCCACAAGGTGTTATTACTCATATGTTTCGAGATATTGCCGCCGGAAAGCTGGGAACTATTACCCATGTTGGATTGAAAACTTTTTGCGATCCTCGGGTTGAGGGAGGGAAATTAAACGCCAAAACAACTGAAGATATTGTTGAAGTAATAAATATTGCAGGACAAGAAAGGCTTCTCTATAAGACATTCCCTATTAATGCTGCTTTGGTACGAGGAACTACTGCTGATGAAAAAGGTAACATCACCATGGAAAAAGAGGCGGTGTCCCTGGAAGTTACAGCAATAGCCCAAGCCGTTAAAAACAGCGGAGGGAAAGTTATTGTCCAGGTAGAGCGGGTAGTTAAGGGCGGGACACTTGACCCTAAATTGGTTAAAATTCCGGGAATTTATGTAGATGCTGTTGTAGTCGCAGAAGCTGCGAAACATATGCAGACTTTTGGTGAACAATATAATCCTTCCTATACGGGAGAAATAAAAATTCCGGTACGTGAACTTAAAAGTCTAAAGCTGGATGAGCGAAAGGTAATTGGCCGCAGGGCTGCTATGGAGTTAACACCCAACACAATAGTTAACTTAGGTATAGGTATTCCTGAGACAGTAGCCAATGTCGCCAATGAGGAAGGAATCGGAGAGTATATGACTCTAACAGTAGAATCGGGTCCTGTAGGGGGGATTCCTGCCGGTGGTTTAAGCTTTGGCGCCGCCATAAACCCTGAGTCCATCCTGGATCAGCCTTCCCAATTTGATTTTTATGATGGGGGCGGTCTGGATATTGCCTTCCTGGGAATGGCAGAGGCTGATAAAGATGGAAACGTAAATGTTAGCAAATTGGGTTCGCGGGTTGTTGGTTGTGGTGGTTTTATCAATATAACACAAAACGCTAAAAAAGTAATTTTTTGCGGTACATTTACTGCAGGGGGACTGGAAATTGAGGTTAATGAAAAACTTACCATAAAACAGGAAGGAAAGGTAAGTAAGTTTGTAGATGCTGTTGGTCAAATAACCTTTAGCGGAAATTATGCCCGGGAAACTAAGCAGCAGGTTATGTATATTACTGAGCGGGCAGTCTTTGAACTGCGTGGAGATGGCTTGTATTTAACAGAAATTGCTCCAGGGATAGATTTACAGAAGGAAATTCTGGATTTAATGAAGTTCATGCCAAAGATGGATGGGCATCCTAAACTCATGGATGCACGGATTTTTAGACCTGAAACTATGGAATTAGGGGGTTAGTGAAGTGGTTGAAGTTGTTATTTTAAGCGGAGTTAGGACCCCCATAGGCAGTTTTGGCGGGGGATTGGCAGGTGTTACAGCCTCAACCCTGGGGAGTATAGTAATTGAAGAGGCTCTAAAACGGGGAAATGTGGCCAAAGAGCAAGTTGACGAAGTAATAATGGGTTGTGTTTTGCAGGCAGGCCTAGGGCAGAACGTTGCCCGTCAAGCGGCATTAGCGGCGGGGCTTCCCATTAACGTTCCTGCCTTGACTATAAACAAAGTTTGCGGTTCTGGCTTGAAGGCTGTAATGATGGCGGCGCAGGCTGTGGCATTGGGAGACGCAGAGATTGTGGTTGCCGGAGGAACGGAAAACATGTCTCAAGCACCGTATGTTTTACCAAAGGCGCGTTTCGGATATAGGATGGGCAGTGGTGAAGTAGTAGATGAGATGATTACAGACGGATTATGGTGTGCCATGGAGGACTATCACATGGGTATTACTGCCGAGAATATCGCTGAAAAATGGGCAATCACCAGGGAGGAACAAGATGCCTTTGCTGTCAGCAGCCAGAATAAGGCTGAAAAGGCTATGGTGGAGAACCGTTTTGCCCAGGAAATTATTCCGGTTAAAGTCCCAGTTAAAAAATCCTTTGAAGATTTTTCCGTCGATGAATTTCCAAGGGCTGGAGTTACTGTGGAAGCACTATCGAAACTAAGACCGGCTTTTAAAAAGGATGGAACGGTTACTGCAGGAAATGCATCGGGAATAAATGATGGCGCTGCTGTATTAATTGTCTCCACGGCTCAAAAAGCAAAGGAACTGGGAGTTGAGCCCCTAGCCCGTTTTGTGGCAGGAGCATCGGCTGGAGTTGCCCCTGCAATTATGGGCATTGGACCTGTGGATGCCTCCCGTAAGGCCTTGAAAAAGGCAGGCTGGCAAATTTCCGATTTGGATCTTGTTGAAGCTAACGAAGCTTTTGCTGCCCAGTCTCTGGCGGTAGCCAAAGAACTAGAGTTTGATATGGATAAGGTTAACGTCAATGGTGGCGCTATTGCACTAGGTCACCCCATTGGTGCCAGCGGGGCAAGAATCCTGGTAACCCTTTTGTATGAAATGCAAAAAAGGGATGCAAAGAAAGGATTGGCCACCCTTTGTATAGGCGGGGGGCAAGGTGTGGCTGCCTTATTTGAAAGATAATAACATAAAAAGGAGGGTACAACATGCGGTTAAAGGATAAGGTTGCAATAGTAACGGGTGGTGGAAGAGGAATTGGTGAGGCTACAGCTGTTAGGTTTGCCCAGGAGGGGGCTAATGTTGTTGTAGCAGACGTCAATGAGCAGAATATTGCGGAAGTTACTCAAAAAATTCAGGCATTGGGACAGGAAGCTTTAGGTCTGATTGTAGACGTAACAAATGGGGAAAATGTGGATGAAATGATTCGAAAAACTCTGGATAAATTTGGGAAAATTGATATTTTGGTTAACAACGCAGGCATCACTGCAGACGCCCAGCTTCTGAAAATGACTGAAGAACAATTTGATAAGGTTATCGCCGTAAACTTAAAGGGTGTATACAATTGCGGACAGGCTGCGGCCAAGGTAATGGCAGAACAGGAAAAAGGCGGAGTTATTCTTAATGCCAGTTCCATCGTAGGAGTTTATGGCAACTTTGGACAGACCAATTATGCTGCAACTAAGTGGGGCGTGATTGGCATGACTAAAACCTGGGCAAAAGAACTGGGCAGAAAAGGTATCAGAGTTAATGCGGTTGCTCCTGGATATACAATGACTCCCATGCTGGACAGTGTACCGGAAAAAGTAATTGATATGCTAAAGGCAAAATCTCCATTGGGAAGGCTGGGTTCCTCTGAAGATATAGCTAATGCGTATTTGTATCTGGCTTCTGATGAAGCGGCATTTGTTACCGGAGAGGTATTATGTGTTGATGGTGGAGCTGTTCTATAGAAGCAAATATACTGCTTTAGCCGAGGTGTGGCTTTAATGGCTGCAGTTTCGGCTTTTTAATACTTATAAGGGAGCATAACTTTTCCGCAGCCGCCAAAGGCTTGGCGCAAGCCGTGTTTTTCTAAACATTGGTATCTTTTAGTAAAACTGTAAAGGGGGTATCAAGGGTTGGACCAAAGTAAAAGTAAGGGTCGTGAATTACTAAGGAATTTTCTTGCCATTGCTCCCCACTTAAATGATATTACTTCTGCTGATATGGGAATAGCGGTAGTAGAAGATGACCGTTATTTAGCATATATTCCCAGTAAGAAACTTGACTTAAAGCGACAGGCTGGGGAAAAGATTGCTGAAGGAACTGCAGTCTCTAAATGTATTAAAGAGAAAAGAAGGATAGTTAATGAATTTACCAAAGAGACCTCTCCCTTTGGTATACCCTACATTGCCACCGCTTGTCCTGTGCTGGATGAAAGTGGTAATGCCGTGGGTGCGGTAGTTACCCTGGAAACAACCGATGAAAAAGATTTTATCCGCCAAGCTGCCAACGATCTAAGCAGTTCCAGCCAGCAAATATCTGCATCAATTCAAAACCTTAATGCCCAATCATATGAATTGTCGGTTATTGCTCAAGAGCTGACCCAACTGACAATAAAGGCCAGCCAAATGGTCGCAGAAACTGATCAAATAATTAGCTTTATTCAAAAAGTTGCCAATCAAACCAATCTTTTAGGATTAAATGCAGCCATTGAAGCGGCACGGGCTGGTGAAAATGGCAGAGGTTTTGGAGTGGTTGCTGATGAAGTGAGGAAATTAGCCGCGGACAGCAACATAGCAGTAAAGAAAATATCTGAAATTATCCAACAAATTCAGCAAACTGTAAAGACCGTAGAATCCAGCTGCATAGGTATGGATAATAATGTCCGAGAACAAGTGAAATCCTGTCAGGAAATCTCATCATCAAGCCAAGAGTTAGCTGCTATGGCTGTTGATTTGTTTGAGTATACAAATGTCAATATTACTTATAAGTAGTCGGCAAATTACACCCCCTAGAGGGTGTAATTCTTTAGCCCCAAATGGAAATAAATTGAACTAAAGTTAAATTTCGCAAAAAATGACATGTTTCTGGAAGAAGATGGTTTATAATGTTAAGAGGAAGCTTCTCCCTGAAAAAATTGAAGCGGGGGTGGTTTGGTGTCGCCCGATGTTAACGTATACATTGATTTAGTTTTTCTTATAAATTTCACTATGGATTTCTTTATTCTCTGGGCGGCAGCAAAACTTGGAAAGTTAGGGACAACCTTCACCAGATTGTGTTTTGGTGCATTTATTGGTGCTGGTTACGCTGTACTTATATTTTTACCGCAACTTACTATGTTAAGTACCGTTTTTGCCAAAATATTCTGTTCTATACTAATGCTCCTGGCAGCTTATGGATTTTACAATTTTAGGCGGTTCTTAAAATCTGCCGCCTATTTTTATTTAGTTTCATTCATCATGGGTGGGGCGGTTTTAGGATCCATGTATCTGTTTGATACAAATCCAAATATTATTGAAACGTGGAACGGTATTGCGGTGAATGTAATTGATTTTAGGACTGCCTGGCTCTTAGTCGGGCTGGCAGTTGCCATAATATTAGGAATTTGGGGTGCCAGCTACGTAAGGCGTAATTTACATCAAGGACCTTGGCTGGTCAAAGGTACTTTAGAAATTTTTGGTGAATTAATAGATTTTGATGCATTAGTGGATACAGGCAATCAGTTAGTTGACCCTATCAGTAAAGAACCTGTAATGGTTATTGAGTATAAAAAATTAGCCGCAGTTTTGCCTCCGGTACTAGAGAAAATACTGGGCAGGAAGGAAATACCCCCTTTGGACCAACAGTTAAGTGTTTTTTCGGATGATAAATGGCAAACCAGGCTAAGACTGATTCCCTTTTCCTCGTTAGGGAATCAAAATGGAATGTTGATTGGATTTAAGCCTGATAAAGTAATGATTAGGGATGGTGAAAACCGAATTATCAATACCAAGATTGTTGTAGGGATATATCATTTAAGGTTGTGCTCCCAGGGTTCTTACCAAGCTTTAATTCATCCGGATATGCTTAATGGTGAATAGTATTGCAGCGAAATTTTGTAAGACAAAATAAACGGAGGTGGACATCTTTGATTCAAGAAGGTCAATTAATAAGATGGAAGATAAATTTTAAAATTATTTTTTTAAGGCTTTTAAAGAAACTAGGACTTTCTGAAGACATTTTTTATGTGGGCAGCAGCGAGGCTCTGCCGCCACCTCTGACCCAGGATGAGGAAGGACTTTTGTTAGAGCGCCTGGAGGCAGGCGATGCTAACGTTAAAAGTATCCTAATCGAAAGAAATTTACGTTTAGTGGTTTATATAGCCCGCAAATTTGAAAATACAGGAATCGGCATAGAAGACCTGGTTTCCATAGGAACTATTGGTCTAATTAAGGCTGTTAATACCTTTGACCCTGTAAAAAGAATCAAATTGGCTACCTATGCATCCCGGTGTATTGAAAATGAAATTTTAATGCATTTGCGAAGAAGCAACAAAACGAAATCAGAGGTCAGTTTTGATGAGCCGTTAAATATTGATTGGGATGGAAATGAACTCCTGCTTAGTGATGTGCTTGGTACAGAGAATGATATTATTTATAAATCCTTAGAGGAGGAAGTAGATAAGAAACTTTTAAATTCAGCTATGAAAAAATTAAATCCCCGGGAGAAGAAAATAATGGAGTTAAGGTTCGGACTGGTGGGGGGGCAGGAAAAGACACAAAAGGAGGTTGCTGATTTTCTAGGAATATCCCAGTCATATATATCAAGATTGGAGAAAAGGATAATTAAACGACTGAAAAAAGAAATACAAAGGATGGAGTAAAACGGGCGTAAGCCCGTTTTGTCGTATTTATTTATGGTGTCGGGGGTGTCAGGGGACGGTTCTCTGTCACGCCCTTCGGCGCAAGCCGTGACAGAGAACCGTCCCCTGACACCCCCCACTGGGCACTAAAGAAATTCAATTTGAAGTTTTTTTACTAAATTCACAAATCTCCGAATGAAAGGACTTTAACCATTTTAGCCATTTTTATCCTTTGCCTGGAATAATCAACCCTTCCCAAGGCAATAACTAAAATAAGCTCTGAACTTAGGGGGTAAATGGCTTGATAATAAACAAAGTAGAAATTTGTGGAGTTGACACTGCAAAATTACCCGTATTATCTAACGTGAAAATGAGAGAATTGTTTAAAAACCTTCAAGCTAACAATGATGAGGAAGCCAGAGAAAAGTTAATCCAAGGAAACTTACGTTTGGTATTAAGCGTCATCCAGAGGTTTACCAATAGGGGTGAATATGTGGATGACTTATTTCAGGTAGGGTGTATAGGTTTGATGAAAGCTATAGACAATTTTGACTTAAGCCAAAATGTTAAGTTTTCAACATATGCGGTCCCTATGATTATTGGTGAAATAAGGAGATATCTGCGTGATAACAACCCCATTAGGGTAAGCAGATCCTTAAGGGATATTGCCTATAAGGCATTGCAGGTCAGGGATTCCCTAGTCAATAAACATTCTAAAGAACCCACCATAACTGAAATTGCCGAGGAGCTAAAACTGCCCAGGGAGGAAATTGTATTTGCCTTAGATGCTATCCAGGAGCCGGTATCATTATTTGAGCCTATTTATCATGACGGGGGAGACCCTATTTTTGTAATGGATCAAGTAGGAGACGAAAAAAACTCAGATCTAAGCTGGCTGGAGAGTATTGCTGTCAAAGAGGCCTTGCGTAAGCTTAATGAACGGGAAAGGCTGATATTGACTTTAAGATTTTTTGACGGCAAAACCCAAATGGAAGTAGCTGATGAAATCGGTATTTCTCAGGCTCAGGTCAGCAGATTAGAAAAGGCAGCCCTAACCCATATGCGAAAGCATATGTAAAGGGGTGTTGAATTTGAAGTTAAAGCTTAGCGCAATTGTTTTTTTGATATTTTTGAGTTTGAGCTTAAATCAGCCCTTGATTGCCGATGAAGTCGAGAAGGATATCATTCGCCTACATATAATTGCAAATTCTGACAGTCCTGAAGATCAAAACCTTAAATTAGAAATAAGGGACTTAGTACTCAGGGAGATGGCTGAATTAAAGGAGCTTAAAAACATAAATCAGGTCTCCTCTTATATTAACAAAAATAGCAGAGCGCAAAAAAAACATATCGAAAAATACATTGAAAATAAAGGCTTTAACTACAAAGTAAAAATTGAATTGGGAAAAAGCAGGTTTCCTGCGCGCAGATATAGTAACTCACTGGTCTTGCCTGCTGGTGAATACATGGCTTTAAAGATAATAATTGGAGAAGGAAAAGGAGGCAATTGGTGGTGTGTTCTTTATCCTCCAATCTGTCATGGCGATTGGGTAAAAAAAGTTGAAAAGTCTTTAGTTTTAGATGAGAAGACGGTACCAACTTTAAATTCAAAAATATCTAAGGAAAAAAGTAATGAACCATTAGGCGCCCCTAAACGGATTTGGCATAATTTCCTCCAACTTTTTTCCGGGGTTTGGAGAATAATTTAGATAATTGACTGCATATACAACCAGGTTCTTTCGCCTGGTTTATTTTTTTGTCATTAAAACTGCAACTGCACATATACATATATTGTCCATCTATAAGGAGGGGTACTCATGCTTGCTAAAGTTTCGGATTTGCAAGAACGGGAAATAATTAATGTAATTGATGGGAGACGTTTAGGACCAATTAAGGATATCGATATTGATGTGGAGACAGGCAGAATAACCGCTTTAATTCTTCCTGGTGCCAGCAGGTTCCTTAATATTTTCAATAAAAAAGAAGATTATATTGTGCCCTGGGAAAAAATAATCAGAATTGGGATAGATGTTATCCTGGTAGAAGCAATACAATTTACTGAATTACCTAGAAGGGATAAAAATGAAGAGTGGGTTAGAAAGGCGGAACTCTAAAACCGCCAAGGCGGTTTTAGGTTAAGGTCTAGGTTGAGGCTTAGGATAAGGCAAGCATTCAATGAAGGTGAACATATAGGGATGCATCTGCTTCTGAGAAAAAAGCGCCATGAGGCGCTTTTTTGTTTTTGGTTTCTGTAAAATTATGGTTTGACATACTAAATATAGTAGTATAAAATAGTAAATGTCACTAAATATAGTGACATTTGTGTGTTTTTACTCTATATACATACAATCTATGTTCTAGCTGCAGGCAGAAAAACCCTCTAAGATTTCTAAAAAACTTTTCCAAAAAATCTACCCAAAGTTTACTTGCCCCTAATTTTATTAATGGGAGTGAAACAAAATGCGTTGTCCATTTTGCGGTTTTTTTGACACCAAAGTTTTGGATACACGTTCTGCAGACGAAGGAAATTCCATTAGGCGTCGCAGGGAATGTGGGGAATGCTCTAAAAGGTTTACTACCTACGAAAAGATTGAAGATGTACCTTTATTAGTAGTTAAAAAAGATGGCAAGAGGGAAGTTTTCGAAACCACCAAAATCTTAAATGGCTTAATTAAGGCGTGTGAGAAAAGGCCTGTTTCTTCTCGTGCTTTAGAAAGGGTTACTGAGGAAATTGAAAGGGATATTAGAAACCGTATGGAAAGGGAAGTGAGTTCTTCCTTGATTGGTGAATTAGTTATGGACAAGCTAAAGGAATTGGATGAGGTTTCTTATGTTAGATTTGCTTCCGTATACAGGGAGTTTAAGGATATTAATACGTTTATAAAAGAGATTGAAGGTCTCTTACGGACAGGTAATAGGAGGGAATAGAAGATGTTTACAAGTATTCGCAAAAGGGATGGGCGGGAAGTTGGTTTCAACGAAGGAAAGATAACCGATGCCATCTTTAAGGCGGCTAAGTCTGTAGGTGGTGAAGATAAGCAGACAGCCATGGAATTGACCATTGATGTTTTGCGTTATTTAAAGGAAAGGTTCAATGGTCATGTCTTTACTGTGGAGGATGTCCAGGATGCTGTAGAAAAAGTATTAATAGAGAAAGGGCATGCTAGAACGGCAAAGGCTTACATATTATACAGGGATGGACGGACAAGAATTAGGGAAACCAGATCGGAGCTAATGGACGCTGTTGCAGAAGTTCTTAGGGAAACCAGCAGGGAAAACGCTAATGTAGGCAATTCCCCCTCGGCTAAGGTCCTGCAGATATCGGAGATTGCCTCCAAAGACTATTACTTAAAACGAGTTATTCCTGCTGAACAGGCAGAAGCCCATATTAATGGGGATATCTACATACATGATTTAGCCTGGTATGGCAAAACTACCACCTGCCTGCAGATTCCCTTGCGAAGACTTTTGGAAGAGGGATTCAATAACGGACATGGTTATATCCGACCCCCTAAAGGCATTAAGACCGCAGCGGCTTTAGCAGCCATAATAATGCAAAGCAACCAGAATGACCACCATGGAGGGCAATCTTTTGCTTTCTTTGACAGGGATATGGGTTTGTATGTGGAAAAAGAGTTTATCCGTCAGGAAAGAATGCTAAGGGATACTTTAGCGTCCCTTGGTTTAGAAAGTGATGATGGAAAAATAAGTGAAATAGTTCAGGAACAGGTAGAAGATGAAGTTTATCAGGCTATGGAAGGATTCATTTATAACTTGAATACAATGCATTCCCGGGCAGGTGCCCAAGTGCCCTTCTCCTCTATAAATCTTGGTACTGATACGTCCAGAGGCGGAAGAATGATAACAAAGAAGCTTTTGAAAGCTTACGAGAAGGGTCTGGGCAAGGGGGAGGCTGCAATTTTCCCTAATATTTGTTTTAAAATTAAAGACGGTATAAATTATGACCCTGAAGACCCCAATTATGACTTATTTCTTTTGAGCATGAAAGTTGCCTGCAAAAGATTATTCCCTAACTTTTCTTTCCAGGATTCCGCTTTCAATGCCGTATACGAAGATGAAGTAGCTTATATGGGCTGCAGGACCCGTGTCATCGGAAATGTAAATGGACCAGAAGTTACCGATGGGAGAGGCAACCTTTCTTTTACTACCATAAATCTGCCCCGTTTAGCCATTAAATCCAAGGGAGATTTATCCGAATTCTGGAGCAGCTTGGATAAAGTAATAGAACTGACCATTAAGCAGCTCCTGACCCGCTATGATTTTCAAAAGCGGTTGAAAGTAAAAGACTTTCCTTTCTTAATGGGACAAAAGCTTTATATGGGCAGTGAAAATTTAGTTGCTGATGACTGTATTGAAGAAGCTCTCAAGCATGGTACCTTAAGCTTAGGCTTTATTGGCTTAGCGGAAGCATTGAAGGCCTTAACGGGGAAACACCACGGCGAAAGCAAGGAGTCGCAAGCTTTGGGGCTCTCCATTGTCGGACATTTACGCAGAAAATGTGATGAAGCCACTCAAAAATATAAACTTAACTTCTCCCTTCTGGCTACCCCGGCTGAAGGTTTAAGCGGGAAATTTGTAGCAAAAGATAAAAAGCTTTTTGGAGAACTCCCTGGTATTACTGATAAGGAATGGTATACAAACTCCTTTCACATACCGGTAGATTTTAAAATTGGTGCTATTGAAAAAATTAACATTGAGGGACCGTATCACCAAATGTGCAATGCGGGGCATATTTCCTATGTAGAGTTGCCTTCTGCGCCTACTAATAATTTAGAAGCCTTTGAAAATATTATCCATGCCATGTATGAAGCGGAAATGGGTTATGCTGCCGTTAACTTCCCTGTAGATGTTTGCAAGGAATGTGGTTTCAACGGGGTCATTGATACGGAAGTTTGTCCCGCCTGCGGAACCGAGGGCAGGATAAGTAGGGTGAGAAGGATAACGGGCTATCTTTCAACTTTGGACTTATTTAATGATGCTAAAAAGGCTGAAGAGAAAAACAGGGTTAAGCATATGTGACTAACCTAATAGGTTAATTTTTATGGTCAGTGGCTAGTTGTTAGTGGCTGGTGGCTAGTAAAACAAGTGACTGGTGACGGGTGACTGGAATTTGGTTAAGTTGGAGGAAAACTAACATGATTCGATATGCTGATATATTGACAGATTCTATAGTTGACGGTCCGGGGATTAGGGTAGTGACTTTTCTCCAGGGCTGCCCCAGAGTTTGCCCAGGCTGCCATAACCAAGAACTTCTTGACCCTTATGGTGGTAAGGAGATTGAAGAACGGGATCTGGCCAAGGAAATATTAAGAAAAGTATCCCCCCGGCATAACGGAATTACGTTTTCGGGGGGGGATCCCCTATTGCAGCATGAAAACCTGCTGAAGGTAATCACTTATCTTAAAAAACGAAGACCGGAACTTAATATTTGGTTATACACAGGATACCTTTTTGAGGAAGTGAAGGACTTGCCCATACTTCAACTGGTGGATGTCCTTGTGGATGGTCCCTATATTGAAGCCCAAAAGGATATTTCCTTATTTTTCAAGGGTTCCCTCAACCAGCGCATTATAGACTTAGCGGGCTCCTTTGCTGGGGACAGCGTTGTTTTAAAAACCTTCAATAACCAAATTAAATATGCGTAACAATAGGTCTAAGTTTAGAGGAGGTAAATGGAAATTTTTACCTCCCTAATTATTTAGCAAATTTAATACTATACTATAGTATAGTATTAAAGCAGGGAAATTGGGAGGTGTTCATAATCGGAGCTTTTCAATTAGTGGAAAAAAACGGAGTTAAATATTATATTGTTCCTACCTTTGCAGAAACAGGCTTGGTAAAGCATGGATTCAGCACCCGTATTGGGGGAAGGAGTGACACACCCTATGATTCCTTAAATCTTGCTTTCCATTGCGGGGATAATTTTGAGAAGGTGAAGGAAAACAGAAAAATTTTTGCCCAAGCCGTTGGCATCCCTTCAGAAAATATAGTTGCCGCTGACCAGATTCACGGGGATAATATTTATAATGCAGGCAAGCTGGACCGTGGTAAAGGCGCATTAGAACAGGAAACTGTTATTAAGGAGACAGATGCATTGATAACAAATGAACCGGGTGTAGCCTTAATTGCTTTTTATGCCGACTGCGTCCCTATTATGCTCCTGGATCCGGTACAAAAGGCCATTGCTGTGATTCATGCCGGTTGGAAGGGCACTGCTGCAAAAATTGCCTCAAAAACAGTAGAAAAAATGAAGGAGTCTTTTAACTCCAATCCTGGTAATATTTTAGCAGGCATATGTCCTTCCATCGGACCTTGTCATTATGAAGTTGACCAACCGGTTATAGAAAAAATTCAGGAGAGCCACTTACTATGGACCAAAATTCTAAATTTCACCGGGGAGGGCAAGGCCCAATTAAATCTATGGGAAGCAAACCGTTTGCAATTACTGGAGGCAGGCTTAACGGACGCGAATATTAGTGTTGCCCAAATTTGTACTTTTTGCAATCCTCAACTACTCTTTTCTTATCGTTACTATAGCGGAAAAACAGGTAGGCTGGCCGGACTAATTATGTTAAAGGACGATTAAAATAGAAATATTTGTCTGGATATACTTTGCCTAATTATGGAACACTTAAGCTATCATAACCTTAGGGAGGATGAAAAGCTTTATGGAGTTTGGCTGTCCTGTTTGTAACGGCTTTGTAAGCATTGGGGAAATATGTGATAATTGTGAACAGGTAATGGATGATTTAGGGAGAATTGAGGATTATTATGCACCCTACAGCCCTTATGAGGAACAGGATGATATTCCGATTTTGCAAGAGTCCGACGATAACTGCATTCATCTCTTTAATTGCGGGGGATGTGACCATGAAAAACATATCTTAGTACCTTTGGAAATAATGTAGGGCCGGTATACTGCCGGCCTAACTTTTTTCAAAAACATCCTTGATTAGAAATTATTTCAAAAAAATATTGTTTGTTATATAATAGAAATACTAAGCATGTTTAGGAAAGAAAGGAGGATAATTATGAAAAGGAAAATCACTTTTGTAGATTCTACTCTGAGGGATGGAGAAGAAACTGCAGGCGTAGTTTTTGCCCTGCGGGAAAAGGTGCAGATTGCCAAAATGCTGGATGAAATTGGAGTTGACCAGATTGAGGTAGGTATTCCTGTTATGGGCGGAGATGAATTAGAGGCCATTAAACAGGTGGTTGAATCCAATCATCGGGCCAGCATCATGGCCTGGAATAGACCTAATATCGAGGATATTGAAGCATCTATCAGATCTGGTGTAGATGCTGTTGCAATCTCTATACCCACCTCCCATATCCATATAGCTAACAAGCTTGGGTCCACTCCATCCCAGGTAGTCCATGATATGGTAGCTGCAACCAGCCATGCCAAGTCATATGGTTTATACATATCAGTTAGTGCCGAGGATGCCTCCCGAACAGATATGGATTTTTTGGTGAGATTTACCAAAGCCGCGAAAGAAGCAGGGGCTGACAGGCTTCGTTACTGTGATACTGTCGGATTATTAGACCCTATTACTACATTTGAGAGAATAAAAACCCTTATCCAAGCTGTGGATATTGATATTGAGATGCATACTCATAATAATTTTGGAATGGCTACTGCCAATGCTGTGGCTGGTGTGGCAGCAGGTGCCACCCACGTTAATGTTACCGTTAATGGTTTAGGTGAAAGGGCAGGAAATGCTGCCTTAGAAGAAGTTGCCATGGCCCTTAAATATGTTTTGGATTACAAAGTAAGCCTCAATACAACTCGTTTTAGGGAAATCTCCGATTATGTTGCCCAAGCCTCCAACCGGGAAGTTCCTTCCTGGAAAGCTGTTGTAGGCTCCAATATGTTTACCCACTCGGGTCGGTACAGTGATGGCATCTCCAAGAGCCCTCACGCCTATGACATATTTGATCCTAAAGAAGTTGGCCTGGAAAGGCAGATAATTATAGGCAAACATTCCAGTGCCGCCGCCGTTAAACAGAAGTTCCGGGAATACGGCACTGAAATCAGTGATGAAGATGCACAAAAATTTTTAAGTAAAATAAGGGAGACGACTGTCTCTTTAAAGCGTGCTCTTTTTGATAAGGAACTTATTCTACTTTATGCAGAATACCTGGAAGGGAAATAGCCCAAGGCTAGGCAAGCCCCAGAGTTATACGGCATGACAGGATAAGGTTAAGGGAAAAATTATAAATTATAAAAATCAGTCCTACGCGGGCTGATTTTTTATTTCTACAGTTCTACCTGCTTAAGCTTAAGGGAAATACTGCATGTCCATGCTACAGTGCTGCAGAAAATAGTATTTCACTTTGTTAGATTAAAGATTTCGTGCAACAAGTTGCACTAGATTAAAAAGCCTTAATCTAGCGCAGCGTAATCTTTAATGTTAATTAATAACCTAGTTTAGCATAATCTAACACACTCACAAACTTTCATACTTAACCAAATTCCAGTAATCAGTAACCAGTCACTTCTTTTATTTGCCACTAGCCAACTAACAACTAGCCACTAAAAATACTGTATACTTTTACGAAAAAGGAGGAGTTTCTGCATGTTTATTGAATATTATAAATCAAACTCGCAATACGGATGATGAGTCCCGCAATGCGGGAGTAAAAGAAAAGGAGGCTTTATACATGGAGAGTAAGTTAGATACTGTAAAATCAGTTGAAAAAGCAATTGACATTGTTTTTGCTTTTACTGAAGGAAAACCCCAGCTTACCCTGCCGGAAATCTGCAAAAAATTAGATTTGCCCAAAAGTACCGCTTACAGGTTGATTTCAACCTTAGAAAAAAAGGGGTTTATTGAGCAAAATGAATTAAACGGCAAGTACCAGTTGGGGCTTAAATTGATAAAAATATCAAATTTCGCTTTAAAAAATTATGATTTGAAAGATGTGGCGCTTCCCATAATGACTGACTTAAGGGATAAAACCGGTGAAACCATTAATCTTTACATTAAGAAGAATCTTTACCGGGTGTGCATTGAACAGGTTGAAGGCTTCAATGTTTTAAGAAGAATATCATCCATTGGTGATTTATTACCCCTGTTTTGCGGCGCTTCGGGCAAGCTGCTTACTGCTTTTCAAAAGGACGAAGAAATTACGAAAATCATAACGGAGTCCAATATTACACCTTTTACCGAAAATACCATTGTTGATACTGATATCTTAAAGGATGAGTTAAAAAACATTAGGAGACAAGGTTTTTCCTTTTCAAGAGGAGAACGTGAGCTTGGAGTAGCATCGGTATCCGCTCCTATCAGAAATCATAATGGGGATGTTATAGCCGCAATCAGCATTTCTGGTCTTGATTCTCGCTACACCGGTGAAAACATCAGAAAATATATCAAGCTTGTCATCGAAGGTGCTACTCTAATTTCCAAAAATCTTGGCTACAGCGCAACTTAATAAAAGGGGGAGAGATATTATGAAAAAGAAAATTTTATTTGTTGACACGACTTTAAGGGACGGGGAACAGACAGCCGGTGTTGTTTTTGCGAAAAGGGAAAAGATACAAATTGCAAAAATGCTGGACAATTTAGGAGTAGACCAGTTAGAGGTAGGTATACCTGTAATGGGTGGGGAAGAACAGGAGGCAATCGGGGAAATTGCCAACTGCAATCTCAAGGCAAGTATCATGGCTTGGAATAGGGCAGTTATCAATGATATTAAGGAATCTATTAAATGCGGGGTCGATGCAGTAGCTATTTCCATATCTACTTCAGACATCCATATTAATCATAAACTGAATTCTACCAGAGAAAAGGTTATCAAGAGTATGGTAGAGGCGGCCAATTATGCCAAGTCATATGGAATGTATGTTTCCGTTAATGCAGAAGATGCTTCCCGTACAGATTTTGATTTTCTGGTGTCCTTTGCCACAGCAGCCAAAAAAGCGGGTGCGGACAGACTGCGATATTGTGATACTGTTGGGATTCTGAATCCGCTGGAAACCTACGAGAGGATAAAATCATTAAAAGAAGCAGTTGATATTGACATCGAAATGCATACCCATGATGACTTTGGGATGGCAACTGCTAATGCAATAGCAGGTATAATGGCCGGAGCAACTCATGTGGGTGTTACTGTAAATGGGTTAGGCGAAAGGGCTGGTAATGCAGCCTTAGAAGAAGTGGCTATGGCATTAAAACACCTGCTTAAATACGAAATGAACCTAAATACTACCAAATTCCTGGAACTTTCCCGTTATGTTTCCCAGGCCTCCAATAGGGAACTGCCTGTTTGGAAGGCTATTGTTGGCACCAATATGTTTGCCCACGAATCGGGGATCCATGCTGATGGTACCCTCAAGCACCCCCAGACCTATGAAGTTTTCGAACCAGGGGAAGTAGGTCTGCAAAGGCAGATTGTCATAGGTAAGCATTCCGGAACAGCGGGCATCAAACAAAAATTCAGGGAATACAGCACGGAAATATCAGACCAAGAGGCACAGGATATCCTGGAGAGGGTTAGGGAGGCATCAATTTCTTTAAAGAGACCTCTTTTTGACAAGGAACTGGTCTATATCTATGAGGAGTATTTGGAGGAAAAGATTAAAGGAGGGTCTCTTTAAAAATGGCTTTGAACCTGGTGGAAAAGATATTTCAAAAATATCAGACGGCAGTTCATCAAGGGGAAACCGGTTGTGAACTTGCTTTGAAAATTGATTATACACTAACCCAGGATTCTACAGGGACTCTTGCTTATTTACAGTTGGAAGCCCTGCAGATTCCTAAGGTAAATACTAAGCTTTCAGTAGCCTTTGTGGACCACAATACTTTGCAAACAGGTTTTGAGAATGCTGATGACCACCGTTATTTGCAGACTGTAGCTGCAAAGCATTCAATAGTATTTTCGAAGGCAGGAAACGGCATTTGTCACCAAGTGTTTTTGGAAAGGTTTGCCATTCCTGGTGCAACCCTTATCGGCTCAGACAGCCATACCCCAACTGCCGGCGGGATAGGCATGCTGGCTTTCGGGGCTGGGGGTCTTAATGTAGCAGCAGCTATGGCAGGTCATCCTTACTATATTAAAAAGCCGAAAATTTGCAGTATTAATCTGCAGGGCACCCTTCCCAAATGGGTAAGTGCCAAAGACATAATTCTAGAGCTTTTAAGAAGGGTTAGCGTTAAAGGTGGAGTTGGGAAAATTTTTGAGTATACAGGTGACGGCGTTTCCGGGCTTACCGTTCCTGAACGGGCCACCATAACCAATATGGGAGCAGAACTAGGGTTGACCACTTCTATCTTCCCCAGTGATTTACAGACAAAAAATTTTTTAAAAGCCCAGGGACGGGAAGAATGCTGGCAAGAACTGCAGGCAGATCCAGGGGCTTCCTATGATGAAGAAATAATTATTGATCTTGGTAGATTAGAGCCTTTAATTGCCAAGCCCCACAGCCCTGATAATGTGGTAGGCGTTAAGGATTTAGAGGGAACCCCTGTGAGACAGGTGGTGATAGGCAGTTGTACCAACAGTTCATATCAGGACCTGATGAAGACGGCAGAAATTTTAAAAAATAACCCCATCCATCCTGATGTAAGCCTTGTCATATCTCCCGGTTCCAAGCAGGTATTGACCATGCTGGCTGAGAACGGTTCTTTAGTGAATTTAATTAATGCCGGCGCCAGGATTTTAGAATGTTCCTGCGGTCCGTGCATAGGAATGGGTCAGGCACCTGAATCAGGGGGAATTTCCTTAAGAACTAATAATAGGAACTTTTGCGGACGCAGTGGCACAAGTGATGCCCAGGTTTATTTAGTCAGTCCGGAAACGGCAGCAGTTTCAGCCGTCAAGGGTGTTATTGCCGATCCCCGGAGGTGGGAAGAAACCATCAATGTTGCTATGCCTGAAAAATATACAGTTAATGATAGCCTTTTGATCTTTCCCCCTGTCGATGGAGTAAGTGTTGAGGTGGTAAGGGGTCCTAATATTATTCCCTTGACCCGGTATGATGAAATGGAAGATTATATTAAAGCAGAAGTGGTATTAAAAACCAGGAATAATATCAATACTGATGATATCATGCCCTCTCATGCCAAACTACTGCCTTACCGTTCTAATATTCCCTATTTGGCAGACTACTGTTTTACCGGGATTGATGCCCAATTCCCCCAGAGATGCAGGGAAGCCCAGAAAGGTGTTATTATTTCCGGAGAAAACTACGGACAAGGTTCAAGCAGGGAACATGCTGCTCTGGTGCCCCGTTACCTTGGAATCAGGCTGGTCATAGCTAAATCCTTTGCTCGAATCCATTTTGATAACCTTATCAACATGGGTATTATCCCCCTCAGCTTTGTTGATGTTCATGATTACGAAAAAATTCAGGTAGGCAGCATAATAGATAGTAAGGGTATCCGCAAGAACTTGCAAAGCTGTAATAAAATTTGGGAAATTGAAGTAGATGGGAAATATTCGTTCAAGGTTAAGGCAGAATTTTCTGCTCGGCAGTATGATTTTCTGCTCCACGGAGGTTTGTTGAATTACATTAGGAATAATTAGGAGGCAGAATATGTATAATATAACATTAATACCCGGGGATGGTATCGGTCCGGAAATTACCGCTGCCGTTAGAAAAGTATTAGATTGTACCGGGGTAAAGATTAATTGGCATCAGGTTGAAGCTGGCGAAAAAGTATGGGCTGAAGAGGGAAATCCACTACCCGAAAAAGTAATTAGCTCAGTTAAAAAAAATAAAATTGCCCTGAAAGGTCCAATAACTACTCCCATAGGCAAAGGATTTAAAAGTGTCAATGTTACTTTACGCAAGGAATTGGGTCTTTATGCCAATCTTCGTCCTATTAAGAGCCTGCAGGGTGTACAGACAGTATTTAAAGATGTAGATTTGGTAGTTGTCAGGGAGAATACTGAGGACCTTTATATAGGTCTGGAGAAGATGATTAACCCCGACAGAGCAGAAGCCTTAAAAATTATAACCCGCAAGGCTTCTATGGATATTGCGGCTTTTGCATTCAACTATGCGCGGAAAATGGGCAGAAAAAAAGTGACGGCGGTTCATAAGGCTAATATTCTCAAGTATTCTGATGGACTATTTTTGCAAGCCGCCCGTGAAGTAAGCAAGGAATTTCCTGAGATAGAATATGAGGAAATGATTATTGATAATTTATGTATGCAGTTGGTGCAAAGGCCCCAGCGCTTTGATGTGCTTGTATTGCCAAATTTATATGGTGATATTGTATCCGATTTATGTGCAGGATTAGTAGGAGGATTGGGAATTGTACCCGGAGCCAATATTGGGGAAAACTACAGTGTTTTTGAGGCAGTTCATGGAAGTGCTCCTGATATTGCCGGCAAAAATATCGCCAATCCTTTAGCCTTGTTGCAGTCTGCAGTTTTGATGCTGCAGCATCTAAAGGAGGAAAAGGCTGCGGAAAGGATTTATCAGGCAATTCTCCATATCCTTAGTGTTAAGGAACGTTTGACCCCTGATTTAGGCGGCAAGGGAACCACCTCATCAGTGGCTGAAGATATTTGTGCGTATTTGTCGGCAAATTGACCTGGATTCCAGGTCAATTTTTCATCTATGTAAATTATATTTTTACAGAAGGATTTCTTATTCTGATTGTCGAAAAAAAGGAGAAATAACCTATATAAACCAAGGTGTGAAATATATGTCAGAAGAAGTTGAAGTTATACAACGAAAGAGAGTAAAAAAAAAGACACTAACAGTATACAAGCTTTTCTTTTTTTTTGTAATTGCCTGGTTTATTGGCAGTGGTTTGCTTAATTTAGCCATTGGATTATTGGTTAATACAGAAATTGTCACAGTTGGTATGATTGAAAAAAAATATCCAATAAAAGGGTATATTATAAGGGATGAGATTGTAGTTACTTCCCCTGTCAGCGGGAGAATAATAAATAGGGTTAATCCAGGTGAGCGGGTGGGATTAAACATGCCTATAGCAAGTGTGGAATCTACCCAAGGGACTGCACTGGAGTCGGGGGATCCCATACAACTGTATTCTCCCGCAGCCGGTATTGTATCTTATGTGACCGATGGACTGGAGGAAATCTTCCGTCCTGGTCAACTGCAAAAATTAGATATAGAGAAAATTAATAAATTAAAAGAAGAGGTTATTGACAACAGTCAAATGGATGTGGTAGAAAAAGGAAAAAGGCTGTGCAAGGTGGTAAATAACCTGGAAGGAATGCAAGTGTTTTTGGAATTTCCACTTGAATTATTTACTGAGCCCTTACAAAAAGGACAAGCCTTAGCTTTATTTTTTCCCAAGCTAGAAAGGCATATAACAGGGTCAATCCTTGATTTAACGGGTATTGGTGAAACGGCCCAAGTTTTGATTGCAGTTCCCGAGGTATGGTACAGCCTGATTAATGAAAGGATTATAGATATTGAAATTATCTTGGAAAAGAAAGAGGGAATAATAATACCTGAGAAGGCACTAGTGTTTAAAAATGAGGAACCGGGAGTTTATTGGCTCAGAAAAGGATTTGTCTTTTGGCAGCCAATAACAGTTTTAGCTCAAGAAGATGAAAATGTTATTATAGAAGGAATCGAACCTCTAACAGAGGTGATTTTAAATCCCGGTTTAGTAAAAGAGGGACAGCATATAAATTAGCTCTTGGAGGTGTAACTATGAACATTGCGGCTAATATTAAAAAAATAGTTAATGAAATAAATTTGGCTAAGTTAAGAAGCAATCGAACCTCTGAGCAAGTCAACCTGGTTGTGGTCACCAAAAACCGCAGCCTCACAGAAATCCAGCAGGTTTTAGAACAAGGCTATGGAACTCTTGGTGAAAACCGGGTACAGGAGTTAAAGGAAAAATATCCTTCCTTTCCAGATGCCCAATGGCATCTGATAGGTCATTTGCAGCGCAATAAGGTAAAATATATTACAGATAAGGTTCAATTGGTGCACTCCTTAGACAGCTTGACCTTAGCCCAGGAAATAAATAAGAAGATGGAATCCCTGGGCAAGCCTTTAGACTGCCTTGTCCAGGTCAACATTGCAGAAGAAGAAAGTAAGCATGGCATAAAAAAAGAAGAACTGACATACTTTCTAAAAGAAATATCTCCCCTCCCTGGGGTTAACATAAAAGGTTTAATGACCATTGCACCCGAGGTGGATAATCCAGAAGAAGTCAGACCGGTTTTCCGGGAATTGTATCGTTTGTTTGAATTTCATAAAAGCCTATCATTAGACGGTATCCAAATGAGGTATCTTTCAATGGGTATGACAAATGATTACCAAGTAGCAGTGGAGGAAGGAAGCAACATGGTCCGCATCGGCAGCGCTATATTTGGACCAAGATACTAATTTAAGGGGAGATAAGAGATGAAAATGGTTGACAGATTCTTAGATATAATGGGTTTTCTCGACCGAGAAGAAGAATACGAAGAAATTGAAGAAATAAACAAGGAACCCCAACTAGAAGAAGGTAAAAGAAGAAGAGGGCAGTTAGTAGCTATTCATAACCACACAAAGGACAACGTAAAAGTGGTGGTAATAGAGCCGGAGAGTTTTGATGAGGCCCAGTTGATTGCCGATAACTTAAAAAGCAAAAAAGCCGTTATCGTTAACCTGGAAAAATCTGAATACGAATTGGGAAAAAGGTTAATTGATTTTGTCGGGGGAACTGCATATGCTATTGGTGGAACTATGCAGAAAATAGGCCAGGGTATCATCCTTGTTGTCCCCCCCAATATTGATATCGGCGGAGAACTGAAAGACAGTTATATGGAAGAACAGGAAGATGTCTTTAATTGGGTATCTAAATTTGGCAGGAAGGGAGAATATTAACAGTTGTCACAATATAAATTAGGTTTTATCGGAACAGGAGCTATGGCTGAAGCAATTATGTACGGGGTTATAAAATCAGAGCTTTATGCACCCCAGGAAATAATTACTTCTGATGTAAATGAGCAAAGGTTGGTTCAGGTTGCCTCGGAATTGGATGTTTATACTACAATGGATAATAACCAAGTTATTGAAAAGGCACAGATTATTGTCTTGTCCATCAAACCTCAACATTTTAAACCTGTTTTAAATAGTTTGAAAGTTTTACCTGATAAAAGCAAGTTAATTATTTCTATTGCAGCGGGTATTTCAACCTCCTATCTGGAAAAGAAACTGGGAGAAGTGCCAATTGTAAGAGTAATGCCCAATACTCCCGCGTTGGTTGGAGCAGGAATGACTGCCTTAAGTGTTGGTACATATTCGGGAGAAGAACATTTAAATCTGGCAGAGCAAATTTTTAAATCTGTCGGCAAAACAGTTGTTATTGCAGAGAATCTTATTGACGCAGTTACGGGGCTTAGCGGAAGCGGACCAGCTTATGTGTATCAGTTTATTGAAGCCCTGGCTGATGGAGGAGTCCAGATAGGGCTTCCCCGCAAAACTTCTTATATCCTGGCTGCACAAACAGTAATAGGAGCAGGGTTGATGGTGCTGAAAACCGGTCTCCATCCGGGGGAATTAAAGGACATGGTAACATCTCCGGGAGGGGCCGCCATTAGGGCCGTTAATATTTTGGAAAAGGCAGGATTCAGGGCGACAGTTATGGATGCCGTAGAAGCGTCTTACTTAAAATCAAGGCAATTAGGTAGTACTGAAGAATAATGGGGTGTTTGCATGTATTTAATTGATATTGTTGACATTGTTTTTGATGTAATGTACTGGCTGGTAATTATCAGGGTACTCCTTTCGTGGATAAGGCACGACCCCTATAATCCAATATTTCGTTTTATTTACGAAGTGACTGAATTAGTGTTGGCACCTGTCCGCAGGCTGGTTCCTATGAGAGGCATGGCAATTGATATATCGCCAATTATAGCTATTTTACTGTTGCAGCTATTGAAGTCAATTGTAATTGACCTGCTGGCAAGATTGCTGTAAAGGGGTACAGGATTTGCTTAAGTTAACACATGAAGCTAAAGAATTTCTGGCTAAAATTGAGGACAAGGTGGATATTGTATTGGAACGGCATATAAACCAGGTGACTGAATTTGCCGACCCTTTTTTAATTAATTGCGGTGTCCAGTATCTTAGTAAAATTTCCGGTATTAATTTCCTTGCCTATGGAGGTGTTGAAGGGGTAGAAAGGAAAAGGATTATTATCTGCCCTGATTATATTGAACCTAAGCCACCTATGGCTAATGTGGCTATTTTGGAATTTCATGGGAATCTGGAATATATTAAATGCAGTCATCGGGATTTCCTGGGGGCATTACTGGGACAGGGAGTTAAACGGGAAAAGTTAGGTGATATTTTCCCTGCTGATACTGGTTTTACAGTAATTGTCGCCGGTGAGCTAAAAGACTACTTTTATCTGCATCCGTTAAAAATAAAAGGTGTAGAGTTTTCATCTGAAATAAAAGAAGGTGAGCAGTGGGGACCCCCTAGCAGTGATGGCAAAGTTATTCAAACCACAGTCCCTTCTCTGCGGCTTGATAGTATAACCGCTTGTGGTTTTGGTCTCTCCCGGACTAAAGTAACCAGCTTTATTAAAGGGGGGAAGGTGAAGGTAAATTGGCAGGTTGTTGAAAACCTGGATTACCACTGCAGGCAGGGAGATGTTATTTCCTTTCGGGGAAAGGGTCGGGTAGTTATCACTGAGGTGGGTAATGAAACCAAAAAAGGACGCCTGAAGGTCATTTTGACACGGTATGGGTAAATTAAAACCAGGCATTTGGTTTTAATTTAAGGTTAAGGTAAAGGTAGGCTTTTGAGAAATACTGCATGACAGGTAAAGGAAAAAAAGTGACTAAGATTACACTAACGCTAGATTATTAATTGCATTAAAGATTACACTGACGTTAGATTAGGTTTAAAAATCTAGTGCAACTTGTTGCACGAAGTCTTGAATACTAACGAAGTGAAATCTTACCTTAATAAATAGGCACTATTTATCAAAGGAGGTATAATGATGCTAACACCTTTGGATATTCATAACCGGGAATTTAAAAAGTCTTTACGGGGATATGACCCTGATGAGGTAGATGAATTTCTGGATGAAGTTATTAAGGATTATGAGTTTTTGTATAAGGATAATTTAAACCTTAAAGACCAAATTGAAAATTTCCAAGAAAATATTTCCCGCTATAGGGATTTAGAGGATACATTGCATAATACAATGATTCTGGCACAGCAAACGGCGGAAGAAGTAAAGAAAAATTCCGAAAAGGAAGCAGAGCTTATTATCAGAAATGCTAAACAAAGGTCAGAAGAAATAATTGCTGATGCAAAAGATAAAATAGTTGAATTGAAAAATGAATATAAGGAGCTTCAAAAGACTGCTCAACAATTCAAAGCCCAATTCAAAGGGTTTTTGATTGCCCAGTTGGAACTGATTGAAGAAGGAAATCCTGAACGGTCATATATGGAGAAAGGGAATGCCGCCGTCAAACCTAATATCGAATAAATGATAGAAAATTGCATACTTGTCAAATATATTCTTTATGAATATTATTAATAGGTATATAGCTTGCAACAAAGGAGCATATCTGGGATGAAAACTGTAATAATTTCAAATTTTAGGGTTGCAGGTGACTTCATTAAGAATGCATTGTCTGATTTGCAACCCCATACTACCGCTAATTCTACCTGGTACAAAGGGAAATTTTATACTAAGGAACTTTATTTGGTGGAGTTACATAACAATCAAGATTGTCTCGGAGAAGTTTTAGATGAACTTATTTCTGAGGGCAGGATTAACAATGTTATTTCGATAGGGCTAGGGAGCCCAATAGCCGGAAATATGCGGACAGGAGATATTTTAGCAAACGATTTCCCCCGGGGCAGCAACCAGCATTTACTAGACTTGTTTCTAAACCAGCAGGATGATGAGGAAGAACCTTTGCGAATATTTGCCGGGAACATCCTGGCTAAGAATGCAGCAGATGAAGAAGTAAAAGGTTTGTCCTGTTTCGATGCTGATTGCGAAGGATTATTTTCACTATTAAAAAATAAAGGTCTTTCTACATTGGCTCTTAGGGTAATTATTCCCGAGGGGGATGAAGTCAATTTGGACTCGGAAATAAGGGTCAATGTTTTTCAAAAACTTTTACTATTGTTGAAAAAGGCAGTTGAAAGGACAAGTTGACTTTTTGTTCAGGCTGTTTTATATTTTAAGGAAAGACAAAGTGTAAAAAACTTTGATTGGGAAAGTACTTTAGTTTTGCTGAATTACAGCGAGTCCGGGACGGTGTAAGCCGGGTATTTAGGACTAAAGGAAAATCATCCAGGAGTTAACAGTGTGAAGCTCAGTAACGCTGTTCGGGTAGTTGCCGTTAAAGACTTGTCGAGTGATGGACTGCCTAAGGGCTGGTCCATTATGAGGGTGGTACCGCGAGAATACTCTCGTCCCTTTGTGGATGGGAGTTTTATTATTTCTTATTATGAGGTGAATGAAATGGAAAAATTTGATTATGGACAAACACTCAATTTACCACAGACTGGGTTTCCCATGCGTGGGAACTTGCCTGCTAAAGAACCCGAGATACTTAGTTTCTGGGAAAATGAGAAGATATATCAAAAAGTACAGGAACATACCAAAGGAAGGACAAAATTTATTCTTCATGATGGGCCTCCTTATGCCAACGGCGATATCCATTTGGGGCATACCCTTAATAAAATTCTTAAGGATATTATCGTAAAATACCGTTCGCAAAATGGTTATGATGCACCATATGTCCCTGGCTGGGATACTCATGGACTTCCCATAGAACTTCAGGCAATAAAAGCATTAGGCATTAACAGGCATGAAATTGATAAGGTTAATTTCCGTAGGCATTGTCAGGAGTATGCCTTGAAATATATAGGTATTCAACGGGAACAGTTTAAAAGGTTAGGGGTTAGGGGTGACTGGGAAAATCCTTATTTAACCCTTGATAAAGAATTTGAAGCTGAACAAATAGGCGTATTTGGAGAAATGGCTAAAAAAGGCTTTATATATAAGGGCTTAAAGCCTGTTCATTGGTGCCCCCAGTGTGAGACTGCCTTAGCTGAGGCTGAAATAGAGTATCACGACAAGAAATCGCCTTCCATCTATGTAAAGTTTCCCGTCATTGATGCTAACGGTGAGTTTTCGGAAGAGGGCAGTTACGTACTAATTTGGACAACTACACCCTGGACCCTTCCGGCTAATATGGCGATTGCTCTTCATCCTGACTTTGATTATCAGCTCATCAAGGTTGGAGAAGAGAAACTTTTAATGGCTAAAGAATTAATTGCTTCCGTCTTGAAGGCTGCCGGCGGGACAGGTGAAGATGAATACCAGGTAGTTAAGGAGTTTAAAGGTAAGGACTTAGAAAATATTCTATGTAAGCACCCCTTCATGGAACGCAACTCGGTAGTCGTTTTGGGAGAACACGTGACTTTAGAACAGGGTACAGGCTGCGTCCATACTGCACCAGGTCATGGTGTGGAAGACTTTCAAGTAGGCAAAAGTTATGGTCTGGATGTACTTTCCCCATTAGACCATACAGGCACATTTACCGAGGAGGCCGGCAAATTCGCCGGTATTAAGGCTGATGCTGCCAATAAGCTTATTGCCGAAGAATTGGATAAGGCCGGACTTTTATTAAATCTCAGCTTCATTAACCACCAGTATCCCCATTGTTGGAGATGTAAAAGCCCAACTATGTTCAGGGCTACGGAACAATGGTTTGCTTCTATCGATGGTTTCAGGCAGGAAACACTGGCAGAGATTGATAAGGTCAAGTTTATACCAAGCTGGGGACGGGACCGTATTTATAACATGGTTGCTGACCGTGGCGATTGGTGTATTTCCAGGCAAAGAACCTGGGGTGTTCCCATTCCCATTTTCTTTTGCGAGGCATGTAACAAGGAAATTATTAATGATGAGACTATATCCCATATTAAGGGTCTATTTAGAGAACATGGTTCTGATGTATGGTTTGCCAGGGATGCAGAGGGGTTAATTCCACCTGGACTAAAATGTTCTGAATGCGGCTCGGGCAAATTCAGAAAAGAAACAGATATAATGGATGTTTGGTTTGACTCCGGCTCCAGCCATAAGGCAGTATTAACTACCAGGGAAGACCTGGTATGGCCGGCTGACCTTTATTTGGAAGGAAGCGACCAGCATCGGGGCTGGTTTAATTCCTCCCTTTCCACATCTGTTGCTACGACAGGAAAAGCACCGTATAAAGCGGTATTAACCCATGGGTTTTTAGTAGATGAAAAAGGTCGAAAAATGTCCAAATCATTAGGGAACGGTATTGACCCCTTGGAAGTAATCGAACAGATGGGTGCAGATATCCTGAGGCTATGGGTATCTTCCGCTGATTACCGTTCAGATGTAGCGGCCTCGCCGGGGATACTAAAGCAGGTGACAGAGTCATATCGGAAAATCCGCAATACCTTCCGCTATCTTTTAGGCAACATTTATGATTTCAATTATGCCCAAGACAAAGTTGCGTATAAGGAGCTAACGGAATTAGATAAATGGGCACTATTAAAGCTGGCTATACTGGTTAATAAGGTAACAAAAGCTTACGATGAATACGAGTTTCATGTGGTTTACCATGCTATCCATAACTTCTGTACAGTGGATATGAGTGCGTTCTATCTGGATGTTGTGAAAGACCGGCTTTATACATCAAAACCTGCCTCCAGAGAACGGCGGGCAGCCCAGACAGTGATTTACGAAATATGTACAGCCTTAGTTAAAATGCTGACTCCTGTACTTGCCTTTACCGCCGAAGAGGTTTGGTCTCATCTTCCCCAGGAGAATAAAGAGTTAAGCGTACAGATGGCTGGCTGGCCCCACTATGACCAAAGTTATTTAGATATGGAACTAGAGGCTAAGTGGGACAAGATACTTGCGATTAGGGAAGAGGTAACCAAGCAGCTAGAAGAAGCACGCCGGGCAAAAGTTATAGGACATTCCTTAAATGCTGCAATTAAGCTTTATGCAGAACAAGAACTGTATGAGTTTCTAAAAACAGTGGAAAAAGACTTGGCCGGAATATTTATTGTTTCTAAGGTTGATTTGATTCTTGTGCAAGAAGTAGTGTCAGGGGATGATATTTTTGTTTCTGCCGAGTTTAAAGGTTTAGCCATCAAGGTTGAACAGGCTCCGGGGCAAAAATGTGAACGCTGTTGGACATATACTGAAGATGTGGGAGCAGATGGTGATCATCCAACCTTATGTGTTCGCTGTGCCAGTGTTTTAAAATAATAGTTTTATTGAAGAACCAACTCATTTCCGGGTTGGTTCTTTTGTTAGTGAAAACCTTTACTAGTTGGTGATAATAGATTATTATTAAGTTAGATAATCCTTAATAGCGGAGGGGTCAAGATGGAGAACGATGCAAGAAAAAAGGTCTTAGAAGCCATTTGCAGCCTGTGGAAAAAATATAATGGACAGGCGAACTGTATTGGACGCATAGTATCTGAAACCAAATTGCATGAGGGACAATGCCGAAATATAATTGAGGAATTGGTAGAAAAGGGGATTATCCATAGGGTTGTTACGGTTGATATGAATAACCACAAACGCTATTGCTATAAGCCTGTGGAATGCGGTTGCGACGATATATCTGAAATTCTGTCTAAGATGTAAATATTTTTTATAAATTTGTTTTTTTAGCAGGAATTAATTTCGATTAATAGAATATAAATTATCAGAACCTTTTGTATAATTTTAATAAATAAATTAATATTCGGATGATGAATGTGGGAGAGTCCTTTAATGGACACCGAAGGAGCAACAAATCCTTTTTGCCAGGGATTTGGAATCTCTCAGGTACAAGTACCGCATTCTGACGACACTCTGGAGAGCTCCATTGTGGGCACCAAAGGGGTAAAACTCTCAGGTTTCCGGACAGAGTAACAAGGCAGGTTGTCTTCTTGTTGCTCTGTTTTTTATTTTGCCCAAAAAAGTAATACTAGTAGATAAAGAACCTACAGTGGCTACAGTATCTACATTATAAGCTAGACCCAAAATTAACGGAGGTGATTATTCTTGTCAGAGTTAAAAAGAACCCCCCTTTATGAAGAACATGTCAAATTGGGGGCAAAGATTGTTCCCTTTGGCGGGTTTGAGATGCCTGTCCAATATACAGGCATCATTGAAGAGCATCATGCAGTGAGGCAGCATGCAGGGCTTTTCGATGTTTCCCACATGGGTGAATTTGCCGTTAGGGGGAAAGGTGCTCCCCAATTTATCCAAAGGTTGATTACAAATAACTTAGAAAAAATTGAACCGGGTAAAGTACTCTATTCTCCTATTTGCTATGAAAATGGCGGAACTGTTGATGATTTGCTAGTGTACTGTTTCGATTGGGAAAATTTTTGGCTGGTAGTTAATGCTTCCAATATAGATAAGGATTGGCAGTGGGTCAATGAGCAAAAGGGAAATGAGGAAATTGAATTAACCAATATTTCCAACGAAACTGCTCAATTAGCCCTCCAGGGTCCCAAAGCCGAGGAAATTCTCCAAACACTGACACCCTTAAATTTACAGGAAATTAAATATTTCCGTTTTGTCAAGGGAAATGTGAGTGGAATGGAATGTATCATTTCTAGAACTGGGTATACTGGAGAAGACGGATTTGAGATTTACCTTAAAGCAAATGATGCCCAGTCCTTATGGCAGCAGTTCCTTAAGGCAGGTGCGGGGTATAATCTGTCACCTATAGGGCTGGGTGCTAGAGACACTCTAAGATTTGAAGCCGCTCTCCCCCTGTATGGGCATGAGCTGGGTCCGGATATCACTCCCCTAGAAGCAGGACTAGGCGTATTTGTCGATTTAAAAGCTGAAGCTGATTTTATAGGCAAAAGCGCCCTTTTTGAACAAGAAAAGACGGGACTGAGCAGAAAAAAAGTAGGCTTGGAAATGATTGATCGGGGAATTCCCCGGGAAGGTTATGCAATTTTACTGGATGGGAAGGAAATTGGTTTTATCACCTCTGGTTCCTTTAGCCCGACCTTAGGTAAAAACCTGGGCATAGCTCTAATAGACTCAGAATATGCCCAAATAGGCAGCACAGTAGAAGTAGTGGTGAGAAACAAACCATGCAAGGCTGTTTTAGTTAAAATACCTTTCTATAGGAAAGGTAATAAATAAAGGAGGTATATACATATGTATCCACAAAACCTTAAGTATACTAAAGAACACGAATGGGTTGACCTGGAAAGCAAAAAGATTGGCATAACTCAATATGCCCAAGAAGCCTTGGGAGATGTTGTGTTTGTAGAGCTTCCTGAAGTTGGTGTACAGTTGGAAGCAGGAGATAGTCTGGGCGTTGTGGAGTCGGTAAAGGCTGTATCCGACATTTATGCCCCTCTCAGCGGAAAAATAATTGCAGTAAATGAAGAATTACTAGACAACCCTGAACTAATAAACCAAGACCCCTATGGTAAAGGGTGGATTTTACAAATGGAAATTACAGGGGGAGAGGAAGAACTGTTAGTTGTAGAAGCTTATAAAAAGTTAATTGAGGAGGAATAACATGAATTTCGTTCCCCACACTGAAGAAGAACGGGAGGCTATGTTAGCCAGAATTGGTGTTTCTTCAACAGAGGAGTTGTTTAATGATATTCCATCGGGCATAAGAGTCAAGGGAGACTTGAAGCTCCCCCGGACCAAGGATGAAATGACAGTGGTAAAAGAAGTTACTGGTTTAAGTCAAGAAAATGCCCATATGGGTGACTTTATCAGCTTTTTGGGTGCAGGTGCATATGAACATTTTCGTCCTGCAGTCATTGACCATATTCTGCTGAGATCTGAGTTCTATACCGCATATACACCTTATCAACCGGAAATAAGCCAGGGGACTCTACAGGCAATTTTTGAATTTCAAACAGCTATTTGTGAACTGACAGGGATGGATGTAGCTAATGCTTCTATGTATGATGGTGCCACAGCCTTAGCGGAAGCCGTTATTATAGCTGCTGCTCAGACTCGGAGAAATAAAATTCTTATTAGTTCCTCAGTCCATCCGGAATACAGGGAAGTAGTTAAAACCTACGCCTGGGGCAGAGGGATAGAGATTACTGAAATACCTGTTAGGCAGGGGGTAACAGATTTAGAGAATTATTATAACCTTTTATCCTCGGATGTAGCTGCTGTTGTGCTTCAAAATCCTAACTTCTTTGGCAGTATAGAAGACTTGCAAAAGGTTATTACTACAGCCCAAGACAATAAATCCCTGGCAATTATTGTTTCTGACCCGATATCATTAGGTATTTTGGAGGCACCGGGCAAGTTGGGTGCCGATATCGTTGTAGGTGAAGGACAGCCCCTGGGAATACCTTTGAGCTTTGGAGGGCCTTATTTAGGGTTTATGGCTGTTAAGGATAAATATATCCGCCGTATGCCGGGACGGATAGTAGGTATAGCTCAGGACCAGAGGGGCAATTCCGGTTTTGTACTGACCCTGCAAGCAAGGGAACAGCACATCCGCAGGGAAAAGGCATCATCTAACATTTGCTCCAATCAGGCCTTATGTGCTTTGGCTGCTACTATTTATTTGAGCATCATGGGTAA
This sequence comes from Bacillota bacterium, assembly GCA_049323895.1. Lineage (GTDB taxonomy): Bacteria > Bacillota > Peptococcia > Peptococcales > BICA1-8 > JBMOKT01. Next base: position 2,729 of record JBMOKT010000017.1, on the reverse strand, counting down.
AAAAGGCATTAATGAGGTGGCTCAGCAGTGCTTATATAAAACTGCCTATACCAAAGAGGTAATAGGTTCTCTTCCCGGGGTGGAGATTGCTTTTCCAAATGCTAAAACCTTTAAGGAATTTGTGGTGAAAACCCAAGAGCCTATTGCCAAAATTAATAATAGGCTGAAAAATGCCGGGATTATTGGAGGTCTTGATTTGGGCAGATTCTACCCAGAGCTTGCTAATCACATGTTAGTGTGTATTACTGAAGCAAGAAGCAGAGAAGAAATAGATCTATTACAAAGGGTTTGGGGGGATAAAGCATGAAGGAAAAATTAATTTTCCAATTATCAGTTCCCGGAAGAAAAGGGTATTCACTTCCCAAACTTGATGTTCCCCAAAAAGCGATAGAGGAAATTATTCCTTCTGAACAGCTAAGAAAGGAAGCTGCTGAACTGCCTGAAGTAAGTGAGATTGATGTTGTCAGGCATTTCACTCGCTTATCCCAAATGAATTATGGGGTTGATACCGGTTTTTACCCCTTAGGATCCTGTACTATGAAATACAATCCCAAGGTTAACGAAGACATTTCCCGTCTTCCTGGTTTTGCCCTGACCCATCCTTATCAAGGAGAAGAACTGTCCCAAGGTGCCATGCAGTTAATTTATGATTTAGATAGATATCTTAGTGAAATTGCAGGAATGACTCGGGTTACTTTACAGCCTGCAGCCGGTGCCCATGGGGAATTGACGGGCATCCTGATTATCAAGGCTTATCATGAGCAACGGGGGGATCTTAAAAGGAACAAGGTTATTGTACCTGATTCTGCCCATGGTACCAACCCGGCAACAGCCAGCCTTTGCGGATATGAAACCATTGAAATCAAATCCAATTCCCGCGGTCTAGTTGACCTGGATGCTTTAAGGGAGGTAATTGGGGAGGATACGGCTGCACTAATGCTGACTAATCCTAATACCCTAGGATTGTTTGAGGAGGAAATCGTAGAAATTGCTGCAATTGTCCACCAAGCAGGGGGGCTTTTGTACTACGACGGCGCCAATATGAATGCCATTATGGGTTATGCCCGCCCGGGAGATATGGGCTTTGATGTAATACATTTCAACCTCCATAAAACATTTTCCACACCCCATGGAGGGGGAGGACCAGGTTCAGGTCCCGTGGGTGTAAAGGAATTTTTAGTTCCCTTTATGCCTAAACCTATGGTAGAGTATTGCCAATCCTCAGAACAGTATTATTTTGATTATGACCGACCCCAGTCAATTGGCAAGGTAAAAGCCTTCTATGGAAATTTTGGTGTTGCGGTCAAAGCCTTTACCTATATTCTTTCCCTGGGTGGGGAAGGCTTAAAAGAAGCCAGTGAGTTAGCTGTATTAAACGCCAATTACTTAAAGTCCGTATTAAGGGATTATTTCCATGTTCCCTTCGATACGGTATGTAAGCATGAATTTATTATTACTCCGGAAAAGAGTGCTAGAGCAAAGGATGTCCACACCCTGGATATGGCTAAAAGGCTAATAGATTACGGATACCATCCTCCCACAGTTTATTTTCCGTTAATTGTGGAGGAAGCAATGATGATTGAGCCAACAGAGACAGAAAGCAAAGAGACATTGGACGGTTTTGCTGAAGCACTAATTAAAATCAGCCAGGAGGCTTTAGAAAATCCTGAACTGCTCCATCAAGCCCCCCATTCGACTTATGTTTCCAGGTTTGATGAGGCGCAAGCAGCCAGAAAACCAATTCTGCGCTGGACTAAAGGTTAAAATTGAAGTGACAAAACGACAGCAGGGATTATCCCGCCTGTCGTTTTTGTCGTTTAACACCAGGAAAAAATAAATTTTTAGTTGGATAACTAGCCAAGTAAACGTCGCAGGCGGTTTTTTATAACGAATAGGAAAGTATAAAATTCCTTAGTGTTCCACTTTCCGTAATGAGTTTCAAAAAAAAGCTTCCTAATCAACAGCTTCCATGGAAGCCATTTTTATTTTTTGAAATTAATTAAATAAAAGAGGAAAGAAAGTAGGCAGTATATAATATATAATATATCAAAATTTAGGCGGGAAAATAAATTGCAGAAGGGGTATTGAATATGGAATGGTTTGTAAACCTTTATGACTTTGGTGAGGGTGCATTAGATTTTAGTTTGTTAATTCTAAGAATCATCTTAGCTTGGGTATTTTGGGTGCATGCTTGGCACAAAAGCTTTGGCAAACAAGGATTCAGGGGTTCAGGCGATCGTTTTAAGTTTCACAAGATACCTTGTCCCTATTTAATGGCATACTTTGTTTCAACAAGCCAGTTAATAGGTGCTCCTTTAATCCTATTTGGTTTTCTGACAAGAATAGTTTCCCTATTATTCATGTTTCAGATGATAGTTGGGGCCATATGTAAGTACAAAGAAGACAAATGGTTCAATGGTGCCGATTTTCCTCTAGCCTTAACAGGAATATTTTTCGTTCTCTTTTTCCTGGGTGCAGGTACTTATTCTTTTGATAATTTTTGGGTAAATTAAAATTTTGAAAATTTAAAAGAAGGATTTTGAAACAAAATATAGAATATATGATATATCATATAACAAAGATAATGATATTAGCTTAATCCAAAGGGGGTGAAAAAATGAAAAAAAGCAATAGGATGTTAGAATTGACCCAACCGGAGGTAGAAAAAGAACTTAATGAAACAGGGTTGGTAATAATCCCTACAGGAAGTGTTGAACAGCATGGACCCC
>JBMOKT010000016.1:0-86694 GCA_049323895.1 Bacillota bacterium | reverse complement strand
GTACTTTATCCTCCCGCTTGGCACCCCGCATTACTGCGACGCACTGGGATTAGCTAACGGGCTTCTTGGCAATTACCCGTGCCAGACTTTCACTGGCAAGTGTGGTCCAGCTTCGCTGGACGCACGAAAAAGGAAAAGAGCCTGATTAAAGGCTCCCTTTTTCTACTTCATACCCCTGATCTTCAATTTCTGAGATTACTTTTTCCAAACTAACCTTTTCTTTGTCATATTTCACATCTACGTTTTTTGTCTCAAGATTGACTACTGCACTTACTCCAATTTCCTTCAAAGCATTTTCAATAGACTTCTTGCAATGGTTACATGACATTCCATTTACCTTTAAAACTTTTTGTTCCATAAACAATACCTCCAGTTTATTTTTGAGCTGGTTTATAGGTCCAGCGTTTTAACCTTAAAGCATTAGATACAACTGACACAGAACTAAAGGCCATAGCCCCTCCGGCTATAACAGGATTTAATAAACCTAGCGCAGCCACAGGTATACCTAGTGTGTTGTAAATTAATGCCCAAAATAGATTTTGCTTAATGTTACGCATTGTTGCTCTGCTTAACTTAATGCTTGCAGGGATACCCCTCAAATCTCCCGACATCAGAGTTATATCCGCTGCTTCCATGGCCACATCTGTTCCTGTTCCAATAGCCATTCCAACATCAGCAGTTGCCAAGGCAGGGGCATCATTAATACCATCACCAACCATACCCACTTTTTTCCCTTTTGCTTTTAATTTTGCTACTTCATTGGCTTTGTCCTCAGGCAAAACTTCGGCTAAAACATGGGTAATCCCTACCTGCTCTGCAATGGCCTTAGCAGTTCGTTTGTTATCACCAGTTATCATGACAACATCTATATTCATCTCTTTAAGTGCTTTGATTGCCTCTAAAGAGGTTTCCTTAATAGTATCTGCTACAGCAATGATTGCAGCGATTGAATTATCTACGGTCATAAGCATTGCAGTTTTGCCTTGGTCCTCAAATTCACTCATCTTTTCTTCAATTTGTTCAATAGAGATTTTTCTTTCCCGCATTAATTTTCTGGTTCCTAGCAATATCTTCTTCCCATCAACAACAGCCTCCACACCATGGCCAGGTATGGCACTAAAATCATCTGGATCCGGTAATTCACCAAACACTTCTTTTCCTTTAATAACTATGGCTTCACCCAGTGGATGTTCAGAGCCCTTCTCTGTTATGGCGGCAATCCTTAGTATATCGTTTTCAGCTAAAGCATTTATGCTATAAATATCAGTTACTTCCGGCTTTCCTTTGGTAATTGTACCTGTCTTATCTAAAACAACAGTATCAAGCTTATGTGCATTTTCTAAGTGTTCCCCCCCTTTAATCAGGATACCGTTCTCTGCACCTTTACCGGTACCCACCATAATAGATGTAGGCGTTGCTAAACCCAAAGCACACGGACAAGCAATTACCAGTACGGCCGTAAAGTTAATTAAGGCTCTGGTGAAATTTCCAGGGTCAACAATAAAGAACCATACACCAAAGGTAATTACTGCAATTACGATTACTGCCGGAACAAAATAAGCGGAGATAATATCAGCCATTCTTTGGATAGGAGCCTTGGAACCTTGGGCATCTTCCACTACTTTTATTATTTGGGCTAAAGCTGTATCTTTACCTACCTTAGTTGCTTCAAATTTAAAGGTCCCGTGTTTATTGATAGTTGCTCCGATAACTTGGTCCCCTGCTTTTTTATCTACAGGAATACTTTCACCGGTTAACATAGACTCGTCTAATGCCGAATAGCCTTCTTTAATAACACCATCAACAGGTACTTTTTCGCCTGGCCGAACCACAATTAAGTCACCGGCAACTACTTCTTCAATAGGAATATCATTTTCTTTTCCATCTCTGATTACTCTGGCTGTTTTTGCTTGTAGTCCCATCAGCTTTTTAATTGCTTCCGAGGTTTTACCCTTGGCAATCGCTTCTAAAAGCTTACCTAGGATAATTAAAGTGATGATTATGGCTGAGGTCTCATAATAAACGTGCATTTCTCCAATTTGGTGCCCCCAAAAGGTAACTACTACACTGAATAAGTAAGCAGCAGTTGTTCCCAACGCAACTAAGACAGCCATATTAGCGCTCTTATTCTTCAGAGCATAATAGGCATCTTTATAAAATTGAGCACCAGCTATAAATTGAATAGGTGTTGCTAAAACTAATTGGAAATACTTATTGAAAATAATTCCCGGTACCCAGGTCCATGCGAATAACTCGGCAAACATAAATAAAGCTAAAGGTAAGGAAAGAACTGCCGAGAAGATAAAATATATTTTCTGCTTCTTAATTTCCTTTTCCCTTGATTCTTTTTCTTTATCAATATCCACCTTTTCATCTAAGACTTCGGCTTTATAGCCCAGCTTTTCTATTACTGCCTTTAACTCAGTGGTTGAGACAACCGAACTATAATATGTTAATGAGGCTTTTTCTGTTGCCAAATTTACCGTGGCCTTTTCTACTCCCGATAATGAATTGAGCTTTTTCTCTATTTTGGCAGCACAGGCAGCACAGGTCATTCCTTTTATTTTGATATCGATTGTATCAGCAGCGACCTGATATCCTAATTTATTAATTTTTTCTACAAAGTCATTTAATTTGATTTTTGATGGGTCATACTCTATGGCTGCCTTTTCCATAGCTAAATTTACATTTACACTTGCCACACCATCCATTTTGTTTAAGGATTTTTCAATTTTTGCGGCACAGGCAGCACATGTCATTCCTTTTATTTTTAAACTACTTTTTTCCATTCAGATCATCCTTTCCATTCCATTGACAGATGCAACATACATACATAAATTACATTATATTTATACTTTCCCGATAAACTTCAAATCATATCACCTTCCAACCCTTTTTCAATATAGTAAACAATAAATTTGAATGAAGTATGAACCATCTGTGTCTAATCTTTGAACTTTTTGGTAAAAAAAATACCGCTGTGGCTAGCAACGGTATCGTAAGGGGGTTAAAATGGCTTAAACCAGTTTATTTTACTGCTCATTTTGCAGGGTATTTGATTCTTTTACTTTTTTAGACTCGGAGCCATGTCCATGGCAGCTACCACCCTTATCTTTCATAAAGAACATCATCCCTATATGCATTATTGGACATAAAAGAAGAATAAGCCAGGAAAGATTAGTTCCTCCAGCAGAAAGATTTTTTAACTGTGGAGCAAACAATACTAAAACTAAAATTGGAGCTAAACAGCATATTAACATTAGTAATCCATGAAATGCACCATGTTTCTTGTTTTGGCTCAACCTAACTCCTCCTAAAATATACTTTGTTAACTGTTATAATGGATAATACCGTATAATAGTGTCTAATGTATTATTAAAATGTGATAAATTTATGATATTTTTGCGTATTTTAGTTGAATTAATCCGAGTTCATGATGTTTTTTACGGTCATATATTCTAATACTTCACTTTTATAATCCTGAATTAAACCATCAAGAATGCTGCTAATCATATTTCGAACAAATTCATCTTTACAAATTAAAGAGGAATAGATATAAGCATTTCCCTGTCTAGTTTTTGATAAAATTCCTTTGGATGTTAATCTTCCTAACGTTGTCATCACTGTTGTATAAGCAATATCCCTATTCACTGCTAATTTTTCATAAACATCTCTGACTGAAGCTTTTCCTTCACTCCAAACTATTTCCATAACTTCAGCCTCTAATTTTCCTAACACTTTGGATATGCCTTTTTGGGAAGGCTTAATATCGGTAAATATGCTTTTATGACAAATTACAATCACCCCATTATTTAGTAATTTAGTTTATTGAATTCACGAGAGAAGCGAAGGGCTAATCCTTCGCTTCATATATTAAGGAGGTGCTAATTCGTTATCTTTTAGATACTCAATAATTAATTTATCCAATTCGATACTCTTATTTAATACCTCTTGATCTTGAAAATCCCCCTTGGTCTCGTACAAATTATTAAGCTCTTGCCTTAAAAAATATATTTTATATTCTAAAACAGAACTCATTTAATCCACCATCCACTAATTATGTACTAGGCCCTTTTATATCTTAACTATTTTTTATTTCTTCCTTTAATTTAGCCAATTCTTCTTCTATAGCTTTCTGTGTTTCATGTTCAGATAAGCACATATATTTATCATTTTTGTTTTCCAGTTGTATTTCATCTATTATCCCAATATCACTAAGCTCTTCTAGGGCATATACTTTTGCTTTAGTATTTTGGATTTTATTTTCAGCTCTATTAACCATTTCATAAATATTTTTTGAATCATAGCCAAGAGTTGTCATTACCTCTTTAACTTTAATTTGTGCCTTGGAGGCATCATATACAGCCTTTAATTCCTCTTTTTTAGCACGATAGAGTTCAATCTTATACTGTAATTCCTTTTTACTCTTAACAATTGAATCCATGCTTCTACTGAGGGAATCGATTTGTGTTTTTAGCCGTAAGGCCTGTTCTTCTTCGTTTTTCTTTTTTAATAAAGCTTCTTTTGCCAAGTCCTCTTGTCCAAGTTCCAAAGCCTTTTTAGCTGAATCTGCATATTTTTTTGAGTTTGCAACATTATAATCTCTTTGCATTTCCAGTCTTTTTTTAGCAGTCCCAATTTCTAAAGCATTCTTTGTTATCTCGTTTAAACTCTTTTCCATTTGAATTATACTGTAATCCAGCATTTCTTTTGGGTCTTCAAGGGAATCAAGCCTTCTCTCCAGCTTTGCACTAAAGATATTTTTCACCCTATTCAGTAACCTCACCTTAAACACTCCTTCTTACGTAATAATACAATTTACCATATATTATCGGAGAAATTTGAACAAACAATGATGAGATTGTGTACATTATGTGTTTTTAATAAAAAAGGCTTTGATTGAAGCTTTAATGATTTTAGGAAGCCTTTTTTGGCCTTAAAGAAAGTATAAGTTTGAAGTGGCATAAGAGCAACTAAGGCTTTCGCCACTGTCAAATTCTTGGCGTAAGCCAAGTTTTCTAAAATCTCATTTACGGAAAGTGGAACACTAAGGAATTTTATACTTTCCTATTCGTTATAAAAATAGAGCCAGAAAACTGACTCTTTAGAGTATTTAGTTCTGACTTAAGAGGAAAAAGTTAGAAAAAACAGATGTAAAGGGCAATTTAGTGAAGTGCTAGTTTATTCAGTTTTTGTAGTAGCTCTTTTTCAATTTCACCTAGTTTATTAAGATTCTCTGATAATTCACAAATAATTTTTTGTAGATAATTTATTTGCTCTAATATTTCATATCTTAAATCATTGTTACTCAAATTAAATATTTGGAGATAGACCGTATATAATAACTTTGCTTTAAGAATATTAAGCTTTAGTTCTTCTTTAAAGTCCTGTATATCCATTAACCAGAAGCCTCCTAAATGGAATTAAAACAAAAACTTCCTAAAAAAGAATAAGGATGATTTTGTTGAAATTTATGGCGAAACTTATAATCTAAACAAATTAATATTCTTATAAATTATAAAAAAAAGGGCCTGAGGCCCAGAAAAACCAATTACATCTTTACGCATTCAGGAGCTTTAGCGCAATTGGAAACTCCCTTATCCATACTTTGTGCACACTCAGCTACATGTTTCCCACCCTTTGTTGTAGCCATTTCTGAAACTGCATTTGCTGCAAAAGCAAATCCTGAAAAAGAAAGCAGCATTATCCCTGTTAAAGCAATCGTTAATAATTTCTTCAATTATTTTCACCTCTACATAATTTAATAAATTCTGCTAATTTAAAATACCTCATAATGTTGATAAAACTATGTAGAGTTTGTGTATAAATTGTGAAATTTTTTTGGAATTAAATCAGCTAGTAATTAGATATATTTCCGCGAAGGCACTTTGTTTGCTTCCAAAATTACTAAAGAACGGATTTTTAAAAGTATTTGAGAAACTAATGCCAGTAAAGGTAGTTCAATTAACGGACCAATAACTAAGGCTAAAGCTATAAGAGGTTCATTTGGAAATGCTGTTACAGCTATTGCTAGAGATAAAGGTGAGTTTCTGGCTAAGGTGGTTAAATTTAAACTAACTGAATCTTCATAAGAAAATTTCAATGCTCGACTTACAACACGCCCTAGTATAAAGTTAATCATGAAGAAGAGAAGAATCGGAATCAGTAAAATAAATACTACATTTATATTTTCAATTAAATATCTTCCTTGAGAAGCAAACATAAACAAAATGGCTATACATAGAAAGAAAATTTGACCTATACCAAAGAAAGGTAATATCTTTTCTTCTAATAATCTCTGTTTATTGGTTAATTTAAAAACAAATCTTGTGACGTTTGCTAATAAAAAAGGAAAAACTATAATAAGAAAAATACTTTCTGCCAGCAAAGATATTTTAATTGTTTGCATTACTCCTGCAAAAATTACTAAATATATTGGTAGTAATATGACCTGCATAATAAGATTTACTGGTAATATTACCGTTGATAGCGGAAGGTTTCCTTTAGCAATATCAGTAAAGACTAAATACCAATCAGTACATGGTGTGACCATTAACATAATGAAGCCAATCCATAAGAAGGGCTGATCAGAAAGGAAGATAGCACCTAATCCCCATGCCAGTAATGGTGTCCATATAAAATTAATAATTAAACTTGTCCCGGCAAACTTAACATTAACAAAAGCTTTCTTTAGATCCTTGATAGGAATGGCTAAAAATAATCCAAACAGCATTAAAAACAAAAATGGTACAATGAGGTTTTCGGCATTAGCTTCTACAAAGTCAATTTGACCTAATAATAATCCTAAAATAACAGCAAATAAAATAAATAATGTGTGTAATTTTTCGGGAATGTAAATAATTTTGTGTAAATGGATTTTTTATTATTAAATTGGTAATACTAAAAGATAGCTTTACTCACTAGAAGGATAAGGCCATGCTGGAGAGCAACCTGAGCATCTAGTGAGGTTTTGCCGGAGATAATGGGTGGTAATTCGCTCATTATCTTTTTATTTTACCCATTATCTCTGGGAAACATGAGCGATAAACTCCGGGGGTTCGGGGGCAGAGCCCCCGCCTATATTACTAGCTCCATTGGCATTCTTTCTTCAAAGTATAATACAAGCTGAGATATACAGCTGTGCCAATTCTTTACTGGTTTATCCCATTTCTTACTTGCTTCCATAGTAACTAAATAAATAATTTTCCTTAAGGCTTCGTCAGAGGGGAATGCATTTTTAGTTTTAGTCACTTTTCTCAGTTGTCTATGATATCCTTCTACAATGTTGGTTGTATAGATTAACCTACGGATATCATCCGTATAGTTGAAATATGTAGTTAACTCTAACCAGTTTTCTTCCCATGTCTTAATTATTATTGGGTATTTTTTACCCCATTCTTCCTTAAAACCTTCAAAGGCTAATTCTGCTTCTTCTAGGGTCAACGCCTGATAAACTTGCTTTAGGTCTTTCATTACCTTTTTAAGTCTTTGTATGAGACATACTTCATTGAGTTGCGAATTTGATGGATTACACACAGTTGGATATTGGTCTGAGGAAATGCACTCTGTATTGCATTTGAGAAGCCGGAAAGCCCATCTTTGCAGGCAATCAAGATATCTTGCACGCCACGATTTTTTAGGTCATTACATACTCCTAGCCAAAAACTAGCACTTTCATTTTCTCCTATCCAAATACCCAATATTTCTTTTATGCCAGACATATTTATTCCTAATACTGTGTAGGCTGCTTTATTTATTATTTTATTTTCTTTACGGACTTTGAAGTGGATAGCGTCTAGATAGATGATGGGATACACCTTTTCTAATGGTCTAGATTGCCAGTCTGCAACTAAAGGGAATATCTTATCTGTTACTTTGCTGACTAGAGATGCAGATACCTCAATACCATAGATATCTTTTAAATGGCTTTCAATATCCCGAGTTGACATTCCTTTTGCATACATGGCTACTATTTGTTCTTCTAGTTCATTAGCAGTCGTCTCATATTTGCGAATTATCTTGGGATCAAATTGCCCATTGCGGTCCCTAGGGATGGCAAGGTCAGTCTCACCCATTTTGGTTTTAATTGTTTTCTTGCTATAGCCATTTCTACTGTTTCCCGAGTTGTTACCGGCCACATTGTGTTTTTCATAACCCAAGTGTTCTTCCATTTCAGCCTCTAAGATTTCTTCCAAAGTGCCTTTAAAAAGTTCTTTCAATAAATCATGGACATCTTCAACAGTCTTGCATTCTTTCGCCAATTCTCTGGCTAATTCAAATTTAAGGTTTTGCATAAATGGTCAACTCCTTTAATGGTAGTTATTTCCATTTACACAAAACCTTAGACGTTCTCAATTTTTCTGTTAAGCTCATATTGTTCTCCTCCATGACTTTTGAACTAAATATATTTAATAATAATTATATAACACGGTTTCCTCAATCACTTACTGTTATTAATTTCCTTGTTGCGTAACATTTCATGTAAACTATAATTATCAATTTTGTTCACTGGATTTCAATCTATTTACCCAAAAAATAAAACATTACAACATATATTGTAATGTTTTAAATATTATCAACTTTTAATCTAAAATCTAATAATTCTATAAGGGTTTTGTCTCCTTAATAATCTGGAAATTAAATATTTTTAACCTTCATCACACGCATAGCATTGAGAATAGCAATTACTGCTACACCTACATCTGCAAATACGGCCTCCCACATAGTAGCTATACCTATGGCCCCTAATAGAAGGAAGAATCCTTTAACACCCAAAGCAAAAATAATATTTTGCCATACAATAGCTTTAGTTCTTTTAGCAATCTTAATGGCACTTACTAGCTTGCTTGGCTCGTCTGTCATTAGAACTACATCTGCTGCTTCAATAGCTGCATCTGAACCAAGTCCACCCATTGCCACTCCTATATCCGCCCTTGCAAGAACAGGAGCATCATTTATTCCGTCACCAACGAATACTAACTTTTCATCTTTTTTCTTTTCTTTTAATAGCTCTTCAACTTTTTCCACCTTATTATCTGGTAGTAGCTCTGTATAAACTTTATCAAGTTTTAATTCATTTGCAACATATTCACCGACTTTTTTATTATCGCCTGTAAGCATAACTATATTCTTAACACCTGTTTTACGCAGGTTTGCAATAGCCTCTTTAGCATCCTTTTTAATTTCATCTGCAATTAAGATACTTCCTGCATAAACTCTATCAATGGCAACATGGACAACCGTCCCAACCTGAGTATTAGGTTGGTATTCAATTTTTTCTGCTTCTATTAGTTTTAAATTACCTGCTAAAATTTCTTTACCTTGAGTCTTTACTTTTACTCCATGTCCGGCAATTTCTTCATACGACTCAATTAAATCAGAACTTATTTCTTTGCCAAAAGCTTCTAAAATAGATTTGGCGATAGGATGATTAGAGTGAACTTCTGCAAGGGCTGCGTTTTCTAGTAACTGCTCTTTAGTAAAGTTATTTGATACTCTAATGTCTGTAACCTTAAATACGCCCTTAGTTAATGTTCCAGTTTTATCAAATACAACTGTTTTTACATAATTCAAGGCCTCAAGGTAGTTACCACCTTTAATCAGTACCCCATTTGTAGATGCTCCACCTATACCACCAAAGAAGCCTAGTGGAATGGATACAACCAAAGCACAAGGGCAAGAGATAACTAGAAATACTAATGCTCTATAAATCCATTCAGAGAAAGTTGCTCCTTCGATAACTAACGGTGGTATAAAAGCTAAAGCTGTTGCTGAAATAACTACTGCGGGTGTATAGTATCTAGCAAATTTAGTGATAAAGCTTTCTGTTGGTGCTTTGCGACTACTTGCATTTTGCACAAGGTCGATAATTTTACTTACTGTGGAATCTCCAAATTCTTTTATTACTTCTACTTTAACCAGACCAGTTTTATTGATGGATCCACTTAATATTTCTTCGCCAACTTCTATTTTACGAGGTACCGATTCCCCCGTAAGGGCAGATGTATCTACCATAGTTGTCCCTTCAATTACCTTGCCATCTAAAGGCACTTTCTCGCCTGGCTTGACTATAATAATCTCACCTACAGATAATTCATCCGGGTCCACCTGCTCTTCTTTACCATCAACAAGTATATTGGCATAATCAGGTCTAATGTCCATTAAAGCTTTAATTGATTTCCGGGATCTATTAACCGCAATATCTTGAAAGGTCTCCCCTATTTGATAAAAAAGCATAACAGCTACAGCTTCCGGAAACTCACCGATTAAGAAAGCTCCTACAGTAGCAATAGTCATTAAGAAATTTTCATCGAAAAATTGGCCTCGAAAAATATTTTTAAGTGCTCTTGTTAATACTTCGCCACCTACCAGAACATAACTGACTAAAAATAATCCTAATTCAACATTAAAAGAAAAGTTAAATATTAATGCTATGGCAAATAATGCAGCACCAATTCCTAATTTTATTAATTCGGTTTTATCCTTAATTTCTTCTGACTGTTTTATCTCAGGCTTAATATTATTTTTGATAATTTCTAATTCTAAATGTGGTTCAAACTTTTTGATGATTTTTACAGCCTCTTCTGTTAAAGCATCAATTTTATCTAATTCTCTAACATATAAAGTAAGCTTATTATTTACAAAGTCTACATTTGCTTCTTTTAATCCATCTAGCTTCTTAACATTATCCTCAATTTTGGCAGCACAGCTTGCACAATGCAGACCTTTCATAATAATTTCCACTTTATTTTTATTCTTTTTCTTTACCTCTTCTTGTATTTCAACATCTGGTTCTATTTCTTTGATAATTCCCTTGATTTCATCTAAAACTTCAGGGTATTTTGTTTTATCTTCTATATCAAACTTTAGTTTTCTATTTACATAATCGACCGAAACATTTTTTATACTTTTTAAGCCTTTAAGCTTGGTTTCTATTTTCCCAGCACAGTGGGCACAATCTAAACCTAATAGTAAAAGAGATTTAGTTTGGTTTTTACTTCTTTTCTTTTCAGTTACTATTACGTGAGATTCTATACTAATAACAATATTTCTAATTTCCCTCAATAACTGGTCAGTATCTTTATTGGGTTCAAATTCCACATTCATTGTACTTGTTGCAAAATTAACTGTAACTGATTTTACCCCTTCTAATCTTTTGACCTTATCCTCCATTTTTTGTGCACAATTAGCACAACCAAGTCCCTCTAAAAATAATTCTTTTTGCATTAATGTCACCTGCCTAAATATTCATATGAAATACTACTCATATGTTCATGGTTAATTATACTGTTAGTTTTATTTTTTGTAAATACAGACATCTTTATCTTATTAAAAAAACTTTTTAAAATACAAACACCTCAATTAACTATTTCTTAATTGAGGTGTTATAAATATTCTTTTACTATTTCTAAATATGCCGTATATGCTCTAAGCCTTCATCTAGTATCTTAAAGATATGTTCATCATCTAATGAATAATAAACATTCTTACCTTCTTTACGATGTTTTACTATCCTTAAGTTTCTTAAAACCCTTAACTGATGGGAAATTGCAGATTGGGACATTCCCAAAATTGCTGATATATCACAAACACACATTTCTGACTGTTTCAGGCAATGTAATATTTTAAGACGAGTAGGGTCGCCAAAGGCCTTAAAAATAGAAGATAACTTTTGTACATCATCTTCTTTTAAAGATGCTTCTTTTACCTTTTGTACTATTTTTTCATGAACACAGATAATATCGCATAAAACATTTTCATTATTTCCCACAAAAACACCTCATCTGAGTCAATATTCATATATTATTTATACTAATAATAATATATCCTGCAATTATATTCAAATAAAAAGAGATACTTTTAAAAGCATCTCTATAAACACTATCTTAGTAATTGAGATAAGATATTATTTTTTCATATACTTCATTGGGTCTACAGCCTCGCCATTAACTCTAACCTCAATATGGATATGGGGTCCTGTACTCCAACCTGTTGAACCAATCTTGCCAATTTGTTCTCCTTGTTTTACATTTTGGCCTGTTTTAACTAATATTGCGGATAAGTGGGGGTACATAGTTGTTAATCCACCATGGTCTACCACTATAGTATTTCCATAGGCTCCTCTCCATCCAGTAAAGATAACTTTTCCTGCAGCAGAAGCGATGGCCTTTGATCCCATTGGTGCGGCTACATCAATACCACTATGAAATTTTTTCGTCTTTTGGATGGGGTGAATCCTCCAGCCATAAGGAGATGTTATTCTATAGTACCCTGGTGTTGGCCATAATAAAGTACCAGTAAAATTACCTTTTGAAGCAATCTTTAAAAGTTCTTGGGCTAGTTTATCAGATTCCTTTTCCATTTCATCAAGCATTCTCTCTAGAGTATTACGTTCCCTTTCTACTACACTGAGCAAATCATTTTGTCTAGAACTAGCTATTTGTAAAGTCCTTTTGTTGCTCTCTTTGGTGTTTTTTAGTTGGTCAATCTCTTCCTTCTGCTTTTCTAGTGCAATTTTCTGTTCCTCTAATTGAGTTCGCTCGCTTTCTAAACCCTCTAACAAAGTAACATCATTCTTTGCAATTCTTTTTAAAAATTCAAACCTTGTAAGAAAATCACTTACACTTTCAGAACCCAGTAATATTTCAAGTGGACTGATATCACCTTGCATATATATCTGCCTTAATCTATTCCCAAAAATATCAGAACGATTTTCAACCTCTTCTTCCTTTACTTCTATTTCCCCTGCTGTTTTATCAATATACCCTTGTACCACATTTATCTTTTGATCTAATTTTTGTATATCATTATTTAGTTTGCTAACGTCATTTGTTATTTCTTTTAAATAACTAAATATGTCTTTTTCTTTAAGCTTTGCTTTATTAATTTGCTCTTGCTTTTTTTTCATTTCCAATTCCAACTGTTTCTGCTGCTGTTCCAATTCATTTATATTATTAGCAATTGCCGGAATAGTTGTTCCAATAAGACTTATTGAAATAATTGAAATACCAATTATCTTTTTAATATTACCCCAATTCCTCATATGTATTTTCACTCCAATACAAGCTAGAATTATGTCATATTTTATATTTTAGCATAAAATTTTGTCAAAATTGTAACAAAAACATCCAAAATAAATATATCAAGAGTTTATAAAATATCTAATTGGTATAGTCGAATATATTTTTACAAAATCTATTAAGTAAACACGGCTTACGTTGCGTAACTAGGAGTATTGCGACTTAGCGAGACTTATGACTTTAGTCCGAACCTTTGGAGACTGCTAAGCCGATGTTGCACTTATACTTATTACCTTATAAAAGATATACTTGCTGATAATTATAAAAAGGGCTTTTGAAAAAAGCATTTGTACGAACCTTTTTTGAAACTCATTTGCAGAAAGTGTAACACTAAGGAAATCTATGCTTTCCTACTCTTTATAAAAAAAGATAAGGGGTAACTCGTAATGACAAATGATATTTGGTTATCAATAATACCTGCCCTAGTAACTGTTTTAACCGCAATATTTTCTAAAAGGATAATCCCATCATTAACACTTGGTTTATGGGCAGGCAGTATTTTACTTGATTTTAATATTTTTAAAGGAACTATTAGGTCAGCTGAGTACATAGTTAGCTCTTTGGCAGATGAAGATAGTGCTTACATTGTCTTGTTTTTATTTGTATTTGGGTCTCTATCGGAATTATTTAAAATATCAGGAGGTATTAAAGGATTTTCGAATTTAGCAGAAAGGTATGTAAAAAACGAACGAGGTGCACTTCTTTCTGTATGGGCTGCAACACCCGCAACATTTTTAGACTGTTGCTTCCATGTAATTTCCACTGGTACAATATCAAAACCATTAACTGAAAAAGTTAATGGTTCAAAAGAAAAACTGGCTATGGTTATTAATGTTACCTCATCTCAGTTAATTGTATTAATACCCATTGCTACAACTTATGTTGGCTATATTATTGGTGTAATAAGAAATGCTATGCAGCAAGCAGGAATAACAGGTTCTCCTTATTCCCTTTACTTAAAAAGTATTCCATTTAATTTTTACTCGATTGGGATGGTTATTTTAAGTATCTTAGTTACACTTTTAGGTTTAAACTTTGGAAATTGGAGATTTGGTAAAGTTGGTGGGAGTGATGAGGGTGTTCATAGTGGACATGAGGCTCACGAAGAATGTAAATTTGAAGAAAAAGCTCAACCGAGGATACTTAATTTACTTTTACCACTTAGTTTCTTAATTTGCTTAATAATTTTCTTGTTCTGGCATACCGGGAGAAGTAACGACCGAACCTTTTTACAAGCTATAATGAATGCTGAATTTGAAAAAGCCATATTTATAGCAACTTTTGCTACTGTTATATTCACTGCTATTTATTACAGAATCCAAAAAGTACCTATGGGGGAAATGGAAAGCCATTTTTTATCAGGCGGAACTGAATTACTACCACCTATTGTAGTACTTATTTTAAGCTGGTCTTTATCTTCCGTTACACAGGATCTTGGTTTCATAGAATTTGTCTCAGAAACTGTAGGAGCTAATATACCTAAATCATTTATTCCAGCAGCAATTTTTTTAATTGGTGGCTTTACCTCGTATTTTATTGGTTCCTCATGGGCAACTTGGGCTTTGATTATGCCCCTTGGGTTACCATTAGCAGTAAGTACAGGTGCCAGCTTACCTCTAACAGTAGGAGCAGTTTTAGCAGGTGGTTCAATAGGTGATAATGTATCACCCTTAGGAGAAACTCCTGTATTAACTTCTGCCATTACTGATGTTCCCATTTTAGACCACATTCAAACTACACTACCTTATGCATGTATTATAATTGCAATTTCAACAGTCATTTATGTTTTAACTCAAATAATAATATAAACTTTACAAAAGAGTTCAAGTTGATGTATCATATTTACGCTCAATATTCAACTAATAAAGGACGGTTCCTATGTTATTAAAAGCTATTCTGCTTGGAATTATTGAAGGTCTTACAGAATTTTTACCTATTTCTTCAACTGGACACTTAATCATAGCCAATAAATTTATAAATTTTTCTGGAGATTTTGTAAATACTTTTACTGTAGTTATTCAAACTGGAGCAATTCTTGCAGTTATAATTTATTTTAGAGACAAACTTTTCCCCAATCTTAATAGAAGTACTAATAAAGATAAGTTCTTCTTACTCTGGAGCAAAGTTATTATAGGTTTCATACCGGCAGCTTTTCTAGGTTTATTATTAGATGAATATATGGAGGCAAGATTTTTCAACCCTAGGACAGTTGCTTTTGCTTTAATTTTTGGCGCAATTCTGTTACTATATTCGGAAAAAAGAATAAAGAAAGTAAAAGTGTATACTATTGAGGATATCAGTTATAAAAAAGCATTTATGGTTGGTCTAGTCCAGTGCCTTGCCTTATGGCCAGGAATGTCTCGCTCTGCATCTACAATTATTGGTGGACTTTTCTTGGGGTTTTCTAGGGAAATAGCAGCAGAGTTTTCTTTTTTTCTAGCTATTCCAACTTTATTAGGGGCCTCAGCTTACAAACTATATACAACAGGTCTTACTTTTACTACATATGAATGGATTATTACTTTCATAGGTACATTTGTTTCTTTTATTGTAGCTCTTATAGTAATTGCTTTTTTCATGAGCTACATTAAAAAAAGAACCTTTAATTTTTTTGCTTACTATAGAATAATACTAGGTTTGCTTGTCCTTTGGTTACTATAGATTACAGAAAGCTAAGAAATAATTTTCTCCATACTCCTAATACGCAAAAAGTAGGTCATTAACTTTGTACTTCTCATATAATATAATAAAGAATTTCTTTGTGGAGTTGATTATCATGAATTTCAAGAGACAAAATGACTGTCCATCAGATTCCTATTGGACCATAAGAAAGGGTGATACTTTATATAGAATTGCACAAACTATCGACACAACTATACCTGAGATTTTAAGATTAAACCCCAATATTAACCCTACTAATTTAAGGATTGGTCAGCAGATTTGCCTTCCTAAGGAAATACCTTGCCCTTCAGGTATTTACTGGAGAATAGCCGAGGGAGATACATTATATCAAATCACAATAGAAACAAACACAACAGTAGATGAACTCCTAGACTTGAATCCTAATATAGACCCACAAAATCTCCAAATTGGCCAAAACATCTGCTTACCTGATTAATACATTTAGTAAGAAAACTTGGTTGGCTTACGCCAAGCCTTTGGCGATGGTGAAAGCCTTAATTGCACTTATGCCAACCCAAAATTAATACTTTCTTTAAGGCTAAAAAAGACTCTTATTCCCCCAGTATTGGCAAGAAACAGAGTCTTTTTATTTAATTAAACTTACTTAACTCATAACTTCTAACTGTCTTGTTATTTATTTTATTTTCATTAATATATTCTTCGTATCCTTCAGGAATGGTTACAACTTTTGGATCACCATCTGAAATAAATCTAATTCTCTCCCCATTTTCAAAACGATTTAACCAGTCGTACATACCTACACCTTTAACGTACTCCTGTAAATCACTAGCTCTGATGCGGTGAATTGATAATGGATTAAAGTTTTTGTCAAAGGGTGATTTATATGGATCCCATCCTACATTTAAAATAGCTAAATTTTTATAAGATATTCCCTCAAATTCACCTTTTTCCAAATAAACTTCTAACTCTTTATTTTTAGGTCTTGAACCAAAAGGTAAAGCTAAGGTATTTACTTCATAATCAGGCAAATATTCTTTTACCATTCTCACAATATCTGCAATCTCTTTTTCAATTGTATTTTTTTCTTTAGAAGTAAAATTCGCATGTGTTAAAGTATGGTTCCCGATATCCATGCCTTTATCAACGATGTAATTCAATTTATAGCCAAGTAATTCACCTTGCTCAAAGGGATCATCATTTATGAAAAAGGTAGCTTCTAAGGGGAAATCTGGAGTATTCTTATTAAAGTTCTCTAAAATACCTATTGCACTATCTGGGTCAATAGCCAACTGTCCATTTTCTTTTTTAGTTATATTAAAATTATCCTGCCAACCATCGTCAAAGGTTAAAACTATGGGCGTAAATCCTGCGTCGGTGGTAATGTTTCCTGCCACATAATCCTTTAGACTTATTGGTCTATATCCATTATCATAGAGTATTGTAAGTCATTTCTAAAGTTTTCTGGGGTCCTTCTAAATTCCGCTTCCGGTTCACCTATAGCATGATACATAAGTACCATTATTTGTCCGACTTCATTAGGCTTGACCTGTTGTAAATCTATTTCTATGTTTTCCGGATTGTTTAGCACTGTTTCATTTTGGTCTTCTGTAAGCCCCTTTTTATCACCTTCATTGCTGGAAGTTTCACTTTTTTTTATCTCTTTATAGGTTTTATTTGCATCCATATTATTATATTTGTTACTAGCACAACCCGTGATCAACAAAAGAAATACTAAAATCAAAACCATTGCCCGTTTAGGTCTCATCAAGCTTACCTCCATTTATGCAAATACATGACCTAACTAAATATAGTTCCACGGATTTTGAGTTTCTCCATCTTTTGTTACTTCAAAATGGACATGGTTTCCGGTACTATTTCCGGTGGAACCTACAGCACCTATTCTTTGAGCAGTTACAACACGTTCACCGACATTAACAAATATATTAGACATATGTGCATATCTAGTTTTCAAACCGTTTCCATGATCAATTATTACTGATTTTCCATAGCCTCCATCCCAACCAGCTTGGATAACCTTACCCTCGGTATAGGCATATATTGCTGTACCATAATTGGCAGCTATATCTACACCTTGATGTAAACTTCTCTTCCCTGTAATAGGATGAGTGCGCCATCCGTATTGGCTAGATACCCTTGTTCCTCTGACAACCCCATAATTTACACTGCTGCTTCTTGATACAGTCTTTTTTGTACCAACTTTAACTACTTTATTTACAGGTGCAAGTATTTCCGTTTCCTGTAATACTTTAATATCTTGTTTTAAACCATTAAGGAGGGTTATATCATAAGTTACCTCTTTTTTACCTTCCACCCCTTCTTTTATCACTTGGTTTTGAGATTGATATAACCTCGTGTCTTTTGTGTACTCAGTCTTAAAGGGTACCGTTTCCGTGATAGTATTTTCTAATTTTACTATAACATCAAGTAAAGGATCTGCCGGAGCCAGAAGGATTTTATCCCCGGGAAATATCTTCTCAGGGTTTAAGTCAGGGTTAATAAATTCTATTTGTTCTACAGTGAGGTTATTATCTTTAGCAATATTCCATAGATTATCACCCTCTTTGACCTCCACAAATGCTGCTTCCTTTTCATTGGTATTTAGCTTAGTCATCGCCTCTTCGATACTATTAAACTGTTTATCAGTAACTTCAACTTTGATAATTTCTATTATTTGTTTAAAGTCTATACTTTTAATTTGGGCATTTTCATCAATGTTGTTTAAATATCTCTGTTTGTACTCATCTAATTTTTGCATCAACTCTTCCTTGTTTTCAACTATAAACCAGGCTTGTCCATCTACACTAAACTGGTAACCATAAGTAGGTTCTTGTAGTTTTGGTTGTGGAGTATTTCTAAAACCGGTAAATAAACTAATTCCTAATGCTAGAATAATAATAATTATTATTAGAGTATTATTTTTATTTAGCAATCTCATTCTGATTCCCCTTTATGATTTTAGATTGTTCAATCTTCATAAACTCTACAATTAAATAATCCAACTCTACACTAAGTTTATAAATATCCTGGTCTAGAAGCTTTGTTGCTCACTACTCACCAAGTTATTCAGTCTAGATCGTATTTGTTCAATTTCTATTAGCATACATTTTTTGCCTTCCATAAAATCCCCTCAATCGCCAGAAAATAGAACATTTGTTATTGTTATTCCTGGGGCAATTCACCTAAGACCAGAGATAAATTTATATTTTTACCGTCTCTATATACACTTATAATTATTTCATCACCTGGTTTCTTATTATCGAGCATTATTGTCAAGTCACTAAAATTAAATACTTTCTGCTTATCAATCTCAGTAATAATATCATTTTCTTTAATACCTGCTCGCTGGGCAGGACCCCTAATTTCCAATTGCTTAACTAAGATACCCTGAGGTAAGTCAAATTTTTCTGCTGTTGGCTCATCTATTTCTAGTCCCCTAATTCCTAGATATGGTCGGCTAACATATCCCTTTTGGATTAAATCTTCAATTATGGGTTTTGCTTTACTTATTGGTATAGCAAAGCCCATGCCTTCTACTCCCTGTATTACAAGCTTGACACTATTAATTCCTATGACCTCGCCTTTACTGTTCACTAAAGCGCCTCCGCTATTACCAGGATTTATAGCTGCATCTGTCTGAATTAAGTTGAATTGTTCATCTCCAATGGAAAGTGTACGGTTTGTCGCACTTACAATTCCGGCAGTAACAGAACGAGCAAATTCTATCCCCAGTGGATTTCCGATTGCTACTACTAATTCACCTGTACGTATTTTAGATGAATCTCCTAAAGTAGCTACGGGTAAATTATCTGCATTTATTTTGAGTACAGCCAAATCTGTTTTGGGATCTGCTCCAACTAATTTTCCTTCTATTTTTTTTCCGTCAGATAAACTAACAATTATTTCATTAGCATCCTTTACTACATGATAGTTAGTCACAATATAACCCTTGGAATCAATGACTACGCCTGAACCACTGCCTTGTTCCTGGGTCATTGTTCTACCCCAAAAATCTCGTATGTTTCCTCGATTACTTATTCCTACCACAGTAGGCCCAACCTTTTCCGCTATGGAAACTACTGGGGATAAATCCAAGTTTCCTTGGGGAATATTGATTTCCGGAGACTGTTTAATATCGTAACCAGACTGTCCCCAAAATTCCTCCTGTACCACAAATACAAATATGGAAATGGAGATTAAACCTCCAATAATAGCAGCAATTAAGGCAACAACAAAATAACTTAATTTTGATCTTTGAGGTTTATTTTCGTATTCAAGATAACTCATTTAACCACCACCAAAAATATTATCATTCATTTACATCAATGGGGAGAGTAAGTCCAAAGTTACTGCCTATCCCCTCTACACTTTTTACCCATACTTGTCCGTTATAAGGTATCTAACTTCTATAACAATTCGCTCTTGTTGTTCATATGCCTTTAGTGAAATTTTTCCTTCTTTTGTATGTTTTAAAGCATTTTCAATTAGGTTAATCACCATCAGACTTTGTATTTATTCAAAATTATATAAAAGGGAGTGCAGTAAAAACCATTTTAAACCCAATAGAAAATTATTTTAAATATATTAAAAGACCGGGGGATGATGAGATAAGTACACTCCCTGACTTTTTGCAAACACATGTTCATTCACTCATGATATACTATACTTCATATTTTTGAATAAACTGTGAATAAGAAGTAACTAATTTGTAACATTCGATATTTTTTAGTCCAATTAATATATAATCATAATATCTCATTAAGATAAGGAGTATTTAATTTGAACAAAAATAATAGAATTTGGGAAATAGATTTCCTAAGGGGAACCGCAATTATCTTAATGGCTCTTTTTCACCTTTTCTATGATTTAAAAGAGTTTTATGGCTATAACTTTGAATATCAAACTGGCATTATTTACTATATGGGTAAACTATCTGCCCTCATGTTCATAATGCTCACTGGAATTAGCTGTTCTTTTAGTAAAAATAATTTAAAAAGGGGCATTAGAGCTCTTTTCTATGCCTTAATAATCACTATTGTTACGTATATTTATGATCCAAATACATATGTCAATTTTGGTATTTTGCACTTTTTAGCAACTTGCATAATTCTTTATAAATTTTTCAGACCTTTAAACAATCTGTCCCTGTTTAGTCTAGGGACATTGATTATTTTAACAGGCTATATTATTAATCAATTTTCTGTTTCAAGTAATATTATCGTTCCATTTGGGCTTACTTCAAATAATTATACTTCACTGGATTATTACCCCTTATTCCCATATTTAGGCGTATTCCTTTATGGAATAGCCATGAAAAGATTTTTATATCCAGCCAATAAAAGTTTACTTAATCCGTCGTTAAATTTTAAAACTATAAGCTACTTAGGAAAGCACTCTTTGTTTATTTACTTAGTACATCAACCCATAATACTTGGTGCATTAAAAATGCTACGTTTAATGGATTTAATTTAAGATAATTACCCTATCGATGTTATAAATTTATTTCAAGATGCTTTTTAAATAGTTAATTTCCTTTTCAATACTTCTCTGTCTTTTCCCCATAAGCAAAGTGTAACCAAAAATTATAACCCAAATGATTGTATACGCAACGAATAAATATAGCATCATTTAACCCCCTTTAATTCCTACTTCTTAGTGTTTCCTTCAATTCTTCTAATTCTCCACGGGACTTTTTTAGAAAAAATAAATTTTCAAGCAAAATAATATATATTAATGTGAACGAAATAACACTGATAAGTAATGTCAGAGTCATTTTCGGAGACAATGCAAATCCAGTACTGTTAAGAACTACAGGGTGGATAGTCCGCCACCAGCGGATTGAAAACCAAACAATAGGTACATCAATAAAGCCGATTATTCCAAAAACAGCAGCAATACGCTCTTTCTTTTCTTCTTCATTTATTGCGGCTCTAATCATGAGATATGCCAAATAAATAAACCACAAAATAAGAGTTGTTGTTAATCTTGCATCCCAAGTCCACCAAGTATTCCAAACAGGCCTTGCCCAGATAGGACCTGTTATCAAAACTATTGTCGTGAAAAGCACTCCGATTTCTGCCGAGGAAGCCCCAATAAGATCCCATTTTTTATTTCTTGTAACTAGATAAAGTACTCCTGAAATAAATACTACAAAAAAAGCCATGAAACTAATCCAGGCCGCTGATACATGATAATAAAATATCTTTTGTACCGGACCCATAACACGTTCATTAGGTACCCACACGAAAATCAAATAAATTGATGTTAAGACCACAAAGAAGGTCGTCCAATTTAGGGTTTTCCTTAGCACATTCATACCTCCAGTAAATAATCAAAAAGAAGCCAAGGGATAACTGTAAAAATCACATCAAAAGCCACTAAAACTTTCAACCAAACAATAAATTCCCCTATGCTTCCCTGATTTGTAACAATCTCTGTAGCCTGAACTGCAGCAATGAGAAGGGGAACGATAATTGGGAAAAGTATTATAGGGAGTAAGATTTCACTAAACTTAGTGTTAACCGAAAAGGTAGACATAAAGGTTCCCAAAAAGATGAACCCCCAAGATCCTAATATAATTACAAGCACTAAATGTAAATAGGAGCCCTTTACCGAGGTGTCAAACAAGACAAACATTAAAGGTAAAGTCATTAATTGAATAACCAGTAAGAAAACAAAGTTTGTAATACTTTTGGCCAAATAAATGACACCCGGTTCTATAATACCGAGCATAAGTCCCATAATTGCATCGTTATCTTGTTCTGATATAAAAGACCTATTTAACCCTAAGGTCCCAGCAAAAATGAAAGACACCCAAATAATTCCCGGGAAAACTTTTTGGATGGTTTCTTTGTCAGGTTCAAAAGCAAAGCTAAATATTACCACAATAAGAACAGAGAAAATTAGCATACTACTGATTATTTCTTTGCTCCTCAACTCAGAAATTAAGTCCTTTTTAACTAAAAGCCAAATATGCGAGAGATACGTCATTGGCTCCCTCCTCCAACATGGAACATATAGATTCTCTTTAAATCCTCTAAACTCATATCATCAGTCTTGCTCTCATTTACAATTCTTCCTTTATTTAAAATCACCACTCTATCACTGTTATTTAAGCCCTGTTCAAAATTATGTGTACTCATAAAAACAGTTTTATCCTTAAGACCTTTTAGTAGAACCTTATTAAGAATGTCTATTGCATGTTGATCCAAACCTGAATATGGCTCATCTAAAAATAATACATCTGGATTATGAATAATTGCTCTGGCAATGGCTAACCTTTGCTGCATTCCTCTGGAGAAGGTCTTTACAGGGTCGTTAAGAGTAAATTCCAAGCCTACTTCCTTTAAGACCTCAATTATCCTATTCCTTAAATCATTTACGCCATATAATCGCCCGTAGAAATCCAGGTTCTCATATGCTGTCAGATTATTATAAAGAAATGTTTGGTGGGAAATTACTCCAATTTTCCGCTTAATTTCAAGGTTTACTCTCTTTGCCGAGGTTTGGCTAATCATTAATTCACCCGATGTGGGCAATGTGAGCAGGGATAGTATTTTTATTAGAGTGGTTTTCCCAGCTCCATTGGGGCCTAGTATTACTACAAAATCACCTTTTTTTATATGAAGGTTGATGTTATTCAAAATTGTTTTATTTCCTATCTTTTTATATATGTTTTGAGCAATAATCATTTTATTCCTCTTTTCATTCCCTTTATGGCGAAATGCCTTTGTCTATTACATCCTCAATCTCTTGCATCTGCAATTTAATTCTATCGAGCTTTTCAATGTACTGCTTATGGAACTGTTGATAATCTCCTTTAGATACATTGCCTATGCCATAACTTTTTTCTAATTCAATAATCTTTGCTTCTAAATACTTCTGCTTAATCATTAAATCCTTGCCTATTTCTTCCAAACGACTAGAGCCCTTTTTGTCTTCAGCAACCTGGCGTCTTTTTTGAATATACTTAAAACCAAAAAAGACACTACAAGCCACAAATGTTAGAAGGAAAGCTGTCCACAAATGAGGATCTTGGTTACTTAGAGGTGAATTTTCCCACCTTTGCAGGTGGCTGGTACTGTGAAAGCTAATATCGGGAGGATCGTAGCTCTCTATTGGCAGTTCACTGTTGGAAGCTATAGTAATAGCCCCTTTTAAATAAGTTATCATCCCTTTTGGTCCTCTTCTTCATATTTTGATGGGCATTTAACCATCAACCTTTCGGCTGTAAATTGTGTGTTTTCTAGAAATCTTCCCTCCACAATCACAGGGTACCCTGAAGTAAAATTATCCGGCATGACGTCACTGTAAGATACTCCAATATTATTTTTACCATCAGTTATTTGAAATTGTAACAAAGGCTGTTTGGGGTCATACTTCACTGATGAATTTACTACTTCACCTTCTATCTGCAAAAATTTATTATTACCATTCTGTTGATTTTGTGCTAAGGCTTCTTCAATTGTAAGGTACATTCCAAGCCCGCCAGGAGCCTGAAAGCCTTGAATAAATAAAAGCACCAGGACAATAATAACTGCCCCAAACGCGATTATCATTTTTAATTTTTTATTCATGACCATCCCCCGTAAAATCTTATAGTATTACTTACTACTTTTTAGCCTACTTAATTCTTTTTGCAGTTCATATTCAACTTCCTTATCCTCTTGGTCCAATATCTTTACTGCCTGCTCCTGATGAATTAACTTTAATTGTTTATAATCTTCTTCACTTAGTTTGTTCATTTTATAATCAAACTCAATTTCCCCAAGAGTAGAGAATAATAGTTCCCTCTTCTTAAATTCATCTGAGTTGCTTTCCAAAAAATAATCAATATCAACTTCTTTTTTTAAAAAAGGCCAGAGAATAAGAAAACCTGCTGTCATAACAATAAGTAAGTTTACTAAAAGAACCATTGGCGACCTCCTTACAAATACTTGCGAATTTCTTCATTAATTCGTTCTTCATCCACTGAGTCAATATGTACCCCAGACTTTTTTGATATTTGTTTAGAATTTGAACTGTTTCTAACCCAGCCTTTTAGTACACTCACGACTATTAACCCTGCCCCCACAAGAGCTAAGGGCGGCATAATCCAAGCAACCAGGCCAAACCCATTTTGCCGAGGTACAGCCAAAATCACTTCTCCATAATCGCTAACGTATCCATTGATAATCTCATCCTTTGTTTGGCCTAAAGCCAACTTTTGCTTAATATCTTGTCTGGTCCGCTCTGCTGTACTATCTGTACAGGTCGCAACTGTCATGCGGTCATCCATGCATGCCGGACAAATCAGACTTTCCTGAATATCATCATATATAGCTGCCTGTGCCTGCCCAAAAAAGAAAAGCAGTGCACTAATGGTGAATACAAATATAAATGGTAGTTTTCTCAAAACCATCAAACCCTTCCTAAATATTTGTTTCCAACTCCACTGCCTTTTCCTGGCCAAATGGCAAAAATCGTTCCAAAAATAAGTACATATCCCCCCATCCATAACCATTTCATCAGAGGATTTATATTGAATTTAAAAGTAGCAGTATTATCTTCTTTCTGCCAGCTAACTAAAGTAGCGTAGAAATCTTCCGTCCAGGTACTTTTAATTGCAGGTTCAGAAGTGGGTTGTCCTGATGTTGCATAGAATATTTTTTCCGGTGAAATCGTACCCAATGCCACTCCTTGTTTATTAAGTTTCAAGTCACTGTAAATAACCATATTTTCTCCTTTTGAAGAATACTCTAATTGAGAATAACTCACTGAATATTCGCCAACCTTAAGGGTTTCATCAGATTTAAAGGTTTTTACAAATTCCTGGTTGTAAATATTAGAGCCAGCAATACCGATAATCATCATTACAACACCTAGATGTATAATATAGCCCCCATACCTGCGGCGGTTACGTATTAGTAATCGCACCACGCTTATTAACCAACCGTCCCCAGTAATTTTCTTTCTTACAATAACACCTTTTAATATATCTTGGATTGTTGCAGTAGCCACAAAGGTGCAAATAACAAATGCCGTTAAAGCATAGGTTTCCACTACACCCTGTACTAAAAGAAAAATTAAAGTACCAACGCCAATAACACTAGGGATAATAAAATTAGTTAACAAATTTTTTAAAGTAGCCTTTCTCCAGGCAATCAAAGGACATATTCCCATGAGAAATACAATAGCTAGACCAATGGGAGCATTTATTGCATTGAAAAATGGTGGCCCTACTGTGGCTTTAATACCTGTAAATCCTTCTGAAACTATGGGGAAGATTGTCCCCCAAAAAATAGCGAATGCAGATGCTACAAGTAATAGGTTATTGAGAAGGAAACTACTTTCTTTAGATAGGATGGACTCAAACTCATTACTCTGTCTAAGAAGTTTTATTCTATCTGCTACTAAGTATAATGAGGACATCATAATAGCAGTAATAAACACAATAAAATAGGTTCCTAGATTAGAATTACCAAATGCGTGTACTGAAGCTACCACACCACTGCGCACGAGAAAAGTACCAAATAATGTTAAACCAAAGGTTAGGATAATAAGAAGCACATTCCATACCTTTAACATATTCTTCCGCTCTTGAACCATTACTGAATGAAGTAATGCTGTTGCTGTAAGCCAAGGAATTAATGAAGCATTTTCTACGGGGTCCCATGCCCAGTAGCCGCCCCACCCAAGTTCCACATAAGCCCATTGTGCACCAAAAAGATTGCCCATACTTAAAAAAAGCCAAGAAACAATTGTCCATTTTCGTGTTAAGCGAATCCAACGGTCATCTGTTTTGCGAGTAATTAATGCAGCGATTGCAAAAGCATATGGTACCGTAAAACCTACATACCCTAAATATAAAGTAACTGGATGTATTACCATCCCGGGGTTTTGCAGCATTGGGTTAAGCCCTCTACCTTCCACGAGAGGAGCGGCTAGTGTAGTAAATGGATTCGAAACAGCTACCGATAGAAAAAGGAAAAACACACTAATTAATCCCATCACAACACCTACATAAGGTATTAAATCAAGATTACGATGATTTGTAACTATAACTGCCGAAAAGATTGTTAAAATCCACGCCCATAAAAGAAGTGAGCCCTCATTTCCTGCCCAAAAAGCAGCAATTTTATAGAATAGTGGAAGGTCACTACTGGTGTACATTGCAACATATTTAATTGAAAAGTCACCCTTTATTAAGAGGAAAATTAATATTCCTGAAGCTAAAGTTGTCAAAAGGGCACCAGCATATATTCCCCCTTTTGCACTTTCCATCAGCTCATTGTGCTTTAACTTTAAGCCAGCGAGATACATGATTACAGCATAGCTGCATGTAATTAGTGCAAGAACCAAAGTAAAATAGCCTATATCCGCCATTTAAGACCTCCTATTATCACTTTAAATGTTTATGGTTTATGTTGTATACTTTTCTGCAAAACCCAGACTTTATCTGCCATAAAACACTGCTCTACTGTATATTGGCCTCGAAGTATGACGATGCTTCCGTCGTAAATATTTTGAGGCATGCAGCAACCTGTATAGAGAATATTTAATGACTTACCGGAATTTGACTTAATCCTAAACTGAATATTTCCACTAACGGGGTTATGATAAATGCTTGAACCATCAAACCCCCCCTGAAGCATCAAAGGTTTTTCTTCCAGCAATGGAGTAGAAAACTCCTTGTCCACAGTTACATAACTTGTCCGTGAAGTGATTAATGAAAATATAAATAAAAAGCAAATGCTTAATCCTAAAATCAAAAGACCAACTACTATCTTCTTTATGTTAAAGTCACCCTCCTATCAACTATAATCCTCTTCAATATCATCAAGTAGCTCTTGATATAACTCTGCAGTAATTTCACCATCGAGTAGTTTTTTGCGTAGTTTTCTCTTTTCCTCTGCCATTTGGGTTTTCTCCAAATTTAATTTGCCTTTATTGTTAGTATTTTTATCTAATTTGTACCTTTGTTTGCCTTTGCCCATATTTCCATTTGTTAAAGCTTTATAGGCGATTACAATTAAAAAAACAAATATGATAAATATAGGGAGTAGAATGGCTAAACTGCTACTTCTATCCCCCTTTGTATCTACTTCTCCATTTACAGCTTCTATCGAAGGTTCAGGATCTGTCTTGGTATATGAAATTTTTAAGGAGAATTGTTCATCTTTATTTAAAGGTCCGGGGGTTAGTTGATAAACTTTAAAACCTCTTGAATTTGTTTGAATAAATTCCGAAGCCGGTCGTGAAGTGAAATCTACGGATTTTAAGGGTTGTACTATATTAATCTGTGTTTGCCCCAGAGGTAACCCTGGATCTAGTATATATTCAAAGGATTTTTCTCCCGTTCCTGGTAATGAATTGTAATAGTACTCAAGATGAACAGAATATGTGCTCTTAGGTTTTATAGGTTCAGATGGTTTCCAGACCATCTCTGTATTGTCTCCCTCGACCTCAGTCCTCACTTGCAAGTGTTCCTTTTTGCCAGACTCAATGACGATATTGCTCCTTGTTCCTGTAGGAATACCAAATCTTATTTCATCCATAAATTGTTCATTTGAGACATTCTCAAATTCAAGAGAATACAGAACTAATACCTCTGACGTATCGTATTCAGGCATTATATGGAGTATTAAATCCTTTACAACTAAAGGCTCTGGATCTTCTTCTGCAATAAGTGGAAAAGCCGTAAGGAAAAGCAAATATAAAGTCATCAAAATAAGTAATAAAAATTTTTTCATAAGCTTAATAAGTCCTCCGTTGCTCTTTTTTATATAGTTTAAACTAAAAATGTAACAAATTCATGGCAAATCTTAGGCAGAATTGTAATTTTTCCACACTTAGTAGATTTGAAATCAAGGGTTACAGCTGGCTCATTTGTGATAATATATTAATGGTAGAACTAAATTTGCAAATAACTATTTAAGATACTGAAAAGGGAGGCGATTTAATATGTCTAAAAATAACGTTTTAGTTGTTGATGATGAAGAAAATATATGCGATCTTGTAACTACTTATCTTAAGGAAGACTTTATAGTAACAAAAGTACACGATGGCAAAAGAGCATTATATAAATTTAGGCACCAACAGTTCGATTTAATTATTCTTGATTTAATGCTTCCCGAATTAAACGGATGGGATTTCTGTAAGGAAGTAAGAAAACATAGTAATATTCCAATCATTATGTTAACTGCTAAGGACAACGATTTGGATAAACTATTAGGTCTCGAACTAGGTGCTGACGATTATATAACTAAACCCTTTAATCCCCGAGAACTGGTTGCCCGGACTAAAGCAGTAATGAGGAGATTTAAACAAAGTGAGGAAAGTGAAGTTATCCAATACCCTGGTATTTCAATTAACAAATCCTCTTTTGAAGTCCAAGTCAATGCCGAAAATTTGGAATTAACACCCAAGGAGTTTGACCTTTTATGGATTTTTGCAAGTAATCCTTCTTTAGTTTTTCGCAGAGAACAATTACTTAGAAAAGTTTGGAGTTATGATTATTTAGGAGACTCAAGAGCTGTAGATAATACGATAAAAAGATTAAGACGGAAACTAGAATCTATTGCCGGGGCTCCTATATATATAAAAACTGTATGGGGAGTTGGATATAAGTTTGAAGTTCCCACGATATAAAAAAACAATTTTTTTGAAGTTATTTTTGAGCTATGTTTTTCTTTTGCTCATAGCAATATCCATTGCCGGGTTATTACAATTAACCTTTACGAAAAATTACTTTCTAAGTAGTAAAGAAAAGGAACTTAATATAAGAAGTCAAGATCTTGCCCAAATTGTCCAACCATTATTGGCCAAAGGTGAAAACCCT
The DNA here is from genome assembly GCA_049323895.1 of Bacillota bacterium. GTDB lineage: Bacteria > Bacillota > Peptococcia > Peptococcales > BICA1-8 > JBMOKT01. The sequence continues at coordinate 57,135 of JBMOKT010000016.1, read as the reverse complement.
AGTGAAGCAGTAGCAAACTTTAATCGAACTGACAGAATTTTAGGTACCGAAGCATGGGTCTTTAATAATACTGGGACAATAATCGCTACCTCTGCAGAGCATTTACACTGTGAGGGAAATACTTTAGAAACTGCTGATATAGAAAAACTCATGTTAGGTGAAGTTTTGATTACCAAAGGGCAGTCTCAATATTTTGATGAAACTGTCATCCGGGCAGCGGCACCCGTTTTTGAGAAAGGAAATTTCTTAGGCGGAGTAATATTATATAGTCCTGTTTCAGGAGTTAACAAGACCACACAACAGATGGCAAGAAATTATTTTTTGACTGCTATAATCGGTACTATTGTTGCCCTTACATTAGGTTATTTTATCTCTAAGTATGTTACGCAGTCACTAAATAAAATTTCTAAAGTTGCCCATAGTATCTCAGATGGAAACTTTAAAGAAAGAGTAAATATTAACTCTGATGACGAATTAGGCATGTTGGGTGACTCAATAAACCAAATGACACGTCGCCTTGAACGGTTTGATAATATTCGCACGGAATTTATTGCTAATGTAAGCCATGAATTAAGAAGCCCCCTAACCTCAGTCCAAGGATTTATTGAGGCTTTAATAGATAAACGAAATAGTAAACCCGAAGAACAACAACATTATCTTTCGATTATTCAACAAGAAACTTATCGGCTTAATAATTTAATAAATGATTTGCTGGAGATATCCAGATTTGATTCTGATGCAGTAAAACTAGATATAGATCCGTTCCCAATAAGTATTGTGGTTGAAAGAGGTATAGCAAGCTTAAAGCCAAAACTATTGGAAAAAAAGCTTATTGTTGAAACCGTTATCACCAAGGACCTACCCCTATGTAACGGAGATGAGGATCGAGTAGAACAAATCTTCCACAACCTTTTAGACAATGCAATTCGCTATTCCCCGAATGGTTCCAAGATAATCATTTCTTGTCGTTTAAAGCATGGTGCGATTTTGGTGGATATGACAGACTTCGGCCCAGGTATACCTTCTGAAGAATTAAAGAATATATGGGAACGTTTCTACAAAGTGGATAAATCTAGAAGTAGAAATAGAGGCGGCACAGGCTTAGGCTTAGCAATTGTTCAAGAAATTGTAAAAAAACATGGAGGTACAATATCTGTTGAAAGCACTTTAGACCAAGGCACAACCTTTAGTTTTTCTTTGCCAATTTTAAATGTTTGTTGAATGAATAAAAAGTAGGATGCTGACGCATCCTACTTTTTATTCATTCAATATATCTAATGGATTAACTAAATCTCCATTTACAAATATTCTAAAATCAAGATGGGGACCTGTACTTCTCCCGGTACTGCCTATCCTAGCAATTACCTCTCCCCGTTTAACCTTTTCTCCTACTTTTACAGTTAATGCAGAATTATGGCCATACATAGACTTATACCCGTAACCGTGATCAACTGCAACCATGCGTCCATATACAGAGTCCCAGCCTGCAAAAGTAACTACACCATCACCGGCTGCTCTAACATATGTACCATAGGGGGCTGCAATATCTAAACCTCCATGATCTTCTGAACCACGTCCGGTAAAGGGATTTTCCCTTTCACCGGGGACAGAGGTGATTCTGCCTTTAACTGGCCAAAAAGTGGGTTTTGCAGCTAGAGATTTTAATCTTTCCTCTACATTTTCCTCAAGATCTTTAATTTGTTCTTTTTCTTTTACTACTTCTTCTTGTAATAAATCAACCACTACTTCTAGTTCTTCTATTGCTGCTAACCCATTTTTTGATGTATCAATGCTTGGATAGCTTGTACTGTTATTAATAATATTCTCTTCCTGTATTCTCGCTGAGGAAATTTCCACTCTATTAGAATTAGAGCGGGATGGTGTGTTTGTATTTAGACTTATTCGGCTATTATCTACCATTTCATTAACATTTTTTTCGATGCTGTCAACATATTCTAATTCATTATTAACTTTATACAATTCTTCTTTCAATGCTGCTAACTTTTCCGCCTGAATTTTATTTTCATAAGCTAGCCTATCATTTTCCTTAAGCTTGTACTGTAAATTTACATAGGAAAACATTAAAAATACTGTCAAGCATACAGAAACTACTCCGATAGTAGTAAACAACTTAACTAGCCATGGACTTATCTTAACTGCCTTTAAAGTCTTCGTATCGGAAATAAGTATTAAGGAAAATGGGTTTAATTTTTTTTTCTCTTTTTTAGCCAAAATTCTCACACCTTAGGTTAATATATACCAAATTTATATTCTAGGGTAATTTGAAGATTTCCTCCTTTTTTATGCAAATAATACAACAAAAATGCAATCTTTTCGACTATATCTATTTAAAACTTTATACTCTAATTATTAAGTAATCTCCATTTTTCATTTGAACAACGTCGGCTTTCATTGCTTTAGCTACATCTTGAGTCATTGTTTTCGCTTCTTCCTCATTTTCAGCTAAAAGTGACATTTGTTTTCCACCTAATATTCTTTTAGAACTTAGAGTAACTATAGCTAGGATTTCATAATTAGGTTTAATTGATCCTTCTCTACCCAATTTTACTCCCTCCCTACAAGATTTGTTTTCATTAATGCATGGTTTTTCTTAACACTTTCTAGGAGAGGTGTTTTCTTCACAGCTTCAATCATTCTTTCTATATCAGGTACTAAAGGAACAAGAGCAATTACTCCTCTTCCTTTATCATAATCTTTACGGGTAAAGTGATAACGTTTAATACCTACAGATCTAGTTGCTTCAAATAACATTGCCTGTCTCAATCCATAATTGTCAAAAGTGATCCGAAAGTGTTCTTCATTAGGATAAACAACTACCGCTATTCCTTCTTCTTTAAATAATTTTTGGGCATTTTCTGTTCCTAGCTGATTGGAAATATAAATTCCATCAACATATAATTCAGAGCCTTTAACTTCAATTTTTCCAGCTTTCACTTGGGCAATGTCACCAACTGTTTTACCTTTTGACACTCTTTGTAAAATAAGAAAAGTAATTAAAGCTACAATAACTCCACTTACAACATTGATCCAGATATTTTTATTGTTTACTAACTGAATGGTCAATGCTGCTATAAATGATACAGTTAAAGCAATATAATTACGGGCTTCAAAGGTTTTTGCTATACCATCTATATATGCTGCTCCTCTATAGGCAAATTCTGTTTGCTCTAGATTTTCAAGACTATTTGCTTCCATTTTTCTGACATCCCTAAATTGTTGTATGGCTAAAGCTAAAAATGTAACAGCTACAAAGTTTTTTGTCATAAGTGCGGGAATGGCTACCGCCCCTAATGCTGCAGCTATGAAACCAGTTAATAAATGTATTAAGTACCCATTAGGAAAGGTTGGATATTGTCTATAGTCTTCTTTAAGGTTTAAAGCCCTAGCTAATGTACCCATTATTATTCCTGTTACAATTAATACTATATATTCTGTTGAGATTAGTTCACCTTTCATTTCGGCCCTCCAAAAATATTTAAGAATATGTTTCCATAGTTATGGGTTATAATTTCATTAATTTAGACTAGTTCCAACGTATTTCTACAGATATAGTAAGAGACACCCAACAAGGGTGCCATAATGAATACCTATATTAAGCAATATTAGTGTAATGTCATATTTTCTAGCTCTTTAAGCATCATTTCTCCATCTGCAATATGTTCTTTAAGGTGATTCAATCTATTTGTTTCGTTTGCTTTTTTTAATTCCGACAACTCTAATTTATGTGCATCAAGAGAACCTTTTAAATCATTAAAAAGGTTTACGGCTTCTGAAAAATCCAGACTTCCTTCTGTCTTTAATTGTTGAAATCGATTTTTCAAACTGGTGCAACTCATTTTTTCTTCACCTCTTTTCTAAAACATGTTAATAATAGTTTTAGGAAACTTAAACATAATATACATTAATTAATTATTTCCAATATGTTAATTCCCATTTTTAAATTTGATTCTACGCTGCGACTCATTTTTTGAATAATATTAGAACATTAACCCTCATTATTCTTTATTCATCTCACCCTTGCCACATACAGGACAGCCTTGCAAGGCCAATGGCATCTCCAGCCCACAGGTATCAAGCAACTCAGCATTCATCAGAATTTCTGAGGTAGGTCCGTCTGCTGCGATTTCACCATTTTTAACGACTATGGTTCTGGCGCATAATTCATATATCATATCTAAATCGTGGCTTGTTATAATTTTGGTGTGTTCAAAGCTCTTGAGCAATTTCATCAACCTCCGCCTGGACTTAGGGTCAAGGGCAGAGCTTGGCTCATCCATTACCAGAATATCCGGTTTCATGGAAAGCACAGATGCAATGGCCGCAGCACGCTTTTCACCACCGGACAACTTATAAGGTGCCCGGTCTCTCAGATGAACAATTCCAACCATCTCCAATGACTGAAGAACCCGCTTTTCCACTTCTTTTTCTTCAAGTTTATAATTACGCGGTCCAAAGGCAACATCATCGTATACGGTGGTCATGAACAACTGATCGTCAGGATTTTGAAAAACCATCCCCACCCTTTGACGAATAATCGGCAGGGTCTTTTTAGTTACTAAAACTTCGCCCACACTAACTTCACCTTTACATGGGAAAAGAACTCCCATCAACAGCATAAGCAGGGTAGACTTTCCCGCGCCGTTTGCCCCTATAACCCCCACTGACTCTCCATGGTGAATTTCAAAGGATATACCATTTATCGCCTTATGCCCATCCGGATATATATAATGTAAATCCTTAACCTCTGTTATATGGTGACTCATCTAACCACTCCTGTTAACAATGAACCTATCAACATAGGAAAATTGTAAATTCTAGTTGCAGCAAAGAATAAACTCCAACTAACCAAATATGCTATATCCCCAAATCTTAACCTTACATGTCCACCCGTATTATATTCCCCTGTAAACCCTCTTAAACACATGGCTTGATACACTCTCTGTGCCCTTTCAAAAGTTCTTAATATAAGCTGTCCAATCAGTGGCCCCCAAACACTCCGATTAATCCCCTTCTGTTGAGGAGCCCGTATTGAATATGCCATCCATATCTGGGAAGCCTCTTCCATAAGCACTGAGATATACCGGTAGGTTAACAGTAATTGCAGTATAAACAATCTCGGAATTTTCACCATTCGTAAAGCTGATGCCAGTTTATCCATTCCAGTGGTGGCAATAAGTATCAGCGCAGCGCTCACCGTGAGTATACTTTTCAAGAAAATAGAAATAAAGGTAAACCATCCTCTGGAGAGTATTAATCCTCCAACCACAAAGACTTGATGATCAAATACCGGGTTTAATATACCTATTCCAACAACAAAAGGCGTAGCAAGCATCATTCTTTTCAATATAGGTCGTAGTGGAAGCTCAGCCAATGTTATCAACACCACTGGAAATAAAATCAGGGGCAGTAGACCAATGATTTCATATCTGTCAAAGGATATAACCACAATCAAATAAATAACTGTTGTTAGAAACTTTACAAGGGGGTGTATACTATGAACGACAGTTTTCTTACATGCCAATTCGTCTAGAAGCCTCATATCAAATGTTTTATTCGTTATACTCATAGTTGCATCAAATCCTCATAAATAGTTATGGGAGGGATTATTAGTCCCGACTTGGAAGTTTTTAAGCAGTTAAATTATTCTTCTTTTTTTGTACAAGCTGATGCCAAGCCCAATAAGAGCTGTAAAAGCAAGGGTCAAACCGCCGCCAACTAACCCTGAGACGCTAGTGCCGCCATTTACATCAGGCCACGATTCGCCTGCATTTTCATCTGTACTTGCGGCATTTTCATATTCAGATACCCTAAAACCATAATCCGGTAAAAAGGCGATTTTGCTTTGAATTTTAGATAGGGTCTGATGAATGCCATCCGGGGCTTGAAGTTCCTCTACACCTGCTGTCTTAAACATAGACCATTCCAACCCATCAGGATTTGCAGAAGCAAACCATGAGAGGATACCTCCGGTAAGCATTGCCGTCACGGCAAGGACTGTAAAAATTTTTTTTATAGAGACACTTTCAAGGGTTTCTCCCAAAGCTACTTTCTCAAGTATTTCCGGCCGTTCCCTCCAAACAAAGGAAACAACAGCCGCAACGACAAGGCCTTCCACCACACCTATGGCAAGATGGATGGGCTGCATCAGTAATACGAAGGTACCAAAGGGCAATTCTGTCTTCCCAGAAAACAGAGTTTCAAGTACGACGCTAAAAGCACCAAGCTGAAGGCCAATAACTACTGCAAGCATAGCTGCTCCAATAATTCGTTTGGGGGTATACCCTTTGGCAATAATCGGTTTATATATAAGAGGATAAGCAATAAAACAAGTAAAAAATCCAAGGTTAAATATACTACTCCCTAATGCCAACAGACCTCCATCTGCAAAAAACAATGCCTGAATTGAAAGAATGGAAGCCATAGCAAGGAATCCGGCATAAGGACCAAGTAGAATGGCCAGCAACAAACCACCGCCAATGTGTCCGCTTGAACCCGTCCCAGGTATTGTAAAATTAATCATCTGCGCTACAAATACGAAAGCCGCCACTACTCCCATCAAAGGAACCTTCTTTTCATCCAAATCATTTTGAAGTTTTTTAATTGAATAAGCTGCAACTCCCGTAGTAGCAGCCCACATAGTTCCACCTACGACCGGAGAAATTAAAGCATCCGCCATGTGCATGATTATCACTCCTTCAAAAAACACTTAACTACAAGATAAATTTTATTCAACAAAACATGAAAATTTAACCTTTCTCAACAACACCCCTTAAAAAATAAAAACCATGAAAGCTACCCGATTTCTTCAGGCGAAAACCTTCATGGCTTAATCCTTAATATAAATACTGTCTTTATAATAATCGCATGAAATATTATAAGGTATCTTCTTGATACCCAATTCCTATACTTTAATTTTTATTCTATATAAATTCTATAAATTCCTTCTTAATTCAAAAAGATTTAAAATTTTAAAAAACTTCATGTTAGTCTTATGGCAAAACCTATATTTTTAATTTCTTAATCACAAGTATTGGGCCACCTATTCCAATTGCCCTCTTGCATGTTCCATTGTTGCATATCACGATTATTATTCACGCTATCATCCATATTTCTATTGCTTTGCGGAGCCTGATTATTTAAACCATTGGGATCATTTGAATAATTATCATAGGGTCCCATAGGCATTCCATAATCACAATCATCCCATTGATTATTCATATTACTATCAGTATTTCCTCCCCAACCTTGCACCTCACACCAGTTATCAGGGAAAGCATTTGGTACTTGAATCTGGCTATCATCTATGACTTGATTTAAAGAATTATTAGTAAAAAATTCTGATGTTTCTTGGCTGCCTTGTTGTTGGGCCATTACCATTAACATATATCTATTGATAGGTATTCCCATTTCTTGTGCTTGTCGTCGAATTTCCTGCGAAGCTTCATTGACAACAACATAGCCGTCAAATTTTTTTGCATACATTTCGTCATGAATAGTCTGCATGATTTTTTCTTTATCAAGCTCTTCATCATTACCTAATGGTACTATAGTTGCAATCGCTACATTTTTGTCTTCTTGTTTTAAGAAGCCCATCTCTGCTGCTTTGGCTGTGATAACATTAACTGCTTGATAAACATCCAGCCCATCAATATCTATTTCTTTTAATAATTGCGAGCCTTCTTTATTCTGAGCTTCAGCTTTGGCCACAGTATTACCTTGACCTATAGTAAGTTCAATGTTTGGAGTCAAATCTATAGTAACCGATGCTACTGCTGGAGGAGTTGTAAAAGGTCTTAATGAACTAATACCGAAAATTAATATTAGCATAGCAGCAATCATTATATATGGTTTAAAATTAAATTTCTTCTTAACAGGAAACTCTATAGTATCGCCTGGAAGAGGTCTTTGTACAGGCATTTTCACTCTTAAAAAGTCGCCTTCCTCAGTAACAACCGCTACATGCTTGTCTTCAACCCTCATTACGATACCCTTCATTTTAGTCATTTTGCCTCACCACCCTCTCCAATAGGAAAGCGAATTAAATTTTTAATAGGAGCAAATTCTTCATTACTTAAGATCAGTGTTACAGCTATTATATATTTTCTTCCCTTTTCTAATACTTTTTTACTATTGCCTGTAATCAGCATTAGTTCTTTAATAGGGAGTTTTTTTGTAGCATATAATTTTGTAATAAGTTCAGAGTTTATAGATAAAGTTTGTGCAATTTTCATTAGGTTAATTTTGGTGTCTTTATGTTTAGGAGAAACTGCTAATAAATCATCTATAGTTACCCCAAATTCGCTTAAACTATTATTATACAGTTCCATCATTTCCCTTTGATCTCTAGCCCGTTCTTCTTTCTGATGTTGTGCAACCGCCTCATTTATTTCATGCTTGGATATTTCATTTTCTTCTTCATTATATTCTAAAGGGAGGTGTTGGAAACGGGATTCTTTTCTGAAATGGTCTATCAAACGTCTATGAATAAGCATTCGGGAATAGTTAATGAAACTCATCCCTTTAGTCTCATCAAAGGTTTCAATAGCTTCATTAAATGCTATTAAGCTTATACTCAATTCATCATCATTATCCCAATCCAAAGGCCTTTTACATATATCCATAGCCATTAGGCGGATTCTAGGTCTAAATATATGAAAAAGTTTTTCCTTAGCCGAGAAATCCTTTTGAGCTTTAATTATTAAATTATTATCTATTTGATTAAACTGTTCAGACATGATATCACTCCGCTATTTCTAATTTCGTAATAAGTATTGTTTTTAGGGAGGTCACATTAATTTTTTCTATCCTGTGCATATTCATATACATCCCAAATTAATCTTTTAATACGTTCATCTGTAATAAAGTAGTAAACCAACTTTCCATCTTTTCTGTTTTTTGCAATACCCAAATAGTTAAGAGTTCTTAAATGATAAGAAGCAACGTTGCTGCTGGCATCTATTAATCTAGCAATATCACATACACACATTTCCGTTTTAGAAAGGGCATAAGCAATTTTAATCCGTGTATCATCAGCCAAAGCTTTTAGTATTAAGCCCATTCCTTCTATACTATTAAGTTCTCTTTGTATTTGCCTAACTTTTTCTTCATCACAAAACCATTCTTCACAAATGAATGGATCTATCTTTTCTGGTTTATTTGATTCCAATTTATATACCCCCATAACATTAAAACATTACAATATATATTGTAATGTTTTAATGTTATGTTATCAACTTTTTTATTTAATTTTCGTCCATACTATAAAAGGGTATTTTACAGTTAACCATTTTATCTTAACTTATATATTCTTAACCTTCATTACACGCATAGCGTTTAAAACCGCAATTACCGATACTCCAACATCAGCAAATACTGCTTCCCACATTGTAGCTATCCCTACAGCCCCTAAGAGAAGAAAGAAACCTTTAACACCTAATGCAAAAACAATATTTTGCCAAACTATAGCTTTAGTTCTCTTAGCAATTTTAATAGCACTTACCAGCTTACTTGGCTCGTCAGTCATTATAACTACATCTGCAGCTTCTATAGCCGCATCCGAACCAAGTCCACCCATTGCTACACCAATATCTGCTCTTGCAAGAACAGGAGCATCATTAATGCCATCACCAACAAATACTAATTTTTCATCTTTACCCTTATCTTTTAATAGTTCCTCTACTTTTTCCACCTTATTATCCGGTAGCAACTCTGTATAAACTTTATCAAGCCCTAGTTCATTTGCTACATATTCACCAACTTTTTTATTATCACCCGTAAGCATTACTATTTTCTTAACACCTGTTTTACGTAGGTTTTCAATAGCCTCTTTGGCATCCCGTTTAATTTCATCTGCAATTAAGATACTTCCAGCATAAACTCTATCAACAGCAACATGAACAACTGTCCCTACCTGTGCGTTAGGTAGATATTCAATTTTTTCTACTTCCATTAGTTTTAAATTGCCTGCTAGAATTTCTTTGCCTTCAGCCTTGACTTTTACCCCATGTCCTGCAATTTCTTCATAAGACTCAATTAAATCAGGATTAGGCTTTTTACCATAAGCCTCTAATATAGATTTGGCAATAGGATGATTAGAGTGGACTTCTGCTAGTGCTGTGTTTTCTAATAATTGTTCTTTAGTAAAATTATTTGCCAATTTAATGTCGGTTACTTTAAACACGCCTTTAGTTAAAGTTCCTGTTTTATCAAAGACAACTGTTGATACATAGTTCAACGCCTCAAGGTAGTTACCACCTTTAATCAATACACCATTTTTAGATGCTCCACCTATTCCACCGAAAAAGCCAAGAGGAATCGAAACCACTAAAGCACACGGGCATGATATAACAAGAAAAACTAAAGCCCGATAAATCCAGTCAGAAAAGGTTGCACCTTCAATTACTAACGGTGGTATAAAGGCTAAGGCGGCGGCTGAGATAACTACTACCGGTGTATAGTATCTAGCAAATTTAGTGATAAAATTTTCTGTAGGAGCTTTGCGACTGCTTGCATTTTGTACTAGGTCAATAATTTTACTTACAGTGGAATCGCCAAATTCTTTTGTTACTTCGACTTTAACCAGACCTGTTTTATTGATGGAACCACTTAATATTTCTTCGCCAACTTCTATTTTTCGGGGTACCGATTCTCCTGTAAGAGCAGAGGTATCTACCATAGTTGTCCCTTCAATTATCTTACCATCCAAAGGTACTTTCTCCCCTGGTTTGACAATAATAATGTCACCTACAGATAGCTCATCGGGATCTACTTGCTCTTCCACACCATCAATAAGTACATTAGCATAGTCAGGTCTAATGTCCATTAAAGCTTTAATTGATTTTCTAGACCTATTAACTGCAATATCCTGAAAGGTCTCTCCTACCTGATAAAAGAGCATAACAGCTACAGCTTCAGGAAACTCACCAATTAAGAAAGCTCCTACCGTTGCAATAGTCATTAAGAAATTTTCATCAAAAACTTGGCCTCGAAAAATATTTTTAATTGCTCTGGTTAATACTTCACCGCCAACAAGGACATAACTTATTAAAAATAACCCTAATTCTATATTAAATGAAAATTTAAATATTAATGCTAAGGCAAATAAAGCCGCACCTATTCCTAATTTAATTAACTTCATTTTATCTTTGGTCTTTTCTGACTGATTTTCCTTAGGCTTAATATCATTTTTAATAATTTCTAATTCTAATTGGGGTTCAAACTTTTTGATGATTTTTACTGCCTCTTCTGTTATAGCATCAATTTTATCTGCTTCCTTGACATATAAAATCAACTTATTATTTACAAAGTCTACATTAGCTTCTTTTAAACCCTCCAGCTTCTTAACATTATCATCGATTTTAGTAGCACAACTGGCACAATGTAGACCTTTCATGATAATTTCTACTTTATTCTTATTTTTTTTCTTTACCTCTTCTTGTATTTCAACATCTGGTTCTATTTCTTTAATAACTTTTTCAATTTCTTTTAATAACTGGGGATATTTATTTTTATCTTCTAAATCAAATTTCAGCTTTCTATTTACATAGTCAACAGATACATTTCTAATACCTTTTAGACTTTTTAATTTTATTTCTATCTTATTAGCACAGTTGGCACAATCTAAGCCCAATAGTAAAAGGGATTTCGTCTGATCTTTACTTCTTTTTTTCTCCGTTAATATAACATGGGATTCTATGCTGACAACAATATTTCTAATCTCCTCTAATAATTGGTCGGTATTTTTGTTGGGCTCAAATTCTACATTCATTGTACTTGTGGCAAAATTGACTGAAGCTACCTTTACTCCTTTTAATTTTTTAACCTTATCCTCTATTTTCTGTGCACAATTAGCGCAACCCAGACCTTCTAAAAGTAATTCTTTTTGCATTTATATCACCCACCTAAATATTATATGAAAGACTATTCATGTGTTCATAATTAATTATACTGTCAGTTTTATTTTTTGTAAATACATAAATATTTATCTCATTTAAAAAAATTTTTTAAATACAAAAACACCTCAATTAACTATTACTTAGTTGAGGTGTTATAATCTATCACTAATATTTATTTTTATATCAGGACAAATACACAAATATATTTTTCCTCCGTTTATTAATATATCTTCGTCAAGAGGAGTTACTACAACATTATTTTTAAAATAGCTGTAATTCTTGCTGTTAGTTATAAGGTTTTTTTGTTCTGAACTTAAGTAATTATCATTTAAAGTTATACTGTAACCATAAAGAAAGATGCTTAAAGATAGTATAATTCCAACTATAATTATAATTTTATCTGACCTAGTAAGAATTATCCATACCTCCTCCCTCAAAAAAGAAAGCAGTTAAATATTAACTGCTTTCTTCATCTCATACTAACAGCAGCCCCATCCATAACCATTCATCATACCTCGGCCATAACCTCTATAACCATAGCCATTGCCATATTGCTGATTGGGGAATTGGTTTTGAATCTGACTTCTTTGTTCAATATTTTGCTGCATGGAGTTAGCCTGTTCTTGGGTAATTAAACCTGCTTCAGCAGATTTTTGAGCCATTTTCTTTTGGAGTTCTGCCATCTGTTTATTAATACTGTCAATTTCCTTTTGCTGTGTATCGCTAATCGCAGCAAAAGCACCGGGTACAATTAATGTCAAAACTAAGGCTGCCAAAACAACTACACCAATAATTTTTTTCATTCCTAATAACCTCCTAAATAAATTTTTATTTTGATTAGGGCCCTCATTTGCTATATCCGCAGCTAAGTTTTTTTTTAGGGGGGTTTGAAAGAAAATTTTTTAGATAGTTTAAATACCTATCCACATTTGACATCAAAACTTATGCCTGGGGAAAAACCAACTTTCTATATGGAGGCTCCCCCCTCTAAGACTTCCCAAGATTTCAAATGTTTTAACTAAGACTTATACAAGAATGCAATGGTATCTTGTTGTGATTGTACCTTGCATTGCTCAATTTTCCATGATAATTAAGGAGCGTGGAACAAAAACATCTTTAGCAATGGGTGCATTCATCTTTCCTTTTGATATGGGTAAAATAACCCTTGATAAGCTAGATGCAGGAAAGTCTGGAACAGTTGCCGAATTAAACACTAATGATCAAAGCATTTTAAGAAAGCTTATGTCTATGGAATACTACCCTGTATTACACTAAAAATGCTGCAAACTTTTCCATCTTATGTTTTTGAAGCTGGTTATACTCAGGTTGCAGTAGATAAAACTAGGATGGACTCTTAAAATATTTCCCTTATTATTTGAAGTTACATAATAAGAACTTTATTCCATAAACAATATTGGAGGTTAATAATAATGTTTTATACTTTTCTGATTGCACTACTTGTAGTTATAGACCAGCTATGTAAATATACAGCAGAAACTTATCTGAAACCAATTGAGACGTATCCAATAATACAAAACATATTCCACCTAACCTATGCAAGAAATACCGGGGCGGCTTTTAGTATACTACAGGGTAAGCAGACATTTTTAATAACTGTTTCATTAATAGTTATCATTGCGCTTATGCTTTACTTTTTTAGAAATATCAAAAAGGGCAATACTTATTTAAACCTTTCTATTTCTCTTATTATAGGTGGAGCCTTAGGAAACCTAATTGACAGAATTAGGCTAGGGTATGTTGTTGATTTTTTAGATTTCATTCTAATAAACTACCCTATATTTAATACAGCAGATGTTTTCGTAGTATCGGGAATAATATTTCTTATATATGCAATATTATTCACCGATTTAGAGATTTAACAAATATCAAGTCCACACCCCCTTCTGACTTGTTTTATACTTGTTTTATACTGTAAAAAATTGTTCTGCGTTAAATAAAAGGTTTCTTATAAATACTCGTTTTAGTAGGATAACCTAGCGAAAAAAAATAGCAAGGGTGGTTAAACCCTTGCTATAAATTAAAATATTTGGCTTCCCTGGCTAATTTAAGGATTAACGCCTGATGAATCTTGGTTTGACCCACACATATTTACCAACAGCCCCATCCCCCAAGAGCACCACCATAACCATTCATCATATTACCCCAGCCATAACATCCATAGCCATGGCCATGGCCATATCCATTTCCATATTGTTGATTGGGGAATTGATTTTGAATCTGACTTTGCTGATTAATATTTTGCTGCATGTAGTCAGCCTGTTGCTGGGTAATTAAACCTGCATCTAAGTATATTTGAATCATTTTCTTTTGGAGTTGTGCCATTTGTTTATTAATACTGTCAATTTCCTTCTGCTGGGTATCGCTAATCGCAGCAAAAGCACCGGGTACAATTAATGTTAAAACTAATGCTGCCAAAACAACTACACCAATAATTTTTTTCATTCCTAATAACCTCCTAAATAAATTTATATTGTGATTTAGGGCCCTCATTTGCTATATCCGTAATTAGATATTTTTTTTGGGGGGTCTGAAAGAAGTTTTTTTAGATATTTAAAATACTTATCCACATTTTTATTGCTGAACCACTAATTAATAATGTCAAAAGCAATTTAATATAATAAGCTGGAACATATTTACTCATCCTGCCCCCTAAATTAGCTCCTGGTATAGCTCCCATAATTATTGCCAAAGCTAATCCCCAAACGATTTGACCACTTAATACCTTACTTACAAAACCTGATACAGCTGAGAAAAAAACAATGCCTAAGGAGCTGCCTATTGTTATTCGCAAAGGAATTTTTAATACATAGATCATAATTGGTACCAGTAAAAAGGCCCCTCCTGCCCCGACTAAGCCAGATAAAATCCCTACTAAAAAAGAACTAATAACAGCTAAACTCCTATTGTAACTAAATTCTTGATTTTGGGTAGTCTCCTTTTGGGGAACAAACATCATAAGAGAAGCTATTAGTGCTAATACCGCAAAAATTAACTTCAAAATATCTTCAGAAACAAATTTTGAGCCTAAACCACCTAGGAAAGAGCCAATAATTATACTTGCACCCATCCACACAACTAAATCTTTTTTCACGAAATTATTAGACTTATGAACCAGAACAGCTATTCCTGTAGCAACCATAACCTGTACGATGGTTACCCCAGCAATAATTTGCATGCTTAGTTTTTCCAAACCCAGTGCAGGAGGTAGGAAATGTAACAAAGGTACCATAATTATTGCTCCGCCTATTCCTGCTAAACCTGCAATAAATGAGCCTATAAATCCTAAAATTATAGTTAAGATTACTAAATTCATATCACAAACCTCCAGAAAATGAAATCAGCCTTTAAGGCTGATTTTTTAAAAAAATAAACTAAGAGAATCATGATACGCCTTTTAGTTTACTAGATATCTGTTCGATCTGACCTCCCATTTCAATATATCCTTCTATTCCATCACGTAATACCCAGGTCTTATATCCAAGTATATTTAACAATGAAGATGTTTGAGCCGCCGTAAAACCAGTATTACAAATTACGATAATCTTTTTATCCAAAGGAATTTCATCTAGCCTATTTCCCACCTGCTTAAATGGAATATTTTTTGCACCCTTTATTCTAAAGCTTGTAAAATACTTCTTCTCTCTTATGTCAAGAAGAAAATACTCTTTTTTTGTATCTAATGACATCAAATTATTAAATTCCATCATGTCAATTCCAAACTTGTCTTTTGGGATACTATTAAAGAATTGCTCAATTTTTTTAACCAACTGCATATTAAGTGCCTCCTGTTCATTTCGTTAAAAGTACGTTTTAATTATGGAAATCCATGGAACTCTGCAGGTCTCAAACATAAAAATCAGCTGATGTATCTAATTACGTTTTTAAAAAAATTTTTCGGGGGGTTCATTGAGTATATGTTCATGTGTTAAGTTTAGAGCTATCGCTTTACTTCTGTACAGGAAAATGAAGATATACTTGAGACAGCAAAGGCTCAAGAAGGAAGCAATAATATATAGTAATTTTTGGAAATTATTGATAAATTAAAGTATCTTTTGATAAACCATTAAATTATATAATTTCTTTTCAGAGACATAAAAAGGTATGCATTTTGAGAAAGCTGATATCTATAGGGATACTTCCCGGTATAACACTAAAAATGCTGCAAACATTTCCATCATATGTTTTTGAAACAGGTTATACTCAAGTTGCAGTGGATAAGAAATTGCTTAAGTTTTTATCGTAAATGTCTATTTATGATCTCAGTTGTTCTGGGATCTACTTATTTTAATTTTTTCCTCAAGACCCCCCTAAATAGTTGTTTCAATACGGATATTGCAATAAGAGCGCTCTTAAAAATACATCTACTTATCTTTGGAGGTAATCAAAATGAACATAAAAAATAAAATAATTCCCGTGGCATTGTCCTTATTTATTGGCGTAGGTTCTCTAGGTATAGCTAATGCAGCAATTCCAGTAGATTACCAAGCTAAAATGGCATCTTGGATAAAGAACGACCCCAATCCAATGCCTATGAACATGAATATGAATATGAATACAACCCCAATAAATAAAACTAATAATACTAAAACAAATGTGGATATAACAAGTGCTACTAACAATACAGGTACCTCACAACAAAATAATACTTATACTAATAGTTCACCTAGTAATACTGGGCAAAATAATAGTGCTAACAACGGGAAAAATAATTCAAATCCAAATCTCAACAATCAACTTTACAATCAAGGTTTTCAATATTGCACTCAAGTGGACCACCAACAAATGATGCAAAACATGACACCTGAGCAAATGGTAGAAATGGATAAGGCGTGGCATAATTCAATGGTTAAGCAACAAAAGCAAGTACAGCCTAATACTATGAGAAACAGAAATTCTACTAGAGGCTGGAATAATAATAACTGTAGCTGGTAATACACCTCTAATTAAATATGGTTAGAAGGAAATATCCTTCTAACCATATTTTTTTCTGTATGAAGTAAACCTCTGCTTTTGGTCTTATTTTTCACCTGAAACAACTTCCACAGAGATCTTTTTTGCCATACCGCCCTTTATCAGTTTTATATATAAATCTTCACGACCGAAATTTTGCGCATGAAAAATTTTAATGTTTTCATCTATATTTAAAAGCTCTGGTCCTGATTCCCATTCTAAAAACAAAACGGAATTCAAAGGTTCTATATGCGATCTTTCATCTCCTACCAGGGCAATATACTCTCCCTTTTTAATTTTTAATTTTTCTGCAGGCAAAACTATACTCCCTGTTTCAGTAGACTGGTAAGGTATATAGTAAGTGACTATTCGGCTCATATCACCATCACTACCTTTTTCAACATAATTGTTAGGAATAAGGCGATTTTCTATTAAAATTCCATCAGCTACCTTAATCTCCCCTCCGGCAACATAGTTTTGCTCCATATATGTGAAAATTTGGTCTTCCTTATATCCTAGTACTCTATAATGAATATATTTACCAGCATCATTATGAGAAGAAATTACCAGCATAGAAGGGTTATTGTCCGGGAAATCAATTTTTGTAACAGGAGAAGGTCTACTGCTGTCTTCAAATAAACTGCTGTAAACCAGCTTATAATCATCATTTTTATCAGATTCCCAGATTACAGCAAGCAAATTATCATTAACCTTATCAGGTTTATTAATCTTAAAAAAATTAACCCAATGGGATAGGTCTTGATTATCAAGTTTAATTAACTGTTGGGAAACCGGGGTTCCCAGTGATGCCAGCTCTTTGTTTCCAAAATTCATTCCATCTTTTGCGAAAAAAATAAAAATCAATAAAATTACAGAGCAAGCTGCTAGAACCGTTTTCTTGGTACCAAGCCCCAAACTTCTTCCCGAAAAGAAGGATTGTCTACTGTTTTTCAATTTATGGAGGACCATTTTATTCATATTGTCATAGGAAAAATTAGAGAAAAACTTTTCAGATTCATTTTTGGATTTATCAAGGATTTTTTCTAAATCATTCTTATCAATCATTATTTGTCCTCCTTGGATAATAATGTCTTAAGTTTCTCTCTACCTCTGTGTAGTCTTACTTTAACATTACTTTCGGTTATTTCAAGCATTAGAGCAATCTCTGAAGTGGAAAAGCCTTCAAAATAGTGTAAGCTTAAAGGAAGTCGATATTTAGCAGGAAGCTCCATAACAAGACTAAATACTTCTCCCCCTTCAACTTTCTCCAATAACCTATTGGCCTCCTGTGAAGACCTTTTAAAATCATTCATTATCCCAAATGTAATAAGCTTTTTAAATGTAGCTGATTTAAGATAATCTTTACATAAATTCACGGTAATTCTATATATCCATGTATAGTAACTGCTTTCATGCTTAAATTTATCTAAATTCCGATATACCCTGATAAATACTTCTTGATAAATATCTTCAGCTAGATACTTATCTCTCACATAATAGTAAGCTAATTTTAACACTTGTTTTCCAAATCTGAGCATTAAATATTCTAATTGCTCTTCTTGTTCTGTATGGTATGTTATTTGCTTATTAACATTACTATGCATACAGTATCTCTCCAATGTGTAAGTTAGTCAGCCCTGTTTTAACACAGGGCTGAGGAAAAGTAAACAGTAAATTATTTCAGGCTCTTATTTCCTGTCTCATAAAAAATATATAAGCTGCTGCAAAGCAAACCATATTTAAAGCAAGCAGGCTTATAAGATGAGGCCAAATTAACAATAAGCTTTGGGAAAAAGGTAAAACTCCTGGAATAGCACCAATTAATTGATTCTGTGTTACAGGACCTAAGGTTCTAACTCCGGGATTTAGTAAGGTAATGGTCGCTTCATTATAAAGAGTTGCAGGAGATATTCTGTTCAGCATTAATTTAACCTCACTATTTTTTAGAGCTATATCCAATGTTGCCGAATTATTTACCGAAAATAGAGAATCAGCTACAACACCTGCCAATAGACCAACGAATATTGATAAAATTAACCATATGGCTATACAAGCCAGAGCTGATGTTGCGGTCTGACGGAAAAACAAAGAGCAAAGCTGAGATAATGCCAGCCAAAATGACATATAGAGTATGGTAAATAAGAAAAAAACACATATCCTTAATATTTCTTCAAGAGTAGGAGGAATACCTATCATAATAATACCTAATCCTCCGATGGCAATACCTAAAGAAATAACCATTAAAGCGATTAACGTAAATCCTGCCAGAAATTTTCCGTTAATTACCGTATCTCTGGGAATAGGCTGAGCTAGTAATCTGCTAAGGGAACCCCGGTTTATTTCTCCGTTTATAGCATCAAATCCAAGTGCTAATCCTATTAATGGTCCTAAAAAGGCCATAAAGGAAAGAAAAGATGGAATTGAATTTCCGGAGGCTGTAAATAACCGTAAAAACACAAAGGAATTACCCTCCTGAGTAACAGCACTCCTAATACCGCTTGCAGCTGCAGATATGCTGGAAAGTCCTGTGATAGCAACCAGAAGTAAAATAATAGCAAACCTTTTACTCCATAAATGGTCAGCCAGTTCTTTTTTATATAAAACCCATAAACTGTTATTATTCATCTCCTCACTCCTTTCCTGCAAAATACCGGTTATAAATATCATCTAGGTCCCGACCGCTTTGCTTTAGAAAAAGTATCTCATAGTCGTTATTACTTAGAGTCTTAACAAGCTTTTTTCTAATTTCCTCTTTGGACCGGACAATTATTTTGTCTTCCTTTATTTCAACTTCCACTTCTTCATTGATAGACTTAATAAGGGGAGTAAGCTCCTCATTTACAGGAGAAACTTCTAATTCTAAAGTTAATGGCTGATCTGCAAAAACCTTTTCTTCCAGGGTGCTTATTGGTCCATGGGTAAGGAGGTTCCCTTTAACAAAAATTCCTACCCGGTCACATATTCTTTGAACCTGATGTAAAAGATGTGAAGAAATTAAGATAGTTCTATTATTTTTTTTGGCAAGCTCAACAATCAGGTCGAGTATCTCATTTATGCCTTTGGGATCAAGCCCTAATGTAGGTTCATCCAAAATAATTACTTCCGGGTCTTTCATTAATGTATCAGCTATCCCCAGCCGTTGTTTCATACCTCTCGAATAGGTCCCAACTTTGTTATCTCCAACTTGGGAGAGTTTTACCAGTTCTAATAAATTATCAATTTTTTCTTCTATATTCCTAGAATTCAGGCCGTTTAACCGCCCTATAAACCTTAAGTTTTCTCTTCCCGTCATATCATCGTAAAACCCTACATGGTCAGGCAAATAACCAACTATTTTTTTTACTGCTATGGTATTTCGGGTAGTATCATAATTTTTAATATGTGCAGCACCTTGTGTTGGTTCGGTTAACCCCAGGAGCATTAAAATAGTGGTTGTTTTCCCCGCCCCGTTAGGACCCAAAAGCCCAAAGATTTCGCCTTCATATATTTCAAGATTTAAGTCATTCACAGCGGTAAAATCTCCATATTTTTTTGTCAGGCCTTCAGTTTTAATAATTACCTTATCATTCATCTTTATCGTCTCCCATATGTGTTAAATGTCCAGTATAACCCGCCTACTAGGAAGATGATTACCAATACACCTACTACTCCCCATATGGTTGATGTTTTGACCATGACTCTAAATTCAGCGGAGCTTGCTGTTTCCGGAGTATCAGCGGAAATTTTTACTACATAGTCCCCCGCAATGGCTTTTTCATCAGGCTTGATAAAAGCCTTAACCGCAGCTGACTCACCAGGGGCGATAGAATCTACCACATCCTTATCAAATTTAACCTCCCAGCCATCCGGTTCCCAGGATGACAATTTCACTCCCTGCAGTTCAGAACTGCCGGTGTTTTGGATTTCTACCTCTACAGCTTTTTCTTTTCCGGCTGTTGTTTCCGTATTTAACCTGCCTGTGGGAGTTGTAACTTCCATTCCGTAACTTCCGGTAATAATTACTTTTAGTTGTGTTGTCAGGGTTTCATCAGAAGATTCCGCTGCGATAGGAATTACATATTCTCCTGCTTTTACTTTGGCCGGGGGTACTATTTCCACCTGCAATGAAGCTGATTTATTTGTCTCAATCGGAATGCTGGCTATTTGTTTACTGTCATACTTGGTTGTAAACTTTACCTGCCACCCTCTTTCTGCATCTGCCCCCAAACTATAGGTTTGAGCACCACTTTTATTGTTGGTAATGTCTACTTCGTATTTAAAGCTTGTATCACTGGAGCCTTTTAGCTCAGAATAATTTGTTGTTAATTTTCCTTTATTATCAAGGTCTGATTTTATTCTATATTCAAGATTTAAACGGTCACTATAGTTTCCCGATGAGGCACCTAAGACAACAGTATAATTTCCTTCTTCAGAATCTTTAGGGATTTTAACAGTTAAATCAACTCTCCCCATATTTTCTGATAAATAAATTTTGTCAATTACTTTCCCCCCGCCTTCAATATAGGCTTCCCAGCCTTCAGGCAAGGATAATACCTCCAGTTTTGTAGTTAAATCGTATCCGGTATTATTTGCTACCGCAATAGTTGTTTCGACATTTTCACCGGGTTTTACTGCTATACTAGGGTAGGTAGTATAAATTGAAAGACTGGATGCCTCTGCTTCTACAACAGGAAACATTGATAGTACAAAGAAAAATACCAGCATAAAGGTAAAAACTGTTGTAGTTGTTTTGTGGTTAGTAATTTTGTGGGTAATCATAAAAAATCCTCCTTCTACTTTTGTTTTTTTGTTTTTTTCATATATTTTGACGAGTTAGAAATTGGTAAGGTTACAAAATTAGAAAAAAACAAAAAGTTTATGAGGGAACTTAATATTAATACTGTTCATTTGGTTCTAACCAACAGAATTTCTCATTATTTTCACAAATAATCTCTACCAGTAATCCCTTATTAATAGAAAAGATAAAATCTGTAGGAGTAAGATTATAGCCAACGGAAGCTCTTGGATGCAAATTTGAGGGTTATTTTGTTTTTGAAGATGGGGAAAAATAATAATTTTTTTTTGGCTTAATCAAAAATTGAATAAAACACAAAAAGACCATGAAGTTTGGAAGCTGATATAAGCTCTCTTCATGGTCTTTCTCTATTTTATAAATTATTTTTATTTGTAAAATACTATATTTATAAATACTTACTTCCTACTAGACCTGGTAATTTCTTTTTTTATAATCAATCCTCTCTTACGAATCCATAAGAGAATTTGAGAAGTAACTGCCAATAAAGGCAATTCAATTAACGGACCAACAACTAATGCAAGGGCTATAAGAGGTTGATCCGGGAATGCAACCACAGCTATAGCTAGGGACAAGGGTGAATTTCTAGCTAGTGTGGTTAAGTTTAAACTAGCGGAGTCTTCATATGAAAACTTTAATAAGCGGCTAACGAAACGTCCAAGCATAAAATTAATCAGGAAAAAGAGAAAAACAGGAATAAGCAACATGTATACTACATTTATGTTTTCAATTAAATATCTTCCTTGTGAAGCAAACATCGCCATAATAGCTAAGCTTAAAAAAATAACTTGACCTGTTTCAAAAAAAGGTGTAATTTTCTTTTCTATTACTTTTTGTCGATTCTTAAAAATAAATCTCGTAACATTGGCAAGCAAGAAAGGTAAAGCAAGCACAAGTAAAATACTTTCAATCAGGAAGGACATTTCGACCGTTTTCATCACTCCTGCGAAAAGAAGCAAAAAAACAGGTAACAGTAAAACCTGTAAAATAAGATTAATTGGTAATATAGCTGTTGATAAAGAAACATTTCCTTTTGCTATCCCAGTAAAAACAAGATACCAATCTGTACATGGTGTTACCATCAACATAATAAAACCAACCCATAGGGCTGGTTGATCAAAAAGAAATATAGCACCTAATCCCCAGGCCAGTAATGGTGTCCAGATAAAATTTATTGTTAAACTCGTTGCTGCAAATTTGACATTTCCAAAGGCTTTCTTTAAATCTTTAATTGGAATGCCTAAAAATAAACCGTATAGCATTAGAAGCAAGAAAGGAACAATAAACTGTTCAGCATTAACTTCAATAACTGGTATTTGACCTAACAAAAGTCCTATTATAACAGCTAGTATAATAAACAAGGTGTGTAACTTTTCTAGTATTCTCATAAATAGTTCCCCTTATAGTATTAGGTTCTTTAACTTGAGTAGTTTTAGTTTATAGAAAAACACAAATGATAATTATTATCATAATTATACCATAGAATTTGTTTGCATTTCAATTGTCGGATATATGATAACAAAGCTTTTAAATTTTCTAACTTCACTATCATCCCTTGGATTCCTAATTTCAAAATAATCATCTTTTTTATGGGGATAATATGGTACGGCATTCCACATTAATGGTAAATTTCCTGTGCTCGTAATCGTTGCCCAAACACGCTGTGCACTATTCTCGGAGATTATATTCCCGTTTGTTATATATGGAAGATTATAGTTGAGTGTGAAGATTGTCTGACTGCCAATAGTACGATGACCTAAAGATAATATTTGTTCATCCGTAAATGGTATTCCCGTTCGACATGCACCATCCGGCCCAGCTGCCTCTCCCAATAGCAAATGAGTCGGTTTGTTTTCTACCATTTCTTTAAGATAATTACATAGATTCTCACGTAAGGGTTCTCCTTCATCTCCAAAATACATATTATATAGTTCATTGTCTGATGGCTGTTGAGCTACCTTTTCAACAAACTTATTAATATTTACACTTTTCATATATTTTCTCCTTTATATAGCCAAGCTTCCTAGGCGCACTAACGGCCCTGCATTTCCTACGTCCTCTGGCCTAAAGGCGATGGACGGGCAAGCCGGGTCATGCCTGACTTAGGCCGGGGAATGTGCGCGGCTGGTCCAGCCCTACCCAATTCCTTGTTCCCGCTGACCTTGCTAATCCGCGCTGGCGCGGAAATGCGATGTTAAGTGAAGTTGGTCGCCCCCAGCGTCAATACCGCCATGGACGGCGGCTGCTCAAATCCGCAAAATCTGCAGAATTCAACATACTAGAGATTTGTAAATTAAAAGGTTATTGTTCCTCGACCCTGAATTTTATAATCTCGCTTAATTTAGTTTTAAGATATTCTATGTACATCTCAGGGTGATTATAATTTTCATCCAAATCCAAATGATAGCTTAATAGTGGCCAATTATCTCTATGAGGCATCCATATTTCGAGTTCGCCTGTTCTGCCTTTATATTTATATATTCTTGAGATCAATATGTCTTTAGTTTCCGGCAAGTTTTTTGTAGTAATTAATACCCTGTACAGAACCATACCCATAAATACAAAATAGCAGTATAACTTATCATTTTTTATTTCAAAGAACAAAAGATAATCTCCAACAATTAACTTTCGTGGCACAATCAAGTTTTCATTTTTTTCGTGATGAACGTTTAAATCTTCAAATAACGCTTTTGCAATATTATCATTAGTTAATACTGCAACTATATTATATTCGGCGACTTTATTGTCATATATAGCTTGACTAATTAATTCATAATCTGGAAGCATTATTTCATTATAATTAGTAACACTCACTACCCATTCATAACAAATTTTTGAAACCATTGTTTTCATTTCATCTGAAAAAAAGTCTCCAATTGTAATAGGGTAGGTTTCTATAATTGATAATTTATCTTGAACATTTTCTACTGTTTCAACTTTTTCTTTTTTATTCTTTTTTGTCGCGAAGTCAACAATCGTGTCGTATGGACCAATTATAATACCCTTTTTATCTTTGTCTCTAAAAAGTAGTGGTCTATTTAAAATATCTTGTGGACTATCCGCTTTTATGGGATTAGTTTCAGCCTCAATTCTGTCACTTTGGAATTTAATAATATACTGATCTTTTAAGGATTTTCCACGTCTAGTTAAAGGGTTTATCCTTCTTCGTAAGCTTTCAAATTTCTTAATTAAATCTTCTTCAACATTTTTGTTTACTAGTTCATTGCATCCTTGGCATACTCTGTTTTTAAGTTGAAGTTTTTTTTCACCTATTAATGCATAAGGAATAATATCAGAAACTGATGCTTCTGAAATCGGATACTTATTTTTGCAATATATACAAATAAAATCCTCCATATATCTATTATCCTTTCATAAAGATACTAGTCACAATGCCAAGAAACTATATCTAACCAAATCCGTGCCATGGACGGTACGGTCTAATTGCGACCAATTTCATTTAACTTCAATATAACGAGTACTTTCGCAAAGACCCAATTTATATCATATTAATTCTTAGTTTTTTTTATTTGATTTGGATTTACTTGCTGAGAGTCACTCACATTAACCCTCAGCAAATGTTTTTTTGCTTGTTAGTAACATATATAAATTTCTACAATATTTCCCATCTTCCTGCCTCGTTTTGTCAATTTTAGGAATTTTACGCTGCCAAAAAAAAATACAAGCCCTCCAGGCTATTTTTTGGTACTATTGTACGGCAAAGTCCAGCTTTAACGCACGATCGGGATGACGCAGACCAATAGCTAATAAGTTACCGTAGACCTCACTACCACCACTTAGGCAACCCGATCCTGTTAATCTTCAAAGGCTTTCTGCCAGATTTCATTACTTCGGTCTGCTTTTTTTGGAATAAAGACCGGTGAGCTTCCTAGTATCCATTAAAAAGCCTGCCGATAATGACTGTAATTTTCCTGTATCGCATGGGCTTTTTCTTTTCTTTATGATATAGCCCGAATTGATTGACAATCTGGAGTCTTGGTTTTGGATGCACCTTATCACCAACCTGTCTTATCCTTCAATATGGATATCTATTACCTCTGAAAAAGGGAAACGGGCCAGCCACCACTCAGGCGACCGACCCGTTCATTTACCTGCTGTCGCGTATTCTTACTTTTATCTGATCGTAGATGTCTCCCTGTATAACCAGCGTTAACGGTACAATTACAGTCTGGAGAGCCACTGATGTCCTTATAACCGTGGCCATAACGGCATACGGGCCGTCCGGCGTCTTGGCATCCGTCAGGTATGTGCCCCGCCAAGTATTAAGTTTGCTGCTTACCGGGCTTTCAGGCAGGAGAGCGATTTCATCTCCATTGAAGAACCCGTCGTCGGGAAATTTCACTCTTACTTCTTCGGCATAACCGCTGGTTTCCACGGTAATATGAACCCGCATGCCGCTTAATGCCGGGTTTGGCGCAATCTCACCGGAGCCCATCAACGGCATTACGACCGTCAGCGTCTGCCAGGTCCAGTCAGACCATAAAGGCGGTGAGATGCCGTTAGGCGCGTTATCCCGCACCCGCAGCCCGATACGGTAGGTCCCGGTACCACCGTCTCCCCAGCCGGTACCGGCAAATACCCGCGGCGGGAGCTGGTTATGATATTCACCCAACACCGTACCATTAGTTGTGGTCACCTGCCAGACCCGTTCTGCAATCCCTACCCCATCGGGGTCGTAAGAAGTATCACTGTAAGTAACCGCTTCGTCCGTAAGTGCCGGATTGGGTGATATCGCAAACTGGGCCACCGGCTTTCGATTTCCGACAATAACCGACAAATTTTGCAGATACCAGTCAGACCATAAAGGTGTCATTTGCGCCAAGGCCGGTTGGTCCTTAACCCGTAAACGGATATTGTAACTGCCTATACCCAGTGCGTTGAAATCCAGAGGCTGGCCGTTTTGCCATGAACCGCTGTTCTTCTGCCACTGCCATTCTCGGGCCACAATGGGATCACCGTCAGGATCCCAGGAAGCTTCCAAATAACTCACCGGTACGTCCTGGGGCAGGGGATTAGGGCTTACCGTAAACAAAGCAATCGGCTTGTTGTTGTCCGGAATCACCGTCACTGTCTGGTAGAAGGGTTCCGACCAGGCCCCCGGCTGATCCTTTACTTTTAGCTCAATTCTGTAGTCTCCTACTCCCAGGGATGTGAAGTTATTGGGCGGTGTTCCGCCGTAATCCGTCCAACTGCCGCCGGGGAGCTTGGCCATCCGCCAGCTCCGCTGGACAATCTGGTCACCGTTTGGGTCGTAGCTCAAATCATTGTATATTAGCGTTTTTCCCAGGGGCAGGGGATTGGGATTTACGGCAAACTGGGCCACAGGCGGCATATTCAGGGAACTGGTGCTGATTGTCCGGACATTGGGCAAAGACCATTCCCCTACCCCATCGGGGCCGTCAATATCCTTCACCTTTAGGGAAAAGAGATAAGTTTTGCCTGCGGGCAGGGTCGATGGGATATTGCTGTTCCAGGTTGCGGCAGCAGCCTCCTTCCACCGCCACTCCCGTGCTATGATACCGTTCCCGGCTTCACCCTGGTGGTCCGGATCATAAGATTGATCCTGCACAGCTACATTATATACGCTGCCGTTAGGTGTGATTTGCACCGAATAGAGAGCCAGCGGACGCCGGTGTACATAGAGTTCCAGATCATCCAGGGGCATATGGGACCAGAGCCGATACCCGTCGAAACGGTTATCGGGCTTGGGGTTATCCCTAGCCTGAAACTGCACGTTATATTTCCCCACCTTGTCAAACCGGGTCACCGGACCAGGCAGGTACTGGCCGGCAAAGCTTGCTTCACCCAGGCTGTTCTTAAACCAGTACGGATCATGGGCATGAATCCATCTCTCAACAAACTTTGGGTCATTCTCCTGATCCTCATAATAGGTCTTGTACAAGATCTCATCTCCCAAAAGGACATACTTTTCCAAAACCTCCGGGATGGACCGCATTACATCAATGATATAATTCGCTGTCTGATTAAGAGCAGTTTCCATGTTCGTATTGGGATAGAATACGCCCTTGCTGTCATTTTGCGTAATAAAAGTTTGATACTGTGTTCGGTTACCTTCAGTGCCCAGGCCAATAAAGTAGATTTCGTTGGTTAGCATTCTTTGCAGCAGAGTGGCCAGTTTTGCCGGGTAGTTCAACTCAGCTAGCTCTACATCGCTTAAATTTATGATGAAATGGGAGGCGTTCGGTCTCCAATCTGGTTCGTTGAGGACATCGGAAAGCTGTTTGGCATCCATGGTCGTCATGACCAGATTATTAAAAGTAAACCAGGAGAGCATGCTGCAGTTATGGGAAGCATAGCTGGCAATAGGACCGAAACCGTTGCCATACTGATGAGGCAGAGTAAACCCATTTATAGCTTTATTACCGTTATCCCATAGATCGATTTTTTCCGGTGTGACTTCAATCTTAATGCTGTGGTTGTTGCCGTTCTTAGAAAATACTCCTATCCTTTTGGCATAAGGAGCGTTTGAGAGTTCGTAAGAGCTTTCGTTATGGAATGAGTTTACGTTGACCCCCTGAATTTCGTACATTTCGATGCCGGATTGTCCGAATAGAATGACATAACCGCTTAAGATGCTGTTTTCAATTTTGCTGTTGAACAGGAAGCCGCCGCCTTCCATGCTATGATAGTTGATACCACTTTCCGACAGGTCAAAGGTGAATGTCTTCTTACCCGTAGTATTATCAGGTATGAACAGGAAATCTTTGAAGGCCGGTCTGCCATAGCCGTAGAAGTAGATGTTTTTATCCCTTACGATGATATGGTTTTGACCGGTATAGTAGCCGCCTGTTCTCTCTCCCCATCGGCCGTAATGGTCATAGGTCTGCCAGTTAAAAGTATCCTGGGCAGTCATTTGGTAGGTTTGAATGGAGGTGATCCGGGCGTCAATGTTGTTTGCCGCCAAGGCCGGTTTAACAAACCTCTCAATTTTACCGTTCAGATCGGCAATTTTGTTGTCAGCAATCTGGCCTATGGTAAATACCACATCGGCCTTCTTTTTCTTGATGACATCGAAATTAACCACCGGCGCAATGTTGATCACTTCCACATTCTTGTCCACCAGGGGCTTGCTACTTGTATTCGCTGTTCGTACATCGCCTGGGGTAATAAACTCCGAGATTGTCTCCTGGCCGAAAGCCTCTTCCACAGAAAGGCTAAATTCGTATTTCCCCACCTGGTTGGTATATAAAACAGGAGTGGGGTTGTTTCCGCTCTCCAGGGTAACCCAAGCCTCATCAGAGAAACTGCCTTCGTTGTTGCTATCGTAGCGGTAGTTCCATTCCCGCCTGTAAATAAGGTCTCCGTCAGGGGAATAGGAACGGTCCATCAGAAGAATAGTGGCCGTATTAGCATTAGCCGGGTCACGGGTTATAGTCTGAACGGTGTAAAAATCGGCCACCGGCGGCTGGTCTGGGTAAACGGTGATGACCTGTTCATACCACTCGGAAACTGTCCCTTTCGTATTCTTTACAGCCAAGCGGACACGGTAGTCCCCTGGTTCTTTAAATAACACCCGACGGGTTTTCAAGTCTGTCGAAGTCACAATTCTGATAGCTTCAGCAGGCACCCCAGCAGGGGGAATAAACTCCCACTGGTTTTGACTGAAATCTACCGGGTAGCGTCCGGAACCGTAGCTTTCCGAGGAATCAAAGACTATTTTCCGGTTTTCTTTGGGTATGCCGTTCCAGCGGAAAAAGGCCGTAGGTACGGCAGGTTTAACTTCCAGGTTTTTGGTCACAGTACCGGTTGAGCCGAATCTGTCTTTTACTGTCAATTGGACCGTATAGGTACCCGGCTCATCAAAATAGACCGTGCCTCTTTCACCGGAAAGGGTGCCTACCATTCCGGCAGGCGTAACGCTCCAGGTGTATTCAGAAATCTCTCCGTCCGGGTCGTAGGAATTGCTCTCGATCTCCACGTCTTCTCCCTGGAATACGGTGGTGGGTATGGAAATCCGGGCTACCGGAGGTTCGTTCACAATACTGATGGTCTTTTGGACCGTATCAATTTCTCCCCGGTCGTCTTCCACCGTTAATGTAACCTTATATGTGCCCGGTTCTGCAAAAATAATATTTCCTCCTGTGTCACCCAGGCTTGCATTGGCCACCGGAGATACAGACCAGTCTACCGATACAATCTCGCCGTCCGGGTCATAAGACCTGTTTTTAACGGGTACGGATACGCCGGGCGAAGCTTCCAACACCATGTCGAATCGGGCCACCGGGGGAATGTTCTCCGGCTCGGGCGGCAAAGGCGGCTCCGGCGGTGGAAGTTTATCCGAGATAGAAATGCTTTTCGTCGCTGTTGAGGTGTTGTTCTTGTTGTCCCACACCTTTAGCTTCACCATATAAACTCCGGGCTGGTTAAAAACTAAGGTTCCTCCCTGCATTCCCAGGCTGCCGGAATAGGATTGCGGGGTTACCGTCCACTGGCTGCTGATCAGCCAGAAATTGCTGCTGGCCCTGGATTTGTTTACTACCTGGATATTCTCTCCAACCTCTCCTAAGGGCGGCAGGTCAAAGTCCGCCACAGGCTGACCAGGAGAAGGCGGAAGTGCCGGTGGTTGCGGGGGCTGAGGAACTGGGGCAACATTAATTGTTTTGATGACAGACGTGGTCCGGCCCACAGTATCAGTTACCTCAAGGCGCAAGGTGTAGGAGCCGGGGGAAGGAAAGGAATAGGTGACGTAGAAACCGGCATAGTTGGAGGATACCTTGGTAGAACCAATGACCTGTTTCCCATTAATCGTGAAAGAATAGGTTACTCCCCGTGTATCAATTGTTGATGCATATGCATCCACCCAAAAAGACTTGGTCTGTCCAGCTAGTAATCCGGGTAAATCTGGGATCTTTCCGGAAGGCCAAGGGGTTGTGATTACCCATACCTTGCGTTGGGAGGCGTCCCAGTTTGCCACAGTGGCTCCGCATGATCTTGCCAAAGAGCGTATGTGCATTCGTGTAGAACTTTTATTGTTGGCATACAAATAAGTCTTTGATGTTTCCCTTTCTGCATAGACTTGTGACCCTTTTAATACACCCACCCATTCCGATAACCTGCTCCAAGCAATGTAATTGTAGGCTGCGCTGGTTTGGGTAGGTTCCGCTGCCACCAAGTCCTCTCCCGCAGGCTTGTTGTCTACGATTATTGTCCAGTAGTCGTGAAATAGTACGGTATCAGAGCCACTTGCAAGATCGATCCTGTTGATAGGCTGTCCTTTATAAAGGCTCCCTAAGTCCCTTGGATCACTGATATTGGCTGCCTGCACAGGGCCTTGCGGCCAAAGGTTCATAAGCACGGTAAGCAACAATACAATAGCTATATAACGCCGACATTGCATGTCATTGAAAACCTCCTTCCTTTAACAGAGAATAAAAAAAACGGACCCGTAATTGCTACGAATCCATTTTCAAAACTTGTTATACAACCTGATGCCGACAATCACTTACTGATTAAGATTTGCTGCTTTTCCTGGTCCCAGACCACATTATAATGCAGATTCTCTGCAACAAAACGCAACGGAATCAAGGTTCTTTCATTTTTGATCTCCGCTGGCCTCGCGAGAGGCACTTCAGCTTCGTTAATAAAGGCTTTACTCTCTCCGATTGTAAGCCTTACAAGGGAATCCCCATCCTGCACCTTCACCGTTCTCGATGGGCCGTCATAATCCAGTTTTGCCCCCAGAAAATCCAGTACTCCCCGCAAAGGTACCATGGTTATACCTTCTCGTGCCTCTGGTGCCACATCCAAAGTGTAAAACTCTGCATTACCTTCCCGGTAAACCATAACCTCTCTTTTTCCTAGTGTAAGGATAACGTAGTTTACTAATTCCACAGTCTGTTCAGGAGTAGATGGGGTTATTCCCTGTTCCATGGCCTCAATGATTTCTTTAGCTTGCCCGTTATTATCCGGATTCAAGAACACTTCCCAATATTTCGGGTTGCTGACAAGAGGATCGGAAGGATAGAGATGCTCACGAATATTAGAAATGATATAGTTCTTCCATTCCGTTTCCTGCCAAGGTTGTCCATTAATTGATACTATAGGTTCAATAGATCCACCCCCGCCACGTCCAAAGGGATACTCCCAATATTTTCCCAGGAAATCATCAATTGTACTATATAAAGCTGCCTGGTAAGCATCACTAATTGATTTTTCACGTACTTCAAGAGGAACCTGAGAATCCCAATCAGCATTAAGGTTTTGATAAAGCAACTCTATCCTTGAATTTTTCTCCTCAAACATATCAAAAACAATATAAGAATCTTCACCGTAACGGGAAACTATCACCAGATCTTCCCATTCATGACCATTAACAGTGACTATCCGTTCCAGCTTGTCCGGTGAAAAAATATATTTTTCAGGTATCTCGACATAGGTCTTAGGTATTGACCCATCTTTATCGTCAATAGTATATATCCTTACCACATCTTTGTAAGGCGCTTCTTGATAATTTCCCAACGTGGTATCTGCGGCTAATACTCCAGAAGGAACAGCCATAACCGCAAGCACAATCAGGAAAGCTTTCCAACACCTTTTCAGGCCTAAAACAACGCCGCTTAGCATTATACTCCCTCCTCGTTTATAACTTATCTACCATACTTTACCTAGATTATCTCAGATATTGTCTAAATTGACAATTATATAGGACTATGGCAACCCTTCCGGTATATCGGTGGTGATTGCAACCGGTACTGAGACTGTGGTAAAAAGACCGGAAAAGAGGGGTTTGACCGGTACCATAACCTGGGAATAAACTGACACTTCGGTGACAGGATTACCCAGACCATCGGTATTGGGCAGCTCTTCAGGATTAAATACCCGAAAATCTACTATATCTACCGCACCCGCAGCCAGGCTGCCCGGCAAAGGATTGAGGTTGCCATCCAAGCGCAAGTTATGAGCCAGGAACTCCCGGAAGGTCTCTTGGGCGGCTGTTTTATCTATCTCTAAAATACTGTCGGCCAGCTTTTCCCGGTTCAGATTTCTATATACAGCCATGTTGCTGTAGTCCAGAGCCTGCTTGATTGCATCCCTCCTGGCATACAAAAATGCCGTATCGAAGACCAGAGCAAGCAGAAGCATGGCTATAAATATGATAATTGAGCCGATGACTGCCGAAGCTCCCCCTTTTCGATCACACCAAAATAGCATTTAAACTCACCTCACTTCTCAAAGTTAAAGCTTACCGAGGACCCGGCAGCTTCCATCACCCGTGGTGTGTTAACTGCATAAATAAGAAAATTATTGAAGGCATAGCTCGCATAGGAATAGGTGTAACGAATTGCCAGATCTATCGTTTCACCATAGTCTACCACTGCGGTTGTACCGGTAATATCCACCTGGTTATCATCAAACCCCATTGAGATTAACTCATCCCGCGCCTTTTGTTCAATAGCGGGGGTAAGACCACCCGCCACCTCCATTCTCAATAATGTCTCCCTGTGTACATGGGTAAAATTAGCATACATGAACGCCGTTTTAACGGGAGGCGATAAATTCAAAACAACGAGCATAAGCAAAATCAACACTGCGGCAAAGGCAATTGCTTCACTACCTCCCCTCCGGTCCTGTAAGAAACTGAGCAAACTAAAGCACCCCCTTCCCATAAACCCATAAGACTCCTGATAGAATTGCTAATGCATACGGTACGTTTGGTTTTGTCATCTTATCCTTTATCATATAGACAAGAAAAAGCGGCAGGGCCGCCAAAAGACTAGCGTAAAATACCGCCAGACCATACAGCGGCCCTCCTATCAGGGCTAAACCCAACAACAATTTCAAATCTCCACCGCCGAATGTTTTCAGGCGGTAGAAAAGCTCACAGAGGATACTTCCCAAGAAAAGAGTAGCCGCCGTAAGCCAAAAACCCCTGTCAACCAGGGAAAAAATAATCCCGGCCAGAATCAGTGTCAGCGTGATCCAGTCCGGGATTTTCCGCGTCTTTATATCGTACCAGGCTGCCAGCAAAACGGCAGCTATCGTTGCCATCTCCATAACCTTTAGGGATTGACTTGGTTATTCAGGTTAGTGGTTAAAGAGGTAAAGACATTACCGATAGCTCCACCGATATCCCGCAAGTAAGGGAACAGCGCCAGGGCGATAAAGGCGATAATAGCCACCGTTTCAATGGATGGGGTACCTTTTTTATTCCTCAGAAAACTTACTGCGCGCGGGGAAACAGATACCAAAAAGGGAACAGCATTACGAACCATGTTAAACATATCATCATCCTCCATAATAATTTTATGAGATTAGAATTGACCGAAACTACTGGTAAACTGGATAAGCAAAGGCATGGCAATCAGAATCATGATGTTAGCCACCACCATTACGCTAATGAGGGGTAAGAAATTGGCCCGGTTTTTCAGGCCCTTTTCAATCTCAGCTTGTCTTCTCACTTTCAGGACTTCCGCTTGGTGGGCCAGCAAGGTTTTAACCCGACCGGTAACCTCACTCTGTTTTAAGGCCAGAACTAAATGATTCACCTCCTCTATTCCGATTCTAGCCGCAAAGGTATCCAAGGAGCCGGACAAATTCAAAGTTAGGGCGTAATGGGCGGCGAGCTGCATCACCTCCTTTCTTAAGGGACCTGAGACCCGCTGGGGCAGGGCGGAAAGGGTTTCCCGCATGCCATTCCCCCCAACTAAGGAGCGTCGCAAGAAGTCAAGCATCTCCGGCAATACCCGCAGGATCTCTTCTTTTCTTCTTCTGGCAGCCAAGTAGAGGAGTCCATCCGGAATCATAAAACCAACTACACTGAAGACTAGAAGAGGGAGGCCGCTACCCCCCAGGCGCAGACCAACTATAAGGGCCAGAAGCAGTTTGGCAGTATAAAAGTGAGCCGGGCTTCCACCTATAAATCTAGAGTTCCCGGCCTGAGCCAGCCGGTCAGGAAGAGAATGACCGCCATACCATCCCAACAGCCGCCCGGCCACCTTTAACAACGGATTTTCTTTTTTCCTTCGCCCAGAGTTGATGTCGGCCAACAGGTCGCGAATCTTTTGTTTTTCCAGAAAAATCTCCCATCCCGTATGAATGGCAATAAATAGTGCCAAAATAAGTAGTACTAACAGCCACTTGCCTGCTTCCATCACTCATTTCCCCTCTCCATGACCATTAATTTAAGAAAATAACCAGCAGTCAGGAAGATGATAGCCATCAAAGCAACTGCCATCTTTCCTCTTGAGTCCGTCACTAAAAAGCCCATTAGTTCCGGTTGGCTGCGGGTCAGGGTCACCAGGACTGCGATATACACAGCCAACAGGACAAAAAAGACGGTCAGGGTACTGCTAGAATCAGTACTCCCCTGGGTCAAGTTGATCTCCCGCTGGTAAACCTGGTGCACATGTTCCATAATACACTCCTGAAAATCACCGCCGCGCTCGGCAAAGAAAACCAGATCATCCCAGAACTGCCGTAAGATCGGATCTGGCAGGCGGCTTTTTATTGTTGCCACACACACAGGAAGGGACAACCCGCCTTTATAGGCGGTAATAAACCAGCGCACCTGACCACACAGAGGCTCCTTCAGCCGGGGTATGGCTTCTTCTAGTGCCACCATCGGGTCACCATACACGCCGAAAAGGTTCCCTACCGTAAGCAAGAAGGATGCAGCCTGCCCTCTAAGTTTTTTCCGCCAGCGATGATAAGCAACCTCTAGGAGCTGATAAGGCAAAGATACCCCCACCAAAAAAAGCAGAAGCATCACCAAAGGATTCCGTAAAATAACGGCAGCCGTTACAGCCATGAGTAGTCCTGTCAGTAGGGAGCCGAGCAGAAAAAAGAAGACACTGAACAGTTTCTCGCCTGACCTGAAAGGCATGACAGACAGCATCTTTTGCAGCTTTTGTCCCCAAACGCGGGAGCTTTCATTTCGTTCCACAGCCAGCATCACTTTTCGGTCTAAGCTCTTTACTTGGAACCAATCAAGGAAATCTCTTTTGGTAAACCAGAGGAAAGTTGTGAAGAAGATAAACCAGGCCGCCACTGTTAGAGCTAGTAAAGCAAACTCCCCAGTCATTGAATAGCCACCCCCCTTCGCCAAAAAAGTTTTTTGGCGCTGTCGCTCAGTGGGTGCCAATCATAAACCAAGTTTCCGGCAGAATCCCGTTCCGTTTCAAGAATAGGCTCTAATAGGACTTCCTGCCGTTGACGGTCATAACCGGCCACATAGGCGATATCGGTGATTCGGTAGTTTTCCATGTAGATGATGAGGTCCAAGGCCTGGGCAATAAGGAGTTTCAAGTGTTCATAATTAAGAGGTGTATCAGCATACAGCATCATTACGGCAACCTGGTCCAGGGCATTGTAGAGGTCATTGGCGTGAACCGTGACCATTCCCCCGTCGTGGCCGGTACCAAAGGCGCGAATCAGGGCAAAGGCTTCTTTTCCCCGGAATTCCCCCAAAAGAATGCGCCGTATGGCCATACGCAAACCGTTTCGCACCAGGTCGTTCAGGGTAATTTCCTGGTCATTTTCTCCTGCTTTCTTTTTCGCCTCCAGGGCTACGTGATTACGGTGGGCAATCTTCAATTCTTCCTCTTCCTCCATGATCACGATTCGTTCATTATCAGGGATAAAGTTGGAGGCAAGAAAGCGCATCAACGTGGTCTTGCCGCTACCGGTAGGTCCGGCAATTAGGGTGTTTAACCTGGCTTTCATGGCCAGTGCAATAAATTCCTGAACTTCCGGTGTGAATGTTCCAGATCTGACAAAATCGTCTGCATCATAGTTTGCGACGGTATGTTTACGTATACAGAGGTAGGGTGTTTTTGCCGCGGGAGGTATCCCTGCATTAATACGGATATGATTTTGCACATCACGGGTATCCACCAGGCATTCGGCCTGGGTGATGCGTTGGCCTATTTTAGCCAAGACGGTACGGATAAATTGCTCCAGGTGCCGGTTATCCCGGAAACTGATTCCCGGGCAGAAAAAATCCACATTATTGACCCGTTTATATACGTTTTGCGGGCCGTTAAGGAAAATATCGGTTACCTCCGGATTATCAATGAGATCCTGAAGGATTCCGTAACGCAGGATATTATCCAGAACGGCTTTGACCGTTTCTTCTCTGCCGCCCTCAAGTTGGTATCCCCGTTCTGTGATAACCTGGGCCACTAGGCGTTCCAAAACCACAGAGGCCTTAGTTCCTGTAGTGACAGCATAAACTACTTCAGAATAATCCCGGAGGATTGCCTCCGTCACCAGAAAGACGATATCTTTATCCTCCTTGGGATTTTCCAGTGCAGATACTTTATTTTCTATTCTCCGGTTGTTCTTGCGGCTATAAATTTCATCCGCCAAGCTAACTGCTCCCATTAGCCAACACCTCCTTCTCGGTAAAAACATTTGAATTTATCATCTTGAGCAATAGGTCTTCCCTGCCATCTACCGGTGGCAAATTTTCTCTATTCCAGTTCTCCCAGCCCTGGCAGTAGGGAATTTCTGCTGCTATCCTCCTGCCTAGCACATACTCAACATCACTGGTGGATAACACTGCTTTTTTGTCCACCCTCTGGTTCAACACAAGCCGTGTCTTCTGCATATCCAGGCATAGGCCTTGTTCCATTAAACTCAGATAGCGTCCTACATGCCGCACTATGTTATCTTTCGGTGTGACCGGCATTATGATGAGATCGGCTGCATCCAATGCAACCAAGGTGGCTTCCAGAGCCAGCGTTTGATTTGTATCCAAAACCACGGCGTCAAATTGTTCCGTTAGTGCATTGATAAGGCGTAGAAGTTCGCTCCGTCCCAGGTTCTCAGCCCGTACCGTATCTGTTGGGCCAGACAGGAGATGGACCCTTGGAGGCTTGAGACAGGGGAGTTTTAACGCCGTAGCAATTGGGTTAAAATCCCCACGCAGCACTTCCTCGACTATCTGGTCAAGACCATACCCCCTAACGGGTAGGTCAGGAGTATATAGGTCAAAATCAACACAAGCTACTCGCTGGCCTTCCCCTGCCAATGCTGCGGACAGAACAGCAGCAAGGGTAGTTTTCCCTGTGGCTTTAGGGGAACAGAATGTGATAATACGGGGCGTAACTGAACACGATTCCTTTGGTTTGGATTTTTTCTGCCGTATCGTGAATTTAGGCAACTTAAATCGCATCATCGTACATTGCCTCCTGCCACTGAGAGAGCTGATATGTTTTGCACAGGCTGACTTCCTGGTAAGTAACGAGCTACGGAGAGGTTTCCCGTGTTGGCAGCAGCGTTTAGGAGATTAGCTTGATCAGCCGTTACCAGCACCTCAGCAACGGCTGGTACAGAACCTGAACCCAGAGCTTTACTTTCCTTCTCGGTTATAACCTTACCGTTCTGGTTTAGAATTTGGACTATCGAGATACCGGATAGGAGCATCCTGCTTTCCCCGCTACCAAGGTTGCTTTTATCTGCCGTAAAAAGAAAAACATCCACCCGGTCTCCCGGCTGGATGCCTCCCACTGTCTTTGCGCTTATGGGGATAGAGAAAATCCGGTTCTCAGGTTCAGGTAGTGTGACCGGATCATCTTTGATCATAGGATGAAGAATATACTCCCCTTTCCAGATTTTTTGCCCGGCTAACTTCCCGTTCGGAATGGCCGTCAGTACACCTTCCGGCGCTGCCGTAACCGGTACGTTACACACCTCCAGGATTTTAGGAGTAAGAACAGTATTTGCCTCGATGTCTTGAGAGGCCACAACCACAGATTGGTAGGCCACTTCTCGTTCAGATGTCGCTACAACCATGAAGAAGGTAATAGCCAAAGCTGCCACCAATGAAATTCCCAGACGAATTACACGCTTGTTTAACAAATACATACACCTCCGTTTGTTTATTGGGGAAATATAAAATCCCTCCACTGTAATGAGCGAAGGGAAAATCATACTTTTAAATGCTTTTCATTGTGTTTGCAATCATTAGATTAACGTGTATATTGAAACCTATTCCGCTTTTCCTCTACCGACATTGCGCCTAATGCAATCACTTCATAATTTGCTAGACTTTTGCACTGGTGAGGAATAACTCCTCTTTCTGCCATAGAAGAATAGCTTGTGCCGCATACAATAATGTGGTCCAGAACTTTAATCTCAAGAGGATGAAAAATATCAACAAATCTTTGTGTCAATGCTCTATCTTCCGGTGAAAAATTATTGGAGCCTCCGGGATGGTTATGGGCTAAAATCATTGATTTGCAATCACAGGCCAAAGCATATTTTAATATCTCTCTTGGATAAACTGCAGTTTGTCCAACACTCCCTTCCGACATGGTTTTTGTTTCGA
The DNA here is from genome assembly GCA_049323895.1 of Bacillota bacterium. Taxonomy (GTDB): domain Bacteria; phylum Bacillota; class Peptococcia; order Peptococcales; family BICA1-8; genus JBMOKT01. The sequence continues at coordinate 18,146 of JBMOKT010000016.1, read as the reverse complement.
TTATGTTATTGCCATTATCCAAAAAAGCAACCATAAACCTTTCTTTATCCTTCATACCCCCTAAAAGGGCTAAAAAATATTGACCTGCTACCGTTGCTGAATTTAACGTGATCTTCTCATTGCTCTCATAGATTTTCAAAATGTTATAAGAAGCAATGAACTCATTGAGCAGACCTATCTTTTCAAGCTGTTTTTCATTTGGTTCCAAAATACGGGGATGCTCTAAGATATTAAAGGGGTTATTTCCTTTTACATACTGCAAAGCCTTTTTGTAGGGCAGCCCTGTTAAAGCAGTCAGACCTTTAAGAAATTTTTCGGTATGCCGTATGTCTCGCTTCATCTTATGCCTGCCCCCCAACTTCATCAAATATCTCAACAATGGATTGTATACTTCTCAGTTTCTCAGTAGTTTCCGGGGATAAATCCGCCGATTCAAGATGTAGAAAAAAGTTCTTAATCCCCATGCTTTGAAAACATTTATGAATTCTCTCTTTTGAATCGACATCCAAGTCAATCAACTCAGTCAGCAAACCCACGCACTTTACATATTCCGTTTCTCTTAACTTTTCTAAATTCATCCATTCCTCCACCTTTCGTATGATTTAGCCCCCACCATAGGCCATGATTTCCTATGGGGACAGGCCTATATCTGCCTGACTGCCGCTAAGCCGCAAAAATAGCTGTTGATATTCTTCCTGCATCATCTCGTTCAGCAGTTTCACCTGCAGCGCATTGAAGCCATACTCGTCAATCATATCCGCATGGGATTTGGAGGTCACAATGATATGCAGGATAGTGGTTACGGTTTCCTCATGCTCAATAGTTTCCAGCCAATAGTTGATTCGGTTCATATCCCAAAAGACATCCCGCAGGATTTCTACCTTTGCATCATCCAGGGTAGCAACCTCTCTGCCGTTTTCCGGATCGGCAGCCACCTTGACCGCATAGACCCCCAGGATTTCCCGCCAGTTGCCAACGCTGATGCTGCTTCCGTTGCCGGATAGTTCCAGCGAGTCATGGGGATTCTCGTTCTGTATCCGCTGTATTTCTGCCGCAAATTCTTCATTAACCTGGTTAATAATCTCCGTCATAATTGGTGTACTGGGGCCGTAGCTTTCATTGGAAAAGAAAACCCCGAAAACAGAACCCGACAAAAGCCCCGCAAGGCATAAGACCAGGATTATAATAAGCGCTATCCATCCGCCCGCGGCTATCAAGGCAATCAGTCCTTTAGCCGCCGCAATGATTGCTTTGATGGTAGCTGCCATTACTTTCGCAGTCGTCTTTGCCGAAACAGCCCCTGCTCTCGCCGCCACCCGCGCAGCATGTGCCTCCTTTTGCATGGCCTGGGCGGTTTTTGCCGCCTGAGAGATTTTAACGGCAGCCTTGGCACTATGCCTAGCGGTCTTAACCGATCTCTGCGAAAGTTTAATCGCACCTTTCGCGGCTTCCTTTAACGTTTTTCCGCCACAGTGGATATCCTGCTTGACGGTGCGGCCTGTGCAGCTTACTTTATGCGCAGCTGGCCGCCATGCCGCTTTTTCGGTCGGTATATAAACGGAATTTTGAACGGCCTGAGCAGTTTTGTTTTCTGCTGCCTGCATTACCCTGTTTTTGGAAAACCGCGCTTTCGCCCTGCTTTGAGCAAACCGCTGTTTCGCCAATTTATTTGTCAGGGTATATTTTTGTTTCGCCATTTCCCTCTCTTGGCCTGGGGTGGTGGCTTTTCGCAGTACCAATTGTTTTGCCTGCTTATGAACCGCCTTTTTGCCCTGCCTCCCCACGGCCTGACCGGTTTCACGGGCAACGGTTTTTGTTCCTTCCTTAATTTTGTCTCCAGCGTACTCCACAAAATTATCATGGCCTGTTTGCTGCGTCTGTTCCGCCTGCTTTTTGGTGCGGATATAAGCGTTTTTCGCTCTGTAGGACACATCAGCAGCCTTGTCCAGCGCCTTAATGTCCTTGATGATGGACTTCGTTTTAATTTCTTTCAATGCGCGCACCTCCTTTCAGAGTTTCGCCAGTTTTTACCTGGCCTTTTCGGAAAGCCGGAGCGTGGTACGCTCTAAACCCCGGTAGTATACGGGATAGCGCAGCTTGTTTCAGCCTTGCCCCTGTTCACCCGGCTTGGTGGTCATCAGGCGGTAGAGCTTAGTGTTGCGCGGAAACTTGTCGGTGAAGGGCACAAGAGAACTGCCCACCTTAATCAGCCCGTTGCCCGCATCCACGTTGGTAATATAAGAAAGCTGGAGGTCGGAAATATTCAAGAGCTTAGCCAGTTCTATTCTGTCTGTGGATGCCTGATTGAGCATGACGATGAATTCGCTGTTGGCCAGCATGGTGCGGGCTGTATGGCTCTGCAAAAGATCGTCCACATTCTGCGTAATGCCCGTGCAAAAGGCGCCGTACTTACGGACGCGCTTCCAGAGCGTAAAAAGGAAGTTGGCGCTGTACTCATGCTGGAATAGCAAATAGATTTCATCAATGATGATGAAGGTGTTTTTACCCCTTGCCCGGTTTTGAGTAATGCGGTTTAAGATACTGTCCAACACCACCAGCATACCGATGGGAAGAAGCTGCTTGCCTAAATCCAGAATGTCGTAGCAGATTAGGCGGTTGTTCACGTCCACGTTGGTCCGCTTGGCAAAGGTATTCAGGCTGCCGGACGTGAACAACTCGATGGCCAGGGCGATTTCCTGCGCCTCCGGCTCTGCCTGCTTCAAAAGCTCCCCGTAAAAGTCCTGCAAGGTAGGCGGTTTCCCCTTGAAATTGCTTTGCAGGTACTTCCGGTAGACGCTGGCTGTGCAGCGGTCGATTAAAGATTTCTGCTTTGCGCCCAGATTCTGCCCGCCGATGAGCTGCTCGCACAGGGAGAGAACGAATTCGGATTTGAGGATGACCGGGTTTGCACCGTCGCCGTAATCCTTGCTCATATCCATCGCGTTGATGTGATTCGGAGAGGTGGCGGAAATGTGAATAATCTCGCCGCCCATTGCCTTGACCAGGGAGGAATACTCACGCTCCGGGTCAATCAGAATGATGTCGTCGTCACTGGCAAGCATCTGGTTGACGATCTCTCGCTTGGCGGTAAAGCTCTTGCCGGAGCCGGATACGCCCAGGATGAAGCTATTGCCGTTTAAAAGCAGCTTGCGGTTGGCGATGATCATATTCTTGGAAATAACATTTTGGCCGTAGTAAATGCCGCCACTGTGGGAAATTTCCTGCGCCCGGAAGGGGATGAACACCGCCGTGCTTTCAGTGGTCAGTGTCCTGATGGCGTGGATTTTGCGCAGACCATAAGGCAACACTGTATTTAGGCCGTCCATCTGCTGATAGGTCAGGGGAGAGAATTGGCACAGGTGTTTTCTGGCCGTGGTTAGCAGGGTTTCCGTATCGCTGTCCAACTGCTCCTTACTGTCCGCGATATGCACCATCGTTAAAACGGCGAACATCATCCGCTGGTCACGGGTGGTCAGGTCATCGAGAAATTCTTTGCTCTCCTTCCTTTGCTGTTCCATGTCGTAGGGCACAACGGCGGAAAAGTTGTTGTTTTGGTTCTGCCGCCGCTGCCAGTTTGTGATATTGGTTTCTACGCCCAAGAGCCGGTTTTCCACTTCGCGCACGGCCTCATCCGTGGGGATAGGGATGATGTCCAAAGACAGCATCATGGTGCGGTTTAGGTCGCACAGTTCGGACACCATGCTATCCTTGATGTAGCTGGCATACTCCCGCAGGAAGATGACGCGCCCGAATCTGCTTCCCATGCGGAAATAGTCGCGCTCAAACTCAAAGGTGTCGGGACTGATGTAATCCTTGAAGGAGTGCCCCTTTCTCATGATTTCGGACAGGTCGAAGCGAAAATCCGTTTCCTCGCCGGGGCGGAAAAAGCCATGCAGGATTCTGAGGCGGTCGGTGGCGTCCAGCTCCACGCACTTGGAACCCAGGTGGGAAAAGTGGGTGATGAGGTCCGTGCCAATGCGAGAAAAGTAGTTCCGCGCTTCCTCGATGCCCTTTTTCGCCACTGATACAGTGACGTATTTATCCTGCACGATGCTGTTTGCACCGATGGCCTTCTCAAGCAGCATCCTGTTGTATTCCCTGCGGTACTCGTCCAGGGGGTCGTCCCGGAGGGGTATCAGAATGGAGCTTTCAAAATGGGCTTTATTCAGCCTGCGGTTGTTGATGGTAATTTTAGTAGTCGCCCCGCTGTCAAAAGAATTCAAAAGCTCCGAATAGGACAGAAACATGGCTTCCTTGTCCTCCTTGGAGGCCACGGCATAATTGATGTCCTCAAAGCGAAAGGTCCTGGAAAACTTATTGCCTACCTGAAAAATCCCGTCCGACCAGATAGCGAGGATGGGGATGGCCTGCTGTACGCCTTTGGGAACGACAAACTTTTCCTTGTCCTGCTTCATGATTTTTTGCAGGGTCTTAATCATGGCGTTTCCATTCCTCCTTTTCATGTTTCTCCAGGGCGGGCTTCAGGGCTTCATAATAGATATTGATCGGGTAAAAGGTCAGGCGCTTGGGCATTAGTAATTCCCACTTAACATAGGCCCATAAGAGCTGTTCCGCCGTCATGCCGTGGTATTGAATAAAACCGAGGGCGGCAAAGGGGGCGGCCCCTAAAATGCACATCCAGCTTACGGTTTCCGTGCCGAAGAAGTTTCGCAACCCGAAGTAGATGCCAATGGCCACGATTACGGCCAGGGAAGAAAAAATGAACTGCCGCATGGACAGTCCAAAAAATAAACTCTCGGTATAATCCCGGATTTCCCGGTTGATCTTTACTTCCAAAATACAATCACCTCCATAAAAAAACAGCGCCTCTTTAACGAAGCGCCACAGGTTTTTTTGCCTTATCTACCGCTCTTGCTGTTTTTTTTGCCGTTCTTTCTCCTTTTGTATCTTGACTACCAATCTGTCAACCTTGCGGTTCTGAGCCATAAATGCCTCATCCTGCGTGAGGGGGATACCGTTTTTCAAGGCTTCATCGGCAAGTCTGTGGAGTTTCTCCTTCTCTTTTTCCAGCTTGTCATTGAAAGGCATATTTTTCATCTACAATCTCCTTTTGCATTATTTCATGTAATTAAGTCCATATTAACGGTATACCGTTAGTATAAGTCGACTCTTTTCTTGTTTCAACGGTATTCCGTTAACCATTTGTGTAGTGAGTTGCTATCCTTTGATTAACGGAATAACGTTAGAGGTGATAAAATGAATATTTCTCAAGCAATAACCAAACGCATTAAAGAACTGTGCAAAGAACAAAATCTAACCATCAACGCTCTCAGTAACGTTTCGGGCGTCACGCAGTCGACTGTAAATGATATTGTGAGCGGGAAAACATATAATGCGGGGATTGTCACTATCAAAAAGCTGTGCGACGGACTAGGAATCAGTGTGCGCGCGTTTTTTGACTGCGATTTGTTTTCCGATCTGGAGCAGGAAATCAAATAGCCTGTAATTGGGATACCCTTCCATTTCTTTTTTCCGTGTGTGATAATGGAAATATATAGACTACGTGGGAAGGAGTGGTCATTATGCCAATCGCAGCAATTATTTCCCTTTGCCTTACGGCGGGATTGATCATTCTCTCTTTTATATTTAAAGTAGCCGGGAAAATCCGGCTGACGATTCCCATTCTTTGCTTCCTGCTGTTCAGTACCGTGCTGAACAAGTGGGCAGGAGAACATGAGACTTTAGCATTCATCATTCTTTTCTCGCTGCTTGGCTTAACCGTGTTAAGCTGGATTGTGTCGCTTATAAAGGCGATACGACGCAAACGTGACGAGAAATACCTTGAAGATGATGTCGCATGGCAAATCCGACGGGCAAGAGAGATGGGCGTACCTCTTGACAAAATTGAGTTTAAAGAGCATGGGGATTTGCTTGATCCAAGAACAGGGGAACCTGTAGTTTATGGGAAGGGTGTTCAGTTCAAGGATATATGAGGATACCACTGTAATAGAGACCTCCCTTTACAATCCCATCATCTCCCGCACCACGCGGTCGGCCATCTTCACGGCCCCTACCAGCACCAGCATGTTGAAGATCAACTCCCCGATGTAGGCCCACACCATCGTCACGACGCTGGCGTTAATGTCCACCACCGGCGGGGAGGCTGCATAGACGGAAAAGATGACGCAGGCCAGGACGATGATCGCCCCCTCCAGGCATACGGCGGCATAGCCTTTCAGGAATGCTTTGCCGATGCTCTGGCTCGCCTCTCCGGCAAAGGAGGCCAGAGGTACGGGAGCAATGGCGGTATAAAGATAGAGCTTGAAAAACCTGCCGTACACCGATAAGATCACTATGAAGGACAGCATCGTAATGAACAGGCCGCCGATGAGCGTCACCGCCCACAAGGGGATGCTCTCCCAAAATGTACAATTCTCAATGGCCTGCACAATCGTATCCGGCAGTACGGTTTCGGTTGTGATTCCGAAACCCGCGTTGCTCATGATGGTTGAGATGATTCCCTGCGTGATATCAAATACCGCCATCATTAGCTCCAGCCCGTACGTCACAACGCCTTTCGCCAAAGCAAACCGGACAAACAGTTTTAGGGCCTGTTCCGGTTTTTTTACTTCCGCAAAGCTGCCGCAGGTCTTAACCACTCCGATGACAAAAAACAGCACCAGCAGAGCCATGCCGATAGCCTGCAACGCGCCGTGGATATTCGCAATGACGTTCCAGATGCCGCCCCCCTTGAATTCCGTGGGGGATTGGGTGACGATCTGCCAAATTTCCGCCAGCTTTTCGTTCCATGTTCGCAAAGCGTTATTGAGGTTTTCGACCACCCAGTTGTCGTTTCCCATAATGTGACCACTTCCTTAAAATAGTTGGGGGAACAGGTTTTTGCCTGTTCCCCTTAAACATGAAGGGCTTTATAAGCCTGTAATGAGGTTAAGGATTTCCTTTGTGAAGGTGATAATAACGCCGCCCGCAAGGGTCAGAAAGCCGTTGGCGCGCTGGCTTGGGTCGTGGGATTTGAGCGACAAGCCAATCTGTACAATGCCGAAGCCCAGCATGATCAGTCCGATAGCGCGGATCAGCCCGAAGATAAATTCGGACAGGTTGTTGACCACCTGAAGCGGATCGTTTGCTGCGTAAGCGGGTATGGTAAAAAACGTCTGCATCAGCACCAACGCACAGTAAAAGGTAAAAACCCTTTTGGTTTTTCCAGACATTTTCATGGTATCATTCCTCCAGTTGTAAATGATGGGGATAGGCTTTCGAGTTCTTCCTCAGAGAGAAGTTCGTAATCGCCGCCTTCGTTTAAGGAAACGGCTTTCCAGTCCAGCGCGTGTTCCGTCGTGCCGTGCCGGTAGGGTTTGCCTCCGCCGTCAACTGTCAGCGTCAAATTCGGGTGCTTGAGAATATCGTACTTGTTGTCCATGACAGCATGTTCGCCCCGGATGAACAGCAGGGCGCAGCGGTTGTCCAGCATCCGCACCTCGTCGGGGGTCAAAAGCTCCCGCCCCGACAACTGAAAATTGGTGGAATAGCTGCCGTTTCTGCCCGCGCTTTTTCCGTAGGTGTTCAGGTCGATGGTTTCTTTGCCGAGCAGCTCGGACACATACTTATGGGTACTTTGCTCGTTTCCGCCCAGATACAAAAACTCATCGCAGTTGCCGACAATGGACTCCCAGGTGTCTTTGAACAGGGCCTTTAACTGCGCCAGGTTTTGCAGGATGATGGACACGGATATTTCCCTTGAACGCATGGTGGAAAGGAGCTTGTCAAATTCATCGGGCAGGGCTACATTGGCAAACTCATCCATGACAAAGTGGACATGGACGGGCAAGCGACCCCCGTGCTTATAGTCGGCCAAGAACATGAGACTTTGGAAAAGCTGGGTATAGAGCATCCCCACAATGAAATTGAAGCTGCTGTCATTGTCGGGGATTACGGCAAAAAGCGCCGTCTTTTTCTCCCCGATGGCAGGCAGCGCCATTTCATCCACCGTGGTAATTCCAGCGATAGTGGATAGATTGAACTTTTCCAGCCGTACGCCCAGGCTGATAAGAATGCTTTTCGCCGTCTTTCCCGCCGCCAATTTGAAGATGTTGTACTGCTTGACCGCCAGGTGTTCCGGCTCCCGCATTTCCAGCCGTTCAAACAGTTCGTCAAGGGGGCTTTGGTAGGTTTCGTCGTCCTCCCGGACTTCGGCAGCAGCAATCATTTCCATGACCATCGGAAAGTTTTGCTCATCTTCCGGCGCTTCATAAAGCAGGTAGAGGATGAGCGCCTCCAACAGCGCGGTTTCGGAGCGTTCCCAAAAGGGGTCGTTTGTATTGCTGCCCTTGGGCGTGGTGTTGCGGATAAGGTTGGTGACTAGCTTCAGTACGTCCTTGTCGTCCTGCAAGTAGGTAAAGGGATTATAACAGTGGGACAGGTGCATGTTGATTAAATCCAGTATCTTGATCTCATAGCCCTTGGCTTTTAGCAGGTTCCCTGAATCCCGCAAAATTTCCCCTTTGGGATCAAGGATAACAAAAGAGGTGTTGGCCTGCATAACGTTGGGCTTGGCGTAAAACCTTGTCTTGCCGGAGCCGGAACCACCCACCACCAAAACATTCAGGTTGCGCTGGTGTTTCCTGCCGTCCAGCCCGATGCGGACATTCTGCGTCAGAATTTTATTATTTTGCGGATTCTTGTCCCGGTATTTCTTATTAACAGCCGCCGCGCCGCCCCAGCGGGCGCTGCCGTGTTCCTCCCTGTGCCGGTAATTTCGCTTGGTGGACAGATAAATCCCGATGCCCATACCGTAGGCAGCTATAAAGAGCAAAACGCACTTGGGCGAATTGTCCACCCAATGAATGTTGAAAGGATCGTTCATTGCCACCGTGAGATTTTTCAAGATTTCGGGAAGACCGCCGGAGAGGAAGGGGGCGACTAATAAGGCCGCCCATACCACCAGAATTAAAAAAACCGCAAAGAGTATGGAATTGCTCTTTGCGGTTTCAGCGCGCCTCATCATGATTCCTGCGCTTTGACTTTTTGCTTGGGGCATCAATAGTTTTCAAAAGCAGTTCATCCACGGCGTCGGTGGGCCGTTCATCTTTAATCAGGTCGTTTCGCAGTTCATTGAGGGCGTTTACCACCATGCCGTATTCGTAGTCATCCAGGGTCAATACCCTTTCTTCTTCCTTCATGGGCCATCCCTCCTAACGTTCCGGCTCCTGTCGTTTTTGCTGCCACTGCTGGTTAAGCATCCGGTTCATCCTGCCGGAAATTTCGCCAGCAGTTTCTTTAATGATGGCAAGTTCAGCGCGGATTTCCTGCGGCTCCAAAGTCTCCAGCATTTGGGGAACGCCCTCGAAGTGATAAAAGCCGTCTGTTTCCACTCCGTACTGCTTGCAGAGTATATATGACACGCAATAGGCGTGGAAGCCATGCTCGGAACGATTGTGGCTCCCGTCGCCTTTGTCCATTTCCGCCTGGGCCAGCTCCTGGGCGAGGGCGCGGAAAATTTGGCTCCCGTCCAGGCCGCGCCGGATTAGTATTTCCCGTTTGTCCGACTGGTACAGGGCGTTTACGCCGCTTGGCAGCGTATCGCTGATATGGATGGGCACGGTGGGGTGATCCATCAGCGCCTTGATGCGAGTGCGCTCGTCGGGATGGGTGGGGGTTTCCCGTTTACTGCTGTTCACGGTTTGGGAAATGTCGAACATCTTCTTAGGGTTGTAGCTGATGCCGGTGCTTCCGTCCTCGCGCTGGTATTCCTCACCCGGCTCCAGGATGTAAAAGCCGGTTTCCTTTTTGCGGATGTACGCGCCCTGTTCCTTCCATGTGTCAAAATCCGCGATACGGGTGGCCTCCGGTTTCTGCGCCAGGATTAAGAGGGCGTTGGAAACACTGTAACGGTCAAAGCGGCTCTGCACGTCCAGATACTTTTGGAAGGTATCTCCGCCCCGCGCTACGGCTGCCGCCGTTTCGTCGATCATGGCGTACACCGCTTCCCGCTGCTCCTGCTTCTTTTGCGCCCATGCCTCCTTGTCGAAGGTCCGGTCGCTCTGGGAAGCGTATTGGCCTTGTTCCTGCCGGAAAAGATCATCAAAATTGCTCATCTCGATTTACCTCTCTTTCGGTTTTTTAGGTTTGTTCTTTGCTTCCGGTTTGTGTGCTTGGTCATGCTGCCTGGCGGATTTGGCCTGTTCTTTGACCAACTCGTGCTTCGGTTCCGACTGCCACTTTTGCGCCTCCCGGATTTCCTTAAGTTCCTGCCGGACGGATTTCCGTTCCGGCTCAATAGCACCCTCGGCGGCTTTCCCGCTGCGCTCGTAAGTAGGCTCGGACGGACGGGGTTTCTCCGCCTTCGCCGCCGTAGGGTCCGTCGTGGGGTTTGGGTTGTCGGTCTGCTCCTTGGTTGGCTCCGGTTGGCCGGGCTTTGCCATGAGTTCGTCCAGAAAATCGTCCGCGCTTTTTTCGGCGGGCGTTTCCTTTTCGGCGGACGCTTTTTCCTCCTGCTTGACGGCTCTGGATTTTTGGATTTCGCTTTTTATTCCGGCTATATCAACGGTGGCCAGCTTGAAGCGTTCTACGATGCGATTGATCTTGGAGGCGTCCTCGGCCCGCACCATGATGTCGCACATGCCGTCCGTGTCATTTTTATCATGAAGGGCGCAATAGAGGACGCCGTAGCGTTTGGCCTCTTGGCTGAACTTCTTTAAGTCCTCGTTTCTGACAGCAAAGACTTTCAGCTCTTTGCCGCTGCGCAACAGTCCTTCCAGGCGGGTTTTCCCTTTGGTTTTCTTTTGGTCTTTCAAGACGGCGTAAAGATAGGTGGCCAGATTTTTGGCTCCCTCGCCGGAGATTTTGGCAAGTACTTCAATCCCTTTAAGACTCATGTTAACGATTTGATCCGCCGCGTCGGCTCCGCTGTTCATAGGTTTTTTCCTCCTTTCGCTGCTCGATTTCTTCCTGTTTGATCCGCTGCAGCTTTTCTTTTTTCTCATCGGAACGGGACAGGATGCCCGTACAGAGTTTTACCTCCTTACGAAGCAGGTTGATTTGCTTGGTCAGCCCGGCGATTTGCTTTTTGTAGGCCGCAACCTGTTCATCGTCCCTGCACCGGCGTATCCGGTTGTAAAAGGACTTGCGCTCGTCAGACAAGGAGGCCATTTTCTGTTCCAAGCCCGAATGATGTGCGGAAAGCTGTTCCCTGCTCGAAATATGGTTTCTACAAAGCAGCTTGGTTTGCGCTATGATTTCCTCCAGATGCCGGAGGTCCTCGCGCAATAAAAAACGCGTCCTTTTGGGGGACGCATGGTGCCTGGGCAGGATGCCCATCTTGTAGAGGTACTGGAGGTAGAGGGCTTGCAGTCCGGTTATCCTTTTCACCGCTTTGAAGGAGCCTTTGAGGATGCAGCGTTTTCGCTTCGGCTCCGGTAAGGGCGGCGGGTGCTTGGGATTGCGGTTTTCCATGATGCGTTTTTTAATCGCATGATCGTTGTAATTGTCCCCCAAAGTTTTCAAGCGGACAAAACGTTCCTTGCCGGGAGGACGCACCGCCATATATTTCACACCGGTTTTCACTTCATAGCCCTCTTTTCGCAGGACGGCGATAAACTTCGTAAAGGTCATGGCAGCGACAATGGCTATATCTACGTCCTCGCGGATAAGGCCCCGCCAGGTAGGTTTTCCTTCCTGCTCGGCCTTCCACTCGGCAAAGTGCTTGGATTTGCCGCGCTTCGGGTTTTCAATAACCGACAGGGAATATTCCCGACACAGCCGGTCGGAAACCTTGCGCATGAGGGCGTAGGTAGCGTTATTATCGTAGTACCGCTTGCCGTCCCGGAAGGATACGGAGTTTAAGACAAAATGATTGTGCAAATGATTTTTGTCAAGGTGGGTGGATACCACCACCTCAAAGCGGTCGCTCCAAAGTTCCTTAGCCAGCTTCACGCCAATGGTATGGGCGCTTTCAGGAGTGGCCTCCCCCGGCGCAAAGGCTTGGTAGGCATGAAAGGCCAGAATGCCGTCCGTCTTTTGGAATTGCAGCTTTGTACGGGTCATCTGCTCACAGGCGGTAGCCGGGTCGCAGTTGAGGCCGGTGACGTAAAACTGCTGTTCAGTTTTGCCGTCCTCCTGGGCGTATTCCAACACGTTTTGTAGGCCCTGATAATCGGAGCTTGAAAAATCAAGGTTCTCCGTTTTGTTAGGATTGGCAGCGTAATTGATTACCCGGTCAAGGCGGTCTTTCACGTCCCATATCGCTGTGGTTGCCATTGTCATTTCTCCTTTCCGGCGCTGTAGCCGCCGCCTGTATATCTAAAACGGCCTTTCTCAGCCGGTTGGCTTCATACTGGAACACTGTGCGGTCGATATGCCCCCTGGCATTTGCCTTTGCCGCGATCTGATTTAAGTTGCTGCCGATGGTATGAAGCTCCCTCATCATAGCGTAATAGTCGGGAGGGGGTAGCTCTTTGGGTACATAGCCATTGATAAGCGTACGTAGATAGCTTTCCTGCGAAAGCCCTGCTTTTTTGGCGCTAGTATGAAGCCGTGTATTTTCCTCTTTATTCAGCCATACCTGAACACGAATGCCGCGTTTTCTCATGGCTCCGGCTCCTTTCGCGCTATCCGCCATTTTTTTTGAAGTTCGTTCATTCATAACACCTCTTTTTTCTTGATTGATGAAAGTGCAACATGAGGGGGTATTAGGGGCTTTTGCCCCTAACAAGCGAATTTTGGGAGACAAAATTCAGTGCTTGCTGCACCACAAGACAGCGGTCTTGTGTTGGGTGTGTTACGATTGATTTCGGAGACAACCAGCCGAAAAGAGAAGGCGGATGTCATCGCTCATACTCGCAGCACTTTTGGTTCCTGCTCCGTGCTTCAATTTTCTTTTCCTGCGTGGTAAACTCAACCCCGGCAAAGTGTTCCGCGTCGAGGATATATACTTCATTGTTGTATGCTTCCCGCACAATCGCTTCCGCTTGCTGGGCGTTTTCTGCTTCGATCTCGACGGTCATGCAAAGGGTTTCATTGATTTCCACCTGATAGGTCTTCATAAAAACAACGCCTCCTTTCTAGATTTTTGGGCAAAAGAAAAAGGCACTAATTTTTCAGCACCCTTTCATTAGAAAATATTCTATTTGGTATATATTACGTTCAACATAAGTTGCTATTACTTCACCCATAAACACCTACATTGTTTCTGTTTGTTTTAAGAGTTTATGAAGAATTTCGAGATTTCTTTTTGCACCTATTTTATGGTCTACCCAAAGGTCATTCTGAATATCAACAAAATAATTATTTTCACATATATCCGGTTGATATTCGATAACCTTATTATAGAAAAAACTCAATTGTTTATCAGAAACAATATTAACTTTAAACCAATTTTCACCAATATCTACGATTGTAGCGTAATCAGCAATATACCACAGAAATGCTTTCCAATTAATATTCTCACTATGCTGCCATTTTAAAATCTTTGTTATAGTTATATTGTTTACTCCATATAAAAAGCCATGACTTAATTTTTGCCTACTCATATCTTATCACCTCACACTATGACGCATTATTCTACTTCTACGTAACCTATAATTTTTTACAACAAAACACTTTATTGTGACATTAAGAAATACAAATAAACTCAATAATTCAATGAGATAGCGTTCTGTTGTATTTATTAAAACCAATTTCATCAAAAATTTGAACAATCAAATGACAGATATCTGTAAAATCAATGTCCTTCGCATAGTCAAAGTCTGTTTGGTATTTCCTCCAAAACCCTTTGCTTTGTTCACTTTCTGAGATGTTATTCAGAACAGTCTTATAATTTGACATGACAGCAATGCTTTTGCGTCTAGACGAGGTTTCTACCAATGCGCTTTTTAATACCGATTTGTCACATTCATGGCCTCTAAGCTGATACAATATGTAAATATCGTAAAAATCCCTTGGTCTTGTATTTGCAATTCCACGGGTCACTACGGTTTCCAGCTTTTCGGCAAGCACCGTTTCCAGATTGTACGCCATGATTTTGATAGTTCTGTTCTCAAATAAAAGGTTGAAGGTGTATTCTATTGCTCTGGGTGTGATTTTGTCCCCGGTCGTAACGTCCACGGAAAGGGGAACAGCCAGCGGAGGATAATTGGCCTTCATCGCTACTCTGATTCCCGGATAATCATCGCCCTCCCGTATATCATAAGTATTCAACACTTCAAATTTGACATTATCTTCAAAAGGAATGGAACCTATTTCCTCAAAAATTCTCCTAACAGTATCATGGCTAACGTCAATGCCTTGGATAGTGGTATCCAGATCCATCGTCGACCTTGTATCCAATCCGACAATGGCTGAAATCAAAAAGCCGCCTTTTAAAATCAGATTGGATTGGTATTTTGATACCGAAATACGTTCCAGCAGCCGTTCCAGCATGTAGTTCTGCATGACAAGTTGGGCGGAAATGTTTTTTTCGGCGGCCATCTTTTTAATATATGCCTTCAATTGCATGGGGTTATTGGTTATCATAGCAAAACCTCCATATAGTTCAGTATTTTAGGCTTTACCCGCACCTTCTCGGCGTAATCAAAAAGCTTCGTGATATTTTTCCCCGGCATTTTGGCGTATTGCTTCATCGCCTGATTGACGATCTGGATGTCACAAGTGTTGTTTCCCTTTACAATATCACAAAGCGTCCGCTCCACATCGTACAGACGGATCGGATTTCCATAGGGAGAAATGCCGTTGGTCAATCCGAGTTCATATAAATCTTTAATTGACTTTCTAATGATAACGTTTTCTTGTTTGAGGGATTTGACATGATACCCGTAGGGAAACGTCATAACATATTTCAGGGGTGTTCTGTCTGTCATGCCATGAATAAACAAGGCCGTTTCATGGGAAAAAATGCCCCTGCTAAACTTATATTGCAAGATATACATTTCATCTTCCCACATTTCCGGCTTGATATAAATACCCCGGTCAGCCTTAACCAGGAGCTTCTTGTCCAGCATTTTTTTCAGATAATGCCTGGGTATATTATTCTCGGTGAGCTGTGAAGCAGTAATTACTCCGTTGTTTTGCGCAAGCATCTCTTGAATTTTTTCAATATGCTTCATCTTACACCACATCCTTCCAGTACAAATACACTCTATATTATAACAATTTAGAGTGTATTTGTATACATCAAAAGAAAAAGTGGTTTCTATCGCTCCTGCCCCCGTCGTCCACTTAACACTATTCTCAGATAGTCATTATAATCCTTCACGTGTTTCGGCGGTTCGTTGGATACGGTGTAAGCAGGCGGGAGGATGTTTTGAATGGCTTTTGCCGCTAGCCGCCCTGGCTCATCGTTATCTAGGTGCAGGACAATAGTGTTTATCTGCGGATAGTCCTCCAGGTATTGCATCAAAGCGGCGGGTGGAGTGCTTTCTTCGATGTTCTTTTTCGGCCTGTAAATGCCCGCCAGGGAAAGACAGCAATCCTGCCGCCAGTCCCGGCCGGAAAGCAGTTCCAGCGTACCGTAGGATAAAAGGTCGATGGCACATTCAAACAGGTGCAACCTCCGGCGTTTATTCCATGCCGGGATGGAAAAGGAGTAATGCTTGTCGCTGCCATTGACGTCCCCCATAAACCGCCTGCCGGAGGTTCCCCGGAGCGTACCGTAGCGGGGAACGCCCTGCCGGTCTGAGCCGACAAAAACAGCGTTGTGATAATCCCGGCTTTCATACAGCCTTCCCGTACGGATGCAGTAATCAAGCAAAGAGCGGTGAATGCCGCGCCCTGTCAGATAGGCAATCACCCGATCGTTGTTTTCGTTTTTCTCCGGTAAAAGCAGCTTCTTCGGTGCGGAGTGTTCCTGTGTCCTTTCTGGAACAGGCGGCATGACTACCGCCTGCCCGTCTATTCTAATTACTGCTTCCGGGAGCGTCATGCCCCTGACTTTGATTAGGTAATCCAGAGCGGAGCGCCCACCGATGCCACGTGACCACCAGCACCATTTCCCGTTGGATATTTTCAGGCTGTCATGGGTACTTGTGGTATAGACGTTGCAGGAAAAGCGCACCAGCTCCTGTGGCTCGTAATATTGCAGGTAAGTCAGCAGATCCATTTGTTTTGCCCGCTCAATCTGCTCCGGTGTAACATAGGGCATTTTTTCTCACCTCACCTTTCATAGCCCACGGTTTTCTTTTCCAGCTCATCCATATCCTCGTCAGGTTCGCCGTCCATCACCTCGTTATCTAGTTTGTCCATGTTAAGCAGGATGTTCAATTCCGCCAGCCCCACGGATTTAGTCTGCAGCTCCTGCTCCTTTTCAAAGGGGACGTCGATTTGCATACTGGCCGTTTCCATCTTCCGTCCCGAAAGCTCCGTAATCAGTTGCAGCTTCGTTACCAACGGTATCCCTCCTTATCGTTCCGGTTCGTGTTTTTTCTTTCTGTCCTGCTGCGCCGGTTTATCGACTGCATCTTTTTCTTGCTGGAGACTTCTCAAATAATGGACTTCATCCAGCCCACGATTACACAAATCTTCAAGAGCGGTTAGGCGGTCATTGCAGTAATGCCCCCAGTAGTAATCCTTTTCACCCTTCTTACATTTCCAGGTCACAAATTTGGCAGGAGCACTCTCGTTGTGGCCGATGACAAATTCCGAGTTTCCCACCGCCAGCCGGTCGGTAATGGTATAACCCGCATTAATTTCTTTTTCCAATCTCAGCACCCCCTATCTTGCTTGTTCATGTTTTTTTGCTTAATTTTTCTCTCGGACTCAATCTGCTTTAGTCGGTCCTTTGCCCAATCGGGCATACACTCCTGCTTGACTATACCCAATATGTCCTCGCGGTTCCAGCGGGCTTTCTTGCCAGAGTATAGGTTGACGGTGTAAACCGCCCGTCCTCTGGCATTGGCATAAGTGCCAAAACCGCCTGTGGCCAGCATAAGCTGCTTTTCGGCGGTGCGGTATTCGGGGCGCAGGCACTCTGCGCGGATGACTACGACTTTATTTTCAATGCTCTGCCCGTAATCATTCGGGATGCAATGCTCCTGAGCAAAAGGCTTCATAAGGACGGTGATTTTATCCCTTTCCACTTTCACAGTTTCAAGCTGCGCTGTAACTCGGGAAATGAATTCCGTCATCATTTCCAGATAGTCCGCGCTTCCTGCAGCTTCTGAGAAGCAGGCAATCCCCAAAGGGTTATCCCAGGTGCAGCTGCACACCATATAGGGGCAGTGGGTTATCCTATCGTCCACCGCAAAGAGGATTTCCTTATCTCCAATATGGATGGCGTGTTTTACCTCATAGGTATCCACCATGCGTTTTTCTTCAGCCATTTTATTCTCACTCCAATCGACTTTTCAGATAAATAGCCGGTTTTTAGTATCTTCAAACTGCTCTATACCTACCTCCGTTGTGATGAATAAAAAATGCTCCCTGTGTTTTCACAGAGAGCACATTACGGGATGAAAGACGGGTGGGTTTCCTGCTTTTTGTTCTTTCCCCTTGCAGCAGGCTCATTACTTTCATCCCTTACTATTTTGCGACTGATATGGATTCGCCGGATCAGGGTACGAAATGTTTTGGGTTTCTTCTGTATTGTCTCTTGCATAAAAGGCTCCTTTCTACATGAATTTTGCGGTATTACCTGCCGAAAGGCAGAAATATTTCTTTTTCGGCTGGTAAATTTCAGGGGAGGGGTGTGGGGAGGGGGAAACCGCAAAGGCACCATGCGACACCTGCAAGCAAATGGACAGTCTACCCCCTTGGTGTAAAAGTTACCGGCCTTGTTCATCGTCCAATAGAGTGCACTTCTCCTTACTGCATTTGCGGCAATGCTTGTCAAATTTCAGATAGTTCTTGCAATCCAGTTCTTTCAAAGATTTAATGGGTCTACGGTCATGTATCGGTTTTTCCTGCATCGTACGCTCGTATTCGCGTAATTGCCCTTCAGTAAAGTACATAGAAGCACCTCCTTTCAAAAAAGAGCATAAAAAAACGCCATCGCTTATTTGAGAGCGAAATGATTATCTTGCGCCGTAGTCGTACTCTGTTTATCGCTCCTGCTCCTTTTGCCGCTTCTTATACCAGCCTTCAAGCAATTGGACAATCAAATCTTCTTTTTGCTTTTCGGTAAAGTTCTTAGGAAAAAAACGGTCAATTCGTTCACGCTGGATATTGAATTTTTCCTT
>JBMOKT010000015.1:0-11482 GCA_049323895.1 Bacillota bacterium | reverse complement strand
AATAATTGGATGCATTTTCGGTACAAATCCTTATCCTCTTCCTTTAACATTCCTAAAAATTTTTTGTCCTTGGGAAGCCATCTATTATTTAAACGAAAATACTCAATTAAAACATCTTTTAAGAGAGATTGGTTAGAATGAAAAGGTCTATATCATTTTGTATTATCCTTTTCTCCTTGCCAGACATCAACTGCACTCCCGACAAGTATAACTGCTGACACGGGATAAATACTTTTAATCTTCAATATTTGATTCTGCGAGATATCTATCATTTATACTCCACCTTGAAAAAACATTTTATCTTTTGGATTTACGAAAGTAATGCAAAAGTAATTAAAGCAGAAACTAAGGAAGTATCTGCTTATTTTATGATAATGATATTATTATATCTAACTTCTGTAAACAATTTTTCTTTAACATATAATACAAAATTTATATTATTGTACAAGTAGAATATGAAAAAATTAAGTATTATTGGCTGCACTAAACCTCTTAAATAAACTAATTAAGATCCAATTAAAACTGCAAGTAAAAAAGATATCATGCCAGCAAAATTGGGATAATTGGGATAATTGGTGGTTATACCTATATCATGGTCGGCATAATAAGCCTAGACCAGCCGCTTTAATCTGCTCTACACTAGCACCCTTCATCAGCTGATAAACCATAGCGGCAATTACCTCTAAGTGGGCTAACTCTTCAGTACCTATGTCATTAATAAGCCTTTAGCTTTGCCTGTTGGCATGGTGTATCTTTGGTTTAAAAGCTCTGGTTTATATTCTTTCCAGAGCTAATTCAAAAGCATTTTTAACTTGTTCATGGCAATAACTTCCTGTAGGAGAAGGCGAGCTATCACAACTAATAAACTATTAAATACTGTCAAAATGCTCTGTCCCGTCCCTTTGACACATTCTTTTCCATACAATTGACAAAAATAGGTACAATAGATAACATTATAATAAATATTGCTCAATTATAAATGGTCATGCTAAAACTCAACCGACCCTAAATAGAAAAAATTAAATCCACAAAAGGAGCGATAGATTAAATGAACAAAATTACTCCACCATGAAATTTATCCACTATTTCAACTTAATATATATAGTGGAGGGGAGTATCATAAAGAAAACAGGCGCATTATTAATAATAAATGGGCTTAATAGATATTTTGACCCCAATGGTGAAGATTATTTGGGTGTGGATAGTGGTAAAACAATAAAGTATATCTCCGATAAACTTATTTTAGCACGTACAACAAATATCCCTGTATTTTTTATAAATGACCATAAATATTCTTCAGCAACTTCCCAAAAGGAGTTTTTTGACAATAGTGTCTTGGAACAATTAACACCTTTAGAGAATGAAGAAATAATATTTAAAGAACATCCCAGTGCATTTTTTCAATCTTGGCTAGAAACAAAACTAAAAGAGTTAGGGGTTACAGAGGTAGTAGTTACTGGTACTCATACTAATTTAGCAGTTTTTTTTACCGCTGTAGATGCTAAGAGAAAAGGCTTTAGAGTAATAATTGATGAGAAATGTATTTTAACAGACAGTCAAATTACTCAGGCTATGTTTATCAAAGAAATGAAAGAAACACATGGAATTGAAGTATTTTAGCAAAAGGTGTCTGGAAAGCAAAATCATAAACCAAATATAGCTATGGGTTAAACGGCTTGAAGAGGTTTTTTTTAACCTCTTTTTTACTTGGCTTAAACCGTACTCGAGAAAGCTTATACAGAATATAAGCCTAAGTGGCTTTTGATAATTGGATTATTTTCTGTTTTTCTTGTACTACTAACCTGGTATATGGAAATAACTACACATATAAAGTTGTCTTTTATATTGACACTGCTGGTTACAGACACACTTATTAAAAATAAATATTGGTACTACAATTTTAGGGGTTATCTTGATCCTTTTAGGAATTTTCGTGTACTAGGTAATATTAGGGAGTGATTTGTATGAGTAAAAGGTTTGCAGGTTTATCCATTATACCTCTGGGAGGTGTAGGAGAAATCGGTAAGAATATGATGGCTTTTGAATATCATGAGGACATTATTGTAGTAGATGCTGGTGTTGCCTTTCCAGGAGACGAACTCAGAGGAATAGATTTAATCATTCCCGATATATCCTATCTAATAGAGAATAAAGAAAAGGTTCGGGGTCTTTTTATATCCCATGGACATGAAGATCATATAGGAGCACTACCATATGTATTGAGAGAATTAAACGTCCCTGTTTATGGGACAAAGCTGACCCTGGGACTTATAAAAAAGAAACTTATTGAGCATGGACTTCAAAAAGACATTACCCTTACAGAGATCCTCCCCGATGATGTTATCCAGGCAGGATGTTTTTCAGTTGAGTTTTTTAGGGTTAACCATAGTATCCCTGATGGCGTAGGGTTAGCAATTAATACGCCAGAGGGTTTAGTAATACATTCTGGTGATTTTAAACTGGATCAAACACCTATTGATGATCGTATTACAGAATACTATAAATTGTCTAAGTATGGAGATAGGGGGGTATTAGCACTAATTTGTGATAGTACCGGCGTAGAAAATGAAGGCTACACCCCTTCCGAGAGAGTGGTAGGACAAGCATTTAAAATGGAGTTTGAAAAAGCTCAAGGTCGGATAATTGTTGCTACATTTGCTTCTAATGTACATAGGATTCAACAGGTCATTAGTGCAGCTATAGAACACCAGCGTAAAGTGGCAGTTGTGGGCAGAAGTATGATAAGCGTAGTAGAAGCTGCCATAGAGTTAGGCTATTTATCCTCAGCCGAACCAATACTGATAGATATTGATGAAATAAACAAGTATCCGGAAAACCAGTTAGTTATCATTACAACGGGAAGCCAAGGAGAGCCAATGGCTGCCCTTACCAGGATTGCAAACGGTACTCACAGACAGATAGGTTTGCAATCAGGTGATACTGTAATTATTTCAGCTACTCCTATCCCAGGGAATGCAAAGCTGGTTTACCGCACTATCAATAACCTTTTTAAAGGAGGAGCCCACGTAGTCTATAAAGATGTAACTAAGGTTCATGTATCAGGTCATGCTTCCAAAGAAGAAATTAAAATTTTATTGAACCTGGTAAAACCCAAATTCGCAATTCCTTTTCACGGTGAATATCGGCATCTTGTTAAGTTCAAAAAGACGGCTATTGAACTAGGGACTCCTGCTGATAATGTTTTAATCACTGCAATAGGCGAGCGTAACCAATTCTGCCAGGGAGAACACAGCAAACAGGGTAAAGTTAAATCTGGAAGTGTGTTAATTGATGGACTAGGAATAGGTGATGTTGGCAATATAGTTTTACGGGATAGGAATTTACTAGGGGAAAATGGGGTAATTATAGTTACACTTGTGATAGATAAGAAAAGTGGTTCAGTTTTATCAGGTCCTGAAATTTTGTCAAGAGGATTTGTCTACATTCGTGAATCCGAGGAAATTATGAGCAAGATGCATCAGGAACTAAAAAGTGTTATTCGTGGATTTGAGGAAAATAATATTAGGGAGTGGTCTATAATTAAACGGCAGGTTAGTAAGGCTTTAGATAATTTAGTATATAGTGAATTAAAGAGGAAGCCTTTAGTTTTAACAATAATTCAGGACGTTTAATATTCTAAATCCAATACCAAAGGCGCAAAAGAACCTATTTAAATTAATAATAGGTTCTTTTTTAAATTAATATCCCCGCTAAATCTTACTCAATAATGGGATTTTTCCTTCTAGAGAGTAAACATAAAGCTTATGCATGGCCCTAGTTATAGCTACATATAGGAGCTTGACATCTAGGTCGTGCAAAGCATATTTCCCATTTATGCTGACAATAAATACAATATCAAATTCTAAGCCTTTGGCAATATATGAGGGAACAATTACTATACCCCCATGGTACTCCTTCTCATCTCCCTTTAAAATATCTGCTTTTATTCCTTCCTTGTGCAAATGGCTTTTAACTAATTTGCAATCATCCAGGGTCTTACAGATTATTGCTGTTGATTTATATTTCCCCTGTAAGTCATTTAGCTTTTGAGTGATAGACTTTATGATTTCTTTGGTGTTTTTAAATTCAGCAACCAGAGGTTTGTCGCCATGTCTAATTACTGGTTTTGCCAAAATTATATTTGGAAGCTGGACGTTTTTAATAACCTTATTAGCTAAATCCATTATTTCAATAGTTGTTCTGTAGCTTTGCTCTAAAGTAAGAAATTGACATGGGGTATCAGAGAAAATTTGTGAAATAACCTCTTGCCAGTCATTTGTACCCCGGTAGGAATAAATTCCCTGGGAAAGATCACCTAATATAGAAAAGTGATTTGTATTTAAAATTGTCTTTAAAATATAAAACTGAAATAAATTAAAATCCTGGGCTTCGTCTATGACAACATGATTTACTTCTATTTTTTCATCAAAGCCAAACAAGCGATGCTTTAAGTAAACAAGGGCTGCAAGGTCCTCATATTCCAGGCTTTTCTTATCCAATAGCCCTAAGGATTTTTGGCTTAAAAATTGAACTAGCTCCTCTTCAACTATCTTGCCGGAGGCAGTCGTTAGATTTTCTAAATTGCTGATTACATCCTGGTAATAGGCATACAAATCCCGGTTAGGCATTTTTGCAAGATATTTCTTAATTATTGTACTTGAGGGGCTTTTAATCTCTTTAAGTTTTTCATCCCTCTCATCGGCAAGCCCAATAAGTTTTAGCCTGGTTTCTTCACTTTCCTCCCAAGAATACCTGATAAGCTCAATTTCCTTATTATATCTATCCTCAATTTCTTGGAGAATTTTCTGTTTTGCTGTTTTCAACTTATTGTTTAGGACCTTCTTAATCAAGGGCAGCCTTTTATACAAAGGTAAAAACCTATATTCCTCCAGAAAAAGCCTTTTTAGTTCCTGGTAGGAATAAATAACATGGTTTTCTAATGCAAAATCTTCTACAGGTAAAAAGGCAGCTTCTAAGTTCTCAATATATTTATCTATGATCTCCTTAAATACCAATGAACCTTTAAAGCCAGCAGCTTTGCGCAATAGGTCTCTCTCTTTTTCATTTAAGTTATCCTCAATTAGTTCAACAAGCTTCTCATGGGGATTTATGACTTTAAATTTATGCCCAATAAGTCCAAGAACAAAATCAGCGTAGGTTGTCTGGTTAATACGTTCAACACCCAGCTCCGGCAGAACCTCTGAAATATAATTGATAAATAAACGGTTGGGAGCAATAACCATGAAATTCTCAGGTACAAATTTATCTTCATAGGTATAGATAAGATATGCTATACGATGTAAGGCGATAGTTGTTTTGCCGCTTCCTGCAACTCCCTGGACAATCAATGGTCCTGTAATATCGGCTCGTATTACCCTGTTTTGTTCTGCCTGGATGGAAGATGCAATATCCTTTAGTCTGTTATCAGCCCCTGCCTCTAAAGAGGCCTGTAGAAAGGCATCATTAGTAGTAATATCTATATCAATATAATCTATTAATTGACCATCCTCGATTGTAAACTGCCTTTTTAATGAAAGGGCCCCCTCTATTACCCCTTGGGGACTTTTATACTCAACCTCACCTAACCTGCCCTCATAATAAACACTGGCAATAGGTGAACGCCAGTCAATGACAATAGGTTCTTTGCTTTTATCATCCATTAAAGAAAATTTGCCAATATAGTATCTCTGTTTTTTAAAATCAGTTGCCTTAAAATCTATACGGGCAAAATATGGCTTATTAATTCCTTTGATTAGCCTCTCATAGCTGTCTCTGTCCATTTTCATAAATTGTGCTGTGGTGAGAATAGTAATATAGCTTTGACTGCTGTCTAAGTAGTCAAGGTCCAGCATAGCTTGCTTTATATCCTGCTGATATTTTTCTTTATTATTCTCTATTCTTAAAACCGCATCTTTTATTTTTTCCTTAGTAAAATCCAGTCTTTCGTTTTCTATATGAAAATCGGGTTTATTTTTTATTGTCACAATTGAACTCCTTTCAATTAAATTGTTGAGTATAGGGTATGTAATTTGCGTGTTTGACAATCATAAATATAACAGATATTATTATAACAAACAACATTATATTATAAGTGGTTATATTTAGTTATGTTCAAAAGTATCAATTAGGGGGATAACTGATGGAAAAGGAAAATAAAATTATGACTATCAGCCAAGTGGCAGAATATTTGCAAATAAGTGAAGTTACAACATATAAACTTGTACAAGAAGGTAAAATTCCTGCTTTTAAGGTTGGGAGACACTGGCGAGTTGTTAAGGATGATTTAAATGAATTTATTGAAAAACAGAAAAGAGGGGAAAGATTTTAAACGGAGGATTAGCTATGATAGCAAGCAAAATTACTCCCCCATGAACTTGTGTATAGAGGACTTATCAAACTAAAACATGGAGGGATAAATATTAAATCGGCATTATTAGTCATTAACATGACAAATAGATTTTTCGATGTTAACGGAACTAAGTATCTGGGTGAACAAAGTCGTGATGTTGTTAATTCAATATTAGAAAAACTAACTTTAGCCCGTAAAGCACAGAGGCCGGTAATTTTTATTAATGATGCCTATAGTGAAGAACCCGAAAGTAAAAAAGAAAGGTTTAATAATTCATTCATTGAAGAACTTACTCCCTTAGAGGATGAAATTATTTTTTATAAGAATCATCCCAATAGCTTTAACGGTACATCCTTAGAGAATATAATCAATGATCTGCAGATTAAGGAGTTGGTCATTGCGGGAGTATTTACGAATAGTTCAATATTCTTCACGGCTGTAGAGGCAAGAATTAGAGGCTTCAATGTTATTATTTTTGAGGATTGTATAATTGCTGATGATAAAATTGCCCACGCTGTTTTTCTTAATGAAATGAAGGAAAAATATTATATAGAAATATTCTAAGTATATGAGCTAACTTTTAAAATAATTATTTCCAGAAAGGCAGCGGTAACTTTGGAAACCAATCTTATTAACTATACAGGTGAACGGGTTATACCTTTAATGATGAGCACCAAAAGCGGTTTATTAAGGGAACACATTGCTAGATACAGGTTTGCTGGTAGTTATGTCTGGGGAAGAACCTTAGATATTGCCTGCGGAGCTGGGTATGGTTGTGATATTTTGTTGCGGGGTCCCGGCAAGTGGCTTATTAATGAAATATTTGGTGTAGATAATGACCCGGCAACAATCAAATATGCCAAAAAACATTATCCATCTCCACAAACAAGATATGTGGTGGCAGATGCCTTAGATGAAAACCTAGTCAATAAAATAGGTCAGTTTGATAGTATTGTAAGCTTCGAGACTATTGAGCATTTAGAAGAAGATCAATTATTTATTAGGAATTTAAAAAACTTGCTCTCCCCGGAAGGTGTTTTAATTATCTCAACTCCATTGGGTAGAGGGCGAAGCTATCCCTGCACCAATCCTTATCATTTCTTTCAGTATACATTGGAAGAATTTAAAAGCATTTTAGAAACTAACTTTTCTTATGTTGATATTTACTTGCAAAGAAACGTAATAATTGAAAAGCCCCAAGCAGATAGAAAATATTATTTAGCCATCGCCGTTTGTAAAAATAAAAACTGCTATCCCGGATAATTAACATTTAAAGGAGTTATGCGGATGGATAAAATAAAAAAATATATTCAAATAGATAATGAAAACTATCAAGTTCTTTCACAAGTAATTGAAAATGAACATGTTATTTACCGTAACTTCATGGTTAGTAAAGAGGGACTTCCTGTTCTGCTTTATGACCTAGGTGTTACAAAAGTTGCTTTAATTATTTATAATGAAAATAAGTTTGATCCTTCTAAATGGCTATTGGATCTAGGGGTTCAGTTTATACAAGACATGCTTTCATCCGGTAATTATTCACATAAATCTGGCATAATTACAAGCTTGGAAATGAGCAAAAATGAATATGATTGGAGAAAATTAGAACATTTTAAGAAAGATGAAGTCTATACACGATAATAGATTAAAAAGGGATCCTGGAATTGTCTAGGCAATATCAAGGGGTATGAGGCTTATTTCTCTATGATTATTATCTCCGAATGAAAAAGGAACCAAGACGAAAGAAACAATCTTGGTTCCTTTTTATGCCACATATTAAAACTTAATTACACGGGGTTCAGTTGTGAATGAGTAAATCGTGGCGGTGGCATCTTTCAAATATAACACTTCTGTATTATCATCATCTGCTTTATAATTTCTTTCTTTCAAACCTGGGTATGCATCCAACATGTCCTGTTTTGCTTCTACTCTGTCATCCCTTATAACATTTGCTGAGACACGAATCCACTGGTCACCATTAAAAGCACAGATTTCAATTTTGGGATTTGCCTGCATCTGTTTAGAGACATTCTTAACTTTGCCTGTCTGGATATAAAGTTTGCCGTCAAAAATATTTACAGTTCCTAAAGGGCGCACTCGTGGCTGGTCACCTTCAACAGTTGCAAGGTAGTATGTCTCGCACTTTTTTAAAAACTCGTAAACTTCTTTCATTGAAAAACCTCCTTTGATAAAATTGCTTGAATTTGGGAATCTCGTTTGGTATCATTCTATTATATACTGGATAAAATTCAAGTACGATTTTTTATAATACTAAGTATACAAATAGATACTATAGGAGGATAACGGTGAAGGAAGACGATTTTGGTAAATGTCCGTATGTTACGGTACAGAAACTGCTTTCAGGAAAATGGGCACTAATGGTTTTATATCTTTTATTAAATAAAACTATGAGGTTTACTGAATTACAAAGGGAACTTCCAAACCTCACTCAAGCTACCCTGACTAAGCAACTTAGGAGATTAGAAGAGGATGGGTTGATAATAAGGACAGTACATAACCAGATACCTCCCAAAGTAGAATATTCATTAAGTGATATTGGAGAAAAATTTAAGCCAGTTATGAAATCTCTAAAGAATTGGGGCGATGAATACATTGAATTTTTAAAAAATAAAAAATAGTATTGTATGAGATGTTAATTGATTGTCTTAATTCCTCGATAGTGACATAAAGTAAGGTATAAATTTTATTTCCCTTATTGCACATTCCAACAAAAAAATGGGCAGCATCGCACTATAAGTAAAAAAATAACTCCAAAAGCCAGAGCGGATTGATATGCTCTGGCTTTAAATATTTTATCTCCTAATAAAACTTCTTAGTATCTATGAACTCCTGTACATCCATCAAGGCTTCACCAAAGTGCTGGAAGTGGACAATTTCCCCTGTATATAGGCGGCAGTCCAAGGTACACCTTCACCGTTGACATAGAATAAAGCTTTGTCATGTTCAGCGTAGTAGGCACCAAACCAGCGGCTTTAATCTCTTCCACACTGGCACCTTTCATTAACTGGTAAACCATAGCGGCGATTACCTCTAAGTGGGTCATTTCTTCTGTGCCAATGTCGATCAATAAAGCTTTAGATTTGCCGGTAGGCATGGTGTAACGCTGATTTAAGTATCTTAAAGCAGCAGCTATTCACCGTCCGACCCGCTAGACTTCTTGTTTTACTAACTTTTTATTTAGTTTTTACCTTGAAAGTAAGACGCAGTTATTGTAAAAATTGCATCACACACCTAAGTTTCAACTTTTCCCCATAAGCGTTGCATAAAATAAGCTGTTGATACTGAATAAATAATACTTTGCGAAAGTAATATCATGTTAGTCAATAAATATTTATCTAAGTAATTAGTAACATCCAAAAAGTTTCTAGCTATACCAACCCAGAGAAACCACATAACAGTTCCATAACCAAATGACTTTAGCCAGTACCAATCCCAACCAGTCCATTCTAATAATAATTTAAAACCAAATGCTAATACTGAACCTACTATTAAACCAGTTATCATGCCTGCTATAAATCCAAAAGTTGTTCTTGCTATTTCTGGTTTAACAAATAACTCAATGGAATACATCAGATAGATTATTTTTGATACTTTTAAAAAATATAATGGCATACCAAATAAATACATCACTAATGTACCTAATGTTCCGGATATAACTGATATAGCCACTTTATCTCTAATAGGTTTATTCAGCATATTATTATTCTCCAATCTAATAGTGCTATCTTTTTTATAGAATTACTAATTTATTATTCCTAAAAAAACGATAGTTATGATAGAAGGGAATTATCCATGTTTGAAACATTAAGTATAAACTATGGCTAAATCTAATCATAGGAATATGCTCGCCCAACAATAATGCATATTTTAATACTAAATGCAAAAATTAAATGATGTAATGAAAGAAATCGTGGCTAAAGTAATTGAAGTTTGTATTCAGTGACAAGAAGGAGATAAATATAATGGACATTTCAATATTTAAGAAGTCTGCATCTGACCAAGAACAACTAGATGTAGCTGGTACACATAACCTATGGGAATTATTGAGAGCAAGGTACAACAGTATTGAAGCTACTCAAATGCTAAGAAATTTTGTGCATGACAAAGATTTAGATATTCTAATGGGCATGTTTCTAAAACACTTTCAGACACAGAGTGAACAACTAGAAAAAGATGCAAAAAGGCTTAAAATTAAAGTTCCTTCAAGACCTGTTGTTGATATAGCAACTTCAACTCGTGTAGATGAGATTACTGACAAGTTTATTTATAAGAGGATATACGCTGATATGATGGCTGAAATGTTTTCACTAAACACTGCGGTACGAACTACCCTTACTAACGATAAATTAAGGGATAAATTTAAGGTGTATTTGTTATCCCACGTGCAAGATTTTGAATTGCTTTATAAGTATGGTAAGTTAAAAGGATGGGAAGAAGTTGCACCTGCATATAAGACTACCAAGCCTGTGAATAAAGAACTTATATCTACAAGTGAAGCATATCATATATGGCGAAATCTAAGTGACAGATATATTCAAAGTCAATTATCTGAGTTTTTCTTAAGCTTTGCCCATGATTTAGAATTTAAGGCTTTATTAGCCGCTGGCACTAAAATTCTTAGTAAGCAAATTAAAATGATGGAAAATGAGGCTTTAACATCTGAGGTGCAGATGCCAGAAAGACCTCCATCTTCCTTGATAACTCCAATGGATCCCGAAATCCTTGAGGATAGTTTCATGTACCAGCTGATATTTAAAGGTATAGATGATTCCATAGACCTGCATATAAGGGCTGTAATTGCTACTTTAAGGAATGACCCTTTGCGTAAGATTTTTTTGGACTTATACAAGGAAGAATTGAATATACAAAGTGATTTTCTAAAGTTTGGAAAAATGAAAGGATGGGCACTAATACCTCCTATTTATGTAGAACCAACGTAATTATTAGTTGTTTCCCAATAGACATGGGTAGACATGGGGACGTTTCGAGACCACTGAAAAAGTCACATTTTTTAGCAGTTTTCCCCGGGCGATTAGGAGTCTTTCTGTTCGCCCTAAACAATATAGTAAAAAGGTTAAATTTAAATGAAATTTTAGAGGATAGTATTGCTGC
>JBMOKT010000014.1:0-98138 GCA_049323895.1 Bacillota bacterium | reverse complement strand
AAATAGTTAGTAAGGGCTGTTAAGGATAAAAATAATCAAAGAATCTATTGGTAAGTACAAAGTTGTAATCGATGTCCTGATACAGATTTCAGGCTTAGAAGTGTAATCGATGTCCTGATACTTACCAACTAGTAACTAACGTAAGGGAGATATGGCAATGGAAATAAGTCAAACCCTTTTACAAGAGGAACTAATAATTAAAGAACAAAGAGTCAAAAATTTAGCAGAGAAACTAGGCTTTGATGGGATATGCCTCTTTAAATACATGAATTATGCCTGGTTTACAGGAGGAGGAACCAATAGGGTTGTTACCGGTTCTGAGAGGGGCTGTTCAATCCTCCTGATAATGAAAGACAAAAAATACGTGTTTGCTCCTCGTAATGAGATCGAACGTATTACTAATGAACAGGTTAAGGGACAAGGCTTTGAGCCTGTTACTTATGATTGGTTCAGCAATCCTGTCCAAGCCATTAAAGAGGTTGCAGGCACAGCCAAAATAGCCAGTGATGTACCCATTCCTGGAATGGACAGTATAAGTGATGATATTGATACACTAAGGTTCTCTTTAACAGAAGCAGAGGTTCAAAAAGCCACTACCGTTGCGCAGATTTGTTCAAATGAAACTGCTGCTGTAATTGCAGGTGTAAAAGCTGGCATATCTGAACAACAACTGGCAGCAGAGCTAAGCGGCAGACTCTTATATTCCGGAGTTAGACCCGCCGTATTACTAATTGGGTTTGACCAGAGGGTATTCGGCTGCCGTCACCCGGTACTAACTGATACCAAGCTGAGCCAATATGGATTGATCAGTCTTGTCGGTGAGAAATGGGGTATTCATATTACCCTGACCAGATCTTTTTACCTGGGAAGTGTACCTCAGGAGCTTGCCCAAAAGCAGCTAAAGGTTAATGAGGTAGATGCAGTAATGATAGCAAATACTATTGCCGGTCAGGAAAGTGATCTGGCATTTATAGAAGGCAAAAAGAAATATGCTGAGCTTGGTTATCCTGAAGAGTGGAAACTTCACCACCAGGGAGGGGCAATTGGTTACGGACCCCGGGAATTCAGGGCTGCTGAGCGTAATGAAATAGTCCGGGAAAACCAAATGTTTGGCTGGAATCCAACTATACAAGGCACTAAAAGTGAAAGCACCATTTTAGTGCAAAAAGAAGGAACGCCTTTAATACTTGATACCCTTCCTAAATGGTGGCCTACTGCTGTGGTGGAAGTTAAGGACAGTAAAATTGTCCGTCCCCTTATTTTAGAAATATAAGTTAAGTCTGAGCAAAATATGCTTAAGGAGCTGGGTAATCGAGAGAAAACCCGGCTTTTTTAAAATAACTCTCGGTGACAGGATGTCACTGAATGGTCAATAGCCGATAGTCAATAGCTAATTGTTTTTTATATTGTTCAATGTCGCGATGTCGCGATATCGCGATGTCACGTAAAGGAGCTAGACATTCATGATGACATGCCATCAAACTATCAAACTATCAGACGATCACATCTTGTTTTTATACTAGCCACTAACAACTAGGCACTGATTCACTAATCACTAATCACTAGTCACTAGCCACTAACAAAGAGGGAGGTATATAAATTGGAGAAATATATATTAGCCCTGGACCAGGGGACCACAAGTTCCCGGGCAATTATTTTCAATAAAGAAGGACAGATAATTAAAAAGGTAAACAAGGAGTTTAAGCAAATTTATCCCCAACCAGGCTGGGTAGAGCATGACCCTGAAGAAATCTGGCTAAGCCAGTTGGATGTTGCTCAAAGGGTTATCCGGGAGGCGGGTATTGCTCCATCAGATATTGCAGCCATCGGCATTACTAACCAGCGGGAAACCACTGTGGTGTGGGACAAAAATACAGGTAAGCCGGTTTATAACGCTATTGTTTGGCAGTGCAGAAGGACGGCAGAAACATGTCTGCGCTTGAAGAGGGAAGGCTGGGATCAGAAAATCCGCAGAAAAACTGGACTTGTATTAGATGCGTATTTTTCCGGTACTAAAGCCAAATGGATTCTTAAACATGTACCTGAAGTAAGGGAAAAAGCGGAAAGGAATGAGCTGTTGTTCGGTACCATTGATACCTGGTTGATATGGAAACTTACTAATGGTAAAGTCCATGCCACAGATTACTCTAATGCATCCCGGACAATGATGTACAACATACATGAATTGCAATGGGATAAGGAAATATTAGAGCGTTTTGCTGTGCCCGTCAGTATGCTTCCTGAAGTTAAGCCGTCCAGCGGTGATTATGGCGTAACAGAAAAAAGTTTATTTGGTGTGGAGATACCTATTACCGGAGTTGCCGGTGACCAGCAGGCTGCCCTTTTTGGACAATGCTGTTTTACACCGGGCATGACCAAGAATACCTATGGCACAGGATGTTTTATGCTGATGAATACAGGTGAGAAGGCTGTACAATCGGAAAACGGTTTATTAACAACAATTGCTTGGGGTATAAATGGCAAGGTTTACTATGCTCTGGAGGGAAGCATTTTTATTGCCGGAGCAGTTATTCAATGGCTGAGGGATGAGTTGGATATCCTGGAAGACGCTGCTCAATCCGAGGAGTTTGCTTTAAAGGTAGCGGATACTGGCGGTGTATACCTCGTGCCGGCCTTTACAGGGTTAGGGGCTCCCCACTGGGATATGTATGCCAGGGGGGCAATATTGGGCATTACCCGGGGGACAAATAAGTATCATCTAACCCGGGCTGCCCTGGAGGCAGTTGCCTATCAAACACGTGATGTGGTACGGGCCATGCTGGCCGACGCCCGCATGGAATTAAAAGGACTTAGGGTAGATGGCGGCGCGGTGCAGAATAACTTTCTTATGCAGTTTCAAGCTGACATTCTCCAGACAACAGTTGATAGGCCAAGGGTAAATGAAACCACCGCTTTAGGTGCGGCATATCTGGCGGGTTTAGGTGCTGGAATATACGAGAGTATGAAGGATATAGAATGCTCATGGCAGTTGGATAAAACTTTCGGTCCTGTGATGGCTAAAGAAGCAGCGGAAACCTTATACAGAGAATGGGAGAAGGCTGTAGAAAGGTCAAAAGGCTGGGCATGAGGAGGTGTTCAAATGGCTGACAAAGTTCAGGTGGTTGTTATTGGTGGAGGAGCCACCGGAACAGGCATCTTGAGGGATTTAGCTTTGCGGGGCATTGACTGTCTTTTGGTGGAGCAGAATGATTTTGCTACAGGCACCAGCGGCAGATTCCATGGCCTTTTGCATAGCGGAGCCCGTTACGTTGTTAAGGATTTGCATTCCGCTGAGGAATGCATTCAGGAGAATATGATACTAAAGCAAATTGCCCCCGGCTGTATCGAGGACACCGGCGGCATGTTTATAGCAACCCAAAAAGATGACCCATCTTATATTGATAAATGGCTGGCAGGGTGTAAAAAAGCCGGCATTAACACCAAAGAGGTATCGATAAAAGATTTAAGCAGTGAGGAGCCTGCCTTGACTCCAAATATGACTAAGGCATATTTTGTGCCCGATGCCGCAGTAGATGGTTTTTCTTTGGCTGCAGCCAACGTTTTTTCGGCAGAAAAGGCTGGGGCCAAAGGGAGAAACTACACTAAGATTATAGGTTTCAAGATTGAAGGGAACCAAGTAAGGGGAGTATATGTTAAGGATAAATTTTCGGGCAAAGAAGAATTTATTGCATGTGAGTATGTAATAAATGCTGCAGGTGCATGGGCAGGGGAGATTGCGGGCTTAGCTGGTCAGAATATTAATGTCAGCCCGGACAAAGGGGTACTGGTAATATTTAATCATCGGATAACAAAGCGGGTTTTAAACCATTTGCGCCCACCTGGTGACGGGGATATTTTTGTACCCCACGGAAGTGTCACAGTCTTTGGCACCACTTCCAAGTTAACAGCCAACCCGGATGATAATGAGGCCACCTTAGATGAGGTATTAGACCTATTGGAAGAGGGTTCCAACCTGGTGCCTGATCTTAAAAATATGCGGTTAATAAGGGCTTTTGCAGGGGTGCGTCCCCTTTATCAACCCGACGGAGGTAAGGCAGGCAGGAATGCGACCAGGGATTTTAGTTTGATTGACCATGGTGAGCTCAGTGGCTTACAAGGGATGATTTCCCTGGTAGGTGGCAAACTGACCACGTATCGTCTGATGGCTAAGGCTGCAACGGATTTTGTAGCGGAAAAACTGGGCGTAGATAAGCCTTGCATAACTCATCGTGAGATGATTTATTCACCGGTTTCCAAGGGCAATGGTCAGCAGGGAGAATATCTTTGCCAGTGTGAAATGGTAAGCAAAAGGATGCTGGATGAGGCGGTACATGGCAAAGAACATTTTTCCCTAAGTGATGTCCGCAGGATTACCCGTCTAGGTATGGGACCATGCCAGGGGACCTTTTGTACCCTAAGGGCGGCTGGTTATTTTCATGAGAGCAGAAGCTTAAAAATTACTGAAGCTAATAAGCTTCTTAAGGACCATATTGAGGAGCGGTGGAAAGGGACTAAACCTGTTTTATGGGGGCAGCAGGCCCAAGAGACCCAGCTGACCAGGGGTATTTATCTTGGACTCTTGAACTTAGAGAGATTGGATAGTGATAATCATGGGTTATGATGTAGCGGTAATAGGTGCTGGTCTGGCAGGATTTAGCGCGGCCACAGCGGCAATAAAGGAAGGTAAAAAAACTATTATTGTCAGCAAAGGTTTAGGAAATCTCTACTCTGCATCAGGATATATTGATTTTTTAGGGTATTTTCCAACAACCTCCCATAGTCCTTTGGAAAATCCTGAGGAGGGCGTGAGGAAGCTTATTGAAAGTAATCCGTCCCATCCCTATGCACTGGTTGGGCTTGAAAATATTATTCGGTCTTTTGATATATTCCTTGATGTAACCAAGGAAATCGGTTTGCCGTATGCAGGCAGCCTTCGGGAAAATATTATGCTGCCGACAGCGGCCGGGGCGTTGGTTCCCACTTCCTTTTACCCTGTATCTGCAGATAAAAGGCTGGGTAACTATCAGGAACTATTGGTTGTTGGTATTAGAGAATTGGGAGATTTTTATCCTGCCTATGTTGCCCAAAACCTTGAGAAGCAAACTAAGAGGACTGTAGGTTCTATGTGGGTGGAACTTGGGCTTCGTATTCCCCGAGAGCTAAACAGCTTTGACTTAGCTTTAAGCCTGGAAAAGGATGATTTACGAGTTAGATTAATCAGCCAGTTGGAAAAGTATAAAGGGAAAAACACTCTTGTTCTAATGCCGGCTGTTTTAGGAGTTAATAAATGGCGCCAGGTAATTGAAGATATTGAAGAGACCTTAAATTGCGGGGTAATAGAGATACCCACACTGCCCCCTTCTGTGATGGGGTATCGCCTCGCCGAGGCTTATAAAGGCTATTTAAGGGAAAAGGGTGTAGAGATGATAATTGGTCATCCCACTGCAGGTGCAGATTGCAGCGGAGGGAAATGCAATCATATCCTCATTTCAAGTGCCAGTGGAAGGGAAAAGGTAATAAAGGCTGAAAACTACTGTTTGGCCACTGGCGGGGTGTTAGGGGAAGGACTGCAGGTTTCCCCAAAAAAAGTAGTTGATAATGTCTTCGGCTTACCCGTAATTACACCCCAGGTATATGGTACCAAAGAATTTTTCAGCCTGGAGAGTCAGCCTTTAGCCCAAGCGGGTATTAAGGTAAATTCCAGTTTGCAGCCTATAAACCCTCAAACAGGAGACGTAATTTTATCCAATGTTTTTGTAGCGGGAGCTACCTTAGCCGGCTATGACCCATTTGTAGAAAAAAGTGGCAACGGGGTAGCCGTAACTTCCGGTTATAAAGCGGGAATGCAGGCTGCCAAAGGAGGGACTTGCAATGGGTAAAATTCAAGGTAATTTAGACCACTGCTTAAAGTGCAGTACCTGCCATACCCAATGCCCAGTAGTGGCCAACCGCCCTGCTTTTCCAGGTCCTAAGCAGTTAGGTCCTGAGCTGGAACGTTTGCGGCTGGCCAAGGGTGAGAATGAACCCCTAGAGGTTGATAAAAGTCTGGCCTACTGTACTAACTGCAAAAGATGCGATATTGCCTGTCCCCATGGAGTAAAGCCTTCCTATTATAATCTAAAAAACAAAGCAAACATCAAGGGAGGCTTTTTGAAAAAGACCCGTGACTGGGTATTAGCCCATAATGTGTGGTGGGGAAAAATCGCTAAAAACATCCCGGCAATGGCAAACTTTGGACTAAAGTTTCCATTGACAAAGCAGGCAATGGGTTTGGTAGGGATAGCCAAGCGGGATTTTCCAGAATATAAAAAACTGAAGATAAGAGTAAGTAATGTCGCCAAAACAAAGAAGGTTTTATATTATCCGGGTTGTTATGCTTCTTACAATGAACCGGAAATTATGCAGGCCGCTGTTGACTTGCTCCAAGCCTATGGCTATCAGGTAGAAATAGCTCCTGTCGACTGCTGTGGAACACCTATGGTAAGTAACGGCTTAATTACTGAGTTTCAACAGCTAGCCGATAAAAACATTAACATCTTCCAAGAATTTATCGAAAAAGGATATAAAATTGTAACCTCATGCTCCAGCTGTGGTTTAGCTCTTAAAGAGGAATACGCTGCTATGATTCCAGGAGAGAAAACAAACCATTTGCGAAGGAATGTGTGGGATCTTTTTGAATTGCTGGCAGAAGAGGATAATGACCCTTTTAGCGGCAGAGAAAAGCTGGCAAAGGCATATTATCATGTTCCCTGCCATTTAACGGCTCAGGGCATAGGTACTCCTGCCGCAGCTTTATTGAGTAAATATGCCGTGGAGGAGCTGATTGTTGAGGATAGCTACTGCTGCGGGATATCCGGAACCTACGGCTTTAAAAAAGAAAAGTATCCCTTAGCCATGGAAATTGGTCGCCCATTGTTTGAGGAGATTCAAAAGAACCAGGTTCCCTTAGTAATAACAGATTGTGGCACATGCAAGCTGCAGATTGTTCACGGCACAGGTGTGGCAGTAAAGCATCCGGCGATAATCTTGCGGGATTATTTATTAGGTCAGTAATTGCTTTAGGGATAAACCGGATGTCAGTGGGCGTCGGCAAATTTAACCCAAGTCATCGCGAGCGAAGCGCGGCGATCTCCGACCCAAAAGACTAACACGTTTTAACATCATTCTAGATAGTATTTATTATTCAATGATATGATATGGAACTAATTATAAGAGGGGTGGCATGGAAACCGCCCCCTACTTCATTATTATTATTTTCTTAACCTTTACCTGTCATGCAGAATATCACATAAGTTTACCTTAACCTTAACCTCTTCAATTCTTCCACTCTTTAACTTTTCCACTATCATCTACAGCCTGCTTATAAATCTCCCCATCCGTTCCAATGCCTCATTGATATTGCTGACAGAGGCGGCATAGCAGCAGCGGATAAATCCTTGGCCGCTTTCACCAAAGGCATTGCCAGGGACAACAGCAACCTTTTCTTCAGTCAGTAACCTTTCGGCAAATTCCTCAGAAGAAAGTCCAGTTGACTTAATAGAAGGAAAGGCATAGAAGGAACCCTTTGGTTCAAAACATGTTAAACCAAGCTCTCTCAGCCCATTTACAATCAGGTTGCGGCGCTGGTTGAAGGACTGCACCATTTTCTTCATTTCATTCTCACCATTTTTTAAGGCTTCCAATGCAGCTTTTTGACCCATAATAGGAGCGCACATTATGCTGTATTGATGTATTTTCATCATAGCGCTGATAATTTCTTTAGGGGCTGCCGCATATCCTATGCGCCAGCCGGTCATGGCAAAGGCCTTGGAAAAACCGTTTAGGGTTACTGTCCTTTCCCACATTCCAGGCAGGGCAGCGAAGGAAAAATGCTTTCCTTCATAAGTAAGTTCACCATATATTTCATCGGAAATTACCACCAGATTATTTTCTTCTACAACCTGGGCTATAGCTTGCAAATCTTCTTTTGTCATCACAGCTCCCGTAGGATTATTAGGGAACGTCAGCAGCAAGACCTTTGAACGAGGTGTAATCTTAGATTTCAATTCTTCAGCAGTCAGCTTAAAATTATCGTTTTCAAAAGTACCTAGGGGTATGGGGACTCCGTCCGCCAACAATGCCCCTGGTGAGTAGGAAACAAAGGACGGGTCGGGGATTAATACCTCATCACCAGCGGATATGAGGGCTCTTAGTGCCAAATCTACCGCTTCACTAACTCCCACTGTAACTAAAATTTCATCCACAGGACTGTATTCAGTCTGGTATTTTTTTAAGTAATTGCTAATTTCCTTCCTTAATTCAGGCATTCCATAATTTGAGGTATACATGGTAAAGCCTTTTTCTAATGAATAGTAGCAGGCTTCCCTGATATGCCAGGGAGTTACAAAATCCGGCTCACCCACGCCAAGGGAGATAACCCCTTCCGTTTGACTTACCAAATCAAAAAACTTCCTGATGCCTGAGGGAGGTAATTTTTTAACCTTGTCATTGATGAAAGAGCCCGGATTAACTTTCATGGGGAGATCACCAGCCTTTTGTCATTTTCTTCACCGCTGAATATTACGCCGTCTTCCTTATAACGCTTCATTACAAAATGGGTCCGTGTACCGTTGACATGCTCCAGAGGAGCCAGTTTTTCAGAGACAAAGAAGGAAATATCGTGCATGGTTTCTCCTTCGATAATTACACATAAATCATAGGAGCCGGACATTAAATATACTGATTTAACCTGGGGGAAACGGTAGATACGCTCTGCAATCTTATCAAAGCCGAATTCCCGCTGGGGAGTTATAGTTACCTCGATTAACGCCGTCACCCGGGGAGAAGACTGTTTCTCCCAGTTTATTACCGTATGGTACTTTAAAATAACCCCATCCTGTTCCAGTTCTTCAATGACCCTGGCAATATCCTCTTTGCCCACATTGAGCATTTTTGCCAGTTGTTCCTTGGAAAGACGGCTGTCGTTTTCCAACAGCTGCAAAACTTCGCGCTTTAAATCAGCCATAAAATAAAACCTCCTATTGTTGTAGATATTAATTAAACAACGGGGTCCTTTGGACCACACTTATAAAGTATAATTTATGAATATAGACGAAAGACGATAAGGCGAATAGACGACCAGACGTTTTAATTTAGTGACAATGTCACTAAATTAAAAAACTCCCGCCCCTAAAAAATAGGGACGAGAGATGTCTCGCGGTACCACCCTAGTTGGCCTTATTTAAGACCCACTCAGTGAAAATCACATTTCCATAACGGAGGAATCCGGCCCGCCTACTAAATAAATTTATAATTTCAGCGGGGCACTCAAGAGGGGCTTCATTGGACTGTTGCATCGGATTTACACCAACACCGACTCTCTGGGGTCAACAGGTGACCAATTACTCTTCTCTTTCACGGTTTTAATTTTATTTAAGTTTAAATAATTTTAGCATTAGCCAAGCTTAAGTGTCAAGGAAAATTAAAACTAGTTCTAATTTTGTGTCATATTCCGTTGACCACCTGCATAATTTATGTTATCATCAATCTAATATATTTACGCTTTAATATAGTAAAGCATTATATGGGGTGATTAGAATGCCTTTTTTATTTGAAAAGCCTATTGGGACAAATGATGTAATGCCGGAGAAGGTTTTGTTAACTAAAAATATTACTTCAAAGGCCAAAAATTTGTTAGAAAAATGGGGCTATGAAGAGATAGAGACTCCTATTGTTGAATACCATCAGACAGTGGGGCTTTTTTCTAAAATACAGGACGATAAGCTGATAAAATTCTTAGACCCCTTAGGAAAAACAGTAATTCTACGCCCGGATTTTACCGCTCCTATTGCCCGCTTTGTATCATCAGTATATCAGGATATTGAGCTCCCCATCCGTTTGATGTACCAGGGCAAAGTATACCGCAATAACGGCAGTCAGGGGATTAATGAATTAAACCAAATTGGCTTGGAACTTATTGGCATTGAATCCTTAGAAGGAGATGCGGAAGTAATAACATTGGCTGTCAAGCTTATTTTGGAGTGTACAAATTCTAACTTCACAGTTTCTATTGGTCACACTAAATTCCTGGAGCTTCTTTTTCAGGAAATAGGCTGTAGTGAAACAGTAAAGGAACAATTGTTCAAACGTCTCCTTGAACACGATTATGTAGGTTATAAAAATCTGGTCAAGGATTTAGATGTTAATGATATATATAAAGATTACCTGTACAAGGTTTTAAAATTCAGAGGAACTATAGATGATGTTTTAAAAGGCAAAGATTGGTTTGATAGTCTGGAGTGGCATAATATATTTGCTGAGCTGTCTAATTTATGGAATATCCTAGACCAATATAACATTATCCAACATGTTTGTTTCGATTTAAGCCTGGTAGGGAGACAGAACTATTACACGGGTTTGATTTACAACGTATACTGTGAGGGTAACCCCTATCCTATTTGTTCCGGCGGCAGATATGACGGTCTATTGAAAAGCTTTGGGCGGGAAGCTGCAGCTACCGGCTTTGCAGTTAATGTCGATGTCCTGCTGCGGGTGATAAATGATGAAGAAATCCTAATTGCCCCTCAACGGGTTCTGGTTCTTTTTGCACATGGACAAAGACTAAAAGCCATAGAAAAGGCACAAGAACTAAGGTCTAAGGGGCTGGTGGTAATTATGGCTCCCGCAGGTTCAGTAAGCGAGGGATATCAAAAGGGTTTTGGTCAGGTTATTAGCATAGATTAACGGAGGTATATTGGATGATAACAATAGCAATTCCCAAAGGCAGGATATTAGAGGAAGCAAATATATTAATGAAAAATGCAGGTATTATCAAAGAACATGTCCATGAGGGACGAAAGCTGATTGTAGAAGACAAAGAGGATGATATCCGTTTTATCCTGGCAAAGCCCCAGGATGTACCTACTTATGTAAAATACGGGGTTGCCGATGTCGGTATTGTAGGAAAGGACGTCCTATTAGAATGGGGCGAAGGTTTATATGAATTAATGGATTTAAAAATCGGCTTATGCCGACTTTCTATCTGCGGCAGACCAGAGAAAAGCTACCAGCGGGGAGAACTCCCCCGGATAGCTACCAAATATCCTCATATTACTGCAGGCTATTTTAGAAAAAAAGGACAGCAGGTAGAAATAATAAAGCTCAATGGTTCAGTGGAACTTGCGCCCCTTTTAGGTCTAAGCCATTATATTGTTGACATTGTTTCCACAGGCAGGACGCTGAAAGAAAATGGCCTGGTTGAGCTGGAAACCATAGCCGATATCTCCTGCCGCTTGGTAGCGAACCAGGGCACGTTCCATTTAAAGAATACTATTATTGAGGAACTAATAAGCAAACTGGAAGCGGGTGCGGTCCAATGATTGGCATAGTTGACTATGATGTGGGCAATCTCTTCAGCCTGGCGGCTGCATTGCGCAGGCTGGACTGTGATTATAAATTTGTGGAAAAGGCAGAGGATTCTTGGGACTGCAGTTCCTTAATACTGCCGGGTGTGGGTGCCTTCGGAGATGCAATAAACCAGCTGCAGAACAAGGGACTGGCAGAAGTGGTCAAGGATTGGACCCACAATGGCAAACCCTTGCTGGGTATTTGTTTAGGCATGCAGTTATTATTTGAGAGCAGTGAGGAACACGGTTTCCACCAAGGATTGGGGCTTTTAAAGGGCACCATTATTAGGCTCCCGTCAGGGGTTAAGGTACCCCACATGGGCTGGAACAGTCTAACCCTTGAACAAGACCATTTTCTTTTTAAGGGTCTGGGGGATCCCTATGTTTACTTTGTCCATTCCTATTACGCCAGGACTACCAAGGAAAACATCCTGGCCTCAACCGACTACGCAGTAAAGGTTCCCGCTGTTGTTGGGGCTGATAATATAATAGGCATGCAGTTTCACCCGGAAAAAAGCAGCCAAGCTGGTATGATTCTATTGAAGAATTGGGTGGAAAGGTATGAGTTAGTGACTTAATCGGGAGTGGCATCTGCTTTCTGGTTTAGCTTAAGGGATGCATCAATAAAGATTGGCATTCATCGGATGCTGACCATTAATGTTACGGAGGTGAAATACAATGTCTTTCACAATCTATCCTGCTGTTGATATCAGAGGCGGGAAATGTGTACGGCTTTTAAAGGGAGATTATGCTGCCGAGAGTACATACTTTGATAATCCCCTTGAGCCGGCCATGAAATGGTATGGGGAAGGTGCACGCTGGCTGCATATTATTGACTTGGATGGTGCCAAATCAGGACAGCCGGAAAACATAGAAATTATTAAGGCAATTTTAGCTAAAATAGACATTAAAATTCAAATAGGTGGTGGGATTAGGTCTCTAGCAAGTGCAAAAGCCTATCTGGATAATGGAGCGGCAAGGGTCATACTCGGTTCCGCAGCTCTTAACAATCCCTCCCTGGTACAACAACTGCTAGAGTATTATGGACCAGAAAGAATAGTGGTTTCCTTAGATGGACGAAGTGGGCAAGCCTATAGTGACGGGTGGCTTAATGCTGCCGGTAAAGGACTGGTTGATGCGGCCCGGGAGCTAGCGGTTCTTGGAGTGCAGACTTTCATCTACACTGATATTGAAAAGGATGGTACCCTGACAGGACCAAACATTAATCAAGCCTTAAACATTGTCCAGGAAACAGGTCGGGAAGTTATTATCGCAGGTGGAATTGGTTCTAATGAACACATAATTGAATTAGCCAAGTATGATGATGCAAAAATAGCAGGAGCAATTATCGGGCGTGCCTTGTATACCGGTCATGTGTATTTGCCTGCCCTTTATGCGAGGCTGGGGAGGGATTGATTTGTTAACTAAGAGGATTATTCCTTGTCTGGACGTAAAGGATGGCCGGGTGGTAAAAGGTGTCAGTTTTATTAACCTTAGGGATGCTGGTGACCCTGTAGAACTGGCTTCTTTTTATGATCAAAGCGGGGCTGATGAATTGGTTTTTTTAGATATATCGGCAAGCATTGAAGGGCGTAAAACCATGCTGGAGATTGTTCGAGCCGCAGCGGAAACAATAAGTATACCCTTTACCGTGGGCGGTGGGATTAACAACACCGATGATATAAAAAAGGTGCTGAGGGCTGGGGCAGATAAAGTTAGTCTTAATAGTGCCGCCGTTTTGGAACCTGAACTGGTAGCGAGAGGTGCCGAGATATTTGGCAGCCAGTGTATAGTGGTAGCCATTGATGCAAAATACAATGCCGATTGGCAGACTTGGGAAGTTTTTACCCATGGAGGCAATAGGTCTACTGGACGTAAAGTCTTAGAATGGGCTCAAGAAGTAGAAAAATTAGGTGCAGGAGAAATTCTGTTGACCAGTATGGACTGCGATGGGCATAAGCAGGGTTTTGACCTAAAGCTTACACAACAGGTTTGTCACAAAATATCCATTCCCGTCATAGCCTCGGGCGGAGCAGGGGGTAAGGAAAGTTTTAGTGATGTATTCCAACAAACTGGTGCAGACGCTGCTCTGGCTGCATCAATTTTCCATTACCAGGAGACTTCAATCCAGGAAATAAAAAGTTTTCTGAAAGAAAAGGGGGTTCCTATAAGATGAAAAAATTGGACCCATCCATTTTAAAGTGGAATGATGATAAGCTGATTCCTGCAATTTTACAGGATTATTTAACGGGGAAAGTTTTAATGATGGCCTATATGAATCGGGAGTCCCTGGAAAAAACCATGGAAACCGGTGAAGCATGGTTTTGGAGCAGGTCCCGTCAGTCCCTGTGGCATAAGGGGGGTACCTCGGGAAATATTCAAAAGGTATTAACCATTGCTGCTGACTGTGATTCTGACACCTTGCTTCTCCAGGTTGAACCTCAGGGTCCTGCCTGCCATTTAGGCAGCGAAAGCTGTTTTGCAGAAGGGAGCAACCTCCTTCTGGATGATTTATGCAACATTATTTCCCAAAGGTATAGAGAAAGACCAGAAAAATCCTATACAACCTATTTATTTAACCAGGGTTTAGATAAAATATTAAAAAAAGTGGGGGAGGAAACGGCAGAGGTTATAATAGCGGCCAAAAATCATTCCATGCCAGAATTAAAAGCCGAGAGTGCTGACTTATTGTATCACCTGTTGGTTCTTTTCCGGGAAAAGGAGCTATCTTTGCGGGAGGTACTAGACGTATTAAAGGAAAGAAGGGGAAATAAGTGAATGTATACCAATGGAATAAGACAGACCAGGAAGTACAGAAAAAAATAATGCGCAGGGCGGAAATAGATATTACTGAACAGATGAAGGTTGCCCGTGGTATTATTGATGAAGTTAGGGAAAAAGGTGACCAGGCAGTCTGTTACTAC
This sequence comes from Bacillota bacterium, assembly GCA_049323895.1. GTDB lineage: Bacteria > Bacillota > Peptococcia > Peptococcales > BICA1-8 > JBMOKT01. Next base: position 83,830 of record JBMOKT010000014.1, on the reverse strand, counting down.
ACGGAAAAGTTTGATGGGGCCAGGATTACACCTGATAAAATCAGGGTAACCCAGGAAGAAATTAACCAGGGGTATGAAAGGGTAAGCGAGGAGTTTAAGGAAACATTAAAATTTGCCTTTGACAACATTAAAAAGTTTCATTCCCACCAAATGCCCGAGCCCCTCTGGTTTACAGAAACAGTACCCGGTGTGCTGGTGGGTGAACAAACAAATCCTATTAATGACGTTTGTATATACGTTCCCCGGGGTAAAGGAAGTTTTCCTTCGGTTTTATTGATGCTGGCTGTTCCTGCTGTGGTGGCTAAGGTCCCCAAGGTAGTTGTAGTGACACCCCCCAATGCTCAAGGTAGTCTTGATGACAGCGTCTTAGCTGCTGCCAAGATAGCTGGACTAAAGGAAATATACAAGGTCGGAGGTATTCAGGCGGTAGCTGCCATAGCTTACGGTACAGAAACTATACCAGCCTGCAGCAAGATTATTGGACCAGGGAATTCTTATGTGACAGCAGCTAAAAGGCTTCTCAGCGGGGTATTGGATGTAGGACCCCCAGCTGGTCCAAGTGAGGCCATCATCCTGGCAGATGAAACAGCTGACCCCCATAAAGCAGCCCTGGATTTAATGATTGAGGCTGAGCATGGTCCTGATTCGGCCAGCCTCCTGGTTACCCATGTTGAAAGTTTAATCTCACAAGTTAAGGTGATAATAGAGAACCAGCTTCCTAAATTGAGTGAACAAAGGCGCAATTTTGTCCAGGCTGTATTGAATGGCTACGGAGGATTTATACTGACTGACAGCCTGGAGGAATCTATTGATTTTGTCAACCAATATGGACCTGAGCACATGGAAATAATGACTAAAGAACCTTGGGATATCCTTCCCCGGATTAAAAATGCCGGAGAAATCCTGCTGGGAAACAATGCACCCATTACGCTGGCCAACTTTTTGCTGGGTCCAAACGCAATACTCCCTACAGGTGGTTTTGCTAAAACCTATTCCAGTGTTTCTGTGTTTGACTTTCTAAAGCGCTCCTCGGTAGGCTATGTAAGTGCTGAAGGGTATAATAAGGTTAAAGATAAGGCCGCTGGGTTTGCCCGGGAAGAAGGTTTTGAGACACATGCCCTAGCGGTTGAAGATCGGTAGGCTGCTGGGTGAACATCACGCGTCTGACTTTCTTCTGGGCGAACATTGCTAGTCTGTTTTACTTCTGGGTGAACATTGCTAGTCTGACATTTTCTCATGGGTTAAGATTGCTAGTCTGATGTACTTTGGGGTGAATATTGAGCGTCTGATATACTTCTGGGCGAACATTGCTAGTCTGACAACAACCGGTTGAAAATTGAGCGTCTGCTTACTTAACATGCAATGCTTGTGTCAGACTAACAAAGCTGCCCCGAAAGCATGTCAGACCCAAAATCTTACAGCATTAGTATGTCAGACGCTCAAGCTAGACCCGTAAGTAATTCAGACTAACAAGCTAGACCCATAAGCCTCGTCAGACCCAAAAATTAGCGAAGGAGTAGGTAATAATGAAAGTTAAAGTTGAAAGACAAACCCTGGAATCGAAAATAACAGTAACAATCGATGACGGACCTCGCAATCCCCTGGGTAAAAAGGAAATAAATACTCCCCTGGTATTTTTTAACCATATGATAGAGCATATTGCTTGGCGGGGAGAATTAAATATCAGCCTGCAGGTAGAAATGGATCATTTTCTCCTAAACCATTTAGTGTCGGAAGATGTTGGTATAACCTTGGGCAGGGCTTTTAAAGAAATGGTAGACAAGAAATTAGCTACAGGTGCTAAAGGGTATGGTTTTGCCTTGGCAACAATAGATGAAGCATTGGCACAGGTAGTAATTAGCTTTGAAAGCCGTAGTTACTTGGATTTGAATTTTAACGGCATTGCAGTTCCCGAGAGTACCGAAGGCATCCATTCGGAAGACTTAGTTGCTTTTTTAGAAGGATTTGTCCAGGGCGCCCAATGCACATTGCATATTGATTTGCTTAAAGCCAGGGCAAACCATGGTCATCACCAGTGGGAGAGTATTTTCAGGGGTTTGGGGATGGCGATGAGAGAGGCAATAGAATTAAGACCTTGGCGCAGTAATATGGCTGCAGGTGTTGCAGGAAAAATTGGTTTTAATGTAGAAGTAGAAGAGAGCTAACCCTTGCGGTTAACTCGTTTTTTTGCCTGAAAATAACTAGTCACCAGTCACTAGTAATTTTTTTCGATAAAATTAACAGAAAATAACGCTTTATTTATACTTGTCTATAAATTCTGAATAGTATACATTATACTTACCAACCTGAAATATAATTAAAACAAGTATTGTATGGAGGGGAGTTTTATGTGGGAACAAATCAATTATTCCAATTTGTGGGAGCCACCTTAGCAGGCAGTAGATAGCAGACTACAGCCTGTTTTTGCTTTGTGCTATTTATTACAAACCTGATCATAAATTTTTTCCAAAGGAGTGTATGTAATGAGTCAATCGGGAAATTACAATCAATTTGCTTTGCGTAAGATTCATTCTCTGCTTGGCATAATTCCCTTAGGGCTTTTTTTAATTGAACATCTAATAGCTAATTCCACAGCTATTATAAGTGTTGAAGCCTTTGCAGGGACAGTGGAGTTTTTGGAAAATCTGCCTGCCCTTTGGGTTTTAGAGATATTTTTAATTGCTCTGCCCCTTTTAGTTCACGGTTTAATGGGATTGTATATAGTCTACCAGGCCAAGAATAACCCAAAATCCTATTCTTATTCACGAAATTGGATGTTTTATCTGCAAAGAATCTCCGGGCTGTTAATATTCGCCTTTATTCTCTTTCACATCTTTACAGTGAAATTTGGCGGCGGAGGCTCCTATTATGAAATACTTCACAATCAACTGAGCAATCCCTTGCTGGTGATTTTTTATGCTCTTTCTGTTACTGCGGCAGCCTTCCATTTCTGCAACGGCTTATGGGGATTTGCCATTAACTGGGGGATCCTCAGAGGGGCAAGAGCCCAATTGTTATTTGCTCGTATCACCCTAGGGCTGTTTGTTATCTTTAATATTTTCTGGATTAGGTCCATGCTGGCATTTATGTAAAAGGATATGCGAAAGACGCTAAAAAGGAGGAACAGAAATGTCGAAAAAGATAGTGGTAATAGGTGGAGGTCTGGCAGGTCTTGCCGCTGTTATCAAGGCAGTAGAAAGCGGCTTTAGTGTAGATTTAATTTCCCTAGTCCCTGTTAAGCGCTCCCACTCAGTTTGTGCACAAGGCGGTATCAATGCCGCCATTGATAATAAAAATGAAGGGGATTCCCCCTGGCAGCATTTTTACGATACTATTTACGGTGGGGATTTTTTGGCCAACCAACCTCCTGTTAAAGCTATGTGTGAGGCTGCACCCCATATAATTTACCTCTTTGACCGCATGGGTGTACCCTTTAATAGGACACCAGAAGGAAACTTGGATTTTAGGCGCTTTGGGGGTACAAAGTTTGCAAGAACCGCCTTTGCCGGCGCCACCACTGGGCAGCAGTTGATATATGCTCTTGATGAACAGGTGCGGCGTCTTGAAGATGAAGGCAAAGTAAAAATGTATATTGGCTGGGACTTCTTGTCGGCAGTTTTAGATGGTGAAGGAAAATGTGTAGGGGCAGTAGCGCAGGATTTAGCTACTATGGAAATCAGGCATTTCCCTGCCGGCGCTGTTATCTTAGCTACCGGCGGAATTGGAATGGTTTATGGAAGAAGTACTAACTCCACTATTAATACAGGGAGTGCCCAAAGCGCAGTGTACCGCCAAGGTGCCATTTATGCCAATGGGGAATTTATCCAGGTTCATCCCACAGCCATACCGGGAGAAGATAAACTGCGTCTCATGTCCGAGTCTGCCCGCGGAGAAGGCGGTCGGGTGTGGACCTATAAGGACGGAAAGCCCTGGTACTTCTTAGAAGAAATGTATCCTGCCTATGGTAATCTGGTTCCCAGGGATATTGCCACCCGGGCTATCTTTGACGTTTGTGTAAATCAAAAGTTAGGTGTCAATGGTGAAAACATGGTTTACTTGGATGTATCTCACATTTCCAAGGAAGAATTAGACCGCAAACTCTTTGGTATTCTGGAAATCTATGAAAAATTTATTGGTGATGATCCCCGCAAGGTACCAATGAAAATTTTCCCAGGCATGCACTATACAATGGGCGGACTATGGGTTGACTATAAACAAATGACCAACATACCTGGGCTTTTTGCCATTGGGGAATGTGACTATGAATTCCATGGTGCAAATAGATTGGGTGCCAACTCCCTGCTTTCCACAGTATATTCCGGTATGGTGGCGGGACCGGCAGCAGCCGAATATATCAAGGGAATAGATAAGAATAAAGAAGTGTCTGCCTCAGCTTATGAGCAAGAAGTAAAAAGGCAGGCGGATCTGGTGGAAAACATCTATAAAATGTCTGGTACGGAAAACCCCTATGAAATCCATGAGGAGTTAGGCAACTGGATGACTGATAATGTCACCGTGGTCCGTTACAACAACAAATTAAAGGAAACCGATGAAAAAATTCAGGAATTAATGAGCAGGTATAAAAATATCGGTTTGCCCGATACCGGCAAGTGGAGCAACCAGTCTGTTCATTTCACCCGCCGCTTGTGGGATATGCTGGAACTGGCCAGGGTCATCACCCTAGGTGCATTAAACCGTAATGAGAGCAGGGGAGCCCACTATAAGCCTGACTTCCCGGAGCGTGATGATGAAAACTGGATGAAAACCACTAAGGCGTCCTATACTCCCGATGGTCCTCAATTCTCCTACGTACCTGTTGATGCTACAGAACTAAAGCCTGTTAAACGGGTTTATGACGTTGATAGTAAATAAGGGGGGTTATTTATGAAAAATATAGTAGTTAAAATAAGACGGCAAAATGGTCCCCAGGATAAGCCATACTGGGAAGAATTCAATATCCCGTACAAACCCAATTTAAATATAATATCACTTTTGATGTATATAGCAAAACACCCTGTTCAAGCCAATGGTGAAAAAACCACACCGGTAGTCTACGAGAGCAATTGTTTGGAAGAGGTTTGCGGAGCATGTTCCATGGTTATCAACGGCAAAGCCCGCCAGGCCTGCACTGCTTTAGTTGATACCTTAGAGCAGCCCATAACCTTAGAGCCTTTGGATAAATTTAAGCTGGTGAGGGACCTGCTGGTAGACCGGACGGCATTGTTTGATGCCCTAAGAAAAGTTAAAGCCTGGGTAGATATTGACGGCACCTTTAACCTGGGACCGGGACCCAAAATAACTCCCAAGGTTCAGGAAAAAAGATATAATTTGTCCCGCTGCATGACCTGTGGTGTTTGTGCCCAATCCTGTCCCAACTATAATGAAAAGACCGATTTCATTGGTCCCCATGCTGTGGCACAGACCAGTCTCTTTAACCTGCATCCCATTGGAAAAAATAATAAAGAAGCTCGTTTGCAGGCATTGATGGATAAAGGCGGCGTTACGGAATGCGGCAACTCTCAAAACTGTGTCCGTTCCTGTCCTAAGGAGATTCCGTTAACCGAATCCCTGGCTGAACTAAAGGGCCAAGTATCCTGGTATTCAATTAAATCCCTATTTACCAAATAGAGATTCAACCAGATTGGAAGGTGGATAGATATGAAAGAAATTTCTTATGAAAAAATAGTAGAAACGGTCAGAGAATTATGTATTAATGCCGCCTGTGATTTGCCCCAGGATGTGGAGGAACTAATTAGGAAAAAGCAAGCCCAGGAAGAATCAGAATTTGGAAAGTATATTTTTGAGCAAATAATAGATAACGTGGAGCTTGCCCGTCGTGAGAACCAGGCAATGTGCCAGGATACAGGCATTACCGTCGTATATGTTGAAATGGGCCAGGATGTACACCTTACGGGAGGCAGCCTGATTGATGCTATTAACGAAGGCGTACGCCAGGGATATAAAGATGGTTATCTGCGGAAATCAGTAGTAGATGACCCGGTGTTTAACCGTAAAAACACAGGTGATAATACACCAGCCATAATCCATACGGAAATAGTCCCTGGAAATAAACTGAAAATAATGATTGTTCCCAAAGGTGCCGGAAGTGAAAACATGGGCGCTCTAAAAATGCTTAAACCCTCCGATGGTTTAGAAGGCATAAAGGATTTTATTCTGAAGACTGTAAGGGAAGCAGGGGGTAACCCCTGTCCTCCTATTATCGTGGGCGTAGGCATTGGCGGCACTATGGAAAAGGCTACTCTGCTTGCTAAGAAAGCTTTAACCAGAAAAGCAGGACTGCACCACCCTGATGAAAACTATAAAGCCTTGGAAGAAGAGCTTTTGGAGAAAATCAACCGGTTTGGCATCGGACCTCAAGGTCTGGGGGGCAGGGTTACAGCTTTAGCGGTACATATTGAAGCTTTTCCCACCCATATCGCCACGCTGCCTGTAGCTGTAAATTTAAACTGCCACGCTTCCAGGCATAGCGAAGCAATTCTGTAGGAGGAGGGAGTGAAAGAAATGGCCGGAGTAAAAAAGCTGACTACTCCATTAACTGATCAAGATATCAGGGGACTTCAAGAAGGTGACCGTGTAGCAATTACCGGTGTTATTTATACAGGCAGGGATGCCGCCCATAAAAACCTGGTCAATGCATTAAAAGATGGGCAGCCTCTGCCCGTGGACCTGAAAAACCAGATTATCTATTATGTAGGTCCAACACCTGCTAAACCAGGGCAAGCAATTGGGTCCTGCGGTCCTACTACCAGCGGGCGTATGGATGCTTATGCACCCCTGCTCTTGGAGTTGGGCTTAAAGGGCATGATTGGTAAAGGACCACGGAATGGGCAAGTAATTGACGCCATGAAAAAGCAAGGTGCTGTGTACTTTGCAGCAATTGGCGGTGCAGCTGCCGTTATTGCCAGGTCGGTTAAAAAGTCAGAGGTGGTAGCTTACCCCGAGCTGGGTCCAGAAGCTATTTATCGCCTGGAAGTTGAAGATTTCCCCTGCATAGTGGCAATTGATTCTGCAGGGAATAACCTTTATGAAAGTGGTGCTGAAAAATATCGTATAGATTAAGTTAATTGAAGAAGGATGAAGGAGTGGAGTTGTTAATGAACTTAAAAGAGCAAGCGTTAAAACTGCATGCGGAGAATAAGGGGAAAATCGAGGTTATCAGCAAAGTCCCTGTCAAAACTTCCCTTGATTTAACCCTTGCTTATAGTCCTGGTGTGGCTGAACCATGTAAGGAAATAGAGAAAGACGTCAGTAAGGTCTATGAATATACCTCTAAATGGAACTTGGTGGCGGTAGTTTCCGACGGAACAGCGGTATTAGGTTTAGGTGATATTGGACCTGAGGCGGCAATGCCTGTTATGGAAGGAAAGGCTGTATTGTTTAAAACCTTTGCAGGTGTTGACGCATTCCCTATTTGTGTAGCTTCTAAAAAGGTAGAAGACATAGTACAGACGGTCAAAATGCTGGAGCCTACTTTTGGCGGAGTAAATTTGGAGGATATTTCAGCACCCCGTTGCTTTGAAATAGAAGAAAGACTGAAAAAGGAAACAAAAATTCCTATTTTCCACGATGACCAGCATGGTACAGCTATAGTAGCCATGGCAGGCTTAGTAAATGCCTGCAAAATTGTTAATAAGAAAGTGGAAGAGGTTAAGGTTGTAGTAAACGGAGCAGGCGCCTCTGCAATTGCTGTAGTTAAGTTATTAATAAGCATGGGGATAGCAAATGTAATCCTTTGTGACCGGACCGGTGCCATTTATGAAGGACGGACCGAGGGAATGAACAGTGCCAAGGAAGCCATGGCCAAAATAACAAATAAGGATAAAGTCCAAGGCAAGCTGGCTGACGCTCTGGTCGGGGCAGATATATTTATCGGACTTTCAGGACCTGGTCTGGTTACTCAAGAAATGGTAAAAAACATGAATCCTGATCCAATTGTCATGGCTATGGCTAATCCTACACCGGAAATAATGCCAGAAGAAGCCATAGCTGCTGGAGCTAAAGTAGTTTGTACAGGCAGATCTGACTATCCTAACCAGGTAAACAACGTCAGTGCCTTCCCCGGTGTTTTCAGGGGTGCTTTAGATGTGCGGGCGACAGATATTAATGAAGAGATGAAGGTAGCGGCAGTTCATGCCATAGCCCAATTTGTAGGTGATAAACTGGCACCTGATTATGTAATCCCCAGTGCTTTAGATGAAAGGGTTGGACCTGCTGTAGCTGCTGCAGTAGCAGAAGCTGCCATTAAGAGCGGTGTAGCCCAACTCAAAATAGATCCGCAAATAGTTGCTGAAAACTGCAGAAGAATGATGACATTAGGTAAATAAAACAAACGGGCACTTCAGTCGAAGTGCCCGTGTTTTATTTAGTGCCCAGTGCCCAGACAATTGCTTAAGGGTTAAAATATTGCGTCTGAAAACCTGCCAGGTCTAGCTTGAGCGTCTGAAACAGGCATTGCATGTGATCTAATGAGTAATGTTACTGAAATAACTAGTGGCGTAGCAATCTTCGTCTTGAAGGTTAGTCTAAAACGTAATTTTCAATTAAATTCTTTACCTTTACCTGTCCCGAAATGTTGGTCCAGAAGTTTACCTTTACCTTAGAAAAGTGTATGAAAAAACGGGCAATTGCCCGTTTTACATACACTTTTCCAGTATCCCCTTCTCCTTCAGCACCTTTACCAGCGTATCGCCTATCACAGCAGGTGTTTCTGCAACCTTAATGCCCGATTCCTGCATAATGCGAATTTTCTCGGCAGTTGTTCCTTTGCCGCCGGAAATAATAGCACCGGCATGACCCATTCTTTTCCCTGGAGGTGCAGTCTGACCGCTGATAAAGCCTATTACCGGTTTTGTCATATTAGCCTTTACCCATTGGGACGCTTCTTCCTCGGCAGTTCCGCCGATTTCGCCAATCATTACTACCGCATAGGTATCTTCATCTTCGTTAAATAGTTTTAGAACATCAATAAAGTTGGTGCCGTTTACGGGATCACCGCCGATACCGATTACCGTTGATTGACCAATTCCTTTGGGAGTAAGCTGGTGAACTGCCTCGTATGTGAGGGTCCCAGATCTGGAGACAATCCCTACGTGACCCTTCTTATGGATATAACCGGGCATAATGCCGATTTTGCATTCCCCTGGTGTAATCAAACCAGGGCAGTTCGGACCTAACAGCCTGGTCCTTTTTCCTTCCATATAGCGTCTTACCTTTACCATATCTAAGACAGGAATACCTTCGGTAATACAGATAGTTAAGTCTAAATCGGCATCAACGGCTTCCATGATGGCATCGGCAGCAAATGCCGGAGGTACAAAGATTATGGAAACGTTGGCTCCAGTAGCCTTTACCGCTGCATCTACCGTATCAAAAATAGGTATGTTTTCAATTGTTGTACCGCTTTTACCAGGGGTGACACCTGCTACTATCTTTGTCCCATAGGCTGCCATCTGCTGGGTGTGGAATAGTCCGGCAGAGCCTGTTATCCCTTGTACTAATACTTTTGTATCCTTATTAATTAAAATAGACATATTAATTCCCCACCTTTCCGTTAGCCAGAGCAACAATTTTTTCTGCACCATCAGCCAGAGAGTCAGCGGTGGTAATATTTAGACCAGACTCTTGCAGCAGTTTGTTTCCTAGTTCCACATTAGTTCCTTCCAAGCGAACCACTAATGGCAGGGTAAGACCAATTTGTTTTGTTGCCACAATAAGCCCTTCTGCAATAGCATCACACTTGGTGATACCGCCAAATATATTAACAAATATCCCTTTCACATTCTTATCAGAAAGGATTATTTTGAAAGCCTCACTAACCTTCTCTGCATTTGCCCCGCCCCCTACATCTAGGAAGTTAGCAGGATTGCCGCCATAGTATTTAATAATATCCATGGTTGCCATGGCAAGACCGGCACCATTTACCATGCAGGCAATATTGCCATCTAGAGAAATGTAGCTGATGTCATATTTGGAAGCTTCAATTTCCTTAGGGTCTTCTTCGTCCAAGTCCCGGTATTCAAGAATTTCCTTTTGCTTATAGAGGGCATTAGAGTCAAAATTAAGCTTTGCATCGAGAGCCATAACCTTGCCGTCTCCTGTTACCACTAATGGGTTAATTTCGGCAATAGAGCAGTCCTTTTCTACAAAAACCTTATAAAGACCCTTCATAAACTTAACTGCTTGGGAAACCAACTCTTTAGGGATATTTATATTATAGGCTAAGCGCCTAGCTTGAAAATCTAATAAACCGACGGCAGGGTCCACTACTTCTTTGAATATTTTTTCGGGAGTTTTCTCTGCAACTTCTTCAATTTCAGTTCCTCCCTCTTCAGATGCCATCATAACAATCCTGGAAACAGCCCTGTCCAAAACAACCCCGATGTAGTATTCATGTTTTATGTCACAGCCTTCTTCAATTAGGAGTCTTTTTACTTCTTTTCCCTCGGGACCTGTTTGGTGGGTAACCAGTACTTTTCCAAGGAGTTCCTGGGCATATTCCCGAACCTCAGCTATATTCCTGGCAATTTTAACGCCCCCTGCTTTTCCCCTTCCTCCAGCATGAATTTGGGCTTTGACAACAGTCACGGAAGAGCCTAATTTTTCTGCTGCAGCTACTGCCTCATCTGCTGTAAAGGCTACTTTGCCTTGAGGGACAGCTACGTTGTATTTGCGCAATAGTTCTTTGCCTTGATACTCATGGATATTCATATTCCGCCTCCTAAGTTCTTTTTTCATGTTTCTATTTTACTAGATATAACAGATTATTTAAACTATTTTATACTTTTCAGAAAGTAGAGATATAAAAGGTAAAAAGTATAAGTGCAATATCGGCGTTTCACGTATTTGGTTGGAAGTTGCTTAAATAAGCGTTACTTAATTATTGCATAAAGCTTTTTAAGTAACTGAATTGTTAAAAAAGTATATAATTTTCTGTAAAAATATAATATAATTTAATATACAATAAGGCTACAAAAAAAGGAGGCGCATACCATGGGAACTATTCAAAAGGTAGCCGACTTGTTAGACGTACCAATCAAGACAGTTAAATTGTTTTTAGAAAAAGTAGATACTGCACAGCCGGCAAAAAGGCACTATACCATCAGGAGGAATATAGTCCCTCCTAAGGTAAATGTTGATGAGCTTTTTGAAAGTTTAGTGCGTGAATACGATATTAAACTGTGATATTCAGAAAAATACCCAATAACCTAAGAGTCAAATGACTTTTAGGTTGTTTTTTTTGTCAATACTATAAGAAAATAGGTATTAATTAGGAGGTAAAAAAATGGGGTATTCAGTTTTGTTTATACCTGTACTGGCAATTTTAGGAGGTTTAACTATAGCAATTATAGCCCTTGTAACAGATCATAAACAAAAGATATTAATTATTGAAAGGGGAGTAGATAATCTGGGTTATTCCTCCCCAGGCTTAAGAAGTGGTTTGACTTTCAGTTTCTTAGGCGTTGCATTTATTTATTTCTTTAATGATTATGAGAAATTGGGTGGTTTACTCATGGTTTTCGGCTTGTCACAGCTGATATATTTCTTAGTAGAAAGAAAAGAAAGAAAGCTTCTGCACAAAAAATTTATCGGACATAATCCTACTCATCTATCAAATTAATTTTTAAAACTATACTCCTTATGAGTATAGTTTTTTTTGGATATTTTCTTTCAAACTACAAATAATAAATGCTGTATACATAAGGCAAAGAAGGGGGGTAACACGTTGTTAAGCAAAAAACAAGTTAAATTTTTTGCATTAATTTTGATTCTAGCCAGCTTTATAGTATTTGTGGGAATGGATTTTATGAGTGTTATTGGTAGCCGTACCCTTGTTTATGGAGCTACAGGTCAGGATGTTAAAAACCTGCAAAGCAAACTTAAAGCATTAGGATTCCATGATGCAAAGATAGATGGGGTCTACGGGTGGCAGACTTTACGTTCTGTAAAATGGTTTCAAAGCAAGTTTGGGTTAAAAAGTGATGGAGTAGTGGGAGCTTCAACCTGGGCTGCCCTAAATAAAGCCAAGCCTGGACCTGCTACAGCCCAAGCGGGAAAAGTTACTGCCAGCAGTAACGATGTAGCGATCCTTGCTAAAATGATTTCAGGTGAGGCTAGGGGAGAACCTTACATAGGGCAGGTTGCTGTGGGGGCGGTAATTTTAAACAGAGTAAAAAGCAAAAGCTTTCCCGATACCGTTTATGCAGTGTGCTTCCAACCGGGTGCCTTTGATGCTATCCGGGACGGACAGTACTTTGCTCCTCCAACCCAATCGGCACTAAAAGCAGCAAGGGCCGCAATCAATGGCTATGACCCTACCCATGGGGCATTGTATTATTGGAACCCGGCAACCGCTACTTCCAGATGGATTTGGTCAAGAAGGATTATGCTGCGTCTTGGAAAACATGTTTTCGGAATATAGAAAGGGGGGGGTATTTTGCGTAAAATTCTTTTTTCACTGTTGATACTAGCCTTGGTATTTACGGGCTATTTTGCATATAATCAGTACCGGATGAATGAAGATTTAATCCGGAGGACGGAGAGCCAATATCAAAAAAGCTTCCACGAATTAGTATGGAATGTGGAGACTATAAATTCCCAGTTGGCACAGACTTTGGTTAGTTCCAGTCCCGAGCAGGTTATGCTTAGCTTAACTAACCTCTGGCGCCAGACATTTGCAGCAAGTTCTAACTTAGGCGGGATACCTGTAACAATGGTTGAGCTTGATAGAACGGAAAAGCTCTTAAATGATATTGCAGATTACAGTTATTTTATTCTTAAAAGAAATAACCTGCAAAAAGAGGAGCTAACCGAAAAAGAGTGGGAAAAAATCCAAGAGTTTTATAGAAGGTCTATGGTTTTGCAGGAAGAACTGCAAAATGTAGAAGCGGCTGTTATAGATAGGGATTTAAGCTTTGTTGAAGTTGAAACAGTTGTAATGAGACAAGGCAAAGATTTGGATGATAATTCAATTGTGGATGGTTTCAGGACCGTTGAGGACAAAGTAAAAGCTTTTCCCGAAATGCAGTTTGATGACGGAGTACAAAAAATAGAGCCCGAACCAAGACCTATACCGGGCAAAGAAATTAATGAAGCTGAGGCAGTTGAGATTGCCAGAAGGTTTATGAATGACCATGACGGTCCGATAACAAGGGCGGAAATCAGCTTTAGTTCCGAGGGGAAGATTCCGGTATTTGGAGTACGGACCTATAAAGAGGGTGAGGAAGTTCCCACCTATTTAGAGGTCACCAAAAAGGGCGGACATGTCATTGAGATGTATATGGAAAGGGACATCGGCGAGGTCAATATGGACTATGCAGCGGCAGAACAAGAGGCACAAAAGTTTTTAATTCAGCATGACTTTAAAGAGATGGAATTAGTGGATGTAGACACTGATACCAATACAGCTATTCTAATTTTTGTACCTACACAACAAGGTGTCAGAATGTATTCCGATATGGTCAAAACAAATGTAGCGTTGGATAATGGTCAAGTCATCAGCTTTGACCAGACCAGCTACCTTTCCTATCACCACCAGCGTTCATTACCTGTCCCCCAGTTTAAGGAACGGGAAATTACAAAAAGGATGAATCCTAATTTTGATCTGGAGCAGGTAACTATGGCTATGGTACCCCATGAATTTGAAGAAAACAAGGAAGAACTTTGTTATGAAATTCGGGGTAAGATGATGGAAGAAAAGTTTATTTTATTTGTAAGTGCTCAAAGTGGCGAAGACTTTCGCACAGTACGTTTAACAAAGCCGCGGAAATTCAATATTACCGTTCGCTAGTAAAAAAACAATCCCTATTCCCATAAAGAAGAGCTAAGCTGATGAATCAGTTTAGCTCTTCTTTCAGGTTATCTCCTTAGTTATGTATAAAGCAGGAGATATTAGTTTTCTATGGAAATGTAAGGTTAGGTCTTAATGAGGAGGTAGCTTATGAATATTATCTACTGGTTGTTAATAGGTGTTGGTGTTTTATTTTTCCTTTCCCTAGTATTTAATGCTTTTAGAATATTATATAAAAACTGGAAGAACAAGAAAGGATAATGCAGCTTGACACATGCTGCAGGTAAAGGTAAGCTTCCGGGTAAACATCATGGGACAGGTAAAGGTTAAGGTTAAGTAAAGTATTTCGCTACGCTTTTTCCTTAACTAAACCTTAACCTAGCGTAGCGAAACTTTGGCTACCACTGTTTTTCTAAAAGATAGTTGACAGGCGATAATCAAAATATTAACCTAAAAGAATAGAATCCTTAAAATAGTGAGGTATGAACATGAGCTTAGTGGAAAAATTAAAAGATAATATCCGCAGGCAGATAATAGCGGCCTTGGAAGAAAATAAAGCTGAAGGCAAATTACATTATGAGAAGCTTCCTGGTTTTGTTATTGAGGTTCCTAGGGAAAAGGCACATGGTGACTTTGCCTGTAATATTGCTATGCTGCTGACTAAAGAAGCCAAAATGAACCCTCGGCAGATTGCCCAACTGATAGTAGATAAATTTAATACCCAGGGGACTTGGACTGAGAAGTTGGAAATTGCCGGACCAGGTTTCATAAACTTCTATCTAAACAACCACTGGATGTATGATGTTTTACCTTTGGTCGAGGACCAAGATGAAAAGTTTGGTTCTAGTACTGTTGGCGACGGGAAGAAAGTACAAGTAGAATTTGTTAGTGCAAATCCCACCGGATTATTACATATGGGAAATGCCAGGGGTGCCGCTCTGGGTGACACCTTGGCTAATCTTTTATCTGCCGCCGGTTTCCAGGTAACAAAGGAATTCTATATTAATGATGCGGGCAATCAAATTGAGAACTTCGGCAAATCCCTGGAAGCCCGGTATTTCCAAGAAATGGGGCGGGATGTACCCTTTCCTGAAGAAGGTTATCATGGCAAAGATATAATTGATACTGTAAAGACTATTATTAAAGAAGTAGGCAGCCAGTACATGGAGCTGGAGCCGGAAGAAAGAAGAACCAGACTTATTGAAACGGCTTTGGAAGAAAAATTATCAGCTATACGCACAGCATTAGCTAATTTTGGCGTTGAGTATGATATCTGGTTCAGTGAAAGTACACTCCATGAGAGCGGTGCTATTGCTGAAGTGATTGAAGTCCTAAAAGGGAAGGATTTAATTTATGAACAAGAGGGGGCCTTATGGTTCAGATCCAGCAGGTTTGGCTCTGATGATAAAGATGAGGTTGTAGTGCGTTCTAACGGAACCCCCACTTACTTTGCAGCAGATATTGCTTATCATAAAAATAAATTTGACCGGGGATTTGACTGGGTCATCAATATCTGGGGTGCAGATCACCATGGTCATGTAGCCAGGATGAAGGGTGCTGTAGAGGCCGTAGGTTATAATCCTGATAATTTAACGGTGATACTTATGCAGTTGGTCAGGCTTTTCAGAGGTGGGGAAATTGTCAGGATGTCCAAGCGGACAGGGAAATATATTACCCTCAGTGAATTAGTAGAAGAGGTAGGCAAGGATGCTGCCCGCTACTTCTTTGTAATGAGAAATCCCGACAGCCATCTTGATTTTGACCTGGACCTTGCCAAGCAACAATCCTCTGATAACCCCGTATTCTATGTTCAATACGCTCATGCCAGGATATGCAGTATTCTCAAAGCTGTAGGGGAGGGAAAACCTTCCAGCGCAAAAGCAGATGTGACACTACTCCAGGAACCTGCCGAGTTGGAGCTTATTAGGAAAATTGCTGACCTTCCTGATGAGATTGCCCAGGCTGCCAAGGCACTAGAGCCCCATCGTATAGCCAGGTACGCCCATGATTTGGCCAGCAGTTTCCATACCTTTTATAACAGCTGCCGGGTATTAACCGATGATGAATCACTAAAGAACGCCCGGCTGGTATTAGTAAATGCTACCCGCATTACCCTGCGCAATGTTTTAACTTTATTGGGTGTAAGTGCTCCGGAGCGGATGTAAAAAAAGACGGCAATTTGCAATTTGCCGTCTTTTTTTACAGGTAGAGGTAGGCTTATATGCAATACTGCATGATAGGTATAGGTAAGCTTATATGCAACACTGCATGGCAGGGAAAGGTTAAGAGAAGGCATCTACTATGGGTTTGGATATTGGGATGCATCACATGAACGCAACCCAGGTTGAACCATCTGCTTTGGGGGCTAGCTTAAAGGATGCATCATTCTTTACGTGACACCGTGACAATCTAAGCTTTATTTGGGGTATTTTCCATTCTCAATTTTCAATTCTCCATTAAATACTTAATCTCTACCTGACGGAAAATATAAAGCCTTTAGGTTACCTTTAACTGTCCCATGATGTTTACCCTTTAGATTACCTTTACCTTACTGAATTAAAGAAACCTGCCTAAGTTGGGGACATTCCTCTTCATTACAAAGCATTGCTTACGTAAGAGGTGTGTCCCCTTTCCTTTAAACAGGTTTTTTTAATTCAGTAAATTATCCATAGAATTTTTAATAGTCTCAATCTTTTCAGTAAGAACTTTAAGGGCATCCTTTTGTTCGGAAGAAGTGATGTTATTATTTTCAATAATATCTAAGATGTCCTGGAATCTTTCGGCGAACTGGCTGTTCAGTTCGTTTATCTTTTGGGAATAAGAGGAGGTATCGTTAGACAGCTTCTTTATTTCATTAGCCACCACGGAAAAACTCCGACCGTGCTCTCCTGCCCGAGCGGCTTCAATAGCCGCATTTAATGAAATAAGGTTAGTCTGCTTAGCAATTTTATCAATAAGGCTGAGGTTTTCCTTAACATCTTTTAAAATCTGATTTACTTCTTTTACTATCAGATTGCTTGTCTCATTAGATTGGGTGATTGTCTCAGAACTGGCATATAACTCTTGGGATGTAGCTGCCAGGTCGGTTATATTTTCATTTACAGTTGCGCTGGTACGTATGATGTTTCCTCTTATCATTAACTCTTCATATACCAATTCCAGCATAAATTTCATCATATCAGCATAGGGTCTGACTATAGCAGGGTCCCCTGAAATTCCAATTGTTCCAATCTTATCTTTATGTACAATGATAGGGATGTTGATACCCATGCGGACATCTCTGCCCTCTCTTTTGTACTGCTCCTGAATTTCTGCTGTTATGATTACCTCTTCCGCTTTATTTTCAAGTATCTTTTTAGCTCCGTCATGTATATTGCCGATTCTTTCCTTAACGGTTGAGGCATAGATTTCTCCACCTTCCCCACAAATAATTATGGGATGGGGAATGGAGGAATGTACTTTATTAAATATCATTTCCGCTAAATCTTTAGATATCATATTACCCCTCCTTAGTAAAAGTGAGTTTTCTTAATATTATCATAATGGTATTTAACAGCAAATAAATATTTTTTCTATATAGGCATAAACTATGCACAATAACATTATGATGGAGTTGGCTAGATGAAATCATTTAATAATATCCCTTTATGGGAGAATGTTACCCAGGAACAGTGGAATGATTGGCGATGGCAGTTAGCTAACAGAATAACGACTCTGGATGAGCTGCTGCAGATAGTTCCCTTAAGCTCATCAGAAAAGGAGGGTATAAAAAAATCATTAGAAACCATACCTATGGCAATAACCCCTTATTATGCTTCGCTAATTGATAAAAATCAGGGTGATAAGGATCCCATTAGAAAGCAAGCCATTCCTTTATATACTGAAGGAAGGCAGGCAGCGGCTGATTTGCAGGACCCTTTGTCCGAGGACGCAGACTCACCTGTTCCTGGACTTACCCACCGCTATCCCGACAGGGTATTGTTTCTCGTTACTGATCAATGCTCAATGTATTGCCGCCATTGTACCAGGCGTCGCTTTGCCGGCTGTACTGACCAGGCAATGCCTAAAGAACAGATAGATAAATGTATTGCTTATATTAAAAAGACTAAGTCTATTCGTGATGTACTTCTTTCAGGGGGAGATAGCCTTACCCTAAGCGATGAACGATTAGAATACATTATTGGCAGCCTAAGGGCAATTCCTCATGTGGAAATTATTAGATTAGGCTCCAGAATACCCGTTGTTCTTCCCCAACGAATAACACAAGAATTTGTAAATATGTTGAAGAAATATCATCCCATTTGGTTAAATACCCACTTCAACCATCCTCAGGAAATAACCGAGGAGAGCCGCACTGCTTGTACCAGATTGGCCGATGCCGGGGTTCCTCTAGGGAACCAGACAGTTCTTCTTAAGGGCGTAAATGATTGTATTTATATAATGAAACGTTTGGTCAGAGAACTGGTTAAAATAAGGATAAAGCCGTATTATTTATATCAGTGTGACCTCTCAGAAGGAATAGAGCATTTTAGAACCCCTATTGCCAAAGGAATTGAAATAATGGAATTGTTGCGGGGTCATACTTCGGGCTATGCGGTGCCCACTTATGTGGTAGATGCTCCAGGCGGCGGGGGAAAAATACCTGTCATGCCCCAATATTTGATTTCCCAGTCAGATAAAATGGTTATTTTACGAAACTATGAAGGGGTCATTGCAGCTTATACTGAACCCCTTGATAAGACCAGTGAATGCCAGGGCTGTAAATATTGTGAGGATGAACCTAATCCATTTAAGTATGGTTTAGGAAAACTTTTAAGCGGTGAAAAGCTCAGCCTGGAACCTAAAGGCTTACGACGGTTGAAACGGAGAGAGAAGTTTGCTCAGGATGAGGCAGGCAGTTAATGAGATAAATTTAATCTTGACAGGGTATATTCATAAAGTTAGAATTGTAAAGTGGTTGTTACGGAAAAGATGATTAGGGGAGGGGAATTAACTTGACTAAATATATATTTATTACAGGTGGAGTTGTTTCTTCCCTGGGAAAAGGAATAACTGCTGCTTCTTTAGGTCGTTTGTTAAAAAGTAGAGGCGTTAAAGTTGCCCTCCAGAAATTTGATCCTTATATAAACGTTGACCCTGGTACCATGAGCCCCTACCAGCATGGTGAAGTTTTTGTTACAGATGATGGAGCGGAAACAGACCTGGACCTAGGACATTATGAACGATTTACCGATGAAAGCACCAGCCGCTTTAGCAATATAACAACCGGACAGATTTATTGGTCAGTTATAACCAAAGAGCGGAGGGGAGATTACTTAGGTGGTACAGTACAGGTAATACCCCATATTACTAATGAGATAAAGGAAAAAGTCTATAGACTGGCTAAAAATTCAGACACCGATGTAGTTATTACAGAAGTAGGCGGTACTGTCGGTGATATTGAATCACTTCCATACTTAGAAGCTATTCGTCAGATAAAGAGTGATGTAGGCAGAGATAACTGCATGTATATTCATGTTACTTTAGTGCCCTATCTCGCCGCTGCCGGTGAGGCCAAGACAAAGCCCACCCAGCATAGCGTAAAGGAACTGCGCAGCATAGGCATCCAGCCAGATGCTATCGTATGCCGCAGTGAGCGCCCCCTTTCCAAGGATATGGAAGAAAAAATAGCCCTGTTTTGTGACATCGACAAAGAGGCTGTAATCCAGACCGTTGACGCTGAAACTATTTATGAGGTTCCGCTGGTATTAGAAAAAGAGGGACTTGATGATATAGTTATTGAACGTTTAGGCTTAAAATGCAATGGAACAGACTTGACAGAATGGAAGACTATTGTTAATAAAATAAAGAACCCTACCGGCAAAGTTAACATTGCCCTGGTAGGTAAGTATGTTGAACTGCGGGATGCTTATATGAGTGTAGCCGAATCTCTCATACACGCTGGTATTTCCCATAATACAAAGGTTAATATCCAATGGATTTATTCCGGTGATGTAAATGATGAAAATGTGGACATGCTCTTAAAAAATGCCCATGGTATTTTAGTTCCCGGTGGCTTTGGGGATCGTGGAGTTGAGGGTAAGATTTCCGCTATCCGTTATGCCAGAGAGAAGAAAATTCCTTTTCTGGGCATTTGCTTAGGTATGCAGTTGGCGGTAATAGAATTTGCCCGTAATGTTTTGGGTTATCAGGATGCCCATAGCACAGAGTTCAATCCGGAGACCCAATACCCTGTTATAGATATTCTCCCGGAACAAAAGGAAATTGAAGACAAAGGCGGTACCATGCGTCTGGGTAAGTACCCTTGTCTCCTGATGAGAGATACAAAAGCCTTTGCTGCATATGGTCAAGAGGAAATTTCCGAGAGGCACAGACATCGTTATGAATTTAATAATGACTATAAAGGGACTATGGAATCAGCCGGCTTACAAATAAGCGGTGTTTATGCCGAAAAGAATCTGGTTGAAATTATAGAATTAATGAATCATCCTTGGTTTGTAGCTTCCCAGTTCCATCCCGAATTTAAGTCCCGACCAAACCGTCCGCACCCCTTGTTTAAGGATTTTGTCGGAGCAGCTTACAAATATAATACTGAAAGCTAAAAATTAACCCTGGGGTTTCCCGGGGTTTTTAGTTTAGATTATTGGTTTTACAGAAAAACTATAAAGGAATTTTATTATTTTTGTGGAAATAGCTACAGTCACATGGAAAAGAAGTAGATGTCTTTTAGTAAGTTGGTATCCGATGCATGTAAATTTACCATGATGCATCTGCTTGCGGGACAAACTGCATGATGCATCCGATGAAAGCCAATATCTTCTGATGCATCCCAAAATATTGCTTTGGTGCAGATGCGTCAGCTTGAATGACATTCATGTGAAGCCATCCCAATATTTTAACCCTTGAGAAGATGCCATACCAGTAACCGGTAACTAGTAACTAGCCACTAGTCACTAGTCACTAGTCACTAGTCACTAGTAACTAGCCACTAGCCACTTGACCTAGAAGCTTAACCCAAAAGTCAAAGGATGTGATTTTTTTGCAGGCCCGTTTAATAAATGAAAAAGAAAAGGATTATTTCAATAAATTTGTTTCCTCGGTACCCAAAGGACATATACTCCAATCCTATGAATGGGGAGAAATTAAAGCAAAAACAGGTTGGCAGCCCTTAAGGTTAATTATTGAGGAAGGTGGTCAACCTATTGCAGCATGTTCAATATTAAAAAGAATAATTCCCGGAATCAAAAAAGCAATTTTCTATGCCCCGCGGGGACCTGTTTTTGATATAGAAAATAAAAAGGTATTTTCTTTTCTTTTAGAAGAGATTAAAAAACTAGCTAAGGAACATGATGCTATTTTTCTTAAAATTGACCCCGATGTTCCGGCCCAAAACAAGGCGTTTAAGGAACTCCTCATCTCCCAGGGATTTCGCTCGGCAGAAAAGGGGGAGGGTTTTGAAGGCATTCAGCCTAAATATGTTTTTCGTTTAGATATTCATCCTGATGAAGAAACCCTACTGACCAATATGCATAATAAAACCCGTTATAATATCCGTCTAGCCGAAAAAAAAGGTGTCAAAATAATAGACAACTGCAAGAAGGAAGACCTGAAGGATTTCTATAAAATACTGCAGGAAACCTGTGAACGGGATAAATTTTTAGTACGTTCCTATGGTTATTTTGAAGATATGTGGCACTATTTAGTGGAGCGAGGTTATGCCAAATTGTTTATGGCTGAATATGAGGGTAAATACATAGCAGGAACACTAGCCTTCATATTTGGAGAAAAGGTTTGGTATATCTATGGTGCCTCTAGCAACAGCTATCGTAATGTAATGCCTAATTATCTTCTCCAGTGGACTATGATTAAATGGGCTAAAGAAAACAATTGTACCCTATATGACTTTAGAGGAGTCCCGGGTCACTTGACTGAGGACAACCCCCTTTATGGACTCTTTAAATTCAAAAAGGGCTTTAATGGGGAATATACCGAGTTTGTAGGAGAATATGATTTAGTTTATTCACCCTTTTTCTACTGGTTCTGGCATACAGCTGAGCCCGTATATCAAAAAGGTGTCCGCAAATTCTTAGCCTTTAAGAAAAGACTTAAAGGCTAAGAATTACTTAAAGGTTTAGATATTGAGTCTGACAATACTTATTAGTTAGTTCACGGGTCTGCTACGCTTTGAGGACAGCTTTGTTAGTCTGATTTACTTATAGGTCTAGCTTATGCGTCTGACACAAGCATTTCATGAAAATCAGACTAGCAATCTTTACCTAAAAGTGAATCAGACTAGCGATATTCACCCGGAAGTGAGGTGCCATACATGTATAAGTGGATAGAGATTAATTTGGATGCAATACTGAATAACTATTTAAAAATCAGGGAATTTATCAATAAAGAAACAAAAGTATTAGGCGTAGTCAAAGCTGACGCCTATGGCCACGGCATTATTGAAGTAGGGCAGGAACTAGAAAAGGCAGGGATTGACTATCTAGGGGTAACTGAATTAGACGAAGGCATACAATTAAGAAAAGCGGGCGTGGAGGTCCCTATCCTTGTTTTTGAACCCCTTTTGCCTGAAGAGAGCTATCTTTATGAAAAGTTTAAGCTTACCGCCAGCCTATCAGACTTTAATACAATCCAACTTATTTCCTCAAGGGGAGACAGCCTGAAAGTGCACCTCAAGTTAGAAACAGGTTTGGGCAGGACGGGTTTAAAATTTCCTGAATTGCCGGGGATAACAGAATTATTGAAGGGAAACAGCAATTTAGAGGTTGAAGGGGTATACTCCCATTTATCAACTGCTATGAGGCAAGATTCGTCCTATACTGAACAACAGTTTGCTTTTTTTCAAAAAGGTGTAAAATTTTTAGCCGAAAAGGGATTAAAAATTCCCCTTAAACACATTTGCAACAGTGCAGCCCTGGCAAAGTTTCCCCACATGCATTTAGACATGGTTCGTGCCGGTACCATTCTTTACGGGCAAGAAACCGGAGGGAAACATTACCTGGGCTATAATTTAGAGAATGGCTGGGCATTAAAAGGTCAAATTACGTATATAAATAATCTGCCCCAAGGGCATCCCATTGGTTATGAGAAGGGATATACATTGCGTAGAAATTCCAAGACAGCAATAGTACCCATTGGCTTTCACCACGGTTTTTCCGTAGAACCTGTGCCCCGCCCTAAGGGCATGTTTGACTTAATAAAGGTACTGGGTAAAATTGTATTAAGATTCATTGATCATCCCAGGATGAAAACCTATGTTAAAGTAGGAGACAAGCTTTCCCCCGTTTTGGGTAAGGTGGGTATGCAGATGACAATAATTGATATTACTGGCATGGATAAGGTAAAAGTTGGCGATATAGTTGAATTGCCGGGACGCCGGACTAATATCAGTCCCTTACTCCCCAAAGTATTTCTTAAAGAGGGCAAGCCTGTCAAAATTAGAAAAATAGATGAAAAATATGAAGAAATAAGAATGACAGCAAAATAGTGGATTTTTTTGCATAACCTTTCAGTTTTTCTAAGCAGGATTAATTGTTTTTTTCAAGAATAATTATTAACTGGAATACTAATTATAGGTAGGTATTCTAAGGATAGTGTTTTAGGAGGCTGCTTTTGAGGAGTTTCCTTTTTGAGGGGTGATTATTTGACTTCTTTACCAAAAATACTTATTGTTGATGATCAATACGGGGTTAGGACTTTGCTTACCCTTGCTTTGGACAATTACGACGTTAGGGAGGCTGTCAACGGTAAGGAAGCTTTAGACATAGTAAAAGAGTGGAAGCCCGATTTAATTATTATTGATATGAAGATGCCTGGATTGACAGGATTAGAGACTATATCAACAATTAAGAAGATGGATGTAGAAGTAAAGATTCTTTTAATGACAGCCTATGATAATGATGGTTTGCCAAATTCAGATTTAGGTATTGCTGGTTTTATCAGTAAACCCTTCGACCTGGATAAACTAATCTCTATGGTGGATGAAATAATAAATCTATAAACTGGACCTTAGATTGCAGGAATTTAAGGCTTTCGTGCAGAAAGATATTTTGCACTATTTTCTATTCTTATTCTTTTGAAAGGAGGAAACCACAATGATTATTTCAACCTATACAACAGCAGCTCTTAGATGTCCAATCTGCGGAAAAATGGATTTTTATGCGCTTTCTCGCTTTAGTATAAATGGCAGCAGTAAAGCAGTAATCAATTGTGAATGTGGTGCTAACCTCCTTACAATGGGGCGTAACAAAGGAAAAACCTGTTGGTTGCAGCTTGAGTGCAATATGTGTGAGGACAAACACTCCTTCACCTTTAACACAAAAGAATTATGGACTGAAAGCTTGCTAACCCTTGTTTGTGAAGAAACTGGAGTAGAAATTGGTTTTATTGGTACCCGGGACGAAGTACGCAGAAATGTGCAAAATATGGATAAAACTGTACAGGAAATGGCTGAGGAACTAGGCTATGGAGAATACTTTAACAACCCGGAAATCATGTATAAAGTATTGGAGCATTTGCACCAGATAGCCGATAGAGGAGGACTCTACTGCAGCTGTGGAAACACCAACCTGGAGGTTGAAGTATACCCTGACCGTATGGAACTCCATTGTAATGATTGCGGCGCAGTAGGGATCGTCTTTGCCGAATCATTTAAGGACTGGGAAACAGTACGTCATTTAACTGAGGTTATCCTAACTGAGGGAACCCATAAGTATATAGATGATAAAAAACCAAAAAAGCGTAAAACAAGGGTGAAAAAATAAAAATATAATTACAATTATCACACATAATATTACTAGTAAAAGAGGCTTAAATAGCCTCTTTCTTCTAGGTCAAAATACAAGGGGGAAGGAAAATGCCTTTAGTAAGTGTTGATGATTTATTAAAAAATGCAGAAGCCGGGGGCTACGCAGTTGGAGCCTTTAACTGCAATAACATGGAGATTGTACAGGCGATTGTTGCAGCTGCAGTTGCGGAAAAAGCTCCGGTAATTATCCAGGCCAGTCAAGGTGCCATAAAATATGCTGGGCTAAATTACATAGTTAAATTGGTGGAGATAGCCGCTGACAGTGTTGCTGTGCCGGTTGCCCTTCATCTTGACCATGGTACCAGCTTTGACCAGGTTATTAAATGTATTAGATATGGTTTTTCTTCAGTAATGATTGACGGGTCTAAGCTTCCCTTAGAGGAAAATATAGCTTTAACAAACAAGGTGTTGGAAATAGCCAAGCCATTAGGTGTTTCCGTTGAAGCCGAATTAGGCAAAATTGGCGGAACAGAAGATGATATTACAGTATCAGATAAAGAAGCTATGTTTACCGACCCTATGGAGGCAAAAACTTTTGTTGATGGAACAGGAGTAGGTTCACTGGCTGTCGCTATAGGTACTGCCCACGGTCAATACAAGGGCAAACCTGAGTTGGATTTTGAAAGGCTTAAAAAGATTAAAGAACTTGTAAAGATACCCATAGTCTTACATGGCTCTTCCGGAGTTCCTGATGAAGATATTAAAAAAGCCATTGAATTGGGAGTCAGAAAGGTTAATATTGATACAAACGTTCGGGAAGCCTTTATGAAAGGTGTAAAGGACTCTTTGGATAAAAACCCCTCGGAAATTGACCCAAGGAAGGTTTTAGGACCTGCCAGGGAAGAAATGACTGCAATTGTTAGGGAGAAAATTCGTTTATTCGGCAGCAGCAATAAAGCCTAAGCTTGGGTCCGTGCTATCGTGCCGCCGATAAAAATACAATCGCACGGTCGCACATCCTAAGAAATTAACATGTATAGTGGCACGTCATTAAGTCTAGAATCTCATATTAGCAAGTGTTTTCTAGTCACTAATGCATTATTTATAGTAACTAACAACTAGCCACTAGCCACTTACCCAATAAATTTACCAAATTCTAGTGACTAGTCACCAGTCACTAGCGAACTAGCCACTAATAAAAAGGGGGTATTTGCCATGAAACTTTTCATAGATACCGCTAATGTAGATGAAATAAGAGAGGCGGCAGAGTTAGGCGTAATCTGCGGTGTAACAACAAACCCTACCTTAATAGCCAGGGAAGGGCGTAATTTCAAAGAAGTAATATCTGAAATCACTAAAATTGTTGATGGTCCCATCAGCGCTGAAGTTATTGGTCTTACCAAGGAGGAAATGGTTTCTGAGGCCAAGGAACTAGTAAAAATACATAAAAATATTGTTATCAAGATACCTCTAATCCCAGAGGGGCTAAAGGCAATTAAGGTATTGACCTCACTGGGCATCAAAACTAACGCTACCCTGATTTTTTCACTAAACCAAGCTATTTTGGCTGCCAATGCCGGTGCAACTTTTGTCAGTCCTTTTATAGGGCGTTTGGATGACATTGGACAGGATGGCATGGACTTAATTGCTGATATCTGTCAGGTTTTCAGTAATTATAATTACCATACAGAAATAATTGCAGCCAGTGTCCGTGACCCCATTCATGCTGCCGAGGTTGCTAAGCTGGGTGCCCATATAGCTACAGTACCTTATAAATTAATAATGCAAATGTCAAAACACCCTTTGACCGATGCCGGGGTAGAAGGATTCTTAAAGGATTGGGAGCGGGTTAAGAACAAGTAGGGAAAATGGGAGGAGAAGTTCTAAATGGATAGGGAACTGGCACTAGAATTTGCGAGGGTAACAGAAGCAGCGGCCTTAAATTCAGCCCGCTGGCTGGGAAAAGGTGATAAAATTGCTGCAGACGACGCAGCGGTAAAGGCTATGCGTGCAATGTTTGACACTATAAATATTGAGGGAACGGTAGTAATCGGCGAGGGCGAAATGGATGAAGCTCCTATGTTGTATATCGGTGAAAAAGTAGGCTTAGGAAAAGGGCCTCAAGTCGATATTGCCGTTGACCCTTTAGAAGGTACTAATCTGGTTTCCAAAGGGATGAATGGTTCAATTGCAGTTTTGGCCGTTGCTGAGAAAAACTGCCTCCTTCATGCACCTGACATGTATATGGAAAAGATTGCAGTAGGACCTGGGGCAAAAGGAGCAATCGGTCTGGAGTTTAGTGTTGAGGAAAATGTTGTCAACGTTGCCAAAGCTTTAGGGAAAAAGGTTGAAGACGTGACAATTGTTCTTTTGGACAGACCTCGCCACCAAAAGCAAATACAGGCTATCAGGAATTTGGGAGCAAGAATTAGGCTAATTACTGACGGTGATGTTTCTCCTGCTGTAGCTACTGCCTTCCCTGATTCAGGTGTCGATATGGTATTGGGTATAGGGGGTGCCCCCGAAGGAGTTTTGGCTGCTGCAGCTCTCAGGTGTTTAGGGGGGGATATGCAGGGCAGACTGGTACCCGAAGATGATAAAGATGTTGCTCGGGCACTTAAATTAGGCATCGAAGATGTAAATAAAATATTGACCTTAGACCAGTTGGTAAAAACTGATGACGTTATTTTTGCTGCTACTGGCATAACTGATAGCGAGATGCTGAAGGGAGTACGTTTTTATCAGGACAGGGCTACAACCCATACGGTTGTAATGCGTGGACAAACAGGGACACTAAGGTTTATTGAAGCCCAGCATTTCTTTGCAAAAAAACCCAAATACGTAAAGATGGAAGGTTAGTTAATAATAATTAAGAATTGAAAATGGAGAATTAAGCGCCCAAATGAAAATCTCGGGGCGCTTTTTTATGCTTATACTAGTGACCATGTCCAGTGCTCAGTGACCAGTTTCCAGTGATTGAATTTGTGATTTTTCGGGTAGAATATTCAAATAGAAATACTAAATGTATTAGCTAGCCACCATAGCTAATTTATGGTATTCTTGAAAAGAAAATATCTTTTCCAACTCGCCTTTCAATAAACCCCATTTTTCTAACCAAAACCTAAACCTTGACTTTA
This sequence comes from Bacillota bacterium, assembly GCA_049323895.1. Classification (GTDB taxonomy): domain Bacteria; phylum Bacillota; class Peptococcia; order Peptococcales; family BICA1-8; genus JBMOKT01. Next base: position 56,127 of record JBMOKT010000014.1, on the reverse strand, counting down.
ATCCCAAATTATCTAAGAAAAGTGCATGTAATATTTATTTAGAAAGCTAAAGTATGTTAAACATGTTTCTTATTTATTTTTAACTAGCCACTAGTCGCTAGTCGCTAGTCACTGGTCACCAAACGCTGAAAGCGTTTTATATAAGGAGGTAAACAAGTGGGTTTTAATATTGCAGAGCTTGAAGCCAAAACCATGGCCGAGCTTTATAAAATTGCCCGGGAGATAGATCTGGCTGGGTATTCCAAGCTTAGGAAAAAAGAATTGGTCTTTGAAATACAAAAGGCCAGTACCAAAACCGACGGTCAACTACAAGCCCAAGGTGTCTTGGAAATAATGCCCGATGGCTACGGATTTTTAAGGCCTTTTGCCTATCTGCCCAGTCAGGATGACATTTATGTATCACCCTCACAGATTCGCAAATTTGATTTAAGAACCGGCGACAGAGTATCGGGAATAGTAAGAAAACCTAAGGATAATGAACGGTATTTTGCCCTGCTTCGTGTTGAAGCGGTAAATGGCGATCCCCCGGAAAAGTCCCCTGAACGTCTTCACTTTGATGGTCTTACACCTATTTATCCCCTTAAGAAGCTTCATTTTGAATCGGGAACTGGCATGATTTCACCTCGAATTATTGATTTAATCTCCCCAGTAGGGAAAGGTCAGAGGGGTCTTGTTGTGTCACCCCCTAAAGCCGGTAAAACTGAGTTACTTAAAGAAATTGCCAATAGCATTTCTCTTAACCACCCGGAGATAGAAATACTAATCCTCTTGATAGACGAGCGTCCTGAAGAAGTGACTGATATGCAACGTTCTGTTAAAGGTGAAGTAGTCAGTTCCACTTTCGATGAGCCTCCCGATAACCATGTTAAAGTAGCGGAAATGGTTCTGGAAAGGGCTAAAAGGCTTGTAGAGCACAAAAGGGATGTAGTAATACTCATGGACAGCATTACCCGTCTTGCCAGGGCCTATAACCTTGTTATTCCTCCCAGTGGACGGACTCTTTCCGGTGGTGTAGACCCCAGTGCCCTTCATAAACCAAAAAGATTTTTTGGTGCAGCCAGAAATATTGAAGAGGGCGGAAGCCTGACTATCCTTGCCACAGCCCTAGTAGATACAGGCAGCAGGATGGATGACGTAATATTTGAGGAGTTCAAAGGGACAGGTAATATGGAACTAATTTTAGATAGAAAACTGGCTGATAGGAGAATATTCCCTGCCATAGATATCAAACGTTCAGGCACCAGGAAAGAAGAAATGCTCCTTTCCAAAGAAGAACTGTCTTTTATCTGGCAGTTTAGGAAGAACTTTAATAACAGTGATACAGCGGAAACTACGGAGATGTTGATTGATGCTTTGAAAAAGGTAAAAACCAATAAAGATTTGGTCCGTGCCTGGCCGAAGCTGGTGAAATAGAGTAAGTGGCTAGTTGTTAGTGGCTGGTGGCTAGTAAAAAAGTTTGAAAGTGAGATAGTGTGATAGAGTGATAGTAAATTATTACGTGCATTGTGACATCGTGACGCCGTGACATCGATAAAACTATCAAACATAACGCCAAGAACTCCCCCCAAAATTTGCCATGGGGAAAATGTATATTTCACCCCTGCTTTACCCCAGAATATTTAGGATGCAAATTCTAAAAAATTGGAGTGAAGCAAAATCATGTTAAAAAATAGGAAAATTACTATATTGGTTTTTGTTCTGCTTTTTGCTGTCCTGTGTCTTCCTGCAGGAGCCACAGAATATAAGCCCTTGGAGATAGATTTACCGGCAGCTGATATTAATGAACCAGGCACAACCTCGTACATCGTGCAGAAAGGGGATACCCTTTATAGTATTGGAAGGATGTTCAGCAGCGAAGCGGGTTTGATAGCTGCTGTTAATGATATTAAAAATCCTGATATGATTAAGCCGGGGCAAAAGATTTTAGTCCCCCGTATTTACGAAGTAAGCCATCAGGTAACAGCCGGCGAAACAGTGCGGGATATTGCAGCCTTATATGGTATACTGCCACAGCAGATTCTCTTTGCAAATGATGTTTGGTTCCCCAACAGGCTTAAGGCAGGAACAGTACTGGCAATCCCGGGTATTAAAGCTTCGGTTACTATTACCAGCAATAGGGCAACTACTGTTTCCGCCAGGAATCATACTTTTTTTATGAATACTCCTGCCAAAGGTGTTTTGACCTCGGTTTTTGGCAAGAGGGGCAGTGAGTTTCATACAGGGATTGATATTGCCAATGATTTGGGGACACCAATAAAAGCAGCCCAGGCTGGCAAAGTAGTTTTTGTGGGGCGTAATGGTAATTATGGGAGAACGGTGATAATTGACCATCAAAATGGCTACCGAACCCTGTACGGGCATAATAGCAGGATAATGGTTAATATGAACCAATGGGTGCAAGCCCAGGAAACTATTGCCTTGATGGGCAATACCGGTCGCTCCACAGGACCCCATTTACATTTTGAAATATACGAAAGCGGTAAAGTTGTAAATCCCCTGAAATATATCTACAGCTCATCTTTTGCACCAACTAATGATTATTGATAATTCATGTGCCTGCACTAAAAAGCAGGCATTTTTACATTCACCCACTTTTCTGGAAAATTTGTTACATGTAAGATATAATTATTGATGTAGCGGTTTTTGGGTTATCAAACTATCAATTTAAATAGAATGCTAGTCACCAGTCACCGATTACCGGGCTTGGGGCACTAATTACAAGCCACGAGCCACTAACAACTAGCCACTATATATCCGGAGGATACCACCATGTTCCACTTTGTTTATGCCGATGAGGAAGGCAATGCCTATGAACATAAAAAATTATTTGCTTTAGGGAGGCTTGGACACACCTTTGTTGAACCTGCCCAAGAGGAATTAATTCCTTTGCCCCAGGGTGCATCTTTAACCTTGATACCTCACAGGACGGCTGTCATCATGGACAAGGAGGGGAGCTTTAAAAAATATACCGGACCCGGTTTTCCCGTTGGTGCACTGCTTCCTCAGGGTTATACCAGGACCCTTTTGCCAGCTTTTGTTAATGATAAAGATGCAAAGCTGCTGCCTCTATTTGGTTATGCCGCTGTAGCATTTAAGGATGGTCAGTTTTATGTTGCTGCAAAAATGACCGATATAGATGACAAATGGAATCCCAGGCATTTCAATACTGTCCAATTGGATAAAAAGGTTGCTGAACTTGAAAGCCAATTCCCCCATAATAGAATAATAAAGCAGTTAGGTCATTGTGCTTTGGACTATGGCTGTTTTACTGCCCAAAATATTTTTTATCACAGATGGGAGGGTGGAATTCCTGTTTCCCCTGTGTGCAATGCCCAATGTCTTGGATGTATTTCCCTGCAGCCTAGTGAATGCTGCCCCTCACCACAAACCCGTATTAACTTTACCCCCCAAGTTGATGAAATAGTAGAGTTAGGTGTGCATCATTTAGAAAATGGTCGGGAGGCTATTATTAGTTTTGGTCAGGGCTGTGAGGGCGAACCCAGCCTACAAGGCGAAATTATTGCCCGGGCAATTGGTAAAATAAGGGACAAGACTGAAAATGGTACCATCAATATGAATACTAACGCAGGCAGCTATAAGGGCATTAGGAAGGTGTGCCAAGGCGGTATTGACTCCTTAAGAATAAGCCTCAATAGTGCAAATGAAAAAATGTATAATGCCTATTACCAGCCGAAAAATTATAATTTTGTTGATGTAAAAAACTCACTTACATATGCCGCAGAACACAATGTTTATACTTATTTAAACCTTCTGTTTTTTCCGGGCATTAACGATTGTGAGGATGAAATAGAATTTCTTTTGGATTTAGCAAATGAAACAGAGGTAAAGGGGATTCAGATTAGAAACTTGAATATTGATCCTGACCTTTTGTTAAACACCCTTCCCCAACCCCAAGGGGAGCCAATAGGCGTACCAGCCTTTTTAGAGGTTTTGCAGGAGGAATTGCCCCATGTGGAGATCGGGAATTATACGAAACCGGTAAGGTAATATGGCTAACGCCATAGGTAGAGGTAAGCTTTGAGGTTAATCTGCATGACAGGTAAAGGTTAAGCAAAGGGTTGACGAGCAATTGCAAAAAATATATAATGTAATAAGTGTTCTAAGCTAACCGAGGAAAGAGGTGAGCCCGAATGAAAGAAAAAATCCATCCAAAATATGGCACCGCAAAAGTATCTTGTGCATGTGGTAATGAATTTGAAACAGGTTCAACTAAAAATGAACTTAAAGTTGAAATCTGTGCCAAATGTCATCCGTTTTATACAGGAAAACAACGTACAGTTGCTGTTGCCGGTCGGGTAGAAGCGTTCAAGAAAAAGCACGGAATCAAGTAACAGTAATATAGCTGCTGATAACTGTCGACTATGTCGGCAGTTTTTTGCTTTTTATCACTTTGTATAATGTATGTACCAAATTTTTGAAAAACACGGCTTGCGCCGAGCCTTTGGCGATTGCGGAAGCCGATGTTGCACTTATACTTATTACCTTGTAAAAGTAATACTTTCTGATAAGTATTGAAGAAGGATTTTCAGTTAAATTAGCAAATTATTCATTTAAGAGAAAGCCCTGTATAAATAATCATGATTAGCGCCACAAGCAAAAACATTGACTCTGTCTTAAGTTGTTTGTTATTATAGTAGGGTATTTATACTTGTTATGATACCTTTGCCTCGAAAAAGCATATTAAAATTTTGAGGTAAAGGATTTTTTTATGTTAAAATATTTTTATTAAAATATTATCGATTAAATAATGAACCGGAATAAGGAGGGAAGAGAGGGAAGATAGGTGGGAATAAAGAGGACTTTATATATGCATGACAGACCTAGGTATTTGATACAAAGGAGGTGTATGGTCAAGCCTTAAATAGAGAATAGTAATATTTGTAAGAAAAATAAGAATTTTGTGGTTACCAAAAAACAATTGAATATTACTCTATTTAAAGGTGGTATGGCTAATGACTATGAAAACAGTGGATAAAGCACAAAAAAATTCCTCAAATCCAATGCAGTTCATTATGCTGACTGCAATTTTATTTGCCTTTTGGGTTTTATTATCGGGCAAAATGGAAGCTAAATTTTTAATTATCGGATTTGGTACTTCATTAGTTTCGGCATGGGTTTCCATGTCCATATTACAGATTCCTTCAATGAATGGAAAGGGTTCTTATTTTGCTTTCCAATTTCCATTTGCAAGATACTTTACCTATTGGTTGTGGTTAATCTGGCAAATTGTACTGGCCAACATAGACGTAGTCAAAGTTGTCCTTAGTCCGAAAATGCCAATAAACCCCAAAATGGTTTTCTTTAAAATGCCCTTGGACAACCCAATCTCCCATGTTACCTTAGCAAATTCCATAACCTTAACCCCGGGGACCATTACTGTTGATATTGAAGACGGTGTTTATGCTGTACATGCCCTGACTGATGGTGCAGCAGACGGCCTTTTAGAAGGGGAAATGCAGAGAAGGGTTGCCCGTCTTTTCAGCGAACAGGTAGAGGTAACTGCTCAAAGGGGGGAAGGTTAGATGGATGCAGTATTTTATGGATTAATTGTAGGTTTAGTGATTGTAATATTATTAATGCTTATACGAGTCTTCCAGGGCCCAAGCGTCTATGACCGTTTAAATGGGCTGGGTGTAATTGGCGCCGATACCATACTTTTATTAGTTCTATTTGGCTATATAGATAAAAGACCCGATATGTATGTGGATATATCTATTGCCTATGCTGTTTTAGGATTTATCAGCTTAGTGGTAATTGCTAAGTACATTGGGGGAAAGGAGACATAATCAAGTGAAAATTTTAGCTATTATTTTCCTTTTAGCAGGGTTCTTTTTTATTACAGTTGCTGCTATCGGAGTATTGCGTCTCCCTGATTTTTATACACGTTTGCATGCTTCAGGCAAGAGTGAAACCTTGGGTTTGATGCTGTGCTTTTTAGGTTTAGCATTTTACGAGGGATTAAACCTAACAACGGTAAAATTAATCATGATAGTTTTATTTGTCCTTCTTGCTAACCCCATAGGTACCCATATTATCTGCCGTGCAGCCTATAGATCTGGACTAAAACCTTGGTCGCGAAAGGGGGAGTAGGTTATGTTTAACTTAGCTATTCAAGCACTTTTACTAATATTATTAATTGGAACCGGCATAACTGCTTTAAACGTAAAAGATTTATTAGCATCCGTTGTTCTATTTGGTGCTTTTAGTTTCTTTGCTGTACTGCTGTATTTAGTCCAAGGAGCTCCCGATGTTGCCTTTACTGAAGCGGTAATAGGAGTAATTTCTACGGTATTTTTTATTGCCGCCCTTAGGGAATTAGATAGGTGGTGCAAACGATGAAAAAGTTAGGTCCGATATTAATTTTACTAATGGGTTTTATGTTTCTTTATTCTGCCGTGGACTTACCTAAAGTTGGTGATCCCAACACACCTGCGTCAGAACACGTATCACCCCGCTATATTGAAAAGTCCAAAAAGGAAACTGCTTCGCCCAACATGGTTACGGCTGTTCTTGCCGACTATAGGGGTATTGATACTTTGGGAGAAACCTCTGTTATATTTGTTGCCGGTGTTGCCACATTTATGATTTTAAGAGGATATCGCAAGGATGAGGGGGGAGATAATTAATGAAAGAAAGATTTGGGGGTATCATTTTAGATACTTCATTCAGAATTTTAGTACCCTTTACCCTTGTCTACGGTATTTATGTTTTAATCCATGGTGAATACAGCCCCGGTGGGGGCTTCCAGGCGGGTGCCCTTTTAGCTGTAGGAATAGTTTTAGCCCGTTTAATACAAGGCGAAGAGGCCATGTTTAACATCAGTGGTGAAAAGGCTTTAATACTAGCAGGTATTGGAACCCTTATTTATGCCCTGGTAGGTTTCTACACAATGCTGGCAGGCGGTAAATTCTTAGAGTATGAAAAGCTGCCTATACCTGTACATGAGGCCGCAGAGCTCCATGCTTACGGAATCCTTGCCATAGAGATCGGTGTAACACTATGTGTTATGACTACTATCATAGCAATTCTTGATGCTCTTACCAGAGGGGAGGATTTACTATGATCCTTAATATGTTAGAAAGCCCAGTAATCTACTGGCTTGTAGCAGTCCTCTTCTTAGTAGGACTTTACGGAATCTTAGATAAGAACAACTTAATGAAAAAACTGATGGCTATGAATATAATGCAGGTTGCGGTAATTATCTTCTTCCTGGTTTTAGGGCAGAAGGCTGGAGGTACCTTGCCTATTTTAGAAGCTGGAAAATATGATGTTGATAAATATATTAATCCTCTTCCCCACGCACTAATGCTGACTGCTATTGTTGTTAGTTTGAGTACTACAGGGGTGGCCTTGGCATTAATGATGCGAGTACAAAGAAAATATGGCTCAATTGAGGAAGATGAGATATTACGGAGGATGAATAAATGAGAGAACAAATGCCAGCTCTGATTGTTGTTCTGCCGCTGATGGCATCTCTGATAAGTCCCTTCGTTTCTTATTTTTCCAAACAACTGGGACGATGGATGACAATTCTCGCTATTTTAGCGGCCCATATCAGTTCAATCGGAGTTCTAATAAAAGTTGTTTCTGAAGGACCTTGGCACTATCATTTTGGTAACTGGGCACCACCTTGGGGGATAGAATTTGTTATTGACCCGTTAGGTGGGACTATGGCAGTTTTGATATCTTTTGTTAGTTTGATTGTGGCTATTTACTCAGGACCTTTTTTAAACCAGGATGATTGGTTGAAAAACGCAACTTACTATTCCCTTTATTTATTGCTTACTACCGGTCTGTTAGGAATGGTAATAACCGGTGATGTATTTAACCTCTATGTATTTTTGGAGATTTCTTCATTAGCTGGCTATGGCCTAATCGCAGCTGGAGGTCACCGTGCTACAGTTGCTGCTTTTAGGTACTTGTTAATAGGAACAATAGGCGCTTCCTTCTATCTGCTAGGCATTGGTTATTTATATGCTATCACAGGAACCTTAAACATGGCCGATATGGTTGAAAGAATTATGCCTATGATAGACTCACCAGTGGTATTTATGACGGTAGCTATGTTTGTGGTAGGTTTAGGCATTAAAATGGCGTTATTTCCCTTACATGGCTGGCAGCCTGATGCATATACCTATTCCCATCCTGCAGCAGCAGCCCTTATTGCTGGTGTAATGGGTAAAGTACCGGCCTATGTAATCTTGAGATTTTTCTTCTTTGTTTTTGGCACTGCAAGCATTGCTGTAACATCGGCTCTGCAGGTAATGGGTTGGTTGGCAGCACTAGGCATACTGATTGGTTCTATCATGGCTATTGCCCAGAAGGATTTCAGACGAATGCTGGCCTATTCCAGTGTTGGTCAAATAGGTTACATTGTGGTAGGTTTTGCAATTGGCAATACCTATGGGTTAATTGGAGCAGTACTTCATATCATTAACCATGCTATTATGAAAAGCTGTCTGTTCTTAATAGCGGGGGGCATCAAATGGCGTACTGGTGAAGTGAGCATAGAAAAATTTGCAGAACTAAATAAGAAAATGCCTTTCACTATGACTGCCTTTGTAATAGCTGCTCTTTCCATGATTGGTTTGCCTCCAACGGCAGGATTTTTTAGCAAATGGTATTTAGTCCTTGGTGCTGCCGAGGCTGATATGTGGTTCTACATCGCAGTTATAATAATCAGCAGTTTGTTGAATTTGGCATACTTCTTCCGCATTATTGAAAATATCTTTATGCGCAAAAAATCCGAAGAGGATGTTACAGAAGTTAAAACCGCTAAAACTTTCGAACTGCCTGTAACTATGCTGTTGCCAATTGTAGTTCTAGGTTTAGGGATTTTAGTAATTGGTATCTATAATGAGCAAATTGTTACCCAAGTACTGCAATTTGCTGTTCCGGGGGTGGGAATTCGATGACACCAGAATTTTTATTAGACTATAGACCCTTATGGGCAGTGTTAATTTCCCTGGTTGCCACTATACTGATATTGTTTAGCGGGCGTAATCCTAATCTCCGGGAAGGCTGGACATTATTAGCTGCTTTCGGTAAAGCCGCAATAGTATTTTCCATGCTGCCAGCAGTACTTGCCGGCAAAGTTTTTGAGATAGCACCTCTGCATATTGCCCAGGGTATTACCCTCCAGTTAAGGGCCGATTCAGCGGGTATGATTTTTGCAGCATTAGCCTCAGCCTTATGGGTGGTAACTTCCTTTTACTCCATAGGCTATATGAGAGGCAATAATGAAAAATATCAGACAGGTTATTTTGCCAGCTTTGCCTTATCATTATCTGCTGCCATAGGTATTGCCTTTTCAGCAAACCTTTTAACATTCTTTATATTCTTTGAATTATTGACCCTGGCAACATATCCTCTGGTTATTCACAAGCGGAATGATGAAGCCATTAAATCCGGCAGGAAATATTTGGCGTACACCTTGATTTCCGGACAATTATTTTTCATAACAATAATCTGGACCTACTTAAAAGTAGGAACCGGTGATTTCGTAGCGGGAGGTTTTTTGACTTCCGATATGGCTTCAGCAGGCACTTTAAGGCTTATCTTTGTTTTAATGGTACTGGGAGCTGCAGTTAAAGCCGGTGTTATGCCTTTGCACGGCTGGCTGCCAGCAGCAATGGTGGCTCCTACACCAGTCAGTGCTTTGCTCCACGCTGTTGCTGTTGTTAAAGCAGGTGCCTTTGGTGTTTTACGGATTATCGGCTATGTATTTGGTCCCGAACTGTTAAACGAGATAGGTATGGGTCTAGTCCTGGCTTGGGTTGCTGCTTTTACCATTATCGCTTCCTCATTGATTGCCATGAATCAGGACAACCTTAAAAGAAGGCTGGCCTTCTCGACAGTTGGACAATTATCATACGTGGTTTTAGGTTTGTCACTATTAACACCACTTGGATTTTTAGGTGGTATGTATCACATAATTGCCCACGCCTTTATGAAGATTACCCTCTTCTTCTGCGCAGGTGCAATATATGTTACTACCCACAAGTCAAATATCAGTGAGATGAAGGGTATCGGAAGGCAAATGCCCATCACTATGGCTGCCTTTACTATCGGATCTCTAGGGATAGCAGGGGTACCTTTTATAGTAGGTTTTATCAGTAAATGGAACATCGCCTTAGGAGCCCTCCAGGGCGGGCAAAGCCTGTTTGTAGTTGTTTTAATTGCCAGTGCCATGTTAGGTCTATCCTACCTGGTACCCATTTCCTATATGGCATTTTTCAAGGATTCTGATAAGTTTACCCACTATGGTGAAGCCAGGAAAGATATGCTTATTCCTATAGTTATTACAGCAGTAATGTCATTAGTATTAGGTGTTCTTCCTAACTTTGGGGCAAACTTCTATGATCTTGCGGTAATCTCAGCCCAAAGCATTGTGAAAAGTATGCAGTTGGTAGGAGGTGGGTGGTAATGTCTACTACTAAAAAGATACTGGGCATTAGTATTGCCGCGCTTATAGTATCACTCGTGGTAGAAGTGCTGTTTGTGCACCCCCATGCAAAATTTTGGTGGCACGAATTTATCGGGTTTGATATTATCTACGGTTTCTTAGGTTGTTTATTGTTAATGGGTGTATCCAAGGGTTTAGGCATGATATTTATTTCTAAGCCCGAGAAGTTTTATGGTGGAGGTGAAGACAATGATGAGTAATTTCCATCCAGGGTTGATTCTTATTTTGGGCGGTATACTGGCTGGTATTTTACCCGGTCGTCTTCGCCAAGCTTCCATGGTCGGTGCTCCGCTTTTAGCTCTTTACGCAATGTTTACCTTGAAAGTAGGCACCCTTTGGACCATCCCCTTTATAAATGGTCTAGAACTGCAAATTTTAAAGGTAGATGAACTATCATGGGTTTTTGGATTGATTTTCAGCATCATGGCTCTTCTGGGCAATATCTATGCCCTGCATAATGAAAATAAAGGAGAAGCCCTTGCTGGACTTGCCTATGCAGGAAGTTCTTTGGGTGTTGTCTTCAGTGGAGACTGGATGACCCTCATCTTTTTCTGGGAGTTAATGGCAGTATCCTCTGTATTCTTAATCTGGTATAGGGGTAACGCCCAATCCCGGGGCGCCGGTTTCAGATATTTATTAGTGCATATGTTTGGCGGCAATCTGCTCTTAGCTGGTATCTTCCTGAAAATTACTGCCGGACAGCCGCTTATTACAGCATTAACAGGTACTAATGATGCAGCATTCTGGTTGATCTTATTAGGTGTTGGTGTAAACGCGGCTATCCCGCCATTACATGCCTGGTTAACTGATGCTTACCCTGAAGGAACAATTACCGGCAGTGTATTCTTAAGTTCCTTTACCACCAAAGTTGCTGTTTATTGTTTGATAAGAATATTCCCTGGTGCCACCGTTCTTTTATGGGCTGGGGTTATCATGGCCCTTTATGGTGTTGTTTACGCTGTGTTGGAAAACAATATCAGACGTTTGCTGGCCTATCATATCATCAGTCAGGTTGGTTTTATGGTTGCCGGTGTAGGTATTGGTTCCCAGTTAGCCTTAAATGGTGCTACTTCCCATGCATACAGCCACATATTATATAAGTCACTGTTATTCATGTCGGCAGGTGCTGTTATTCAAGCTACTGGAGTATCAAAGCTTACAGAATTGGGCGGCCTGGCTCGGAAAATGCCCTTAGTATTTATTTTGTACACAATAGGAGCTTTCTCCATTTCCGGTGTACCTCTGTTTAACGGATTTATCAGTAAGTCTATGATTATTTCTGCGGCAGCATATGAGAAGCTGCCCATAGCTGAATTGTTACTGTATTTAGCAAGTATAGGTACTTTCTTATCCATTGCCTTAAAGCTCAAGTTCTTTATGTTCTTTGGTACAGACCGTCAATTAGAACCTAAGCCAATTCCAAAGAATATGTATGTAGCCATGGGCGGGGGAGCGTTGTTATGTACCCTCTACGGGATAGTTCCCAGTTTGCTTTATACCTATCTGCCCTTCGACGCAACCTATGTACCATTTACCCTAGATCACGTGATTTCCTCGGTACAGTTGATGGTAGCAGCATTAATTGCTTTCTGGATATTTATTCCTAAGATGGAGCCTAAGATTAAGATTTCCGTTGATACAGACTGGTTCTATAGAAGACCCCTTATTGCAGTTGTTAAAGGCTTAGTGTGGGTTGTATGTACAGCCAGAGAAACTTTAGCCTCCAACGGAATGTATATATTAAAACAAATCCTGCCCTTCTTTAACAATCCACTGAAATGGGCGCCGCAAACAGTACAGGACGAGGTAGTTGGCGATTATTCCGAAGACAAGTACCGTTTCCCGGTAGGGACAACTGTCCTCATGAGTTTGCTGGTCTTTGTGGTAACCATATCCTACATCTGGTTCCTGTAATCTAATTGGGGACACACCTTGAGCTTCGAAGAATTTCTTCAAACTAAGGTGTGTCCCCATTCCTCATTTCCTCATTCTTTTTACCCTTGCAAAATAATAGGAAAGTATATATACTGTAATTTAGATATCTGTGACCGATTCCAAGCCGAATCGGTCTTTAAAATGATTAATGTGGTTATTACTAAATGCTTTTGTCTTATTATCTTAACTGAAATCTAGCCACTAGCCACTAACCTACTAGCCACTAAAACGGAGTGATATAAATGTTTGACAAATTACAGCATATCGAAGATAGATACGAAGAACTTAATGCTCTGATGAGTGATCCCAAAGTAATCAATAACCCCTCCGAGCTGCAAAAGCACGCTAAAGCCCAAGCGGAGATTACCGATATAGTTGAGGCTTATCGTAATTACAAAAAAGTGGTAGGCGAATTGCAGGAAGCTAAAGCACTCCTTGCCGACAAACTAGACCCCGATATGCGGGATTTAGTCGAATTGGAAGTAGATGAATTAGAAGAAAAGAAAAATGCTATGGAAGAAGAACTGAAGATTCTCCTCCTTCCTAAGGACCCTAACGATGAGAAAAACGTAATTATGGAGATCAGGGCAGGTGCCGGGGGAGATGAAGCCGGGCTGTTTGCCAATGACCTCTACCGTATGTATAACCGCTACGCGGAAAATAGAGGATGGAAGACAGAAGTAATGAGCTCCCACTATTCCGATGTCGGTGGCTTTAAAGAGGTAATTTTCCTTATTCAAGGTCATGGTGCATACAGCAAGCTTAAGTTTGAAAGTGGTGTGCATCGGGTGCAGCGGGTTCCCACCACTGAGTCAGGAGGGCGTATCCATACCTCAACGGCAACTGTTGCTGTCCTGCCTGAGGCCGAGGATGTGGATGTACAAATTGACGCTAATGATTTAAGGATAGATGTTTTTTGCTCCAGTGGCCCAGGAGGTCAGTCCGTTAATACAACCCAATCTGCGGTGAGAATAACCCATATACCTACCGGTTTGGTTGTTTCCTGTCAGGATGAAAAGTCCCAGCACAAAAACAAAGATAAGGCCTTAAAGGTACTGCGGGCCAGGCTTTTGGAAAAAGCTGAACAAGAGCAGATGGGAGAAGTAGCTGCAGCCAGGAAGACCCAGGTTGGTACCGGTGATCGCAGTGAGCGCATCAGGACCTATAATTTCCCCCAGGGCAGGGTTACTGATCACAGGATTGGTTTGACACTGCACAAACTGGATCAAATACTATTAGGTGAGATAAGTGAAATAATCGACGCCTTGATTACCATAGACCAGGCGGAAAAGTTAAAGCAGGTGGAATAATGGATAGGGATAATAAGCCGCAGACTGTTAAAGATTTTTTACAGTGGGCGGTTTCTTTTTTAGGGGCGGAAAAAAGGATAGAGGCTGAATTATTGCTGGCTGAAACATTAGGTTATAGCCGTGCCAAATTATTAGCCTATCAGGAGGAACTCCTGGCGGAGGAAAAACAAGAAAGATTCCAAGACCTAATAAACCGACGGAAATCGGGAGAGCCCTTACAGTACCTCTTGGGTAAACAAAATTTTATGGGGCTTGATTTTCTAGTTAATAAAAATGTTCTTATTCCCAGGTCCGATACCGAGGTTCTTGTGGAAGAAACTATCAAGCTGGCTAAGGAAATAGCTAAGCCCCTGTCAATACTCGACCTGTGTACAGGAAGTGGCGCAATTGCTGTAAGTCTAGCTAAATATTTACCTGATGCATCTTTCTGTGCAGTTGACATTTCCGGTGATGCTTTGGAAGTCGCCAAAATTAATGCTGTAAATGCCGGAGTACTGGAAAAGATTGAGTTCTTTCATGGAGATTTATATGCCCCCCTTACCAAGCAAAGCTTTGAGATAATAGTAAGCAATCCGCCCTATATTTCCACTGGGGAAATGGAACAGCTTCCTTTAGATGTGAAAAAAGAACCCGCCCTTGCCCTGTGGGGCGGCGAGGACGGTTTGGATTTTTACCGCAGGATATTAGAGGAAGCACCCAAGTATTTAAAAACCAATGGTTATATTTTGTTGGAAATAGGCTGGCAGCAGGGTGAAACCGTCCTTAACTTATTGAAAGATAATAATTTTGTAAACCGAAAGATTATTAAGGATTGGGCTGGTAACGTCCGGGTGGTGAAGGGGCAGCTGACTTAAGGGGTAATCTGCATGATGTATCTGCTTAAGGGTCAAATCTGCAAGATGTATCTGTTCACGGGTTATTCTGCATGATGCATCCGATGAATGCCAATTTTCCTTGATGCATCCTCAGAGCAGATGCGTCAACCTGGGTTGCGTTCATGTGATGCATCCCAATATCTAACCCTTGAGCAGATGCCTATTCCTTTACCTTTACCTGTGGATATAGCGCTAGCGCCATATCCACTATTTACCAGTACTAACTTCCCCCTTCTTTCATTAATCATTTAGAAAGGATAAATGAAGAGGGGAATCTGCTTGCTGGAATTTAACGCTCTTCCCGTAATTTATGAGCTATGTTATGCAGCGGAAAATGTGTTGTCTCATAATGGCTTCCTAAAGGAATTGGTCATTATTTTTTTTGCCGTTAAGATTCTCGGACATTTCTCGGTTAAATTAGGGCAGCCGTCAATTTTTGGAAAACTTTTAGTGGGATTGATTTTGGGTCCCTCATTTCTGAATATACTGCATGCCAATATTGTATTAAAAGAGCTATCCCAGCTCGGGGTACTGCTGTTAATGTTTTTAGCGGGGTTAGAGACTAATCTTTCCGATTTAAAGAGTACCGCATTTCCCTCCCTTTTGACTGCTGTAGGCGGGGTAATACTTCCCTTAGCGGGAGGTACGGCAATGGGTTTGCTCAGCGGTTATGATTTTAATATTTCCCTTTTTATTGGTGTTGTCCTAGTCGCCACCAGTGTCAGCATTTCGGTACAAACCTTGCTGGAGTTGAATAGGCTTAATTCAAAGGAAGGGCTGACCATATTAGGAGCTGCAGTAATTGATGACATACTTGGGCTGGCAATATTAAGCATGGTTATGTCTATAACTTTAGGTGGAGCAGAGGTAACCCTTTTAGGCATGGTTGTCTTGAAAACAATCGCATTTTTTATTTTTGCTCTGCTAGCCGGTTACTTAATTATTCCTGTTATTATGTTTTTAGCTTCTAAGGTTCTGGTTACGGAAGGGAAGCTGACCTTTTCTTTAATAATTGTATTTATGCTTTCTTTAGCCGCTGAATACTTGGGCTTGGCAGGAATTGTGGGGGCATATTTTGCAGGAATAATGCTAAGCAGAGGGAGCTATCGGCAGGAACTTACCGAAAAGGTTGAAGCATTCGGGCACTCATTTTTTTTTCCCATATTTTTTGTCAGCATCGGAGTTGTTGCAGACATCAACAGCCTTACAGACCAGCTTATTATCTTTACTGCTGTTATGTCGGTAATAGCAGTTTTTACTAAGCTGATTGGTTCAGGGATGGGGGCTTTCCTGGGAGGTTTTGGAGTCAGTAGTGCATTAGCGATTGGGGCGGGTATGGTATCGCGGGGAGAGGTAGCTTTGATAGTCTCCCATATAGGTCTCACCGCAGGGTTGCTGAGTATTGACCTTTATACTTCCCTGGTATCGGTTACTATTTTTACTACTATGATTACCCCTATCTTGATAAAATCATTTTTTAGATAAAAACAACTGAAGTAGAAATATAATACTCTGTCTGGGGTATTAATTTCTATCTAACAACGCATTCTAACAATAAATAGCAGGAAATAATTATATAGAGGAAGAGAAAATTGCAAGAAATTTTAAAACAATACTTGTCTCGCTGACAACAAATTCGTATAATGAGGTTGTTAATTACGTCTGATTTAGGAGGTAAAAGGATGGGTCAGCATAAAGATTTGACAGAAATAGCCAGATATGAACAAATTGCTGTGGATTTAGCAGCTAAAATAGCACATAACGAGTATCGGACCGGTACCAAGCTTTTTGGACGATCTACATTAGCTGGACAATATAACGTCTCTCCAGAAACTATCCGCAGGGCAGTTGCTTTATTGCAGAGTATGAATATTGTGGAGGTAGTTGCAGGAAGGGGTATCATTGTTATCAATCAAGATGCTGCCAGGCAGTATCTGGAAAATTTTAATCAGAGAAAGGGCTTGGCGCAAGCCCAGCAAGAATTTTCAGATCTTCTCGAAAAGAGACGTGAATTAGATACTGCCATTGAAAACCAAATTAAAAAAATAATGGCCTTCAGTACCAGACTGATTAATATACTTCCCAAGGTAGAAGAAGCTGAAATAAAACCAGGCTCCGTGTTGGAAAACAAGAGCCTCAAGGAAGTAGACTTCCGTTCCTATACAGATGCCACAGTTCTTGCAGTGGAGCGCAGCGGTGAGGAATATCTATCACCTGATTCAGATATGATAATCCAAGCGGGTGATATCATTGTATATATCGGTCCTGAGGGATGTAGAGAAAAAGTTGATAAGTTTTTAGAACCTAAATAACTCCGGCTCTGCCGGGGTTATTTTTCTTGTCGTTAACACCAGGAAAAAATAAATTTTTAGTTGTGGATAACTAGCCAACTAGCCACTAGCCACTTTGCTAAATAAACTAGCCCCAGTAAATATGTAGATTTTTTCTAAGTTAGTGATATAATAATTAAAATAAACAAGAAGATTTTGGTTGGTGACGGAAAAATGCATACCAAGATATGGAGAATGGCTCCCCAGGAGCTGGATATTAAAATGCTGCAAGAAGCTGCCCAACTTCTTAAGGAGGGGGAGGTCATCGGCTTCCCCACAGAAACAGTTTATGGTTTAGGTGCAGATGCACTTAACCCTGAAGGGGTTAAGAAGATTTTTGCCGCTAAGGGAAGACCCATGGATAATCCCCTCATAGTTCATGTCTGCAGCCAGAACCAGGTTGAAGGTTTAGTGGAAAGCATACCACCTGAAGCAGTTCGCTTGATGAAGAAGTTTTGGCCTGGCCCTCTGACCCTCGTACTTCCCAAAGCAGGTATCATACCCGATATTATTACGGCGGGATTAGAAACGGTAGCGGTAAGGATGCCTTCCCATCCCGTTGCTTTACGCCTAATAGAATTAGCCGGAATTCCTGTTGCTGCCCCCAGTGCCAATAAATCTGGCAAACCCAGTCCTACAACGGCTGAACATGTCTGGCAGGATTTACAGGGGAAAATTGCAGGGATAATAGACGGCGGGAGAGCCGGAGTTGGTGTGGAATCCACTGTTTTAGATTTAAGTTGTGGTACTCCAACTATATTAAGACCGGGAGGAATTACAAGGGAACAATTAGAGGCAGAGATTGGACAAGTTAATCTAGATACTAATTTAAACGATATTAATGCAGCTCCCCGTTCGCCCGGGATGAAGTATACCCACTATTCACCAGATGCCGATTTAATAATAGTCCAAGGCAATGACTATGAAATAAAGGAAAAGCTATCTAAAATATTATTAGACAGAGAACCCGAAAGTGTTGGTGTAATGATTTCGCAAGAAATACATAAATTAATGGACAAAGATTTTCCTGTAGATGTAAAATTAAAAATAATGGGCACCAGGCAAAACATGGAAGAAATAACATCTAATTTATTTGATACCTTGCGCTGGTTTGACCATCAAAATGTCAGCGTTATCTATGCAGAAAGCTTTCCCCAAGACCACATCGGTGCCGCATTGATGAATAGGCTTTATAAAGCAGCGGGGGGTAAAATATGAGTTTAGCGACAATTTTTGCTGTTTCTTTTGCACTAGGAATTGATGCATTCTCCCTTTCCATTTGTATTGGTCTCAACGGTATTAGGCGCACACAAATCTATCTGGTTTCTTTGGTAGTAGCAATATTCCATGTTTTTATGCCTCTAATAGGCTTGTACTTAGGTCAAGCCCTGGGGAATTTTGTTGGACCGATTGCCTCGGTCTTTGGAGCCCTGGTATTAATTTTTATGGGTGCCAATACCCTGTGGGGTAAGCTTAAGGAATTAAGAGACCCTGCCGGAGCCTCCTGCAGGACCGTAGACCCTATTTCAATAACCCATCCTGTGAGCCTTATTCTAATGTCGGGAAGCGTTTCCCTTGATGCCCTTACAGTTGGCTTAGGCTTGGGAACCTTAAAGTTTGACTTAACCCTGACAGTTTTAATAATGGGTATTGTAGCCGGGTTAATGACCTTTAGCGGTCTGGTTTTTGGCAAAAGGTTAAGCTGGACTATAGGGGAAAAAGCTGAAATACTAAGCGGTTTTATCCTTGTTGGCATTGGTCTAAAGCTTTTGTTTATATAAACTTTCAAACTTTTTAACTAGCCGCTAGCCACTAACAACTAACCACCAGTCACTAGTCACCAGTCACTAGTAACTAATATTGAGGTGTTTTTACAATGAACAAAAAAATTCTTTTAGTTTGTACAGGAAATACCTGCCGCAGCAGTATGGCAGAGGCTATTGCCCGTAAAATTATTGCAGAGAACGGGGATAATTTTGCCCATATTCAAGTTGCCTCAGCAGGGACCTTTGCAATGGAGGGGGTACAAGCCTCCCCTAACGCCATAAAAGCTGCAGAAGAAGCAGGTGTAAACTTAAAGGATTTTAGAGCCAAGCCTGTTAACCCTCAGTTGATCAGGGAAGCAGATATAATTCTTACTATGACAAACAGCCATAAGCAACAGTTGCTGCAGTTGATGCCCGAGGCTGCCGATAAAATATTTCTTCTTAAAGAATTTATACAAGACACTTCCAACAAAGGTGTTTTTGCCCAGGAAGTACAAATTACCTATAAAAAAATAAAGGAAAAACAAGATGAGTTTTTACAAAAGAATAGGGAAAAATTAAACAACCTGGAAAAAAGGAAAATAAAGCTGGAAGACGAGTTGGAACAAGTATACCAGGAGCTGGATGCATTGCAAAAGGAAATGGAAGCTTATACAATCAATGAAGTAAAAGAACTGGAAAAACTAGAGAAACAGCTGGGAAGTTTGGAGATAAGTGACCCCTTTGGACAACCTCTAGAAGCTTACAGGGCTTGCTATCAGGAACTTTATTCCGCCCTGGAAAAAGCCCTGGCTAAACTAGCTGATTCCTAAACCTTAGCCTAGCGTAGCGAAACATAAACGCCAGGCATTTATATAGAAGGAATAACAACTTTTGTGTAGAAACAAAATTTTATATAAGGAGATGGGTATTAAATGCATGTGGCACTAGGTTCAGACCATGGTGGCTACCACCTAAAAGAAGAAATAAAAAAATATTTAGATGAAAAAGGTATTAAATATACAGATTTTGGTACCCACGCCACTGATTCCTGTGATTATCCCGATATAGCTTTGCCAGCTGCAAAAGCTGTTGCGGCGGGGGAATTTGAGCGGGGTATTTTGATTTGCGGCACAGGTATTGGTATTGGAATAGCCGCCAATAAAGTAAAGGGTATCAGGGCTGCATTGTGTCATGACACCTTTTCTGCCCGTGCCAGCAGGGAACATAACGATGCCAATATTTTAACATTAGGAGAAAGGGTTATAGGTCGCGGACTGGCTTTAGACATAGTTGACATCTGGCTTAACACTGAATTTTCCGGCGGTCGTCACCAAAAACGTATAGATAAAATTCACGAAATAGAGGCTAAGGGTTAAAATGGAAGAAAGGTTGTGAAAGAAATGATAGATCTGCAAGAAATAAAAGTCCAGACTGCCCAAGCAGTAGAAGGCTTGCTGCAGGCTGCTGATTTAAAGCCCCAGCAGGTTTTAGTAGTAGGCTGCAGTACCAGTGAGGTCGCAGGTTCAAAAATTGGTTCTGCCGGCAGCTACGAGATTGCAGAAGCCATAATGAGCCAAATTTTGCCATCTCTGAAAAAACGGGGCGTTTATCTTGCAGTTCAATGCTGTGAGCACCTAAACAGGGCTCTGGTGGTTGAAAGGGAGGCTGCTTGCAAATATAATTGGGAAGAGGTATCTGCCGTACCTCAGCAAAATGCAGGGGGGTCTCTGGCAACGGCGGCATACAATAATTTCTCCGATCCCATTTTAGTTGAAGAAATCAAAGCCCACGGGGGAATCGATATTGGTGATACCTTTATAGGTATGCACCTCAAGAAGGTAGCGGTTCCCATTAGGCTTGAGATAAAATCAATAGGACATGCCCACCTTACTCTGGCAAAAACCAGACCTAAACTTATAGGCGGCGAAAGGGCAAAATACTGCAGATGACTACTGGGCAAACATTACGCGTCTGCTAAAGTTATTGTCAGACCCAAAAGCTTAACCTATAAGCATATCAGACTGGAAATTTTGCAGTATTAGTATGTCAGACGCAAAAGCTTATCCCCAAAGTGAAACAGACTAGCAAGCTTAACCGTATGAGCATATCAGACTAACAAACTTACCCTAAAGAAAAAAAGGAGCGATGAAAATGGATTACATTAAAGAATACGTTTTACCCGTTGACCCCGAATTAGCTGAAGCAATAGCCAAGGAAGAGGCAAGACAGCTGAATAAAATTGAATTGATAGCCTCTGAGAACTTTGTCAGCCGTGCGGTTATGGCGGCTCAGGGCGGAGTTATGACAAATAAATATGCCGAGGGGTATCCCGGCAAAAGGTATTACGGCGGCTGTGAATACGTGGATGTTGCAGAAGACCTTGCTCGTGAACGGGCCAAGAAGATTTTTGGAGCTGAACATGCCAACGTTCAACCTCACTCTGGGGCTCAAGCCAATACTGCCGTGTATTTTGCTATGCTTAAGCCTGGAGATACTGTTTTAGGGATGAATTTAAGCCATGGTGGTCACTTAACCCATGGGAGTCCCGTAAATATTTCAGGGATGTATTACAATTTTGTGGCTTATGGTGTAAGCAAGGAAACTGAAAAAATAAATTACGATGAAGTACTGGCTGCAGCCAAAGAAGCTAAACCCAAAATGATAGTTGCCGGTGCCAGTGCCTATCCTAGAAAATTAGATTTTGCCAAGTTTAGAGAAATCGCCGATGAAGTAGGGGCATATTTGATGGTGGACATGGCCCATATTGCCGGTCTCGTTGCCGCTGGTTTACATGCCAATCCTGTACCCTATGCCCATTTTGTGACAACAACCACCCACAAGACCCTTAGAGGTCCCCGGGGCGGAATGATTCTGTGCAAAGAAGAATTTGCCAAAGATATTGATAAAGCCATATTCCCTGGTATCCAAGGCGGTCCGTTGATGCATGTCATAGCTGCAAAAGCAGTTTCCTTCCATGAGGCACTGCAGCCCGAATTCAAGCAGTACCAGGAAAGGATTATTGCCAATGCCCAGGCTCTTTCCAAGGCTCTTATGGATAAAGGTTTCAGATTGGTATCAGGCGGTACAGATAACCACTTAATGCTATTAGATGTCAAGGTTAAAGGTCTGACAGGTAAAGAGTCTGAGCAAATGCTGGATGAAGCAGGAATTACAGTTAATAAAAATACTATCCCCTTTGAAACAGAGAGTCCTTTTGTTACCAGCGGTATCCGGGTAGGTACACCTGCTGTTACTACCAGGGGCATGGGAGTAAAAGAGATGGAAGAAATTGCACGGCTGATTAACCTAACCTTAGTAGAGAAAGACATGGAAGCAGCCAAAGCCGGAGTTAAAGCCTTAACAGAAAAATTTCCACTGTTTAAGTATTAATCAGTTGCACTAGCCACTAACAACTAGCCACTTACAAGGAGGTATTTTATGTCCAGTGTTTATGTTCTCGACCATCCTATGATACAACATAAGCTTACATATATCCGTTCTAAAGATACAGGCTCCAAGGAATTCCGCGAGTTGGTAGAAGAAGTAGCCATGCTGATGACCTACGAGGTAACCAGGGACTTGCCCTTAGAAGATACAACTATTGAAACACCTGTTGCTGAGGCTCAGTGTAAGGTTATTTCCGGCAGAAAAGTGGGCTTTGTACCTATCCTAAGGGCCGGATTAGGAATGGTCGGCGGAATGCTCAAGCTTATTCCCGCTGCTAAAGTGGGGCATATCGGTCTATACCGGGATCCTGATACGCTTGAGCCGGTTGAGTATTACTGCAAACTTCCCACCGATTTAACAGAAAGAGATCTGATTGTAATAGACCCGATGCTTGCCACCGGCGGTTCCGCTTCTGCGGCCATTAAGTTTCTTAAAGACAGAGGAGTTAAAAATATTAAATTAATGTGTCTTATCGCCGCTCCGGAAGGAATTCAACGTATTCAAGACGACCATCCCGATGTAGATATATATGTTGCTGCAGTGGATAAGATGTTGAATGACCACGGCTACATAGTACCCGGCTTAGGTGATGCCGGGGATAGGCTGTATGGAACAAAGTAAGTAGTAATGCTGCTCACTTTGTTCTAGGCTGAGGTTAAATTTAAAGATGAGCTGAGTCGCTGTTGTAGGGATCTGATGAAAGCAGTTTAACTTGATGCATCTACTAACAGGATGCTCTGCATGATGCTTCCGATGAAAGTCAGTTTTTATTTATGCATCCCTAAAGTATGACTTATCAAACTATCAAACTTTGTATTTCCTTTACCTTTATTCGTTGCGGAGGAGATAAATAACATGCGCCCTGATTGGGATGAGTATTTTATGGAGATTACAGAAGTTGTTGCCAAACGTTCTACCTGCTTAAGGCGAAAGGTAGGCGCTATAATAGTTAAAGATAAACATATTCTTTCCTCCGGTTATAATGGGGCTCCTTCCAAGCTTGCCCATTGTGCAGAAACAGGCTGTATGCGGGAAAAGCTTCAAGTACCGCGGGGGGAGAGGCATGAGCTATGTCGTGGGCTTCATGCTGAGCAAAATTCAATTATCCAAGCAGCGGTACACGGTGTACCCATTCAAGGAGGGACGCTGTATAGTACAACCTTTCCTTGTGTACTATGTGCCAAAATGTTAATCAATGCCGGAATAAAAAGAATAATTTACCGGGGCACCTACCCTGATGAACTATCCTTAGAGATACTTAACGAAGCCGGAGTAGACATAGCTAATTTTATAAATAAAATTGAGTCAATGGACAATAGTCAATAGTCAATGGTTTTCTGCTATCGGCTATCGACTATTAGCTATCGACTACCGGAGGTAAAAATATGGAGCACAAAGTTATAGCCCTTCCCAAACTTAATAAACTAGCTCCTACCATGGAATCAACTGCCCTAAAGCTGATGGAGGAGACAGGGGAGTTGGCTCAGGCTATAGGTAAGTTTAGAGGTTTAAGCGGGGAACAGACCAAGCTGGAAGAAAAAGAAGTAATGCGTATGGTTACAAGGGAACTTTTAGATGTAGCCCAGACGGCAGTTTCCATGATGTATGTTTTAGAAGAATATTATAATGTTGACATTGGGATAATGTTGGAAGAACACATCCAAAAGCTGATAGACAAAGGGTATTTAGCGAGATAACTTCTGGGAAACATTAGGGGATAGGTAAAGGTAATCTAAAGGGTTTTTAAAAATTAATGTTAATAATTTCGCAGCGAGGCACTGGTCACCAGTCACCAGTCACTAGTCACTGACCCACTAAGTCACCCTAAAGGAGAAACCATGCCATACAAAATACTAAGCATTTTTGGGACAAGGCCTGAAGCCATAAAAATGGCTCCCCTTGTGAAGGAACTAGAAAAAGAAGAATATTTTCAGAGTCGGGTTGTTGTCACTGCCCAGCATCGGGAGATGCTGGACCAGGTCTTAAATCTCTTTAATATTCAGCCTGACTATGATTTAAATATCATGCAGGCTGGACAAACCCTGTTTGACATTACCTGCCGTGCCTTAAAAGGGCTGGAAGGGGTATTGGAACAGGAAAAACCCGATATGGTATTGGTACATGGTGATACTACCACAACCTTTACAGGCAGCCTGGCAGCCTACTATAAGCAGATTCCCGTAGGTCATGTGGAAGCAGGTTTGCGCTCCGGCAATATGTATTCCCCTTATCCTGAGGAATTGAACAGAAAGCTCACCGGGGGGATTGCTGCTCTGCATTTTGCACCTACTACAAGTGCCAAAGCCAACCTTTTGCATGAAGGTGTAAATGAAAAAGATGTCTTTGTTACGGGAAACACAGTGATAGACGCACTATTAAAAACGGTAAAAAAGGAATTTACATTTCAAGACGATATTTTAAAAAAATTAGATTTCCACAATAAAAGGATAGTTTTAGTCACCACCCATAGGCGGGAAAATCTGGGCAAGCCCATGGAGAATATTTTTAAAGCTCTTGTAAGGCTCCATGATACTTTCCAGGATATCGAGGTGGTTTTTCCAGTTCACAAAAATCCCGCAGTGAGGGAATTAGCTTATAAATACTTAATAGATAGTACAAGAATCCACTTGATTGAGCCTTTGGATTATGAGCCCTTCGCTAACTTAATGGCTAGATCATATTTAATACTTACTGATTCGGGGGGGCTTCAGGAAGAGGCTCCTGCTTTAGGCAAACCTGTGCTGGTTTTACGGGAAAATACCGAAAGGCCAGAGGCCGTAGAAGCAGGTACTGTTGCCTTGACAGGAATTGACGAGGATAAGATATTCCTTATAGGTAACAGCCTCTTAGCTGATAAGGCTTTATATGATAAAATGGGGAAGGCTGTTAATCCATATGGAGATGGAACTGCCTCCCCCAGGATTTGTAAGGCATTAAAACATTATTTTGATGGAAATAACCCTAGACCGGAAGAATGGCATTACGATTGAAATAACACATATTAACTATTTTTATTTATACATAGGATTTTATTTATATAAGATAATGGGAATTTTAAGGATAAAAAGAGGATTATCAGCCTAATAGTAGAATAAACAACTGGTATTGGCTAAAAAAGAAACTAAAGTTTAAACTCGCCCATTCGACCAACTGATTTAATTAATAACAATCAGACTAAAGCGCAGAAAGCATAGACTAAGTTAACCTGGCGTAGCGATACCTTAACGCTGTAAGGCGTTAGTTTAGGGGTGTATATGTCCAAGAAAATGGATTCCTTAAGATACGTGCATTTTGGGCTTTCCTTTGGTATTACCATGGCCGTCAGTATATACTTTGGCTTTAAAGGCGGCATGTGGTTGGACAACTATTTTAACACTCAGCCCCTTTTTATGCTGATTGGCATTCTGTTAGGGGTAGGAGTAACCTTTAAAAGCTTGCTGGACAATTTGAAAAGATTAGACAAAAAACCCAGGTAACCATAGCAAGTTGACAGTACATAACTAAAGGGTTAAAATTATTTGAATATCAAACTAAGTCTACATTATAATTTGCCAAATATACCATAATATTTAACCTGTCGTTACGAAGGAGCTTGCGACTGAAGTAATCTCCGACCCAAGAAATTAACATCCAAATATTAGCTATTGACTATCGACCATTGACTATTGACCATCATTATTCGTGTTTATTCGTTTCTGTAGCCACTGTAGCTACTGTAGTTACTTTTTATCCCATAAAACCTTACTGTGGTGATTATATGCTAAATTCAATTATTATAGGTTTTGCTTTTGGGCTTTTTGTAAGCATAATAAATCATCAGCTAGTAGTCAGGTCCTATGGCAATAGTGGACCGGATACTGGACAAGCTAGTAACTTTAAAAAGAAATTTACAACAAGGGTTGTTATCAGATATTTTTTAATATTTGCCGCATTGTTTTTAGTGCGCAATAACCCACCCATGCTTATTGCTGCCGGATTTGGTTTAACAATGGTAAAAAATTATATATTGCTTCAGTATATTCTAGGGAAGAAAGGAGTGAGCTGATTGTTTTGGCTAAAGGCTGCCTATGCTGCTGAAGCTGGTGGGGGAGCGGCTGAACATGGTCCCCAAATAGTAGTTCATCTGCCGTATCCTTTTAGTATAACCAGTGAAACAACAACCATGTGGGGTATAATGCTTCTGCTTGCTGTTCTATCATATCTGGCCACCCGAAACATGAAAAGAATACCTTCGGGTATCCAGAATTTAATGGAATATGCGGTAGAAGGAATAATAAAATTGCTCTCCGGTATTATGGGAGAGAAAAAGGCAAAAAAATACCTGCCTTTACTAGGAACTTTATTTATTTTCATTTTGATCTCCAACTATTCAGGTGTACTGCCCGGTGCAGGACATACCCCAGGGTTAAAAGCACCCACAAGCAACTGGAGTGTGACCTTGGGCTTGGCTATAGTAGTTTTCTTTTCTACCCAGTTTTTCGGGGTCAAGGAAAGGGGTTTGAGCTACTTCAAGCACTTCCTGCAACCACTGCCCTTTATGCTTCCCCTTAATATCATCGAACAGTTCGTAAGACCTTTGTCACTTTCTTTGCGTCTATACGGAAACGTTTTTGGGGAAGAAATGGTAGTAGCAGGATTGTTTGCCCTGGTACCCTTGATAGTACCTTTGCCAATGATGCTGTTAGGTTTACTGTTTGGATTTATCCAAGCCTTTGTTTTTACCCTGTTGTCAGCCATTTATATTGCTGAAGCAACAGATACCCATCACTAAAATCCTTGATTTAATTTTAGTTAAATTCTAATGATTAGGGGGAAAGGAGGGAAACTTAAATGGAAGCTGCTGGATTAATAGGTTTAGCTGCTGCCCTTTCCGTTGCTATCGCTACAATTGGTCCTGCTTTAGCACAAGGTAATGCGGCTGGAAAAGCTATGGAAGCAATTGCTCGTCAACCAGAAGCTGCTGGTGAAATTCGTACTTCTTTAATTATTTCCTTGGCATTTATGGAAGCTTTAACAATTTACGGCTTACTAATTGCCTTCTTGCTGTTAGGAAACATAGGTTAGTAGGGCCTAAGTGGGCGATTGGATTTTTTCCAATCGCCTCCATGATATTTCCAAGCCCGGTTACGAGAGGGGGTAAATTAATGAGTATACATCTTCCTGATATGGTATGGGCTATCATCAACTTTTTAATTTTGGTAGCCATTTTAAATAAATTCCTTTATAAGCCGGTAACAAATATGCTTGATGAAAGAAAAAAAGAGGTTGTCGGCAACTTGGATAAAGCTGAAGCCGCCAAGGCAGAGGCAGAAAAGTTAAAGGATGATTATGCAAACCAAATTAAAAATGCTAAAAACGAAGCCCAGGAAATAATAACAAAAGCTGCAAAACTTGGGGAAGAGACAAAGAATGAGATAGTTACCCAGGCTAAACAAGAAGCTGAAAAAATAAGTGTCAAAGCCCAAGAGGAAATAAAATTAGAAAAAAACAAGGCCTTATCTGAGCTGAGGGACGAGGTTGCATCCCTGGCTGTTATGGCTGCTGAAAAAATAATATCCAAAACCATTGACAGTAAAGACCATGAAAAAATGGTTAAAGACTTTGTTAAAGAGGTAGGGGAGGCACAGTGAACAACAAAACCGTTGCAAAACGTTACGCCCAGGCTCTCCTCCAAATAGCCCAGGAGAAAAACGCCGTAGACCTTTATGAAAAAGAATTAAATGATGTCTTGGCTTCCATCAATGCCGACGACCATTTAAAGCATATCTGGTTTAGTGAAAGAATCCTGATTGACGACAAAAAACAGGTCTTTAAAGAACTGTATGCCAATAACTTGTCCGAAATAATATCCAATTTTTTATATGTATTAATTGATAAAAATAGGGAGGAATTTCTGCCTGATATCTTTAGGGAGTTTAAGAAATTAGCCGACATCTCTAGAAACATTATTGATGCGGAGGTTCGTTCTGCAGCAGCCCTAACCGATAAGGACTTTAATGAGCTGCAGGCTAAGCTTTCCTCTATGACAGGTAAAAATGTCCGCATGAAGGTAGAAATAGATCCCGGTCTTATCGGCGGTTTAATTGTCAAGATCGGTGATAAGGTCATTGATGGCAGCGTAATCAAGCGTCTGTCCATTATGAAAAAGAATTTGAGTAATATACAGTTTTCCAAGATTGGGGTGAGGGACTAAATGAGTATACGACCTGAAGAAATTAGTTCCATTCTAAAAAAGCAAATTGAAAATTACGATACAGCTGTTGAAGTATCAAATGTCGGCACGGTTATTCAAGTAGGGGATGGTATCGCCCGTATCTACGGACTGCAGAACTGCATGGCCGGAGAGATGCTTGAATTCCCCGGCGGTGTCTATGGTATGGCGTTAAACCTGGAGGAGAACAACATCGGTTGTGTTATCCTGGGACCTTTTACACATATCAAAGAAGGGGACGAAGTAAAACGTACAGGCAGGATAGTTCAAGTGCCTGCTGGTGAAGCCTTAATTGGTAGAGTTGTAAATGCATTGGGCCAGCCCATTGACGGCAAAGGACCAATCAATACTGATAAATTTAGACCTGTTGAAGCAGATGCTCCTGGTGTAATTTATCGTAAATCTGTTCATGAGCCTTTACAGACTGGTTTAAAGGCTATTGACTCCATGGTTCCTATCGGCAGGGGTCAGCGGGAATTAATAATTGGTGACCGCCAGACAGGTAAGACTGCCGTAGCTGTGGATACTATCATCAATCAAAAAGGTCAAAATGTAATTTGTATCTATGTTGCAATTGGTCAGAAAGCCTCCACGGTAGCTGGTGTGGTAAACAGGCTGGAACAGTTTGGTGCCATGGATTATACCATTGTTGTTTCAGCTACTGCCTCCGAACCGGCACCTATGCTTTATATTGCACCTTATGCCGGTTGTGCCATGGGTGAAGAGTTTATGTATAACGGCAAACATGTCTTGATAATTTATGATGATTTATCAAAGCAAGCCGTTGCATACCGTGAACTTTCCCTGTTATTGCGTCGTCCTCCAGGACGTGAAGCATATCCCGGAGACGTATTCTATCTCCATTCCCGTTTATTAGAAAGGGCAGCCAAGCTTAGTGACGAATTAGGCGGCGGCTCCATGACAGCCTTACCAATTATCGAAACTCAGGCTGGTGACGTATCTGCGTATATCCCTACCAACGTAATATCCATTACCGATGGGCAGATATTCCTGGAGTCTGACCTATTCTACGCCGGTGTGAGACCTGCTATAAACTCCGGTATCTCTGTATCCCGGGTAGGTGGTTCTGCACAGATTAAGGCTATGAAACAGGTTTCCGGTTCTCTGCGTCTGGACCTGGCCCAATACCGTGAATTAGCGGCCTTTGCCCAGTTTGGTTCTGATTTGGATAAAGCAACCCAAGCACGTCTAACAAGGGGTGAAAGGGTTGTAGAGATACTAAAACAGGGACAATATGATCCTGTTGCTGTTGAAGAACAGGTGGCAATTATCTATACAGGCACCAACGGATATCTGGATGATATTCCTGTGGAAACAGTCAGAAAGTTTGAAGAAGGATTTATAAGATTCCTCAAGGGATCAGAATATAAACAAAGTGTATTAGGTGCAATCAAGACAGGCGGAAAGCTTGATGCAACAATAGAAGAAGCCTTGAAAAAAGCTATCAAGGAATTTAAGGATACCTTCCAGGCGTAATTCCGAAATAGCCCAGTGTGAAGGTGGTGAATGAAATGGCTACTATGAGAGATATAAAAAGAAGAATCCGTAGTGTAAAAAATACACAACAGATTACTAAGGCAATGAAGATGGTTGCTGCTGCTAAGCTGAGGAAAACACAGGGCGCTGTTATTTCCTCACGACCCTATGCCGATAAGCTGAAAGAGGTATTGTCCCGTCTCGTTGCCTCCACTGCCGAAGTAAAAGACCCCTTGCTGGAAACAAGGGAGGTCAAGAAAATTGGTTTTGTAGTGGTCACTGCCGATAGGGGGTTTGCCGGAGGATATAACGCCAACCTCATCAAGAGTGCTGTAGCCGCTATGGCTAAGCACCAGGATACAGAAATAGGTATTATTGCCGTAGGAAAAAAAGCCCGTGACTTTTTCAGGAAACGGAACTTTTCTGTTGAAGGTGAGTTTATAGGTATAGATGATATACCTACTTTAAACGAGGCCAAGAAAATTACAGAGACAATTAAAGCATACTATACCGAAGGCATATATGATGAAGTGTATATCGTATATACAGAATTCATTACCGCTATGCAGCAACGGCCTAAAACCAAGCGCATACTGCCTATCGAAGCACCCGGCAGTGAAGAAGGCGGAGGGGATTTAGACTATATCTTTGATCCCTCACCTCAAGAGGTTTTAAATTATCTACTTCCATTATATCTAACCAACCAGGTATTTGGTGCCTTGATGGACGCCAAAGCCAGCGAACATGGCGCCCGCATGACAGCCATGGGTTCTGCCACAGACAATGCCGGCGAAATGATTGACAAGCTGACCTTAAGCTATAACAGAGCCCGTCAAGCCGCGATTACCCGGGAAATTTCCGAGATCGTCGGCGGCGCCAATGCACTGCAGGGGTAGCTCAAGGGTTAATAATTAAGGTCAAGTGGCTAGTGGCTAGTGGCTAGAACTTGATAAATTTGGAGGTAGTGTGAAAACTTATAATGATTATGAGCAATTAGCAGTTTGGCAAAAAGCTCATGATTTAGTATTGAGAATATACAACTACACAAATACATTTCCTAAACACGAGAAACTAGGTTTAACAGGCCAGATAAGAAGGGCAGCAGCATCTATCCCTACTAATATAGCTGAAGGAACAGGTACCAAAACTCCTATGCACTTTTGTAAGTACCTTTATGATGCTCGTGCCTCACTTATGGAAACCAGATATCTACTAAGGCTATCCAGAGATTTAGGTTATATTAATGAACAAGTATATAATGAGTTGGTAAGGGGCTATAACGAGGTTGGTAAAATACTAAATGGTTTGATAAATTCATTAGGTACTCAATGAATTATCTCTAAAGTCTTTTACTAGCCACTAGCCACTAACAACTAGCCACTATGTGATTAGTCACTAATCACTATAAAGGAGGTTTACAAACGTGAGTATCGGCAAAGTCCTACAGGTAATTGGTCCCGTTGTTGACGTAGAGTTCCCGCCGGGTCAGCTGCCTGACATCTATAATGCAATTGTCATTCGCCCCGAAGATCAGGAAGATAAAGAAACTAAGTTAAGCCTTACCATGGAAGCAGCCCAGCATTTGGGCAACAACACCGTGAGATGCGTTGCCATGTCTTCCACTGATGGTCTCGTTAGGGGCACCAAAGCTTTAGATACCGGCAAGGCCATCTCGGTGCCTGTTGGTGAAAATACCTTAGGGCGGCTTTTTAACGTTATTGGTGAAGCCATAGATGAATTGGGAGAAATACAAGCTAAAGAATACTGGCCTATCCACAGACCAGCTCCCAACTTTGAAGAGCAATCTCCCTCAACGGAGATGCTGGAAACAGGTATTAAGGTTATCGACCTCTTAGCACCTTATTCCAAGGGTGGTAAAATTGGTCTCTTCGGCGGTGCCGGAGTTGGTAAAACAGTTCTTATCCAGGAGCTTATCCGTAACATCGCTTACGAGCACGGCGGATATTCGGTATTTGCCGGAGTAGGTGAGCGGACACGGGAGGGTAATGACCTTTGGCATGAGATGAAAGATTCAGGGGTTATTGATAAAACAGCCCTTGTATTCGGACAAATGAATGAACCACCTGGTGCAAGACAGCGGGTGGGTCTGACAGGTTTGACCATCGCTGAATATTTCCGGGATGTCCAAGGACAGGACGTGCTTCTCTTTATTGATAATATTTTCCGTTTCACCCAAGCGGGTTCTGAGGTTTCGGCCCTTCTGGGACGTATGCCTTCAGCCGTTGGTTACCAGCCTACCCTGGCCACTGAGATGGGCAACCTGCAGGAGCGGATTACCTCAACCAAGAAGGGTTCTATCACATCAGTTCAGGCTATTTATGTACCTGCCGATGACTTGACTGACCCAGCACCAGCTACAACCTTTGCTCACTTGGATGCAACTACGGTATTATCCCGTCAGATTTCCGAGTTAGGGATTTATCCTGCTGTTGACCCCTTGGATTCAACTTCCAGGATACTAGATCCTCAAGTGGTAGGGGAAGAGCATTACAAGGTGGCACGGGATGTACAGAAGGTTCTCCAAAGGTATAAGGAACTGCAGGATATTATCGCTATCTTGGGTATGGATGAACTATCAGACGAAGATAAGTTAGTAGTTGCCAGAGCCCGGAAAATTCAAAGGTTCTTGTCACAGCCATTCTTCGTTGCTGAGCAGTTTACAGGTTTCCCAGGCAAATACGTACCAATCAAAGAGACTATTAAAGGTTTTAAAGAGATCCTGGAAGGTAAGCACGATGACCTTCCCGAGCACGCCTTCCTGTATGTTGGTACTATCGAAGAGGCTATTGAGAAAGCAAACAAACAAGGATAGGGGGTAAGCAAATGGCTGAAAAAACCCTCAAGTTGGAGATTGTTACACCTGAACGCAGGGTATTATCGGAAGACATTACTTCCCTCATAGTACCAGCTATTGAAGGATACATGGGTGTCTTGCCTAATCACGCTCCCATGATTTCCGGATTGGAACCAGGTGTAATCAAATATAAAATAGCCGGCGAATATAAAAGGCTGGCCGTCAGCGGTGGTTTTTTAGAGGTTTCCGAGAATAAGGCAAGCATTTTGGCCAATACTGCCGAACTGCCCGAGGAAATTGACTCCCAAAGGGCTCAAGCGGCCAAAGAGCGGGCAGAAAAAAGGCTCAAAAACAGAAAAGATATTGATGCCATCAGAGCGGAGCAAGCACTAAAACGTGCCTTGGCTCGCTTACGTGTCGTCGGCAGAGATGTTCGTTAAGCTTGGCCAAAAATTACCTTCCTGAAAAAGAAGGAATTTAAAAAAATGAGTAGAATAAATATTATGATTGCTTAACGAAAGCAATTAACCTAAAACAGATGCACCGCAGTCATTGGCTGCGGTGTATCTGTTTTTTGGCATAAACATATACTATATGGTGCAGCGTTACACACGCTGCAGGTAAAGGAAGTACCTTATGGCATCTGCACCGGGGTAATTTATTAGGATGAATCATATGATATACTATCAAACTATCACACTGGTCACTGGTCACTGATTTAGCTGGTCACTAATAACTAGCCACTTAATTGGAGGTATAATCATGGATAAATCGGAACTGGAAAAAACCATAGAAAGAGGAATTTACGGAGAACCGGAGCTGAAAAAAGAAGAAAAAGAACATTTTCTCGGCTGCTTTAGAGAGCGGGTTCTTAAAGTACTTACCAAAAAGCAGGTCATGGAACGGGGTACATATAAAGAAATACTGGAAATACTAAAGGACCCCCGGGCAAAAAGGATTATCATAAGTAATGATATTTCCATGCCATCAGCGATGGAATATATTACTATGGCTAAAAACAATAATGTCCAATTTACCATGGTAGACGGACATAATTTTGTCGGCGATGTGGGTCTGGTTGTCTCCGCAGACGATGCTTGCGATGTAGAGGACATTTACGTCTAGGTTAATGCAGCTTAACACATGCTGCAGCTAAAGGTAAAGGGAACTTCTCAGCGCGCATCTGCTCATGGGTTGAAATATTGGGATGCATCAAGATAAATTGGCAATCATCGAATGCCAGCCCTAAACGTTTAGTTTATACTAATGATGACCTCCGGTTCCACCCGAGCCTCAAAGGTCCTTGCCCAAGGCAATTCAATAGTAGAATCAACAGCATCTACTGTAAATTCAATTTCTCCTATTTTATATGAACCCAGGAAATAATCTTTCAGCTTCTTTTGATAAGGCTGGTAAAGTTCCCGCAAAATAGCTTCGCCTTTTTCCTGAGCCTCCCCTAGCTGATTAGGGTCTAAATTTTGCGCTGCAAGCTTCTCATTCAGTTGATCCCTTAAAATTCCCTGATATATTAAATCCTCGGCATATCTAATATATTGAAACTTTATATAAGCCTCCAGCGCCTGTTTTTGCTGGCGTTTTTTAAATTTTTTAGAGTTCTGCTCCAGATTTTGATAGGCAATATAGTGGGAAAATTCCGTCCCTATGGTATTACCTGCCGTATTCCAACCAGAATAACCGTTAATTTTATTATCCTTATTTAAGAAAAAATCTAAAAGTTCAGCATCACCCTTATTAGTATATGCAATGTCCATAATGCCCAGATAGGAGTAATCTTGAGTTTGTATCTTACCCTCCATAAAATCCGAATTTGTATTGTCAGTGTAGACAATGATAAGCCGAGGAGAATTATCATTGGTAATAAGGTTTAAATAGTCAAGTTTAGTAATCAGCACTTCCTTTAAAGGCGCAGCTTCAAAGGCATAGTAATCATCAGCCAATTCATAATTAGTATAAAGTATTCTCAGGTTTGGCGGCTGCTTTTTAGTTAAAGTTTTCATGACAGCCATCATAGTCAATTCATCAGCACCATGGATAAACCTAATGTTCTCAGCAAGCTTCGGCTTTATTTCCCGGACAATCGAGTTACTTAATCCATATTCCTCGGCATCATCCTGACCAATAATGTAATGGTCAACCAAACCCTTCTCCACTAACGAAATACTGCCTCGTACTATTACTTCTGAATTTGAATAGATTTGCAGATATTGGTTCACAATTTCTTTAGGTATTCTTGCAGGAGGAGTTGGTTTTCCCGCGCCGTGTAACAATTTTTTATCTGCCTCTTGGGCATATCCTACTAATTCATCCCGATAATCCCAAAGCTGTATAAACTGACTAGGGAGGAGACGGGGCAAAATGCTAATTAAAATAATATTTTTTTTCTTATTTTTGGCACAAAAATCTTCCAAGCGTTTTAAATCAGCGTCAATATTTTCATAGGATTCAGGATGACGGGAATTAATCAATCCCCCGTTGAGAAGCTCATTAGTATTAATAATAATGGTATCAAATTTTTTTGCATTATCTTCTAACCAATACCACAGCGCTTCAGTATTCGCCGGCGTTAAAAAATTATCCAGATTTTTTTCTGGCAAAGCAATCTCTGCATTTGCCATCTGGGCAAGCAGTACAGGATACTGAGTATTGCTGGGGCGGCTGTCTAATGGAATCAAACCTATTCTTAGGGTTCGGTCCATAAAGATAAAATATCCCCAACCCACTAAAACTCCAATTAAAACTGCTATAAATATCTTCTTCATTAGTTCATCTCCATATCCTACAAATCAAATTTATATTACCACAAATCCCTGCCTAATCCCAGATTCCCATTATTAGCTAAATTAAAATTTATTATTATATTATGAATAATTAACCAAATAATGGTTAATACTATCTACTAAACCGACAAATCGTTTAACAACTAGCCACTACTTTATAGCTAGACCTTCAATAAAGGATGTGTATACCATGAAAAGTTATTCGTCAGTTTTCGCTTTTATAGGAATTTTCACTTTATTATTTCTTCCTCTCTACCAATCTAGCCAACAAAACAATGAGGATTATTTAGACATTGTTACTAAAAGTTTTCAAGGTTTAAATGCTGAATTTAACGAATTAAATATAGAGGGCTGGGCACAAATAAGTAAAAAGGGTTTTTCCCAAAACGAGTTATTTGCTGCTTATTCCCAGATATGTCAAGTATTAAAAATTAATAACAATGCCGTAATCAATAGCGAATACGAAGATTTTTTAACCCTCAACGACTATCAAATACTAGAAGACGGCACCATAATAAACTTGACTCTGCAGAGCTTTCTATCATCCGAAGGGAAATCGAGTACTTACCTGGGTGCCCAGATTATTACCTCTGATTTTCAAAAAGCACGACAGTACTATGATGTTTTAGCTTCCATATTTCCCTCTACATCCGATATCGGAGTTACAGCAGTAGGTACATATCCTGGCAGGTTAAATCAGGATAAGATTTATAATGAAATGGCAAGAGGTTTTGTCCAAGTAGACGCTCAAGTAATAGAAGGAATGTCCAATGAACTGCTTACCAGCTTCAGCGGCTATACAGCACAAACCCCCGGTTACATTGAAGTAGATGGGAACAAGCTGAATATTAATATTGCTCTTAGATACCACAGCCTAGATGACAAAACATACATTCACATCGGCGCCCCGCTAATCTATCAGGAGTATTAACTTTCAGGAAAGGTAAGCTTACCTTTACCTTCGCAAAAAATATATTTTTTGCGAAACGTAGGTAATTTGTCCCAATTTGCATATTAAGGCAGGAATTGGATAAATCATAACGAATAATTATCTTGACATCACTATTTAAATATCAGATACTAATCTAAGTGTATACTAGTACAATTTCTCAAGGTGCTTTTGGCATGAAACTAGTCACCAGTCACCAGTCACTAGTCACCAAAACCTAGTAACTCGCCGCTGGTACTAGCCGTATATTATACTAAACAACAACGAAAGGAGGTGCACCCTGTAGCAAAACCCAAGTTTACATCTCACAGGTTTTGTTCAACAGGAATTATCATTGGATAAGATTATAGTTACTGGTGGTTCTAGACTAGAAGGAAGAATTACAATCAGCGGTGCAAAAAATGCAGTATTACCTATTATTGTGGCCTCATTATTATCATCAGGCAAATGTAAGTTACATGATGTTCCCAACTTAGCTGATGTTGGTACTATCAGCGAAGTCCTGGAAATCTTAGGTGCAAAAACAAATTTTGCTGGGAACACGTTAGATATAGATAGCAGTGATATTAATAACTTTGAAGCTCCTTATGAGTATGTAAGAAAAATGCGTGCAAGTGTTCTTGTAATGGGACCATTACTGGCCCGCCTGGGTCATGTAAAGATATCCATGCCCGGGGGCTGTGCCATTGGCACCCGACCTATTGATCTGCATCTAAAGGGTTTGGAAGCATTAGGTGCCCAGATTACCATGGATCATGGAAATATTGAAGCTAAGGCAGCTCGGTTAAAGGGTAATAAGATTTATCTTGATTTCCCCAGTGTTGGTGCAACCGAAAACATTATGATGGCTGCTACCCTGGCAGAAGGCACAACAGTTATCGAAAACGCTGCCGAGGAGCCGGAAATTGTTGATTTAGCTAACTTTCTCAACAGCATGGGTGCTGTAGTCAAAGGTGCCGGAACAAATGTTATCAGAATTGAAGGTGTGGAAAGTTTAGGTGAATCCACCCATACCGTCATACCGGATAGGATTGAAGCAGGAAGTTATTTAGTGGCAGGTGCCATTACCGGCGGCAACCTACTCCTGGAAAATGTTATAGTAGACCATTTAAAACCCATGATCGCTAAGCTCCAAGAGTGTGGTGCGGAAATATATGAAGAAAATAACGGACTGCGGGTAATTGGCAAAAATTACCTGAAGGCAGTAGATATCAAGACTCTTCCCTATCCAGGCTTTCCCACCGACATGCAGGCACAATTTATGGCATTGATGACCAGAGCAAATGGTACAAGCCTTATTACCGAAACAGTATTTGAAAACCGTTTTATGCATGCCGATGAACTAAAACGTATGGGTGCTGATATTAAGATAGAAGGCAGAAGTGCTGTAGTAGAAGGCGGTAAAAAACTTTACGGTTGCCCTGTTAAGGCTACAGACCTAAGAGCCGGTGCAGCATTAATTATTGCCGGCTTAGTTGCCGAAGGACAGACGGAGATTACCGGTGTTCACCATATCGACCGTGGTTATGAGAATATCGTAAATAAGTTCCAATCAGTCGGTGCAAAAATCGATCGTGAATAAAAATAAGCTGCGCTTATTTTTATAAGTATTTTGCTGCGCTAGATTAAGATTACGCTATGCTTCCGCTCGCTAGATTTAAATAATGGCTAACATTTGCTGAGTACTATTGTACTCAGCTTTTTTTGTGGAGGAGATCGCCACGCTGCGCTCGCGATGACATGGGTTGAACTCTGTGCCCAGTGATTAGATATCAGTTGTCAGTGACCAGTATTTTTTATAAATCTAGCACAACTTGTTGTGCGGAATCTCAATCTAGCGAAGCGAAATCTTGTTATTCTAGAATAACATTTTCCCTCATAAACTTTATAGACACTCTTTTCCTTTAAAGTGTTCTTTAATTTTGTTTCCATGTTTTTCTGTAGCCACGGCAAAGTCCAAAGACTTTGCCTCAAAACGAGGTGATCAAAATGGGACGATATTTTTTATGGGGAACTATAATTCTTCTTGCAGTAATTGTAATTATACCCGTGTTTGTTCTGCTGGTAGTTGATTACGATTCCGAGGTGGAGATAAAAGATATGGAAAGGCCTATAAACGTCTATAATTATCAAACCCAAAAGCTTATGCAATTAGACTTTGAAGACTACATAGCAGGAGTTGTAGCGGCAGAAATGCCTGCATCCTTTGACTCAGAAGCTCTTAAAGTTCAAGCAGTAGCTGCCAGGACTTATGCTTATAAGAGATTGCTTGAGGCAGACCCTGCAATGAAGCAATACCATCCCCAGGCCGATATTACAACTAATCCCGGTGTATCCCAGGCATGGACAGGTGATGACGAGATGAAAGAAAAATGGGGACGTTGGGATTACGCAAAATATAAAAAGAAAATTGAAAAGGCAGTAAAGGACACCAAAGGGGAAATCCTGGCATTTGAAAACAAGATAATAGACCCTGTATATCATGCCAGCTGTGGTGGGGGGAAAACAGAGGATTCCGGTGATGTTTGGAAATACAGCTTTCCCTACCTGAAAAGTGTTGACTGTATAGAGCATCAGGATAAGCATATCCGTGATACCAAGACAATACCTATTAAGAATATAGATGTGGCACTAGGGTCCAATCTTCAAGCGGTCCCCGCCAGCAAACTTCAGGGAAGCACTAACCAGTATATAAAAGTACTGGATAAAACCTCCACCGGGCGTATTAAATCAATTAGTATCGGGGGTAAGACTTACCAGGGTACAGAGGTCCGCACTAAGCTGGGATTAAAATCCACCTGGTTTTCCTGGGAAATTAGCAAAGATACCATAACCTTCATTACAAGGGGCTATGGTCATGCAGTAGGTATGTGCCAATACGGTGCTGACGCCTTTGCAAAAGAAGGGAAAAAGTATGATGAAATCCTTAAACACTACTACCAGGGAGCACAGATTATAAAGATGAAGTGAGCAGGTGTACTTCTGGGCGAAGATTGTTAGTCTGATGTTCTTTTGGGTGAATATATTGCGTCTGACACTATCATAGGGAAAACACTCTTACACTTATGTCACTAGCTCCAAAAATTAGCCGCTCAGGCATAAAAAAGCTGCCGCTTTTTATGTCTAGTTTTCCATAAAAATGGAAAACATATAGCAGAGGAGCGTGATTAAAATGTACAAAGAAAAGCTTAATCAACTATTGGATAATTACAGTGAACATTTAAAGAAATACGGAGTCTATTTGTTGTTAATTTTATTTATATTCACTCTAACCTTAAGCTTCATGCTAAATAGAATAAAACCAGCCGCAGACATCAGCATTGCCGAAGAACCACTGACCGCTGGAGAAAATTCACTGAACACTAACAATGAATCCCCAAATGTTAATAACGATCCACCAGTCACCAATCACCAGTCATCAGTCACTGAACAAAAAACACCGGTTACAAAAAATGAATCCCCAGCCACTGAATCAAAACCACCGGTAACTAAAAAAAATCCACCAGTCACTAATCACCAGTCACCAGTCACTAATTTAACTTGGCCTATTCGGGGCACTGTGTTAACAAATTACGAACTAGCCTATTCCCAAATTTACGACGATTATCGCCTTCACCCAGGAATAGATATCAGTACAAATCCGGGGGATTATGTAACAGCAGCTGCCGACGGCAAGGTAGTCTCAGTAGTAAGTAATTCGGGTGAACGAATAGCCATTGAAATAGAACACGGCAAAGGGTGGACAACATACTACTCACACCTGACCCAAGCCCTTGTGAAAGAAGGGGAATCAGTAAAAGCAGGTCAAAAGATAGGACAGGCAGGAGCACCTGGAACGGAAGAGTCAGATTTAGGTTCTCATCTCCATTTCCAACTTAAAGAACAAAATCAGTGGGTAGACCCCCTGAAATATTTAAAAGAGTAGAGAACTTCTGCTCTTTTTCTCTGTTGTTGCAGTATATCACTGATTTTCACAGAAATGTGATTGTAGATACTAAAACATATAAGATAGTGTGATATAATTGACTAATATTGGAAACATGGTTATAATAGTATATAAAAATGTGATTTTAATACGCAAAATATGCATAAAAATGTGGAGGTGATATTGTGGAAAGACTGATTATGCAAAAGCTGCTGCGCTGGAAAAATTCCAAGCATCGTAAACCGCTTATATTAAAAGGCGTCCGGCAGGTGGGCAAGACCTGGCTCCTTAAAGAATTTGCCAGGCGTTATTATAAAAACATCGCCTATTTTAACTTTGACGAACATCCGGAATATAAGCAGTTTTTTGAAAACACAAAAGATGTGGAACGCATTCTGCAAAACCTGATGATGGCAAGCGGTGAAAGCATCAAACGAGATAAGCCGGAAGATACACTCATTGTTTTTGATGAGATACAGGAGTGCCCTAATGCTCTAAATACACTGAAATATTTTTGTGAAAATACACCCCACTATAATGTAGCCTGTGCAGGCTCCCTCTTGGGCATTGCATTATCCAAGCCTGCTTCTTTTCCTGTTGGCAAAGTGGACTTTTTAGAAATCGGACCGATGATCTTTACTGAGTTTTTAATGGCCAACGGCGATAGCAACTTTGCATCTTACATGGACAGCATAGAGAGGATTGAGCCAATTCCTGATGCATTTTTCAACCCACTATATGAGAAGCTTAAGATGTATTTTGTTACAGGTGGAATGCCGGAATCCGTCCGATCCTGGACGGAAGACAGGGATGTTGAACTTATGCAACAGGTGCTATCTAATATTCTAGGGGCATATGAACGGGATTTTGCCAAGCATCCTGATCCCAAGGATTTTCCAAAGATATCGCTCATATGGAAGTCAATACCTTCGCAACTGGCCAGGGAGAACAAGAAATTTATATATAAAGTCGTTAAGGAAGGAGCCCGGGCGAGAGAATACGAGGACGCGCTGCAGTGGCTTTGTGACGCAAACCTGACTTATAAGATATACCGGAGCAGTGCGCCGGGGCTGCCGATTTCGGCATATGATGACTTGTCTGCCTTCAAACTGTATCTGGTGGACGTTGGGTTGTTACGCCGGTTATCCCTCTTAGCGCCTTCTGCCTTCAGTGAAGGCAACCGGCTTTTTGTGGAGTTTAAAGGGGCACTCAGCGAGAATTACATCCTGCAAGCTCTGAGAAACCAGTTTGAGTCCATACCCAGATATTGGACGATGGATAATCCACGGTATGAAGTTGACTTTCTAATCCAGCGAGAAAACGATATTTTGCCCGTGGAGGTAAAATCAGAAACCAATGTGGAAAGCAAGAGTCTCAAGAAGTTCAAAGAAAAATATGGTGATAAGGTCAAACTTCGTGTGCGGTTTTCGCTGAATAACCTGCGCCTGGATGATGACCTTCTGAATATTCCCTTATTTATGGCTGATCATGCAGATAAACTGATTGGGATGGCTTTCAAGCAATTGGAGATCTAGCTATTCAAATAAAAAGAAATAAAAATATAACATTTTGATCTATCCTTATCAAATGCAGATTCTCCTGTAGGAAGATTTTGTACTTGTCTTTAAGAAAGTAGTTATTTTTTCCCATAACCTCCCATATACATAAGGTGAAGAGATGAACGGGGAGGTCAGACAATGCAAGAATACATACGGAAGCGGGTTTTGGAGATTTGTGAGTATATATTGGAGTCTGCCCATACTGTAAGGCAGACTGCAGCAGTATTTGGAGTAAGCAAGAGCACCGTACATAAGGATATGACCGAAAGACTGCCAATAATTAATAAGAATCTGGCAAACCAGGTTAGAGAAGTATTGGAAAAGAACAAATCGGAAAGGCATCTCAGGGGCGGGGAAGCTACTAAGAGAAAATATATGGAACCAACAGACGAAGATGCGGTTTAAAAAGAATTAATATTCTGATAAAGTGGACGCTATTTTTCATTTTTATACTTATCACATTCCGCAGTCGTCTTAATAAAATAATTTTATTAACTTTTCAAATAAAAGAGGAAAACATCCCGTCTTGTAGAATAAGTTTCCAAGGGAATTATAACCAAAGTTGGATGTATTGCAACAGGAAATGCGTGCATGTCCGGTTTAAATAGCACGCGTTTCTCCATTGCTTTATAACTGCGTAAAAGCAGCATATTAAATGTGGACAAGCTGTTAGAGGGGGGGATTACTTCGTGTTTTTTAATTTCGGTGAAGACATCGGCATAGACCTTGGTACAGCCAGTGTGCTTGTCTATGTAAAGAAAAAGGGAATTGTATTAAATGAACCCTCAGTTGTTGCCTTGGACAAAAACTCCGGTCAGATAATAGCCGTAGGCGACGAAGCAAGGCGGATGCTGGGGAGGACCCCTGGCAATATTGTAGCCATCAGACCTCTAAGGGACGGAGTTATCGCTGACTATGAAGTAACTGAGAAGATGCTCAGATACTTTATCGATAAAGCTATCGGGAAACGGCTGTTTTTCAAGCCTAGGGTAATGGTCTGTATACCTTCCGGTGTAACCAGTGTCGAGGAGCGGGCAGTCAAACAGGCTGCAGTGGCTGCAGGAGCAAAACAGGCATACTTAATCGAAGAGCCGGTTGCTGCTGCTTTAGGGGCGGGAATAGATATTTCCGAGCCCAGCGGAAGCATGGTAGTAGATATCGGTGGCGGTACAACTGATGTGGCAGTTCTTTCTTTGGGCGGAGTAGTATGCAGTAAATCCATCCGCATCGGTGGCGATAAATTTGACGAAGCAATCGTCAGGTATGTGCGCAGGCAGTTTAATCTGATGATCGGTGAACGTACTGCCGAAGAAGTAAAAAAGGAAATAGGTACAGCCTATCCCGCCAATCGGGTAGGGGATAAGATGGAAGTCCGTGGCCGGGACTTAGTAAGCGGTCTTCCCAAAACCATAACCATCACAGCAGAAGAGGCCTATGAGGCACTGGCTGATGCTGTAGACGGAGTAATAGGTGCAGTAAAAGAAGTACTAGAAAAAACACCCCCTGAATTAGCCGGTGATATCATGAATAAAGGCATTGTCATGACTGGAGG
Source organism: Bacillota bacterium (assembly GCA_049323895.1). Classification (GTDB taxonomy): domain Bacteria; phylum Bacillota; class Peptococcia; order Peptococcales; family BICA1-8; genus JBMOKT01. The sequence goes on along the minus strand of JBMOKT010000014.1, from coordinate 12,690 downwards.
CGGTGCATTGCTTAATGGTCTTGATACCCTGCTCTCTGAGAGGACAGGTCTGCCCACCCTAGTGCCCGACGATGCTATCTCCTGCGTGGCATTAGGTACAGGCTTAGCTTTACAGAACCTGGACATCCTTCAAGAAGGCAAGATACATACGAAGAAAGTAATGTGAGTGGCTAGTTGTTAGTGGCTAGTGGCTAGAATTTTTAACCCTGTCATCGCGTATATTCGGGGACATTCCTCATGGTCAGAGCTTGACTATTAAAGAGGTGTGTCCCCGTTCCTCTATCCCGTGGCGACCTCTGTTTTTGAGTCTTTTTGCTCTCTAAATCTAGCACAACTTGTTGTGCAGAATCTTAATCTAGCGAAGCGAAATATTTAAAGCTATTTTTCTGTAGCCACTGTAGCCACTGTAGCCACTTTTTTTAATATTATACTAAACAATAACAAATCCCAACCGATATATATTCATAGAACTATTTTAGTGGTTTATGCTAATATAAATATAACTATCACACTATCAAACTGGCATAATGAACTAGCCACTAGCCACTAGCCACTAGCCACTAGCCACTAGCCACTAGCCACTAAAAAAGGAGGTTTCCATGCTCAGAGGACTATATACAGCAGCTACCGGTTTGAGCTCTATAATGTTCAGAAACGAAATAGAAACTAACAACCTCACCAACTCCAAAACCGGCGGTTATAAGAAAGAAGAAGTTCTTTTTAAATCCTTTCAGGCAAAACTAAATAGTATGATAAACTATGAACGACCTGCAGCCTCCCCCCAAACTCCCATTGGTACCTTAGGCAGAGGAGTCAAGGTAGATGATGTAATAACCTATTTTAATATCCAGGGTGAATTAGTAAACACAGGTCGGGACATGGACCTGGCAATTCACGGAAAAGGATATTTGGTCATAGAAAATGCTGAAGGAGAGAGGTTCTATACCCGTAACGGCTCCTTTGATTTAAGTCATAACGCTCAGTTGACCAATGATGACGGTTTTCTGGTTATGGCAGAGAATGGCCCCTTAGAAATAACCGGGGAGTTGATAGACTTTCATGAGGACGGTAGAGTTTTCGTAGACGGAGAATATGTAGATACCCTGATTATGGTAGACCTGATTGAACCAGATAAAGTAGGGAGCAACTTATTTACTTCAGAAAATCCCCCCATTGAAGCACAAGGGAAACTGCTGCAGGGTTATCTGGAACAATCCAACGCCCATCCTATTGAAGGTATGACTCAGTACCTTAGAAATCTAAGGGCTTATGAAGCAAATCAAAAAGTTGTCCAAGCCTACGACTCGACTTTGGAGAAGGTCATCAACGAAGTAGGACGAGTCTAAGCCGTAGGCTTAGAAGGTAAAGGATAATTGAGGATTGAAAATCGAAAATGAGTAGTGTCACTAAAATTATACACTAACAAAGTTTAAATTCTGTAGCCACTGTAGATACTGTAGCTACCTAAATCTAAACTCGATTAGTTTAGATTTAGTTTATGAGGCCGGACTGCAATGCAGAAGCCTCCATTAAGTTCCCAACCGACCGCGGGAACTTGTTATTGTCGATGTCACGATGACACGATGTCACGTCAATTAAGCTACATTAAAATGTGCTTTTTTACTAGCCACTAGCCACTAACAACTAGCCACTAACCTAATAAAATGGAGGTAGATAACATGTTACGATCCCTATATACCGCCGGATCAGGTTTGAATTCCCAACAGCTTCTTTTGGATACAATTGCCAATAATCTTGCAAACGTGAATACCACAGGATATAAAAAGAACAGAGTAAACTTCCAAGATTTAATATATCAGAAAATGCAGATTGCCACCCGAGAAAAGCCTGTACAGGTAGAAGTTGGTACAGGTGTCAGATTATCCTCAACATTGGTAGATTTCAAACAGGGTATACTCCAGCAAACAGGCAATCAACTTGACATAGCCATAGAAGGAGCAGGCTTTTTTAAGGTTCAAATGCCTAACGGTGCGATAGGATATACCAGAAACGGTGCATGCCGACTGGATGATGAGAATTACATTGTTAATTCCGACGGTTTCCGTTTATTAGACGAAAGCAATAGCTCCCTGCAGATACCTGATAATACAAGGGAGATTCAAATGGAAGAAGGAGTAATTTTCGCTTTAGTTGACGGAGAGTCTGATTCAACAGAAGTAGGTACTATCGGTTTAGCGAGATTTAATAACCCAACAGGTTTAGAAAAGAATGGGGGCAGCATATACCTTCCTACCTCTGCTTCCGGAGAAGCACAGGACGGTATTTCCGGTGAAGTAGGCTTTGGTATGATAAAGCAATTTTTCCTTGAGAATTCCAATGTCAACGTAGTAGAAGAAATGGTTCAAATGATAACAGCCCAACGGGCCTATGAGATAAACACCAAAACCATCCAAACAACAGACGAAATCCTGGGAATGACGAATAACCTGAGAAGATAAATTTAAGGTCACACATACTATAGGGTAAACATTACGGGTCTGACTTACCAGGTAGTGAATATTTTTAGTCTGACAATTCTCACGGGTTAAAATAGCTAGTCTGACCTGCCAGATAGTGAATATTTTTGGTCTGACAGTACTTACGGGTTAAAATAGCTAGTCTGATATACCAGGAAGTTAATATTTTTCGTCTGACAGTCTCCTGGGTTAAAATAGCTAGTCTGACATACTCCTGGGCAACATTTTGCGTCTGCTCAAAAAACGCTTGTGTCAGACGCTCAAGCTAGACCCTTTAGTAATTCAGACTAACAAGCTACACCCATAAGCATGTCAGACGCTCAATCTAGCATATAAGCATATCAGACTAACAAGCTACACTAATGAGTAAATATCAGACGCATAATCTACCCTAGAAGCACATCAGACTAACAAGCTCACCCATGAGTGGGAAAACGAGGTGAAGAAATGAAACTAGATCCTATTCAAGGGATGAATACATATAGCATCAACGAGAGCAGGCTTAAAAACTCCGAAAGCAAATTCTCAGAAGTACTAAAAAAAGCCCAAAGCTCTCAGGATAAGGAGAAACTCATAAATGCCTGCCAGGAATTCGAGAGTTTGTTTATCCATCAGATGATATCCCAGATGCGGGCAGCCATCCCCGAAGGGGGTCTCTTACCTAAGAGCCAGGGCGAAAAAATATTTGAGGATATGCTGGACGAGCAATATGCCCTCAAGATGAGTAAATCCGGCGGCATTGGTTTAGCTAAAATCCTATATGAAGACCTTTCCAAAAACCTTGCCTCCACCAACGACGATGAACCCTCAACGGCAGATATTCCTGACAATTCTATAGATAAATAGTGTATATAGCAACCAGTAACCCCTGGTTGCTTTTTTTATGCTAGCCAACTAGCCACTAACAACTAGCCACTTACTAATAAATATGTCCCCAAAAACAATTACGTTTGTCTAAGTCTTTTTTTGTCAATAATATCCATAATAGTATTTTAAACTTTAATACTTTAATACTTTCACACTCTCAAACTCTCAAATTATCACACTGATTGGAGTTGAAACCTTTGAATAGAAAATCAACCCTGCTTATAGTAACTATGTCCCTAAGCTTTATCCTTATCATAACCCTTTCCTTTATGTTTGCCACTGCAAGCCCAAATGGCAATCAGCAGAACCAAAAGCAGAATTTACTCTCGGAAATACCCGAAGATATTAATACCAATTCTAATAGCGGAAAAGAACAACAAAACCAAACTACAGAAGCGCCTCGGGAAAATACTGCAGAAATTCCAAATGAAATAATTGAAAACTCGGAACCGAAAGTTGAGAATACTTCCGAAGCGAAAGATACAGAAAATGAAAAAGATAAAGTAGAAAAGCATTCTAATGAAACAGAAAAGGAAACACAATTAAACAGCAGTCAGACTACTCAATCTACGGAAAAAATTGTACGGGAAGACAAACACCTCAATAAACAATCTAATAATACCAACATTCTGTGTCTCGGAGTAGCAGATGGCAACTTAGAGATGATTTCTGTTTACTCTATTAATAAAGCGAACAGAAAATCAGCAGGAATCTTTCTGCCCACCAGAACAACATTAAAGGTAAATAACCAAATGCTCTCTTTGAGGGAAGTATACTCTCAGTACGGTATTAACAATCTTAAAAAAATATTAAGCCAGTGTTTGGAAATAGATCTGCCCTATCATATGGTTGCGGATCAAAAAGGACTAGTAGAACTAAGTGAGTTAATAGGACCCTTGTATGTAGAAAATGAAAATATAGATATACCCAATCTTTTTGTCCGCCCCGTTTCAGATAAAGATGATGAAATCTTGCAATCCCTGGCGGAGAAAATAGCACAGCCCAAAATGGTCCTTCAGGTTCCAAAACTGATTTCTATCTTTATCGCCAATGTTCAATCAGATATAGGGGTTAGCGGTTTGTGGGATCTTTATAAGGTATTCAGCAATCTCAACCACTCCCAACTGTACAAAACAGTACTGTGGGGAGAAAAAGTTGAAATGGCAGGCAAAACCTATTGGCTAATTGACCCCTACGACTGGCACAACGTTGTCTACGAAATGACACAATAAAAAAACTTCAGAGTGAAGTTTTTTTAGGTAAGCTAATTGGTTTATATTTCCCGTCAGGCGAAGGTAAGCTTCTGGGTAAACATAATGAGACAGGTAAAGTAGTAATGGAAAATTGAAAATTGAGAATGGAGAATGTACTTGCGTATATTCGGGGACATACCTCATGGTCGGAGCTTGACTATAAAAGAGGTGTGTCCCCGTTCCGATATAACCTTTACCTTTCATGCAGAATGCAACATAAGCCTACCTTTATCTTTACCTTGGTAATTTTTGTACAAAAATTACCAACATGTTCCTCTAAGTACAAACAGGTATAGGCTAAAAGCCTATACCTGCCTTAGTAGTTGAAAATTATTCTTGGTGAACTTACGGAACTTAGGTTCCTTTTTCTCTGGTTGATAAAGCTCTAATTCTTCATCAATATCAGTTATACGCATTAAGATTGTATTCTTTTGACCGGAGCTGGCAGCCCGCCAAGCATCCAAAAGTCTGCTTCGTTCCCTTCTAAGGCTGGCAATTTGAGTGTCTGTCATTTCTATAACCTCCTAAAGTTTAACAAAATTTTATACTAGTGATAAGATTCACTAAATTATCTAGCTTTGTACAATGTTTCACTATGTGTTACCCCTATTATAACCTAAAACCAAAGAAAATTGAAATAAATTTTATGAAATTTTTAGAATTATTTTTTAACAAATTATTTCGTTAGTAAAATATTGGAACATTTTGTCTATTTACTCGTCTATTATGTACATAATTATAAATTGCCCTTCGAAAATTATTAATGGGCAGCCTTCTTTCCTAAGCCCGCAGCCAAGATGGTTAATAATTGCAATATTTCCAGAACCTTTAGGAAGGATTGCATTGCTCCTATGTAGAACAACACAAGTAACAAAAATTTCTAAATGAGGTAGAAACTATGCCGAGAAATAAATCATTTACATATTTAATAACTGCACTTTTTTTCATTTTTTTCATTCCCTTCACCGTCACAGCTGCAGAAATACCCCTTGACCACTGGGCTGCAGTTGACATGCTGGAGCTGAACGCCCAGGGAATAATTCAGGGGGAAACAATTAACCCCGAGGGTTTTGTAACTAGGGCTGATTTTACCAAGATGATTGTCACAGGAGCGGGCTTAAAACTAGAGGCTTTAAGGCTGCAGGGTGCACCCTCCCCCTTTCATGATGTGCCAAACAATCACCTCCTTAAAGGCTATATTATTGCCGCCAAGGAAAGGGGGCTGGTAGGGGGTTATTCTGATGTTATATTCCGCCCCGAGGAAGAACTTCGCCGAGATCAAATGATTGTCATGCTTCTCAGGGTTATGGGACTGGAGGAGATTCCGCTAGACAAGCAGTATCTGACCTTTGACGACGCCGATGATATTCCCGAATATGCTCGGCCTTCCATTAATGAAGGTGTTCGCCTGGGATTAGTAGGTGGCTATGCCGATAATACCTTCCGCCCGGAAGCAAGGGTCACCGTGGCTGAAGCATCAGCTTTTATTAACCGTTGGCTGGACCTCAAAGGGGACAAGTATGACTATATAGGTGTCTTGGAACAAATAGATACTGATAATAAAAAAATGGGAATCCAGGTCGACAATAACTCCATAGAAATGCCCATAGGGGATGATGTGCTGATCATCTCAGCAGGCAGACCTGTTTCCTTGAGCAGTTTAAATAGTGGAGACCCCTTAGCGGTAAAACTCAATGTAATGGGCGAGGCAGTCCTGATACAAAAAAAGGAGATAAAACTAGGGAATATCCCTATTTATTTGGAAGCCCGCAAACTTCCCAAACTCCGTCCCCAAGGAAGCGGCAGCAATGATGTTGCGGTAATACCCGCTAATCTTTTTAACCCCCGGCTGCCCATGGATTTAGATAATATCACTAAAAGCCTGGAAACAACCAAAGCTGAAATAAATCTGCCGTCCTTAATGACCTCTGCGGGGACCGACGGCAGAGGTAAAATAGTGGCAGTAATTGATACCGGCGTAGATCCTTCCCACCCCGATCTGCAGATGACAACAGACGGTAAAAACAAGATTGTGGACTGGGTAGATTTTACCCTGGAAGGAATCGTAAATGCCTATCAGGTTCCAAAAACCACAGCCGGAACAAGTTTAAGCTGGAATAGCGCTGAATATACCATTGGTGATATACCCTCCAAGAGCGGAATCTTTAAGATGGGCACCATTAACCTTAATGACATTGCACCATTAGAATTAATTGACTACAGCAAGGAGCCTGTGGAGGCAGCAATACTGGTTGCCGATGCCGCCAAGGCAGGAGAATATGACACAGTCTATGTAGATGCCAACAATGACCATAGCTTTGCCGACGAAAAAGCTCTAATGATATACCGCAAAAGCCACGATTACATCCTGCTGGAATTTGATAAAAACGAACTGGCTCTTGTAGTAGTCGATATTGGGGAAGACGGCAGCTATGTGCAGTTGGCTAGTGATATTTCCGGACATGGTACCCACGTAGCCGGCATAATTGCTTCCAATGGAAAACTGCGGGGAATTGCTCCCGGGGCGCAGTTAATGGTCTTGAAAGCAGTAGATAGGGACGGCTATGCCGAACCCAAGAACATTATTGAAGCCATTAGATATGCTGCTCTTCATGGAGCCAATATTATCAATATCAGCCTTGGGCAGTATCAGGATATAGAGCCGGGGCAAAGTGAGCTGGCCAAGATAGTAAATGAAGTAGTTGAAAAATACGGTGTGGTGGTAGTCACGGCAGCGGGCAATACAGGACCCGGCATCAATACCGTGGCCGCACCTGCCGATGCCGATAGTGCCATTAGTGTAGGAGCCTTTGTGTCCCCCAGGATGTGGGACGCCGATTTTGGTTATGATGTTGGTCAAGACAGCCTTTACTATTTCAGTTCCATCGGACCCCGCAGGGATGGTGCCTGGTATCCAACCATAACGGCACCGGGTAGTGCTGTTTCCACAGTGCCCCGATGGATGAACAATCCCTATATGCTGACAGAAGGAACCAGTATGGCGGCACCCCATGTTGCCGGAGTGGCAGCCCATCTGCTTCAGGCGGCAGATAAACTGGGCATTAGGGCTAACCCCTACTTTATCAAACGGGCTATAGAAGAAGGAGCCAGGGACCTGCGCCAGTTTGCTTCCATTGAAGATGGCCACGGAGTCCTGGATGCTTACGAAGCCTTAAATAAACTTAAATCCCTTAAAGGAGAACGCAGGCTCAGCGGAACCTTATTCAGTCCAGAATACGGCTCAGGACCGGGGGTATTTGCCCGTGAATATGTTCCTCAAAGGCTGATGTTCAACTTAACAAATACTGATAACAGGGATTACCTATTAGAATGGACTTCTACCGAATCATGGGTTAGATCTGAACTTAAAACCACCCATGTTATGAGGGGCGGGAAGCGGGAAATACCCATCCATTTTTCCATTCCGGAAAAACCGGGTCTATACAGTGCGGTACTTAGAGGTGATGATCCTGCTGTTCCAGGAGTGGAGATCGAGATACCTATAAATATCGCAGTTGGTGAAGAGCTGCATAAACAGAGACCTTACACCTCAGTTATCATGGGCAGTCTGGAACCGGCCCAGTTAGCCAGGTATTTTGTTGCTGTCCCCGATGGCAGCAATTACATCAGAGCCGAATTAGAGATTTTTCCCAATACCAGCGGCAGTTATGAAGGACGGGGAAGGGTGCACTTGATTAACCCATTTGGCTTTGAAGAAAACATGAGCGACTATGCAGGATTGGCTCCCTATGCCTTATCCAGGAAAAATAAAACCACCGCCACAGCCTATATCCCCGACCCAGGGACCTGGGAAGTAGTGGTGTACAGTTCCGCATCTTTAAGCGCATATAATACCGACAAAACGAAATATCAGCTCACTATGAGCCTGGGGGATGTAGTAAATATCAATTCCATCACCAGTCCTGAATTAGACCTTGTAGTATCGCCTATCCCCGAGTCAGTATTGAAAAAAACCAAAGGTACAGTAATACTTCATATTTGGGATAAAGGGATAAACCAACCCTTTAACGGCGCCCTGGAGATTAATGGCAAGTTTTTTGAAATCGAAAACGGCCGGGTAGAATATGACGTCAATAAGATTAAAGAAAATATGAGACTTAGATTAACTATCCTAAAGTAAATCCCTGAAGTGGATTTACTTTAGGATAGGTAGCTACAGTGGCTACAGAAACTACAGTAGCTACAGAAAAGGATATAATTGATAATGGAAAATTGAGAATTGAAAATGTATATTTTGGCATCGCAAGTTCAGTAATCTGCTAACTTCAAATTTAACCCTGTCATCGCGAGCGCGTTCCTATATCGCGTGGCGATCTCCACTTAAAATGAAGCTGCATACCAAGTGAAGTTAAGCAGTTGGAACCCCCAACTGCTTTTCCGCGTCTCCTATATTAAGGATTATTTTATCGCGTGACTATCTCCTTTTTTAATCTTTTTTCTGTAGCCACGAAAAACCTGTGACCAGGTTTTTCTTATATTCCGGAGGAAAAAAGGTAACTTTGTAGAATTATTTTCTTATCTAATACTTGTCCATATTAGCATGATTTTGGAGTTGATTCCTTTGCATAAAAGTTTGCTTACAATATTAGTTATAACTTTGGTAGTGATGCTTCTTTCCGCTTCCCATAATCCTCCTGAACTCGTGACACAAAGCTATATCGAGCATTTTCTATATACTAAACTATACCCCGTTCGCCAACAGCTAACTGCCCTAGACAACGAATTTGCCAACATTGAAAAACAGTTGGCAGCAATAAAGGCAAAATTATCAATGAAAGTAGATGTAGTTATAGATAAAACAACCGCCTATATCGACGGACAGGCAAAAATATTAGATGTCCCGCCCTGCATAGAAAATGGCAGAACTTATGTGCCGGTGAGGTTTATCGGAGAGGCTTTTGGGGCAGACTTTAATTGGGATCAGAATTTACAGAAGGTTACGTATAGTGTGGGTAGCAATACTATTGAATTATTTATTGGCAAAAGCCAAGCCTACGTCAATGGCCAGGGGATACCCCTGGACGCACCACCCTTTATACACGAGGGAAGGACCCTTGTTCCTTTCCGCTTTATGGGGCAGTCCATCGGTGCCCAGGTCGAGTGGAACAACGACACCCGCACAGCAACAATAATAAAATGATGACTACTTAGGAGTTATTTTATTGGGTCTGATGTACTTAGGGGTGAAGATTACGAGTCTGACATACTTCCGGGTGAATATTCAGCGTCTGATGTACTCCTAGGTAAACATATTGCGTCTGCTTTAATTCTTAACCCTGTCATCACATATATTCGGGGACATACCTCATGGGCAGGGCTTGACTACAAAGGAGGTGTGTCCCCGTTCCTATATCGCGTGGCGATCTCCGCTTTAATCTTTTTCTGTAGCCACTGTAGCCACTGTAGCTTCTTAACTATGTTAGGTAAAAATTGCACTTGTTATTATCATCACTAGAGTGCTAAAATAAAATGCGAATTACCATAAACCTTAAATAATTCATAAATTATAATATTACTAAATTTAATTATGTTTTATCAGTGTTTATCCGTGGCTTTGTTTTTTTAATCAACTAGCCACTAGCCAACTAACAACTAGCCACTTAAAAAAAGAAGGTGTTTTAAAATGTTGATGATTCGTAACAAAAAACTATTATATGCAGCGGCAGCGTTTCTTGTGCTGGGGTTATTTACCTCCTGGCTCTATAACTCATATTTCACCCTGGATACTAACCCCCAAAGGGACGCTTTTGATCCAGCTAAAGAACAGCAAAAGCAAGAGGAAAAAGAAAAAAACGAAATAGCAAATCAACTGGGAGAATATACAGTCCTGCTTTTGGGTGTTGATACACCCAAGGGATTTAAAACCAGAACAGATACCATTATGCTTGCCACAGTTGATGCCGAAAGCCGCAAGGCGCGCCTGGTATCCATTCCCCGGGATACCCGGGTAAAAATCAAAGGAGCATGGGACAAAGTAAATGCTGCTTTTGTTTACGGTGGGGTAGATTTAGCTAAGAAAACTGTTGAAGATTTCCTTGGAGTCAAAGTTGACCGTTACGTTATTGTAAACTTCAACAGCTTAACCAAGATAGTTGATGCGGTAGGGGGCATCGAGGTAGATGTACCCATCCGTATGGAATATAGAGCCGAAGGCATAGACTTATACCCAGGTCTGCAAACATTAAACGGTGCAGATGCCCTGGCATATTCCCGTTACCGCTATACCTCCGAAGGCGATATCGGCAGAGCCAAAAGACAGCAAGAGGTTATCGAACTGCTGTCCAAGAAAATCTTTAGTGTAGAAGGACTTAAGAATTTCCCTGAATTAGTTAAACTCATGCAAGAAAACGTAGAAACAGATGTACCTGTCAGGGAGATATTTGCCTTAGCCAAATTAGCTCCTGACATTATGAACAATAATATAATATCAGTAGTAGTACCGGGCAAGAATGAAAAAATAGACGGCCTCTGGTACTGGGAGCCCAATCTGGCACAGTTGGAAGAACAACTTCGCACCTCCACCCAACAGATTCATACAATAGCTAAAGAAGTAACACAAGAGAAAAATAACATCTAAATGCCCAGTGGGTGGTGCTCGTTAGTCCGATATACTTTTGTGCTAACATTACGCGTCTGATATTAACTTATGGGTCTAGCTTGCTAGTCTGATGTACTTCTAAGCTAGATTGAGCGTCTGACACAAGAATAATGTTAAAATATTGCGTCTGACTAATTACTATATAGTAATATTTCCCGTCTGACGCAATTTCTTATTTTTGATATACTATGTGAGGAAAAATGATTAAGAGTTTTGAAGAATTAAGAGTATGGAAAAAAGCATATAAACTGGTAACTGACTTTTATGAATGCAACATTAAATTTCCAGATAACGAGAGGTATGGGTTGGAGAGTCAACTTAAAAGGTCTCTTATCTCCGTTCCTGGAAATATTGCCGAAGGTTGTAAACGGCAGTATAAAAAAGAGTTTGTACAATTTCTGTTTATTGCGAAAGGTTCATTGAGCGAATCAAGGTGCTATCTGATGCTGTGCAAAGATTTAGGCTATTTAGACGAGGAAAAATGGAACTACTTTAATAATGAATGTATAAATATTGATAACATGATTGACAGCTACATTCAAAAAATCCTTAGCAATAAATAAGGTTTGTATCAGACTAACAATCTTCACCATAAAGCTTGTCAGACGCAATAGCTAAACCAGCAAGCCAATCCCACCCCAAAGGAGGTGCCTAAATTGAGTGACTTATCAAGATTGTCTCGTCGCAAAGGAGCTACATCCGAAGCCCCCAAGCCTAAACGCCGCAGCAAATTCTATCTATATGTAATAATAGCCGCTTTCTTTGCAATGACTTTTATCGGCTTTAAGTTAGCCGATATCATGTTTGCACCTGTTACCAAAGCAGAAACAGGTCTAGTAGATCAGGAAGTGCCAATTGGACAAGAAAAAAACGGTCCTTATACTGTTTTGATTATTGGAACTGACGAGAGGGACAATGAGCCCTCTCGCTCAGACACTTTAATATTAGCGTCCCTTTTTCCTAATGAAAAACAAGTAAAGATGCTTTCTATTCCCAGAGATACAAGGGTAAAAATACCCGGCAGAAAGAACCTTGAGAAGATAAGCCACGCCCATGCCTATGGCGGAGCGGAGCTTGCCCAAAAAACAGTAGAGGACTTTTTAGATAAAACCGTAGATTTTTACATAGAGGTTAACTTTCAAGGCTTTAAAAACATAATCGATACTCTGGGAGGGGTGACCCTCAACGTAGAAAAACGTATGCTTTATCCAGAGGAAGATATCGATTTACAACCAGGACTTCAGAAGCTTAACGGTTATGACGCCCTGGCTTATGTGCGTTTCCGCAGTGATGGAAAAGGGGATATAGGCAGGGTGGAACGCCAGCAGAAGTTCTTATCTGCAATGGCGGATCACGTAAAATCATTTGCTACTATACCAAAGATTCCCAGCCTTATTAAGGAAATAAATACCCACGTAAAAACCGATATGAGCACGAAAGATATACTATATTTTGCCACTAAATTCATGAACAT